>NCGG01000037.1 GCA_002278855.1 Sphingomonadales bacterium 28-55-16
CCATCTTTTTCGCGATCACGCCAGTGCGCATGATCCATACTCCAACTTATGTCAGAGGCCCGGCTGGCAGGATTGCCAGGAGGGCGTGACGCCTAAATCTAGCCCTGAATTTTTAAGCATTGCCCCGTCCGGGCTAGGCACCAGTGGCTCACCTTAATGAGCTATCTGGTAAGACGGGGAACGCAGCCCGAGTAAACTCGGCGGTATTCCTATTGTCTCACTTCGCTTTCGCGAAGATATCGGCTTACGCCAATTTGATTTCGACATTCACACCGGCAGCAAGATCGAGCTTCATAAGCGCGTCTACGGTCTGCGGCGTGGGCTGCACAATGTCGAGCAACCTTTTATAAGTCCGAACTTCGAACTGCTCGCGCGACTTTTTGTCGACGTGCGGTCCGCGGTTCACTGTGAACTTTTCGATATGGGTAGGAAGTGGAATTGGTCCACGAATAAGCGCGCCGGTGCGGCGTGCTGTGTCTGCAATATCGCCAGTCGCCTGATCGAGGACGCGATGGTCAAATGCCTTCAGACGGATGCGAATATTTTGCGTTTCCATGGTTTCACCAATTTCCAAATTCTATCAATATCAAAGAGCCGAAAAACAGCCATTCCGACTTGCGCTTTCGAAGCCGGAACAGCTGTTCAGAATTTCTTAAAACCGCCCCGCCCGAATCACAGATTCAGGCGGGATGCGCGGCCTATATTACTTCGTGATGGTGCTGACAACCCCAGAACCGACGGTCCGGCCGCCTTCGCGAATTGCGAAGCGGAGACCTGGGTCCATTGCGATTGGTGCAATCAACTTAACAGCGATGGTCACGTTGTCGCCTGGCATAACCATTTCAGTGCCCTCAGGAAGGATCACTTCGCCCGTTACGTCCGTCGTACGGAAGTAGAATTGTGGGCGATAGTTTGCGAAGAATGGCGTGTGACGGCCGCCTTCGTCCTTGGAAAGAACATAGATTTCTGCCGAGAACTCAGTGTGCGGCGTAACCGAACCTGGCTTGCAGAGAACTTGGCCACGCTCAACTTCTTCACGGCCTACGCCACGAACAAGCGCACCGATGTTGTCGCCTGCACGGCCTTCGTCGAGCAGCTTGCGGAACATTTCAACGCCAGTGACGGTCGTTTTCTTGGTGTCCTTGATACCGACGATTTCAACTTCTTCGCCGACCTTGACGATTCCGGTTTCAACGCGGCCAGTTACAACTGTACCACGACCCGAGATCGAGAACACGTCTTCGACTGGCATCAAGAATGGCTTGTCGATTGGACGCTCTGGCTGAGGAATAGCTTCGTCAACGGCAGCCATCAGTGCAAGGACCGATTCCTTACCGATGTTGTCGTCACGGCCTTCAAGTGCCGCAAGCGCCGAACCACGAACGATTGGGATATCGTCGCCTGGGAAATCATACTTCGAAAGAAGCTCACGGATTTCCATTTCAACGAGTTCGAGAATTTCTTCGTCGTCGACTTGGTCAACCTTGTTCATGTACACAACAAGCGCAGGAACGCCAACCTGACGTGCAAGCAAGATGTGCTCGCGAGTCTGTGGCATCGGGCCGTCAGCTGCGTTCACAACGAGGATAGCGCCGTCCATCTGGGCCGCACCGGTGATCATGTTCTTAACATAGTCAGCGTGACCTGGGCAGTCGACGTGTGCATAGTGACGGCCAGCAGTTTCATACTCGACGTGTGCGGTCGAAATGGTGATGCCGCGCTCGCGCTCTTCTGGAGCCTTATCGATGTTAGCGAAATCAACAGCAGTACCGCCGTATGTTTCTGCCATGATCTTGGTGATCGCTGCAGTCAGCGTGGTCTTACCGTGGTCGACGTGACCGATGGTACCAATGTTGCAATGCGGTTTCGTCCGCTCAAATTTAGCTTTTGCCATTTTCTCAAACCTTCTTTCGATTAGGTAATATTTTGAT
>NCGG01000038.1 GCA_002278855.1 Sphingomonadales bacterium 28-55-16
CGCGCCGCCGCAAAGACGGCATAAGGAGCTACCCATGCCAAAACGTATTCTCACAGGGACCGTGGTCTCCGACAAGAATGACAAGACCATTGTCGTTCTGGTCGAGCGCAAAGTGAAGCACCCGCTTTACGGCAAGATCATCCGTCGCACGAAGAAGTATCATGCCCATGACGAAAACAATGTCGTCAAAGAGGGCCAAGTCGTCCGCATCGAAGAGTGCGCGCCGATTTCCAAGAACAAGACCTGGCGCTTGGTGGCTGATGCCGCTGTAGCCCCGGTCGCAACAACAACGGAGGATTGATCCCATGATTCAGATGCAATCCAACCTCGATGTTGCGGACAACAGCGGCGCAAAGCGCGTGCAGTGCATCAAGGTGCTTGGCGGTTCCAAGCGTCGTGTGGCTGGCGTTGGCGACATCATCGTGGTGTCGATCAAGGAAGCTGCGCCGCGCGGCAAGGTAAAGAAGGGTGACGTACACAAGGCCGTTATCGTTCGTACCCGCAAAGACATCCGCCGTGCCGATGGCTCGGTCATTCGCTTCGACTCTAATGCTGCTGTGCTTATCGGTAACAATAAGGAGCCGATTGGCACACGTATTTTCGGACCAGTTGTTCGTGAATTGCGCGCCAAGAACCACATGAAAATCATCAGCTTGGCACCGGAGGTGCTATAACTATGGCTCTGGCAAAAATCAAAAAGGGTGACACGGTCGTCGTGCTCGCCGGTAAGGACAAGGGCAAGTCAGGCGAAGTAACCGCCGTGATGCCTAAGGACAGCAAAGTTGTCGTCGCTGGCGTCAACATCGCTGTGCGTCACCGGAAAGCTTCGCAGGCTAACCCGCAAGGTGGTCTCGACCGCTTTGAAGCTCCGCTGCACATTTCGAATGTGGCTTTGGCGGATCCCAAGACCGGCAAGGCAACACGCGTTCGCGTGGAAACCAAGGACGGCAAGAAGGTCCGCGTGGCCGTGAAGTCGGGGGAGACGATCAGTGGCTGATACCAAATATACGCCTCGTATGAAGAAGCTTTACGACGAAACCGTCGTGAAGGGTCTGACTGAAAAGTTCGGTTACACAAACCGCTTTGCCGTTCCAAAGATCGAGAAGATCACACTTAACATGGGTGTGGGCGAAGGATCTCAGGACAAGAAGAAGGTTACAACCGCTCTTGCCGAAATGGAACTGATTGCCGGTCAAAAGCCAGTCATCACCAAGGCGAAGAAATCGATCGCTGGCTTCAAGCTGCGTGAAGGTATGCCAATCGGCGTGAAGGTTACATTGCGCGGTGCGCAAATGTACGAATTTCTCGACCGTTTGGTTACTATCGCGATGCCACGTATTCGCGATTTCCGCGGACTAAACCCAAAGAGCTTTGATGGTCGTGGTAACTTCGCCATGGGTCTCAAGGAACAGATCATCTTCCCAGAAATCAGCTATGACGCCATCGACGTGGTGCGCGGAATGGATGTGATCGTAACGACTTCGGCAAACTCGGATGACGAGGCGCGTGAACTGCTTAAGCTGTTCGGCTTCCCGTTCCCAGTAGAAGAAGCTGATGAAAAGGCGGCTGCATAATGGCTAAACTGAGCTCCATAAACAAGAACGAGCGTCGCAAGAAGCTGGCTAAGAAATATGCCGGTCGTTACGCGAAGCTCAAGGCAATGGCGAAAGACCAGTCGCTTGATGACAGTGAGCGTTTGATCGCTCGCCTCAAAATGGCTGAAATTCCCCGCAATGGTAACCCGCACCGCGTGCGCAACCGTTGCGAAACCACCGGGCGTCCTCGCGGCGTGTACCGTAAATTCAAGCTGAACCGTATCGAGCTTCGTAATCTTGCCAATAAGGGCATGATCCCGGGCGTTACGAAGTCGAGCTGGTAAGGATAAGATAGATGGCAATGACCGATCCTTTGGGTGATATGCTCA
>NCGG01000011.1 GCA_002278855.1 Sphingomonadales bacterium 28-55-16
ATCCCCCCAACCGGTCGGTCAGGGTGTGGTTCAAACATGGGTCAAATCTCAGTGAAAACTTATGCCCCTAACGGGTCACTTCTCAACGACAATCAACAAACAATGCCGATATCCATCCGCACAGCGGCAATGAGCGCAGGAAGGAAACGGACGTCGGGTTTGCGCCCCAAAGGCGTTCGATCCAAAAACCGCAGTTCGCAGGAACGAAGCGATATGGAACGCTTGGCAAGATAGTGCTCACCGAGCGTATCTGAGAGCGGAACGGCCTGCTGCCACAGTCTCAAAGCATTGGCGTCGGGTCCGAATGGCTTTTCAGCTGGCACAACCACACTGCCCCTACCGTCGAACAGGTCGCGTGGTTGGATACCATGCCGCTTAAAGCCAGCGAGCACCTCCTCGCTCGAGCATCCAGCGAAACAATGAAACAATATTGCCGATTGTGCGACGCCAACCGAGAGCGACGGTGTTCTGTCGTCATGGGCTGGACAACGGCACATGCCTGATTTGCGCGACCAGTGCCCGCCCAAGGCTTTGACGATTTGACGGGCTCGGGTCTCAAGAGAAGATTGGAGAATGGGATGGCTGTTGGGCATGCTGAAGTCCTGCTGTTGCTACCTGCAACCGAGCGCCGCCTCCGCTCTTCACATAGCCGCAGCCCTTCCGTCTCGTCAATGTTCCTTGTATGTTCTTTTTTTGTGTCTATCAAAAAGGAATGCAAAATGAAAATATTGTTAGTGGGGCTATTGGGCCCCGGTCTGATTTACACAGCATCTGCAAGGGCTGATGCGCCTTCAGCCCAAAATATCGGGACGTCAGAGCAGCTTTCATCGTCCGATGTCAGTATTGATCCGGGATATCGAATCAATGAGCGAGGCGATTTTCAGGTTGTAGAGCATGGTCACTGGTCGCCGCCCTACCGCCCAACACCAACGCAGCATTTGGCCAGCGAAGCCGTATTTTCCGTCCAGCGCTCACGCCCGAATGAGAAATCCGTGAAATTTCGATCAAACTTTCAGCGGACGAGCTTTCTGGGCGACGTTCATGCAGCTGAAGCGCGCTTTGGTATCCCTCACGGGCTGCTTGATGCATTGATCTGGACAGAATCTCGTTACAATCCCTCTGCCGTAAGCAGTGCTGGTGCGGCTGGCCTTGGTCAACTCATGCCCGGTACTGCCCGAGACCTGGGCGTACGAAACCGTTTCGACCCAAAAGCCAACATCACTGGCGCAGCACAATATCTTCGGCAAATGCTTGACCGATTTGGCGTGGTGCATCTGGCAGTTGCAGCCTATAATGCTGGCCCTGGCGCTGTTTCGCGATTGGGACGAATTCCGCTGAATGGCGAAACTCCCGGGTATGTGCGTAACGTTCTGGATCGGTGGGCATTAAATTGATTAGGGGAAGTTCAGTGTCAAAGCCCGCAAGGATCAGGCTGGCCGGAAATCTGCGCAAGAGCCGTCGCGGACTTTTAATCGAAACTGCCGAAAAAAAGATCTGGGTGCTAGACTTCGGCGAAGACGTGGATGTGCCAAAAACGAAGTCAGTTATCATCGAAGGCATTCAAGCCGGCTTTGATCGAATAAGCGTCGACTGGGCAGCATCGAGCGCCGACGGCTGATGCGCATTTAGCCCTGCGCGATCATCCAAGAGGAACCCCGGTTTTTGACGGCGGCATGCGCATCTACAATGCGTTGAACCTCATCGCCCCACAACCTTAGCGCCTCTTGTTTTTCGACCGTATATTTATGGCGGTGATAAACTCCAGCGACCCCGGCTTTGGCAGCTCCAGACTGATGGTTAAGCACTGCTTCGGACACAACCAGCGGTACGCCCAAGCGTTGTAAGCCCGTCGCAGCGGTACGGCGGATGTCATGCGGCGTGAAGTGCAAGATGTTACGATCTGTTTCGCGCAGCACTGAAGCCATAATCCGTCGCCAACCTTTAGGCATGCCGCCGGTACTATGAGCTGGATTGCCAATTGCCGGAAAAACTCTGTTCCCGGACAACCCAAACTCATTGGAGCTTGATGCAAACATATCTCGTATTTCTTCAATAATGCTCACAGATTGAGCCGATAAGGGAACGATGTTGGCGATCCCGTTTTTCGCTCGGCTGCCAGGAATGGTCCACAGATTTGCGTCAAAGTCGAATTCGTCCCATTCCGCATTGATGACTTCGCCGCGGCGCTGCGCAGTCAAAATCAGTAAACGCACCACCGTGCCGAAAGGATACCCCTCGCCAAGTGAAGCATCCCACAACTGCCCGAGTTCATAGTCTGACAAAACACGGTCGCGCGGCTTAGATGCTTTTGGTCGCCACGCATCCCTGCAAGGATGAGCCGGTAATCGGTCCAGCTTTGGCATCGCCCATGAATAAAAACTCGATAAATGCTGATGCACTGACCGCGCCATACGCAGCGTTTCTTTACCCCGGCAAAATGCCATCTTCTCGATGAAGCGTGTCACATCGCCGCGGGTTACCGTATCAGCTATCCGGTCGCCCATTTCCGGAAGAATATATTTGCGAAATACTCGCTCTATTTCTCGCGCAGTTCGCTTTTTCCCTATGACCTCGTTCGTCAAATATGTTTCAAACAGCTCGCCAATTGTGCCAATTCCCTGGGCATATCCGCGATTGGGATCGGACCGCTTGGGGATGCTTTGTCCCTGCTCAATGTCGGTAAGCAAATCTCGCGCACGACGACGCGCAGCGGCAAGTCCAAAGCCCAGCGAATGCCTGCCCAATGTCACATTATGAACCTTGCTGCCGATACGCTTTCGCAAGATGTAAGTTTTAACGCCACTCGCTCCGACCCTCAGGCGTAAACCAGCTACGATTGAGTCCGTAATTTCGATTTGTCCGATTTTCGGTGGTAATAATCCAACGATACGGGCATCTGTAAGACCGACTTTTTTTGACACAAATCACCTGTTACCTTAGGTAACATTTTGTACTGGATACTAGTGAACATATCAAGAACTATATGGATGGTGAGTCTAGGTTTTCTGCCATTTTTGGACAGTTAAGGACACTTAGCGACCCACTGATTATTCTTTTAATCAGTAGGTCGCTGGTTCGAACCCAGCAGGGCTCACCATATGTTTTCAACAATTTATCCAGATATTCTGGGTTTGCTGATGTCCATATGGTGGCGCCAGGCATAAGATGCACGTGGCATCGCGCAGCTTAACATGCCGCACGCGATATAGAATGATGTAACAATGAAAAACCTCAGAACGACCGCTTCAGTTATGCGACGAGCGGCCATAGAATTGCTATCTATTTCGACAAGCTGCGGTGTGTTACCTCGGCTTCAACTCGATTGTTTAAATCGGCTTGTCCATCCACCAACGTCCAAGCGCATCTTGCCATAACTTAGAAAGCTAAAGGCTATGCTGACTTTCCAAAAGTGCGATACGCCAGACCGAGCAGTGCAATCATAGTTGCTTCAGCAATCATCGGTGGAATTGTAGTCGGCGCAGTCCCATCCAGCGCGATGCTAACGAAGCGCCCGAGCAGCGCAAATGTCAGCAGCATTAGCGGCACCATCAATGGGGTGCGGTCTGCGCGCCAAGCAGCGATCAGCGAAAAGATAGCACCGGTCAGAAAGAAGGCGGGGAAGTCGGCGCGCATCGTCGCCATTCCTTGCGTACCCAAGGGGGAGAGCGCAAATTCGGTGGCCATTTTCACCGGATTGAACAGGAAACTCAGCCCAATTAGGATATTGAACAGACCGACCATTCCGATAAGGATTTGCATTGTTCTTTTCATCTCTTGAGTCTCCCAAAGTTAGCGAAGGTTTCGCGTACAGCGCTGCCTTGCCATAATATGACATTGATAATGTCATTATATTGCGTCAAACAGGATGACAAGACAAATAGGGAGTGATGGTTATGCGTACACGCAGCAAGATAATTTTGGGTATTGGCGCGCTGGCATTGATGGCGGGCATCACGGTCAAAATGCGGCAGGCGGACGTAGGTACCATGCTGTTTGAGCGCGCCGTGCGCGAGCGCGTCGGCCGCGACACAACCGCCGCCTTACCCGATGGCTTGCACATCGCGCTGTGTGGAACCGGCTCGCCACTGCCCAGCCCCAGCCGTGCCGGTCCATGCAATGTCGTGATTGCGGGTAAGCAAATTTTCGTCGTCGATGTTGGCGAGGGTGGCGGGCGCAACATCAACATGATGGGCATCCCTCTCGGGAAGATTGAGGGCGTATTACTGACCCATTTCCATTCGGACCATATTGACGGCATGGGTCCATTGATGATGAACCGTTGGGTGGGTGGCACGAACACCAGCCCCCTCCCCGTCTTCGGGGCAACCGGCGTGGAAGCGGTGGTCGCTGGCTTCAACGCGGCCTATGCCATCGATAACAGCTATCGCACGGGACACCATGGCGCCGCTATCGCACCGCCAAGCGGTGCAGGCGGCAAAGCTATGCCCTTCACGCTCCCCGAAGCAGGCAAGGGCAACACTGTCGTCGTATTGGAAAAAGACGGACTTAAGATTACCGCTTTCCGGGTCGACCATGGCCCGGTGGATCCTTCGGTTGGATACCGCTTCGATTATAAAGGCCGTTCGATCGTGATTAGCGGCGATACCAAAAAATCGACATCGCTGATCGCCGCATCAAAGGGCGCAGACCTGTTGGTGCATGAAGCACTGCAGCCCAAGCTTGTCGCGATGATCACCGCAGGACTTGAGACAAAGGGCAGCAAGAATTTGGCCCAGATTACCCGCGATATTCTCAATTACCATACCAGCCCCGAGGAAGCGGCCGAGTCCGCAAAAGAAGCAGGCGTGAAACAATTACTGCTCAGCCATATCGTCCCCGCCATCCCTTCGAAATTCTTCTACCCCGCTTTTCTGGGTGACGCGACCAAACGCTTTGGCGGACCGATTGTGGTGGGCGAAGACGGCATGATCTTAACGCTGCCAGCAGGCAAAAGCACAATTACCGAAGACAATTTAATGTAAGGATCACGCCCAATGTATGCAATCAACGGAGCACTGGGTTCACCTTACTCGATGAAGATCCGCGCGCTTATGCGGTATCGGCGTATCCAGCATTTGTGGGTGCACGGCGCAGGCTCCCGCGATGCGCTGAGCAAAGTCAAAGCCCCTGTCATACCTATTGTGGAATATCCCGATGGGACATTCCACAATGATTCGACACCACTCATCTATGATCTGGAGGCACGGCACGCCGAGCGTTCAGTGATCCCGCCCGATCCAGCACGCGCCTTCATCGCACATCTTATTGAGGATTTCGCCGATGAATGGGTAACAAAGGCAATGTTTGGTTACCGTTGGCTCGACGAAGTAGACCAGATCCAGATGAGCCGATGGCTCGCTTTTGATGCGATGAAGGGCGGCGGGTTGGAGACGAGCCAGCGATATGCCGAACAGTTCCGCGCGCGCCAAGTCGGCCGCATGGCGATCGTCGGTTGCACGGCTGAAAATTTCCCACTGATCGTGGCCTCAACCCGCGCGCTGCTGAGCGCGCTGGAGGCGCATGTGGTGGATCAACACTGCCTGTTCGGCACCCGCCCCAGCCTTGCTGAATTCAGTATGTACGGGCAGCTTTCACAGCTTGGTGTTGACCCCACGGCGCAGACAATGATGCGCAACGATTATCCCTACAGCTTTCGCTGGCTGCTCCATATTGACGATATGTCTGGAATAGACGGGGAATGGGACACAGAAATCACCGGTGCGGATACACCCTTCGCCCCTATTATCACCGCCTGGTTGAAACAGGTGGGCGAAATCTACATGCCCTTCCTGCGCGCAAACGCCGCCGCGATTGAAGCTGGAGACGAAATGTTCAGCATCACGGCCATGGGCCTGCCCTATACGCAAGGCGTCTTCAAATATCAGGTAAAGTGCCTGGCCGACTTGCGCGCGCGCTACGCCGCGCTCGATGCAGCTGCGCGCGGGCGCATCGATCCGCTGCTCGCGCAGACCGGTTGTCTCAACGCATTGCTGAACCAATGAACCTGAAGGCACCGGCAACCCTCATGACGGCGTTTGCGTTGCTCAGCTCGGCAACGCTTGGCGCACAGCCAGCACCGGCGAAACGCCCCAATATCGTCATCCTCCTTGCCGACGATTGGGGCTTTACGGATGTAGGGGCCTTTGGCGGGGAAATTGCGACCCCCAATATCGACGCACTTGCTGCCAAGGGTGTTCGTTTTTCGAACTTCCACGTGGCGGGATCCTGCTCGCCAACGCGCGCCATGTTGCAAACCGGGGTGATCAACCACCGCGCTGGCCTCGGGAATATGCCTGAGACAATCCCGCCGGAACATCTTGGCAAGCCAGGCTATGAAGCGCACCTCACCAACCGGGTAGTGACCATCGCTGACCAGCTACGTGCTGGCGGCTACCGTACCTATCTGACCGGAAAATGGCATCTGGGGCATACGCGCGATACCCTGCCGACAGCGCGGGGCTATGATCACGCGCTCGCCCTCGCGCAATCGGGCGCAGACAATTTTGAAGATAAGCCCAACCTCCTGATTTACGACAAGACCGAGTGGAGCGAGGATGGAAAGCCCGCAAAACTGCCCAGGCGCTTCTACTCCTCAACGCTTATTGTCGATAAGATGATTGGTTACATCGACCGCGGCAAGGCGAGCGGAAAGCCTTTTCTGGCATCCGTCAATTTCATAGCGAACCATATTCCGGTGCAGGCGCGAGATGCTGACATTGCGGCTTATGCGGGGCGCTACAATGCGGGCTGGACTGTGCTGCGCACCGAACGCCGCGCCGCTGCGATCGCCAAAGGCGTGATGCCTGCAGGCGTTCCAACGGTGACCATGAAGACCAGTGGTGATTGGTCAAAATTGTCGGCAGAGCAGCGGCGGCAACGTAGTGGTGCGATGGCCGCTTATGCTGGCATGGGCACGGCGATGGACCGTGAAATCGGCCGATTGATCGCGCATCTAAAGGCCATCGGCGCTTATGATAACACCATCTTTGTATTTCTATCTGACAATGGCGCAGAAGCCACAGATCCGATGAACATGGGTGCATTTGCACGCTGGAACGCCAATCAAGAATATAATCAAAGCATCGCCCAACAAGGGCGCCCGGGTTCGCTGACCGCACAAGGTGCTGGATTTGCCAGCGCATCGGTATCGCCGCTGCGTGGATACAAATTTACCGCGAGCGAAGGTGGCTTGCGTGTCCCGATGGTCATAGCCTGGCCAGGCAACCCAGCGATCAAAGGCGGCAGCATTGCGACCGGTTTTGCGCATGTCACCGATATATCGCTGACTTTACTAAATCTCGCCAAAATCACGCCGCAGCAAGGCAGCTTTTTCGGGCGCAGCGTCGAGCCAATGATCGGGGCGGACCTGTCCCCCATGCTCACAGGCAGCGCATCGTCGGTCCATGCAAAAGACGCACCATTGGGCTATGAATTGTCTGGCAATGCCGTGTTGTTCAAAGGCGATTACAAGCTCGTCAAAAACTTGCCGCCTTATGGAGATGGCCGCTGGCGGCTTTACAACATCAGCGCCGATCCCGGAGAGACCTTAGATTTATCGGGCTCCGACCCAGCCCGCTTTGCGGACATGCAAAAGGATTATGTTGCCTTTGCCAAGGCAAACAAAGTGTTGCCGATGCCAGAAGGTTACACGGCGCCCAAACAGATTTTTGCCAATGCGATGCGCACGTTGCTGTTCCCTCGGCTGCTCAGATTATGGCCTATGGGTGTCCTATTATTGATGACAGCAGCGGCCGTGATCTGGTGGCGCAGACGGCGGAATCCCCGGTGAAGGGCTATTGGCCTAGCCCCTGGCCCAGCGAGGACGGTGGCCCTCGCCGGTTACAGTCGACACCCGATCCTCAGGCTCTGACAGAACCTGCCAGTCTGCGGCTCGCGGCCACCTCGCGGCGCCGGTTGATGACGACGATGACCGTGCTCGGCGATCCGGGCGAGATTTTCGTGCTGACCCATCAGGCGCTGCGATCGCAGATCGGACTGCCGACCACCGCGCAGGTCGAACGTATCGATCCGTTGACGCTGCGCGCCATCGCCCGCAGCCCCCGCCTTGATGGCGGACCGATGTGGCCGGGCGGGATGGCTATTCACCGCAATGGTGATCTGTACACCGTCTATGGGCGTCACATCCATCGCCTCGCCCGCGCAGATCTCACTGTCCGCGCAGCAGCGAGATTGCCGGTCAATCAGCCCTATAACAGTTTTGTGATCCTCGATTGCGGGTTGATTGTAACGAAGAATCTCTCGGCTCGCTCCACAGCACAGCTTTGCGTGATCGATCCGGACGATTTGGCTCTGGTCTGTCCACCGCTCGATTGTGCCGAGCCATCGGTGGCGCGACTCAGCGCGGTTGGAAATACCGTCTATGTCGTCGGTGTACGGACATTAACCCGCTATCATTGGGATGGCACTGCCCTGCGGCGCGACGATAGCTGGTCCTGCCCCTATATCGGCGACAGCCAACGCAGCCATGGTTGGGATGCGGTAATCGGGGACCGGCACCTTTGGCTGATGGACAACGGCCAGCATCGCTATCGTACAAATATGGTCGGGCGCGGCGTTGCGCAGGCACCCAACCGGCTCATCCGCGTTGCACTCGCCGATGCTGAAGACTGGCAGTCCATCGACGTGAGCGGTTTGCCGGGTGGCAGCGTCACCAACCCGCCGCTTTGGGACGAAGCACGGCAAATTGTCATCGCATATGACAGCGCCAATCGCGTCATTTGCGGCTTCCGCTTCGAGGAAGAGAAACGCGCGCTCGTGCCACTGTGGCGGCAAGATGGTTTGGGCTGCGCCAGCCACATGCTGCATTTTCCCGAAAGTGGCCTGATTTGCACGAATGATTATCAGCGCCGCGAAGCAATCGTTCTGCTCGATATCTCCAGCGGAGCGATCGTTGCGCGGGTTGAAACAGGAGGGTTGATGCAAGGCGTGGTGTTTCCCTCACCAGGCTGGTATCAAGATTTCTATTGGTGCTCGATGGATCAGGTGACGCGGATCGCATTGACCTGATCCGCGCAGCCCAACTTATGTCTGTGCAGCGATAAAATTGAGGATGAGGTCGACAAGCTGTTCGGGCTGATCTTCCTGACAAAAATGGCTAGCGTCAATCCGGCAATGTGGTTGCCCCTTAGCGCCGGGAATGCGCCGCTGAATTTCCGTATCAAGATGACCTAGCACCTTATCCTGATCACCAAAGCAAGTGAGCACCGGCTTTTCGAAGCATTCAAGCTGTGCCCAGGCCGCGCGATTTTCGGATACCGAGGGATGCTCTGGCGTTATGGGTACGAGCACGGGAAACTTGCGGGCGCCGGCCTTAAAGCTTTCATCGGGGAACGGGGCGTCATAAGCGGCGATTTCAGCACTGGTCAGTGCGCGATTACAACCGCCATCAACAATCCGACCGGTCTTGAATTCCGGAGTGACCTGACTGAACGTTCGCCAGGCATCGAAACCTGCACTGATATTCTCGCCTATGGGCAAATAGGTGTTTGAAATCACCAGCCGCGCAAAACGGTCCGGAAAGGCGGCAACAAGCCGTAAACCAATCAACCCACCCCAATCCTGACAGAACAACGTGATATTGTTCAGATCAAGTTGCGTCAGCCAGTCACCCATCCACGCGACATGCCGTTCATAGCTATAATCGTCACGGCTCGTCGGCTTGTCAGACTTGCCAAAGCCGATCAGATCAGGTGCCAGCACGCGGTGCCCAGCGCCTGCCAGCACTGGTATAAATTTGCGGTAAAGATAGGACCAAGTTGGTTCGCCATGGAGCAGCAAGATGGGCGCAGCATCGCTTGGCCCTTCATCTACATAATGGAGGCGCAAGGGTGGCGTGTTCGGCGCATCGACTTCCAGATAATGCGCCACAAAGGGATAGTCCCGAATGCCGGCGAACACGGCTTCTGGGGTTCGCAAGACCTTCATATCTAACGTATTTTTAGGATGCAGTCGACGAAGCCTTGCGGATCATTTTCCTGAATGAAGTGCCCGCCCTTCAACGTGCAATGGGGCTGACCCGCGGTACCAGGAACGCGGCCAATAAACCTGCTCTCGCCGCCGCGTGTTACGGGATCGCCGTCGCTGAAGCAGCACAGGAACGGCTTTTCCCATTGCTCAAACACTTGCCAGGCGCGCTTCTGATCGGGCACCGCGACATTGTTCTCAAACGGAACGAAAGTCGGGAATATCCGCGCGCCGGCCTTGTAGCTGCTGTTCGGAAAAGGTGCGTCATAAGCCGCAATCTCGGCAGCGCTGAGCGCACGCTTTGCCCCAGCGTTAACGATTTTGCCGATGGGGAAGAATGGGCTCCATTGTGAAAAGGCACGCCAAATGGCAAAAGCGCGGGGCGCAGGACCGCCTTCGGGCAGGCCGCCATTGGACAGCACGACGCTGGCAAAGCGATCCGGCATTTCCGCGACAAGGCGCAGGCCAATCAACGAACCCCAATCCTGACAGACGAGCGTCATATTGGTCAGGTCAAGCGCCTCGATCCACTGCCGCATCCAGCCCACGTGGCGTGCGTAGCTATAGTCGGCTTTTTTGGTTGGCTTGTCCGATTTTCCAAAGCCAATCAGGTCAGGCGCGACAACGCGAAAGCCTGCCGCGACGACCGGGCCAATCATATGGCGGTAAAGGTAGCTCCAGCTTGGCTCGCCATGCATCATCAGCACCACAGGCGCATCGCGTGGCCCTTCATCAACATAATGCACGCGCAATGGCGTACCGTCTGATGGGTCAGCAATTTCCAAATAATTGGGAGCAAAAGGAAAATCGTGGATATCGGCAAAGGCGCTGTCAGGTGTGCGAAGGATTTTCAAGATATGACCCCTAAGATAAGTTCTATTGACACTTCAAGTGCCATATTATGAATAGCGGGTCAAGAAGTTGGCGCAGCCTTCTTCGTGTCAACCAATCGGAATCCGATATGGTCGGTTCCGAGCCCGCGTTCCTGAAATTGACGCGCGGCGGGGCGATAGCGCGCGCAGTAATTGGCGGCGCAGAGGTAAGAGCCGCCTTTTATGATGTTCACTGCCTCGCTGGCGTCGGCGCGCGATCCTTTGGCGCTGGTCCATTCCCAGACATTGCCAACCATATCATACAGACCAAATCCATTTGGCTCAAAGCAGCCAACTGGGGCGCGCCCGACATAGCCATCTGTGTTCAGATTTTTGACCGGGAAGACGCCTTGATAGTAATTTGCTTGCGGCTTCCCCTTCGCATCAAGCGGCTCCGGCAAAGCCGCCGTGCCGCCGCGCGCAGCATATTCCCATTGGGCTTCGCTCGGCAATTCTTTCCCTGCCCATCGGGCATAGGCCTCGGCATCCTGATATGCGATCTGAACAACAGGTTCGCGGCCGCGCCCGGTGATGCTTTCATTCTGCCCAGAGGGATGTCGCCACTGCGCGCCTGAAACCCAGTGCCACCAGCGCGGGTCGGCGTCTGACGGGACATTGAACACCGCCGAACCCGGGACACGCATTTCTGGCGGTGCATTGCGCAGCTTGGGCGGATCGCGCTCGGCCATGGTCTTGTAACCGGTGGCCTTTACAAAGGCGGCGAATTCGGCGTTGGTCACTTCATGTGTATCGATCCAGAATCCCTTGACCATAACGGTCTGCGGCGGACCTTCTTCAGCATAACGGGCATCATCACCCATCACGAAGCTGCCGCCTGGAACCCAAACCATATTGTTGCCTGACACGCCCTTGCAGATTGGCTCCGACGGCCCGGATATATCGCTGCAGCCAGAGTGCAGCAGCAGCATAAGACCCAATGCAAAGCCGGAGCGCGGCATCACGTCTCCGGCATGCTGGCCAGAGCATCGCCCAACAAACGCTGCACAACAGCCTTGGCATCTTCAACGGAAAGTTCTTGATCGTGCCGTAACATTTGCCATGTTTGGAAACTCAATATGACATTGAGCCCGCGCCCCGCCGCCAGATCTGCCTTTACCGTCGTTGGCAAATGAACATCAATGGTTTCCCATTGGAACCGCTGCATCCAGCGATAGTCCTGCATCAGATACGGGGAATTGAAACGCCTAAGGCTGGATGAAATTCGATAGGGCAAAATCGTCTCGAAAATCTTGGCGCGACGATTGGATATGTCGAACAGCTTCTCTTTCCAAGTTGCGCCAGTTGGCGGTACGAGGATGATGGGCATCACCTGCGCCGCAATCAATTCGCCAACTTCTCGGTAAAGTGCATCCATATCGTTAAAATGTCGAAAAACCGAACGGAGCCCGACGCCCGCAACCTCCGCGACCCGCGCCGTGCTGGGGTCGAATTCGCCCTTACCGATCAAGTCGAGCAAAGCAGCGACAATCTTGCTCCTGCTGGATCGGCTTCTTTCGCGCCGGCCATCAGCCACAAGTGTGGCGGATGATAAGGTCATTTTGTGCACATGGTCGGTCATAGCCCGCATTTCGCGCTAAATGTGCACTAGTGCAAGATATTTTGCCCAAAATGAGCGCTAGAGGTGGCCACAAAAGCGATTGCAAATATATTTTGGCACAATTAATGCCAATAACATCAAATAAAAAAGCTAGTTGAGGAGGTGGGTCAAGATGTCGAAAAAAATGCTCATTATGGCGACGTCGGCCATGCTGCTGTCTGCGGCGCCGCTGGCGGCGCAAAACACTGTGCGCGAAGCTTGCATGCCGGATATCCGGCAATATTGCTCGGCAGAATTAGCAACCTTTAGCCGCGACAAGGTGCGCGCCTGTTTGATCAAGAATATCAAAAAAACCTCACCGGCCTGCCAACAAGCGGCAAAGGCGCGGCGTGATGCCGAACGCGCCAAGAAGATGGGTAGCTAAGGGCATGGCTATATGGATGATATGGGGCACGGCCTTACTCGCTTATGGTCTGTTTCGGCTCTGGTATGACAATTGGTCTGGCCCGCTGAAACAGGCAGAAATTGATGCTTTTCTCGCGCAAATGGCCGGACGTTTCGAAGCGACAGGAAACAGCGCGGATATTCTGCGTGCATTCCTTGAAGGAGATGACGGCCGAGAGTTTGTCATGCTCAATCTCGTTAAAGCCCAGATGGAGCAAGTTGAGGACCCCCAAACCGGACAGATGGTTCAAGGCTTTGACCTGCTCAAGCGCTATTCCAAACGCTTCATGCCGGTGCTGTTCCGCAATGGCGGCCATCCCGGCATGGTCGGGCGCAAGGTTGGCGGCTATATCGATGCTTGGAACACCGAGGCGGATCCCGACTGGACGATCTTTGGCATGATGCGATACCGCAGTCGCCGTGACATGATGAAGTTGGTTATGGATCCCGCTTTTAAAGAAGGCCATCCTGACAAGCTGCTGGGTACGCTTGCTACGTTTTCATTCCCTACGCAGCGCGTTGTGTCTTTTTATCTCAGTCCGCGGGTAACTGTCGCATTGGTTCTGGCTTTGCTTGCGGCGCTGACGCACATTGCATTGTTTACAAGCGCAGGATGATGCGCGGCTTACGGAGCAGCACATAATGCAATGGAATCGGCGCTTATGGATGCGCCTTGCCACGGTCAACGCGCTCGCGTCGGTCTTGGCCCTTATTCTTTCGGCGCATCTGCCTGAGCATCTGTCCTCGCTTGTGCGGATCGGTGCCCAAATTCAATTCATGCACAGCATGGCCAGCATAGCATGTGCAACTTTCATGAATGTTGGTGCCGTTTCCGCGCGCCATGCACCGCCATATCTTCTTGGTGGTTCACTTTTGTTTGCTTTGCTGCACTATGGCGCAGCCTTGGGGTTTTGGGGCACGGCCAACTGGATGACCGGTTTTGCCGCCGTCGTCATGGCAACTGGTTGGTTGATTATGTCCATATCCGGGCGGAATATAGATCGATAAGCTGGAGATTGGGACATATTGAAGATGTTCAAGGTCAGACGGATAACGGCATTTGCAACGCGCGCGCTATGGGGCTTTGTGGGATGAACGTCTACTTGCCCCCTAGCACCAACGATCAATATCGTGGTTCACGCTACGCAGCTTGGTTTTTGGCATTCTATGGTATTGCATGGATCGTGCCGGGCGCGATCCATAGCTTCCTACCCGATGGAGGCGCGGGTGTTATTGCAGGTCTGGATCTCAGTCATAATCCAACAATGATCTTCGGCATGTTTGCGTGGGCGGGCGCAACACAGATTGCACATGGCGTAGTCACGCTGCTGGTTGCATTGCGTTACCGCGCACTGGTGCCTCTGTTTCTTTTTGTGTCGCTGATCGAGCGTTTATTGCTGGCTTGGTCGGGTTGGATAAAGCATATACCCGTCAGCGGCCATCACCCACCCGAACATTATGCCAGCCTGATTTCGTTACCCGTTATACTGCTTTTTTTGTGGCTGTCCGTTCAGCGGTCGCGTTTACACCAGCCGGAGATACTTAGATGAGAAAACGCACATGGATTGGGGCGTTGGCGCTATTGATAGGCGCGAGCTATTTCGGCTTTCAGCAATATAAAATTTATCTTCCCGGCATTATTGGTCAATTACGCGAACCCATTGCCGAAAACCGTCCCGTTGAATGGGCGCAAGGCCCTGCGGTGGCGCCCTCCGACAAACGTCCACCCAATGTGATCTTGATTGTCGCCGACGATCTGGGGATGAACGACATTTCGCTTTATGGTGGCGGGGTCGCCGGTGGAGCGGTGCCCACACCCAATATTGATTCGATTGCCAAGCAGGGCGTCAGCTTTGCCAATGGCTATGCTGCCAATGCCACCTGCTCACCGTCGCGCGCGGCCTTGATGACGGGGCGCTATCCAACGCGATTTGGTTTTGAATTTACGGCGGTTCCGGCTGCGTTTGTCGCAAACCTTGCGCATAACGACAGCACGTCACCCTATCCGCCGATCTATCATAAGGAATTGAACCACGGTCTGCCGGCCTATGCCGACATGGGCGTGCCCAACGCAGAGATCATGTTGCCAGAAATACTGAAGGCAAAGGGCTATCACAACATCCATATCGGCAAATGGCATTTAGGCGAAGCCAAACCCTTGCGCCCAACGTCGCAAGGGTTTGACGAAAGCCTTGGCATGCGTTCGGGCGGGGATTTGTTTATGGCCGAAGATGATCCTCAGGTCGTAAATGCAAAGCTACCATGGGATCCGATCGACCGCTTTTTATGGGCGAACTTGCCGCATGCCGTCTATTGGGGGGACAGTGATCGCTTTCGTCCCAAAGGCCATCTGACCGACTATTTCACCGACAATGCACTGGCCGCAATCGAAGCGAACAAGAACCGGCCTTTCTTCATGTATCTCGCCTATAATGCACCGCACACCCCGCTGCAGGCGTTGAAATCGGATTATGACGCCCTTCCGCAGATCAAGGACCATACGCAGCGCGTCTATGGCGCGATGATACGCCAACTTGACCGGCGGATTGGCGATGTGCTGCAAAAGTTGAAGGCCACAGGCCTCGACGACAATACGCTGGTTATCTTTACCAGCGACAATGGCGGCGCGTGGTATACGGGCATCAAGGATCTCAACGCCCCTTATCGTGGTTACAAAGGCACCTTCTTCGAAGGCGGCATCCATGTGCCGATGATGATGCGATGGCCAGGCAAGATCGCCCCCGGTACTGTTCGCAACGACGTCGCTCAGCACCTTGATATGTTTGCAACGATTGCGGCGGCAACTGGCGCGCGCGTGCCCAGCGATCGTAAAATGGACAGCTTCAACCTGCTTGGCACTGGGCCAAAGCGCGAAGTCACTTTCTGGCGTTCGGGGCATTACCGCGTTGTCCGCGCAGGCGACTGGAAATTGCAAGTTTCCAAACGTCCGGAAACGGTGTGGCTGTTCAACCTGGCCACCGATCCTACCGAGCAAATCAACTTAGCTGCCAAGGAACCCGCGCGCGTGGCGGAACTGCGCAAGTTGATCGACGCACAAAACGCCGGTTTACCCAAGCCATTATGGCCGGGCCTGCTCGAAGGCGCGATCCGGATCGACGTGCCGCTCAATGCGCGGTGGAAGAAGGATCAGGAATATGTCTATTGGGCGAACTAAGCACGCAGTGAAACGCGGATTACATCGGTATTTATTGCTGCAGGGTTCCTCTGTCGTCATGTACGGTGCGAAAGAAATAGCTCTGGATTGAAGCTACCGCTTCAGAGGAACACACCGCGCGCCATCGTTATTGAACCAACGTTCAATATTTGATACGCACCTGTTATGCATAAACATATTAACACGCGTCACCAGCATATCATTGCCTCGGCTATCTCTGTTATAGCAGAATATGGGATAGTTGAATTCACGTTCAATAAAGTTGCGGACCAAGCTGATGTCTCGGCTGCGCTGATTGTACATTATTTTGGGAATAAAGAGGCGCTTCTCGAAGCAGCCTTCCGCTGCGTAGTGCGTCAGCTGAATAATGAGGCAACAGTCCGTCTCGGGCTCGCTGCCGGACCCCGCGCGCGCATACAAGCACTGGTTGATTCTCATCTTGGGCATAATGAATATGCCGAGGAGACTGCCCGGGTTTGGCTGTCCTTTTGGGGACAGGCGCTGCATGTGCCGCAACTTGCCCGCGTGCAGCGCGCCCATCAAAAGCGCATGTTGTCCAACTTGAAGTTTGATTTGCGTCAGCTGGTCGACGCGCGTGATGTATCCCCCATGGCGGACACCATAGCCGCGATGATCGACGGCGTTTGGCTGCGCGCATCTATGAATGGCGGGGGGGCTTTACAAAACGGGTTGGCGCGGGACCTTATCTTTGATTTCATCGCGCGAAATGTCGCATCCGCTTTACCTTCGCCGGTTGCTTCGCATTTTGACACGATCAATCCGGCGACAGGGCAACTGCTCGCGACAATACGCATCGACGGACAGGCAGAGGTCGACAATGCTGTGGGTCGCGCCGCCGAAGCACAAAAACTTTGGGCAAAAACGCCCGGTGTGGAACGTGGACGCATCCTCCACCGCGCCGCTGCGTTGCTTGTTGAGCGCAACGAAATGCTCGCCCGACTTGAGACGCAAGATACAGGCAAACCCATTCAAGAAACAATTGCGGTGGATGTTTTATCCGGCGCAGATTGTATCGAATATTATGCTGGCCTTGCACGCACGATAGCCGGTGAACATCATGATCTAGGTACAGGCGCATTCGGCTATTCCCGACGCGAACCCTTGGGCGTTGTCGCAGGTATCGGTGCGTGGAACTATCCCATCCAGATTGCCTGCTGGAAATCAGCCCCTGCTCTTGCGTGCGGCAATGCCATGATCTTTAAGCCCGCCGAGCTAACGCCCCTTACCGCGATTGAGCTGGAAAAAACCTATCGCGATGCAGGCCTACCGGATGGGCTATTCCAAGTGGTGCAAGGCAAGGCGGACACCGGTCGGTTGCTGAGTCTCCACCCCGACATTGCCAAAGTGTCGCTGACAGGCGAAGTGGGCACCGGCAAAAAGGTTATGGTCGATGCGGCGGGCACACTAAAATATGTGACCTTTGAACTTGGCGGAAAATCTGCGCTGATCGTCTTCGAGGATGCAGATCTGGACGAGGCCGTTTCTGGCGCTCTGCTCGCAA
This sequence comes from Sphingomonadales bacterium 28-55-16, assembly GCA_002278855.1. Lineage (GTDB taxonomy): Bacteria > Pseudomonadota > Alphaproteobacteria > Sphingomonadales > Sphingomonadaceae > Sphingorhabdus_B. The sequence goes on from NCGG01000011.1 coordinate 17,556, forward strand.
ATTTTTATTCTGCCGGCGAGGTATGCACCAACGGCACGCGGGTATTTGTGCATAAAACGGTACGCGACGCTTTCCTTGCCAAACTCAAGGCACGCACACAGGCGATGGTGATCGGCGATCCATTGGACCCTGTCACCCAAATGGGTGCGCTGATTTCGTCGGCGCATATGGAAAAAGTGCTGGGATATATCGCGCTTGGTCAGCAGCAGGGCGCTACCCTGCTTACGGGCGGAAAGCGGGTGATGGATGGCAATCTTGCGCAGGGGGCCTTTGTGGAACCGACCATCTTCACCGGCTGTACCGACGATATGGCCATCGTCCGCGAAGAGATTTTCGGCCCCGTGATGGCAGTGCTCGATTTTGAAGATGAAGCAGAGGTTATTGCACGGGCCAACAATACAGATTTTGGTCTGGCTGCGGGTATTTTCACGAATAACTTGCCGCGCGCGCATCGTGTCATCGCGGCGCTGGAGGCTGGCACCTGCTGGATTAATACCTACAATATCACACCTATTGAAATGCCATTTGGCGGGAATAAGCAATCAGGTCTTGGCCGCGAAAACGGCAAGGCGGCGATTGAACATTACACCCAGCTCAAGAGCGTGTATGTCGCAATGGAACCCATCGATGCCCCATATTGACGCCGCAGATTACATCATCGTAGGTGCAGGGTCTGCGGGTTGTGTGCTGGCGGACCGGCTGAGTGCCGATGGCAAGCATCAGGTGGTGTTGCTTGAATATGGCGGCAGTGACCGCTCGATTTTCATTCAGATGCCCGCGGCACTGGCCTATCCCATGAACACCAAAAGGTGGAATTGGGGGTATGAAAGTGAACCCGAGCCACATCTCAATGGCCGCCGCTTGAACTGTCCGCGCGGCAAGGGTTTGGGCGGCTCATCGTCGATCAACGGCCTCGTCTACGTCCGCGGCAACGCGCTCGATTTTGAGCGCTGGAAAGAAGAAGAGGGCGCAACCGGTTGGGGCTATGCTGACGTACTCCCTTATTTCAAACGCGCCGAAGGCCGCGCCGAAGGCGGAAATGAATATCGGGGCGGAGATGGCCCCCTGTCGACCAGCTATGGCCCGCTGGACAACCCGCTGCACCAGGCTTGGCTCGATGCGGCGCAACAGGCAGGCTATGCCCTGACCGAAGACTATAATGGCTATGCCCAAGAAGGCTTTGGCCGAATGGATATGACGGTGCGCGACGGCACACGCTGCTCGGCGGCTAAGGCCTATCTCTATGAAGCCCGCAAGCGACCAAATCTAAAAGTCATTGAAAAGGCGCTGGTGACCCGCATCCTGTTTGAAGGTACGCGCGCGGTTGGCGTGGAATATGAACAAGCGGGGCAGATGCATCAGCTGCACGCTACGCGCGAAGTCATCCTGTCGGGCGGCCCTATCAATTCGGTTCAGCTGCTGAAGCTTTCAGGCATCGGTCCCGCAGATGAGTTACAACAGCATGGCATCGAAGTGCGCGCTGACCGCCCCGGTGTCGGCGCAAACTTGCAGGATCATCTGGAATTTTATTTTCAAATGGCCTGCACCCAACCTATCACATTGTACGGCAGAGCAAATCTTCTCGGCAAAGCGATGGTTGGCGCGCAATGGCTGTTCGGGCGATCGGGTTTGGGGGCATCAAACCAGTTTGAAAGCTGCGGCTTCATCCGCAGCCGTGCCGGGATAAAATATCCCGATATCCAATATCATTTCTTTCCAATGGCGATCAATTATGACGGATCGTCGCTGGCAACCGAACATGGCTTTCAAGCCCATGTCGGCCCTATGCGTTCCAAGAGCCGAGGCACAGTGACGCTCAAAAGCGCCGACCCGCACGATAAGCCCAAAATCCTGTTCAATTATATGAGCCATCCCGACGATTGGGCGGAGATGCGGGCCTGTGTGCGGCTGACGCGCGAGATTTTTCAGCAGCCAGCCTTTGCACCATTTCGCGGACGTGAAATTCAACCCGGCGCTGACTGTGTCTCTGATGCGCAGATTGACGCCTTTATCGCCAAACATGTCGAAAGCGCATTGCACCCCAGTTGTACATGCAAAATGGGCAGCCCGCGTGACCCGATGGCGGTGGTTGACCCTGAATTGCGTGTCATCGGTGTCCAAGGACTGCGCGTTGTCGATAGCGGCATTATGCCGACCATCACCACGGGCAATCTGAATGCGCCGACGATCATGATTGGTGAAAAGGGTGCAGATCACATCCTTGGGAAGCCAATGCTTGCCCCGTCCAACGCACCTTTTTATGTCGCGCCAGATTGGGAAGTTGCCCAGAGATGACACAAACCATTTTTGAGCCTGCACGCCAAATTGACGTGATCCGCCAGACGGATGTTCTCGTTATTGGCTCCGGTCCCGGGGGCCTCGCTGCAGCATTGGCGTCGGCACGGGCGGGCGTCGAAACGACATTGCTTGAGCGCTATGGCTGTTTTGGTGGCAATATTACCCAAGTCGGTGTCGAGGGTTTTGCCTGGTATCGGCATCCGGCGACTATCGACAGCGAAGGCATTGGGCGGGAGTTCGAAGACCGGGCAAAATCGATGGGCGCAGCCATGCCTGAGCCGCAATCCATCAGCCACAGTCTGGATGCAGAAGCCTTCAAATTTGTCGCAGACACGCTCGTTGAGGAAGCAGGCGTCGTCCCGATGCTCCACCGATTATGTGTTGCACCGATCATGGACGGAAACACGATCCGCGGCGTGATTGTGGAGAGCAAGGCGGGACGTGAAGCTATCCTCGCCAAGCGAGTCATTGACGCAACGGGAGATGCCGACATCGCCCACCGGGCCGGCGCCCCAACGCATATGCACCCGGTCGATGAGATGATGTCGGTCTCAGTTATGTTTTCGATGTGCGGCGTCAATAAGACGCGGTTCATTGATGCGGTCAAGGCCGACCCCCAGACCTATGGAGACTGGGCCGTGGGCGGTGAGTGGGAAGTGATCACCAGCGGCAAAGAAGACCAGATGTTCTCGCCCTTTTTGCGCAAGCCGTTTCAAAAGGCGTTGGAAGCAGGTCTTATCCCCGACAGCGTTAAAACAATGGCCGGCACTTGGGGTACCGTTTCAGATCAAGGGGATCTCACCTATCTCAATATGTGCCATCTCTATCTCGACGGCACCGACCCCGATGCGCTGACGCATGGCGAAATGGCGGGGCGTAAGCAGGCAATGCACGCCATTGCCGCGTTGCAAGCGTTCATGCCCGGCTGCGAGGACGCGAAGCTGCGCAACTTCGGCATGACGCTCGGCATTCGTGATACGCGGAAAATCGACGCGGTATACAATATGTGCGCAGACGACGTGATGGAACAAGGCAGATTTGACGATAGCGTTGGCATTTTTCCGGAATTCATTGATGGCTATGGCTATCTTATCTTGCCGACGACTGGGCGCTATTTCCATCTGCCTTACCGGTCGATGCTGCCCAAGAATGTGAAGCATTTGATTACCGCCGGCCGCGTGATTGGTGGCGACAAGGTCAGCCATGCGGCCGTACGAAACATGATGTGCTGCGCGGTTGCAGGGCAAGGCGCCGGTGTCGCCGCCGCATTGGCGGTCAAGTCGGATCGTGATTTTTGCGACATTGACATCAGCGCCGTGCAGCAGGAACTAATTCGCCAAGGCGCGCGCATTTCGTAGGGCTGCCTCGCCTTTCAGCGCAGCACAAAAAATTGTGCTGCCTGCCAGTTAAACCGCAACATCGGGGTCCAGCGCAGCTTGCAGGCGTTTGCGGAACAGCAAAATGGCCATAGCACCGACAATAGCGACGCCGGCATCCATAGCCCAGAAAACAGACGGGTGCATTTGGTCAAAATAGCTCCCAACCCATCCAGCGAGCACATGTGCGACAAAGGGAGACAGAAACGCGACCCCCATTAGGAAAGAGCCCATCCCCGCAGGGGCGGCCCTGCTGACGATGGCTAGCGTCGTTGGCCAATAATACATCCAAGCGAGCCCCATGATCAGCCAACCGGCGATTGCCCAACCCGCACCCACACTGTCCGGTTCACTCAGTCCTAAATTGCCATAAGCGAAAAGCAGTGCGGCAAGGGCAATAATCGATGTCCCAATGCCTACTTTGGTAACGCTACTTGGCTCGATGCCGCGCTTGGCCTGCCATGCCCAGAATGTAATCAACGCAGGCGCGGCAAGAATGGCACCAATCGAGTCCATCGACGCAAACCAGCTCGATGGCACCGCGCCAAGCGAGGTGGCCAAGTTCACATATTGATCGACCCACAATATGCCGATGCTCCACACCATCGGATATGCAATTTCAGCAGGTATGGTCAGCGCAATAACAAGCAAAAGTACCGCCACACGTTTCCGTTCAGCGGCGGTCATGGCGGGCGCCTTTTCCCGTTTGGGCGCCACGGGGCGGTCGTCCGGCAAGTGCCGTTGGCCCAAAATATATGCCACGAGCGCAATCAACATCAAAGCTGCCGCAACCGCAAACCCCGCGTGCCAGCCATAGATAGCGGCAACCAAACCGGTCACAAACGGCCCGCTGGCTGCGCCAATGCAAATGCCCGTCGAAAAAATGGTGAAGCCGCGTGACCGCATAGACTCATCCGTACGCGGATAGAGTGCGCCGACCTGCGCGGAGATATTCCCCTTGAGAAACCCAGACCCGAGGATCAGCAGCAACAGCGCAAATAAGAAGCTTGTATAAAAGGACATGGCCACATGCCCTGCGCTCATTAGCACGACACCGACCATCACCGTGCGCTTTGCACCCAATATCCGGTCGGCAACCCACCCCCCAACGATAGGCGTAAAATAGACAAGGCCCGCATACCAGCCATAAATGATCGCCGAAAAAGCCACATCGCTCATCGGCCCGCGGAATTCGAACATATTGCGTAGTGCGGCTAGCCCAATGACCTGTGCCGCATTTTCAGGCAGCAGCAGCTCTTTCACCATATACAGCGTCAGCAGCGCGGACATTCCATAAAAGGAAAAGCGCTCCCACATTTCGGTAAAAGATAAATAGTATAGGCCTTTGGGGTGACCAGATAGTTGGCCATTGGCAGGTTGTTCAATCATCCCCAAAACCATTTCCCTCGCATTTTACACCCCAGCGTGTGTACCTGCTTCTATCCCTGCACAAGCGAAAGGCGCAAGGGAATGATATGTACAGGCCGCCGGATGCCCTTTGCAGCAGCGATGGGCATCCGGGTAATTGAGGCGACCCTGCTTCAATTAACCAGCCGATCACTGCCCCGTAAACGCAGCCTTGCGCTTTTCAACAAAGGCTTTCGTACCTTCTGCCGCGTCGGTTGAACTGCCGGCGATGCGTTGCCCTTCTGCTTCAGCGAGCAATTGTTCGGCGTAGGAGTTTTCCAGCGCAGTCAGGATATTTTTGCGCATCACCGCATAAGCCACCGTTGGGCCGTTGGCGAGGCGGGTGGCGAGAGCGCGTGTTTCCGCCTGAAGCGCTTCGTCCTCAACGCATTTGTAAATCATGCCCCAATCCGCGGCCTTTTCTGCGGAAATTTTCTCACCGAGCAGCATCATCTCAGTCGCACGGGCTTTGCCGACCAAGCGCGGAAGCATCCACGATGCCCCGCCGTCTGGCACAAGGCCGATGTTGACGAAGGCCTGAAGAAAATAGCCAGATTTGCTTGCAATGACAAAATCACCGCACAGCCCGATTGAGCAACCTACCCCGGCAGCCGCACCATTGATGGCGGTAATGATGGGCATATTGAGGCGCGCGAGGTTCATCATCAACGGATTATAATGACGGGTAAGCGCGATGTAGCTCCCCTCGCCCCGCGCCACCGAACGGTCGCCCCGCGCGGAAAGATCGGCACCTGAGCAAAAGCCACGACCAGCCCCCGTAATAACAAGGCAACGTGCGTCGGCAAGGCCATTGGAAACGGCGTCATTTATCTCGCCCGCCATCTCAAGCGAGCACGCATTCATGCGTTCGGGACGGTTGAGCGTGATTGTCGCGATATTGTCCGCAACATCCAAAGTAATCGTCTCATAGGTCATCGTTTTGCGCCCTCCTCCGGCGTTATGTTCTTATTTTGGCTAGATCAGTCGCGCGTTCCAAGCAAGTCGCGCGCCACCACCCAGTTGTGAATTTCGGTTGGTCCATCGTAAATGCGCATCGTACGCAGCTTGTTCGACAGCAAATAGAGCGGCATTTCGCGCGTCATACCCATGCCGCCAAACATCTGCATCGCATGGTCGACAATGTCATATGCGGTTTCGGTGCAATAGGATTTAATCATCGAGATTTCCTGCCGCGTGTCGCGGCCCTCATCCATTTTCCATGCACAGTCATATGTCATCAACCGCATGGCATGAATGCGCGTTGCAGCATCCGATACCCAGTTTTGCACGGTCTGCCGTGACGAAAGCGGCTTTCCAAATGTGACCCGCTGCGGTGCATATTCGACCATCATATCGAGCGCGCGCTGCGCCATGCCAATCGACCAAGACGCCATTTCAATCCGCCTTGTGCCCAGTCGCACTTGCATCGGCAGAAATCCTTGCCCACGTTTCCCAAGCAACTTCCACCCCGGAACACGGCAATCATCGAGTGCAATTTCATAGGTCGCAGTGCCGTCTATCATCGGAATTTTGCGCAGGACGTTGAACCCGGGCGTATCCCGGTCCACCAGGAATGCGGACATTCCGTTGCGGCCTTCCGCATTTTTGTCGGTTACCGCCATCAATATGGTGAAATGGGCCTCATATGCTTTGGTAATCCAGATTTTGCGGCCGTTGATAATCCAATCGTCGCCGTCTTGAACTGCAGTGGTTTTCATCAACTGCGGATCAGCGCCAGCACCCGGCTCTGAAATGCCGATGGCCGAAATCGTCTCTCCGCGCACATAAGGGGCAAGATAATGTTCGCGTTGCTTTTCGTCAGCGGCAGCCATCATCATACGCAGATTGGGCGAATCTGGTGGAATTGTATAGGGTGTTACCGTCCGCCCGAGTTCCTCACCCACGCCCACCATCGCGACCATCGGCAGGTTCATGCCGCCGACTTCTTCGGGTGCATCAAGCCCCCAAAGGCCAAGATCTTTGGAAACGGCATCGACCCGCGCCTGCTCATCCTTCGTCAGATAGCTGCCGTGGCCCGCTGTCTCGCGCGCCAATACTTCGGTTTCGAGCGGCATGAGGTGCGCGTCCACAAATTTGCGGACAAGGTCTTTGAGCATCCGATGCTCTTCAGCGAGTTCGAAATTCATGGGCTAATTCCTTCTCAATAACTGCGCGGCAGGCCGAGCACATGTTCCGCAAGATAGCTGAGGATCAGGTTCGTGCTGATCGGCGCAACGGTGTAGAGCCGTGCTTCGCGAAATTTGCGTTCGACGTCATATTCTTCGGCAAATCCAAAGCCACCATGCGTTTGCACGCACATGTCGGCAGCGGCCCAGCTTGCTTCGGAGGCAAGCAATTTGGCCATATTGGCCTCGGCGCCTGGATTGCCGCCTGCGTCAAACACCTGCGCGGCATGATGCACCATCAGTTCGGCTGCACACATTTGCGCATAACACCGCGCGATCGGGAATTGGACACCTTGATTCTGGCCAATAGCACGCCCGAAAACATTACGCTCGCTCGCGTAATCGGTCGCTTTTTTGATAAACCATTTGGCGTCGCCAATGCATTCTGCGGCAATCAGGATACGCTCAGCATTCATACCCGATAGGATGTAGCGAAAGCCCTTGCCCTCTTCGCCAATCAGCGCGGAAGCGGGTATACGCATATCGTCGAAGAAAACCTCGGTCGTCGAATGGTTCATCATCGTACGGATTGGCTTGATCGTCATACCGCCACCGGCTTCGGATTTTGGCCCGACGACTTTGCGCATATCGACCAAAAAGATCGAAAGCCCCTCGGTTTTGCTGGCAACATCTTCACGCGGCGTTGTCCGCGCGAGCAACATCATCAAGTCGGAATATTCCGCGCGGCTTGTCCAAATCTTCTGGCCGTTGATAACATATTCGTCACCGTCCCGCACGGCGACAGTCCGCAAAGACAGCGTGTCTGTGCCGCTAGTAGGTTCGGAAACGCCAAAAGCCTGCAACCGCAATTCGCCGGTGGCAATACGCGGCAGATATGCCTGTTTTTGTTCCTCGCTGCCATATATCAGCAGCGTATTCATGATGTACATCTGCGCATGCGCCGACGCGCCGTTGCACCCGGCGGCTTGGATTTCCTCCATAATCACCGCTGCATCATCCAGCTTTAGCCCTGACCCACCATAGCTTTCGGGTATCAACGCAGCCAGAAACCCCGCTTTAGTCAGTGCATCGACAAATTCTGCAGGATAGGCGCGCGCGCTGTCTTTTTCGCGCCAATATGCACCCGGGAATTCGGCGCATAATGCCTGCACCGAACGTCGGATTTCAGAGATGTTGTCCGTATCGGTCATTTCAAACTTTCTTGATGGCCGAAGCCGCCATAACGTGCCGCCCATCGGCGGCAAAAGCGCCGAGTTCAATTGCGCCATCCTGCGCGCGCATCACCAGATGCAAAGCCTCGCCACAGATCGCGGGCGAAAGACCTCTAAAAGCAAAATTTGCCAGTGCGTTGTCGCCAAACTCGCGGCGTGCCAAGTCGAGTAACAATGTCGCCGTAAGCGGGCCGTGGACCACAAGGCCACGATAGCGTTCCGCGTCTTGCGCATAAGGCAAGTCATAATGGATGCGGTGGCTGTTAAAGGTCAGCGCGGAGAAACGGAACAGCAGTGGCGCGCATGGCACAAGCATATGGTGGCTTTCCCAACCGCTTGCATCAAATGTCTGGTCACCGAAAACAGGTGGGGACAAAGGCGCATCGGATGCCGCAGCGTCGCGATAGACGATGCTCTGTACCTCACGCACTGCAAGGCCCGCTTCGCCAGTGGTTTCATGCGCAACATCAACAAAGACCAATTGGCCCGATCCGCCTGATTTTTCGGTAATGGAGATAATCCGCGATGTTCGCGAAACTGCCTCGCCCACAATCAAGGGCGCAAAAAATTCCATTTTACTTGATGCCCACATCCGACGGGGCAGCGGCACAGGGGGAAGGAAGCTGTCCGGGCTATCATGACGCGCGGGATGCCCGTCAACGCCAAGCTGGGCTGTCGAGGCGTCAGGCACGCACAGGCACCAATGAAAACCCTGTGCCACGGTGCCCGCACGCGGCGCAGCGCGATCCAGTGTCGCAAGCCAGCGCGACGCCAAACCGCCGTCGATACGATCTGTCCGCACCTCCGCGCGCCCGATCCATGCATCCCATGCGCTCATGCATTTCGTCCTTCGATAAGGCCCTTGGCAATGACCTGCGCCTGAATTTCCGCGGCGCCTTCAAAAATATTCAATATGCGGGCGTCGCACAAAATGCGGCTGATTTCATATTCCAGTGCATAGCCATTGCCGCCATGAATTTGCAACGCGGCGTCGGCATTGCTCCACGCAGCGCGGGCGGCAAGCAGCTTTGCCATGCCCGCTTCAATGTCGCATCTTTTTCCAGAGTCCTTGGCACGAGCCGCGGCATAGGTCAGTTCGCGTGTCATCACAAAATCGGCCAAGCTCATGGCAAGCTTATCGGCCACGCGCGGGAACCCGATGATAGTTTTGCCGAATTGCTTGCGGTTGATGGCATAATCCAAACCCAGCTCCAAAGCGCGTTTCGCGACCCCCACCGCGCGCGCCGCGGTTTGCATGCGCGCGCCTTCGAATGTGCGCATCAATTGCTTAAAGCCCTGCCCTTCTGCATCACCCAAAAGCGCCTTATCAGCGGCAATCATGCCATCAAATTGAAGCGCATATTCGCGCATGCCGCGATAACCGAGCACTTCGATTTCACTACCTGACATACCGGCCGCAGGAAACAGGTCAGCCTGCGTCCCCCGTGGTTTTGGCACCAACAGCATCGACAGTCCGGCATAGCCCTTTTCCTCGGGGGCCGTGCGCACAAGCATGGTCATGAGGTCGGAACGGCTTGCATGGGTAATCCAGGTTTTGGCTCCGTTGATGACCCAATTGCCCTTATCGCGCCGCGCCCGCGTTTGAAGCGCGCCAAGGTCGGAGCCTGTGTCTGGTTCGGTAAACACTGCAGTTGGCAGTATCTCGCCGCTTGCAATCTTGGGCAGCCAATGCGCTTTTTGCGCCTGCGTGCCGCCCATTGCAATCAATTCACCCGCTATTTCTGACCGCGTCCCGAGCGAGCCCGCGCCAATCCAGCCGCGCGACAGCTCTTCCGTAACAACGCACATGACCAGCTTGGAGAGCCCCAGACCGCCATATTCGGCGGGAATGCAAACGCCAAAGATGCCCAGCGTAGCCATGCCGGCGACGGTAGCATCTGGAATAAGGTCATTCGCCAAATGCCATTTATGGGCGTGCGGCAATATCTCGCTTGTCGTAAACCGCCGATATTGGTCGCGAATAAAGTCAAGTTCGGCGTCATGCAGGCTTTCGCTTGGCATCTGCCCCTCTGCCAACGCCTGCGCCACTGCCGCGCGCGTATCGGCTTGATCGGTGTGCAACCACGAAGCGCAATTTTGTGCCAATGACTGCGCAGCTGGGTTTATCCCAAGGTCAACGGGACGAAATATCTCGTTCTGCCCCATCGGCAATCCGCCCGTCAGTTGGCTTAAGGTTTCCGCAAAAATAACCGCGGCAATCTGCTGGTCCAACTGTGTCCCGCCGCGATTGCTATTGAGCCAATGGTGCACGGCGGCCAAGCCTGCGACGCTGGTTGCGACCCACGCGAAGCCATGCGCTGCGCGCTGATCCGCTTCAATAGATCGCGCAGATAGGCGCGCGACCAACGCAGCCTTCGCCGCATCGCGGTAGCCCTCAGCAGCCTGCAGAGCGGCGGTGAAGTTCATGCGCGCTCGAACACCGCCGCAATTCCCTGACCGCCACCAATGCACATCGTCTCAAGTCCGAAACGGACGTCCCGACGATGCATTTCGCGCGTCAAGTTCGCCAATATGCGTCCGCCGGTTGCACCGATAGGATGCCCAAGCGAAATACCCGAACCATTGACGTTGAGCATGTCATGACGGCTGTCATCGTCGGACCAGCCCCAGCCCTTGAGACAGGCCAAAACTTGCGGCGCAAAGGCCTCATTAAGTTCAATCAGGCCGATGTCATTCCAGCTCAGGCCGTTACGTGCAAACAGCCGCTCGGTGGCGGGCACTGGGCCATATCCCATGCGGGACGGTTCGCAGCCGGCTGCTGCCCAGCTATGGAAATAGGCGATGGGTTCCAAGCCAAGCTCTTCAAGCTTGTCCTCTGCCACAACTAAACAGGCTGCAGCTGCGTCATTTTGCTGGCTTGCATTGCCAGCGGTAACGACCCCGCCCTCCAACGGGCGCAATGCTGCCATGGTTTCTGCCGTCGCATCGGCACGATAGCCTTCATCATGATCAAAGACGATTGGCTCGCCCTTCCGTTGCGCGATGCTGATGGGTACCAATTCATCGTCAAACAAACCCTTCGACCATGCCGCCGCCGCGCGCTGATGCGAACGCGCGGCATAGGCATCACATGCTTCGCGGCTGATAGCATGATCTTTCGCCAGATTTTCGGCGGTCTCGATCATGCCACTGATCACGCCAAAGCGCTCGACGGGTTGGCTCATCAACCGACCGCGCGTCAACCGATCATGCAACGTCAAATTGCCCGCGCGCACGCCCTTGCGAATATCGGTGGTATAATGCTCGACATTGGACATGCTCTCACAGCCACCGGCAACGACAATGTCGCTCACGCCGGTCTGGATCATCATCGCTGCATTCGCGATTGCTTGAAGGCCGGAACCACAACGTCTGTCGATCTGATAGCCAGGCACTTCAATCGGCAGCCCCGCCGCCAACCAAGACCAATGGCCGATACAGGGTGCTTCGCCACTGCCATAGCCTTGGGCGAAGACAACATCATCGACCCGTGCGGGATCAATCTGTGTCCGGTCCATCAATGCTTTCAGGATGATACCACCCAATTCCGCGGCGTTTAACGACGCAAGCGCACCGCCAAATTTGCCAACTGGCGTTCGGATAGGAGCAACGATGGCTGCACGGCGAAGCTTGGTCATTTGGCAATTCCTACTATTCCAGTGTCAATGAGGCGGGCGATTTCGCCGGATGATAGGCCCAGCGTTTCGCCTAAAATTTCTTCGCTATGTTGTCCGTTGCGCGGCGCGGCGCGCGCTGCACCGCGTTGCATTTGCGGGATCGTGCCAAAAGCCCCGGCGGCAGGGTAGCTAAAGCCGGAGGGGTTGGCGTCAAATGCAGCAAACATGGGATTATCTGCGACCAGACGATGGTCATGCGCGGCTTCCAACATCGTTTGATATGCAGAATGGACGATACCGGCGTCATCCAACATCGCAGCCAGCCGGCTGTGATCAAGCGCAGCAATCGCCTTTTCAAACAATGGATAAAGCGCATCGCGATGTTCAAAACGCACACCATCATCCTCCGCGAAGCTAACGGTCCGTTCTGTTTCGATAGCTTTAACTGCAAATTCCAAATCAAGCGCATCGATCAGCTTTGCCCATTGCCGGTGGGTGACAATAACGATCATAGTGCGCACATTATCTTTGGTCACAAAGTCGCGTCCAAACAGGCCATAGACTGCATTCCCAAGCCGAGGACGATTGGCTTGGCGATGAAGTACTTCGGCAATACCACCCAAATTGGCAACCGTGCCGATGGCGACGTCAGATAGCGGCACACGCACTTCACTGCCCTCGCCTGTCTGTTCGCGCCGCCGGATCGCCGCGAGCATGGCAAAGGCGGCATAAGCGCCGCTGAGCAAATCCCATGCCGGCAAGACGTGGTTAACTGGCTCGGGACCTACGCCGGTCATCATCGGATAACCCACGGCATTGTTCACAGTATAATCGAGTGCAGGCGCGCCATCAGACCAGCCCATCACACGCACGGTGACCAAGTCAGGCCGCTTTTCCGATAGTTTCGCATGCGACAGAAATCCCTCGGCGGGAAAGTTGGTGATGAACTGCCCCGTTTGTTGCACCAATTGCTGCAGCAATTCCCGGCCTTGCGGGCTAGCCAAATCCAACGCCAACGACTTTTTGGCACGGTTTAGATTTTCCCAGTAGAGCGAATCTTGTGCATCGCTAACTGGCCAGCGATGATAATCCGGTCCCCCGCCAATCTGGTCGACGCGGATCACGTCCGCACCGAACTGGGCGCAATACAACCCCGCTGTCGGCGACGCCACAAAGGACGACGCCTCGATAATCCTTAGACCATCCAGCAGATTATACACGCATCAGCCCCCTAACATCAGTTTTGGGCAGCCCAATCGCGCAGCATATGTTTCGCAATCTGCAGCTGAAGGATTTGCGTTGTGCCTTCATAAATCCTGTAGATCCGTGCATCGCGATAAAAACGCTCGGCTTCATATTCCGCCAAATAGCCTGCGCCACCATAAATTTGGACAACGCGGTCGACCACGCGCCCGCACATTTCACTTGCGAAGACCTTGACCGCCGCGGCCTTGCGTAGCACATTTTCTCCAGCGTCTGCACGGCGCGCGGCGTCTTCCAGCATGGCTTCAGCCGCATAAATCTCGATCTCGCTGTCGGCCAGCATTTGCTGGATAAGTTGGAAATTGGCGATGGGTTCACCAAAGGCCTTACGTTCATTGGCATAGCGCAACGCGCTATCAAGCGCGCGGCGCGCATAGCCTGTCGCAGCCGCTCCAATAGACAAGCGACCATTATCGAGGCTTTTCATCGCGAACGCGAAGCCCTTGCCTTCCTCACCCCCCAAAATTGCATCGGCAGGCAGTTTTACATCATCCATAATGATATCAGCGATATGGCTGCCCGACTGCCCCATTTTCTTGTCCGACTTGCCCACGCTAATGCCGGGCGTGTCCATCGGCACGATGAAAGCGGAAACATGGGCGTTTTTAGGCAACGCCTCCTTGCTGGTGCGCGCCATAATCAACGCAACATTCGCAAAAGGTGCATTGGTGATATAACGCTTTGTGCCGTTCAGCACCCAACCATTTCCCGATTTGACCGCGATTGTTTGCATGGCGGCAGAATCGGAGCCTGACCCTGGCTCAGTAAGCCCGAACGATGCAATCTCCCCTGCGGCCAGTCGCGGCAACCATTCGGCCTTTTGCGCCTCTGTCGCGCCGTTTTTGAATGCCGAACTCACCATGCCGATGTTGATCGACGTGACAGACCGATAGCAAGGCATCGCGTAGCTAAGCTCACGGATGGTGCGGATATATTGCTGAATATTCATGCCCGCGCCGCCATATTCCTCAGGCATCGTCAATCCGAATAGTCCCATGTCCCGCATTTCGGCCATGATAGATTCGGGGATAGTTTCCGTTTCTAGAATTTCTTTTTCCGCTGGAATCAAGCGTGCGCGCACATACCGCTGAAGCTGTTCAATGAACTGCTCGAAAATATCGTTATCCATACTGATCCCTTCCCTGCAACGCGAACCATAATGCTCCGGCATGTGTCATGCCTTGGTTGTTGTCACACCTGCATTTCAAAATAAAGCCGTGACATTGCGTTCGACACTTGTCGATGGGAAAGCGGCACCTCTGCCAAAGTTTAATGGTTTCTGCGTAAACCTGTCTATCCGGTTGAGGCTGACTTCGAGCTAAAAGGATCCGGACACTTCACGTTGTGCTATGGAGCCTTTGTCTGGCACGAGCAGAGCTCCGGGTGTTCGGTCCCCATTTTCAGGCACCAACATGATCCGCTGTTCGGTGCTTGCAGAAGTACGTTGCGCACTCTGGGCAACCGCAATGGGCGTGCAACTCCGACCAGCGACGAAGTCCAGAGCAGTGCGCAGCGATGCCTCCTGCGGGTCGCCGAGCGGCCGTGTAATATCGTCTGCAGCCGCGCAAGTCGTGCGCATCGTACCAGCAAGCCCGGAATAATAATCGCCCTGCCCCGCGGCGTTTTCTTTGGCAAAAGCAACGACACGAATGCGATCATCGCAAGCCGTCAGATCCAAAGCGATTTGGCCAACGGGTTTTCCGTAGCTGTTACTGCCGATCAGCGCCGCATTGACGCCCAGATACGGAACGAAGCTGGCCATCACCAATTCGCTGGCAGACGCGGTAGCACCGGTAGCAATGAACGCAATCTTCACCGGCGAGACCGATTGTGCCTGTGGCGCAAATCGCTTCGTTTCATTATTTGATGCCTTTGACGCGCGGAAACGGGTCACGGAAAATATATCGCTGCTAAAGCGATTACCAGCCAGCAAGTCGCCCATTACCTCGGCTGTAGAGACCAAGCCGCCACCATTATAGCGGAAGTCGATGACAAAGTTCGTGATCCCCTGCGCGCGAAAATCGGCGAACGCCGCACGTAGCTGATTATCTGCAGTCGATATAAACGTCCGCATATTGATATAGCCGACGCGCTGTCCGCCGCCATTATCGATTATTTTTGCGCCATAACGCGAAGATAAGGGTTCGATGTTGTAATCAGCTTTTGCAACAGTAACATTGCGTGCACCCGATGCATCGCTGATACGCAAAACGCGCTGGGTGCCAGCTGTGTTCGGACCCAAAGCACTCGAAATGCCTGCAGACCCTTGTGCCGCCAATATGTCTGCCACAGCGACCAGATTTGATGAATCCGTTCCAATCGCCAAAATTTCGGTGCCACGGTCGATACCTGCAGCAAGCGCCGGCGCGCCTTCGAACGCCTCGATTACGAAAATGCGGCTGCCTTGATAAGCAAACCGCACGCCAAAGCCAGCCGTTGCACCTGACGCAAAAAAGGCGTTTTCTTCCTGAATTGAAGTGGCATAGGTGAAGTTCCGATCGCGGCCCTGTCCGCGGGCCGTCGCGGTCAACGCATCAATATAGGCTTGAACCGAGTTATAGCCTGCTGGGCTTAAAGCAGATGGTAAGGTTTCAGGAAAAAGATACCATTCGTTCAGTACGGACGCCGCAAAATTCTGACGATTGGTGAGGCTGCAACTGGTCGATGATGGGGGGGATGGCGGCGGCGTTGGACTTGTGGGTGGGACGACGATGGATCCGCTACCCGAACCTCCTCCACCGCATGCCGACACCCCTGCGGCCAGAATAAGTATGATGCTTTTTAACGACTGCTTTGTCATGCCAATTCCTCCTTGGCTTGCATCATCCCGACCAACACTAGGTGCACGGGATGCTTGGCGCCGACAAGTCACTTTTCTATCTCAAACCAGAAAATAACAGACCTTGCTTGTAAATTGTTCACCCACATTCACTTGCCGAATTATGTTCGACACCTCATCTAAGATAGCCAACCCTCATTAGAGCAACCCATATCATGCCGTCTGATCAGTTTGCGTCCAAGGGGCTGCGTGTCCCCAGCGGACGGCTTTCCCGTATTGCGCGTTTTGGCAACATGGCGACGGGCATCGCCGGTAGCATGTTGCTGGACGGCGCAAAGCAGCTTGCCAGCGGTCGTAAGCCAAGCGTCAGTGACCTGTTGATGACGCCAGCCAATGCTTTGCGGATAACGCTTCAATTAGGACAGATGCGGGGCGCAGCGATGAAGCTCGGCCAACTCGTATCTATGGACACAGGGGATTTTCTGCCACCCGAACTGACCGATATCTTCGCACGGCTGCGCGCAGATGCCCAACATATGCCGCCGGGGCAGTTAAACATGGTGCTAACACGGCATTGGGGTAAGGACTGGCGCAACCAATTCATACGCTTTGATGATAAACCAATTGCAGCCGCCTCGATTGGTCAAGTGCATCGCGCCTTGACACGCGATCATCAGGACATTGCCATTAAAGTCCAATATCCCGGGGTTCGCCGCAGCATTGATAGCGACGTCGACAATGTCGCCGCGTTATTGCGGCTTTCAACCCTTCTCCCCAAGACCCTAGACATCACAACCTTGCTGACCGAGGCGAAGCGACAATTGCATGAAGAAGCCGACTATGCATGTGAAGGCGCTTATCTGAAGCAATTTGGTGACTTACTGGCAGATGCCCCTGAATATGTTGTGCCGGCCTTTTATGCGCCATTGAGTGGCAAAAATGTGCTGGCGATGTCCTTCATTGAAAGTGTGCCGATTGAATCCATGATCACTGCGCCTCAGGCGGAGCGGGATCGCATCATGACGCTATTGATTGAACTGGTATTGCGCGAATTGTTTGAATTCCGCTTCATGCAGACTGATCCCAATTTTGCGAACTATCGTTATGATCAAAAATCCCGCCAAGTCGTGCTGTTGGATTTTGGAGCAACGCGCGCATTGCCGCAGTCGGTTGTTACGCAATATCAAACCCTCTTGAACAAGGGTTTGGCTGGTGACGCACAAGGCGTGCTTGCGGCAGTGCTCGATATCGGGTTCATGAATGCGCAGACCGCTCAGCAGAACAGATATGAAATCGACAAGCTCATCACGACCGCGATTGCGATGATCCAGTTACCAGGCCCGTTTGACTTTAGCCGAACCGATTTTGTGACGGACATGCGGGACGAAGGCATGACCATCGCTGCCGATCGGCGCAACTGGCATATTCCGCCGTCCGATACCCTATTCGTGCAACGAAAGCTTGGCGGCATATTTTTATTGGCCAGCCGTTTGAAGGCGCGCGTAGACGTTAACAGCATGCTAAAGCGATATATTGGAACCACCTAACGGGCTAAATAATGCAATCGCTCAAACAAGCCCTCTTATCGACAAAAACGATTAGTCATTGTAAAAACCGTTGCTGGACTAAATCACAAAAATCGTGTTGAGAAAGCTCAGTCATCTCAACCTCTCTACATAAAAAGGGTATTTAACATGGGTATCATTGGTACAAGCATTAAGCCGTTCACCGCGCAATCGTACAAAGCGGGCAAGTTTGTCGAAGTGTCGGACGCCGACGTAAAAGGCAAATGGGGTGTTTTCTTTTTCTATCCAGCTGACTTTACCTTTGTCTGCCCCACCGAGTTGGAAGACCTTGCTGACCAGTATACCGACTTGCAAGCCATGGGGGTTGAAGTTTACTCTGTGTCGACCGACACGCATTTCAGCCACAAAGCATGGCATGACAGCTCGCCAGCAATTGGCAAAATCAACTACCACATGTTGGGCGACCAAAACCATGTGATCAGCAACAATTTTGGCGTATTGCGCGAAGGTCAAGGTCTTGCAGACCGTGCAACTTTCGTTGTCGATCCCGATGGCGTCATTCAGGTCATGGAAATTACCTGTGAAGGCGTAGGCCGCAATGCGGTTGAACTGGTTCGCAAGATCAAGGCCGCCATTTATGTGCGTGAGCACCCAGGTCAGGTCTGCCCTGCGAAGTGGGAAGAAGGTAGCGAGACGCTGGCACCTTCGATCGACCTCGTCGGCAAGATCTAAACCAAATATCAGGTGCCGCGTGATTACCGCGGCACCTGCTTTTTCGATGTTCGAAGACATGCGCACGCGTTGTTACGCGGCGTGATCCTGTATGCTTGAAAGAGGCTCTCCCCATGCTTGATGCTGCTACAACTGCCCAGCTAAAAACCTATTTGGCAAACCTGCGCACGCCCGTTGAGCTCGTCGCGACTTTGGACGACAGCCCGAAATCATCCGAAATGCGGTCGCTGGTGGAAGCGGTGGCTGCGCAATCGGACCTTTTGTCCGCGCGCTATGACGGCCATGCTGACCGCACGCCGTCCTTTGCAATCCGCCGCGCAGATGGCACAGCAGAAACGCATTTCGCTGGCCTGCCTTTGGGCCACGAATTCACCTCACTCGTGCTGGCACTCCTCCACATGGGTGGCCACCCGCCAAAGGAAGAGGCTGAACTGCTCGATTCCGTCAAGGCGCTTGAAGGCACCTTCAAATTCGAAACATTTTTCTCTTTGTCATGCCAAAACTGTCCTGATGTTATTCAGGCAATCAATATTATGGCGGCATTGAACCCCGGCGTCAGCCATGTGGCCATTGACGGTGCAATGTTCCGAGAGGAAGTCGAGACCCGCAAAGTCATGGCCGTTCCGGCCATCTACCTCAATGGTGAACCTTTCGGCCAAGGCCGTATGGACCTGTCGCAAATCATGGCGAAGTTGGACACGGGTACTGTTGCCCGTGCGGCTGAGAAAATTGCAGCAAAAGAGCCATTTGAAGTTCTTGTGGTTGGCGGTGGCCCCGCTGGCGCAGCCGCAGCTATTTACGCGGCGCGCAAAGGCATTCGAACCGGCGTAGTCGCCGAACGCTTTGGTGGCCAAGTGCT
This sequence comes from Sphingomonadales bacterium 28-55-16, assembly GCA_002278855.1. Taxonomy (GTDB): domain Bacteria; phylum Pseudomonadota; class Alphaproteobacteria; order Sphingomonadales; family Sphingomonadaceae; genus Sphingorhabdus_B. The sequence goes on from NCGG01000011.1 coordinate 36,771, forward strand.
CGACACAATGGGCATCGAAAACTTCATCTCGATACAGCATACCGAAGGCCCCAAACTCGCTGCACAATTGGAGCAGCATGTCCGCGAATATGATGTCGACATCATGAACCTGCAGACTGCCGCGGAACTCATCCCTGCCGGCGCCGATGGGCTGCATGAGATAAAGCTGGCAAGTGGTGCGTCGCTGAAGGCACGTACCTTAATCCTCTCCACTGGTGCGCGCTGGCGGCAAATGGGTGTCCCCGGCGAAGAGGAATATCGCAACAAAGGTGTGGCTTATTGCCCACATTGCGATGGTCCATTGTACAAGGGCAAGCGCACGGCGGTGATCGGCGGCGGTAACTCCGGTGTTGAAGCCGCCATTGATCTTGCTGGCATCGTCGCTCATGTCACATTGATAGAATTTGACTCACAATTGCGCGCGGACGCCGTGCTCCAGAATAAACTGCGCAGCCTGCCGAATGTCGAGATCATCACGTCGGCGCTGAGTACGGAAGTGATTGGCGATGGAGAAAAGGTGCAAGCCTTGATCTACACCGACCGAAACACCGACGTGTCGCACCGTGTCGATCTGGACGGTATATTCGTACAAATTGGTTTGGTTCCCAACACCGAATGGTTGAAGGGTCCGCTTACATTGTCGCCGCGCGGTGAAATTGAAGTCGATGCACATAATGCAACGAACTTACCCGGCGTCTTTGCCGCCGGTGATGTGACGACAGTGCCCTATAAGCAGATCATCGTTGCCATGGGCGAAGGGACAAAGGCTGGCCTTTCGGCGTTTGATCACATCATCCGGCATTGATATCCGCCCCGGTTGGGCAAGACAAAGCGCAACGCGGTTTGCGCCTGTCACATAGCTTTTCCGCAAGAAAAGCTATATTCGTCGAATAATGCTGGTCGATTGCAGCAAGTTCCGCCAACAGGACAAGCGAGAATTCCTAATCCCCTGCCCTACCCGGTGAAAAATGCATAAGCCTATCATTCTGTCGTTGATGTTCTGCGTTGCCGCCTGTGGAGGCGGTAGCGATGAAAAGCGCGAACGTCCGGCGCCTTTGGTAACTGTCGGTCCTGCAGTCTCAAATCAATTCTCGGACAATTATGTCGCGATAGGCACCGCCAATGCCAATGAACAGGTATCGGTGCGCGCACCGGTTACCGAGCGGGTAACGCAGCTTGGCTTTTCCGATGGGGCTTATGTCCAAAAAGGGCAGATGCTTGCTGTGCTCGCACAGGGGCAGGAAACCGCGTCGCTCGCCAGCGCGCAAGCACGGGTACGCGAGGCGGACCAGCAACTGGCGCGCATCACCGAGCTCCATCGCCGCGGCTTTGCAACCAACGCAAGCTTGGAAGCCCAAACAGCATCAGCCAGCGCAGCAAAAGCCATGGCGAATGAGGCGCGGGCGTCCATTGGCGACCGCGTCGTCCGTGCGCCATTCTCCGGCCAAGTATCCTTGCGGCGCATATCCGTCGGCGCCGTCGTCAGCGCGGGCGATGAAATCGCGGCTGTAAGCGACCTCAGCTCCATAAAACTGGACTTTACGATTCCTGAGACGATGCTTTCCAATGTTCAGGTCGGGCAAAATATTACTGCCAAGGCATCTGCTTATCCCGATTATGTTGCATCGGGAAAAATAATTGCAATTGATCCGGTGGTTAACCCACAAACCCGGACCGCGACATTGCGTGCAATATTGCCAAACCGCGATGCTTTGCTGAAACCCGGCATGCTGCTCTCGGTAACGATTACCTCAAAAACGCGCATAGCCCCTGCGGTTCCGGAACTTTCCTTGGTGCGCGAAGGCGACACCAGTTTTGTCTATATCATTGGGACAGATTTAAAGGCCAAACGCATGCCGGTTGTAACCGGTGCACGTGACGGCAACCTGGTCGAAGTCATTGAAGGATTGAAAGTGGGCGACCGGATTGTGACCGAAGGCGTCGTGAAGCTCTCTGATGGCGCGACTGTCCGCACAGAGAAAGCCAAAGACGGCGATAGATCGAACAAAACGCCTTGATGTTGATCTGACATGCGCATTTCCGATATCTCTGTCCGCAGGCCGGTATTCGCCGCTGTTATCGCCATACTTATGGTGTTGGTTGGGATCGTTGGCTTTTTAAATTTGCCCGTCCGGGAATATCCGGACACCGAACCCCCAATCGTGTCTGTTGAGACGGCGTATACTGGCGCTGCCGCAAGCGTTGTGGAAACACGCGTGACACAAGTTCTCGAAAACGCGCTTGCGGGAATTGAAGGCATCCAAACGATCACGTCGCGGTCACGCGATGGCAAGTCTGACATTACCATTGAGTTTGCGCCCGGTCGCGCTGTCGATAGCGCAGCCAATGATGTGCGCGACCGTGTCGGCGGCGTCGCGGATGATTTGCCCGAAGAAGTGTTGGCGCCAGAGGTGCGCAAAGTGGACGCCGATGCATCGCCAATATTGTTCCTCGTTGTGTCCAAGCCAGGCTGGTCGCGTCTTGAGTTAAGCGATTATGTGGATCGCAATATTGTCGACCGTTTTTCAGCCATCGATGGTGTTGCCCGCATTTTTGTAGGCGGCGAAGCGCGGCCATCTATGCGTATCTGGCTTCAACCTGACCGGCTTGCTGCCCTAGGTTTGACGCCGCTGGATGTTGAAAATGCCTTGCGCAGCCAAAATGTTGAGTTGCCCGCTGGGCGATTGGAATCCACTGACCAAAATGTCACGCTGCGGGTCAGCCGTCCCTTTGGTAATGAAGCCGAATTCCGGCAGTTGGTCGTCGCCCGCGGCACTGACGGATCGCTCACGCGTCTATCCGACGTTGCGCGGGTCGAAACAGGCCCGGAAAACCCCTATGCCGCATTTCGACTGAATGGCGAGTCAGCCTTGGGCTTAGGTATTGTGCGTCAGTCAGGGGCGAACACTTTGGCCGTGGCGGAAAGCGCCAAGGCGCTCGCCGAGAAAATCAAGCCTGCGCTGCCGCGCGGCATGACGATTTCTATCGGATCCGACGATTCGCTGTTCATCGGCAAGGCTATCAGTGGCGTCTGGACGACTTTGGCCGAAGCTGCGGCGTTGGTTGTGCTTGTCATCTTCCTGTTTTTGGGCAGTTGGCGTGCCACGATCATTCCTGCCGTGACGGTGCCCATTTGCCTTCTTGCGACCTTTGCGGTGTTGTGGATGTTCGGATTTTCGATCAACTTGCTCACGCTGCTGGCGCTCGTACTGGCCATAGGCTTGGTCGTCGACGACGCCATTGTTGTCCTTGAAAATGTATATCACCGGATTGAGCAAGGCGAAACGCCTTTGGTCGCCGCGGTAACCGGTACACGGCAAGTCGCCTTTGCGGTCATTTCGACCACAATCGTCGTTTGCGCGGTGTTTGTGCCCGTGATGTTCCTCGCAGGGCAAACAGGGTTGCTTTTCCGCGAACTGGCGGGCGCGATGATAGCGGCTGTCGCCTTTTCCGGCTTCGTTGCGCTTAGTCTTGCGCCGATGCTATGTTCAAAATTGCTGAAGCAAGAAAAGCGCGGACGTTTGGCATCATGGGTAGATGACAAGTTTCAACGGATTGAACGGCGTTATGCCAACCTGCTGTCGCGCGTCATTGCAAAGCCATTGGTGGCGCTGCTGGGCGTGCTTACGTTCTTGCTGGTTGCAGGGTTTCTATTCACGACCATCCAATCCGAACTTGCACCCGCCGAAGACGTAGGAATCCTGAGCGCGAATATCACCGCGCCGGAAGGCACGAGCTATGAGGCCATGGACAAATATATGCTGCAGGCGTCCGAACCATTGCTGAAATTGCGCGACAAGGGCACTATTCGCTCCATGATTCAGCGGACGCCAGGCGGGTTTTCAGCCAGCGATGATTTCAATTCAGGTACATTTGTGATTTTCCTTAAGCCTTGGGAAGAGCGCACCGAGACGACTGAAGATGTCGTCGCGCAGGTCAACAAAATCCTTGCCGAGTTGCCCGCCGTTCGCGGCAACGGCGCGGCGCGGTCCTCGATCGGACGCGGTCGGGGCCAGCCTCTGAATTTCGTCATTGCGGGCGCGACCTATGAATCGCTGACCGTGGCACGCAACCGGATATTGGCCGCAGCAAGTCAAAACCCCGGCATCGTGAACCTCGATTCCGATTATAAAGAAACCAAGCCACAGATGGAGATCCGGGTTGATACCGCCCGTGCGGGCGACCTTGGCATATCGGTGGCTGATGTGGGTCAGGCACTTCAATCATTGCTGGGATCGCGGCGGGTCTCGACCTATGTCGATCGCGGCGAAGAATATCGTGTGATCGTGCAGGCGGACGCGCAAGATCGTGCCACCGCCGAAAACCTCGCAGCTATTCAACTGCGGACGCGCGACGGCGCGTTAGTCTCTTTGGCCAACGTGATCACTTATGCTGAAACAGCGGGTGCACGCGATTTGGGCCGTTACAATAAGCTGCGCGCTATTACCTTATCGGGCGGCCTGGCACCGGGCTATTCCATGGGCCAAGCGCTCGCATTTTTGGAAGAACAAGCGGCCGCATCACCCGAGGTGCTGGCCGTTGGCTATCGTGGTGAAAGTCAGGCGTTCAAGGAAACGGGCGGTTCCATCATCATGGTCTTTTTCTTGACCATCCTTCTTGTGTATCTGGTGCTGGCAGCCCAATTTGAGAGCTTTGTACATCCGGCAACGATTATCACCACAGTGCCCTTGGCTGTGGGCGGCGGCATTATTGGGCTTGCCCTTACGGGTATGACGCTGAACCTGTATAGTCAGATCGGTATTGTCATGCTTGTTGGGTTAGCGGCAAAGAACGGTATCCTCATTGTCGAATTCGCCAACCAATTGCGTGACGAAGGCATAGAAATTCTGGACGCGATTCAGCAGGCCGCTACGCGCCGCTTACGCCCGATTCTCATGACATCCATCGCCACCGTGTTCGGCGCGATCCCCTTGGCCATTGCCAGCGGCGCGGGCGGCGCCGCTCGATCAGCAATCGGTGTGGTTATTGTCTTCGGCGTAACGCTCGCGACGCTCATCACCCTGGTGCTCATTCCGCTGATTTATGCGCGGCTCGCCAAATATACCAGTTCGCCCGAGGCAGTGTCACGCCGCCTTGAACAGGAAATGCAAACGCAAGAGCAGCCCTGAGCTTCAGTCGACGAAAATTGTCTAATCTTACAAGTCTCTAAAAACATTTTGTCTATTTATTAATATGTTAGGTATATCTGCGTTCGTGCCTCGGCCAGCGGATGCAGGGACCGCATATGTACAAGAATATGGTAATATTCGGCACGCGGCCCGAAGCAATAAAGCTTTTCCCGGTTATCGATGCTTTGTCTCGCTATTCAGGCATGCAGACTGAAGTTTTGGTGACCGCACAGCATCGACAGATGCTGGATCAAGTGCTGGCGATTAGCGGGATCGTGCCGGATTATGACCTTGACCTCATGCAACCTGGCCAATCGCTGGATATGCTTACGGCGCGCTTGCTTGACGGCATTGGTGCCGTTTTGGATAGAGCCGCACCCGATCGTGTGATTGTGCAAGGTGATACTGCGACAGCCATGGTAGGCGCGCTTGCGGCTTATCATCGCAAAATCCCGGTGAGCCATGTCGAGGCCGGTTTGCGCAGCCACGACATCTACCAGCCATGGCCCGAGGAAGTGAACCGCAAAATTATTGGAACTATCGCTGATCAGCATTTCGCGCCGACGATGGCTACCGCTGCGGCATTACAGTCGGAGGCGGTACCGGACGATCGTGTTTTTGTGACAGGCAATACTGTGATTGACGCGCTGCATTGGGTGACGAACCGTATCGCGCAAGACCCTTCGTTGGCGGTCCGCCTTGCGCCGCTTGAGGCGCGCTTTCAGGGCCGCAAGATCATCGGCATTACCACCCACCGCCGCGAGAATTTCGGAAACGGTATGAACAATATCGCTGCAGCCATAGCGGCCATCGCCGCGCGCGACGATGTGGCATGTGTCTTGCCTGTACATCTGAACCCAAATGTCCGCGCGGTAATGGAGGCTGCTTTAGGAAATCTGCCGAATGTTGCGCTGATTGAACCGCTCGATTATCCCAGCTTCGCACGCTTATTGTCGATTAGCCACGTCATCCTCACCGACAGCGGCGGCGTCCAAGAAGAGGCGCCGGCGCTTGGCAAGCCCGTGCTGGTTATGCGCAATACCACGGAGCGTCCCGAGGGCATAATTGCGGGTACAGCAAAGCTGGTTGGTACTGATAAACACAGAATAATGTCGGAAATTTTCACGCTTTTGGACGATAGCGCTGCTTATGCAGCAATGGCGCGCGCGCATAATCCTTTTGGGGATGGGCAAGCGAGCCAGCGCATCGCAGAGATTATCTGGAATGCGCATCGACAAGATCGTTTTTTCTCTGGTTAGTATCGGTGCGGACTGCTGTGACACTTGTTCCCGACCAAATAACGTCATAAGGCGCTGCTATTCGGCAGCAGCCTTCAAGAGGGACACCCAATGAAAATTGCAATGATCGGTTCTGGCTATGTCGGCCTTGTATCTGGAGCATGCTTTGCCGATTTCGGACATGATGTTGTCTGCGTGGACAAGGATGCGGCCAAAATCGACCGGTTGAACGCGAATATCATGCCGATTTACGAGCCCGGCTTGGACGCATTGGTCAAAACCAATGTCGACGCTGGACGGCTGAGCTTTTCGACAGATGTTCTGCAGTCAGTTAAAGGCTGCGACGCTGTTTTCATAGCGGTTGGCACGCCGTCACGCCGTGGCGATGGCCACGCAGACTTGAGCTATGTCTATGCCGCGGCAGAGGAATTGGCCCACGCAATTGACCCGCGTACCGTTGTCGTAACAAAATCTACAGTTCCTGTGGGTACGGGCGACGAGGTTGAACGCATCATTCGTGAAACCAGCCCACAGCTTGAGTTTGCAGTCGTATCAAACCCCGAATTCTTGCGCGAGGGCGCAGCCATCGGTGACTTCAAACGTCCTGATCGCATTGTCGTGGGCAGCGATGTGGAATGGGCCCGCGATGTCATGCGCGCGGTGTACCGTCCGCTGTTTCTCAACGAATCGCCTTTATTGTTCACCAGCCGCCGTTCGTCCGAGCTGATCAAATATGCCGCCAACGCGTTTCTGGCGACGAAGATCACCTTTATCAACGAAATGGCGGATCTGTGTGAGAAGCTGGGCGCCAATGTGCAAGACGTGTCGCGCGGCATCGGCCTTGATAACCGTATCGGATCGAAATTCTTACATGCTGGTCCGGGCTATGGGGGCAGCTGCTTTCCAAAGGACACGCTGGCGCTCCTCAAGACCGCTCAGGATCATGAAACGCCCGTTCGGATAGTTGAGGCTGTCGTTCAGGCAAATGACCTCAGAAAACGCGCTATGGGCCGCAAGATCATTGCCGCATTGGGCGGCGATGTGCGCGGCTTGAAAATTGGCTTGCTTGGCCTGACTTTCAAACCCAACACCGATGATATGCGCGATGCGCCGTCCATCGCGATTGTTCAGACATTGCTCGATGCCGGTGCGGTTGTGCACGCACACGACCCCGAAGGCATGGAGGAAGCCGCGAAGATCCTTCCCGATGTCATTATGGCGAGCAGCGCTTATGATGCCGCGCAAGATGCACATGCAGTAGCCTTGATCACAGAATGGGACGCCTATCGCGCGCTTGATCTCAAGAAACTGCATGCCGCGATGGCGGGCGATGTTCTCGTGGACTTGCGCAACATATACCGCACGGAAGAAGCGCAAGCCGCTGGTTTCAATTATGTTAGCGTCGGGCGCTGACGAACTTAGGCAATAGTAGAACTTGAACGGCTACAAGCCTTTGATGCTTGCGGCGCGTGGGTCTATGCGTAAGTAAAACGGCAATGCTGCGCGACCTAACACATCTCGAACGGCTTGAAGCCGAAAGTATCCATATCATGCGTGAGGTGGTTGCCGAGGCTGAGCGCCCTGTCATGCTCTATTCGGTCGGTAAAGACAGTGCAGTCATGCTGCATTTGGCGCGCAAGGCGTTTTACCCTGCCCCTCCACCCTTTCCTTTGCTGCATGTCGACACAACATGGAAATTTGCTGAAATGTACGCATTGCGGGAAAAGGCAGCGCGCGACGCGGGTATGGAGCTGTTAATCTGGCAAAACCCAGATGCCTTGGCACAAGCGATCAATCCGTTTGACCATGGCCCGCTGCACACGGACATGTGGAAAACAGAGGGCCTTAAGCAGGCTCTGAACCATTATGGCTTTGACGCCGCTTTTGGTGGCGCACGACGCGACGAGGAAAAAAGCCGCGCCAAGGAGCGTGTCTTCAGCTTTCGTTCGGAAGCGCATCGCTGGGATCCGAAAAACCAACGGCCAGAGCTTTGGAACATCTATAATGCCCGCAAAAATCGCGGGGAAAGCATGCGGGTCTTCCCCATCTCCAATTGGACCGAGCTCGATATTTGGCAGTATATCCAACTCAACAAAATCGAGATTGTCCCTTTATATTTCAGCGCCCCGCGGCCCACATACACGTGGGACGGGCAATTGTTCATGGCGGATGACTTGCCCCGCCTGGAAAAGATACTTGGCCGCCAGCTGGATATTGTTGAACGCTCGGTTCGGTTTCGTACCTTGGGATGCTTTCCCCTGACCGGCGCCGTCGAGAGCGAAGCGGCTTCCTTGAACGAGGTCATTCAGGAAATGTTGCTGACCACCTCGTCCGAACGACAGGGTCGGGTCATCGACAAGGACGCGGGCGACGGGTCGATGGAAAAGAAGAAGCAGGAGGGCTATTTCTGATGTCCTCCATATATGAAACCGATGCCTTGATCGCGGACGATATCGAAGCCTATCTCGATCAGCATCAGCACAAAAGCCTGCTGCGGTTCATCACCTGCGGTTCAGTGGATGATGGCAAATCTACCCTCATCGGGCGCTTGTTATATGACTCAAAGATGATCTTCGAAGATCAGCTCGCCGCGCTTGAAGCCGACAGCAAACGCATTGGGACCCAAGGTCAGGACATCGATTTTGCGCTGCTGGTTGATGGCCTAAGTGCAGAGCGCGAACAGGGTATAACGATCGACGTGGCTTACCGTTTTTTTACCACGGAAAAGCGCAAGTTCATCGTCGCCGACACGCCAGGGCATGAACAATATACCCGCAATATGGTCACCGGCGCATCGACGGCGGACTTGGCGGTAATTCTGATTGATGCCCGTAAGGGCGTGCTCGTCCAAACCCGGCGGCACAGCTATCTGGCGCATCTTCTTGGCATCCGGAACATCGTGCTCGCGGTAAACAAGATGGATTTGGTAGACTATGACGCTGCGCGCTTTGATGAAATTGTCACCGACTATCAGAAATTTGCAGACAGTATCGGCGTAAAAAACTTCACTGCTATTCCGATTTCTGGATTTAAAGGCGATAACATCGCCAGCCTATCGGCGAGCACCCCTTGGTATGACGGTGTCACGCTCATAGACCATCTGGAGACGGTCGAGCTTGATGTGCATGCCGATCAGGCAAAGCCGTTTCGTTTGCCCGTGCAATGGGTCAACCGCCCCAATCTCGACTTCCGCGGTTTTGCTGGGCAGATTGCGGGCGGCGCGGTTCACGTCGGTGCACCTGTCCGCATTCTGCCCAGCGGCAAGACGTCGCATATTGGACGTATCGTGACGCTGGATGGTGATTTGGACGTGGCGGTCGCGGGACAATCCGTCACCCTGTGCCTTACCGATGAAGTCGACTGTTCGCGCGGCGACGTAATTGCAACGGCGGAAGATCCTCCAGAGGTTGCGGACCAGTTTGAAGCAAATATCGTGTGGTTGTCGGAGGGTGCTATGGTCCCGGGCCGTTCCTATTGGATGAAGCTTGGGACGCAGTCGGTTTCCGCCACTGTGCAGCCGCCCAAATATCAGGTCAACGTCAACAATATGGAGCATCTTGCCGCCAAGACGCTTGACCTCAACGCCATTGGCGTGGCCGAAATCACGACCGACCGCCCCGTGATTTTCGAAGCATATGCGGATAACCGGACACTCGGCGGGTTCATTTTGATTGATAAAATGACCAACGCCACGGTGGCGGCGGGCATGCTGAATTTCAGCTTGCGGCGCGCGCAGAATGTCCATTGGCAAGCGATTGACATCAGCCGTGAGGCACATGCCCAGCAAAAGGGGCAATCGCCGAAGCTTTTGTGGTTCACCGGCCTTTCAGGTTCGGGCAAATCAACCATCGCAAACCTCGTTGAAAAGAAACTGTTTGCACTTGGACGGCATAGTTTCCTGCTCGATGGAGACAATGTGCGCCATGGTCTGAACAAGGACTTAGGTTTCACCGATACCGACCGGATTGAAAACATCCGCAGAGTCGGCGAAGTTGCAAAATTGATGACCGATGCAGGGTTGATTGTCCTCACGGCATTTATATCGCCCTTTCGCGCTGAACGCGATATGGTGCGCGCGTTAATGCCAGCGGGGGACTTTATCGAAGTCTTCGTCGACACGCCTCTGGCCGAAGCGGAGAAGCGCGACGTGAAGGGGCTCTACAAAAAGGCGCGAAGTGGCGCGCTGAAGAATTTTACCGGTATTGATAGTCCGTATGAGCGGCCCGATGCACCTGAGATACATATCGACACCACAAGAATGTCGCCCGAACAGGCCGCTGAGGCGATTGTCGAGCGCGTGATTGGCGTCTGGAGCTACGACCTATGAACGACGCCGCTTTAAGCTTCTCGCTCGCTGCCGAAGCAGGGCGGTTGTTGCAGGACTTACAGAAATCAGGCCGATTTGAAGGCAAAGCCTTGGGCGATGCAGGGGATAGATTGGCCAATGCCTTTTTGTGTAACGCGCTGCACCGCGAACGTCCCGACGATGCCTTATTATCCGAAGAAGAAAAGGACACCATTGACCGCTGCGCGGTGGACCGTGTCTGGATCATCGACCCACTCGACGGCACCCGCGAATATAGTGAAGGCCGAAGCGATTGGGCCGTGCATGTTGCGCTTTCGGTTAGCGGGATCGCCACCGATGGCGCCGTTGCCCTGCCAGGATTGGGTGTCACATTAGGTTCGGATAATCCACCCGCTTTAGGGGCCGCTCATAATCCGCTGCGCATGCTCGTCAGCCGAACACGCCCTGCGCCAGAGGCTGTAGCGGTCGCCAAAGCCCTTGGCGCCGAACTTGTGCCAATGGGCTCCGCTGGCGCAAAGGCTATGGCCGTTGTGCGTGGTGAGGCTGACATTTACCTGCACACAGGCGGGCAATATGAATGGGACAATTGCGCACCGGTCGCGGTGGCACAGGCCGCAGGGCTATATTGTTCGCGTATCGACGGTTCGCCCATGCGCTACAATGCAGCGAACCCTTATCTGCCCGATCTGCTGATTTGCCGTCAGGAACTGGTTGCCGATATCATGGCAGCGATGCAGCTTTAATTCACCTGTCGGTCGTAACCAGCCCAATAAGGTGCGCGTAAATCCTTGCGGAGAATTTTGCCCGACGCATTGCGCGGCAGCGCCGCGATAACGTCAACCGAGCGCGGCACCTTGAAACCGGCAATGCGTGCGCGGGCCCAAGCGATGACGCTTTCGGGATCCACCTGAGCGCCGGGTTTGGCAACGCACACGGCCTTGACAGCCTCACCCCATTTGTCATCGGGCACGCCAATGACTGCGACCTCCAATATGTCGGGATGCCCGTAAATCGCGCTTTCCACTTCAGCTGGATACACATTTTCGCCGCCGGTTATGATCATGTCCTTCACGCGGTCGTGGATGTACATATATCCGTCTTCATCCAGATATCCGGCATCACCGGTCTTGATCCAGCCACCTGCGGCGACAGTTCCCTTCGTGGCGTCGGGCAGGTTCCAATAGCCAAGCATGTTGTTAGATGACCGCGTCCATATCTCGCCAACTTCGCCTACAGGAACATCATTCCCCGCCCCGTCGACGACGCGCAATTCAACTCCCGGCAATGGCTTGCCAGCTGAGCGCATCCGTTTGTTGCCATTGGGGTCGTGGTCCTCAGGCGGTAACATGCAAATGGTCCCTGTTGTTTCCGTCATGCCATAGACCTGAATGAACTCGGCGCTGAACACGTCCATGCATTGACGCAAAAGCTCCAGCGGAATGGGCGCAGCGCCGTAGAGGATGTATTTGAGCCGGCTATAATCAACATCACGGCACCTTGGATGGTTGACCATCATCTGTAAGGCGGCGGGCACGATGAACAATCGCGTTGCCCCGCCCTTCTCAATGCCATCAAAGACAGTGTCCGGCGTAAATTCAGCCTGCACCAGCGCCGGCAGGCCAGACGCCAGCGCCATGATACCAAGCCCAGTCCCGCCAATATGCGCGCAGGGCATGGCGATAAGGACAACCTCATCATCATCCCACTTGCTATAGGCATGCTCTTCCTCAGCCGCATTTTTGCGCAATGCAAACAGGTTGCGATTGGAAAGCACCGCCCCCTTGGGATTGCCCGTAGTACCCGACGTGTATAGCTGCAACGCGGCGTCATCGGGGCCGACAGCGTCGAACGGCGCGCGCGGCGTCGCCGCGATCAACTGCCGTGCTTCGACCTCGCCGATTACGCGCTCGACAGTCGCAGTCTGATCGCCAAGCGCCTGAACACCAGCCTCAAACCCGTGTCCTGCAAACAATATCCGTGCACCAGTATCTTGGGCGATATAGGCCCATTCGGCGGGCGCTAAACGCCAGCCAACCGGAACCATGACGATCCCGGCACGTGCTGCGCCGTAGAACAACGCAAAATACAGATCACTGTTCTTGCCAATCCACGCAACACGGTCGCCCTTTTTCAAACCCAGTCCAAGCAGCATAGTTGCGATTTTTGCGGTTCTTTCTTCCAACTGCGCATATGTGAAATGCGCGTCATCTTGTGAGAGCGCAGCCCAATCGGGTCGTTCCGTTGCCCAATGCTTCAAAAATCCATCGAACGTGAGTATGTCGTAGCTGGCAACGGCCATGTCGTTCTCTCCTAACAATGGCCATTTTTCGCATTGGCCTCATGTTTTTTGTCGAGAGATTATCGCGGCATGTCAATGATGTGATTTGATCGGCATCGCCAACGGTTGCTTTTCATCTAAACCGGAAAATCAGCGACAGGTTGTTCGACGGCATTGGGATAATCTGATCGAGCATCAGGCCGACGTCGCGCGCTTCTGTGACAATGTCCTCAACATAACGCAGACCCCATTCGGGATTTTGCTGCCGCAGCGCAGTGTCGAATGCCGCATTACCTTCGGCTAAGGGGATATCGTATTGGCGAAATGGCCCATAGATGAAAAGTGGCGCGGATGGCGGCAAGATGCCCGCGGCGTTGCGAAGCAACCCGATTGTCGCCGCCCATGGGCTAATATGTACCATGTTGATGCAGACAACCGCGTTGGCTTGCGCGATTGGCCAATCCGTCGAGGCGTCCAGCAACATCGTAGGCCGCACATTCGGCACAGCACAGTCTGCGCGCCATGCGTTGATCGATGCCAAGGCAATGGGGTCTGGGTCGCTTGGCTGCCAGGTCAATCCCGGGAAGATCTGCGCAAAGTGCACGACATGTTCGCCCGTACCGCTTGCGATTTCCAACACCATCCCCTGCGCAGGAAGCACCTTCATCAGCGTTTCAGCGATGACGTCGCGGTTCCGCTCCGTTGCGGGCGCGTGGCGTTTTATCTCGGCGCCGGCTGCAAACACAAAGGGCTGTGGGCCGCTCACTCGGCTGCAATCGCTTGTTCGGGTTCCCGCCATACCAGCACGGGCTTGCGCGCCGCCTGGGTTTCATCAAGACGGCGGCGCGGTGCGTGATGCGGCGCGGACTTCAGCGACGGGTCGCCTGCCTTTGCCCGCTGCGCCACTGAACGTAGCGCGCCGATGAACTGGTCTAGCGTTGCCTTGCTTTCGGTTTCGGTCGGCTCAACCAACATGGCGCCATGAACCACCAGCGGGAAATACACCGTCATCGGGTGATAGCCTTCGTCGATCAGGCCCTTGGCGATGTCGAGCGTGGAGAAGCCGTCGGCCATTCCATCGTCGCTGAACAATGCCTCGTGCATACACGGGCCGCTATGCGCAAATGGCGCTTCAAGCACATCTTCGAGGCTGCGTAAGATATAATTGGCGTTAAGAACCGCGTCTTCGGCGACCTGATGCAACCCATCCGCACCATGCGACATGATGTAAGACAGCGCACGGGTAAACATACCCATCTGGCCATGGAAAGCGGTCATGCGCCCGAAGCTGTGCGGATGGCATTCCTCAGCGCTTTCTTCCTCTATAAGCGTGTAATGGCCATCAGCATGGCGTGCGGTATAGGGCAAGGGGCCATAAGGCGACAGCGCTTCCGACAACACCACCGGCCCAGAGCCCGGCCCACCGCCGCCATGCGGGGTGGAGAAGGTCTTGTGCAGGTTGATGTGCATCGCGTCGATGCCCAAATCACCGGGACGGACGCGGCCGACAATCGCGTTGAAATTCGCCCCATCGCAATAGACATAGCCGCCAGCCGCATGCACCGCGTCCGAAATCTCGCGCATGTCACGTTCGAACAAGCCACATGTGTTGGGGTTGGTGATCATAACTCCAGCCACATCAGGGCCAAGCCGCGCTGTAAGCGCCGCAAGATCAACCCGGCCTTCTGACGTTGCCGGGATATTCTCGACCGAAAAACCCGCGAAAGCCGCACTGGCAGGGTTGGTCCCATGCGCGCTTTCGGGAACGAGAATGACACTGCGTGGATCACCGCGTGCTGCAAGGGCGGCCTTGATACATAATATGCCGCACAACTCGCCATGTGCGCCAGCCTTTGGCGTCATCGCGACCCCGTGCATGCCCGTAAGCTGGATCAACCATATCGCGAGCTCATTAATTACCGCCAATGCGCCCTGCACGGTTTCGACAGGCTGCAGCGGGTGCACATCGGCAAAGCCCGCCATGCGTGCGACCTTTTCGTTCAGCCGCGGATTGTGCTTCATCGTGCAGCTCCCCAGCGGGAAGAAGCCCAAATCGATCGCATAATTCTGACGGCTTAAGCGGGTATAGTGACGAACGGCCTCCGGTTCGGATAATCCGGGAAGGCCAATGTCGCGATGCCGCTCCAGATTGCCCAAGCGCGCGGTACCTTTCGGCGCGTCGGCCAGATCAACGCCCGTGGTTGCAGCGGTGCCAATTTCGAAAATCAATGCCTCGTCAAGCATCAGGGCCTTGTTGCCCGTGAAGGTCGCAGGGGCGGTTTCGCCAGCCTTGCCCATTTCGGGTTTCCATCCGCTTTGATTGATTGCGTTCATGCCAAAATCTCCTGCAAAGCCGCCGCGAATGTTTCCACATCCTCGCTTGTCGCGGTTTCCGTCACGGCGACCACCAGCCCGTTGGAAAGTGCATCCGTCCCGGGATAGAGACGTCCAAGCGACACGCCCCCGAGAATCGCGCGTTCGGCGAGCGCGCGCACCACTGGCCGCGCTTCCTTGGGAAGCGTCAGCGTGAATTCGTTGAAGAAGCTGTCATTGACCAATTCGACGCCAGCAATTTGGGTTAACCGATCCGCCGCCTGCACCGCAAGCGCATGGTTGAGCTGCGCCAATCCGCGCAACCCCTTCTCGCCGAGCAAGGTCAGATGCACACTGAATGCCAGTGCACAAAGGCCTGAATTTGTGCAAATATTTGACGTCGCCTTTTCGCGGCGAATATGTTGTTCGCGCGTGGACAGGGTCAAAACGAAGCCGCGCTTGCCTTGGGCATCCACAGTCTCACCACATAAGCGACCGGGCATCTGGCGGACGAATTTTTCCTTACACGCGAATAAGCCGACATACGGTCCACCAAATTGAAGGCCGACGCCAAGCGACTGTCCCTCACCCACGACGATGTCCGCGCCCATGTCGCCCGGCGCCTTGATCGCACCCAAGGCAACCGGCTCGGTCACCACCGCGATCAGCAGCGCACCATGTTCATGCGCTTTAGCAGCGATGGCGGACAGGTCTTCTATGCGTCCCAAGATGTCTGGATATTGCACAACAACACAACTTGTCTCGCCATCAATGGCGTCGAGCAAACGCGCGCTGTCGGTTTTGGCGGTCAGGTCTGGCAACGCGGTATTGAGCGTGTCGCCTGTATATCGCGCCATTGTCTTGGCAACGCTGACATAATGCGGGTGCAGCCCGGACGAGAGTATCGCTTTGCTGCGCTTGGTGATGCGGCCAGCCATGCCAATCGCTTCCCAGCACGCCGTAGAACCATCATACATCGACGCATTGGCCACATCGCAGCCGAACAACCGCGCGACCTGCGTCTGAAACTCAAACAGCATCTGCAGCGTGCCCTGCGCAATTTCGGGCTGGTACGGCGTGTAGGCCGTCAAGAACTCACCGCGCTGGATGATGTGGTCAACGCTCGCCGGGACATGATGCTTATAGGCGCCAGCGCCCAGAAAGAACGGATGCTCCGACGCCGTCATATTCTTGCGCGCGAGGGTGGAGAAATGCCGCTCCACCGCCATTTCGCTTGCATGGTTCGGCAAGCCGCGAATGGGTCCATCCAGCCGCGCCGCGGCAGGAACATCGACAAACAGGTCATCAATCGAATTCGCCCCGATGACGCCAAGCATCGCCTGACGGTCGGACGGGGTTAGCGGTAAATAACGCATTTCACTCTCCATGGCGCGCAGAGGCGCGCGGATTATCTTAAAGCCCGTCGACGAACGCCTGATAAGCCGCAGCATCCATCAGGCTGTCGAGTTCGCTGCTGTCGCTTAAGGTTAGTTTGAAGAACCAGCCCTCGCCTTCGGGGTCGCTGTTCACAAGCGCAGGGTCGCCGTCCAACGCGTCATTGCCTTCGATGACAGTGCCGCTGACCGGGGCGTAAACGTCCGATGCCGCCTTCACCGATTCCACAACCGCTGCATCACCGCCCTTTTTCAGGGTTGCACCAGCCTCTGGAACTTCAGCAAATACGATGTCGCCCAACTGGCCTTGCGCATAATTGGTGATACCGACCGTCGCGGTATCGCCGTCAACTTCGATCCACTCATGATCTTCGGTGAAAAAACGGGTCATATACTGCCTCCTTTGCGATGATAATGATGTGGGATGAACGGGAGTTTTGCGACGGTTACGGGCACGCGCTTGCCGCGCACCTCTGCCTCAAGCGCGGTGCCGATGGCTTGATAGGCAGCATCGACATAGCCCATAGCGATGGGTGCACCGACGCTTGGGGCAAATCCGCCCGAGGTGATGACGCCGACTTGTGCTGCGCCAGCAAATACCAGCGCACCTTCGCGAACGGGCAATTTGCCTTCGACCGAAAGCCCAATCAGCTTGCGAGCGGGGCCGTTGGCAAGTGCATCCAATATCCGCTCTGCGCCAGCAAAACCGCCTTCCGTCCGGCGACGTTTGGAAATGGCAAAGGCCGCATTGGCCTCAACCGGTTCAACATCCGGGGTCATGTCATGGCCATATAGCGGAAGCCCCGCCTCAAGCCGAAGCGAATCGCGTGCGCCTAGGCCAATGGGTTTGACTTCGGGTTGCGCACAGAGTTGGTCTGCCAGTTTTTGCGCATGCGTCGCGGGGACCGAGATTTCGAACCCGTCTTCACCGGTATAGCCCGAACGGCTAACCCAGAGCGGTTCGGGGTCCGTCTTCGGTCCCCAGAAAAACGACCCTGCCTCCATGAAGTACAGCGCATCAACGCCGGGAACCACGCGCAGAAGCGCATCGACGGCCTTGGGCCCTTGAAGCGCCAGCAAGGCGCGGTCTTCCATATTGTTGATAGTGATTTCGTCGGGCAGGTTCTCGCGCAGATGCCCCATATCATCCCACTTCACAGCGCCATTGACGACAACATATAGCCCCATCGGCACCGCCGTAATCATCATGTCGTCAAGAATGCCGCCATCTTCGTCCAGCAGAAGCGAATACCGCATCTTGCCTTCTTTAAGCGCCGATATATCGCCCGGAACCAACGCCTCAAGCGCTTCGGCCCCACCGTCGCCGGTCAGCATCAATTGCCCCATATGGCTTACATCGAACAATCCGGCATTTTCGCGCGTCCAAAGATGTTCGGCCATGATGCCTTCATATTGGATGGGCATGTGATAACCCGCAAACTCGACCATGCGCGCGCCCTTGTCGCGGTGCCATGCGTCGAGCGGCAGCTCCAATATTTCGATGGGTTCGAGTTCGAATTCGTCTTCTTCGCTCATATCAGTCCGTTCAAGAGTCGCAGCGACCGACGCCGGTTGGCGCAAAGTCTGCTGCCCCCTCTGTCACGGGTACCTGAGAGCTTTATCCACCTTTGTCGCCGCGAACGGTCACAAAGGCAGGTTACACCTTCGGTGGCATATCTTTAACAATCGCAAAGATATGCGCTTTCCAGAGTGTCGCAAAAGCCGAAGCGGTCCTTTTGCCTGAGAGATTCCGGGGCGGTTGCTCCTTCGGCGGTCCCTTAATGGGACGCTCTCCCGCTTCGTCAGCGACGAATCCGCATTGGCCTTGCGGCCTTAGAGAGTCAACCAGCCAACGTGTTTATCGCGGCATTTTCATGGATAAAAACACCATGTTCATTTCTATTTGCCAGCGCCGCGATGGCCTTTGCCACTTTGTCTGACGGCGTGGAGGCATATTTCTTCATCGGTCCAAACATCAACATATCTGCAATCGGCGACAGAAGGATACCGAAGGCCTCCCCTGGACGATATTCATCGCGACGGCCACCTGTCAGCAGGCTGGGCCGCATGATATCAAGGCGTTGGAAGCCTGTATTGCGCAGACCCTGCTCCATTTCTGCCTTTGTTCTAAGGTAGAAGCTGCTGCTGGCGGGCATCGCACCTACGGACGAAACCGTTATAAAATGCTGCGCTCCAGCTGCATGGCTGGCCTGTGCAAAGGCAAGCACCAGATCATGGTCGACCGCCTTAAACGCGTCCTGTGATCCTGCTTTGCGTATCGTCGTCCCCAAACAGGAAATGGCGACGTCGGGCTTGATGCTTGCCACAATAGCCGACCAGTCGTCGCTTGTGGCGACATGTTCCCGCGTGGCAGGCATTGATTGCGCGGAGGGCCGCCGCGAAACCAAGTGCACCTCAGCACCGGCGCGCGCGAGAAAATCGGCGGCCTGCTTCCCAACCAACCCCGAACCACCGGCAATGACAATCGTTTGCCTCATGCCTTGTCCCCATATATTTCCCGATGCCGGTCGGTCGCGTAGCGATCCGTCATGCCCGCCAAAAAATCGCCAATGTGCCGGCTGCGCTGCGGATCTTGTTCTGGCAAATTTTCACGCCATTCAAGCGGCAGCAAGCGCACGTCGTTGCGATAGGCAACAAATAATTCGCGCACGATGTTCGATGCCTGCGCCGCCGCAGCAGTTTGCGTGGGATGATGGTATAGCTTTGTGTACATAAACGCCTTAAGCTGACGTTCACGTGCGGCCATTTCGGGCGAAAAACCGCCAATCATAACACCTGCTTTGCGGACATCATCGGCGGTCGTAATCGCCAGGTCCGCAATGCGGCCACGCGTAGATTCAATTACATCATTGACCATCATGCCAATCTGTTCGCGGGTCAGTTCGCCGATCAACCGGCGCGGTCGCACATCGGGATAGCGGGCCAATATCGATTCCCACCGTTTTGCGACAAAAGGCAATTCAAGCAATTGGTCAATGTCGAGCAAGCCCGCCCGAATGCCATCGTCAATATCATGATTGTCATACGCAATATCGTCGCTGATCGCGGCAATTTGCGCCTCAAGCGATGGCCAGTCAGTCAGGTTCAAATCAAAGCCTGCATGCACCTCGGCCAAGGCCCAACCGGGCCTTGCAACCGGACCATTATGCTTGGCGAGCCCCTCAAGCAATTCCCAGCTCAGGTTCAAGCCGGGCCATGACGGGTACGGGGATTCAAGATGCGTCAATGTGCGGAGCGTCTGCGCATTATGGTCAAACCCGCCAAAAGGCTTCATCGCTGCCTCAAGCGCATCCTCACCGGCATGGCCAAAGGGCGGATGGCCAATGTCGTGCGCGAGACATAAGGCCTCGGTCAGATCCTCGTTCAACCCCAGCGCGCGGGCAATGGTGCGGCCGATCTGCGCGACCTCAAGGCTATGGGTCAGGCGAACGCGGTAATGATCACCATCAGGGGAGATAAAAACCTGCGTTTTGTGGCGCAGGCGGCGAAACGCGATGGAGTGAATGATGCGGTCGCGATCACGCTGAAAAATGTCGCGTGGCCCGCGAATGTCGCGGTTCGGCTCGGGATGAAGGCGACCACGGCTATGGTCGGGAAAGGATGCATAAGGGGCCAGTTGCGACATGTCGCGCTTATGCCGCCAACCGGCCTAATTCGAAAGCAGCTATTTTGTTTTCAACGGACTAACGGCCTCACCAATCTCGCTTTTCCACATGAAAGCATCACCGCCAGCCTTTTTATAGTCGGCTTCCCATTTTTTCGCGGCCTTCTGGTCCGCAAAAGGACCAACCAAAAGCCGATCTGTCTTGCCCCATTCCGCCGTGAACGAATTTCTATTTTTGAGCAATTCTGGGTACTTCTTCACAAATTTGCGATAGTCAAAGCCAAGCGCATCCGCATTTCCGGCGGCGATTTGTACCCAGTATCGCGCAGGATTATCCTTTTCGAGCTTAGCCTTTGCCGCGACCTTGGGGTCGACCTTCGCGACCTTGGCTTGCTCTGCCGCAGCCTTGGTCAGCGCAGGTCTCAACTTTTTCAAATCGACCGGAATTTGCGATGGTCGCTGTTCGCTTTCGGGAATTTCGATGGCGCCAACAACCGCGCCGAGATCAAAGCCGGATGCCGCAGTGGCCACAATATTCGGCGCAGCAGTGGATGACGGCACAGCCGTTGACGGCGGGGGCGGCAATACGGACTGCGCCTGCGCCGACACCATTTCTTTTGCCCCTATTTGCGTAACAACGGGCTTATTGTCGACTAAATCCGGAACGGCGGCCAATATTGGGGTTACCGGAGCGACGGGCTTAGGCAAGGCGGCGGGAACAAGCGGCTTTGCCGTTTCAACTATCGGTGCGGCATTTGTCCGGGCAAGCGCAATCTGGGACGTTTGTGTTTCCTCAACCTTTAAACGCGCACCAGCAGCCCCAAGCCTTGATGTGTCCGTCTTTGGCAACTTCAACGCTTCGGGAATATTGGCTACCGCCGCTTGAATTTCGGCACGCTCCTGCGCCTTACGGTCCAATTTACGGTCGGTCTTCTGCGCTATCTTGACCTCGCCCGCTTTTGCCGCCTTTGGACCAAGCGGATCCCCCAAAGGAATCAGTCGGTTTTGCGAAGGCGCATGTGCCGTTTGCGGAAGCGTTGCGGCAACGCGGCGCACCTGTTCGCTGTCACGCCCGACATATTGGCTCGTTGGGAAATGCCCCAGATGAATCGCCGCAGCCTGCTGTGCGCCGGTAAGATTCGGCATCAAACGAAAAAACCGTTCCATGCGTTCGGCCGAGGGCGCATCCATAAACGCGCGCGCGACTTTAGTGGACTCACTCAGGTCACCGCGTGCCGCAAGCATAAATGCCCGCGCACGCCAAGCGGTCGGGCTATTGCGTTCAAGCAGAGGCACCAGCATCGCATCTGCTTCTTCCTTTTGCCCAGCCAAGGACAAAGATACAGCCTGCCGAATAATCAAGTCATCCGTTGTCGATAGCGTCCGCGCCAGCTTATAGTCCTGCTGTGCCCGACCAAAATTCCCCAACAAGTCAAAAGCCAATGCGCGATCAACCGCGATCGAACGCTCACTTGCGCCCAACCGGACGGCGTCATCAAACAGTCGAAGTGCCTCAAAGGGATTTTCGGTGCGCACGGTGGCGGTGGCGAGGCCCGATAGGATACGGCTATTGCCCGGGCGCAACGCGTTGGCGCGCGTGAAGAAGTTGAGAGCGGCATTGGCATCGCCCAAGAGCAACGACGCATTGCCCGCATCCGCCAAGGCATCCGCATCCGACGGGCTGAATGAAATCCGCCGCATAGCAGCGCGCAGCTCCACTGCCCCTGCAGGCTCAGATGCAAGGGGTGCGACCTTTGGCGCCTGCTTGTCCAAAGCTTCAAGCGCGCTTTCGTCAACCGCTTGCGCAAATGCGCTGGTGGAGATCAACAGCACGCACAATAGTCCGGCACCACGTAACATTGTCACATTCATGCTTTTCTATTGAACTAGCCGTCGCCCGACGCAAAGCGGGTTAACGCTTTGCTCGGACAAACGGTTGTCTAAAGAGGACGAAATGACGCTGCGCTGAATGCGCAACTTATCAGTTGTTCTGCCGATCAAGGAAGCGCGGGATGTTCACGCTACCAGCTTCACCGTCTGCCTTGTCCTCGTCATCGGACCGTGAAAGACCGCGTGAGAGGTTGGACATACGCTCAAACAATGTTCCGCCCGTCGGAATGCGCGGTGCAGCACGCTCAGGCGCTACAGACACATCAACCGGCATTGCGGCAGGCACAGGTGCTTCATCCTCAGCCGGCGTGTTGAGCTCAAGTGCGTCGGCACCAGCCCATGAACTTGATGACATGCTCGGTGGAGCGGGCGTTTCAGCGACAAATGGCTCCATATCATCGTCAGCGTCGGTCTCTTCAAAATCACTGTCGAGGACCAAGCTGTCGTCTTCATAATCGCTTTCAGCCTCTACGAAGCTATCTTCTTCTTCGACCGGCGCGACAGGCGTGCTGTCAAACAACGATGTTGCCGCGGTGACCGGAGCAACAGGCTCCGCCACGGGTGGACGGCTGAAAGAGAAAGGCGTGCGTGATTGTATCGTTGGCGATGCGCTCAAGCCGTCATTGTCAATTCCGGTCGCAACGACAGATACGCGGATTTTGCCGTTTAGATTTTCGTTGAATGCCGAGCCCCAGATGATGTTGGCATCGGGATCGACCAATTCGCGAATATGGTTCGCCGCTTCGTCGACTTCCATCAAGCGCATATCTTCGCCGCCGGTGATCGAAACGATAACGCCCTTGGCACCCTGCATCGACACGCCGTCGAGCAGCGGGTTGGCAATCGCCTTTTCCGCCGCCTCAAGCGCGCGGTTGTCGCCTTCGGCTTCGCCCGTACCCATCATTGCCTTGCCCATTTCGTGCATGACAGAGCGGACATCGGCAAAATCCAGGTTGATCAGGCCAGGCATGACCATGAGATCCGTGATCCCGCGCACGCCCTGCTGCAACACTTCGTCGGCAAGCTGGAAGGCTTCTTTGAAGGTGGTATTGGGATTTGCGACCAAGAACAGATTCTGGTTCGGAATGACAATCAATGTGTCAACATGCTGCTGGAGCTCGGCAATGCCGGAATCCGCAGAACGCATCCGGCGCGATCCTTCAAAAAGGAAAGGCTTGGTGACAACGCCAACTGTCAAAATGTTCATTTCACGTGCAACTTGCGCGATAACGGGTGCAGCACCGGTTCCAGTTCCGCCGCCCATACCCGCCGCGATGAAGCACATATGGCAACCGGCCAATGCAGCGCGCACTTGCTCGATGGTTTCTTCGGCGGCCGCACGACCTACTTCAGGACGTGATCCAGCGCCAAGGCCTTGGGTGATTTCAGGGCCAAGTTGAATGCGATATTCAGCAGGTGAAGCATTCAGCGCCTGCGCATCGGTGTTGGCTACAACGAAATCTACGCCTTCCACCCGCGCGCTAATCATATTGGCAACGGCGTTGCCGCCAGCGCCACCAACACCAATAACCGCGATTTTCGGCTTCAATTCGTCAACCATTGGTGGCCCGATATTGATGCTCATAATTTTATCCCCTTAGCCCCATTGGCTTGCTCGAAATTTTCACGCTTTTGACACAAAAGCATAAAACGCACACCCCAAAATTCACCGTTTTGCACAGCTTTCTGTTAGAAATTCTCACGAACCGCCCGTTTTATGCGTTCAATCAAACTCGGCATCGTCCCGCCAAACTGTTCCGCGCGCAAATCATAACCGGACTGAAGCTCAACGCGTTCCGACGCAGCAAAATGAATTAAACCGACAAGTGTCGAAAATGCAGGCCCCGAATGGGCTTCGGGAATGCTCGTTAGCCCCGAAGGACGGCCAATGCGTACCGTGCGTCCAAGCGCGCTCTGCATATGTTCAGCGGCGCCCTTGAGCTCCGCACCGCCACCTGTCAGCACTACCTGATGCCCCGATGGTCCAGAAAATCCGAGCGTCTTCAAAGCCTGCGCAATTTCGGTGACAATGCGATCAACGCGTTGGCAGACGACAGCGTTTAACTGCGCCTTGGTGATACGTGGCGCTTGGTTGCCAGGTTCAACGCCATTTTCGTCGGGACCGATATCGAGAATTTCCTGATGGTCGCGCGGACTGGTCAAAGCAGAGCCGTGGAAACATTTCAGCCGCTCCGCCTGCGCCCGGCGAATACCAAAAGCAGAGGCGATGTCATCGGTAATATCCGACGCACCTTTTTGAATGGTCTCTAGCCCAACCAGCATTCCGCCGATGAACACCGACACATTGGTCACCGCCGCGCCGAATTCGACAAGCGCAACGCCCAGTTCGCGCTCCTCAGACGTTAGGCATGCAAGACCGGTCGCCACGGGCCCAACGACGAGCGATTCGACGTCCAAATGCGCGGCACGCACCGTCATATCCATATTCCGCACCGGCGATGGATCAGCCAAGACAACATGGACATCCACACCCAATCTATCCGCATGCAGTCCAATTGGGTTTGCCACACCGCCAACGCCATCCAGCGCGTATAAGGTAGGTTGAATATGCAACGCCATTTTGCCGCCCGTTTGGATATTGGCGCGTCCAGCATCCAGCAGTTGGCCGACATCTTCTTCGGTTATACGATCGCCGCCAAGCTCGATTTCCACAGGCGCGAGCATGCTATCAAGCCCGCCTGCAGACATGCCGACCCAGACGCGGTCGATGTTAAGGCCAGCAATCCGCTCCGCTTGCTCAACGGCATGGCGCACGGACAATTCTGCCTGCTCGACATCCGCGATGCATCCGCGCGTCACACCCCGGCTTTCGCGCTGCCCTGTTCCAAGTACAAGCAATTCGCCAGTGTCTGTTTGACCGGCGATCAAGGCAGATACTTTGGACGAACCGATATCAATAGCTGATATTAGCCTTTCAACGCGCGCCGTTTTCATGCTGTTTGCCCACTGGTTTTGGAGGTAATTTGATTGGGTTCGATTTTGTCGACTTTGTCCACTTTTTCGACTTTTTCGACTTTTTCGACTTTTTCCACTTTAACAGGTTCTACCTTCGGTGCTTTGCGGAAATATGCACGATCTGGATCGCGCAAATCGAAATGGATCAGGTCGCGGCCTAGCAAACGGTGCACGCCATCCATGCGGGCAAAGTTCAGCAATGCTTTAGCTGCAGCAGCCTCCCCTTCTGGCAAGGCAAGCGTCTCGCCTGTTTGAAACTGAATATCCCACCGACGATTACCAACCCAAGTTGCGCCGGAGACTTGTGATTTGAGCGCAGATGCTTTGTCGAGCAGCGCACTCAGCGCTACGGTTTGCTTATTTGCAGCATTCCCGTTCAGCGTCGGCAGATCGCCGCCTTCGCCGGGGCGGATATTCTGTAGAACAATTCCCTCTGCGTCGATCAGCGAATATTTTCCATTGCGTTGCCAAATCGCGGTCGGCGTGCGCTCGACAATCTCCACGGCAAGCGTATCCGGCAGCTGCCGCGCAACACGGGCATCCTTAATCCATCCATATTGCAAAAGGTCGGTGCGCACCTTGTCGATGTCCACCAACGGCATCGCACGGTCTTTTTCGGCAAGGACCAGTTGGTAAACTTTCAACTGGTCGACCCGCTCCATGCCCGTAACCTCAACGCGCTGCACCTGAAAACCCGCTTTTGCAGCAAGCGCGGCATATTGTTGATAGGCAGCCGCGGTTAGTCCGGCATATTGCGCAGCGGCATAGACAAGCACAGTCAGCGCAGCGACGAAAATCCAAGTAATAACGCGCTGCACTTCCTCTTCGGAAAAGGGCAGCATGCGCAATATCTTATCGATACCCGAACTCTGGACAATTTTCTGTCGGGGGCTTGGCGCGGATGCTTTACGCTTTGCGCTAGGCTTGCGAGCGGCAGTGGCCATTATGCCAGTGCCTCTTTTACGATGATGTCGACCAACTGTTCATAGCTGATACCAACATGCCGCGCTTGTTCGGGGACAAGGCTCAACGCCGTCATGCCCGGTTGCGTGTTGGTTTCCAAAACGAATACGCCATTGAGGCCGGCCTCATCATCCCACCGAAAATCGGTGCGCGACGCCCCCTTGCAGCCCAGCAATTGATGCGCGCGCAGCGCCGTGTCGAGCATATATTGCGCAATATCGGCGGGGATTTCTGCAGGACAGATATGCTCAGTCAGGCCATCGGTATATTTCGCGTCAAAGTCGTAAAAGCCGCTCTTTGGTTTCAATTCGGTCACACACAAAGCCTTATCGCCCAGTACAGCGACCGTTAGCTCGCGGCCTTTGATGAAAGGCTCAGCCAACAGCCGTTCGAATTCCTGCCACGGCCCTTTGGCATCACGGGCAATTGGGTTGCCGTAATTGCTGTCAGCGGTGACGATGGCCACGCCAACTGAGCTGCCCTCATTCACCGGCTTGAGCACATAAGGGCGCGGCAGCGGATCAGCCGCATAAAGGCTTTCGCTATCTACCATCGTTCCTTTGGGCATCGGAATTCCGGCAGGGACAAGGCGCTGCTTGGTCAGTTCTTTATCAATGGCGATCACTGAGGTGACCATCCCGCTATGGGTATAAGGGACGCCCATCAAATCCAACATGCCTTGAACGGCGCCATCTTCGCCGGGCACGCCGTGCAAGGCATTGAATACGACATCCGGGCGCAGAGCCGTGAGCACTTGCGCGACATTGCGGTCCATATCGACGCGGCTGACCTGATAGCCAAGCGCTTCTAAGGCATCGGCGACATTATTGCCGCTCATCAAAGACACGGGGCGTTCGTTCGACCATCCGCCCATCAACACGGCAACGTGAATTTGCTTGCTCATTTCGTTTCACCCACGCGCTGGATTTCCCATGTTAGTTCCACGCCAGACTGTGCCATGACACGGGCACGGACTTCTTCGCCCAGCGCTTCGATATCCGCGCTGGTCGCATCGCCGATATTAATCAAGAAATTGGTGTGTTTTTCTGACACCTGCGCACCGCCGATTTGAAGCCCCCGGCATCCTGCCGCATCAACCAATTGCCAAGCCTTATGTCCATCCGGATTTTTGAAGGTCGATCCGCCGGTTTTCGATCGCAATGGTTGCGACGCTTCGCGTGATGCACTGATCCGGTCCATCTCGGCCTGAATGGCTTCCGGTTCCCCGGGATGCCCTTGAAACCGCGCCGCAACGACAATAGCGCCGTCGGGCAGTTCGGAATGGCGATAGCTGTAATGCAACGCGTCCACAGTCAAAGTCGCCAAAGTCCCGTCGCGCATGACAATGTCGCAATCGCGCAAAATGTCCTTCACTTCGCCGCCATAGGCCCCGCCATTCATGCGGACAAAGCCGCCGACCGTGCCAGGAATGGAGCGCAAAAACTCAAGACCAGCGATTTTGTTGTCGCGCGCAGTAGAGGACACCAATATGCCCGAAGCACCAGCGCCGCACGCCAGCGTGACCGGATCACTGCAGGTGACTTTTGCAAACGCTTTGCCCAGCCGAACGACAACGCCCTGTACGCCGCCATCACGCACAATCAGGTTTGAACCCAAGCCAAGCGCCATGACCGGCATGGCAGGGTCAAGATCGCGTAAAAAGCTTTGTAGGTCGGCAATGTCTTTTGGTTCAAACAGATATTGTGCACAGCCGCCCGACTTAAACCAGACCAACGGCGCCAACGGCGCAGCTTGCGTCAAACGTCCTTGGACGTCCGGCATATGCGGAATCGTCATGCGCGCGCTGCCCGAATTGCGTCGGCAAGGCCAGCGGCCCATTTGGTGATATCGCCCGCCCCCAGACACACGACCATGTCATTGTCTTGAACAACGTCGGCCAGCTTGCGCGCCAGATCAGCCGCGTCGGCCACAGTCGCAGCCGAACGATGTCCGCGCGCCTTGATGCCGTTAACCAGCGCGTCCGCATCTATGCCGTCAATCGGCCCCTCGCCCGCGGCATAGACCGGTGAGATGAACACCATATCGGCGTCGTTAAACGCTTGTTGGAAATCATCCATATGGTCGCGCAGCCGCGTGAAGCGGTGCGGTTGCGCGACCGCAATCACCCGTCCCTGCGCGCCTTCGCGTGCTGCAGATAGCACTGCACGGATTTCGACGGGATGGTGGCCATAATCGTCGATGATCGTGACCCCATCGACTTCGCCGACCTTGGTAAAGCGGCGTTTGACACCACCGAATTTGTCAAAGCCATGCGCAACGTCCGCGTCGCTCATCCCCATTTCGAGACCAACGGCCACGGCAGCCAGCGCGTTCTGCACATTGTGGCGCCCCGGCATGGGAAGTTGAATACCCTCTATTGTCCGCTGCGATCCATCACGTGCGCGCACGACGACATCAAAACGGTTGCCGCCGGGATTTGGGGTCACATTTTCGCCGCGAATATCGGCTTGTGCAGAAAAACCATAAGTGATGATCCGACGGTCGCGGATCTTGGGCAAGATGGCCTGCACCTCGGGATGGTCAAGGCACATGATCGCCGCGCCATAAAAGGGGACATTTTCGACGAATTCGACAAATGCATTCTTGATCGCGTCGAAATTGCCATAATGGTCCAGATGTTCGGGGTCGATGTTGGTGACGACCGCAAGCGTGCCGTCAAGCCGCAAGAAGCTGCCATCGCTTTCATCGGCCTCAACCACCATCCAGTCGCTTGCGCCAAGCCGCGCGTTGGACCCGTAGCTGTTGATGATACCGCCGTTGATCACGGTCGGGTCAATGCCGCCATGGTCAAGCATTGCGGCGATCAATGATGTCGTGGTGGTCTTGCCATGTGTACCAGCCACGGCAACGGTGTTTTTGAGCCGCATTAATTCGGCCAACATTTCAGCGCGGCGGACCAAGGGTATGCGGCGTTCCAATGCTGCGTCACGTTCTGGGTTACCCGCCTTTACGGCGGTTGAGGTCACGACCACAGTCGCTTCGCCCAGATTGTCGGCGCTATGGCCGATCATCACCTTGATACCGCGTTGGCGCAGGCCATCGATGACATAGCTGTCCACGATATCGCTGCCTTGCACCTGATAGCCCAAATTGTGCATTACCTCTGCAATGCCAGACATTCCAATGCCGCCGATGCCGACGAAATGGACAATACCAATATCGGTAGGAACACCTTTCACGCTGCATTCTCTCTGGCAAGTGCAGGAGACGTATTAAACGCACCCCTGTGGTCGGACGGGGACGTTATGTTATGCATGATGGGCGCGCGGCCAAAGGACTCTACAAGATCTGCAAGGTCAGCAACTGCATTGGGCCGGCCGCAGTTTTTAGCTGCCTTTGCCGCATTTTCCAACGCGCCGGCTTCGAACGCGATTTTCTCGATTTGCTTGGCGAGCGCCGCCGCAGTGAAGGCTGGCTGCGCAATGGCGCGCGCACCGCCTGCTTGGACCATTTCCTTGACGTTATAACTTTGGTGATCATCCGTTGCGCTCGGCAGCGGGACCAAAATGGCTGGCCGTCCAGCGCACGTCAGTTCCGCTATCGTTGATGCCCCTGCCCGCGATATCACGATATGCGCCCAACCAAGCCGTTGCGGCATGTCCGGTAAATAGGTCGCGAGCTCGGCGGGAATGTTATGCGCGGCATAGGCTGCGCGCACGGCTTCGATATCTTCAGCGCGGCACTGCTGCGTGACTTGCAACCGACGCCGCAAATCAAGTGGCAATAAGGATAGTCCATCGGGCACGATGTCGGAAAGCACCGTTGCGCCTTGGCTTCCGCCCGTCACAAGCACATGAAAAACGTCCTCGGCCAAAAAAGGAGGATAAGGCTGATCGCGCAGAATCAGCACTTCTTCGCGAACCGGGTTACCGACAAGATGTACCTTGCTTGCGTAGCGCGGAGACAGCCGAAGAACATCGGGATAGGATGTGGCAATCGCGTTGACTTGCCGCGCAGTGAAGCGGTTGACGCGGCCAAGCACTGCATTTTGCTCGTGAATAATCGTCGGAATTTTCTCGGCAAAAGCACCCAGCAATGCAGGGAATGCAGGATAGCCGCCAAAGCCTATAACAGCGCTTGGCGCAAAATTTTGGTATAAGCGGCGGGACATGCTGCGGCCTTCGGCAATCGCCCTAAGGCCGGGAAGCCAACTGCCGGGTTTCTTGGTGATCCGGCCAGCGGGCAGCATATGGGTAGCTATCTTGTCCGGACAGCCCGGAATCTTGGCGCCACGTTCATCCGTAATCAAAGCCACATGATGGCCGCGGTGGATCAGCTCTTGCCCCAACGCGAATGCAGGGATCAAATGCCCCCCGGTTCCGCCCGCAGCCAATACATAATGCCGAGATATGGTCATGGACGTGGTCCCTTCATCATATAAAGCGACCGGTCAAGATATGGGTTTCGCTTCGTCAGTGCGAGTATAAGGCCGCAGGTTATCGAAAGCGCCCATATGGACGATCCACCATAGCTGATGAAGGGTAAAGTCATGCCCTTTGACGGGAATACGCCCAAGTTCACCGCGATGTTGATCATCGCCTGCCCGCAAAATTGTACACCCAGCCCCGTAACCGCCATGACGATAAACTGGTCTTTTTCATCCAACAGACGAATGATGATGCGGACCAATATTGCAAAATACAATATGGCGATCGCCATACAAGCGAGCAGACCGAACTCTTCACCAATGACCGAGAAGATATAGTCGGTATGCCCCTCTGGCAGCGAGTATTTCTTGATACCAAGCCCTGGGCCAAGGCCAATGAAGCCCCCATTGGTCAAGGTCGCCAGCGCCATCTTGTCATGGGTGAGCCCCTCAGTGCCAAAAATCCATGCGTCAATCCGCTGCGTTGCGACAGGATAAAAATTATAGGCCAGGACAAGGAAAACAACGCCGCTGATGATAAGGCCCCAGAGGCGGCTTGCGGGAACGCCAGCCACCATCATCAACGCAAACCATGTACCCATGAACAATATCGTTTGGCCAAGGTCAGGTTGGATCAGCAGAAAGAAGCAGACAGCAGCGGTGACGATGCTGCTCATAAACAGGACAGGCAAAGTCGGGTCTTTCAACCGCCAACTGATGATCCATGCCATGGTGACGGCGTAAAAGGGCTTCAGGAACTCGGACGGTTGAACCCTCGCAAACCCGGCACCAATCCAACGTTGAGAGCCGTTCACCTCGCGCCCCAGGACCGGCACCAACACCAGCAGAGCGAACACTATGCAAAAGCCCCATATCGCAAATCGCCGTGCCTGATCACGCGGAAACATTGAAATGAACAGCATGATGGGAACGCCGACAATTAGCCACATCAGCTGCCGGTAAAAGAAATACAGCGACGACAATTGCGATGTCGACGACGACAGCCGCTGCGCGCCGGCTGGCGATGCAGCCGCAACCGCAAGCAAGCCAATTGCAATGAGCACCATCATCAGCGACAGCAAGACGCGGTCCAGTTCCCAAAACCAGACGCCCAGCGGCGAACGGTCTCCACGGCCCAACCGGTTGGCAAAGCCAATTTTGCCGGTCTTTGCCGCCAATACCCAAGGAACCTCTTTGCCGTCGCTCATAACGCTTCCACAATAGCGCGAAACGCATCGCCGCGCGCCTCGAAATCTTTGAACTGGTCAAAAGACGCGCACGCGGGCGACAGCATAATGACGTCGCCTGGCTGCGCCTGTGCCGCCGCCGAGTGCACCGCCGTGCCCATCATTTCGCTGCGCTCGACAGGCATGTGCGGGGACAGCAGTTCGTGAAATAGCGGCCCTGCCTCTCCAATAGTATAGGCTTTTACAACGTGACCGAAATTGGGGATGCATTCGTCGAGATTGTCGGTCTTGGGCAAGCCGCCAACAATCCAATGCACACGCGGATATGCGGCCAGTGCGGGCGCGGTGGACGCGCCATTGGTCGCCTTGCTGTCATTGATGAACAACACGCCGTTCCGTTCGGCCACAACCTCCATCCGGTGCGCAAGCCCTTTAAAGCTGCGCATGGCGGGTCGCCATTGCGCCTCGGTGACGCCAAGCGATTCCACGATAGCGATCGCGACGGCGACATTCTGCAGATTATGCGGCCCTTGAAGCGAAGGCCATGCGTCTTGGCCGTCGACGGATTGTGGATCGGCCAAACGCACAAATGCAGCGCCGCGCCGCGCAAGCACATCGCGATAGACCCGTTCGGTATCGGCATCGCCTTTGCCAAATACCGACATTTCATGTCCGGTTTGCATTTCGAACAGGCGCGCTTTCGACGCCATATACGCTTCATAACCGTCATAGCGATCCAGATGGTCAGGCGAGAGGTTAATGAGCGCGGCAGCCTCGCAACCCAACGTGTTCGTGATGTCAATCTGGTAGCTTGAGAGCTCAAGCACATAAACGCCACCCGCGGGCAATGGCGCCTGCGACAATATCGGCAGCCCGATATTACCACCCATCCGCACTGGCAACCCCGCACTTTCCAACACATGATGGACAAGCGCTGTCGTGGTGGACTTGCCGTTCGTTCCGGTAATGCCAACCACGCGGTGCGGCGGCAAGTTGGGCCGCGCCATCGCGAATAATTCCATATCCCCGATCAGCGGCAGCCCCTGTTCCTTCGCCTTGTCCGCGATGGGATGACAGTTGATCGGAACGCCCGGTGACACAACAATCGCGTCATAGCCAGACAGGTCGCTCAGGAGCGGGTCAGCAATGGTTGCAATATCAGCGACCTTTGCGCGTGCGCCTTCATCATTGTCCCACGCCAATATCTCCGCGCCACCGGCCACAAGCGAATGCGCCACGGATAGACCGGAGCGCGCAAGTCCCAATATGGCATATTTCCGGTCTTTAAAGGCAGGAGTCGTGATCATCTCAATTTAAGGGTCGATAGCCCCGCAAGCGCCAATACGAAAGCCACAATCCAGAACCGGATCACAACCGTCGGTTCCGACCAACCCAGCTGTTCAAAATGGTGATGGATCGGGGCCATGCGGAAAATACGCTTGCCCGTCCGCTTGAACCAGAACACTTGAATGATGACCGAAAGCGCCTCAACAACAAAAAGTCCCCCAATGATGGCAAGAACAAATTCATGGTGCGCCACAACGGCAATAGCGCCAAGTGTGCCACCCAAGGCAAGGCTTCCGGTGTCGCCCATGAACACCGCTGCAGGCGGGGCATTGAACCACAGGAAGGCAAGACCAGCGCCGACAATCGCGCCGCACAACATCGCCAGATCCCCTGCCCCCAAAATGAACGGGATCCCTAGATAATCGGCATATTTCGCGTTGCCGACCATATAGACGATAAGCATGAACGCGATGGACGCGATAATCACAGGCATGGTGGCAAGGCCATCTAAGCCGTCGGTCAAGTTCACTGCATTGCCGAATGCAACGATTACAAACGCCCCAAAGGGCACATACCACCAGCCAAGGTCGATGACAGGGCCGTTCACGAACGGTAGGTACAAATTGCCGCCCGATTTCCAGACGATCAGCGACACCGCGACACCCGCAATCGCAAATTCCCATAATAAGCGGACCTTGCCGGACACGCCTTTGTGGCTGCGCTTCTTGACCTTGTCATAATCGTCGAGAAACCCGACAGTTCCAAAACCTGCGGTCACGAGCAAACAGGCCCAGACGTACACATTGTTCAAATCCATCCACAGCAGCATCGAAATGCCGACCGATACCAAGATCATCAGCCCGCCCATTGTTGGCGTGCCTACTTTTGCAAGATGGGATTGCGGTCCATCGCTGCGAATGGGCTGGCCCTTGCCTTGACGCACCCGCAGCATGCTAATGAAACGCGGGCCGATCAGTAGGCCGATCACAAGGGCAGTTGCAACCGCAGCACCAGATCGGAAGCTGAGATAGCGGATAAGGTTAAGTATTCCTGGAAAACCCAGATATTCGGCCAAAATATAAAGCATCAGTTTTTCCCACCCGTCAGCGCGCTGACGATGGTGGACAGTCCCATACTATTGGAACCTTTGACCAAAATCGTATCCGATGCGCAAAGATATTGTTGCAGAAGGACAAGTGCCTCCTGCGCGGTCGCGCAATGCGCGAATTCCTTCGGTCCCTCAACCCCTGCTTTCAACTCTTCAGCAAGAATTGCGATCTCTTGACCGACCAGGATTGCAAAATCGACCTTTGCGGCAGCCAAGGGCGCAGCAAGGGCGCGATGATAATCATCGCCTTTGTCGCCCAGTTCTTTCATCGACCCCAGCACCGCAATACGTCGTCCGCCCACTGACAAGCCCAATTGGTGGATAGTCGCGGCCATGGATGCCGGGTTTGCGTTGTAGCTTTCGTCGATCAAATGCACAGTGCCACCGGCAATCGCAAAATCGTGCCGCGCACCGCGGCCAGCAAGACCGCCCATTTCCGCCATCGCAAGGCCAGCAGCGGCAAGATCGCCGCCCGCTGCCAATATGGCGGCCAATACAGCCATGCTGTTGCCAATCCAGTGCTGTCCGGGCTGAGACAGGTTGAAGGACAATATTGCATCGCAAACCTTAGCCGTAACCAAGGTAGCATTATTGACGCTAGCCAAATGGTCGATAACGCGGACATCTGCTTCGGCGTTAAAACCAAAGGACAATATGGCGTTGGTGTATTGCTCTGCCGCGGCGCGCAACCGTGGATAATGCACATTATCGGCGGGCAATATCGCTGTACCGCCTTCGACCAAGCCCTCGAATATTTCCGCCTTGGCGTCGGCAATACCGCTTTCATCCTTGAAAAATTCGATATGTGCAGGCGCTATGGTGGTGATGATGGCGACATCGGGCCGGACGATATGGCTCAGTGCGCGCATTTCACCAGCGTGGTTCATGCCCATTTCGAAAATGCCAAAATCGCAATCTGCGGGCATGCGCGCAAGACTTAAGGGCACGCCGACATGGTTGTTGTAGCTTTTGACCGAACGGTGCGCACGCGCCCTCGAATAACGGTCGAGCGCAGCAAACAAGGCTTCTTTCGTACCTGTCTTACCGGCAGAACCGGTAACGCCGATGATCTTGGCTTTTGTGCGCGCACGTGACGCATGGCCAAGCGCTTCAAGCGCCTGCATCGTATCTGGCACAAGGATATGCGGGTACGGTACGGGTTGTGACACGATCGCGCCCGCTGCGCCATTGGCAAAGGCCTTGTCCACGAACAGATGCCCGTCGGTCTCGGCACCCTTCAACGCCAAAAACAGGTCGCCTTTGCCGATTTCGCGCGAGTCAAAGGCAACACCGGTAACGTCAAAATGTCCCGCAGCGGTGCCGCCCGTCGCCGCCAGAAGCGCCTCGAATGTCCATAACACCGTCATGCCGCACATTCCCGTGCGACTTCAACATCGTCAAAGGGCAGAACGCGGCCCATGATGATCTGTCCTTGTTCATGGCCCTTGCCTGCAATCAACACGATATCATCGGGTTCGGCATGTTCGATGGCAAACGCAATGGCGTAGCGGCGATCGCCGATCTCATGCGCACCCTTCGCACCAGCCATCACGTCAGCGCGGATCAGCGAAGGGTCCTCACTTCTGGGGTTGTCATCGGTGACAATCACAATGTCGGAATCGGCCACGGCCACGGCGCCCATTTCGGGACGCTTGCCGGTATCACGGTCGCCGCCTGCGCCAAATACCGTAATCAACTTGCCCTTGGTATGCGGGCGTAATGCCGCAATTGCCGCGCGTAAGCCGTCGGGCGTATGCGCATAATCGACATAAACGGGCGCACCGCTTTTGGTAATAACAGCACGCTCCAGTCGACCGCGCACGGGCTGTAATCGCGCCAAATGCGACAGCAGACTCTCCACTTCGCCCCCGCTTGCCATAACGACACCGGCCGCGACAAGCGCGTTCGCGGCCTGATAGGCGCCGATCAAAGGCAGTTTGACCTTATGGATATCGCCCTGAATCCGCAGTTCAAGCGTTTGGCCCAATTGGGTCGCCTGACGCGAAACCAGTTGAATGCCCTTGCCCTTTTCCCCGACGGTGATCAGACGCAAGTCGCGTTTGCGCGCACGGGCAATGACTTGGTCAGACCAGATATCATCCGCCCAGATGACGGCGCAGCCATTTTCGTCCAAAACCTCGTCGAACAGGCGCATCTTGGCTTCAAAATAGGCGTCCATCGTACCGTGATAATCGAGATGGTCGCGGCTTAAATTGGTGAAGGCTGCAACAGATACCGGCACGCCTTCGCTGCGATATTGGGACAGGCCGTGGCTTGATGCCTCAAATATCGCATGGCTGATGCCTTCACGGGCAAGGCCGGACATGTTGGCAAGGAAGGTTACAATGTCGGGTGTGGTGAGGCCTGTACTTGCCTGATCCGAAGCTGTCGTAATGCCCAATGTTCCGATAGACGCTGCATTGTGCCCCGCCATCCGCCAAAGCTGGCGCGTCAGTTCAGCGGTCGAAGTTTTGCCGTTCGTGCCCGTGACCGCGGCAACAGCAGATGGAAATGGCCGAAAGAATTTTGCAGCGAGTTCGGCAAATGCCTTTCGCGGGTTTGCGTCTGCGACATGCACCGCGCCCTGCACCATTGCCTCTGGACGTGCGACAACAGCCACCGCGCCAGCGGCAATCGCTGCGTCGATGAAATCTTCGCCATTGAATGCGGCGCCTTCAAATGCGCCAAAAATGGTGCCGGGCGCAATCTTCCGATGGTCGATGGCAAAGCCGGTCACTATTCTGTCGGCAAATGCCATGTCGGCATCGCTTACCAATTGCCCGAGCTTCACTATTGCTCTCCCTTCGCCTTCCACAATAAAGGCATCAGTTCCGATACATCAACATCGCGTTTCATGTCAGGTATAATTCCCATCAACGGTCCAATGCGTGTGATTGTCTTTCGCACGACGGGCGCAGCGGTATAGCCCGCGGTCCGCTGAAAGCTTGAGGCTTCCGTGCCTTTTGGTTCATCAAGCATCGCAAGCACCACATAACGCGGGTTATCCATCGGGAATGCAGCGGCAAAGGTGGAGACCACCAGATTGCGGCTATAGCCGCCAACGCCTGGCTTTTCCGCCGAACCTGTCTTGCCGCCAACGCGATAGCCCAAGGCATCGGCTTGGTTGCCCGTGCCATCAACAACAATCATCCGCATCAATTGCCGCATCCGCGCACTGGTTGCGGCGGTAAACACACGCTTGCCGGGAATCTTGGCATCGGCCTTTGTTTTAAACATAGTAGCCGGACGATAAATGCCCCCATTGACCATCGCGGCATACGCGCTCGCCAAATGCATCGGCGTAACCGCGATACCGTGCCCGAACCCTACGGTCATGGTGGTCAAGCGACCCCAAGTCTTGGGATAAAGCGGCAGCGATTTTTCCGCTAACTCAATGTCGGGGCGGCGGTTAAAGTGCATCGTACGCAGCATCGCGTCCAACCGCGCGGCACCCAATGTGTCGGCAATCTGTGCAGTTACAATGTTCGAACTGTGAACGAGCGCCTCAGGTGTGTTGAGCCATCGGTTTGAGGAATGCGTATCCCGGATTTTAAACTTGCCAACTTGAAGCGGTTTAGTGGCGTCGTACCGCACCGACAGGTCGCGCACTGTTCCGGCATCCAAGGCAGCCGCAACGGTCAAAGGTTTAAATGTAGAACCAAGTTCATACACACGGTTCGTGACATTGTTTGTCTGCCGCGAAATAGGGTAGCGACCGTCTACGATCGTCTCGCCAAGATCAGGGATATTGGCAAAGGACGGGCGGTTCGGGTTGAACGAAGGCAAGGTCGCCATGGCAATGACTTCACCCGTTTGCACATCCAATATGACGCCAGCAGCGCCCTTTGCGGCGGTCGCGGTCATGCCCGACGCCAGCTCGCTTTCCAACGCAGCCTGAATGCGGACATCCAAGGCCAGATTCAACGGCGTCGCACGCTTGGCCGGATCACGCAGATAATCGTCCATCACCCGCTCCATGCCCATCGCGCCCTTGCCGTCGCGGTTTACGAAACCAAGGACGTGCGCAGCCATGTCATGTTGCGGATACAGCCGCGTCGCTTCGCGGGGAAACTCAATGGCAATCTCGCCCAGATTATGCACCGCGCGGACTTGCTCTGGCAAAGCGCGTTTACGCAAGTAACCAGGCTTTTTGTCGGTCAGCTTTGCGTAAAATTCTGCAACAGATGTGTCGGGGAAAATCGCCGCCAGCTGCACAGCCAATTGCTTACGGTCACCTAAGAGATCCGCGGGCTTCACCCAAATGGCATAGCCATAGATGCTGCGCGCCAGAGGGATGCCGTTACGATCAACAATGTCCCCGCGATCTGGCACATATTCGGTGTTGGTTGCGCCATAAGCCCGGCTGCTTTCGAACAAGGCCAACGTCGCCAACCGCCCGATAAGCAACACAACGAACATGCCAAATGCCACAAGCAAGATAAGCATGCGCCAGAAGCCATGGGCCGCAAAAGGGGGCGGGTTAACGCCGCTTTTCCGCGTTGTCGTGCGGGCGATTTGCGGTATCATTACCGGCGGCGTTCGTTAGCGGCCTTGGCCGAAATGTCCCGCATTAGATCGTCGGACA
The DNA here is from genome assembly GCA_002278855.1 of Sphingomonadales bacterium 28-55-16. Lineage (GTDB taxonomy): Bacteria > Pseudomonadota > Alphaproteobacteria > Sphingomonadales > Sphingomonadaceae > Sphingorhabdus_B. The sequence goes on from NCGG01000011.1 coordinate 75,437, forward strand.
AAAGCTTCTCGTCCATCCGCGCAAGCCGTTCAGTCCGCGTCTGCTCAACCTTTGGCGCCTGCGGCTTAGGTGCGGCGCGCTTTACCGGTTCGGCAAAAATCGGGGTTGCGACTGCGGTTGCAATTTCGGTGGATTTTTTAACAACGGCTTCAATGGTGGGCGCTGGATTGGCCTGGTTTGCGCTAGGCGCAACGTCAATGTCCGCTGACGCCATCATAACTGGCTTGGTTGTTTGCTGATCACCCGCCAATTGGGCAAGTGCAGCTTCACCCGTGACAAATTGGTCGGCCACGGGAGGCTGATAACCGTATAAAAGCTCATTCCACTCCTCAAGCTGCTGAAGGCTGGCGCGCGTGCGGATCTCAGCTTGAAGAAAGCTGATTTCGCGCTTTGTTTCGAGAATGTTGCGGTCGACGGCGACAAGGTCGCTGTGCATCGCAGCAACGTTCAAAGACAGAGGGTACAACAGGATCGCAACCATGAACACCAGCGCAAGCCAGCCGATATTCTTTAGTCTTTTCATGGCGAGACTCATGCTGCTAGTCCTCCTGTTGCCCAAGCGGGCGCGTGTGTGCGGGTTGCGGAACGTAAGGTTGCCGAACGTGACCGGGGATTACGGACCAATTCAGCGTCTGATGGACGGATCGCTTTATCAGCCTTGTCGAAAGTGGGTGCTGGGCCGTCGTTGCCGACCATGGGCACGTGCCGCGACCCTGCGGCTTCAGCGCCACTGCGGCGGCGCAGAAATTGCTTCACGATGCGGTCTTCAAGGCTGTGGAAAGTAACGACAGCAAGACGACCACCGGGCTTCAACATACGCTCTGCGGCCTCAAGCCCGTCGGTCAACTCATCGAGTTCGCGGTTCACATGAATTCGGATAGCCTGAAACGCGCGGGTTGCGGGGTCCTTTGGCGCGCCAGGCTTGTGCCCAACGGCCTTGCGGACAATTGCGGCGAGTTGGGCAGTGGTCGCAATCGGACGCGCAGCAACAATCGAACGCGCGATGCGGCGCGAACGATGCTCTTCGCCATAGCGAAAGATGATGTCAGCAATGTCCGCTTCTTCAGCTTCGTTCACGAAGTCCGCGGCCGACATGCCATCCTGCCCCATGCGCATATCAAGCGGGCCATCCTTTTGGAAGGAAAAGCCACGCTCTGCACGATCAAGCTGCATCGACGAAACGCCAATGTCGAGCACGACGCCGTCGACCGACATTATGCCGTCAGCCATCAGGACATCGTCCATGTTAGAAAAACAGGCCGAGTAAAGACGCAAAGCACCTTCACTCCGGCCTGCAAGGTCCGCACCTTCTTTGAGGGCATCGGGATCGCGGTCAAACGCGAAAACGCGCGCGCCGCCAGCCAGTATCGCCTGGCTGTATCCGCCTGCACCAAAGGTACCATCCACGATCTCAGCGCCCGGGGTGATGGGCAGTGCGTGAATCACTTCATCCAGTAAAACCGGAATATGTGGGGCGAGCGCGCTCATTTGTCGCGCTTGGCCTGGGACAGCCAATAATTGAGCTCGTCCTTAACGGGGTTGAACGCTGCGGGCGCTTCGGTGAGGAAGACATCGGGGTTCCACAGCATGAAGTGCGTTGTCGCACCAAAGAAGAAGGCGCGATCGCCAATGCGGCCAAAATGCTTAAGCATCGGCGACAACACGAAGCGGCCACTGGCTTCGAAAGCAGTTTCGAAAATAGACGATGCCGACACGCCCGCTATTTCGCGGTCAAAATCAGTACCGCGGTTAACAGCACTTTGCCATTGCGCCTCGATATCCGCCCGCAACTTCAGGCGCTCGGAACCACCAAAGCCAATCAGGCATGGCAGGCTGGAATGACGGGAAATGCAGACATTATTGCTGCCGCTCGACTGCTGAACGCTATCGCGCAACTCGGCAGGAATGGTCGTGCGGCCCTTGGCGTCGACACTCGACACCCCCGAACCTGCATAGACGACCAACGCTGACACTGTCTGAACCACCCCCTGATAAAGGGAGGAAATTGCCGATTATGCCGAAGCACTGCGCCATGCGGACGCCGTAACGGCCGATAGAATCAGGAATCCACCCCTTGAAGCGATGGTCATAGCAAGGGATTCTATGGATGAAAAGGGGGATTTTATGGGAATAATTAATTTTTATGCGGAAATTCAGCGAAATTCCATTGTTTTTAAATCTGCCTCCCAATTGCCATGCGTATCGAACCCAAATATATGAACCAAAAATTGGCTAAATCGCGTCCCTTTGGATTGCCAAATCCACAATATTCTTCTGCGCTCCTCATTTTCCCACAAAATCCCCTTTGAGCGCCTTATTGGATTTTAGCGTGATCAACAGCGCTTCCACAAAAGCCAAATTGGCGAACTCGTCCCCCCCGGTGAGTATCCGCATTCCCTGCCCCTCCCAAAATGCAGTATCCAGCAAGTCCGCATCGGCGACCAACACCGCACGCCCTTTGCCAAGCCGGCAATCCGCCAACAGGCCGCCGGCCAAAACAGTGCAGCGCGGGTTCGACGTCCCTTTGGCTAGCCATTCCCCCAGTGTCACACTGCGGATATTGAAGACCCCGATTTTGCGGATAATGCGCGGGCTCTCATCCGTCATCGGCAGGACCAGTTCCAGCCCCCAAGATGTGAACAAGGGCGACAGCATGGAACTAAACAACGGGCGTCTTTTGTCCCCCAGCGGGTAAAGGCTCCCCCATTGCAAAGCAGGATCCGCCAGGATCAACAACCGGCCGCCACGTCGGACCCAATCATCGAGACGCCCAAGCTCAGCCGGCGCAAAGGCGCGCGGTTGGGCAAGCAGGAGCAATTGTCCCTTGCGGGGCTTCCATGTGATCAGGTCATCGACGGGCGCGATGTCATACACTTGGTTAAGGCGTTCAAAAACAGGATGCGGCGCGGCATCTTGGGCAAGGTCGGCCTCAACGCCCCCTTCGCTCCTCTGCAGCGGCAATGTGGTCATTAGCGCCAAAGCCGTCTTTGGTGCATCATCGGGTCGTCGGGTGTAAGCAAGCCCCGCGCACAGCATCAGAATGACCAATATCGCCAGCAGCGCAACGCGCAGCCGCATACCGCCCCCAAAACGGGCAAATCCATTGGTCATTTCGTCGTTACCGTTGCGGCGCTGCTGTGGACCGCCTCGGCGCTTGCGCCGCCCCATTGGCTGGCTGCTGGGCGGTCACATCCTTGGCTACGGGTGTCACGCCCAATTCGGCCAATGGCTCATCAGGGGTCGCATCTTTACCTGCGGTCAACGCTGCCGTACCGGGCACGCCGCCAGCTTGCGGTGCGGGACGCACCCGTTCTAGGACCATGCTGGCCAATGTCACGAACAGCAACACCACGACAAGGCCGACAACGCCCACCTGAATACGATACACTGCGGATTGCCTTGGTTCGACCATCTGCTTCCTCCTCAAAACCCGATTTTGCCTTAGCTACCCGCTTGCCAAGGCATTACAGGAAGGTTTTTGCTGCGCATCCACTCTGGATTATAGATGGTGGACAGATAGCGGAACCCCGTATCGCATAAAATGGTGGCTATCCGCTTACCCGGCCCCAGTTGTTTGGCCAGCGCGATGGCCCCCGCCACGTTGATACCCGATGAAAGCCCAAGGCAAAGCCCCTCCTCTGCCAACAAGCGGCGAACCCAGACAAGCCCCTCCTCGTCCGAAATACGGAATTGCGTATCAATCGGCGCACCATCGAGATTGGCGGTGATCCGGCCTTGCCCAATTCCTTCGGCGACCGAACTGCCCTCGGAACTTAATTCGCCGCACGCGTAATAATTATACAATGACGCACCGTGCGGATCGGCCAAGGCGATGGTGACCGCTTCATCCTTTGCCTTAAGCCCAAGCCCGACCCCAGCGATCGTTCCGCCCGTTCCAGCGGCGCAGATAAAGCCATCAATATCGCCGCCCATTTGCGTCCAGATTTCTTCGGCAGTGGTTTCAATATGGGCGCGGCGGTTGGCAATATTGTCGAACTGGTTCGCCCAGACCGCATTTTCGGTTTCCTCGGCGAGGCGGCGTGAGGTGTGCACAAAATGGCCGGGGTTGGAATATGGCGCAGCCGGAACAAGAACAAGCTCTGCACCCAAAGCGCGCAACGTGTCCTTTTTCTCCTGGCTCTGCGTTTCGGGCATGACGATGATCGTCTTGTACCCAAGCGCGTTGCAAACCAAGGCAAGGCCAATGCCGGTGTTGCCAGCCGTGCCTTCGACAATCGTGCCGCCCGGTTTAAGCAGCCCCTGCCGTTCGGCATCGCGCACAATGTATAAAGCGGCGCGATCCTTAACCGATGCGCCGGGATTTACATATTCGCACTTGCCAAAAATATCGCATCCGGCTTCCGCGCTTGGCTCTTTAAGACGCACCAGCGGGGTGTTTCCAATCAGATCGAGTGTCGAAGCGGTCGTGTTCATAGCACAGACAGCTAGGCGCGTTCATGGGTAATCGCAAGTCGGTCTCGCCCATGCGATGCCAAAAGACAGTGTATTTGACGCATTAAAATGAGCGAAGCCGCCAAACTTCAATTTATATATTGATATATTATATCATTACTATTAATCCATGCCCTTCTATCTCCTTTGGATGATGCCTTTTCATGAAAACTGTTCCAGTTCGCGCCTTCTCCGCAAGCGTCACCGCTTTATCTCTGGCTTTGGCCGCACCCGCTTATGCCCAGCAAGGCAGCCCAGATTCATCAAATACAGATGCACAAACCGATGATTTTCACAGCGCCGACGAAATTGTGGTCACCGCGCCTTATGTCGAACGGCTCGACCTGCTTTCGGGCACTTCGGCGGTCACAGGCGATATCCTCGCCGAGAAAACACGTGCGCAATTGGGGGACATTTTGGCAAGCTTGCCCGGCGTGTCGGCGACCAGCTTCTCACCTGGAGCTTCGCGCCCAGTGTTGCGGGGGTATCAAGGCAATCGGGTCGCCGTGCTGACGGACGGTATTGGCAATATCGACGCCTCCAACACATCGGCGGACCATGCCGTCACAATTGATACGTTGACGGTTGAGCGGATTGAGGTGTTGCGCGGGCCTGCGGTTCTCCTATTCGGCGGTCAGGCCGTTGGCGGCGCTGTCAACGCGCTCGACAAGCGCATTCCGCGCGCAATTCCCGATGAGGCTATACATGTGGACGCATTGGTCGCTTATGGCAGTGCCGCGCGGGATTATTCGGGCGGCGCGTCGGTCGATATGCCTGTGTCCGATCGCATCGTGGTCCATGTCGACGGCAGCTATCGCAATACCGACGATACCCGCACGGGCGGATTTGTGCTCGCGCCAAGCTTGCGTAACGAGCTGTTCGATTTTGCAACACAGCAGGCCGGGGCCGGCAACGCTGCTGGTGCTGCAGAAACGCGCGGCATGGCCAATGAACGCGGCCGCATTCCCAACAGCGCGGTAAAGACATGGACCGCCGCAGGCGGCGCGGCCTTCATCGATGATGGCGGCAATCTGGGCGTTTCCTATAGCATCTATGACACGCATTATGGCGTCCCCAACCGCCCAGCGACGGCCTTTACCGCGCCCAATGGTAGCATCGTGGCCACACCCGTCACCATTGGGATGCGCCAAAAACGCGCGGACTTTCGCGGCGAAGTAAATCTGGGCGACGGGCTGTTTGACAAGCTACGTCTGCACGCCGGCTATGCGGATTATACGCACACCGAATTTGAAGGCGCCGAAATCGGCACTGTGTTTATCAGCAAAGGGATAGAGGGCCGGGCCGAGTTAATCCAAAACGACCGGGGCGGCTGGCGTGGCGCAAGCGGCGTGCAATATCAAACCCGCGATTTAGAAGCGATTGGTGCGGAAGCTTTTGTGCCGCCGAACAAGACACGGCAATATGGTGTGTTCAGTTTGCAAGAATTTACGGTCGGCAATCTGGACGCAGAAGTTGCCTTGCGTTTTGACCGTGCCGAACTGCGTGCGGATACGCTGGGCATCGCGCGGTCATTCCAGAATGTCTCTGCCGCATTGGGCGTTGGCTACCATATTGGCGATTTGAAAATCGGCGCCAACATTTCGCGCACCGGTCGTGCGCCTGCGGTTGAGGAACTGTTTTCCGACGGGCCGCATATTGCCACGCAAGCTTATGAATTGGGTGACCCGAATTTGAACAGCGAACGTGCGTGGAATGGCGAATTATATGCGCGGTACGACGCCCCCGGTGCCGCGTTGAGCGCGACGGTATATACCAACCGCTTCGACAGCTTCATTTATGAGGCCGAAACCGGCGCGGTCGTGGATAATCTGCCGGTGTTCGCATATTTCCAAAAAGACGCCGTCGTCTGGGGCGTCGAATTTCAGGGATCAAAGCGTCTTGCAAGCTTTGGCGACATGGATCTCTCGGTCGATGGCGTTGCCGATTACACCCGCTCCAAAATCTCCGCTGGTGGCGGCGATGTCCCGCGTATTCCGCCGTTACGCCTTTTGGGCGGAGCCGAGCTGAGCGGTCGCCAGATTGACCTGCGTGGCGAAGTCGAATGGAGCGCTGCGCAGACCAAGACAGCCGCATTTGAAACGCCAACTGCGGGTTTCACATTGGTTAATGCCTCGGCAACATGGCGGCCGTTCGGCCGGGATCAGAATGTGGCGATCATCGCGTCAGCGAACAATGTTTTCGACGTTACTGCGCGGCGCGCTGCATCTTTCACCAAAGATTTCGTGCCCTTAAGCGGGCGCGACTTTCGCGTGACTGCACGGGTTAGCTTTTGATTGCGGGCGCAGGTTCATGAAAGCCGTCGCACCCGAAGGCGACCGCAGCGCTAAGCGGAACATTCCCCACCGCCTCACGTTCTTCATAAGGGCCAATTGAGGTCAAAATTTTTGGAGAATATGATGCGCAAAATTGCAACAATCATCCTGCTGTCAGCATCTTTGCTGGCCGCAGCCTGCAACACCGTAAAGGGCGTCGGCGAAGATATTGAATCGGTCGGCAAAGCTGGCGACCGCGCGATGTAAATGCATGTCAATTGATGTGACATGAGGGCTGGAGGGGAACCTCTGGTCCTTTTTGTTTGGGTTCTGTGGGTGTTTTAAGGGTATCTCGTCTTCGCTCGACACGAACGACTTTTGTCGGTGTGGGTAACCTCTGCGTCCTCTGCGCCTCTGCGTGCAAAATAGTCTCACGCAGAGGCGCAGAGAACGCAGAGGGGCAAGGTAAATCCCCTCGTCATCTTGGAGCCGAAGGAGCACATGCACGCGCGCCCTTCTCTCTCAACCCAAAAATTTCCAACACGGGTATTATAATTTCCTACAAAAGCCGCGCGCGGGTTCGCCTGCGGAAAAAAGGGGACGGCCGACGCGGAAGCGCTGGTGCGGCTTCCGGCTGATGGTGTTGGTGGATTAAGGCGCGATTGTTCCATCAGGCTCATGCCCGGCGC
>NCGG01000039.1 GCA_002278855.1 Sphingomonadales bacterium 28-55-16
GAGGTAACTCATGTCTCGTTCCGTCTGGAAAGGTCCGTTTGTTGACCTCTATCTGCTGAAAAAAGCAGAAACCGCTCAGGAAGCATCGAAGGCTGCGCCAATTAAGACTTGGTCGCGTCGATCGACAATCCTGCCTCAGTTCGTTGGCCTGACGTTCAGCGTCTATAACGGCCACAAGTTCATTCCCGTTTCGGTGAATGAGGACATGGTCGGCCATAAGCTTGGTGAATTTGCGCCTACGCGTACATATCACGGCCATGGCGCAGATAAGAAGGGCAAACGCTAATGGGTAAGGCATCCGCACCCCGTCGCGTCGCCGACAATGAAGCACTGGCAGTGGGCACAACCATTCGTGGTTCGGCGCAGAAGCTAGGCCTCGTTGCCGCGCTGATCCGTGGCAAGAAAGCCGAAGACGCGCTCAACATCCTGAAATTCTCTACAAAGGGAATGGCAGATGATGTGCGCAAGGTTCTGGCATCCGCCATCGCCAACGCGGAAAACAACCACAATCTTGACGTCGACAGCCTTGTTGTTGCCGAGGCGAGCGTTGGTAAGGCACTGACCATGAAGCGTTTCATGGCCCGTGGTCGTGGCAAGTCGAGCCGGATCGTTAAACCATTCAGCCGTCTGCGTATTGTTGTGCGCGAACAGCAAGAAGAGGCATAAGTCATGGGTCAGAAATCAAATCCAATCGGGCTTCGCCTGCAAATCAACCGGACTTGGGATAGCCGTTGGTACGCCGAAGGTGCGGAATATGGCCGCATGCTTCAGGAAGATATCAAGATCCGCAAGTTCATCTTTGAAACTCTGCCGCAAGCGGCGATTTCGAAGGTTGTGATCGAACGTCCTGCTAAGAACTGCCGCGTTTCGATCTACGCGGCACGCCCTGGCGTGATCATCGGCAAGAAGGGTGCAGACATTGAGAAGCTGAAAAAGCTGATCAACAAGTACACAACGGCCGAAGTTTCGTTGAACATCGTCGAAATCCGCAAGCCGGAAGTCGATGCGAAGCTGGTGGCTCAGGGTATTGCTGACCAGCTTATCCGCCGTATTGCTTTCCGTCGTGCTATGAAGCGCGCGATGCAGTCCGCAATGCGTCTGGGTGCAGAAGGTATCAAGATCACCTGCGGTGGTCGTTTGGGCGGCGCAGAAATTGCGCGCGTCGAATCATACCGTGAAGGCCGCGTGCCTGCGCACACGCTTCGTGCCAACATTGATTATGCCGAAGCCGAAGCACTGACTGCTTATGGCATCATCGGCATCAAATGCTGGATCTTCAAAGGCGAAATCTTGGGTCATGACCCGATGGCAACTGACCGACTGATGATGGAAGCACAGACTTCCGGCGTCCGTCCGCAGTCTGACCGCCGCTAAAGGTTAGGAACTAGATATGTTGCAACCAAAGAAAACAAAGTTCCGTAAGCAGTTCAAGGGACGCATTAAGGGCGAAGCCAAGGGCGGGTCTGACCTGAACTTTGGCTCATATGGCCTGAAGGCGCTTGAGCCAGAGCGGATTACCGCACGTCAGATCGAAGCGGCGCGCCGCGCGATTACACGCCACATCAAGCGTCAGGGACGTTTGTGGATCCGTATTTTCCCGGACGTGCCAGTCACGAAAAAGCCTGCCGAAGTTCGTCAGGGTAAGGGCAAGGGTTCGGTCGAATATTGGGCAGCCAAGGTTAAGCCAGGCCGCATCATGTTTGAACTCGACGGTGTTCCTGGTCCAATCGCCGCTGTCGCATTCCAGCGTGCAGCCATGAAACTGCCAATCAAGACCAAGGTCGTGGCGCGTCTCGGCGACACCTCGCATCTGGGAGCATCATAAGATGAG
>NCGG01000012.1 GCA_002278855.1 Sphingomonadales bacterium 28-55-16
GCGCACCACAACGCCCGCTATATGAGCATCCGGTTGGTCTACCGGAACAACATTTTTTATTACGCGCTGATGCCAAGCATCTGGTTCTCGGCCGTGTTGATCTACATGGGCTTGGGTTGGGTGTATGCTGGCTATGTTGTGGTCAAACAACTTGTGATCATCGGGGCGCATAGCGATGTGGCATGGGATGCGAAGCTGCTCAAAATCAAATGGCTTTCGCCCGTCATGTGGGTGGTTGAACGCACGATATCGACGCCCGCTACCCACCATGCCCATCATGGGCGTCATTACAGCGACCCTGCCGTGAACTATAAAGGCAATTTCGGAAATCTTTTGTTCTTCTGGGACGTTCTGTTCGGCACCGCGAAAATCACCCGCACCTATCCGCAAAGCTATGGGGTCGAGAATCTGCCAGAGGCGACTTTAGGCCAACAATTGGCATGGCCATTGTTTCCTGAGGCGAAAGCCCCACAGAAAAACTAAAGGACGCGTCACGGCCCCAACACAGCACGCCAGAAAGAAATCAATGCCAAACCTCACCCTATACGGCATCCCCAATTGCGACACCGTCAAGAAAGCGCGCAATTATCTTGATGGCCGCGGGCTTGGCTATCAGTTCCACGACTATAAAAAAGCCGGCGTGACGGCAGCAGATTTGGAACGCTGGAGCGCCGTTGTTGGTTGGGAAAAGCTGCTCAACAAGGCCGGTACCACATTCAAGAAATTGCCCGATGCCGACAAGGCCGACATTGACGAAGCCAAGGCGATTGCGTTGATGGTCGCCAACCCGTCGATGATCAAACGGCCCGTGGTTGAAGGCGGCGGGGCTTTGCTCGTCGGGTTTAAGGAAGCAGAATGGGACGCGCTTTTGTCGCAGAAGTGAAATGTCGCGCGGGCATGGAGCCATTATGACTCACGTGCACCTGCTTCTGATCGCTACGATCCTCCTGTCGCCTTTCTCCATTTCGGAAAGCCAAGCCATGGAAAAACCGCTTGAAGGCCAAGTCATTGTCATCGCGCACCGCGGGGCATCGGGTGAACGGCCCGAACATACGCTGGGCAGCTACAGCCGCGCGATTGAACAGGGCGCCGATTATATTGAACCTGATCTTGTGCTGACCAAAGACGGCGTCCTCGTCGCGCGGCACGAGAATGAAATTTCCGAAACCACGAACATTGTGGACAAGGCGGAATTTGCCGATCGCAAAACCACCAAGACCATTGATGGCCAGAAAATGACGGGCTGGTTTACCGAGGATTTCACCCTCGCCGAACTGAAGACACTGCGCGCCAAGGAACGCCTGCCGCAATTGCGTAGCGCCAATATGGCCTATGACGGCCAATTTGAAATCCCGACCTTTGACGAGGTCCTCGCGCTGGCCAAAGCGCAAAGCGCCGCGACCGGACGGACGATTGGCGTCTATCCCGAAACCAAGCACCCAAGCTATTTTACCAGCATTGGCTTACCGCATGAGGGACCGTTATTGGCGGCGCTGACTCAATATGGCCATGTCGCAAAAAGCGCGCCTGTGTTCATTCAATCGTTCGAGGTCGAAAATCTCAAGGCGTTGCGGCCCAAAACCAAATTGCGGCTGATCCAGTTGATGGATGAAAAGGGCAGTCCGGCGGACCGGAGCGACCTAACCTATCCCCAAATGGCGACCGCAGAGGGCCTGAAAACCGTGGCTACTTATGCCGATGGTATTGGCCCCAATAAGGGGCTGGTCATTCCGCGCACGCTCTTGGGCAATCTGGGCGCACCAACCACGCTGGTTTCCGACGCGCACAAGCTTGGCCTTGCGGTCCATCCATGGACCTTCCGCCGCGAAAATTACTTTCTGCCTTTGGCGCAAAAGTCGGGGATTGACCCGCGCGGCATCGGTGACGTTCAGGCAGAGATGAAAGCCTTCTTAGCGACCGGCATCGACGGTATTTTCAGCGACAATGTGGCAGAGGCGGTCGCAGCGCGGCAATAAGGGGCCGACGCAATTTGCTTTTGCCGGCGGCGTTTAGCGGCTAAGCCCTTGCCCTATGTCCACACATCCTAAAACGCTCACGTTCGACACATCCACCAGCCGCGCGAACCCGACGCCTTCGCCGATGAAGCGCCTCACCGTGCCGCGCATCCGGCAGCGCAAGGGCGGCGAGCCGTTGGTGATGCTCACGGCATATACTGTGCGCATGGCGCAATTGATGGATCCACATTGCGATATGTTGCTCGTCGGCGACTCGCTGGGACAAGTGATCTATGGCCTTCCCCACACGGTTGCCGTCACGATGGAAATGATGGCCGCGCATGGCGCAGCGGTTGTGCGCGGCAGCTATCACGCGGCGGTGATCGTCGACATGCCCTTTGGTTCCTACGAAGCCTCGCCCGAGCAAGCCTTTATCAACGCATCGCGCCTTTTGAAGGAAACGGGCGCGGCAGCGGTCAAGCTGGAAGGCGGAAAAGTGCTGGCTCCGACGGTAGAATTCCTAACCTCACGCGGCATTCCGGTGATGGCGCATGTTGGCCTTACCCCGCAAGCGGTGAACATTCTTGGCGGCTATGGCGTGCGCGGCAAAAGCCCCGAAGAAGCCAAATCGATTGTTGAGGACGCGGTTGCGATGTCCGACGCGGGGGCATTTGCCATGGTAATCGAAGGTGTGCTTGAACCTATCGCCATTGAAATAACGCAAAAAATTGCCTGCCCAACCATCGGCATTGGGGCATCGGCGCAATGCGACGGGCAAGTGCTTGTCGCCGAAGATATGCTGGGATTGTTCGACCGGGTGCCAAAATTTGTGAAGAAATTTGGCAATATGGGCGTCAGCGTGGAAGAAGCGGTGCGTGAATATGCTGCTGGCGTGCGCGACCGTAGCTTCCCTGGACCCGACCAGCTGTACCAGCCTGTATAAAGCAGGCTGGCCTATCGGGCCGACTCGGGCTAAGGACGGCTCCAACCTTTTTTTGACCAACCGTATCCGGAGGCCCTTTTGGCTTTGACACCGACAGAAAAACGCCCTGACAAAGACAGGAGCGGCAGCGACGAGGCATTTTTGCGCGAAGTAGACGATGCCGTCCGCGCAAGCGATTTGACGACATTTTGGACGCTTTATGGCCGCTGGCTTTTGGCCGCAGTGGCTGCGGGTCTGATCGCCTTTGGCGGTTGGATCTTGTATCAACAACAACAACAGGCCGCCGCCGACGTGCAAAGCGAGGCCTTTGTCGACGCGATGGATAAATTGCGCGCTGGCCAAGCCATAGAGGCGCGCGCACAGCTTGCTGCCCTCGCAAAGGCCGACCAACCCGGATACCGCGCGATGGCGCAATTGGTGGAAGCCAATTTGCTGGGTGAAGAAGGTAAGACGAAGCAAGCGATTGCGCTATATGCCAAGATTTCAGGCGACGAAGCCCTGCCGCAGACCTTCCGCGACTTGGCGCTTATCCGCCAAGTGAGCGCCGAATTTGACACCATCCCGCCACAGCAGGTTGTTGATCGGCTTAAGCCGCTTTCGACGCCCGGCCATCCATGGTTCGGCAGCGCGGGCGAATTGACGGCCTTGGCCTATGTCAAAATGGGCAAAGACAATCTTGCAGGCCCGATATTTGCGCAAATTGCGAAGCAAGAAGACTTGCCGCAGACATTGCGCAGCCGTGCACAACAAATGGCGGGTGCACTTGGCATTGATACCGTTCAGGTTGACGCAAAGGGTGCTGCCGCATCGAAGGTTGATGAAACGGCCTCCAAGGGAGAGTGATGATGAAGACTATGTCAAAATTGCTCTTAGCTTTCGTCGCAACGACAACGCTGGGTGGCTGCGCCGTCCTTGACGGTGTGCGCGGCGATTCCGGCAAAAAGAACAACACACCGACGGTCGGCAACCGTGTCGCCATTTTGGGGACAGAGCGCGACACCGAGGTCGATCCTGCCTTGGCAGGCGTCGCGGTGACTTTGCCACCTGCCTTTCCGAACGACGCTTGGGCGCAGCCCGGCGGCAATGCCGCAAAGGCGCCCGGCCATGTCGAGCTTGGCCAAGGCCTATCGCGCGTCTGGACCGCAAAAGTAACGGGTGCCAATCCGCGTGCACGCCTCGCCGCGAGCCCCGTGATGAGCGACGGACGCATCTATGTCGTCGACACGACTGCGCGCGTGACGGCATTTGATGCGAACAGCGGCGTGCAAATCTGGTCCAACGCACTTGAAGTCGAAAGCGACGGCAAATCGTCGCGCTTTGGCGGCGGCGTCAGCGCCACCAGCACCAACGTCTTTGCCACCAATGGCGTTGGCGATGTTGTATCGCTTGCTGCGGACACGGGCGCGCTTGTGTGGAAAAAGCGCCCAGCGGGTCCCTTGCGCGGCGCACCGACTTTGTCCAACGGCAATGTCTATGTGATGACGCAAGACAATCAGATTTACGCGTTGCGCCAAAGCGATGGTGAAGCACAATGGAACGAAGCGGGCCCTGTTGCCGCATCGGGCATCTTTGGTGTTGGCGCGCCTGCAGCGGCGCAAGGCACGATCATCGCTGGCTATTCGAGCGGTGAGCTTGCGGCGTATCGGTATGAAAATGGTCGCAGCCTGTGGAGCGATACCTTGTCGCGTACCGCCATGTCGACATCGGTGTCGACGCTGACGGATATTGATGCCGACCCGGTCATCGACCGCGGCCGCGTCTTCGCGCTCGGCAAGGGTGGCCGTATGGCCTCTTACGAACTGGTCAGCGGCCAGCGCATTTGGGAAATCAACATTGCGGGCATTTCCACGCCCGTCACATCTGGCGACTGGGTGTTCGTGATGACCGACGAGGCACGTTTGCTGTGCGTCGCGCGCTCCAGCGGCAAGATCCGCTGGATTTCCAAACTGCAGCGGTACAATAATGCGAAGAAGAAAAAGGGCCCGATCAGTTGGTATGGCCCTGTTCTGGCCGGTGGCCGCTTGGTCGTGGCCAATTCGCGTGGTGCGGTGTGGTCCATATCACCCGATGAAGGCTCTGCGACTCAAGTTCTCGACGTAAAAGCCGATGTGTCGCTGGCGCCAATCGTGGCCAACAATATATTATATATTCTTGATGATTCCGGCCGCATTTCCGCGTTTCGCGGATAGGTCCTAAAGGAGAAGTCCGGCATGTTGCCGACGGTAGCCATTATCGGTCGGCCCAATGTCGGCAAGTCCACTTTGTTCAACCGATTGGTTGGCAAGAAACTCGCGCTTGTCGATGACACGCCGGGTGTCACCCGGGATCGCCGTGAAGGCGAAGGGCGTTTGTTCGACCTTGAATTCACCATCGTCGATACTGCAGGTTATGAGGATGAAGATCCCGACACCCTGCCCGGCAGAATGCGGATGCAAACAGAGGCGGCGATTTCAGGCGCGCAAGTTGCGTTGTTCCTGATCGATGGCCGCGCCGGCGTCACCCCGCTTGATGAAGAAATTGCCCGTTGGCTGCGCAGCAGTGCGACGCCCGTGGTGCTTGCGGTCAACAAGGCCGAGGGCAAGCAAGGCGATAATGGCATTCTTGAAAGCTATGCGCTTGGCTTTGGCGACCCCATCGCCATCAGCGGTGAACATGGCGAAGGCATGGCCGATCTCTTCCAGTCATTGTTGCCGCATATTGACGGCGGCGCGTTTGAGGTACCCGACCCCGAAGCGCCCGACGCGATATTGAAGCTGGCGATTGTTGGCCGCCCGAATGCGGGTAAATCGACTCTGATTAACAAAATCCTCGGTGAAAACCGCCTGATCACGGGCCCCGAGGCTGGGATTACCCGCGACAGTATTTCGGTCGACTGGATCTGGACAGACCCCAGCCCCAAGGAACGGGAGCCCGACGAAGAAGGCAACATCCCGCCGATGCTGATTGATCGCCGCGTGCGCTTGATCGATACCGCTGGGATGCGCAAGCGTGCCAAGGTGCAGGACAAGCTCGAAAAGCTGTCGGTTGCCGATGCACGCCATGCCATCGACTTTGCCGAGGTCGTGGTGCTTCTGCTCGATGCAACAAAAGGTCTTGAAGTACAGGATCTGAAAATTGCCGACCATGTCATTCAAGAGGGCCGCGCGCTGATCATCGGGATCAACAAATGGGATGTGGCGGTTGACGGCGCTGGCCTGTTCAGAGGCATTCGTGCCGCATTGGAAGAGGGCCTGTCGCAGTTAAAGGGCGTGCCGATGATCGCGGTGTCCGGGCTTACCGGAAAAGGCATCGACCAGATGATTTCTGCCGCTTTCGATGCACGTGAAGCTTGGAACAAGCGTGTCCCAACGGGCATCCTCAACCGTTGGTTTGAGGCTGCGATTTCGGCGAACCCGCCCCCTGCCCCTGGCGGCAAGCGGATCAAGCTGCGCTATATGACGCAAGCCCGTAACCGGCCACCGACCTTTGTCATTTTCGGCAATCGCACCGACGAGCTGCCCGCCAGCTATGCGCGCTATTTGCTCAACGGCATAAGACGCGATCTGGATTTTGGCGCGGTGCCTGTGCGCATCAATTTCCGCTCGTCGAAAAATCCGTTTGCAGACAATGGCTAAGCAATGGCGGCTGTAACGGCGCTCGTGTCGTCAACGCCGCATTGTTTGCAGTTGCCCACGCGCCAAGCTCCGCCACAGCCACTCCAGCGGGCCATAGTGAAAGGTCATGAGCCACGGCTTTGACCAACCCAGCATGACGAGCCATGCCGCAAGCACGAACACCCATAATTCGGCCCGGCTGACGGCACCGAATAGGCCCAAGCCATAGCCATAGAAAATGGTGGTCATGACAATGCTCGTGCCCAGATAGTTGCTGAAGGCTGCGCGCCCTGCGGCGGCAACATGGGTAAGCATCGGGTGATCATGATGCAGCTGAATGATGCGGATGAGCAAAGCCGCATAGCCAATGGTCAGCATCATACGGGGAATCGCGCCCCAGAAGAAAAAGATCGCGAGCGCCGTAACGGGGTCATAGCGCGTCATAATCATCCAAACGGCAAGCGCGCCGGTCAGCAGCAACCCCAATGGCACGAGCCGCATGGCCCAGCGCCGATAATGCGCCGCGGGCCATCCGCCCGTGATGAAGCCATTTTTGTTCATGGCCATGCCAAGCATCATCAGCGGCAGCGTCTCGCATATCGACTGCAGCAAGGTCATGATCGGCGCGTGCCAGTCGCTGAGTTTGTCCGCGACGATTTGGTCATAAGACCCGCGGTGCAGGGCAATTTCGGGCGCGACGTTCATGTCAAAGCCGCCGCTGGCCATCATCGCCTGATATTGCCGCGCCAGTTCGGCGTTGGCACTGGGCTGGGTTGCGACATATTGCAGATATTGGAGCCCCACAAATTGCAGACCCCACAACAACATCCCAACCGCAAAGATGATAGATGCGGTCTTGATGAGCCGCGCAGGCGGCCAGTCGCGAAAGCGAAAGGCCATCATGCCGACAATCGCATAGAGAAAAAGAATATCGCCAAACCAGATGAAGAAATAATGTACGAGGCCAAACAGCGCGAGCCAGATCATGCGGCGATAATGGACCATCGCGGCGTTTTCACCCTTTTCTGTGGCGCGGTCGATCACCAGCATCATGCTCGCGCCAAACAGCAAGGAGAACAGCCCGCGCATTTTGCCATCGACGAAAAGGAAAGAAAAAAGCCATGCCATTTGGTCGGCAAGGCTATCCCCGCCATAAGCTGCGGGCGTGATATAGGCCCATTCGGGCATCGCGAAGCCCAGGATGTTCATCGCCAATATGCCCATCACGGCAAAGCCGCGGATCGCATCCAAACTGATAAACCGTTGCGCGGATGCCTGCATATAACCCCCTATATTATGTCATTCATGCCGCAGCACATATCTGCCGTCCAGAACGTTAATCTTTTCTTATTGACACTCATGTAGGTAGTTCATATCGATATCTTTCACATAGCTTTGGATTCGCCATGACCGAACTTTATTTTTCGCATCCTGATCGCCCGACCGCTAAAATGCAGCCGCTGAAAGCGTGGCATCATTTTCGTAAGCTGATTGCGAACAAAGAGGACACAGAGCAGGTCTTTCACATCATTGCGGCCTTAAGCGGCAGCAAGTTCGGTAAGATGGCGCGTAAATTTTGGGAAACACCCAAGGGCAGGACATTGCTGGAAAGCAATGATCGCCTGATTGACATGCTCGATGACCATGACAGCATCAAGAAGCTTCCAGCGGGAACCGTTGGCCGCGCTTATGTCGAGTTCATGGAACGCGAAGGTCTAAGCGCTGCAGGTCTGGAAGCGGAATATGCGCAGTTCCGGACAAGCTATCCCGTTTATGCCGATGTCGTTGAGCGTTATGGTGACCGCTTGCGCGATACCCATGACATGCTGCACATCCTCACCGGCTATGGCCGCGACGCGTTGGGTGAGCAATGCGTGCTGGGTTTCACTTATGCGCAAAACCACAATCTCGGCGTTGGCTTTATTGCATATGCGGGCGGCTTAGAGCTGAAACGGACCGTCGCAAAATCGGCGCCGATTATGAAAGCGGTGCATGAAGGCTATCGCATCGGTAAAGCGGCGAAGAACATCGTTCAGGAAGATATCGCCGCCCTGTTACGCGAGCCTCTGGTGGATGCCCGCAAGCGCTTGGGCATTGCCGAACCCGTGACCTATAAAGCGGCCCATGCAGCCATGCGCGCACGCGGGATTGATCCGTATAATTTGCTGGCTGCTGCCGCGTAAGGCTAGGCTATGAAAACCGATCGTCGCGCGCGACGTCGGTATAGGCTTAGCTTTCCATCCAGTCCTTGAAGAAGCTGTCATGCGCGGCGCGCAGCTGCGTTAATGCAACCGCAAAGCCCGGCCCGTTGATAGCGCTGCCGCCCACGGTTCCGATGCGCGTCATGGGGATGCCTGCCGCCTGAATATGGTCGGCCACTGCGCTGGTCACGACATAGCGCGCTTGATCCTCACCAAAAGCGGTACAGGCATCGCCGATTTCTTCAAGCATGCAGCCACGGCCGCTGGCGAGCGCCATTTCGGTCAGTGCGACAAGCAAGCCACCATCTGCAACATCATGCACGGCGTTGACTTTACCGTCTTGAATAAGCTGGCGGACGAATTCGGCATGCGCGCGTTCTTTCGCCAGATCGACGGGCGGCGCAGCGCCATCTTCGCGGCCATGCAATTCGCGCAGCCATATAGACTGGCCCAGATGTCCGTCGGTATCGCCAATGACAAAAATGCCGTCGCCGTCTGCCTTAAACGCGATCGTCGCCATTTTGCTGACATCTTCCAGCACGCCAACGCCGCCAATGGCAGGGGTTGGCAAAATCGCACTGCCGCCGCCGGTTGCCTTACTTTCATTGTAAAGCGACACATTGCCCGACACGATCGGATAATCAAGCGCACGGCAAGCGTCGCCCATGCCCTCAAGGCAACCAACGATCTGCGCCATGATTTCCGGACGTTGCGGGTTGGCAAAATTCAGGCAGTTGGTGATCGCAAGCGGCGTTGCGCCAACCGCGCTGATGTTGCGATAGGTTTCAGCCACGGCTTGCTTGCCGCCTTCATACGGGTCGGCATAGCAATAACGCGGCGTGCAATCGGTGCTCATCGCCAACGCGCGGTTGGTGCCGTGAATACGGACCACGGCTGCATCGCCCCCCGAAAGCTGCGCAGTGTCGCCGCCGACTTGGGAGTCATATTGCCGCCAGATCCATGCGCGCGATGCGAGGTCGGGGCTAGCCATCAGCTTGAGCAAATCGGCACCGAGATCAGCGCTGGCGGGAACGTCGCCCAAGGGCTGCACATTGGCCCATGCTGCATAATCCGCCTTTGATGCGGCTGGCCGATCATATAAAGGCGCATCTTCGGCGAGCGGACCAAGCGGGATATCGCAGACGACCTCCCCCTTCCACGTCAGCACCATATGGCCGGTGTCGGTGACTTCGCCAATCACGGCGAAATCGAGTTCCCATTTGTCGAAGATCGCTTTGGCAAATTCCTCGCGTCCGGGCTTGAGCACCATGAGCATCCGCTCCTGGCTTTCGGACAGCATCATTTCATAAGGCGTCATGCCTTCTTCGCGGCACGGCACCTTGTCCATGTCGAGAATGATGCCTGCCTTGCCATTGGTCGCCATTTCGACGCTTGAGCTGGTCAAGCCCGCCGCGCCCATATCCTGAATCGCGACGATAGCGTCCGACGCCATCAGTTCAAGGCACGCCTCAATCAACAGCTTTTCGGTGAAGGGGTCGCCCACCTGCACGGTGGGGCGCTTCTCTTCGATATCAGCGCCAAAATCGGCCGAGGCCATCGTCGCGCCATGAATGCCGTCACGGCCCGTCTTGGAACCAACATAGACAATGGGGTTACCAAGCCCAGTCGCGGCCGAGTAAAAAATCTTATCTTGATCCGCAACACCAACGGTCATCGCGTTCACAAGAATATTGCCATCATAAGCGGGATGGAAATTGGTTTCGCCGCCCACGGTGGGCACGCCGACGCAATTGCCATAGCCGCCAATGCCGGCAACCACGCCCTGCACCAAATGCTTCATCTTGGGATGGTCGGGCCGTCCGAAACGCAGGGCGTTCATATTGGCAACCGGCCGCGCGCCCATGGTGAAGACATCGCGCAATATGCCGCCAACACCCGTCGCTGCGCCCTGATAGGGTTCGATATAGGACGGATGATTATGCGATTCCATTTTGAAGATCGCGGCCAGCTTGCTGCCGTTCGGACCTGCGCCAATGTCGATGACGCCCGCATTTTCGCCGGGACCGCAGATCACCCAAGGGGCCTCGGTCGGCAATTTCTTCAAATGGATGCGTGAAGATTTGTAGGAGCAATGCTCCGACCACATCACGGAGAAGATGCCAAGCTCGACCATATTGGGCGTGCGCCCCATGGCGTGCAAGATGCGCGCATATTCTTCTTCATTTAGACCATGGTCGGCGACGATTTGGGGCGTGATTTCGGACATGACATGGCCTTAGCGAGGCGACGATTTTTGTGCCACAAAAAATAAATGGGCGCTGGCATTGCTACCAGCGCCCACTGCGTCCGATTTTGGAATTCCCTGACCACAAGGGCCATTCTTTCCGCGCTCCGACGTCCGGTTCCCCAATCCGGCCCAAAGGCCTTTATGGCTCCCCTTGGTACTTTGGGTATCCTATCCGGCGTTTCGGCACTTGCGCGCCGCCGCACTCGATATGCGTTTTCCTTGTACCCACCATCCCGATTACATCCCCCGTCTTGCAACGGGCTGCCTACCAAATTGGTGATCCTGCATAGCCGCTTATCCGCGCCGCTTTCCCGTTTCCGGTCTGACTTTGCATCGAAGCGTGTCTGCCTGATGACCTAAAGTTCTCACGAATTTCGAGTCGCTCAAAGCGCAATTTGCGCAGTTATCCACAGGCACAACAGATCGCAGTGGACAAAATGGAGGACAAAATTTCAGCAGAAAAAGATACGGCCCCCACGCAGTGCATGGAGGCCGTAGAAATTGTCCGGGGGCGAGGGAGAGAGGAGGAGGGTGCCGCCCGGTCAAAATCGGTTCGGCAATCGCTTGCCGTTGACGCCCGACTACGCATGTATTGATTATGCTGCAAGTGCGAAAAGAATAGAGCCAGTTGCATGTTTTGCAACTGGCTCTATGTCGATGAAAACGCGCGGATGGCGTTCCCTAGATCATCCCAAAATAACGCGTTACGGCGCGATACCATTGCCCGGCAGCGACGCATTTACGATGCCACCGTCGCAAGCGATGGTTTCACCGACGATATAGTCGCCCGCGCGTGCCGCGAGGAAAATCGCGAGACCAGCCATGTCTTCGGGTGTCCCAATGCGTGGAAACGGGATATTCTTGCCGACGGCTTCTGCATGGTCGCGGGCCGCCTTGTTCATGTCCGACTGGAATGCACCCGGCGCGATACCCGATACAAGGATATTATCCTTGGCGAGTTCAGCCGCCAGGCGACGGGTTAAATGAATGACTGCGGCCTTGGATGCCTGATAGCTGTAGGTTTGCCATGGGTTGATGCGCATGCCGTCGATCGAGGCGATGTTGATCACCTTGCCGGGACGGTCAAAGCTTGCCGCGGCCTTTAACTGCGGATGCAACGCCTGCGTCAGGAAGAATAAGGATTTGACGTTCAAATCCATGACCCGGTCCCAGCCGCTTTCAGGGAACTGCCCGAAATCAGCGCCCCATGCGGCGCCTGCATTGTTGACGAGAATGTCGACTTTTTCCTCACGCGCCGCGATTTGTTCGGCGAGCGAAAGGCAACCATCAACGGTCGACAGGTCGCACGGCAAGCCAATCACTTGATTGCCAAATTCTGCAATGGTTTCCTCGATCTGGTCGATCTTGCGCGCGCTGATATAGACGCGCGCCGCGCCGGCCTTCAAATAGCCCTCGACAATCATCTTGCCGATGCCGCGCGAGCCGCCCGTGACCACAGCCACCCGGCCATTGAGGTTGAATAAGCTTTGAATGTCCATTTGGGGTGTCCTTCTAATAACCGTTCATCGTCGCCACGCGGTCTGCGTGGTAATAAGCATCGCCGAAAAATTCGTTCAAGCTGCGGTCGCGCTTCATATAAAGCCCGATGTCATATTCATCGGTCATGCCAATACCACCATGCATCTGCACGCCCTCACGCACCGACAGGTTGCAGGCAAGGCCCGCTTTCGCCTTGGCTGCGGCGACATACAACTCAGCCTTGGCATGGCCTTCGTCCATCAATGATTGGGCCTTGAGCACAATCGAACGCGCGCCTTCCATTTCGCCGTACAGATGCGCGGCACGATGTTGGAGCGCCTGAAATTCGCCAATGACACGGTCGAATTGCTTGCGGGTTTTCAAATAATCAAACGTCATGTCCATGGCGCCTGTACCAACGCCAACCATTTCGGCAGCGGCGCCCACCCGACCCGCGTCCAACATTTTGGACAACACGGTCCATCCACCATCGACTTCGCCAATGATCGCATCCGCGTCGACCTGCACACCGTCAAGTTGCACATGCGCAGCAACGGCGGAATCGAGCAAGCGGGTGGCCTCCATCGACAATCCAGCAGCATCCTTATCGACAGCAAACAGTGTCAACCCATCGGTCTCACCAGCTGCCCCGGCGGTGCGCGCCGCGACAATCAACATGTCCGATGACGCACCTTGGACGACAAATTGCTTTTGCCCTGTCAGCTTAAAGCCATTGCCGCTGCGGGTCGCAACGCAGGCGATCTTTTCCGGCCGGTGCTTGACGCCCTCTTCAATCGCAATACCAATAACAGTTTCACCGGCCAAGATGCCGGGGAACCAACGATCACGCATCGCCTTATCGGCCATTTTCAACGCCTCGACTGCCGCAACAGATGTCGTCAGAAAAGGTGATGGCGACAAATTGCGGCCGATTTCTTCCAGCACGATTCCCGCCTCAATCTGCCCCATGCCCATGCCGCCATCGGCTTCGGGAATAAGGATGCCGGTAAAGCCCATCTCGGCAAATTGCTTCCACAGGTCGTGGCTAAAGCCGTCTTTGCAGCCCATGTCGCGAAATTTGCGGAAATGGGTGACGGGCGCTTCGCTTGCCATGAAATCCCGCGCGCTGTCGCGCAGCATATTCTGGTCGTCGTTTAAAGTCATTGCCATGATTAGCCCCCTGGCATTTCGAGAATACGTTTCGACACGACGTTCAGCATCACTTCGCTGGTGCCGCCTTCGATTGAGTTGGCCTTGGTGCGCAACCAATTGCGCGCCTTGGAGCCGCCATTGGCCCGTTCGCTTTCCCACTCAAGCGCTTGAGAACCGCCAATCGACATGACCAGTTCGTTGCGCTTTTTGTTCAATTCGGTCCCGACATATTTCATCAAGTTCGAATAAGCAGGATGCGCCTTGCCGGTTTTCCATTCGTCCATGAAACGTTCGCCATGGGCGCGGAAGGTGAGGTTATCGACGTCAAACAGCGCCATTTGCGCACGGAGCACGGGCTCTTCGGACAAAGTGGCTTTCATCGCTGCACCAATGGAGGTTACGCCGCCATCGCCGCCCATGCCCGAAATCATTTCGCGTTCATGGCCAAGCAGATATTTCGCAACGTCCCAGCCGCGATTGATTTCGCCGACAACCTGATCCTTGGGCACGACAACATTGTCGAAGAAGGTTTCGCAGAAAGGCGAATTGCCCGAAATCAGCTTGATCGGCTTGGTGGTGACACCGGCCGTCTCCATGTCGAATAACAAGAAGCTGATGCCGTGATATTTATTGGCCTTGTCGGTGCGGACGAGGCAGAAAATCCAGTCCGCCTTATCTGCATAAGAGGTCCAGATTTTCTGGCCGTTAACGACCCAATGGTCGCCCTTATCTTCGCCAAAGGTCTGCATCGACACAAGATCGCTGCCGGAGCCGGGTTCGGAATAGCCCTGACACCAACGGATTTCGCCACGCGCGATCTGGCCCATATAATGCACTTTTTGTTCTTCAGTGCCGAATTTGAGCAAAGCGGGTCCAAGCATCCATATGCCGAAGCTGTTGAGTGGCGAGCGGCAGCCAAGCTTTGCCATTTCCTGACGCAGTATTTTTGTTTCCTGCGGGGAGAGGCCAGCGCCACCATAAGCCTTGGGCCAATCGGGCACGGTGTAGCCTTTGGCGACGCAGCGCTCGAGCCACAATTTCTGGGCTTCGGATTGGAACACGAAATTGCGTCCACCCCAGCAGACATCGTCGTCACCCTTTGCAGGTGTGCGCATTTCGGCGGGGCAGTTTTCTTCCAGCCAGGCGCGAGCCTCGGTACGGAATGTTTCAAGGTCGGACATGACGCTCTCCTGTTAATTGCGTGATGAATTTTTGGGCGGTCATGCAACGAAACGCAAGCCTTTATCGGTGAACGATGCATGCCGTAACGTCATTTGCATCGCGATTGACAGGCTCGGCAGTATGCCTAGCATGGGTGCGGGACACAGGAGAGAAACATCGTGCGATTCGTCGGAAAACAAGCCTTTTCGCGTTATATGCATTAAACCATTATGGCATCCGCAGTTGCACTTCCGCGCTCGTTAAAAGTCATGCATGGCCTTGGCTCCGTTGCCTATGGCGTCAAAGATAATGGCTTTTCGGTTTTTCTGCTGATTTTCTACAATCAGGTACTTGGTATTGACGCAGGCGTCGTTGGCACCGTCATCATGGCTGCGCTGATTTTCGACGCCTTTGCCGACCCGATTATCGGCGAACTGTCCGATCGCACACAAAGCAAATGGGGCAGACGCCTGCCTTGGCTGTACGCCGCTGCGATCCCGCTTGGCATCATTTGGCTATTGTTATGGCATCCGCCTGAAATGGGACAAACGGGAACGATCATCTGGCTGTTCTGCACGGCCGTATTGGCGCGCTCATTGGTTTCCATGTGCGAGGTGCCCTCGATCGCGCTCGTGCCCGAATTGACGGGCGATTATGACGAACGCACACGGTTAATGCGGTATCGATTCCTGTTCGGATGGGCAGGCGGCCTGCTGATGCTTATTTTTGCTTATGGCATTTTCTTCACGGGCGAAAAGGGCGTGAGTGACCCTGCGGGTTATGATGCCTATTCGGTTTGGAGTGCATTGATGATGACCGGATCGGTGCTCATCTCTGCGCTTGGACAGCATCGTCATGTGGCCAAGCAATCGCCCCCTGCCCCGCGCGGCGCTGGCCTTGGCCATGCGTTTGCCGAGATAAAGGCCACGCTCTCCAATCGGGCGTTTCTATGGCTGGTGTCTGCCGCTTTATTCGGGCTGATCAACCAGGGGCTGACATTTGCGCTGACCAATTACCAGCTCGCCTTTTTGTGGCAGCTTAAGCAAATGGAAATGCTCTATTATGCGGTGATCCTGTTCACGACCGTGATCGTGGCATTCATCATCGTCCCGCCTTTATCCGGCCGTTTCGGCAAAAAAAACGCGGCCATAGTGCTTGCGCTGATATCCATGGCGTTCACGGCAGCGTTATACGGCAGTTGGCTGTTGGACCTTGTGCCGGGCGCACCTAGCGCTCCGTCGATCCTGTTCATGTTTGCTTTGGTAACCATCGCCAACAGCGCGGCAGTGGGCATGATGATGCTGATGTCATCCATGATGGCCGATGTGGTCGAGGCGTCGCAGCAGGAAACGGGCAGACGGTCCGAAGGTTTATTTTTCGCTGGCTATTTCTTCATGCAGAAATGCGCCGTTGGCATTGGAACATTCGCAGCGGGCATGATTTTGACCTTTGCAGATTTTCCGCAAAATGCGGTGCCCGGGCGCGTGGATGTCGCCGCCCTCGACGGGCTTGCGCTATATTATATGGGCACGGTGCTGGTTCTTGGACTCATGGGCATTTCCATCCTGCGCCATTTCCCTATTTCGCGTGAAAGCCATAATGAACGTTTGCGCGCCTTGAACACATCGGCAGAGTCTGCCAGTTAACCGATCAATTAAAAATGAAAGAGGAATGAGCCATGGATTTCGATCTCAACGACAAGCAAACTTACTGGCGGGACCGTATCCGCGACCATAACGAACGCTTTTTGCGTCCGCGCGTTGCGGATTATTATGCCGAGCAGGCCGTTGGCGATCGTTGGAAAGTGCTTCAAGTTGTTGAAGAAGAAAAGGCACGGGCTAAGGCCGCGGGCCTTTGGAACCTGTTCATGCCGCCAACTTCCGGCCGCGTGCATGTCGACGACAGCGTGCATTTTGATGGTCCAGGCCTGACCAATATGGAATATGCATTATGCGCCGAAGAAATGGGCCGCATCGGCTTTGCCTCTGAAGTCTATAACTGTTCGGCGCCAGACACCGGCAATATGGAAGTGTTCCTGCGTTACGGCACCGCCGCACAAAAAGAAAAATGGATGATCCCGTTGATGAACGGCGAAATCCGTTCGGCGTTTTTGATGACTGAGCCAGCGGTTGCTTCGTCCGACGCGACCAACATCGAAACCTCCATCCGCCGTGAAGGCGACGAATATATCCTCAATGGCGTGAAATGGTGGTCATCCGGCGCAGGCGACCCGCGCTG
The DNA here is from genome assembly GCA_002278855.1 of Sphingomonadales bacterium 28-55-16. Classification (GTDB taxonomy): domain Bacteria; phylum Pseudomonadota; class Alphaproteobacteria; order Sphingomonadales; family Sphingomonadaceae; genus Sphingorhabdus_B. The sequence continues at coordinate 16,971 of NCGG01000012.1, forward strand.
CAAAATCGCGATTGTCATGGGCAAGACCGATTTCGAAGCCAAGCGCCATGCGCAGCAATCGATGGTGCTGATGGAGCTTGATGCCCCCGGCGTGAACATCCTGCGCCATTTGCCCGTGTTCGGATATGACGATGCGCCGCATGGCCATATGGAAATCGAATTGAAGGATGTCCGTATTCCGGCATCCAACATGCTGCTCGGCGAAGGTCGCGGTTTCGAGATCGCACAAGGGCGCCTTGGACCAGGCCGTATCCACCATTGCATGCGCACCATCGGCACAGCCGAAGAGGCGCTGGAGAAAATGTGCAAGCGGCTGCAATCGCGCGTTGCCTTTGGCAAGACTGTTGCCGAACACAGCGTGTGGGAAGAACGCATTGCACGGGCGCGTATCGACATTGAAATGACGCGTCTGCTGTGCCTCAAGGCCGCGGATATGATGGACAAGGTCGGCAACAAGGCCGCAGCCGCAGAAATCGCAATGATCAAGGTGCAGGCCCCGAATATGGCGTTGAGCATCATCGACAATGCGATCCAAGCGCATGGCGGCGGCGGCGTGTCCGACGATTTCGGCCTTGCATCCGCATGGGCGCATCAGCGCACTTTGCGTTTGGCCGATGGTCCAGACGAAGTGCACGCCCGCGCTATTGCCCGTATGGAGCTTGGCAAGCATGGTAGCCGGAGCAAAGATGCCTTATCCAGCGGCGACATGGGGGCAACACGGTGAAGGCTGCTGTCCTGATCGAAGCGGGTAAACCGCTTCAAATTGAGCAGATCAACATCGCCAATCCCGGGCCGCATGAGGTGCTTATCCGTACCGCGGCCTGTGGGCTGTGCCACAGCGACCTGCACTTTATCGAAGGCACCTATCCGCATCCTTTGCCCGCAATACCGGGGCATGAGGCAGCGGGCATCGTTGAGGCTGTGGGCAGTGAAGTGCGTACCGTTAAGGTCGGTGACGCGGTTGTCACCTGCCTTTCGGCATTTTGCGGCCATTGCGAATATTGCGTCACTGGGCGGATGTCGCTGTGCCTTGGCGGCGAAACCCGCCGCAGGCCAGGCGAAGCACCGCGTCTGACGCGGCCAGACGGCAGCATCGTCAACCAGATGCTGAACCTGTCGGCTTATGCCGAAATGATGTTGGTGCATGAACATGCTTGCGTTGCCATTCACCCCGACATGCCTTTGCCGCAGGCGTCGGTCATTGGCTGCGCTGTGACCACGGGCGCGGGTACGATTTTCAATGCGTGTAAAGTCACGCCCGGCGAAACCGTTGCGGTCATTGGCTGTGGCGGCGTTGGCCTTGCCACGATTAACGCAGCCAAGATTGCAGGCGCAGGACGCATCATCGCGGCTGACCCGTTGCCGGAAAAGCGCGCAATGGCGTTGAAGCTGGGCGCGACCGATGTTGTCGATGCCCTGGCCGATGATGCCGCTGCGCAGATTCAGGAACTGACCAAGGGCGGTGTCGATCATGCGATTGAAGCTGTGGGACGTCCTGCATCCGGCACGCTTGCGGTCAAGTCACTCAAGCGTGGTGGAACAGCAACCATCCTTGGCATGATGCCGTTGCAGCATTCGGTTGGCTTGTCCGCGATGGACCTGTTGTCCGGCAAGAAACTGCAAGGCGCGATCATGGGCGGCAACCGCTTCCCAGTTGATATCCCGCGTCTGGTGGATTTCTACATGCGCGGTCTGCTGGACCTCGACACCATCATTTCGGAGACCATTCCGCTGGAGCGGATCAACGAGGGCTTTGACCAGATGAAGCGCGGCGATTCAGCCCGTTCGGTCATCGTTTTTGACCAATGAGTACAGCGCCAACCCCGATTGACGCGCAAACGGCCTTTACCGGAACGGTTGCGCCAACGGGTGCAGACATCCTTGATGCCACAGCATTGGCACAATGGATGGACACCCATGTCGAAGGTTTTGAAGGCCCGGTCGAAGTTCTGAAATTCGCCGGCGGCCAGTCGAACCCGACCTACCGGTTGAACGCCAAAAGCGGTTCTTATGTGCTGCGCCGCAAGCCATTTGGCGTATTGCTGCCCAGCGCACATGCCGTTGACCGGGAATATAAGGTGATTGCGGGCTTGTACCCAACGGGCTTTCCCGTCGCCAAACCCTTTGGCCTGTGCACTGACGATACGGTCGCGGGATCGATGTTCTACATCATGGATATGGTCGAGGGCCGCACCATCTGGGACGGCGCGATGCCGGGGTCAAACCCCGCCGAGCGTCGCGCGACCTATGAGGCCATGATTGACACCCTCGCAGCATTGCACAATGTCGATGTTGAAAATGCTGGCCTGTCGGACTTTGGCAAGCCCGGCAATTATTTCGGGCGTCAGGTGGAACGCTGGACCAAGCAATATCGCCTCGCTGAAACCGAGACGATGCCCGAAATGGAGCGCCTTATCGAATGGCTGCCGAGGACTTTGCCGGAGCAAACCCGCACCAGCGTCGTCCATGGCGACTATCGCATTGATAATATGATCTTCGATGCGAAAGAGGCGAAGGTCGTCGCGGTGCTGGACTGGGAATTGTCGACCTTGGGCGACCCGCTGGCCGATTTTACCTATGTCGCGATGGCATGGGTGACGCAGAATGAAGGCCGCTCGGGTGTCATGGACTTGGATCGCGCAGCGTTAGGCATTCCTGAATTGGACGCGATGGTCGAACGTTATTGCGCCGCCACGAACCGTGACGGCGTGCCGGATATGAACTGGTATTTTGCGTATAATTTCTTCCGGCTCGCCGGAATTATCCAAGGCATCAAAAAACGTGTCATCGACGGCACCGCAAGTTCGTCACATGCACAAGCCATGGCCGAACGCGTGTTCCCGCTGGCCGAATCTGCATGGAAGTTCGCCGAGAAGGCTGGGGCGTAATTGATAATCCTCCCCGCACGCGGCGAGGAAAAGGAGAGAAGAATGTCTTTATTCGATATGACCGGCAAGGTTGCCATCATCACAGGTTCATCGCGCGGCATTGGTCAGGCGATTGCCGAAGAAATGGCGGATCACGGCGCAAAAGTTGTGATTTCTAGCCGCAATATCGACGATTGCGCGACCGTCGCCGCTGGTATCAATGCCAAACATCCTGGCGCGGCGCTGGCGGTTGCGTCAAGCCTGTCCTCCAAGGAAAGCCTGCAAAATCTGGTCGATGAAGCGCGCAAGGCCTTTGGCAAGGTCGATGTTTTGGTCTGCAATGCGGCATCCAACCCGCATTATGGGCCAATGGCGACAATCACGGACGAGCAATTGCGCAAGACATTGGACCATAATATCGTATCGCAGCATTGGTTGATCCAGATGGTCGTCCCCGAAATGATCGCACGCAAATCGGGCTCCATCGTGATCGTCTCTTCCATTGGCGGCTTGCGCGGATCACCGATTTTGGGCGCATATGCGATCACCAAGGCCGCCGACATCCAGATGACCAAGAATCTGGCGCGCGAATATGGCCCGTATAATGTGCGTATCAATTCGATCGCGCCCGGGCTGGTGAAAACCGATTTTGCCAAGGCCTTGTGGGAAAATCCCGAAAATTTGAAGGCATCAACCGCTGGCGCGGCGCTGGGCCGCATTGGCGAGCCGCGCGAAATCGCAGGCGCGGCTGTATATCTGGCGTCGGACGCCTCTACATTTATGACCGGTCAAACAATTGTGGTTGATGGAGGCGTCGTCGTATGAGCGGAGCGTTAGAAGGCAAGATTGCTATCATTACGGGCGCGGGGTCAGGCATTGGCCGCGCGTCCGCCATCCGCTTTGCGGCCGAGGGTGCTAAAGTCGTTTTGGGAGACATGGCAGCATCGGTGCATGACACCGCGGCGATGATTGGCGATGCCGCGACGGCGGTTCAAATGGACGCCGGCGACGAAGCCGATGTGGCGGCGCTGGTTGCCCAGACAATCGCGCTGCACGGCCATCTCGACATTGCCTTTGCCAATGCTGGTATTTCGGGCGGCATGGAAGGCATCTTCGACAACACGGTTGAAAACTTCACCAGCGTCCTGCGCGTCAACCTGATTGGCCCTTGGTTGATGGTCAAGCATGCGGGCAAAGTCATGGCCGACGCCGGTAAAGGTGGATCGATCATCTTGACGGCAAGCGTCGCGGGTATCCGTTCGGGCGCAGGCGGTCCGCCTTATTCGGCGTCCAAAGCGGGCGTGATTAATCTGGCGCAAGTCAGCGCGCAGCAACTTTCGGGCACCAATGTCCGCTGCAACGCGATTTGCCCGGGGCTTACCGAAACCGGCATGACAAAGCCGACATTTGATTATGCCCGCGAAAAAGGCGTGACCGAGAAGATCGGCCGTCTGAACCCCTTGCGCCGCGGCGCACAGCCAGAGGAACTCGCCAATGTCGCATTGTTCCTCGCGAGTGACCAAGCGTCTTATGTCAACGGCCAAGCGATTGCGGTCGATGGCGGACTTTCAAGTTCGCACCCCGTGACCCGCCAATTAACAGGACAAACCGCAGTATGAACGCCGAAGACCTAGGGTTCGTTTCCGACCGCCTCGCGCGCATTCCCGCATTCGTTCAGGCCAATTATCTCGACAATGGCAAATTGCCCTTTGCGTCGGTGTTGGTCGGCCGTGGCGACGATATCGCGCTCCAGTGGAGCTCGGGTGTCGCGGAAGATGCAATTTTCCGCATCGCGTCGATGACCAAACCGATTACCTCGGTCGCGTTCATGCAGTTGGTGGAACAGGGCCTGGTTGCGCTGACCGATCCGGTCGCCAAATATATCCCCGAATTTGCGAAATTGGGCGTCTTTGTGGGCGGTGGCGGCAATGTGCCGTTTATGACGCGCGCGCCATCGACGCAAATGCGGGTGGTTGACCTGCTGCGGCATACCGCGGGTTTCACCTATAGTTTTCAGGAACAGGGCAATATCGACGCGGCCTATCGCAAAACCGATGTCGAAAGCTGGACCAAAAATACATCGCAGAGCGTGATTGATACGCTGGCGCAAATTCCGTTGGAATTCGACCCCGGGACGCAATGGAATTATTCGGTCGCCACAGATGTGCTTGGCATCTTGGTCGAGCGGATCAGCGGGCTATCGTTGCCCGAATATTTCCAGACGCATATTTTCGCGCCCCTGGGCATGACCGACACCTTCTTTCAGGTGCCCGCCGATAAAGCCGCGCGCATCCCCGAAGGCTTCGGCTTTGATCCTGACGCAAAAATGAAGTTGATCGACAAGGCCGGTGCCGACAGCATGTGGGCCAAGGGCTGGTCATTCAATTCAGGCGGCGGCGGGCTGGCATCGAGCGTTGCCGATTATTATCGCTTCTGTCGGATGCTGCTCAATGGCGGCGCGTTGGATGGTGCGCAGATCCTCAGCCCCAAAACGATCGAGCTGATGACGGCCAACCATATTCCCGGCGGGCAGGACCTCTCGCAAATGTCCAAATCACTGTTCAGTGAGGCCGACATGGCGGGCATCGGTTTCGGCCTTGGCTTTGCCACGACGATCGACAGCGCGGCGACATTGACGCCTTGCTCCACGGGCGATTTCTATTGGGGGGGCATGTATTCCACGGCCTTCTTCGTTGATCCGGTCGAAGATATCATCATGATTTTCATGACGCAGCTATTGCCATCGACGACCTATCCGGTGCGCCGCGAGATCAAGACCATGATTTATGCGGCGCTGGCGGCGTAGGACGCGCCTCCCCGCGTCATCCTGAGCTTGTGTCAGAATAACCACGCGGTGGGCCAGGATAGTATCAGGCGGCAAATCTAGGCGCCCGCACGTGCGCCTAAACCGTCGCTATTTCCACCTGCCCCACTGGCTCGGGCTTTGCGCGCGCGGCAATCAGGCTACCGCTGACAATTAAGGCCGTGCCCAAGAGCACGGGCACAGTGACGGGTTCGGCAAAGAACAGCCAACCAAAAAGCGCTGCCCAGACAAAGCCTGTATATTCAACGGGTATCAAAATCTGTGCTTCCGCCCGCGCATAAGCCCAGCTTAAGAGCAACAGCGAGATCACCGCCAAGGCCGCCGCGCCGCCAATCATGGGCGCATCGGAGACACCAATGGGCTGCAGGAACCACGGCGCTACGAAGCTAAGGGTCGCCGCGACGAAAAGATTTTGAAAAAATGCGATTTCAATAGGCCCTGCAACCTGCGCCTGCTTACGCGCGAGGATCAGATTATAGGCAAACACAACCGCCGAAAACAAAACCGCCGCAGCGCCCCATACATGCCCGCTGCTATAGTGCCCGCTCAAGCGGCCAGTCAGGATGATAACCACGCCGCCAAGCCCCGCCAGCGACGCCCAGATAGCTTCGCGGCCTATTTTTTCCCCTAACATGACGGCAGCAAGATAGAGCGCGATGACGGGCGCAATAAAACTGAGCCCAAGGGCTTCGGCCAAAGGCAATTTCGTCAGTGACCAGAAAAAACTGACCGCCATCACCGACACTATCATGCTGCGCCACAGATGCATTTTCAGGATGTGCGCAGGCGGCCATTTCTGCCGCATGCCGAAAAACAACAGCCCCATGAACAACGCACCAAAGCAGTTGCGCCACATCACGGCGTTATAGGCGCCAAGCGACAAAGCGAGGTCCTTCATCACCGCGTCCATGAGCGAGAATGTACCTATGCCCGCCGCAGCCACCATGAACGGAATGAACGGGCGCGGGTGGAGTTCAGCCATGTCTAGAGGCTGTGTGTCGCAAGATTATTCAGCGCCGCGCCATCGACGCGGTAGACGGTCCATTCGTCCATCGGCGTTGCGCCGAGCGCCTTATAAAAATCAATTGCGGGCGTGTTCCAGTCCAGCACGGACCATTCGAGCCGCGCACAATCGCGTTCAACCGCCAGCTGTGCAAGCGTGCCCAGCAACGCCTTGCCAAGCCCCGACCCACGCGCATCCGGCCGGACGAACAAATCCTCCAGATAAATGCCCGGCCGTCCTTCGAAGGTCGAAAAATTATGGAAGAATAAAGCGAACCCTTGGGCCACGCCGTCAATCTCGCCGATCAGCACCTCCGCATAAGGCCGCGGTCCGAACAGCTTTTGCGCCATCACCGCTTCATCAAAACGCACTGCATGGGCAAGCTTTTCATATTCCGCCAAGTCGCGAATGAACTGCCCGATAAGTGAGATATCGGCTGGCGTTGCCGCCCGTATCGAGAGGCTCAAGCCATTTTCCCGTGCAAACTATCCATGCTCACGCTGGCGCCGGCGTCGATCTCTGCGGCTTTGGCCTCAACCAAGCGCACAATATGGCTGACCATGTCGTCATCCGCGACATGATGGTCGGTAACACCGGAAAGATAGACCATATGCTTGCCATTGCCGCCGCCCGTGATGCCAATGTCGGTTTCGCGCGCTTCGCCCGGGCCGTTGACGACGCAGCCAAGGACCGAAAGCGACATCGGTGTTTTGATATGGCCAAGTGCGTCTTCAAGTTTCTGCACCGTGCGGATAACGTCGAAGCCTTGGCGCGCGCAGCTTGGGCAGCTGACAACGCGCACGCCGCGGGTGCGCAGGCCCAAGGCTTTCAGAATTTCATAGCCAACGCGGACTTCTTCTTCAGGCTCAGCCGATAGGCTCACGCGGATCGTGTCGCCGATACCCGCCCACAGCAAATTGCCCATGCCGATGGAGGATTTTACGGTTCCGCCAATAAGCCCGCCCGCCTCTGTAATCCCAAGATGAATGGGGCAATCAACCGCCTCGGCAAGACCCATATAGGCCGCAACCGCCAAGAAGACGTCCGACGCCTTCACTGCCACTTTATATTCGTGGAAATCATGGTCCTGAAGCAGCTTGATATGGTCAAGCGCGCTTTCAATCAGCGCCTCAGGGCATGGCTCGCCATATTTTTCCAGAAGGTCTTTTTCAAGGCTTCCTGCGTTTACGCCGATACGGATCGCGCAACCATTGGCCTTGGCGGCGTTAACGACTTCTTTCACGCGCGCGGACGAACCGATATTGCCGGGGTTGATCCGCAGACAGGCCGCACCCGCGTCCGCCGCCTCAAGCGCGCGTTTATAATGAAAATGGATGTCCGCGACGATGGGCACATGGGCTGCACGGACAATCTGTTTCAGTGCCGCTGTGCTCTCGACATCGGGGCAAGATACGCGGATGATATCAACGCCCGCATCTTCGCAGCGGCGGATCTGGTCGATGGTCGCGCCGGCATCGCTGGTCAGCGTGTTGGTCATCGTTTGCACCGAAATTGGGGCGTTACCACCAACGGGCACTTTACCGACCATGATCTGGCGGGACTGACGGCGCGCGATATCGCGCCAAGGGCGAATAGAAGACATAGATGCGATATAGGCGGCTTGGCATTTTCCCGCAATCATCATCCTAAACTGTTTTCGCGATGCTGTGCCGGACCCTATTGCCCAGATGTTTGCCTGTCAGGCGCTGCGTACGCCCAATGCATCGACAGCGCATATGCCGATATATTTCCTTTCAAAACCCGCTTAAGGCGCTGAGCATGAAACGTCTTCTTACGGCCCTCATCGTGCTTCTCGCCCCGCTCGCGCCTGCCCATGCTTATTGGGAATATGGCCATCACACCGTCGCGCAGATTGCGCAGGCCAATATGTCACCCGTGGCGCGGGCCAATATGCAGCGACTGCTGCGCGCCGCGCCGATGCTGGGCACGCCCACATGCGCTCTGCGTAACATCGGCGATGTCAGCGTCTGGGCGGATTGCATAAAGGGCGACCGTGTACGCTGGGGCTATACCAACAGCTGGCATTACCAAAATGTCGACATCTGTAAGCCATTCGACCTCAAAAGCGCCTGTGCCGACGGCAATTGCGTTTCGGCGCAGATTGACCGGAATTTCGCCTTGCTGGCCAACAAGGCACTGCCCGCGCATGTCCGGTTGGAGGCGTTGGCGTTTCTGGTACATTTTGTGGGCGACATACATCAGCCATTACATGCCGGTGACCATGCCGACCGCGGCGGCAATGACCTGAAAGCCACTTATGGTGTGATGCCCGGCTATAATCTGCATTCCGTTTGGGATGGACTTTTGGCGGATCGCGCGCTGTCCGCCGCGCCCGCTATCGTCCGGACATTTGCGCCTGCGGAAAAGGCCGCTGTGGATCAAGGCAATGCGCGCAGCTGGAGCGAAGAAAATTGGGCGATATCCCAAAACATCGCTTATCCGCGTGCCGTGGATGGCGACCCCTGCGGCGCCAAGCCAACCGCACCCGTGGTCATTGATGAAGCCGACGTCGCTGCATCACGCGCTGCCCTGCGGCAACAGGTTGAACGCGGCGGCATTCGGCTGGCGCGGTTATTGGATGAGGCTTTGGGCTAAGGCACCGAAATCCTCGCGCCATGTCTATCTGCGCGGGATGCGATAGCATGACAAAAAGGGCTGCACGGACCTTTGCCGGTGCAGCCCTTTTGTGATGTTATGCCCGCCGCTTATTCGCCCGTCGGAAACCCGCGTTTTTTCATGATATATTTCACGTCGGGATCACGTCCGCGAAAGGCGCGATAGGCTTCGATCCGGTCGGTTTCATTGCCAGTGGCGAGCAGCATCGAACGGAAACGCTCCGCGGTTGTTTTGTCCCACACATCGCCCTTTTCGGTAAAGGCTGCCCATGTGTCTGCATCCATCGTTTCGGACCAGAGGTAGCTGTAATAGCCCGCCGAATAGCCATCATCTGCAAAAAGATGGTTAAACTGCGGCAAGCGATGCCGCATCACCATCTCCTTGGGCATGCCAATCTCCGCCAACGTATCGCGTTCGAACGCCGCCGGATCGGCGACCGGTGCGCTGCGATTGTGCAGCTTCATGTCCAAAATCGCGCTCGACAGATATTCAACCGTTGAAAATCCTTGGTTAAACGTGTCGCTAGCCCGGATTTTCTCCACCAAAGCGGCCGGAATTGGCGCACCCGTCTTATAATGCTTGGCGTAGGTGTTGAGGATATAGGGTGTCAGAAGCCAGTTTTCGTTCACCTGACTCGGATATTCCACAAAATCACGCGGTGTCCCGCCGAGGCCCGGCCAGGTGATGTCATAATTGAGATAATGGATGGCATGGCCAAATTCATGGAACAATGTCGACGCGTCGTCGATGCTGATCAACGTCGGCACGCCATCGGCGCCCGGAACGAAATTGTTGTTGTTCGACGCGAGCACAATGTTGTTCTTGCCGCCCAATGCATGCTGGCTGCGATAGGTGGTCATCCACGCACCCGAACGTTTGCCGGCGCGGGCAAAATTGTCGAGATAGAATAAGCCAATGACTTTGCCGTCGCGCTGCACTTCAAATGTCCGCACTTTGGGTTCGAACACCGGAACCGTGCCCGTGTTTTCAGTGAAGGTCATGCCGTAGAGCTTACCTGCCGCGTCGAACATGGCTGCAACCATGTTATCGAGCTGAAAATACGGCTTAATCGCCTCCTGATCGAGGTCATATTTCGCCTTGCGTACCTTTTCGGCGTAGAAACGATAATCCCATGGCGCAATTATGATATTGTCGGCATTGGCTATGGCTTGCATGTCGGCCACTTCTTCCTTCACGCGCGCGGTCGCGGCGGGCCAGACCTTCATCATCAGCTCCATGGCCTTATCGGGGTCTTTCGCCATTGTGTCGGCCATGCGGTAATGCGCATGCGTCGGGAAACCCAAAATTTCGGCGCGCTGCTGACGTAATGTCAGGATTTCGGCTATGGTTGCATTGGTGTCATTGGCATTTCGGTTGTCGCCGCGCATCGTGAAGGCATGCCACACCTTTTCGCGCAAATCGCGCCGCGTTGAATTTTCAAGGAACGGCTGTACGGCCGAACGTGTGTTGACGACCGCCCAACCATTTTGACCGCGGGCTTTGGCTGCGGCTTGCAGAGACGCGACATAGCTTTCGGGCAAGCCCGCCAAATCCGCTTCTTGCGTGATCGGGATGAACGTCTCTTCATCTGCGAGCACCTTTTCGGAAAAGGCCGAGAATTTCTTCGACAATTCGGTCTCAATGCTAATGACCTGCGCCTTTTTGGCAGAATCGAGCAAGGCGCCATTGCGCACTAAGCTGTTGTAAGTCCGTTCCAACAAACGCGTCTGCTTGGCGTCAAGACCAAGGGTCGCGCGTTGATCATAGAGATATTTCACCCGCTGGAAGAAACGGGCATCAAGCGCCTGTTCAGAGAAAAAAGCGCTCAGCTTTGGTTCCCACTCCGCCTGAATTTTCCGTATCTCGGGGCTAGAGAGGTTAGACGAATAGACGCCCCAGATTGAGAACAACCGGCCGATTTTTTCGCCCGAAAGCTCGGCAGCGGTAATCGTATTGGCGAAGCTTATGGCTTCGGGCTTGGCCAATATCGCTTCAAATTCAGCCTTTGATTCATCCATCGCTGCCTGAAACGCGGCGGGGAAATCCGCTATCTTGATCTTATCCCATGGCGGGACGCCATCATAGGCACCGGTCCATTCTTGCAATATTGCTGGCTCCTGCGCCATCTGCGTGGGTTTCATATCTTTGGCTTCTGCAACTGCCGTCATGGATACTCCTGACAATAAAAGCGCGGCTGCGCGCATCATGAATATGTTTCTGCTCACCTGAATATGCTCCTGTACATCTTTGGCGCCTTCGCTCGGGCGCCCTGCACAATAGGTTAGCGCATTGGGTTGCGTTAGCAAACAGCCCGTCTGGCAAAACTGTTTCCTCCGTTCCGGAGAAAAGAATTTACATTGCCGTCGGTGTTTTTCGGGTGCTTTCGCAAATGCAGAGTTTAATCAGATAGTTGGGAGGCTGCGAGATGGCAGAATTTCATTCTGAGACTGGATTGCGCCATAATGGACGCATTGCGATGATCGCTGGCGGATCGTTGGCGCGCGATGCCGAACTGGCGCGGCTTGCAACGCTAGCGGGCTGCACCCCCCTAATGATGGACCAATTGCAGGCGGCAGATTTTTTATTGGTCGATTTTTGCTCCAAAACGGAGGGAAATGCTCTTAATTTCACAGAAATTAACCATTATTTAGCCACACATAACAGCATTGCCTTGATTTGGTCCACTTTGGAGTCGGTCGAGGAAATCTATGCGACACTCCCGCTCGGCCAATATCATATTTTGGTGAACGCGCATGATGTCGAGGCAATGCCAATTTTGGCAGGGGCGTTTGAACGGAGTGGCATGGACCGACTGCAGGAAACAGATCACGAAGTAGATTTTGAATCGCTGCACCGTATCAGCGACGAGCTGGCCGAATTTGCCCGAACCTTAGCGCGCATGGCGCAATTAGAGAAAATCGCGAATGTGGCCGACAAGCCATTATCGTTCCGCCCGCCGCCACTTGGCGGCTTTCAAAGCTTTCCCGTCAGCGACTCAGTCCCACATAACGCGCCGGCGGCGGTGCTTCTACGCGAAATCATTAAGCAGCGCCGGTTGCGCGAAAGTTTTTTTCCGCCCGATTTATTTGCTGACCCGGCATGGGACATTCTGCTCGACCTCAAAGCGGCCGAGCAGGAGGGACAGCATGTATCGGTGTCCAGCCTGTGTATTGCGGCGGCTGTGCCGCCCACAACGGCCTTGCGATGGATCACCGCTATGACCCAAAGCGGTATGCTTGAGCGACGCCAGGATCCAACGGATGCCCGGCGCGTGTTCATTGGACTGTCGGCCGAAACCTCGGCAAAGCTCGACGATTGTTTCGTCGCGCTCGGTGCGCGATCCGCGCCCATTGTCTAATTAAGCTTGCCAAAGGCAACAAGCTTTGGCAAAGGCGCGCTTCCCGAGAGGGGCGCTTAGCTCAGTTGGTAGAGCATCTCGTTTACACCGAGAGGGTCAGCGGTTCGAGCCCGTTAGCGCCCACCATTTTCAAACATGGTTATAGATATGGTCCAGCCCCCGATTGAAGGGCGCTCGGCGGATGCTTCAGGGCGGCTGCGGAAGGCGGGCTTTTCGTGCATGTGCATTGTGCAACCTTAAGCGCCGTTATGGCCGTGATTGCCAGCGCCCCCTTGCGCAGCCCAGCGGTCGCGCGGGACAATGAATCGGCCAAAACAGCATATTGCGCCGACGCGAATCATAGCCCTGTCCAAGGCCGTCCGTTGATCGAATCGCTACCGATTCGTAAGTCTGACAGACCGCGTGTTCGCCGCCTATTGATGTTACATGTAATCAGTCTGCCGCGCGAAGCAGTTGCGCAACTTCAGCGCCGTCCCATTCGACCCCGCCAGAAATCCGCCATATCTCTTTACCTTCACTGTTGTATAATATGGACGTCGGCAGCGCGATGGCGTTGTTGAAGGCCGCCAAGATCGCATTATCGGCATCGGTATATGGCACCAGATTTTTCACCCCAGTTTCTTTAAAAAACGCAAGGACAGGTGCACTGCCCTCAAGGTCTTGCGAGACCACAATGACGTTCATCCGGTCCTTTTCACGCTTGACCAGCGCATCCAAGGTTGGCATTTCGGCCTTGCACGGCGCGCACCACGTCGCCCAGATATTCAGCAACAATGGCTTGCCGGCAAAGTCCGCCAAGGTGACGTCTTGCCTATCAGCATCGGTGAAGGATGCCGTTGGCGCCTTTTGACCTGCATTTTTGTAGCTCAGCGTGGCGCGACTGCCATCCGCGCTTTCCAATAGAATATCGCTCTGACCGCTCTTGTCGGACTTTACGGGCGATGCGGGTTGCGCTTGCCCCTCCGCTTGGCTTTCTTTATCGCATCCAGTCAACACCAGAAGGATTAGGGCAATTACAAAGCGCATGTCGAATTCCAATAGCATGTGGGGTGGCCGGTTTGGCGATGGCCCCGGGGTCATTATGCGCGAGATAAATGCCTCAATCCCATTCGACAAGCGTCTTTGGCAGGAAGATATTGCGGGGAGCAAAGCCCATGCGGATATGCTGGCGACGGCGGGTATCATTTCGCCTGCCGACAATGCCGCTATCCAGGACGGCTTGACCGCTATCTATGCGGAATATGAAACCAATGGCGTGCCCGAAGATCTGGCGCTGGAAGACATCCATATGGTGACCGAAACGCGGCTACGCGATTTGGTTGGCGAACCCGCTGCACGGTTGCACACCGCGCGGTCACGCAACGACCAAGTGGCGACCGATTTCCGGCTGTGGGTTCGTAACGCGACACAGGAAATCGATACTGGCTTGCGCGCGTTCCAATCAGCGCTGGTTGCCCGCGCCGCAGAACATAGCGACAGCATCATGCCAGGCTTTACGCATTTGCAAGTGGCGCAGCCTGTCACGCTTGGCCATCATTTGATGGCCTATTATGAAATGGCAAAACGCGACCGCAGCCGCTTTGCCGATTGCCGCAGTCGGCTGAACCTATCGCCTTTGGGCGCGGCTGCATTGGCGGGCACATCTTTCCCGATTGATCGCGCCGCAACGGCGGCTGCGCTGGGTTTTGACGGACCGATGGGCAACAGCCTTGATGCCGTATCCGACCGCGATTTCGCGCTTGAGTTTCTGACGGCGGCGGCACAGACCGCTTTGCATTTGTCGCGTCTTGCTGAAGAAATGATCTTATGGGCATCGCAGCCTTTTGGTTTCATTGCTTTGCCCGATGCGTGGTCCACGGGCAGCTCGATCATGCCGCAAAAGCGCAACCCAGATGCCGCCGAATTGGTGCGCGGACATGCGGGGCGGATCATCGGCTGCATGAACAGCCTGATGATCACCATGAAGGGTTTGCCATTGGCCTATTCAAAGGACATGCAAGACGACAAGCCGCCGGTGTTTGAAGCCTATGACCTGCTGGCCTTATCCATTGCCGCGATGACCGGCATGGTCGCCAATGTGACATTCAATGCCCCCCGCATGCGCGAAGTCGCCGCGAGCGGATTTTCGACCGCAACCGACTTGGCCGACTGGTTGGTCCGGGCATTTGCCATGCCCTTCCGTGAGGCGCATCATGTTACGGGCAGCGTTGTGAAGGCGTGTGAGGCGCGCGGCATTGGCCTATCGGAGATAACGGCCGATGATCTTGCGGCCATCAACCCCATGCTTGCCAATTGTACATTGCCTGACCTGTCGATTGACGGGTCGGTCGCCAGCCGGACAAGCGCAGGCGGCACAGCGCCGGTGCGCGTGCGAGAAGCCATTGCGGCTGCGCAGAAGGCGCTGGAGGCATGAAGGTACAACGCGTTCTGCTGATAATCGCCGTCGCGATGACCGCCACTGCCTGCGGCAAGGTCGGCGACCTTGACCCCCGCACGGGCAACAGCATGCCACCTGCAGCCTATGGCCAGCGGACAGCCCAAACAGCCGAAATTCTGTCGACATCATCGGTGCAAGCACGGCCCGATCGTACGGACGAATTGCTGAAACGTTCTGACCGGCGCGAAGACGACCCCTTTGACGTGCCACCGGGGGAGGAACCCATAGCGTTCAATCCCGAACAGCCGACGCAATCCGCAAAAACCAGTCCAGAATAAGCAATGCATTATGAACCATTTTAATCTCATCAATGGCGTGCTGCACGCCGAAGATGTTGCGTTACCGGATATTGCGGACGCGGTTGGCACGCCAGTCTATGTCTATTCACGGGCAACTTTTGAGCGCCATGCGCAGGTCTTCCGAGACGCATTATCAGGTCTTGATAACCCGCATCTTGCCTTTGCGGTCAAATCAAACCCCAATCTGGCGGTGCTGAAGGTTCTCGCGCGTCAGGGTTATGGCGCCGATGTTGTTTCGGGCGGCGAAATGGACCGCGCACTTGCCGCCGGGATGGCTGCCGAGGATATCGTATTTTCAGGCGTTGGCAAAACCGCAGCAGAAATCACCCGCGCGTTGAAGGCTGGCATTGGCCAGTTCAACATCGAGTCCGAAGAAGAAGGCCGCGAACTTGCGGACATCGCCACCCATTTGGGCCTCACCGCACAAGCCGTGTTGCGCATTAACCCCGATGTAGACGCAGGTACGCATGGCAAGATTTCGACGGGCAAGGCCGACAATAAATTCGGCGTCGGGATCCACCGCGCACCGGAAATTTACGCCCGGCTGAGCGCGTTGCCCAACTTGCATATGCGCGGTCTGGCGCTGCACATTGGCAGCCAATTGACGAGCCTAGAGCCGCTTGAAACGGCGTTTATAAAAGTCGGCGTGCTGGTGCAGGCATTGCGCAGTCAGGGACATGAAGTGACCCATGTTGACTTGGGTGGTGGCCTTGGCGTGCGCTATCGTGACGGCGACAATCCACCAGAACCAGCCGATTATGGCGCTATGGTCGCGCGCGTGACCAAGGATTGGGGCGTCCGCCTGATGTTCGAACCCGGCCGCGTCATCGCAGGCAATGCCGGCATATTATTGACGCGCGTCATTCGTGTGAAGCCCGGCGCCGGCAATGCCCCGTTCGTGATCGTCGATGCGGCGATGAATGATTTGGCACGCCCGGCGCTCTACGATGCTTGGCATGATTTTGAAGCCGTCGCGCCAAATGGCGAGAAGATGATGGCCAATATCGTGGGTCCTGTTTGCGAAACTGGCGACACCTTCGCGATGGGGCGTGAGATTGACCCCGTTGCAGCCCATGACCTTGCGGTTTTTCGGACCGCAGGCGCTTATGGTGCGACGATGGCGAGCACCTATAACAGCCGCGGGCTTGTGCCCGAGGTGCTGGTCGATGGCGACAAATTCGCGGTCGTCGCCGAACGGATTTCGCCGGAAACGATTCTGGCTGCGGAACATGTGCCCGACTGGCTGAAATAGGACAATCGCGTTGGATCAGCTGCCGATATTTGTGAACCTGAAAGGCCGGAATGTCATTCTGGTGGGTGCAGGTGAAATGGCGGACGCCAAGCGTCGGCTCATCGAACGCGCGGGTGGCATATGTGTTGATTCTGCCGACAAGGATGCGCGCATCGCTTTTGTCGCAATCGCCGAAGAAGACGCGGCGCGGGCGTCCGCCGATGTATTGAAAGCGCGCGGTTTGCTCGTCAACGTCGTCGACCGGCCCGAAATCTGCGATTTCACAACGCCTGCCATTGTCGACCGCACACCTGTGCTGGTGGCGGTGGGTACAGGCGGGGCGTCGGCGGGCATGGCAAAGGCCATTCGCCAGCGGATCGAGACCTTACTCCCCGAAACCTTAGGGCCGCTGGCCAATGCGATTGCGGGCGCGCGCTTAGCCATCCGGCAACGCTGGCCAGACGGGCCGCAACGCC
This sequence comes from Sphingomonadales bacterium 28-55-16, assembly GCA_002278855.1. Lineage (GTDB taxonomy): Bacteria > Pseudomonadota > Alphaproteobacteria > Sphingomonadales > Sphingomonadaceae > Sphingorhabdus_B. The sequence continues at coordinate 34,103 of NCGG01000012.1, forward strand.
GCCGCGCTTTGGACCAGGGCTTTGCCGCGGGTGGCGCGTTGGACCCATTCGGAACCCATACAGCCAACACGGTCGCACGCTGGCTTGACGCAGCGCAAGAGCCAAAGGGCGACCGAGTCATTGAAATCGCCTTGCTGTCGGATAGCCCCGACGATCTGACGTTGCGCACCGCGCGGTTATTGGGTGAGGCAGACCATGTTTTCCATGACCCCGATGTGCCAATGGCAATCCTCAACCGCGCCCGTGCAGATGCCGTGCGTCATGCAGGCGCGCCCCCCTTGCCCGCGCCGGAGGGTCTATCCCTGTTCCTGCGGTTGCCGTTAGCGCATGGATAGGGCATGAGGTTGGCCTAAACAGTTACAAGGTCTTCATTTTGTCCGCTTTCCCATCTCCAATCTGTTTCTACGGCTGCGGCAACATGGGCAGCGCGATGCTGCGTGGCTGGCTCGCCGCGGGCGTGGCGCCGGATGCTTTCCACATAATTGATCCCGTCGCCGAAAACCTGCCCGAGGGCGTTGCGGTATCGCGGTCAGCACAGGATGTCGGGCGGCAATTCGATATTCTTGTGCTCGGTATCAAGCCGCAGCTATTACCATCGCTTGAAGCAGATATTGCACCATTGCTTGCCCCCGGGGCATTGGTCATTTCGATACTCGCTGGCACAACGTCACATATGCTGGGCAAAGCATTTCCCGATGCGCGGATCGTTCGACTCATGCCCAATTTGGCGGCAGCTATCGGCAAATCGCCGCTTGCGCTCTTTGCGTCGCACGCGACGGAAAGAGCGGATATCGCACATTGGCTCGCGCCTTTGGGGTCCGTGATCTGGATTGATGACGAAGGCCAAATGGACGCCGTCACTGCGCTGGCGGGATCAGGGCCGGCCTTTGTCTACCGCTTTATCGATGCGTTGACCAAGGGTGGCGAAGCGGCGGGGTTACCACGCGAGATTGCCGCGCAATTGGCGCTGTCTATGACCGAGGGCGCAGCAATACTGGCCGCGTCGTCGCTGCAAACGCCAGACGCATTGGCCGCACGGGTCACCAGCCCGGGCGGGACCACAGCCGCGGGCCTAACGGTGCTTGATTCAGGGGGCGCTTTGGATGCATTGATGACGCAGACGCTGCGCGCTGCGCGCGACCGTGGAACGGAATTGGCAAAAGGAGGCATGACATGAAATTGCAAATCACATGCGCCTTAGCCTGCGCCTCCGCCCAGCCAGCCCCGTCTGGCTTCCCGCAATTCCCTAAAAGCATAGCGAGCACATAATGGCATTCGGCAAACCTGATTTGGGCAGCATGGTGCCAAAGGGCGCGGCCTTTGACCCTGCTTTAGTCAACAAAATGATGGGCAAATTTGGCCATGGCGGGTTTCTCGATATGGAATATGTCGGCCATGGCGATGATTGGGTGGAGCTTGCCATCGACTGGCGCGAGGATCTTGTGGCCGACCCCGACACCGGCATATTGGCCTCTGCTGTCATCATCAGCCTGATGGATAATGCGACCAGCATGTCGATCTGGACCAAGCTTGGCGAATTCAGACCACAGGTCACGATGGACCTGCGGATCGACTATCTGCGGCCTTCGCCGTCGGGTGCACGCGTCTACGGCCGAGGTATTTGCTATCATTTGACCAACAGCATCGGTTTTGTCCGCGGCTTTGCCCATAATGGTAATCCCGACGAACCCTTGGCACATGCCAGCGGCACGTTCATCCGCATCGGAGACCGGATATCATGACCGATATGCTATCGGCTCTTCCGCCTTATGCGCAGGCGCTGGACATGACGATCGTCGACGAGTTGAACGGTGCCCCCGTCATCGCCATGCCCTTTACGGACCGTGTTCAGGGCCGTCCGGGCTTCCTGCATGGTGGTGCCATTTCGGGCCTGCTTGAGATTGCAGCGATCGCCGCTATCCACCAAGCGTTGCGCGCGAAGGGCAGCGATTCTGCGATCAAGCAAGTTAATGTGACCGTGGATTTCATGCGCGGTGGCGTGAGCCAAATGACTTATGCTGTGGGCGAGGTGACGCGCCTTGGCCGCACGATGGCCAATGTCGAGGCACGCGCATGGCAGGAAGATCGGAATAAACCGATCACCATGGGCTATATGCATTATCTGATTAAGGCAAAGCGTGCGGTTTAAGCGGACTTAAGCCTCGCCATGCGTCTCGATAAGCGCGCTGGCGATGGCGTCTTCTGGCGTTTTGTCACCCCATATGATGAATTGAAACACGGGATAAAAACGCTCACATTCGTCGATTGCGACGTCAATGATCGTTTGTGCATGATCCACACCGAGCAACCCGTTCGACGCCATCAGGCTACCATGGCGGAACAACAAGATACCATTGGCCGACCACATGTCGAAATGGCCAAGCCACAATTGTTCGTTGATAAGGCCTAAAGCGGTGTAGACGCTCGCGCGCTTATCGCTTGGCACCGTGATGTCGGGCAATATGATGAGTTGAAGCGCATTGTCCTCCTCACGCCAAATCGCGCGGAGCTGATAACTCGCCCAGCTGCCTTTATACTCAGCCGTAATTTCATCTTCGCCATCGAGTTCAAACGACCAGCCGCGGGCCTCGAACAAGGCCGCGAGCATGTCTACGGGCGCGGATTCGTCGCGCTCGAATTGCTCATATTGTTCGTCGGTATCATGCATGTTGATGGCGCCTGTCGTGTTGGGGCGAGTCTGCCCCTTGACTGACTCGCACGCAAGGGCCTTGCGTCAGCGCGCAACATTAGCCTGTGGGCCAACTGTGGAAAAGTTTAGGCGGAGCCCTTTGCAGACTTAGCCCTTGGCTTAGCCTTGGCCGGCAAAGCACTGCCTTTTGCCTGTAACGCGGCTTCAAGCGCAGCAACGCGCTTTCCAAGCGCATCGGCTTCGGCGCGTGCATTGGCTGCGAGTGTTTTGACGGCGTCAAATTCTTCGCGGGACACAAGGTCAAGACCGCCAGCCCACTCGCGCGCACGTTCGCGCACGCTCGCTTCCGCCTCACGGCCCATTCCGGCCACGGTTCCGGCAACGCCGTTCAATACCTTGGCCAAATCGTCAAAAATGCGCTTTTCGCTTTGCATGTTATTCACTCCATTGCGGCAGGGGGTTAACCGCCATTGTCTATTTGGGAAGTTACCGCCGGAACGTAAAGGCTTTCCGCATCGGGATTTAAATTATCAATCTGAAAATTCAGGATCGAGGCGAAGCTGATCCAAACCAGATATGGCACCATCAACCATGCGGCGGCCTTGCGAACCTGCGCAAATGCGACCGTAGTGGCGATAGCCATGACCAGCATCACCAGGATGATGTAAAAAGCGGCCGTCACCTTATGGTAATGGAAAAAAACCGGAGACCAGGACAAATTTATCAAGAACTGCATCACAAACAGGCCAATTGCCGGCGCGCGGTAACGGGAGCTCTGGGCGTGCAACACCATCGCAAATGCCAGGCCTATTAAGAAAAACAGCACAGGCCATACCACCCCAAATACCCAGCCTGGTGGCTGCGCTGCGGGCTGAATGAGGGTTTGGTACCACGCATTTTTCGTAGTCGAGCCGGCCATAGCACCGGACAGCGAACCCAGAAGCATGATGACGGGGATCACGAACAACGCCCAGCGGACCAACGATATGCGCGACTGAGAATGGGATACGAGGCGGTTCATAACGTGGCTCCGATCTTAGTTAGCGCGATTCGGAGGAAACGCGATCAAACTGAACATAAGCATCGGTCATGAATAGAACAAGGCCGCCTACCGGGATGGATAGACGGCCTGTTTATCTACATATCGGGCACAATCTGCGCCGATAAAGACATTCTTATTTGCGTGTACCTGACAAGCCCATCGAACCAAAGGCACCTGCCTTCACTTCGCCCGTCAGTGCATCGCCAGAAACGGTAGCAGTGGCTTCCAGATGCATGGGCATAGGCACAGTGATGTCCATGCCCCAGCTCAGCGTGTCGCCATCAACCGTGCCATTTGCGATGTCCATTGCACCCAAACCGCCCGACATTTTGCCTGAAAAGCTGCCGCCGTCGCTGTTGACGGTCAGAACGGCTTTCTGGTCACCCATTGGGCTTTTGATTGTTACGTCCCAATCACCATCAACTGCTGCCATATTCTTGCTCCTTATTTAGCATTTTTGCTTGCACTGTTGTTAGCAGCTTCAGTCACCATTTCAATTGGCAATCCAAGCGCTTCCAACTGCGGTTTCACCTTCGCGGCATCGCCGACAACCAGCCATGTGATCTTGGTGGGATCAATCTTGGCGCGCATTTCATCGTTCAATGCCGTCGCGGTTAAGGCGGTGTATTTGGCCGCAACCGTTTCCGCATAATCAAATGGGCGCTTGTTCAAACGATCGGACTGCATTTGACCCAGCACCGCCGACGATTGTTCATAGCTACCGGGCAATTCAAGGACGTTGCCCTTGATAGTCTGTTCGAGTTCCGCAGCGGTGACAGGCTTGGCGCCGTTAAAGTCCTTCAACTGGTCCATCAGCACCTTGATCGAAGGGCCGGTCTGGTTGGTTTGCACGGGCGCGAACATATAGAATGGCACACGATCTTCGGCACCATTGACTTGGCTGCGCACACCATAAGACCAGCCCTTGGTCTCACGCAGGTCCATGTTGATACGCGACAAGAAGTCACCGCCAAAAATCTCATTCGCGGCACGCAGGGTCAGCAAATCATCCGAACCCTTTGCATTTAAAACGAGCCCCGCGAGCACAAGTGATTGTGGCGCGTTTGGCCGATCAATCAACAATATGCGCGATACGGGCGCGGGCACCGCAACGGCAAAATTCTTTGCAGCGGCTGGTGCTGCATTTGACGTCCATTTGCCGAAACGCGCCTCAAGCATCGGCTTGATTTCTTTCAGGCTGGTATCACCGACGACGAAGATTTCAGCCTTGGCAGGGTGCACCCATGACCTGTGGAAGTGCACAACATCATCGCGGCTGATCGCGGACACCGTTTCTGCATAACCGCTGCCCGTTTGTGGCCCGCCATAAGGATGGCCCTTGCCATACAGCAACGGCGGCAGGCGGCGCACAGCGATGCCCTGTGGCTGGTTATCTTCCGACTTGATCCGCGTCAGTTGCTGAACACGGACGCGCTCCAGCTCGTTGGACGCAAAGGCGGGATTTTTGATCACATCCGCGAGCAAGTCGAGCGACAGTCCCAGATTTGGCTTGACCGCACGCAGACTGGCAACTGTCCGGTCCAGCGACGAACCCACACCCACATCGGCGCCCAATTTCTCCTCAGTCTCGGCGATCTGGGTCGATGTTAAGCTTGTGGTGCCTTCCGACATCATCGTCGACATCAACAATGCGATTCCGCGTTTGTCCGCGGGATCTGCTGCATAGCCAGCGTTAAAGCTCACCGCCACACGCACCGTTGGAACCGCCGCGCGACGTGCAAAAAACAATTTGATGCCATTGCTTAAAGTCGCTTCTTCGACCGTAGGAAAGTCCAGCGCGGGCGTTCCGGTTGGCTCCGGAAACGTGCTGCGATCTTGAAAGCTAAGCGATGCGGACACCAGATTATCTTCGCTTCCGGGGGCCACATAAAATGCGGGCGATGACAATGTGCCGGTGCGGCTACCCGATCCGGCGGCGACTTCTTTATACACTTCACGCTCGCCGGGCTCGACACGGATTTCAAGCACAGGACGCGTCAGCCATTTTTGCATCGCCGCCTTCACCGCGGCTGGTTTTGCGGTTGCGAGGCGCTGCAATTCTTTTTTATAAAAATCAGAATCGCCGACATACAACTGACCTTCGGCCAATGCGACGGCTTTGCCGCCAAAGCCACCAACTTGCTCAAGCCCGTCAATTTGCGCGGCGATGTTGCTCGCGGCAACGCGCTGGACTTCGGCTGCGGTTGGACCGGTTTTGATATAATCCGCCAATATTTGGTCGAGCCGCTTTGCGACAGCATCGGCGTCGGCACCGGGCTTTACATCAACCTGGATATTGACAAGGCTGCCGTGGACGAACGGAATGAGATACGCAGATGCGCCCACAGCGGTCTGTTCCTGACGGACGAGGATATTGTCCAACCGTGAGCTCGACAGTCCGCCCAGCGCGCCCATCGCAACGAACAGCGCATTCGCATCAGGATCAGCAAGACCTGGCACAACCCAATTGCGATAAATACGCGTGGTGGGCACCTTGTCTTTCATGACAATTTTGATGTCTTTTTCGAGCGTGGGTAGCGGCGCATTGACTGGAGCCACATCCTTGCCGCGCTTAATCTTACCGAACCATTTTTCGACCAAAGGCTTTGCTTGCGCCGCATTGATGTCACCGGCCAACACAAGAACAGCGTTGTTTGGACCATAATGGTCCGTGAACCATGTTTTCATGTCATCCAAAGACGCAGCCGACAGATCTTCAAGGCTTCCGATGGTGTCGTGGTGATAGGGGTGACCTTCGGGGAACAAGGTTTCGGAACGGGTATAATCAACCAAGCCAAATGGCTGGTTATCACCCTGACGCTTTTCGTTCGAAACAACACCGATCTGATTGTCGAGCTTTTCCTTTGACACGGCATTGAGCAGATAGCCCATCCGATCGCTTTCAAGGAACAGAGCCGATTCCAGCGCCGTGGTTGGTACGGTCTGGAAATAATTGGTGCGGTCAAGCCATGTGGTACCGTTCAGGTCCGTTGCGCCGATTTTCTTGGTATATTCGAAATAATCACCCGGTGCGTTTTCGCTGCCGTTGAACATGATATGTTCAAACAAATGGGCGTAGCCCGTTTTGCCCTTGGGTTCGTTCTTTGACCCAACGCCATACCAGATCGACACGGCAACGATGGGCGCCTTGCGATCTTCATGAACCAAAACCGTCAGGCCGTTTTCGAGCGTGAATTTCTCATGCGGAATATTGACCGCGTCCACGAGTTTCGAAACCGGCGCTGGCGTCTGTGCCAAGGCAGGTGCCGGCGCGATAAGTACCGCGCCTGACATCATCAGCGCGAGGGTCAATTTCCGGATCATATGCTGCTCCCAAAGCTAAAGCCAATGCCGAGCAAGATAATATGGACGCCTATAAACACAAAGTGGTTACATAATATTTTCGACGAACGGCGTTCACGGCCGATAGCGGCGCTTTGCGTGCTTCACGGCGTCGGCCCATTCGAAATAGACAGGCTTATATTTGCCTGCGACGAACAATTTCATCTGGTCCGTATAATGCGGCGAGTCGGGCCGCGTTGTAGCCGCGCCATATGGTTGAATAGATTCGGACAGCACATTCCCAGCCTTGTCCCAACGCACCAGCATGATGAAGCTGTCACCATGTTTCACGCGCATTTTGCCATCGGCTTGATCGGGGTCCCATGCCGTTGTTGCGCGCAATGCATCGGTTCCCCCGAGCATGGCCAAATCGACATTTCCACGCCGCAACCGCTGAATGTCGGCGAGCGGAGGATCGATCCGTCCGAAGCGGTCTGTAAACTCAGTCACCGCCTCCTGAAGCGTACTGCGCGCATCAGGCATTGTATCGCCGCGCCAGTGCGGGCGTGCACCAAAGCGAATGATACGCTCGGCAAAAGCATCGGCGCTGCCTTTATTGTCGCTTGTCCAGTCCCAACTGGCGAGCAGCTTTTGTGCTTTGGCAAGTTCCGGCGCGTCTTTCAGGTCAAGCGCCGCAAAAGACGCCATCCATGCCCCGACCCAGCTTTGTTTGCTGTAGGTCATATCCATCTTGATCGCGAGCAACTCTTCGGGCGTGATTGACGTGTCGGCAGCCAACAACTCGGCTGCACGTAAGCCACGGTTGGTCATACCAAGCTCAATACCCAAATAGGGCGAATAGTCCGCCGGCTTCATTTCCGACCCCGGCCCGGCCGCCAGAAACGGCGTATTGTTGGCGTTCATGACAAAACCAGACGCTGGATCAACAATCTTGGGATAGCGATCAAAGCCAACGGGGCCTTCCCACATGTCTGCGGACGTGTCGCCCGGCAGCAGCTTGGTATAATCATAACCCGGTTTGCGGTCGGGAAAGAGCGCATTGTAGATATAGGCAACGCGTCCCGTTTTGTCGGCATAGATAAAGTTGGTGGCAGGGACGCCGCCAATCGACATGGATTTGCTCCACTCGTCCCAATTGGTCGCCTTTGTGTTGCGATAATATTGCTCAACGGCTTTGACGCTGTCGATGCCTGCATAACGGATGGCGAAATAGCCCTTGTCGTTCTTGATCACGGGCCCGTGGATCGAACGGTATACAGTCTGCGGTACGGGCAAAGCGAATGGCCCCATTTTCACGGGCAACCACACACGTGTGGTGGTCAGGGGCAACCATTTGCCGTCATAGCGATATTTGTCGCCAGCCTTATTCATCACCAATTTGTAAACATCGGTAAGGTCGGGGCGGTTGACGGTGTTGGTCCAGCCAAGATTGCGGTTATGGCCAAGCAACACGAAAGGCGACCCCGGGAATAATGCGCCCGCCATATCAAGCCCTTCGGCCGAGTGCACAACCGCCTCATACCACGCAACTTGCCCTTCATAAGGCTGATGCGAGTTCGATATCAGCCACGTCTTGCTATCGGCCATGCGCTTGGGCGCAATCGCAAATGCATTGGAGCCGTTCAAGTCCGGATCGCGGCCAATGGGCGTCATGGGCGCTGCGCTGTCCTTCGGCTGTGGTTTGCCTTCGGTCAGTGCCGCGATTGTTCCATCCAGCCCGTAAAAGAAAGGCGCGCGCAGAACGAAGCCAGTCACAATGTCTTTTCCGGTTACGGGAAACAGCTTCGACAGACGCACTTCGCCCGGATGCTTGGACGCATAATGGTTCAAGCCAGCGGCATAGGCCTCACACATTGCGCGGACCTCGGGCGACAATTCCATATAATGCTTCTCGGCCGTTTCGCGCGCGCCCAGCAGGTGCATCACATAATCAACCTTCGCGCCGTCGGAACCCGCCAGCGCGCCATAACGACCACGCGTCATGGCTACGACATCTTCAATCGTCGAAAAGTCATCTTCGGCATGGGCGTAAGCAAGGCCATAAGCAGTGTCGGCATCGGTCTTGCCATTGATATGCGGCACACCAAATTCGTCACGCACGATTTCGGCATCATATGTGCGCGTTGGCGCTTCATATCCGGTTGCTGCCAACGGCTCCCAAAGCGCACCTGCCCCTGCAACCAATCCAACGACAGCCAAAGATGCCCACAAAAATTTCCGCATTACTCTCTCCCCTGCGACCGGACCTTATCTGCCGACCCATCTATCCCGCAAACGGCATAGCCAAGTCTTTGCGAAAGGAAAGACCCCTATGTAAAAACGCCCCATCGTGGTTTTAGCGTCGCCGCGCATTTTTGCGGATACTTGTGTTGCGAAAATGCCGCACTACATTCTGTGTATCGGTTGAGTCTTCGTAAAGCAAAAACGCCACGCCATTTGGGAATTAGCGCATGAACCTCGAAAAATTTACGGACCGTGCCAAGGGTTTTCTGCAAAGCGCGCAGACCGTCGCCATTCGCATGAGCCATCAGCGGATTGGGCCCGAGCATCTCTTGAAAGCTTTGCTTGAGGACGAACAAGGCATGGCGTCAGGCCTGATCAAGGCAGCGGGCGGGGATGCGGCTACGGCATTGCGTGAGACCGATGCTACGCTTGCAAAGGTGCCCGCGGTATCGGGCGGCGGCGCGCAGCAAACACCAGGCCTCGACAATGACGCAGTGCGCGTACTCGATGCCGCTGAACAGGTCGCGCAAAAGGCAGGCGACAGCTATGTCACCGTCGAGCGCTTGTTACTCGCGTTGGCACTCGCCAAAACCACAAGCGCGGGCAAGGCGTTGGCAGCAGCAGCCGTTACCGCCGAGGGCCTTAACGCGGCGATCAACGACCTGCGGGGTGGCCGTTCAGCGGACACCTCTGGCGCCGAAGACCGCTATGATGCGCTCAAGAAATTTGCCCGCGACCTCACCGAAGTGGCGCGTGCCGGAAAGCTTGACCCCGTCATTGGCCGCGACGAAGAAATCCGCCGTACCATCCAAATCCTCGCCCGCCGGACCAAGAACAATCCCGTGCTGATCGGCGAACCCGGCGTTGGCAAAACCGCGATTGCCGAGGGGCTGGCCTTGCGCATCGCCAATGGTGACGTGCCTGATAGCTTGAAGCACCGCAAATTGCTGTCGCTCGATATGGGCGCGCTGATAGCAGGGGCCAAATATCGGGGCGAATTTGAAGAACGGTTGAAGGGCGTGCTCGACGAGGTCAAACAAGCCGAGGGCGACATCATCCTGTTCATTGATGAAATGCACACGCTTGTCGGCGCTGGCAAAGGCGAAGGCGCGATGGACGCCGCCAACCTCATAAAGCCAGCTTTGTCGCGCGGCGAGCTGCACTGCATTGGTGCAACGACACTCGATGAATATCAAAAACATGTCGAAAAAGACCCTGCACTTCAACGCCGCTTTCAGCCTATTTTTGTAGGCGAGCCAACGGTCGAGGACACGATTTCGATTTTGCGTGGGTTGAAAGAAAAATATGAACTGCATCATGGTGTGCGGATCACCGATGGCGCGTTGGTCAGCGCCGCAACCTTGTCGCATCGCTATATTTCGGACCGGTTTCTGCCTGACAAGGCCATCGACCTGATGGACGAGGCGGCATCGCGTTTGCGGATGGAAGTGGAATCAAAGCCCGAAGAGATTGAAACGCTCGACCGGCGCATCATCCAGCTGAAGATCGAACGCGAAGCGCTTGGCAAAGAGAGCGATGCCGCATCCAAGGATCGTCTGGCAAATTTGGAAAGCGAGCTTGCCAATCTGGAACAGCAATCGCTTGAGCTCACGCAGCGTTGGCAAGCGGAGAAAGACAAGATCTCCGCTGAAGCCAAGATCAAGGAGCGGCTTGACGGTGCGCGGATCGAGTTGGAACAAGCGCAGCGTGGCGGCGACCTCGCCAAGGCAGGTGAGCTGCAATATGGCACCATACCGGGCTTGGAAAAGCAACTGGAGACGGCCGAGGCCGCAGCCGGCAACGCGATGCTGCGCGAAGAAGTGACCGCACAGGATATCGCTGGCGTGGTGAGCCGCTGGACAGGCATTCCCGTCGACAAAATGCTTGAGGGCGAACGCGACAAGCTGCTCAACATGGAACAACTCATCGGCGCGCGGGTCATTGGCCAGAAGGACGCGGTCACGGCGGTATCAAAAGCCATCCGCCGTTCACGCGCCGGACTTCAGGACCCCAATCGACCACTTGGGTCATTCCTGTTCCTTGGCCCAACGGGTGTCGGCAAGACCGAATTGACGAAGGCGCTTGCCGGGTTCCTGTTCGATGATGACAATGCGATGGTCCGCATCGACATGTCCGAATATATGGAAAAACACAGCGTGGCACGGCTGGTCGGCGCGCCTCCGGGCTATGTCGGTTATGAAGAAGGCGGGGTGCTGACAGAGGCTGTGCGTCGTCGGCCCTATCAAGTTGTGTTGTTTGACGAGGTCGAGAAAGCCCATTCCGACGTGTTCAACATCCTGCTTCAGGTGTTGGACGATGGCCGCTTAACCGATGGTCAGGGCCGCACGGTCGACTTCTCGAACACGCTGATCATTTTGACGTCCAACTTGGGGAGCCAATATCTCGCCGCGCTGGAGGACGGACACGATGTGAAGGAGGTCGAACCACAAGTGATGGACCTCGTGCGCGCGCATTTCCGCCCCGAATTCCTCAACCGCCTCGACGAGATCATATTGTTCCACCGTCTTGGCGCGGATCACATGGCCCCGATTGTCGAAATTCAGGTCAAGCATGTCCAAAAATTGCTGAAGGATCGAAAGATTACGCTGTCGCTGACCGACAAGGCCAAGGCATGGCTCGGCCGCGTGGGATATGATCCCATCTACGGCGCACGCCCGCTGAAGCGCGCTATTCAGCGTTATGTGCAGGACCCCCTGGCCGACATGTTGCTACGCGGCGAAATTCCGGATGGCAGCACGGTTGCGGTTGACGAAGGCGATGGCGCGTTGAAAATGGTAGCTCGTTGATCAGTCTACGGTTCTGGCCCGACCATAGCTGCTGTCGTTAGATACCTCAAAAAACCGCTGAAGCATGATATGTTCCTGCGGCGTCAGATGTGGGTTCCAAACATCGAAAATAAGGACCGCGCGGGGTTGGTCGCTATCGTTCCACGCCTCATGCTCAATGGTGTCATCGAACGCAAACGCGGTTCCTACTTGCCAAGGTCGCGTCTCGCCACCGACGCGGAACCCACACCCATCCGGAATGATCAGCGGAACGTGAACGATTGATCGCACGTTGGTTACGCCGGTATGTGCCGGCAACCGTGTCTTTGGTCTCAGCACCGAAAAGAAGATGGTCGGCGACCGTCCGGGGATGTGACAAATGGGGAGGCTTTCAATAGCCTTCGCCGTTTCGGGGCACCGCGCGCACGCAGCGTCGTCGCGCACCCCATGTCGCCACAAGAAAAAAGTGCTCCAGTCGAGCGAATGGTCAAGCGATGACCATTTATTTTGTGGCGTCCCGTTTTCCATCGCAACATAGGGCACAAAATCATTCGGCTTCGCCCAAAGTGCACTGAACTCTGCAGTGATGGCTTCTGTCTTGGCTTCGATCGATTCCATCCACGGGAAATGCGCCCGTGGGAAAATTCATCAGCTGGCAAAAAGGGAAAGTGCAGTCCTGCGCACTCATTCGTATAAATACGGCGCTTGCCTAGAGCTGCGTCCATGCAAATATTGAACCTTCGGGCATCCGTGTCGCGCGCGTCTTCGCGCACATCACTTAGTCCATCCAACAGTATCTGTTCCAAGGCAGCGCTATGCCCGCTGAGATGCGACTGTGCCTTTGCAACCAAATCCAAAATTTCAGGCGTGGGTTCTGGGAACGACTGGGCGATGCCGAGCACTGCGGACCAGCGCTGCATCGCGTCGCCCTTTTCGTTCAACTTTTCATGCAATTCGGCAAGGCGTAGATTGGCCGTCAAATTGGCTTGATCAAGGTCAAGGACGCCGGCCAGTGCCTCGCGTTCGGATTGATTATCACCAAGTCCGCGATAGGCGGTTGCCAAGTTGATCCGCAGAACAGTCGCTGTTGGGTCGGCTGCTATGGCATGCAGAAAAGCCTCTGTCGCAGCGGGAAAATCCTCCCTGGCAAGCGCGACCATCCCGAGTGCATTGCGCAATTGCGGGCTGTCGGGTTGCAAGGCCAAAGCCTGCATATACAATTGCGACGCCGAGGCCAATTCACCGCGCTGCTGCGCCATTCGCGCGGCATGCACGAGTGCATTTAGGTCTTGCTCTGACATATTGTGCCTGAAATCCCCGCCAAAAAAATTTTGTCAAAGTTACCGGAATCAGGTACCTGCGGGTCCAGACATATGGTCGCTCTGCATCTTTGTCGCATTCGCCTTTGCAGCTTCGGCAATGCGATCCCACTGCGCACGCGTGTAGCATTTCTTAGATTTACGGACCAGCGAGCCGGTTTCCGCGACGCGCCGACACAAAATCTTTTCGCCATCGGGCATCACTTTGCCCTCAAGATCGGCCTCCTTCGAGGATGCTGCAGTTGGCGCGATCGCCGCCCCTGTTGCCAGTAAGGTGCATAATGAAACTGCCCAAAAGGATTTGACAATCTTAGCCATAGCTTCTTCCTGTAATATGATGTGACAGCCAAAAATGGCCGGGTGGCTAGCTAACACAATTTACGCTTTTGAAAAAGTTCTTTTAAGTAACTGAATGTAAATAGAAAAAATTTAATGGAGTGACCGATTTGTCCCAAAATGTTTCGGAGATATTGCTGGATGTCAGCGCCTATCCGCATCGTTATGACGCGGTGGGGGACACCATTCAGTTTATCCGGGCAGATCGCCAGACATTAAGTGCAGCGACCTTTCTCACCGATGAGTTTCTTCCCAGTGCGAAAAGCCCCGCTGTCATTGCGCGTACCGAAGCGATCGCTGCGGCACCATCGGCGCCATCACCACATTTCATATTCCATTCCGCATATTGCTGCTCGACTTTGCTCGCAAATGCCTTTGATATGCCTGGGATATCATTTGGCCTAAAAGAGCCGGCAATGCTCAACGATATTTCCGGATGGCGGCGGCGCGGCGGTCAGCCCTCTCAGGTCGTGGAGGCCTTGAAAGCAGCGGTCACTTTGCTAGCGCGGCCGCACTCAACTGGCGAGCGTGTGATCATCAAACCGTCGAATGTAATCAATGCCCTCGCGCCTACATTATTGGGTGCATTTCCCGAATCAAAGGCTCTGTTTCTATACACGCCACTTGAGAATTATTTGGCGTCCATCGCAAAGAAAGGAATGTGGGGCCGCCTTTGGGTGCGCGAATTGTTCGTAAAGCTCGGAAAGGACGGGCTAACCGATTATGGCTTTAGCGGCGAAGAGATTATGCAGCAGACGGATTTGCAAATCGCAGCCGTCGGCTGGCTCGCGCAGCATCGCTTGTTCGGTATCATGGCGGACCGGCTTGGGCCAGCTCGGGTCAAGACGCTGCACAGCGAAGTCCTGCTCGCCGACCCGGCTTTGGCGATGCACCGCCTATGCGGGCATTTTGGCGTGGAGGTCGGCATAGCAGACTTGGCGCAAACAACCGCGGCAACCTTCACGCGCAATGCCAAAACCGGCGATGCATTCAGCGCCGCTCAGCGCCGTTCCGAACATGAGAGCAGCATGAAGTTGCACGAAGAAGAGATCAGCAAAGTCGTTCTTTGGGCGCAGGCCGTCGCGCAGGCCGCCGGTCAGGATTTGAATCTCGGCGCAGCTTTAGCCTAAAACGCGCTTTAATCTGGACAATAAAAAAGGAGCAGGTCCGAAGACCCGCCCCTATTTTTTGTGTTCGTTCCGTAACGCTTAGAAGCGGATACGTGCACTTGCAACATACCGGCGACCCAATGCGTCGTACGACGATGGGAAGGTGTTGCCGCTGTTGAAAGATGTGCTTCCTGCTTCGCCGCCAACCAATGGTGGTTCGCTGTTGAGCAAGTTTTGAACGCCAAGCGTCACAGTGAAGTTTTCGTTGACCGGGAAACGGGTGGTCAGGTCGAAATAATCACGTGCATCGATCTTGTTGAAGTTAACTTGCTTACCGGCAATCGGACCAGCCGATGCTGGCAATGTGCCCGAGAACAAGGTGCCTTGACCTGGCTCATAGCTCAACTTGTCCATGTGACGCCACAGGAGCGAAACATCGATACCGTCAAAGTTCAGCGTTGAACGTGCGTTCAGCTGCCATTCTGGCTGCGGTGGCATACAGTTCGCACTGTAGAAGCCGATGCACTCACGGAAATCGGACGAAGGACCAGGACGGAACTTCGATTCGTTGTTCCAGGTCAACACGACGTTGAGGTCCAGACCAGCAAAGCCAAGGTCACGGTTGTAGCCAGCAGTGAAATCCACACCGCTGGTCTTGAGCGTGCCAAGGTTTGACGAGCTCAAGAACAGACCTGCTGTAGTGCTTGGATCACCTGCAAGACCACCAGCCAATGGATCACGGCGAATGATGCGGCAAGCTTCAGTCGTCGAAGCACCAGCCGCTGGCGAGTATACAGGAACCGCTGCACCGTTGCTGGCGCCGAAGCATGCTGAAATCGCATCGTCAGGTGTTGGCGACGATACGGCACCCGTTATTTCGATGTTGAAATAATCAACCGACAACGAAAGGCCAGTGATCGGCTGAATAACAGCGCCAATGGTCCAGCTGGTTGACTTTTCTGGTTTAAGGCCGAGGTTACCGCCACCCGTCGAGTTCGCTTGTCCGGCCGTTGGCTGGGCAATGAAGTCAACGTTGCTAGCTTTTGCGCCCTGCGCCAAGCAGATTGCACGGATTTCGCCAGTTGGCGCGCTACGGATAGCGGTACCAGTGTCATCGTAGCGTGCGCATGGATCATCCGCCAGGTTGGTCAGGCCAGTGTTTACTGGGCTGAACAGCTCGGAGATGTTTGGTGCACGTACTGCACGCGCATAGCTACCACGGATCTTGAGCTGCTCGATTGGTGACCAGCTACCGCCAGCCTTCCAAGTGAACGTGTCGAAGCTTGGCGCGTTTGGAGCGTCTACGCTGTACTTCGAATAGCGTGCGCCGCCTTCGAGTGTCAGATCGTAGAAAAATGGCTTATCTTGCACCACGGGCACAATAAGCTCACCAAATGCTTCATATACGTTGAAGCCACCGCTGATGTTTGGAGCTGCACCACCGGAGCCGCCCAAATCACCGCCCTGTGCAAGCGTATCAGATTCCTGCGACGCTGTGTACTTGCGGAATTCACCACCGACGGCAAAGCCGACTGGCTCTTCCGACCATGGAGCCTTCAAGCCGAAGTCTCCATTCACAACGCCATGCACCTGCGCCATCGACACCTTAGTCGATACGGTACTGTTTTCCACGAGGAAATCAACGGCTGCGGGTGTGATCGAACCTGCTGGACCAAACCAGTTGATTGGAACGCAAGATGCACTGGTGCCCGAAAAGCAGCTGTTGACGTTGTTCGCAAGCAACGATTCCTTAACGCGGCTTTTGAGCACGTAGTTCTTGATTGTCTGGGTATTTGTGCTCTGGCCATACGAACCAAATACATCCCAATCGACCGTGTCAGTCAACGAACCCTTGGCACCAACGCGATAGTCGAAGATGTCAGTGGTGTAGCTGCTGATGCGCGGACCAACTTCGACTGCACGACGCGACAGGCTGGAGGTTACCGTGCGGTACCCAGCCTGACCTGGGGTCAATGCAGAGTTTGCCGCAAGCGCGCAGTCAGCCGCCGAAATGCTGTTGGCCGAGCAGAAGCTGTTACGCAATGCTGTCGTCAAATATGGGTTGTTCAAAGGAATATCAACGGGCACAGCAAACGCACCGGAAGGTGCGATGATCGTGTCGACTGTATTCTTCGAAAACAGACCGCGTGTGTAGATTTCTACAGCGTCCGAAACTTCATAACGGGCAGCGCCGTACATGTTGAAGCGTTCAAACGGCGTCTGATACAAGTTATACGGGTTGAAGTTGAAGTTTTGGTATGCGGAGGTGGGCAAGAAAGCCGTACCAGCGCTGTCAACCTGACGGGTACCAACGCCTGGAAGCGTGAAGCGCGAAGGCACCGCAGTACCTGAACCGCCGCCAGCACCACTTGCCGAAGCAATACCGAAGCGGCCAAAATCACGGTCGCCCTGATATACTGGGTCAGCCTGTTGATAGCCAAGGCTCAACACGGCGTTACCACGGCCATCGTCGAAGTTTGCACCCAAGGTCAGGTCTGCACGGAAAGTGTTCCCGTCACCCTTTTCCGTGATCTGGTTCGACACGCTAAGGTCGAGACCAGCGAAATCCTGACGCGTGATGAAGTTGACGACACCCGCGACAGCATCGGCACCATAAGTGGTCGATGCACCGCCGGTCAGAACGTCAACGCGCTGAACCAGGGCAAGTGGGATGTTGTTGAGGTCAAATACGCCAGAGAGGTTAGCAGGAACCAAACGCACGCCGTCGATGAGAACGAGATTGCGGTTCGAACCAAGGTTACGCAGGTTGACGAACGAAGCACCGCCGTTACCGTTGTTAACAGCCGAACCGACCGAAGGAACCGCGCCCGGCAGTTCGCGAAGCAGTTCTTCTGCAACGTTCGCCTGCTGAAGCTCCATTTCTTTTTCGCTAACCACGTTCACTGGAGCCGAAGCTTCGAGATTCGGGTTGGAGATCAACGAACCGGTAACGACGATTTCGCTGCCGGTTTCTTCTTCTGCGGCCGCATCCTGAGCGAACGACGGCGTTGAGATCAACGCCAGGCCCAGTGCAAGCGGTGCCGCTGCATATTTCAAATTGCTGATACGTGTGTTTTTCACGGTCTAGCCCCTTTTAATAAGGCCAAAGTCCAACGGTTTCCCGCCATTCCATGGCTGTTAAACTCCCCAGCCTTTCCGCCAACTTAGCGCGCAAAAATGGCACGCGCTGCGTGATGGATTCCCTCCGGGTTAGGGGCGCTTTGGCGGAATTGCGCGGTCTACGCAACAAAATGGGGTGAAGTTACAAATATATTTCAACAATGTCACTTTTATGCAACAGTGGGACTGAAGCGTATCCCATCCCGTTTGCGGCCGCGCAGGCCCGCCGGTGAAAATCGTTCATGACAGCGACAGTGTCCTTGGTTAAAGGAACGGCAACCAGTTCTCTGAGGCACTTAATTCATGTCACTTCGTTCGATATTTTCAAAATTGACTGTGCTCTTGCTGGGCATCCTTGCTGCGGCGCTTTCTCCGGCGATGGCCCAGACCACCGCGCCCGATCCAACGCCAACAGCGTCGGACCCTGAAAACATGCTGGTGCTGGATTTGTCCACCGGCGGCCGGGTAACCATTCAAATGTTTCCCGCCATTGCCCCTGCGCATGTCGAGCGCATCAAGACGCTGACACGGCAAGGCTTTTACAATGGCGTGATATTTCACCGCGTAATCGATGGCTTTATGGCACAAACGGGCGACCCCAAAGGCACTGGCCAGGGTGGATCTGAGCTTCCTGACCTTAAAGCAGAGTTTAACAACACGCCACATTTGCGCGGTACCGTGTCGATGGCGCGCACGAACGAGCCCGATACCGCAAACAGCCAGTTCTTCATTTGCTTCCAACCACGCTTCAGCCTGGATAGAAAATACACAGCCTTTGGCCGGGTAACGTCGGGCATGCAATTTGTGGACGCGATTGAGCGCGGGGAGCCCCCCGTGAACCCAAGCACGGTCATTCAAGCATCGATCGCAGCGGACAATGTCGCGCCGCCAGCCTTTGCCGCAGCGGCTGCCGCTTTGGCATCTGAGGCGCCGATTACCGTCGACCAGCTCAGCGGCCGGTAATCGCGCTCAGCTCTCCATGCGTGTAGATCTATTTGATTTCGAGCTTCCGCCCGAACGGATCGCGCTGCGCCCAGTCGCCCCCAGAGATTCGGCGCGGATGCTGTGCGTGGACGCAGAGGGCGGGCTAAAAGACCAAACGGTACGTGACCTGCCCGTGATGTTGCGCAAGGGCGATTGCCTGATTTTCAACGATACACGGGTTATTCCGGCGCAGTTGCATGGGCGCCGCGGCGATGCAACCATCGGCGCGACCTTGCATAAACGGATCGACTTGCGGCGTTGGCAGGCCTTTATCCGCAACGCCAAACGCCTGCACCCCGGCGATAGCATCGATTTTGGCCATAGCGTTTGGGCAACCGCCGAAGAACGTCATGACGACGGCAGCTTCACGCTGCATTTCGAAGGCGATGAACCTGTCGAGTTGCTGCTGCAACGTGCAGGGACCATGCCCTTGCCACCCTATATTGCGGGCAAGCGCCCGACCGACGCACGCGATGCGCAAGATTATCAGACGATGTTCGCGCAGAAGGACGGCGCCGTTGCCGCGCCAACGGCGTCGTTACATTTTACACCAGAATTGATGGACGCGGTGCGTGGGGCGGGCATCGAAACCGCGACGCTAACATTACATGTGGGCGCAGGCACATTCCTGCCCGTCAAGGCCGACGATACCAGCGAACATCGCATGCACAGCGAATGGGGCAGCATCGACGCCGAAACGGCCAATCGGTTGAACAACATACGCGCCGCTGGCGGGCGGTTGATCGCGGTTGGCACGACGTCGCTCCGTTTGGTTGAGAGCGCGGCCGACGCAGATGGCGTGGTGCACCCGTTTGAAGGCGACACCGACATCTTCATCACACCGGGCTACCGCTTCAAGGCGATTGGCGGCCTGATGACCAATTTCCATCTGCCGAAATCGACTCTGTTCATGTTGGTCAGCGCCTTAATGGGCCGCGAGACGATGCAAGCGGCTTATGCTTATGCCATCGCCGACGCATATCGCTTCTATAGCTATGGCGACAGCAGCCTTTTATTGCCTTAGCGAGAGCGCACAGGCTCAGTGGTCCTTCAATTCGTCGCCGGTCAGACGCACAATATGCAGCACATTGGTAGAACCGGGGGTGCCGAACGGCACACCGGCCATGATGATGATACGGCCCCCTGCGACACCTAAATGATAGCGCAGGGCCATGCGCTTGCCCTTGGCGACCATTTCTTCGAACGACCCAATATCCTTGGTCCGCACGGCAAAGGCGCCCCAAAGCAAACCCAGACGGCGCGCGGTCGACTGGCTGGCCGTCAGCACCAAAATCGGCACCGAAGGCCGCTCACGTGAAATGCGGCGCGCGGTAGAACCCGATGAGGTGAAGCAGACGATCGCGCTCGTGTCGACCGTGTCGGCAATCCGCCCACTTGCCTCCGCCAAGGCATCGGCAGTGGTCGCATCGGCGGGCGTTTCGGTAAAATGGATACGCTTGAAGAAATCAGGGTCGCTTTCAACCTCCTGCGCGATGCGATCCATGATCGACACCGCCTCAATCGGCCACGCGCCCGCTGCGGTCTCCGCAGACAACATCACGGCATCGGCGCCGTCGTAAATTGCGGTCGCAACGTCGGACACTTCGGCCCGCGTCGGCGATGGCGAGACTATCATCGATTCCAGCATTTGCGTCGCCACGACCACCGGCTTGCCCATGCGCCGCGCGGTCGAGACAATCATCTTTTGCAAAGGCGGCACTTGTTCGGGGCGCATTTCAACGCCCAGGTCGCCGCGCGCAACCATCACGCCGTCGGCCAACGCGATGATTTCTTCCAACCGCCCGATCGCAGCAGGCTTCTCGATCTTGGCCAACAAGGCCGCCTTATTGCCAATCAGCTTCTTGCCTTCGGCGACATCTTCTGGCCGTTGGACAAAGGACATCGCGATCCAGTCAACGCCTTGCTCGAGTGCAAAGGCCAAATCCGAGCGGTCCTTTTCGGTCAAGGCGGCAATCGGGACCACAACGTCCGGGACATTCAGTCCCTTACGGTTCGACAATGCCCCGCCGACCTCGACCTTTGTTACTATATGGTCCGGACCAATCTCGGTTACCCGCAACACAAGCTTGCCATCGTCGAGCAACAAACGTGCATTGACCTCCAACGCGGCAAAAATTTCGGGGTGCGGCAGATGCACACGCTGCGCATCGCCCGGCGTCGGATCGGTGTCCAGCCGAAAGCTGTCGCCCGTATGCAGATCAACCTTACCCTCGGCAAAGCTTCCGACGCGCAATTTGGGACCTTGCAAGTCAACCAATATCGTTGTTGGCCGGTTATACGCCTTTTCAAGTGCGCGGATATTGGCAATCAATTGCGCTTTATCGGCTTGCTCGCCATGGCTCATATTGACACGAAAAGCATCTGCGCCCGCGCGGAACAGTTTTTCGATCATTTCAGGCGTGTCACTCGCCGGGCCCAAGGTCGCCAATATGCGGACCTTGCGCATGCGTGGCTTGTGATATTGCATGAAATTGGCTCCGCGATATGGATTTTGACGTTCGCCTTCCCCATAACGCGGCAAATCAGCAACGAAAAGGGCGCATAATTATGCAACACGACACGCACATTTCAGACGCCGCCGCCGCGGCCGCATTTCGCCGCCTCGTCGTCCATCTGCAACACCGGCATGACGCGCAAAATATTGATTTGATGGGCCTCGCCGGCTTCTGCCGCAATTGCTTGGCCGACTGGGTGATGGAAGCCGACGGGCAGCTCACAAAGGACGAAGCGCGCACGCTGATCCACGGCATGCCAGCGGCGGAATGGAAAGCAAAGCATCAAAGCGACGCAACGCCCGCGCAGTTGCAACGCATGCAGGAAAGCGTGGCGAAAAATGCCCCTTCGCATTAAGGCGCTGTCATCTTGATTCGGGGGCGTGTGCCCCAACCAACACCACAGGGAGAATATCATGGCCGAAGGCAATATCGCCGCCGATCAATTGCGTCTTTTCATTGAGCGCATCGAGCGTTTGGAAGAAGAGAAAAAGGGCATCGCGGACGACATTCGTGATGTTTACAGCGAAGCCAAAAGCCAAGGCTATGACGCGAAAATCATGCGTCAGATCGTACGTCTGCGCAAAATGAGCCAGGACGATCGTCAGGAAATGGAAGCGATCCTCGACACCTATAAATCGGCTCTTGGCCTCGCGTAACGCCGCAGCAGCACACCGTAGCCGTCTTGATCAGGACGTGACGGTGGATAAATGACGATGGCGACGTCGTCAGCGACTGCAGTGCAGTTGCGTTAAAGCACATGGCTTGCCCAATGGCGGGTGCCTGATGTAAGGGCCCAGCACCTTATCCTTTAGCCAGAGAAGAGCAGAGCCATGGCAGGCCATAGCAAATTCAAAAATATCCAGCATCGCAAAGGTGCACAGGACAAAAAGCGTTCAGCGCAATTTTCCAAGCTTTCGCGCGAAATAACCGTGGCGGCGAAGATGGGCATGCCCGATCCGGACATGAACCCACGTCTGCGCCTTGCGGTCAACGCAGCCAAGGCGCAATCGATGCCCAAGGATAATATCCAGCGCGCGATCGACAAGGCCGCGGGCGGCGACGCGGAAAGCTATGATGAAATGCGCTATGAAGGCTATGGCCCCGGCGGCGTTGCGATCATCGTTGAGGCATTGACCGACAACCGCAACCGCACTGCGACCAATGTGCGCACCGCATTCAGCAAAAATGGGGGCAATCTTGGCGCATCAGGCGCGGTGAGCCATGGCTTTGACCGGATGGGCCTGATCACCTATCCGATCAGCGCAGGCGACGCCGACAGCGTGTTTGAAGCCGCATTGGAAGCCGGCGCCGAAGATGTGGAATCCAGCGAAGACGAACATAGCATCTGGACCGCAATGGACAGCCTGCACGAAGTCGCCAAGGCGCTTGAGGCAACATTGGGTGAAGCCGAAAGCGCGAAACTCGCATGGAAACCGCAGGTTCTTGTCGAGGTGGACGAAGCCAATGCCGCTACTTTGCTCAAGATGATTGATGCTCTGGAAGATGACGACGATGTTCAGACTGTCTGGGGCAATTATGACGTGTCCGACGAGGTGATGGCGAAACTGGGATGATCATGTCGTCATGATTATTTTGGGTCTCGACCCCGGCTTAGGGACGACCGGCTGGGGTATCATCCGTAAGGAAGGCAATCGCCTTTCGCATATCGACAATGGCGAGATTGAAACCGACGCCAAAATGCCATTGGCCAACCGGCTGGTGATGCTTGACGAAAAATTGCGCGCCGTGCTGGACCATTTTCGCCCCGATTATGCCGCGGTCGAAGAGGTTTTCGTCAACAAAAACCCGCAATCGACCCTTAAGCTGGGGCAAGCACGCGGCGTGGTGCTTTTGGGGGCAGCGCGCAACCACACGCCCGTCACCGAATATGCCGCGCGGCTGGTGAAAAAATCCGTCGTTGGCACGGGCAAGGCAGAAAAAGAGCAGGTGCAGGCGATGCTGCGTATCTTATTACCAGGTCTCAAAATTGCTGGGCCGGACGCCGCCGATGCCTTGGCGGTGGCGATCACCCATGCACATCATATTCGCGGTTGATGGGTTCACGCAGAGGCGCAGAGAGCGCAAAGTATATGGACCACGAAGGTACATATTTTGATCTCTGCGTCCTCTGCGCCTCCCCGTGAAATCAAACTTCCTGTTCCCACGATGTTCTCTTTTGCTTGCCGATCAGGAATCGAACGGCTAACCCGCCAACATGATTGCAAAGCTGTATGGACGCATTGATGAAACGGGCGTTGACCATCTGGTCATCGACGTCAACGGCGTCGGCTATCTGGTGCAGGCCAGCGCGCGGACATTATCGGCATTGGGCAAGACGGATGATTTTGCCACCGTCTTTACCGAAATGCAGGTATCGGAAAATGACATGCGCCTCATCGGTTTTGCCACGCGCGAGGAACGCGACTGGTTCCGCTTGCTGACCGGCGTGCAAGGCGTAGGCGGCAAGGTTGGGCTGGCGATATTGTCCGCGATTGAACCGCAGGACTTGGCGCTTGCGATCGGCAGCGGCGATGCCGCGATGGTCGCCCGCGCCAATGGTGTTGGCCCAAAGCTTGCTAGCCGCATCGTCAATGAATTGAAGGATAAGGTGGGCGCACTCGCCGGCATCGGCGGCGGCGCGAAGCTGATGGCCACGGGCGCTGCAAACGGCAACCATGCACAAGACGCAATGTCGGCGCTCGCCAATTTGGGCTTTAAACCCGGCGAAGCAGGAAGCGCCGTGGCGCTGGCGGTTGAAGAGCTTGGCCCAGATGCGACATTGGATGCGCTCGTGCGGCTAGCGTTGAAGAAGGCATCGCGGTGAGCGACGACCGCCTCACCACGCCGGACAAACGGCCAGAAGATATCGACGCCGCTTTGCGTCCAAAAACGCTTGCCGAATTTATCGGTCAGGCTGCGGCGCGGGACAATTTGCGGGTGTTTATTGAAGCGGCGAAGGGCCGTGGGCAGCCATTGGACCATGTGTTGTTCTTTGGCCCGCCGGGGCTTGGCAAGACGACATTGGCGCAGATTGTGGCCAAGGAAATGGGCGTGGGTTTCCGCGCCACGTCCGGCCCTGTCATTGCCAAATCGGGCGACTTGGCAGCGTTGCTGACCAATTTGGAAGATGGCGACGTCCTGTTCATTGACGAAATCCACCGCTTAAGCCCCGTGGTTGAGGAAATCCTTTACCCCGCGATGGAGGACCGTGCGCTGGATATCATGATCGGCGAAGGCCCCTCGGCGCGCTCGGTGCGGATTGATTTGCCGGCGTTCACGCTTGTTGGCGCGACCACGCGACAAGGTTTGCTGACGACGCCATTGCGCGACCGCTTCGGCATTCCGGTGCGGCTGAACTTCTATACGCATGATGAGCTTGAGCTGGTGGTCACCCGCGCGGCGCGGTTGCTCGATCTGGGCATTGCGCCCGATGGCGCGAACGAGATTGCCAAGCGCGCACGCGGTACGCCGCGCATTGCCGGACGGTTGCTCCGCCGCGTGCGCGACTTTGCCAATGTCGCAGGTGAACCTGTCGTCACCGCCAAAATTGCAGACAATGCGCTCAATCGGCTTGAGGTTGATGCGCTTGGCCTTGATGCGATGGACCGGCGCTATCTATACATGATCGCGGATATCTATCGTGGTGGCCCGGTGGGCGTCGAGGCGCTGGCCGCTGGCCTATCGGAACCCCGCGACACCATTGAGGATGTGGTTGAGCCTTATCTGCTGCAATTGGGCCTCATCGCCCGCACGGCGCGCGGTCGGTGCCTCAATGCGCCGGGGTGGAAACATCTTGGCCTCAATCCGCCAGCCGGATCGCAGGATGGATTATTTGATACATAACGTTGCGTGGAGTCTCTCAAGCGACCAATTGAGCGCGCGCAAACTAAAAACCCTTCCCGCCGGACTCGACAACGGTTAAGCAATTCGTCGATGACCGTCCCTACACCCTATCAAGGCCATTTTGACGGCACGAAGCACCTGTTTGCCGTGCGGGTCTATTTTGAAGACACCGACTTTTCGGGTGTCGTCTACCATGCGCGCTATCTGCATTTTATGGAGCGCGCGCGTTCGGACATGCTCGCCTGCGTCGGCATTGACCAGCGCACGGTGCATGCCCAAGGCCAGGGCGCTTATGCGGTCACGCAAATGCATATCAAATATCGGCGCCCGGCGCATTTTGACGATGCTCTGGTGGTTGTCAGCACAGTCGAAGCATTGCGCGCGGCCAGTTGCGACATTCATCAAACCATCATGCGCGGCGACGAAATACTGACCGAGGCGCAGGTGACTGCAGCCTTTGTTTCACCAGACGGCAAACCCCGACGGCAGCCTGCGCACTGGGTCGCGGCATTCCAACCCATTATAAACAGACACGCAGAATAGGATATTCATGGAACTGCTTATCGCGACCCAAAATGTTGGTTTTTCGCCAATTAAACTATTTCTCGATGCCGATTTGGTGGTCAAGTCGGTCATCATTGGCCTCGCGCTCGCCAGCATCTGGGGATGGACAATCATCATCAGCTTCACAGCAAAAATGTCCGGCATCAACAAGAAGAGCGACCTGTTTGAACGCGATTTTTGGGGCAGTTCCGATATCGCAGCTTTCGCTAAAATGCACAGCCAGAACGAATTGCCCGTGGCCAAGGTGTTTGCCGCAGGGATGGCCGAATGGCGTCTGTCGACCAACGGCAAGAGCATTGATCGCGCCGGAACACGCGAGCGGCTTGCCACGGCAATGGATGCAACGATTGCCGCAGAAACCGACCGCCTTGCCAACCGCTTGAACTTTCTTGCGACCACGGGATCGGTTGCGCCATTTGTCGGCCTGTTCGGAACCGTCTGGGGCATCATGCGCAGCTTTGCGGCGATTGCGGCTGAACAAAATTCAAGCCTTGCAGTTGTGGCCCCGGGTATTGCCGAGGCGTTGTTTGCCACCGCAATCGGCCTGTTCGCCGCCATTCCTGCGGTCATCGCCTATAACCGCTTCTCGCACCGGCTGAACCAATATGAAGCGCGCATGGGGCGTTTTGCCGACGGCTTCCACGGCACGCTGAGCCGCGAATTGGAGCTTGAGGTTTAAACATGGCCATGAACACCTCATCAAGCGGTGGTGGCGGACGCGGGCGCAGACGGGGGAGTCGGCGCGCACCGATGGCGGACATTAACGTCACGCCGTTCGTTGACGTCATGCTGGTCTTGCTCATTATCTTCATGGTGACCGCGCCCTTGTTGGTGACCGGGGTACCTGTCGAGCTTCCGGAAAGCCGCGCCAATGCGCTGGATCAAAAGGATGAACCCATAGAAATCGCGATCGACCGTGATGGCGTGACCTTTATCGACGGCACAGAAGTTGCGCCCGCAGAGCTTGCGGCACGGTTGGAAGAAATCGCCGCAGCGCAGACCGCAGACGCGCCGCGCCAGATCATGCTGCGCGGCGATACCGCGATCAGCTATGGTCAAATGATGCGCGTCATGGGCGAATTGAACCGCGCTGGATTGAACAGCGTGAGCCTGGTCACCACCGGTTCATCCGGCGAAACCTAACCCGATGGCAATGGATCGGGCGGAGAAACTGGGACTTGGCGCGGCGGTTGGCGGCCATGCCCTTTTGCTGGGCATGTTCGCGCTTGGGCTGATGGCGTCTGCAAAGACCGCGCCGAAACAAGAGTCTATTTCCGTGTCGCTGGTGGGCGAAATAGCCGATGTCTCCACCGCGCCCGATGCGATCCAAGAAGAATCTGCCCCGCCGGCGGCGGGTGACACCGCGCCAGCTGAGCCGCCCCCTGCCCCGACGCCCGTCATGCAGATCGAAAAACCGTTGGAAAAGCCTGTGAAGCCCGACACGACGCCGCCCCTTAGCAAGGTCGCCGTGAAAAAAGAGCCGGTGAAACAGCCCCCTGCAAAGACACCTGCCCCCGCCGTGAAAACCGCCGCTGTGACACCAAAAACCACCAAGGCAGCAGCCGTCAGCGGCAAAGGCACAACGCCCGCAAAGCCCGGCGGGTTAACCCGAAGCTTTCTCGACAGCATCGACAATATTGGCAAGGCCCCCGGCGCGGGCAAGGCTGTTGGAACCCCTGCTGCCAAAACCGCTGCCGAAGTGCGCCGATCGGTGGGTGTCAGCATCGCTGGACAAATCCGCAGCCGCGTGCGCGCTTGTGCGCCGTCCGGCATCGATATCAATAAGATCGAAACCTTTGTAACGTTGAACCTTGAACCCACAGGCAAGTTGACTTTGGTCCGCTTTGACAAGCAGACTGGCGTTAATGACAGCAACCAGCCGCAGGCAGGGCCGTTGAAAGATTGCATCTTGCAAGCGGTGCGTGCAGCATCGCCTTATGGCGGGCTGGACCCCGAATATTATGACGTTTGGAAAACCCATGCGCTGCGTCTGCGCGCAACGGGATAAAGGAATGAGATATATGTCACTCTTCGCACGACACCAGAAATTGGCGTCTTTCCTGCTTTTCATCTTGGGCACGCAAGCCGCCATAGCGCAAACGCCGCCGCCTGCTGCGCCCGTATCGGATGAGCCCGAACTGGTGGAATTCGATACGTCCAAAACGCGCTCCATCGCGGTGCCCGCTTTGGTCGCGCCTGCCCCTGTTGACACGGCAGCGGGCAACAGCGTCGCGCTTGGACGCCAGATCGCTGAGGTGATCTCGTCTGACTTGCGCGCATCGGGCGTCTTTGAAACCCAAGGTCCCAATGGTCTGCGGGCCATCACCTTGCCAGAGGTCACAACACCCCAGTTCGATTATTGGAAATCGCGCCGCGTCGAACAGTTGGTGCAGGGCTTTGTCCGCGTCGGCGGCGATGGCAATCTGACCGTGGGTTGCTATTTATATGATGTCGGTTTTGGCAATGAAACCACGCGCCTTGGCTTTAACGTACCGCCGCGTGAATGGCGCAGAGCTGCGCATAAATGCGCCGATGCGATTTATGCACGCTTGACGGGTGAGCTGCCCTTTTTCGACAGCCGCATCGCCTATATCGCCGAAAGCGGCCCAAAGAATAAGCGGATCAAGCGCCTTGCGATCATGGACTCGGATGGCGCGAACCATCGCTTCATCACCAATGGCCAGTCGACGGCGCTCACGCCGCGCTTCTCGCCCAATTACAAATCGATATTGTATCTGTCTTATGTCGACGGCAATCCGCGTATTTATGTTTACGACATCGATGCCGGACGCCAGCGCCTGATCACCCAGTCGACCAGCCCGACTTTCGCGCCGCGTTGGTCGCCCGATGGTCAGACAATATTATATTCAATGGCCGTGTCGGGAAATACCGACGTCTATAAAATTGCAGCCAGCGGCAACGGCACGCCTGTCAAGCTGACCAGCTCGCCCGGTATTGATGTCGGCGGCAGCTTCTCCCCTGATGGCCGCCAGATTGTCTTTGAAAGCGACCGTTCGGGCAGCCAACAAATCTATCTGATGAACGCCGACGGCAGCAATCAACGTCGCATCAGCTTTGGTTCCGGACGCTATGCGACGCCCGAATGGAGCCCGCGGGCTGACCTCATCGCCTTTACCCGCATTGCCGGCGACTTCCGCGTCGGCACGATGCGGCCAGATGGCTCCGGCGAACGCTTGCTGACCGATAGCTGGCAGGACGAGGCACCGACATGGGCACCCAATGGCCGCGTCATTCAGTTCTTCCGCACAGCCAAAGGAAGTGGCAAAACAAGCATCTGGCAAGTCGACCTTACGGGCTCTAATGAACGGCAATTGCCCACGCCTGTCGATGGTTCAGACCCGGCATGGGGACCCGTTTTGCCTTAAAGACGTTTCACTCTTATATGCATCCCGAAGTGCATTCGGGCTCAGTCAAAGGAGAATATCATGAAATCACATATGATCAAAATGGCAGCCATATTGCTGGTGTCGACCGCTTTTGTAACCGGCTGCGGCAAGAAAAAGGTCGACGCGCTACCGCCCGCCGCCCAGGGTACAGACTATGGCCAGAACGCGACCGATCCCAATGCCGGCACCGGCCAGATCATCCCGGGAAGCCAGGAAGATTTCCTGCAGCAGGTTGGCCAGTTTGGCGATCGGATCCTTTTTGAAACCGATCGTTTCAACGTCGATGCCGAAGATCAGGCCGTGCTGCAGCGTCAGGCCCAATGGTTGGCCCAATATCCTAACACCCGCGTGATTGTCGAAGGTCATGCGGACGAACGCGGCACGCGCGATTACAATCTGGCGCTTGGGGAACGCCGCGCCAATTCCGCCAAAAACTATCTGACCTCGATCGGTGTCGACGCAAGCCGTATCCAGACCGTGAGCTATGGCAAGGAACGGCCATCGGCATTGGGGTCGGACGAACAGTCCTGGACGCAGAACCGCCGTGCGGTGACGGTAACCGTTCGATAAACAAGGGCTTTAGGCCAGTGGTCTTGCTCCGGTCCATCCGGATGAGACACTGGCTTGGAACGTCGGATGTGATTTGAGAAAGTGCGCATGAGGGCAATCTGGCCCTTAAGCGCACTTTTTTGCGCCATGTCATGGCGGAAAACGCGTATTTACATGTGGCCTTCCGGCTATACCCGCCAGCGTCGTGCGCCTTATCTGCTACGTCAGCTTTATCATTGTCGTTTGCCGAACGCTGGGTTCGGGTTATCGAACGGGCAATACATGCTTGCGGTCCCCCGCTAGGCATGACAGCGTGCAGACATAAGAAAGTGGCAGGGGAGCCAATCCATGAAATATTATCTTAAATCCGTTCTGTTGATGAGCGCCGCGATCATGCCGGCTACGGTTTTTGCGCAAGCGGCGCCTGATGATAAAGCACCCAAATGGGATGTCGCCGCGCCTCCGGGCCTTACGGTTCGTCAGATCAGCATCGACACCGATGAGGGTTCATGGATGAACCTCGACGTCAGCCCCGATGGCCGCGCGATCGCGTTCGATTTGCTTGGCGACATTTACACCATTCCCGTCACTGGCGGCACGCCAACGCGCATATCCGAAGGCCTGCCCTTTGAAACACAGCCGCGCTTTTCGCCCGATGGCACACGGATTGCCTTTACCTCGGACCGTGGCGGCGGCGACAATATCTGGATCATGAACCGCGACGGTTCGGACAAACGGCAAATGAGCAAAGAGGATTTCCGCTTGCTCAATCAACCAAGCTGGAGCCCGGATGGCCGCTTCATTGCCGCCAAGAAGCATTTTACCACGGGCCGCTCACTGGGAACCGGCGAAGTATGGCTCTATCATGTGTCTGGCGGTGCTGGGGTGCAGTTGGTCAAACGGCCCAATGAGCAGCACCAGAAGGAACTGGGCGAGCCCATATTTGCGCCTGATGGCAAGCATATTTACTTCACACGCAACATCACCCCTGGCCCCATTTTCCAATATGCGCAGGATTCCAACGGTCAGCTGTTCAACATTGAAAGCTACGAAATCGATACGGGCAAGGTGGAAACTGCGGTTGCGGGTGTTGGCGGTTCGGTGCGCCCAACGCCTTCGCCTGACGGAAAGAAGATCGCTTTCGTCCGTCGCGAAAGGACGAAGTCAAAGCTCTATGTGAAGGACCTGTCCACCGGGGAAGAGCGCAAGATATATGACGCGCTTGATCAGGACATGCAGGAAACTTGGGCCGTCACTGGCGTTTATCCGAATATGGATTGGTCGCCTGACAGCAAGACCATTTATTTTTGGGCCGGCGGCAAGATACGCAAGGTCGATTGGTCAAGCGGCGTATCGAGCGTCATTCCCTTCCGCATTTCAGATACCCGCGGCGTGATCGACCCACCGCGTCCAGCGATCGAAGTTGCGCCAGTCGCGTTTCAAACGCACATGCCGCGCGGCGTAGTCACGTCGCCCGATGGCCGGACGATAATGTTCGAAACCATGGGCAAATTGTGGCTGAAGCCTGCAAGTGGCGGCACAGCGCGGCGCCTGACGTCGGCGACGACCGACATGGAAGCTTATCCCACATGGTCGCGTGACGGTAAGACAATCGCATATGTGAACTGGACGGATAAGGGTCTTGGCCACATCCAAACCATTGGCGTAAATGGCGGGGCCGCCAAAATTGTTACGGCGCAATCCGGCCATTATGCCCGTCCGCGTTTCTCGCCTGATGGCAAGATGGTGGTGTTTGAAAAGCAGGAAGGCGGCGGCCTGACGTCGCCATCGCAGTCGGACCAGCCCGGCATCTATCGTATCTCTACCACGGGTGGTGCCCCCGTACGGATCAGCGACGGCGGTACGACACCGCATTTCGGCGCCGCAAACGACCGGATATTCTTTACCGAGTCCGGCGCCAACAAACGCCTGCTCGTCAGCGTCGATGTGAACGGCGAAGCCAAGCGCAGCCATGCAAGCGGCGAGCTCACCACGATTTACGAAGTCTCGCCCGACGGCAATAACTTTGCCTTCCGCCAGAATTATGAAGCCTTTGTGATGCCGTTGATGCCGGGCACACAAGAGGTGACTGCGTCGTCATCGGGCGGCGCGCTTCCTGTGGTGAAGGTCAGCAATGGCGGTGCGGACTATATGCATTGGAGCCGCAATGGCGATGCCTTGCACTGGGCGATGGGTCCAACCGTGTATACCGCGCAGACCAGTGCGTTTTACCCCAATGGCCCGCTGGCCAAGGACGCCAAGCCGGTAAAATTTGCCCCGCCCAAAGATGGGGTTTCGCTGTCGATGACGGTGCAGTCGGATCATCCGACTGGCGTCGTCGCCTTCACCGGCGCGCGCGTTGTAACGATGGCGGACAAAGCCGGCGGGATCATCGACAATGCCGTAATCTTGGTCGAAAATGACCGGATCAAAGCGGTGGGCAAGGCGGGCGACTTCCTTATTCCTGCTGGCGCAAAGACCGTTGATGTAACTGGCAAGACCATCATCCCTGGTCTTGTCGACGCCCATGCCCATGGCCCGCATGGCGTGGACGAAATGACCCCGCAGCAAAATTGGGTCAATATGCTCAACCTCGCCATGGGTGTAACGACACGCCATGACCCGTCGAGCAGTGCAGCAACGGTGTTTCCAGCATTGGAAATGCAGCGGGCGGGTCTTATCATCGGGCCGCGGTCCTTCTCGACGGGCGAAATCGTCTATGGGGCCAAGTCAGCCGACGTATATGCGGAAATTAACGGGCTTGATGATGCGTTGGCGCATGTCCGCCGGTTGAAGGCCCAAGGTGCGCACAGCGTCAAAAACTATAACCAGCCGCGCCGTGAACAGCGGCAGCAAGTCGTTGCAGCTGCGCTTCAGGAAAATATGCGTTCGGTGGCCGAAGGCGGTTCATTGTTTAGTATGGACATGAACCTGATCGCCGATGGCAACACCACCGTTGAACACAATGTCCCGTTGGATGTGTTCTACGATGATGTGCTGCAGTTCTTCTCCAAGTCGAAGGTCGGCTATACCCCGACCCTCGTGGTGACCTATGGCGGTCCTGCGGGCGACCCATATTGGCGTTCGCATACCGACGTGTTCCGCCATCCGTTGATGGCCAAACATTATCCGCCGACCGAGCTTGCGGCCAACAATGCCCGCCGCGAGATTGCGCCGGAAGAAGATTATGTCGACGACAACAATGCGCGCGAAGCACATAAGCTTGCCAAGCTTGGCGTCCCTGTATCCATTGGTGCACATGGCCAAGAAGCGGGCATTGCCGCGCATTGGGAACTTTGGTCCTTCGTCCGTGGTGGTATGACGCCGATTGAGGCGCTCGCCGCTGGCACTATCGAGTCCGCACGCTCGCTGGGGTATGACAAGGATGTGGGCTCGATCGCCGCAGGCAAATTGGCCGACCTCGTGATCCTCGATGCCGACCCAAGCGCCGACATTCGCAATTCGGATAAGGTCGCAAAGGTTATGATCGGTGGCCGGCTATATGACGCAGCCACGCTGAATGAAGAAGTCACCGGAACGCGCAAGCGCATGCCTTATTATTGGGAATAAGGCGCATCCGACGCACGTCATTTTCTGGCCCGGGCGCATAATCCCGGGCTGGAAAATGGTGCAAACATCGGGTCAGCGCATCCCGGTCATTATGTGACCGCATGCCAAATCATTTCAGGAGAAAAAAGCTGACTCCACATTGCTGCAAAATGCAGTATAGAACAAAACATGAACATAAAGGCGATTCTACCAAAAACGGCTTTTCCTTCTGTGCAGGGCGCATGGAAACAATATCAGCCGAACGCGGCGCAACCCTTGCTGCCCATCGGCGCGTCTGATGTCGACGAACGCTTGCGCGGTGGAATAGCGCAAGCCGGACTGCATGAATTTTTCGGCGGAGCGAAAGCCGATTCACATGCCGCGGCGGCCTTTGCCTTGTTGCTGGCGTGGCGATTGCCCGAAAGCGATGCGGGCATATTTTGGGTGACAGGCGACAAGGAACGCCAGACGTCGGGGCGGCTATATCCGTTGGGGTTGTCGGCGATGGGCGGCAATCCTGCACGGATATTGCTGGTCCAGACTTCGGATTTGCGCGACGCCCTGCGCGCAGCAGCTGACGCCATCCGGTCAAAGGCGGCGCGCGCCGTCATTCTCGAAACACATGGCAATGCCCGCTTGGTTGACCTGACATCAACGCGGCGTCTGGCGCTGGCGGCGGCGGAAAGCGGGGTGCTGGCCTTGCTGGTGCGCGGGGATGCTGTGCCCATGCCAAGCGCGGCGAGCACGCGCTGGCGGATATGTTCTGCACCATCAGTGCCGTTACCGGGCAATGCGCCTGGCCTTCCAACCTTTGACATCAGCCTTCTGCGCCATCGCGGTGGCACAGCATCTTTTGCGGCACGAGTGACTTGG
Source organism: Sphingomonadales bacterium 28-55-16 (assembly GCA_002278855.1). GTDB lineage: Bacteria > Pseudomonadota > Alphaproteobacteria > Sphingomonadales > Sphingomonadaceae > Sphingorhabdus_B. The sequence continues at coordinate 68,276 of NCGG01000012.1, forward strand.
GACCATGCAACACGAAGCTTTTTTGACACGCCGCTATCTGGCGGTCTTTCTGCCGCTGTTACCGACACAGAGGCTGATCCGCAGCAACGGTTCCGCGCCTGACACGCCTTTCGCAATGGTCGAAAAGCAGCGCGGCGCCATGCGGCTCGCGGCCTGCGATGCAGCGGCGCTTGCGCTTGGTTTAAGCGGGGGCATGATGCTGGCCGATGCCCGCGCCCGCGTGCCCGATCTGGCGGTGTTTGATCATGACCCAGCGGCGGACCTTGATTTGCTGGGCTGGCTGGCGGATGGGTGCGAGCGTTATAGCCCGGCGTGCATGATTGACCCGCCACAGGGGCTGTTGATTGATATCACCGGATGTACATACCGCTTTGGCGATGATGAAGTCCGCTTGGCCAAGGACCTGAAACAACGGTTGCGCCGCCATGGCTTCACTGCCCAGATTGCCTTGGGCGCCACCCCCGACAGCGCGCGGGCCAAGGCACGTTATGCCAAACAGGCCATACACGCTTTGCCCGTCGAGGCATTGGATGCAGGGGCCAAGGTGCATCAGGCGCTGCGCCGCGCTGGCCTCAAAACATTGAAGGATCTCGCGTGCCGCCCACGTCAGCCCTTTGCCGCACGCTTTGGTAAGGCGACGGTCGTCAAACTTGCGCGATTGCTAGAGGAAGAGGACGCGCGCATCACGCCGCGCCGTCATGTGCCCATCGTCACCGTCACGCAAAACTGCGCTGAACCCATATCGCGCACCAATGACGTTCTCGACACCATCGCATCGCTGACGGGCAAAGCCGCCGTGCAACTGAATGACCGCAGCCAAGGTGGCCGCCGGTTTGAAGTCAGCCTGTTTCGCAGCGATGGCCATGTCGCGCGGCTTGCCGTCGATACCGGCGCGCCGACGCGGGATTCCGCCTTGTTGATGCGGTTAATCCGCGAACGCATTGACGCCCTGTCGGACCCACTTGATCCCGGCTTTGGTTATGATCTCATTCAATTGACGGTGCCGATTGCGGATATTCTGCTGCCATCACAGGCCGGGTTGGAAACCAAAATCGACAGGTCCGCGCAAACCGAAGCGTTGATTGACCGCTTGAGCGTCAGGTTGGGCAGCGACCGGGTGCGCTATTTTGAAGAACGCAACAGCCATATCCCGGAACGCGCCGTGGTTGAATGCGCCGCGCAATCCGGCCAGCCGCAAAAAGATTGGCCAAAGCCCGTCGCGGCGGAACCGCCCATGCGGCCCTTCCGCTTGTTTGAAACACCGCAGCGGGTGGAGGCGCTGGCATCCATCCCAGATGGCCCGCCCCGGCAGTTCCGCTGGCGCAAAAGCCTGCATCATATTGTCGCTTATGAAGGCCCCGAGCGCATTGCCGCCGAATGGTGGCGGCGCAAGGCGGGGCATGAGCAAGGCAAAGGCGGCCCAACGCGCGATTATTACCGCGTCGAAGACAGCGAAGGACGCCGTTTCTGGCTGTTTCGCCATGGCCTATATTCGGAAACCGATACGCCGATTTGGTATCTGCATGGGTTGTTCGCATGACTCAAAGCCATGCTTATGCCGAGCTGGTCGCGGCCACCAATTACTCTTTCTTGCGGGGCGCATCGCATCCAGCCAATATGGTGCTTCAGGCCGCCGCGCTTGGCCTCAGCGCCCTTGGCATAGCCGACCGGAACAGCGTGGCGGGTGTGGTGCGCGCATGGGTCGCGGTCAAAAAAGCCAAGGCCGAAAACGCGCTTCCCCCTGCCTTTCGGCTGGTTACGGGTAGCCGCTTGGTCTTTGCTGATGGTACGCCCGACATTGTCGCCTATCCCAAAAACCGCAAAGGCTGGGGTCGGCTGACTCGGTTGCTGACGGTCGGCAATATGCGGTCCAACAAGGGTGGGTGCATATTGCGCTTCGATGATTTGGCCGGATATCTGGAGGATCTGCTGCTCATCATATTGCCGCAGTCCACCGCCGAAGAGACCAACCCGCACAAAAAGCCGGTGGAATATAGCCATGCCGATGGCGGCGAGAAACTCCGCTTGGTGGAAGCCACGCCCAGCAGTTTGGACGAGATATTGCGCAGGCTGAAAAAGCTTGCGCCAAACAGCGTCTGGCTTGGCATCTGTATGCACGGCCAAGGCAAGGACAGGCGCAGACTTGAGGAGCACCGCGCGCTTGCCCAGCAATGCGATGTGCCCATCATCGCGGTCAATGATGCGCTCTATGCCGATATAGCGGCGCGACCACTGCACGATGTCCTGACCGCTATCCGCTTGGGCGTTTCGGTGGATCAGGCCGGCACCCGGTTGGAGGTCAATGCCGAACGCTATCTCAAATCACCCGCCGAAATGGCACGGCTGTTCGCCCACGCGCCCGAAGCGATTGCGGAAAGCCAGAAGTTCCTCAACCAGATCCAATTCGACCTGAGCCAGTTGAAATATGAATATCCCAATGAACCGGTGCCAAACGGGTGGGCGCCGCAGGATTGGCTGGAACATCTGGTGCGCAGCGAGGCGAACCGGCGGCACCCCAATGGTCTTCCCCCCAAATGGGTTCGCGCGCTGAATGAAGAATTCACGTTGGTGCGCCAGAAAAATTACGCCTGCTATTTCCTGACGGTGCATGACATCGTCCAGTTCGCCCGATCGCAAGACCCGCCGATCTTATGCCAGGGCCGTGGTTCTGCCGCCAATTCGGTAATTTGCTACTTGTTGGGCATCACTTCGGTTGACCCTGTAGCAAATAATTTATTGTTCTCGCGCTTTCTGTCCGAAGAGCGCGATGAGCCCCCCGATATCGACGTCGATTTCGAACATGAACGGCGCGAAGAGGTGATGCAATATGTCTATCGCCGGTTTAAGCGGCACCGCGCGGGCATTGCCGCCACGGTCATCCACTATCGCCCGCGCAGCACCGTGCGTGAGGTCGGTAAAGCCATTGGCCTCACCGAAGATGTCACTGCGCGTCTGGCGGGCACCGTCTGGGGCAGCTTTGGCCGGGACTTGCCCGAGGCGCGCCTGATTGAGGCGGGGTTTGACCCGGACAATCCGCACATCGCCAGGCTACATGCCTTTGTCGGGCAGTTGCTCGATTTTCCCCGCCATTTGTCGCAACATGTCGGCGGCTATGTCCTGACCGAAAACCGGCTCGATGAGACCGTGCCGATCCACAATGGCGCGATGGCAGACCGGACCTTCATCGAATGGGACAAGGACGATATCGACGCGTTGAACCTGTTGAAGGTCGATATATTGGCATTGGGCATGCTGACCTGCATCCGCAAAAGCTTTGCGATGCTGCGGCAGACAGGCGCCGGCGATTATAGCTTGGACAGTGTTCCGACCGAGGACCCGGCGGTCTACGCGATGCTGCAAAAGGGCGACAGCATCGGTACCTTTCAGGTCGAAAGCCGCGCGCAAATCAATATGCTACCGCGCCTTAAGCCGAAGACGTTTTACGACCTTGTCATCCAGATCGCCATTGTGCGCCCTGGCCCGATTGAAGGCGACATGGTCCATCCTTATCTGCGCCGACGCAATGGAGAGGAGAAGGTGGAATATCCCTCCCCCGCCCCGCCGCATGACCCCAATGAACTGCATGATATCTTGTACCGCACATGTGGCGTCCCATTGTTTCAGGAACAGGCGATGAAGCTGGCGATGGTCGCCGCCGCATTTACACCAGACGAGGCCAATGGCTTGCGCCGCGCGATGGCCACCTTCCGCAATTCGGGCACTATGCCCGCATATAAGGACAAGATGATCAATGGCATGGTGCAGCGCGGATATCAGCAGGATTTCGCCGAGCGTTGTTACAAACAAATTGAGGGCTTTGGCAGCTATGGCTTTCCCGAAAGCCATGCGCAGGCCTTTGCCCATCTGGTGTACATATCATCATGGTTGAAATGCCATCATCCAGCGATTTTTACCGCTGCATTGTTGAATTCGCAGCCCATGGGCTTTTATGCGCCCGCGCAGCTTGTGCAGGATGCGCGCAATCATCAGGTCGATGTCCGCGCCATTGATGTAAATTTCAGCGCTTGGGACAATGCTATCGAGACGGGCGCCTTGCGGCTTGGGTTCCGCCAGATCGGTGGGTTTCAGAAAGATTGGGCGCTGGCGATGGAAGCCGCGCAGCCCTTTGCTTCGTTGGAGGAGCTGGCGCGCAAAGCGAAGTTGCCGCCACGTGCTTTGCATTTGCTGGCGGATGCCGACGCCTTGCGTTCGCTTCATCTTGACCGGCGTGCGGGCGGGTGGGAGGCGCGGCGCACACCGTCGGATGAGCTGCCCTTGTTCGCGGCCGCTGACGCACGGGAATTGGCACAGGAGCCCGAAATAGCCCTGCCCGCAATGCCCGTAAGCGAGCATGTTGCGGCGGATTACCAAATGACGCGATTGTCGTTGAAAGGGCACCCGATGGAGTTCCTGCGCGCATTCTTTGCGGCGGAAGGCATATTGACCTGCGCGCAGACCGACGCGGCGAAACATGGTGCACGCGTTAAAACAGCCGGCGTTGTGCTGACGCGGCAACGGCCAGGGAAAGGCAATGCCATTTTCATTACCATCGAAGATGAAACCGGCGTCACCAATGCGTTACTGTGGTCGCGGCTGTTCGAACGGCAACGGCGCGCCGTTATGGCATCACGGTTGATGGTGATCGAAGGTGAGGTGCAGCGCAGTAAGGAAGGCGTGGTGCACCTCATGGCGACCACGATCACGGATCGTTCGCATGAGCTTGAACGTCTGTCGCATGATCATGATATGAATGTCCCGCTCAGCCGGTCGGACGAATTTGCCCAACCTGTCTATCCGCGCCATGGCCATCCGCGCGATGTGCGCATCATGCCTAAGGCACGCGATTTTCATTAGGCTCAGGCAGCATCCTTGGCGGCGCGGCGTGCGGCGAGTTCTTCAACCGAAGCGGCGCGCATGAACGGGTTGGTGGCGCGCTCCAAGGCTATCGTCGTCGGCACCGTCGCTGCGCCACGTTCGCGCAAAGCGACTACATCAGCAAAGCGCGCCGTAAGGTCGGCATTGTCCGGCTCCACCGTCACCGCGAAGCGGGCATTGCTGAGCGTATATTCGTGCGCACAATAAATGGCGGTGTCATCGCCCAGAGCCTCAAGCTTGCGCATATTGTCATACATCTGCGCCGCTGTGCCTTCGAACAAGCGGCCGCAGCCCATCGCGAACAATGTGTCACCGACAAAGGCAGCCTGCTCGGTTGCGAAATGATACGCGATATGTCCGGCGGTATGCGCGGGCACGTCAATGACGGTCGCCTCTATATCACCAAGCCGGACCACGTCCCCGCCGCGTACGTGTGCATCCAACGTCGGGATGCGTTCGGCTTCGGCAGCAGGACCTGTTATTCTACAACCCGTCGCCGCCTTGATCTCCGCATTGCCGCCAACATGATCCGGGTGCCAATGCGTGTTCCAGATCTGCGTTATCGCCCACCCCCGCGCCTCGGCAGCCGCCAGAACGGGCGCGGCTACCGCTGGGTCAACCACTAAGGTTTCTCCACTTTGCGCTTCATGGACCAGCCAGACATAATTGTCGGACAGCACCGGAACCCGCACGATTTCAAGCATGTCTACCATGCGCCTATATTTGGCATGCTCGCCCAAGGCTCGGCAGGCGCGAGATTGCCCTCTTGCAGCAACTCAATCGAAATGCCGTCGGGCGTCCGCACAAACGCCATATGCCCGTCGCGCGGTGGCCGGTTGATCGTCACCCCTGCATCCATCAACCGCTGGCACGTCGCGTAAATGTCATCGACGCGATAGGCCAAATGGCCGAAATTCCGTCCACCGTCATACACCTCAGGCGCGCTGCCATCGGCAGCTGGCCAGTTATGGGTCAACTCGACCTCGGCAACGTTCGTTTGGCCGGGCGCCGCAAGGAAGATCAGCGTAAAGCGCCCCGCCTCACTGTCAAAGCGCCGGACTTCCTCCAGCCCGATCAGCTTGAAAAATGCAACCGTGGCATCGGGGTCGGTGACACGGATCATAGTGTGGAGATAGGTGGTTGCCATTTTCGTTCCATTCACAAAAGCGCGGTGTTTCAAATACAGCCATGAACCTTGCCCTCGAACCGCGCAAGAGGTGCCTGCCTTGCCCAACCCCGCATGCGCTTTATCTGGATTGCGGCTCAGTCTCGGGGGTGGCCGTTGCTGCCGCTAACGCCGCGAGCTGGGCCTTAGCGGACACGGCTTGCCGGCTATCGGGTGCAATCGCAATCGTCTGCGCCCATTGCTTGCGTGCAGTTGCATCGTCGCCTGCGACAATAGCAATATTGCCCGCTTCAAGCGCAACTGCGGGATCGCGTGGCAGCAATGCGGCGGAAGTTTGAATAAATATTAGCGCGTCGGGGAGCTTGTTCAAGCGCCGGGCCAAGGTCGCCGATAGCAACCACGCCGAACCGTTTTCCGGCGCCAACTGCCGTGCGCGCGCCAAGGCGGCTTCGCCATCAGCGCTTTTGCCCAATGCCACCAAAGCGCGGGCGTGGTCGAGCTCGCTATCGGCGCGTTCTGTGTTGTCGAGACTTTTGGATCCAAGCGCCTTTGTCAGTGCGTCCACTGCGACGTCTGGCTGGCCCGCAGCAATCGCAGCATTGCCCGCCTGTGCCCAGAAGCGCGCGGCACGGGGATCGCCCTTTTCCTGCGCCAGTGTCGCCGCCTCAGTCAATATCGGCACGGCGAGATCAAATTTGAAATCTGTTGCGAGCGCAAAACCATGACAGGCCCGCGCCAGATAACCGCCGTTTTTCTGCGTCCATAAACTTGCTTCAGAAACCGCAGATACAGGGTCTGTGCGCGCAAGCTTCAGGCATTCTTGAAACTGGACTTCATCCAATGTCGGCAAAGACTGCGCAACAGCGGGCGCCGCACATAAAAGCAAGATTGGCAGAAATTTGGACATAAAAGCTCCGAAAAAATTCAGCAGATCAGCTTTGCTATTGTGTCGATCAGCAGGGCAATATCCTGATCGCGGGAAAGCCTGTGATCGCCATCTTTTAACAATATCGTCTGCACATCGGATGAACGAAGCTGCTGTGCGAGTTTTACGGATGTTTCCCACGGAACGTCGGGGTCGCATTGTCCGTGGATCAACCGCGCGGGGCAGTCGATTTCTACGACGCCGGTGAGACGCAGATTGCTTTGCCCTGATTGCCAAAAGCCTTGCGTGATAAGCATCGGATCATAGCCATAATCGCTTGGACGTTCGATACGGCCAGTCGTGGCGATCGTTGCGCGGTCGGCGTCGTCAAAATCCCAGTCGGTAAAATCGGGCGCAGCGGCGATGCCAACCATTGCTGTGACCCGATCACCAAGCGCCTCGGCTACCAGCAACATGAGCCACCCACCCATCGATGAGCCAATCAATATCAACGGCCCGACCTTGGCCTCTGCAATCACCGCCAGAACATCGTCGCGCCAGATATCGAGCGTGCCGTCTGCGAATGCCCCCGCACTCTCACCGCAGCCCGAATAGTCCAACCGCAGCATGCCGACGCCATTATCTGCCGCCCATGCCGCCAGTGCCTGCGCCTTGCCACCTTGCATATCGGATTTATAGCCCGGCAAGAAAACCAGCGTCGGACCGCGCCCTGGCGCATATCTATAGGCCAAGCGAACGCCATCGGCGCGCGTGACATGTTGAACGGCTGTTTCGGGCGACGACGGAGCGGACAGCGTCAGATGACCCAGTCGACGGTCAGCATTTGGGCCACATCCTGACCCTTGGCCCGGCGTTGTTCGACCATGATATTATTCAGCCGCTTCACCGTGTCACTGCCCGAGGTGATGCACAGACCGGGGATGACCGCGTGCACAAGCGCCTTCATCCCACCCCAGATCATCGTGAAGCCAAAGCGGCTCGCGACGCCAAAATGTTCCGCATAATTTTCATCGACGCTTTTGGGATGGTCGACAAAGAGGCGGTTGAACATAATATTGTCCCTATCAGATGATGGTGTTGGCGCGGGTGTAACGCGAAGCTTAGTCAAAATCAAAGCCGAAGCCGGATTTGGCCTTGCGATCCTGTGTACACATCGACTTCAACGCCCGCCATTCGGCCGCGTTGAGCGCTGGCTTATAGTCTTTGCCTTTGACGATGCTCTTTTCAAACGCCTCTTTGCGCGAAGCCGAAAGCGGATGGCTGGACAAATAACCCGTGATGGCTGCACTGTCTTTCCCGGCGGCCGCACTGCCATCAAGGTTGGAAAGCCGGTCAAAGAAGGACGCCGTGCCCGCAGGCGAAATATAGGCATTCGCCAAAGCTTTCATCGAATGCGCATCGGCCTCGGCCTCGGATTCACGGCTATAGCTCATGGCCAACACATTGTTCACCAGCGCGCCGCTATTGCCATCAATCCCGCCCAGCACCACCGCAAGACCCATTTGCCGCAGCAACGCCTGCATCACATGCTTTTCGCGGACATGCCCGATTTCATGCGCCAGCACGCCAGCCACTTCGTCGGGTGTCTTGGCCTGTTTGATAAGGCCATCGAACAGAATCACATTGCCACCGGGTAACGCTATGGCGTTGAGCATATCAATTTTGGCGACCTCAACTCGCAAATCTTGGGGATTAGCATCCAGCGCGGCCACCAGCTTTTTCAGCGCGGCGTCGCCCGCGGGCGTGTGGCAAAAACGCCCGCCAAAATTCCCCACCAGCGCGTCGCCGAGGCTTTGGTCAACGCTATCGGGGATCAATGGCGCCAACCATACCGGGCTAAACAACACAACCGCCACAGCGGCCGCACTGGTCAATGTGAAGGCAATCGCCGCTTTGGCAAAGCCAAGCCTGTCAACCAAGCCACCATATTTCCGCGACGCGGGCAGCAAGACGGCCATGTCCGATGGGACCGGCCCCGACAGCATCAGCCGCCACCCATCCCTGTCCGCCATCCCGTAAATGTCGACCTCGCCTTGATGGGCGACATATTGCACATCGGCAAAGGCAAACGGACCATGCCGCTGCTCGGCTTCCAAAAGATAGAATTGCTGACCTATAATCTGCACCTCGACCTTGCGCTTAACGGCTTTTTTGCCGTCATAATGCCAAGCGTCGAAAAATGCGGACATCGGCTAGATCGCCCCGACGTCAAAGGCGTCCAGCAGGCCTTCACCATGCTTTGTCACGGCGGTTTCAGACTGGGTAAGCTCGTCTATGTTTATCTCACCATAAGCTTCCATATGGTCGATGAAGAATTTCCAGTTGCGATAGGGCATGAAGATATAGCCGATGCCCAAGGTGCAAATGACGATCGCCATATTGGCCAAGAAAAACAGCACCCAGTCCAAGGCGCGCGCGCGGAAATCAAACTCGAGATTGTGGAGCCGCAATCCGCCCACCGCCAACCGGAAATATTTGCTGTAAAACGCCAACGCCGCCAACGGCAATAGGATGTAAAAGGCCAGCAGCGCCAATATCGCCAATATCGCGCCTATGGCCATACCCGTGTTCCCCATCGCGTCGGGCGTGTCCCCCGATGCCGCCATGCTGATACCGAAAATCGCGCCGCCGATAACAACCAGCACCGGGACGAGGTAGAACAACAAATACCGCTTCATCAGCGGCTTCCACGCGGCATTCGCACTAAAACGGTGCGGACCAAAGCTCATCGCGTTCCAACGGTCGTTCCACAGCCCGATCATCGCCCATGGCACCAGCAGGAATAGCGGCAACCAGCCAATGAAGCTTTTCCACATATAAGACAGACCATATTGGAAGCCGGGATCATCGCTTCCGCCGCGGATACCGCGCCAATAGGTGCGGCTCAGGCGGTAGCGGAGTGCGCGGAAATAGGCGACGCCCGTCAAGTAGAACAAAGACAGGAACATAGCGAACGTCAACAAAGCAGCGATCAAAGGCGCGCCCTGAAAAATCAGGCCCTGCGATACCAATTGAATGACGATGAAGGGTATCCCGACGAGCAGGAAAGCCATGATAAAGCCGATAAACAGTTCGATCCCGCGCCCTGTCCATTCCAGACGTTCATCGATAAACTGCGTTTTGCCCCACAGATATTCGCGTTCGCGCGTCGTCGCCCAAAAACGATAAATACCCAGCGTGACAATGGTCAGCAACAGATTGGGAAACGCAATGCGCGCAAATTCCAGCCAGCTGCCGTGAAATTGGAATGCGCTATGCGGTTGTAATTGTTCGTCTTGCATCGAATTTCAGGCCCCTATTTTCCCTGCGCCAAACATGCGGGTAAATGTTGTACTTTGTCAACATGGGCTGTTTTTTGAGGGCGTTGGCGGGATGAGGGGCGGGGTGGCGCAGATACGTTCGGTCGGCGCGTCCATATTCCGGCCCTATCTTGGTCTTTCTAACGCTGGCCGACCCGCGCAGTGTCGGCAAAGGCCGGAATGGTTGACGTTGTCAGCACAACGCCGTGCGCTTGCGCACGTTACCTGCGCGCCAGAGCAAACAAAAAAGCCCGCACGAGGCGGGCTGTTTATGTTGGTTGCGGGAGTAGGATTTGAACCTACGACCTTCAGGTTATGAGCTGCATTTTCAATGACTTAGCCGAATCTCGATACAGCCGACATAAGTGCGACA
>NCGG01000013.1 GCA_002278855.1 Sphingomonadales bacterium 28-55-16
TTTTCGTAAGCGGGCGTGGCGGAATTGGTAGACGCACCAGATTTAGGTTCTGGCATCGCAAGGTGTGGGGGTTCGAGTCCCTTCGCCCGCACCACGAAAAAGGGATATTCCCGGCTGTCGTTAAACCCGAAAGCCAATTAACAGTTTTTGGCAGGCCAATGGGCCCGCCGTAGATAGAGAAGAAAACATGCAGACCGTCGAGACACAGAATGAAGGCCTGAAGCGCGCTTATCGTATGACGATTTCCGCAAAGGATGTTGAATCCCGCATTGATGCCGAGGTGAAGAAAATTGCACCTCAAGTGCGTATGCCCGGCTTCCGTCCCGGTAAGGTTCCGGCCAATCTGGTCAAGAAGATGCATAAGGATTCGTTGCTTCAGGACGCGCTGAACAGCTCGATCCAAGAAGGCGTCCAAAAAGCGATTTCCGACAATAAGCTGCGTCCAGCGACTCAGCCGCATGTGCACCTTGGTGAAGATTATGCGCCCGGCAAGGATGCAGTCGTCGATTTTCACCTTGAAATTCTGCCTGCAATCGCGGCGCCATCGATTGATAGCATCGCGCTTGAGCGCTTGATCGTTGAAGTGAGCGATGCGCAAGTCGACGAATCGATTCTGAAGCTGGCCGAAGGCCAGAAGAGCTTTGAAGCAGCCGACAAGAAATATGCCGCCAAAATGGGCGACAGCGTTGTTATCGACTTTGAAGGCAAGGTTGACGGCGTGCCATTCGAAGGCGGCAAGGGCGAAGGCATGGCGGTTGAGCTTGGATCAGGCCAATTGATCCCTGGCTTCGAAGACCAATTGGTTGGCGTTAAAGCCAATGACGCGAAGGTTCTGAACGTAACCTTCCCTGAAGATTACAATGCCGAAAACCTGAAGGGTAAGGCTGCAACCTTTGACATCGTCGTCAACGAAGTGCGCAAGCCAGTCGAAGCCAAGGCTGATGACAATTTGGCCAAGATGTTCGGTCTCGACGGCATCGACAAGCTGCGCGAGTTGATGAAGGTTCAGGTTGAGCAAGAGCATAACGGACTGACGCGCACCTACATGAAGCGCCAGCTGTTGGATCAGCTTGCCGCCGATCATGACTTCGACGTGCCACCATCGATGGTCGAAGCTGAATTCGAACAGATTTGGGCGCAATTGGAACAGGAAGCTGCACGCGAAGAAGACGCTGAAGCGGCGAAGAAGGAAATGGAAGCCGAGCGCGAAGAGTATCGCGATATCGCCGTCCGCCGCGTTCGTCTTGGCCTGCTGCTCTCGGAAATCGGCCAAGCCAATGGCGTTGAAGTGAGCGCGCAGGAAATGAACATGCTGGTGCAGCAGGCTGCACAGCAATATCGCCCTGAAGACCGTCAGCGTTTCGTGCAGTATCTGCAAGAAAACCCGATGGCGGCCGCGCAACTGCGTGCGCCGATGTTTGAGGACAAGGTCGTCGACTTCCTTTTCGATAAGGCGACTGTTACGGAAAAGACCGTGACCAAGGACGTGCTTGAAGCGGCGATCGAAGCTGAGCCCGACGCAAAGCCGGCAGCCAAGAAAAAGGCGCCTGCCAAAAAAGCTGCAGCCAAGGAAGAAGCGCCTGCAAAGGAAGCAAAGCCAGCTGCAAAAAAGGCTGCTCCTAAAAAGGATGCAGAAGCGGCGCCAGCCAAAAAGGCACCCGCCAAAAAGGCAGCGCCTAAGAAATAATCTTTGCAGATCTGGATAAAAAAGGCCCTGGGAATTCCGGGGCCTTTTTTGGTTAAGCGTGTCCGGTTTACTTTAGGTCAACGAGGTGCGCGTTCATAAGCTTGCCTGCGCCTGGATGAAGTCGGGGATGTGCACTCGGAAAAACTTAACCGTTTTCTTGCTTGAAACTTTGGTTGCCCACGCCGATGTAGGGGCTAACGTAAAACATAACATCTTAGAGGTATTTCATGCACGTTCCTTTTGATCCCGTTCAAGCTTTGGTTCCCGTCGTTATCGAGCAATCGAACCGTGGAGAGCGCAGCTGGGACATTTTTTCGCGGCTTCTGCGCGAGCGGATCATTTTCGTGACGGGCGAAGTCGAGGACAATATGGCGTCGGTCATCACCGCGCAGTTGTTATTCCTCGAATCGGACAATCCGAAGAAAGACATTTGGATGTATATTAACTCGCCCGGCGGCGTTGTTACCGCGGGCATGGCGATTCATGATACGATGCAATATATCCGTCCGAAGGTTGGCACTGTGTGCATCGGGCAGGCCGCGTCGATGGGCAGTTTTCTGCTCGCGGCAGGGGAGCCGGGTATGCGCGTGGCTTTGACCAATGCGCGGATCATGGTGCATCAGCCTTCTGGTGGTGCGCGCGGTATGGCGTCAGACATTCAGATTCAGGCAAATGAGATCCTTCGTATTCGTAAGCGGATGAACGATCTTTATGCGAAATATACCGGCAAGCCTTTGAAGGACATCGAAAAAGCGATGGACCGCGACACCTTCCTTGAGGCCGACGAGGCAAAGGCCTTTGGCCTGATCGACGAAGTGTACGACAAGCGGCCTTCGAATGCGGATGCCGACGCAAGCTGATCCCATTTGCAATGCATAATGGCAGTTTTGCCATAATGGCACGGTCCGTTTTGGGCTATTGCCAAATCAGAACGCATCTTTAGGATGTTGATTTAATTAAGTGCGCTTATTTTTGGCGCTCAAGCAGGACATTTTATGACGAAGTTAAGCGGATCAGATACAAAGAGCACTTTATATTGCTCCTTCTGCGGGAAATCGCAGCATGAAGTCCGCAAGCTGATCGCTGGTCCAACTGTGTTTATTTGCGATGAGTGTGTCGAACTTTGCAACGATATCATTCGCGAAGAAACCAAGGGCGCGTTGAACGGTCGCAAAGAGGGCGAAGTGCCCACGCCGCAAGAAATCTGCGAAGTGCTTGATGACTATGTCATTGGTCAGCCGCAGGCAAAGCGCGTGCTGTCTGTTGCCGTGCATAACCATTATAAGCGCCTCAACCATGGTGGTAAGGGTGCAGATGTCGAGCTTGCAAAGTCGAACATCCTTCTGGTGGGGCCGACCGGCTGCGGTAAAACGCTTCTGGCGCAAACGCTTGCCAAGACTTTCGACGTGCCATTTACAATGGCGGACGCGACGACTTTGACGGAGGCCGGCTATGTTGGTGAAGATGTCGAGAACATCATTCTGAAGCTGCTTCAAGCATCCGATTATAATGTCGAAAAGGCGCAGCGCGGGATCGTCTATATCGACGAAATCGACAAGATTAGCCGCAAGGCCGAAAATCCATCCATTACCCGCGATGTGAGCGGCGAGGGCGTCCAGCAAGCTCTGCTGAAGCTTATGGAAGGGACAACTGCAAGCGTCCCGCCGCAAGGTGGTCGCAAGCATCCGCAGCAGGAGTTCCTGCAGGTCGACACTACGAACATATTGTTTATCTGTGGCGGCGCTTTTGCAGGCCTTGAGAAGATCATTTCAAACCGCCTTGAAGGCAAGTCGATTGGCTTTGGTGCACATGTCGCAGACCCTGACGAGCGCGGCACGGGTGAGATTTTGAAACAGGTCGAGCCTGAAGATCTTTTGAAATATGGCTTAATCCCAGAATTCGTCGGGCGTTTGCCGGTAACCGCAACGCTGGAAGACCTTGATATCGCCGCGTTGGTGAAAATCCTCTCGGAACCGAAGAACGCTTTGGTGAAGCAATATCGCAAATTGTTCGAGATGGAAGATGTTGGGCTGAGCTTCACTGATGATGCGTTAGAAGCGGTCGCCAAAAAGGCAATCGAGCGCAAGACCGGTGCGCGCGGACTGCGCTCCATTCTGGAGGCTATTTTGCTCGATACGATGTTCGACCTGCCGACATATGATGGCGTCGATGAGGTTGTTGTCGACAAGGATGTCGTTGAGGGTCGAAAGACCCCCGTGCTGGTTTACGCAAAGTCCGCGAAGGTTGGTAAAGAGGACGCAGCCTAAGCCAGCACACAATGGACTGTGATAAAACGGTCACATTCTTTTACAAAATGCATGTTAATGCTGCTGTGCACAATGTGCAGTAACGCAAAACCTTGCCTGTGCGCGATGTTGGCCGTTAGGGCGGCTTGCCCGAGGGCTGCTTTGTCATTTTTCTGACATTTACTGGTTCCAAGGGGCACAAGTTCCTTTTTGCCCGCCGGTTTTTTTAGAAATGCCAAAGCGTGCGAAATCTTCGGAATTAGAATTTTCAAAGGGGTCTTTAAAGATGAAATCTCGTTTCCAGATCGCAACCAGTGCTGTCGCACTGACGATTTGCAGCCTTTCCAGCGCTGCATTTGCGCAGTCAACCGGCTCAATTGAAGTCGATGATGCCGAAGAAGCAATTGTTGTCACCGGCACCCGTGCCGATCAAGGCGTTAAAGGCGTTGTCATTCCGGATGCAACAAAGCCCCGCGCCGTTTTGACAGAAGCGTTGATAGCAACCCAACCTTCGGGCCAATCAATCCTCAACACGATCAACCAAGTGCCTGGTGTAAACTTCACCAACTCTGACGCTTATGGTTCATCTGGCGGCAATTTGCGCATTCGTGGGTTCGACGGTAACCGCATCAGCCTCACATTCGATGGTTTTCCGCTGAATGACACCGGGAACTACGCCATTTACTCGAACCAGATGCTTGATCCTGAATTGATCTATTCGGTTAACGTGAACTTGGGCACGACCGATGTTGACTCGCCAACCGCATCTGCAGCTGGCGGCACAGTGAACTATCTTACACGCACGCCCGGTTCGGAACTTGGTGGTATGGCCGCAATCACGATCGGCGGTGAAAATTTCCGGCGTGCCTTTGGCATGTTGGACACAGGTGAATTGACGAGCGCTGGAACACGTGCATTTATTGCAGCTTCAAAGACCCAATATGATAAGTTCAAGGGCCCTGGAGAAATGAAAAAGTTCCAGGTCAATGCTGGTGTTTATCAGCCAATTGGTGACAATGGTGACTTTATCTACATCAAGGGGCACTACAACGAAAACCGGAATAACTTCTACCGCAACATTAACCTCACGGAAATTCGTTCTTTAACAGGTCGCCCAGCAATGGCGGATGTTGGTGGTTTTACAGCTGCTCAAGAAAACGCCATCTTTAATTTTGATAACCTTGCGTCATGTAACCGCACGGTTGCAGGCGCAGGTGCACAGAATGACGGTAGCAACACCGGTCCCAATGGAAGCGGTGCCGCGGCAGCATCAATCGCGGGCTCTGGCGCAAACAATCCGCTAAACTCGTCAAGCTGCAGCAACTTCTATGGCGTACGCGTTAACCCATCGGACACCGGTAATATCCGTTTGAACTCCAAGTTCACCATCACGGATAATCTAACCTTCACATTGGATGCTGGTTATCAAACGGTTCGGGCCAATGGCGGCGGTTCCACAACAATTTCGGAAACTTCTGCAATCGTCCGTGGTTCATCGACCCTGGCAGGTGTAGATTATAATGGTGATGGTGATTTCCTCGATACCATTCGTTTCTACACACCAAACAACACCGAGACCAAGCGCCTCACCGTATTGTCATCGTTGATCTGGGATATCTCTGACGCACATCGCGTTCGCGTTGCGTACACCTTTGACCGTGGTCGCCATCGCCAAACCGGTGAATGGGGCTACCTGACCGCACAGGGTGGCGCGGAATCGCCATTTGGCGGCTTGTCTGGACGTAATGTGCTTGCTGCGGACGGTGTTGCTCTACGGCAACGTGATCGTCTCTCGATTGCGTTGTTGAACCAACTTTCGGCTCAATATGTTGGTAAGTTCTTCGACGATGCACTGCGCGTTGAAGCTGGTCTTCGTATGCCGTTCTTTGAGCGTAATTTGGAGAACTTCTGTTACACGCAAACTGGCGGAAGCGGTTTTGCGACTTGCACGTCGCAGACTGTTGGAACGACAGCTGTAGCAAACTCTGGTGGCGCCATCTTTGTCGTTTCACCTACTGCTGCAGGTCCTTATGCTGCAAATGCTGTGTGGGCGCCTTTCAAAGCCAATTATAAGTTCTCGCCAGTGTTGCCGAGCTTCGGTTTCACATACCGCCTTACAGATGATGCCGCGGTTTTTGGTAGCTATGCAAAGGGCTTCTCTTCGCCGCGCACCGATAACCTGTACCGTGCACCAATTGTGAACGTTGATCCGGAAACCACGGACACATTCGACCTTGGTGTTCGCTATACGACTGGCCGCGTTCAGGCGCTAGCAACGGCGTGGATGACGAACTTCAAAAACCGCATCGTAACTTCGTTCGACCAGGTAAATGCTATCTCGGTGGATCGTAATATCGGTACGGTAAAGGGCAAGGGCGTAGACGTTGGTTTGGCGATCCGTCCACTAGATTGGTTCACATTCCAAGGTAACGCTTCGTACAATGACTCAACGTTGCGCGATAACATTCTTGTATCGAGCACAGTAACGCTTCCAACTAAGGGCAAGCGCGTTGTTGAAACGCCGAAGTGGACACTTGGGTACCGTGCCTCGGTAGAATTCGGCCCAGCGTCAGCAGGTCTACAAGTGAAGTATGTAAGCGACCGTTTTGCGACCGATTTGAATGATATCAAATCAGGCGCTTACACGACTGCTGATTTCGACGCTCGTTTCAACCTCGAAACGATTGGCCTCAAGAATAGCTGGCTGCAGTTGAACGTGACCAACATCTTTGATCGTTTCTACCTCGCAAACTTGGGCACGCAAATCGCAGGACCTGCGAATAATGGTCTTGTGACGATTTCTGGCCTTGCGGCGGGTGCATCGATCCCAGGTGGTTCGGCTCCAAACTTCAGCATCGGCGCGCCGCGCACCGTTTCTGGTACAGTACGCATCGGCTTCTAATCCGACACAATATGTTAGAAAGGGCGGGGCTTTGGCTCCGCCCTTTTTATTTGTCGATACAGCTATCCA
The DNA here is from genome assembly GCA_002278855.1 of Sphingomonadales bacterium 28-55-16. Classification (GTDB taxonomy): domain Bacteria; phylum Pseudomonadota; class Alphaproteobacteria; order Sphingomonadales; family Sphingomonadaceae; genus Sphingorhabdus_B. Next base: position 6,905 of record NCGG01000013.1, read on the forward strand.
AGCCGTCACGTTTGACGACGCGTATGCGTGCGGAGATGCTGTTGCCATAACGACGGGTAAAGCCGCCGACGCCGTTGACCGCGCGTTTTTTGGGGAGAGGCAAGATGGCAGCTAATCGCGCTGCCTCCATGCGGCTAAGGTTCTTGGCGGATTTCTGGAAATAGCGTTGCGCGCCGGCTTCCGCCCCATATGTTCCGATGCCGGTTTCAGCGACGTTCAGATATACTTCCATGATCCGGCGTTTGCCCCAGATATTCTCGATCAGGAAGGTGAAGTACACCTCGGGAATTTTGCGCAAATAGCGGGTCCAACCCGATCCCTGCCATAGGAACACATTTTTCGCGGTTTGCTGGCTAATAGTAGAGCCACCGCGCATCCGTCCGCCCTGTTTATTGCGGGTCAGCGCCTTTTCGATTGCGTCGCGGTCAAAACCGTCATGGCTACAAAATTTGCCATCTTCAGCGGCAATCACCGCGCGCACCAGATTTGGCGAGATATCCGCGATAGGTGTCCAGTCGCGTTTCGCACCGTTGCTGTCGAATAACATCGTCAAGGTTGTTGGGACAGGGACTACCGCATAGACAGCGGTAAGCGCAATGCTGCCGCCGGCGAAATACAGCGCTGTTTTGAAGCTAGAATGAAAGAAACGGGCGGAAAGCGAGCGCTTGGTTTTTGTCATAAACAAAAACTAGCGCAGTGCCTTTCGCCCGTCACCTGTTTTTACAGCGGGTCAAAAAGCGAGAAGTAACCGCTTTTCGCCAGCGATACGGAGCATCGCTTTTTGCAGCTTTTCAAAGGCGCGTACTTCAATCTGGCGTACCCGCTCGCGGCTGACACTATAGGTCTGGCTGAGCTCTTCCAACGTCTGCGGCTCTTCAATCAAGCGGCGTTGCGTCAGAATATGCTTCTCGCGCGCATTCAAGCTGTCCATCGCTTCGGATAATAACGCGTGGCGCATATCGCCTTCTTGCGCATCGGCAACGCGCTCGTCTTGCAACGGCGTGTCGTCCACAAGCCAATCCTGCCACTGGCCATCGCCATCTTCGCGCATGGGCACATTCAACGACGTATCGCCGCCCATGGCCATGCGGCGGTTCATATTGTTCACTTCTTCTTCGGACACGCCAAGGTCGGTCGCAATTTTCCGCAGCGCTTCCTGGTTCAAATCACCATCTTCAAAGGCTTGAAGATTGTTTTTCATGCGGCGCAAGTTGAAGAATAGCTTCTTTTGCGCAGCGGTGGTGCCGATTTTGACGAGGCTCCAGCTGCGCAGGATAAATTCCTGCATCGACGCGCGAATCCACCACATCGCGTATGTCGCGAGGCGGAAACCACGGTCGGGATCGAATTTCTTCACGCCCTGCATCAATCCGATATTACCTTCGGAAATCAATTCGGACACCGGCAGGCCGTAGCCGCGATATCCCATAGCAATTTTTGACACGAGACGAAGGTGCGACGTCACCAGCTGCTCGGCAGCTTTGGTATCGCCATGTTCTTGAAAGCGCTTGGCAAGCATATATTCTTGCTCGGGCTTCAATACCGGAAATTTCCGGATTTCGCTTAGGTAACGATTAAGGCTCGCGTCCCCCCCAAGGGCAGGTATCGTAGCCGGAACATTCTTTTTAGCAGACATGTTTTCCTCTTTCATTGTGCCTTCCGCCGAGCCTCATCAAGCACCCGTTGGTAAAGCGTTCCCTTTAGAACATTTATAGTTGAAGCTGCCTTAACAGAAGCTGCATGTCTTCTGGTATACCGCATTCAAGCCGTAAAGTTCCACCGGTGATGGGATGAATAAACCCCAAAGAGGCCGCATGCAATGCCTGCCGGTCGAATTTGGCTTGATTTGGACCGATTCTGTAATGGTTTTGTCGATTAGAATAGATGCTATCACCAATGAGTGGATGGCCGATATGTGCCATATGAACACGAACCTGATGCGTGCGTCCCGTTTCTAATGTGCATTCAACCATCGCGGTTTTCGCAAAAGCCTGTGCCATGCGATAATGGGTAACAGCGTGACGGCCCTTTGTATCCGGCAGCACCGCCATTTTCTTGCGATTCGTGGTTGATCTGCCAATTTGCGTCCGCACCGTTCCAGCAGGCGGGGCAGGGACCCCGCTGACGATTGCAATATATTTGCGTTCGATGTCATGTGCAGCGAAGAGCTTTGCGAGGCCTTCATGCGCGGCATCGCTTTTTGCAACGACGAGAAGGCCTGACGTGTCCTTGTCAATGCGGTGCACGATGCCAGGGCGTTGCACGCCGCCAATGCCGGATAGCTTGCCGTGGCAGTGGTGCAGAAGCGCGTTGACGAGTGTTCCGTCGCTATGACCAGCGGCAGGGTGCACGACCAGCCCGGCAGGTTTGTTGACGATAATGAGATGCTCGTCTTCAAAGACTACATCCAGCGCGATATCTTGCGCGATCGCCTTGTCGGGCACTGGGGCAGGGACGTTCAATTCAAATGTCTGTCCGGCCATTTTCTTGCTGCCTGCGTCATCGAAAATTTGGCCATTAATGCGCAGAGCTGCATCGGATATGAGCCCCTGAATGCGTGCGCGTGAATATTGCGGCAGCGCAGCCGCAAGCGCGCTATCAAGACGCCCCTCGCCCAAAACACCCGTTAATGTGGTAATTTCCCCAACCATAGCATATACATGGGTAATGATCCTGCGTTTATCAAGCAACGACTGGCAACAACTACTCGACTGGGCCGAAAGCGCGGGTGACGCGGAGTGTTGCGGATTGTTGCGGGGCGTAAAGGGAAGGGTTGCCTCGGTTACGTTGACAGAGAATGTCGCACCCGACCCACGTCGCAATTTTGAAGTCAATCCGGCGGCATTGATCGCGGTGCATAAAGACGCCAGGGCAGGGGGGTTGCCTTTGCTGGGCTATTTCCACTCACACCCGAACGGTTTAGCAGAGCCATCTGCAAGTGATGTTGCCCTAGCAGCACCCGATGCCTGTTTTTGGTTAATCATCGCCGAGCGCACCATCACCGCTTGGCAACCTGCAGTGATAAATGGGCGGGTTGCCGGATTTACACCAATAACGTTGACCGTGGAGGGTTGAAACACCCTGAAACTCCGTCCATGACCGGCGGCAATCTGCCCGATATATTCAGGATTTATTGTTAATGTCCGAGACCGAAATCGAATTTGCCAGCCTTCTTTGCTCACGCCTTTGTCACGATCTTTTAAGTCCCGTCGGCGCGATGAATAATGGTCTTGAGCTACTTGCCGATGAACATGATCCCGAAATGCGGCAGCGGTGCATGGATTTGCTTGCGGAAAGTGCGAAGGCAGCTGCCGATAAGCTAAAATTTTTCCGTTTGGCTTTTGGCGCTGCGGGCGGATTTGGCGCTGACGTCGATCCTCAAGAGGCAAAGTTGGTGATCGAACCGTTGGTGACATCAAGCGGGCGCACGGCGCTTGAATGGGCGGTGCCTGCGCAAATGATGCCCAAGCGGGCAATTAAAATTCTGATGAATCTCGTTCTTTTGGTGCATGAATCCATGGTTCGTGGTGGCACATTGTTTGTTGGTGCTGAGGCGCGCGAAGGTGAGCAGGAAATCGTCATTCGCGCAAGCGGACCGAAAATCGTCATGGATACAGCTATTCGTGATGCGTTAACCGGCCATATTGACCCTTCAGCCGTGGATTCGCGCACCGCTGCGGCTTGGATGGCGCATACGCTCGCGCAAAAAGGGGGCGGCATGGTCCAAATGGCTGAGCCTGATGCTGAGCATCTCGTTATAGGCGCGCTGATCCGCGTCTAGCGTTTACTGGCCCCACCGCAGCACTGCCTTATATTGCGCACAACCTTCGACTTACCTATGGTTGAGTTATGACCATGATCTGGAACCCATCACCCAATTTTGGCGAACGCAGCCTGCCGATCACTATGCTTGTGCTTCATTATACCGGTATGCCGTCTGGCGCAGCTGCGATTGACTGGCTTGCTAACCCTGCATCCCAGGTATCGGCCCATTATGTGGTCGATGAAGATGGGCAGTTGGTGCACATGGTGCGCGAAGAACAACGCGCGCAGCACGCTGGGCTTTCCTATTGGCGCGGTGTCACAGACTGCAACAGTGCCAGTATAGGCATTGAAATCGTCAACCCTGGTCATGAGTTTGGCTATCGCCCATTTCCAGAAGCGCAAATGGACACGGTAACGCGGCTGGTTGCAGAATTGGTTCGCATGTACGGTATTGAACCACGAAATGTCGTTGGACACAGTGATGTTGCTCCAACTCGGAAAGAAGATCCGGGCGAATTATTTGACTGGGAACGGCTGGCAAAACTTCGATGTGCCGTGCCGCGACCGATGACAGATTTGGTTGATCCCGGCTGGCCGGACGCCACATTTTTGCGCGCACTTGAACGCTATGGCTATGGCATTACGGACGCGCATGCAGCAACTGTGGCATTCCAACGCCGATTTCGGCAGGAAAACATTGATGGCGTGATTGACGGCGAAAGCCGTGCGATCCTACGCAGCTTGCTCTTGGCGGTTGAGGGCGGGTCTGCTATCTGAAGCATGCCAGAGGGTTGGGCGACCGCCGCTTAGTGGGTAACTGCTAAGGGGAGGAAAGTCCGGGCTCCAGCGAGGAACGGTGCCGGATAACGTCCGGCGGAAGCGATTTTAGGGAAAGTGCCACAGAAAATAGTCCACCGCATTTCGATGCGGCCAGGTCGAAATGGTGCGGTAAGAGCGCACCGCGTTTCTGGTAACAGAAACGGCATGGCAAACCCCACCGGGAGCAAAACCGAATAGGGGCGGCATATGGCATCCTCCTGCCAGTCGTCCGGGTTGGTTGCATGAGTGGCGCAGCGATGCGTCGCCTAGATGAATGGTCGCACAGCGCTTAACGGCGCGGACAGAACCCGGCTTACAGACCCTCTGGCTTTTTACCTTAGGCGCACACGAGGAATAGCGTTAGCGCGTCTAATCTATCATTGGCGTTGATTTTGAGCTGGCGGAACGGACGGGGCGCTGTCCGGCGCATAATTCGCGTTTACGCCCCTAGCAAAATGCGCATGCCGTCGCTAAGTCGGCCGCATGGTGCGATCTACGCGACGAAATGACTGGGGTTTTCCTCGCTGGCGCGGCTACGGAAGTAGCAGTGAGGCGCAGCAAGTGCGTCTATGTGACCGTTATGGCTGCAACAGGGCAGGCAATTGCCCAGCGCCCAAATCCCCCAATAATCCCGACCGCTGGATGTTTTGCGAAGAACATGCGGGCGAGTATAATCGCGGATATGATTATTTTCAGGGCTTAACCAAGGAAGAAGCGGACGAGCGCGAAGCAAATGAACGCCGGGATTCATCCGGCTATAAGGAATCGGCGCATTATGGCTGGGCTGGTTCCGGCGACGGCAGCCGAAGCCGCGACGAAATGCACGCGCTCGACATATTAGGACTTGAGAGCGATTCCAGCTTTGACGACGCCAAAAGGGCTTGGCGCAAGATTGCCAAGGAAACGCATCCCGATGTAAACCCCGGCAACGCCGATGCTGCGAAGGCGTTTCAGGCCGGGCAAGCAGCCTATGACGTCTTGCGCGTCGCAGAAGAACGGCGCGAGTGGAAAGGGTAGCGTCTTGTGCGCCCGAAACTACAGGACTATTGGGCATCTGTGATCCGAGTCTTGCCGCCTTTCCGGAACTTTGCCGCTGCGCTAATTGTTCTAGCGCTGGCTTTGCGTATCATGGTGCCAGCCGGGTTCATGCCTTCCGCCGAACGCAGCTTTGCGTTGACGATATGCACCGGCATGGACATCCAGACTGTTTGGATGGACAAATCGGGCACGCTGCACAAGGAAGACCCGTCAAAGGGTAAATCCGTTGAGCATCAGCCTTGTGCTTTTGCTGGTGCAGCGACGGCGGCTGATATAACGTCCGCCGTTCCCCAAATTGCAATGGCCCCAGTTGCGCTGCCAACGCCAAGTTTCACCAAAAGCGAGGTTTCGGTTGGTGCCGGTTTAGCGGCGCCGCCGCCACCTGCGATAGGCCCACCTTCCTTCATCTAAACTGAAGAGCTGCTTTGCGGCTTATTTCTCATTTAGATTTAGGAAACATTATGAAAATTATGTCCGTTTTGCGCGCTTCTGTGGCGTGCATAGCTATTTCCATCATCACCCCTGCGGCTGCTGAAATAGCAGTAAACAAAGTCGCAGGCGGTGACGATGTAGTTCGTCGCGAGAATTATGCCGGCAAGACGATTATGTCATTGCCTAAGAACCCGGATGTTTCTGGCGTTGTCCGCGCGCGGTTTTAAGGGGCGCATATGGAAAAGGTTACAATTTACCGCACAATCTGGCGTTGGCATTTCTACGCGTCATTGTTCGTCATGCCGCTCATTCTCATTCTATCCACGACGGGCGCAATTTATCTGTTCAAGCCGCAATTGGACCGCTGGGAGGAGCGCGCGTTTAGCAATCTTTCGACCGATCGGTCCGTGTCACCTAATGTGCAACTCGCGGCTGTTATAGCCGCTAACCCGGGTGCCCAATTCCAAAGCTATCGGCTGCCAGACCGCAAGGGTGACGCGGCCGTGATCCATATCGGACTTGCCGATGGCCGTTCCATGCGGGATGTCTACGTATCGCCGCAGGGAAAAATACTGGCCAATGTAGATCCTGAAAGCCGTATTTCGGCAACGGTTTCGCGCATTCACGGCTCGCTTTTAATTGGCAAAATCGGCGACTGGATTGTGGAACTGGCGGCATGCTGGGCCATCGTGATGATATTGACCGGCCTGTACATGTGGTGGCCACGCGGGCAGCGGCTGGAGGGTGTCCTATGGCCTAGATTGGGAAAGGGCAATCGCGTGTTCCTGCGCGACCTGCATGCCGTTATTGGTTTTTGGGTGTCTGGCCTAGCGTTGGTTCTATTAGCCACGGGCTTGCCTTGGGCAAGCGTTTGGGGTGACGCTTTCCGGATCGCGCGGACGGAGTTAGGGCTTGTTCACGGCGCACAAGATTGGAAATCCGGCAGCGGCGCACCACATGAAGCGCATGATCATGACGCGATGATGCGCATGCAATCGTCGGGCGTTTCTCTGGTTGGCCTTGCGGATATAGTGGCCAAGGCCGAGGCAGAAAAATTGCCGCACCCGGTGCTGGTTAAGCCGCCTGGCGCGCCCGAGCGCTTTGGTCCACCCACGCCAATGGCTTGGACTGTAAAGTCGGAAGCCCAAAACAGGCCGCTGAACCGGCAGATCACTTTCGATATCGCAACCGGTAAAGAGATGTCGCGGACCGGCTTTGCGGACAAGCATATGATTGATCGCGCGGTAAACTATGGGATCGCTTGGCACGAGGGACAGCTTTTTGGGTGGTTCAATCAGTTTGTCGGCGTTGTTACCGCGTTAGGCCTGATTACATTGGTGATATCAGGATTTCTGATGTGGCGGCGGCGCAAGCCCGAAAATGTGCTGGGCGCTCCATCTATGCCTTCTGTACCGCACAAAATGCGTGGTGTTGCGATCATCATCGGCATCATGGCATTGCTGCTGCCGTTACTCGCGCTGTCTTTACTTGCGTTATGGGTTTTTGACCGGTTCTTGCTGCCGCGCGTTCCGGCTTTAGCAGCCTGGCTGGGCGTTAAACCAGCTTATCCTGCATAACGCGCAGCGGTCTCGCGGATGAGCGATATCATGTTGGGGATGCCCTGTGTCCGGTTCGAGCTTAACTGATTTTTAAGGTCGAACGGGGCGAGGGCGCTCTCGATATCGGTCTTTAGAATATCGGCTGCGCTTTTGTTCTCGACTGTTTTGAGGACCAAGGCGATGATGCCTTTGGTGATGGCGGCATTGCTGTCCGCAAGAAAGGTAAGTGCGCTATCTGCAGTCACCGGGTAAACCCAAACGCTTGCTGAGCATCCCCTGACCAAAGTGGCATCCGTTTTCAGTGCGTCGGGCATAGGCGCCAGTTCGCGACCAAGTTCGATCAATAGACGATAGCGGTCGTCCGCCTCGAGAAATTCATATTCTTCTTGAATGTCGATGAGTGTGGTCATGTGCCATCGCATATGGGGGTAAGGATTATATATCAATCCCTGCCGCGATAGCCTCAAGCCTTTTGACGCGTTCTTTCAAATCGGCAACTTCGATACGCGATGCGGCCGACGGCACTGGCGTGTCGCTGCCGTGGCGCATGGTATCTAGTTCTGCATGCTTCAACGCAATCCAGTCGCGCCAGCCGCGCAAACCAAGCGAGGAGACGATCCCAACCGTGAGCATGGCAAAAGCGCCAATGATGATGTAGAAATTGGGATCCTGTTCCATGGTTCCTATCTTTCGTTCTGCGCGCCGTTACCGGCCGCGTAATTCCTCAATCTGACGGTTAAGATCATTTGTGCTGCTGCTGTCCGTTGCGATGCGCTCAAGCACCTGAACGCGTTCTTTCAACGCACGTATCTCATCCTGCATTTGCTGCGTTTCCGCACTGTTCAAAAGGCGATGGGTTTTGGTACCCATAAAGTCTTGATCTTCAACAATGCCGTTCTTGGCCTTTTGCTTTGTCTGGATAATCTTTCCGATCGTGACGATAAGGATGATCGCAACGACCATTTCAAACGGGCCCATAAATTCCTCCTAGGTGTAAACATATTTGGTCAATGACGGCCTTAGGGTCAGCGCAGCCGTTCAATTTCTTCTGAAAGACGTCCCGCTTTGTCCGTTACAATCCGTTCAAGCACCGCAACGCGTTCTTCCAAATGGCCAATCTTGCCGTTGAGCGTCTCATTTTCGTTGCTCAGCAGCATGATTTTGCGCTCTGCTTCGGGATAGTCGCCATCGGTTAGCGCTGTCTTGCCGCCCCATTCGTCTTCCAACGGATAGCCATGTTTTGCCCGGATCCAGTTGTTTATAAGCCAACCAACCGTCAGGAGCGCAACAATTGCAATCACGAAATTTGGTCCGCCAAAGCTCATTATAAATCCTTCCAAGGCAGGCGGCGTATGACCGGGCGGCCAGCGGTGTCGCGAAAATCAACACTCCAGTTGCGGCGATCGGCATGGCGCTTTTTTTGGACGAAATGGCGGTATGCAAACCAGCAAATGAGACCAAGGATGACAAGCGTGAACATGTAAGTTCCCCTTCAATATGGTTTAACTAGCGCAAGCTTTCGATTTCTTCGGCCAACTTCTTGTTGTTGCTGACATAATAGGTTTCCATTTCGGCCAGCCGGTGATCAATCTCCCGAAATCGTGAGCGGATGTCGCGGGTGGTGCGGGCAGGTGATTGACGCACGCCTTGCCAGAACTTCTGCTCTTCCCGGTCGTCGGTGTAGAGGTGAATTGGCTTTTGATCGGCCATCCACGCTGCTGCGATGTACAGCAGGATTGGCCAGCCCTGTCCTATTGTCAGCGCAATCAAACCAAGCCTAAACCAAAGTGCATCAATTCCAGTATAATCTGCTAAACCCGCGCAGACGCCTTTCCATTTTGCATTCTGCTTATCGAGGTAGAATTTGGTGTGTTTCCCTGACATTTCAGCGATTCCTTTCCAGCTTGCGCATGTTTTCGGGGTCAAAATTTGGTGTGTCGAGTTCAATACGACGTGGTTGCCATTCTGGATTTTCCTGCGCGACCAAGCGTTCGACGGTCTCAAGGCGGTCTTCGAGCCGGCGGGCCAGCTCATGCATATCGCCCAGCATCCGCTCGTCATCGTTGGTCAGCGTCGCGGCGGTTTTCCACCTGGTGACATAATGAAGCACAAGCCATGGAAGTGCCACAAACAGCATTCCCACAACCATGACCGGGACTAATATATCTGCCATGGGTTAACCCTCCGTCTTTTGGCCGGCCTTCATGGCCTTTTTCATTTCTTCTAGTTCTGCATCGACGACGTCGAAGGTCTCGAGTGCTGCGATTTCGTCGCCTAAGCTGCGTGGCGCATCTGAACCGATGGAAAGCGAGTCCGCATAGCCCTGTGCCTCATCGACGCGGCGTTCGAGGACGTCGAAGCGAGAGAAAGCCTCACGCACCTTGTCGCCATTGTACATCGTGCGCAGCTTAACCTGGTTCTCGGCACTCTCCAGGCGCGTCATCAGCGCATTCTGTCGGCTACGCGCATCAGCAAGCTTTTTCTGCAGCTTGTGAATGTCCTGTTCGGACGCCTTGAGGGCGTCGTTCAATACATCGACTTCCGCCGTCAGCTGGTCCTTCATGTCGGTGGCCTTGCGCTTTTCCAGCAAAGCGGCCTTTGCAAGATCCTCACGATCCTTTGACAGAGCCAGATGCGCCTTGTCGGTCCAATCGGCTTCAAGCGTGTCTAGCTTGTCGATATGGCGACGCAGTTCTTTCTGATCAGCAATGGTGCGCGCGGCAGAAGCCCGGACCTCAACAAGTGTTTCTTCCATTTCGAGGATGATCATACGGATCATCTTTGCTGGGTCCTGTGACTTGTCGAGGAGATCGGTCACATTGGCGGCGATGATATCGCGGGTTCGTGAAAATATGCCCATTGGGTAACTCCGATAATGTTTATTGGCGACTTCATTAAAATAGGGGGCGACCGGGTGCTTTTTCTGGGGGAGGCTAGGGCACTCCGGTCGCAGGCTTCCGATATCAGGCAAGATAGCTGACAACGAATGGCCTAGGGCTCAAAATATGCGTATTCTTTCCACCGGCGTCGCGATGATTGAGGACCGACAGGGCATAGCTCGTAAAGATCATACTGATCGACAAAGCGACTGCCAGCCAGAGACGGCTTTCTTGTGCTTTGCCCTTGTGGTTCTTTTCGATATCTTTGCGCATCTGTTTATTCCCTTTGCTGCGGTCGGGGTTTTGCCGACTTGCGGAGCGCCATGCAGGGACCGTGCCAATTCGCATTATTGTTGCATTTTGGCCATTTGTTAAAAAATGTGACGATATGATACTGGTAATTATTGCCACTCTATGGTGAAATATGCCAATATTTGAAAATGGATCGTGATAATATTCAGTTTATTGGCCAATCATCCGCATTTTTGGATGCGGTCGAGCGTGCGAGCCGCGCTGCACCCCTGAATAGGCCCGTATTGGTAGTTGGCGAGCGTGGGACCGGCAAGGAATTGATCGCCGAGCGGCTTCATCGCTTAAGCGGTCGCTGGGACGGACCTTTAGTCACGATTAACTGTGCGGCTTTGCCGGAAACTCTGATTGAGGCCGAGCTTTTTGGTCATGAGACAGGCGCGTTTACGGGGGCAACACGTGCGCGCGAGGGGCGGTTTGAAGAAGCCGACGGCGGTACGTTATTTCTGGATGAACTTGGCACATTAAGCATGGGTGCGCAGGAACGGTTGTTGCGCGCGGTGGAGTATGGCGAGGTTACACGTATCGGGTCATCGCGGCCCATGCGCGTCGATGTGCGCATTGTGGCTGCAACCAATGAGCACCTCCCCAATATGGTCGACAAGGGGCGTTTCAGAGCCGATTTGCTCGACCGGCTATGCTTTGAAGTTATCACGCTGCCGCCGCTGCGTGTGCGTGAAGGCGATATTGAGGTGCTGTCTGAATATTATGGGCGCAAGATGGCGGCGGAACTGGGTTGGGACGGCTGGCCTGGATTTGGTGAAGTCGCTACCCGCGCGCTGGAAAACCATCTCTGGCCGGGCAATGTGCGCGAATTGCGAAATGTTGTTGAACGTGCCGTGTATCGTTGGGCCGACCCGGCACAGCCAGTCGATTACATCCAGTTCGATCCGTTCGACAGCCCATGGCGCGGGGGCATTGCGTCTTCTGCGCCTGCGCAAGTACAAGCCGACAATCAGAATGATACAGTTGCGCTGCATCACGCCACTGATCTTAGTCAAGCAGCAGATGTGTCTGATTTTCGCGAGGCGATCGAGAAATTTGAAAAAGCCGTTCTGGAGCAAGCGCTTGCCAAATGCCGATATAATCAGCGCCAAACCGCCAAGGCGCTCAACCTCAGCTATGATCAACTGCGTCATACTTTGAAAAAACACGACCTGTTGGGATAAAAAAAGGGGCGGCAATTGCCACCCCTTTCTTGAAATGGGATGTCGGACAATTAGCCTCCGTTGAAGCTGACCATCGTGTAGAGCATCGGGATCGAAAGCAATGTGTTGAGGCGCGAAGTCATCATCGCAGTTGTTGCCGCCTTTGCCTTTGTCGCGTCATCTGCTTCAACGATTCCAAGTGCTTTCTTCTGGTTTGGCCAGATGATGAACCACACATTGAAAGCCATGATGACAGCAAGCCACATGCCAACGCCAATCAGCCTGTATGGATCTTGCAGCGTAAAGGCCTGATGCGCATAGCCGGCTTGAACCGAAATGATGAGGCCAAGCAAAACCGTCAGCGCAGCAGCCCAACGGAAAAAGAACAACGCTGATGGCGCGATGTGCTTCGAAATGCCCGGCTTCAATTCGGCAGGGATTTTCGGCATTGTTGGGATTTGGACGAAGTTGAAGTAATACAACAAGCCAATCCAGACGATTCCAAAGAATGTGTGCAGCCAACGTGCGACCGATTGCGCGGTCAAGCCATCACTGTCCAGTCCGAACATGACTGCCAATGACAGCACCAGACCGGCGACGAGCACCAGATGTAGATTTCCAAAAAATTTCGCCATTTTTTCCTCCTGTAGGCATTCAGGTGGTATTGCCCCTGATAGATTGCTGCCTATCTGGGTGGCAGACGCTTGTCACATAATTTCTGCGATAGGATTGTGTAACCACCGGAACGGGCATCATCCTGAAGCGTTTGCTTTGGAACCGTCTTATACAGAAAGATACGCTATGTCCTTTATCCTCCCTCCGCTCCCTTATGACACATCTGCCTTTGGGGATATTATCTCGGCAGAGACTTTCGACTATCATCATGGCAAGCACCACAAAGCCTATGTCGACAAAACCAATGCGTTGGTTGCGGACAATGCCGCCTTGTCGGGTGCGTCTTTGATCGACGTAATCGCCGCAGCAAAGGCACAAAATAACAAGGGGTTGTTCAACAACGCAGCGCAGATTTGGAACCATAGCTTTTACTGGAAATGCCTCTCACCCGAGCAGCAAGCGCCAACGGGCAAGTTGAAAGCCATGATCGACAAGAGTTTCGGCGGCCATGACGCCATGTTGGCGACGTTGAAAGAAGAAGCCGTCGGACATTTTGCAAGTGGCTGGGCTTGGCTGCTCCTTGATGGTGACACATTAAAGATCACGTCTCTGCATGATGCCGACACGCCCGTTGCGCATGACATGAAGCCATTGCTCACCATCGATGTGTGGGAACATGCTTATTATATCGATTACCGCAATGCCCGCCCGAACTATGTCGATGCGTTGCTGACCAAAGCGATAAATTGGGATTTTGTGGCGCAAAATCTGGACGGCAACGGCGCGTCACGCGCCGACCAAAAATGACGATTACCCCTTTGGCGGAAGCTCGGCATCATCGCCGAGCTTCAGCCCGTGGCGCATCAACATTGGGATATTTGCCAAAGCGAACAAAAAGGTAAGGGCAGTGACACCCCAGACTTTAATCGAAAGCCATGTATCGAATGAAAACCATTCGGGCCGGCGAAAGATTTCATTCAGCCCGGCCAGCGCGAGGAAAAACAAGCCCCAGCTTAAAGATAGCTTCATCCAGCCTTTTTCATCTAGCCCCTGATAGGCATGTTCCAGAACATATTTTAGCATCGCTTTACCGCGCAACCATCCGCCAAGCAAAAGTATGGCGAAAAAGGCATATATGATGGTCGGTTTGATCTGGATGAAACGTTCGTCTTGGAACCAAATCGTTAGTGCGCCGAAAAATATGCCCAATGCAGCGGTTAGCTTCAGCATCGGTGATATTCTGCCTAGTTTGAACTTTGACACGATCACGGCGATCAGAATGGCGACCATGAATGCCGCGGTACCAACTATTGCACCTTGCTTGGGGTGTGTGTCTGAACTGCCGAATTTTGACGCGATAAAGAACAAGAATAAAGGCCCGAAATCGAGAATGAAGTTCAGCGTGCCCGATGGTTTTTTTGTTGGAGCGAGATCGTTCACAATGCGCCTCCGCTAATGGCGCGGGCAACGTCTTGAGGATTAAATGGCCGCAGATCGTCAATGGTCTCACCTACACCAATCGCGTGAATGGGTAGGCCGAATTGCTTTGCAGCCGCCACCAATATTCCCCCGCGTGCGCTGCCGTCCAATTTTGTCATGACAAGTCCGGTCACGTCGGCGACCTCCTTAAAGGTTTCAATCTGTGACAACGCGTTTTGACCCGTTGTGGCGTCAAGGACGAGAACGACATTATGCGGGGCGGCTGGGTTTAAGCGGCCCAATACGCGTCGGATTTTGGCGAGTTCATCCATCAACTCGCGCTTATTCTGCAACCGCCCCGCGGTATCGACGATTAGGACATCAATCCCTTCTGCGGTTGCCTTTTTGACGGCGTCAAACACAACGCCTGCCGCATCGCCGCCCTCTGGCCCGGTGACAATCGGCACACCAAGCCGTTCGGCCCATATCTTCAATTGGCCAATCGCGGCAGCACGAAATGTGTCACCTGCTGCCAGCATGACGCCATAATCCTGTTCCAGAAAAAGATTGGCAAGTTTTGCGATGGTCGTCGTCTTGCCTGAGCCGTTGACGCCAATGACCAAGATCACTTGCGGACGCGGGAATGCATCAATTTCAAGCGGTGCGGCCACAGGCGCAAGCACAGCGGCAATTTCTTCTTCGACAATTTGCCTGATACCATCGGCGTCAATGCCCTTGTCAAAGCGGCCAGCGGCGATTTTTTCCCGGATCTGCGATGCCATAGCGGGGCCAAGGTCAGAAGCAATCAACGCGTCCTCAATCTCGTCGAGGTCACGCGTTTCAAGTTTTGCCTTGGTTACTAATCCGGCAATATTCTCGGTCAGCTTGCCCGATGTCTTTTTGAGGCCACCGAACAAACGGTCCGTCCACCCAGCATTCTCGCTCATTCGATAACCTCTGTCTGTAAATTGCCGTCTATTCTGTGCGTGATGCGCGTGGAGACGATACTGCCTTCCGCTTGCGCTTTGTCGAGCTTCAGATACGCGAAATTCTCGGCGTGACCAGCCATGCCGCCGCTTTCGACCGCAACATTTTGAACGGTGCCAATCAGGCTATCCAGCCAATTGATTTTCTCTTCAGCGACCGCGTCGCGCAGCATTTTGGCGCGGGCCTTGATTATCTGTGGCGGCAATTGGGGCATAAGCGCCGCAGGTGTGCCTTTTTTGGACGAATATGGAAAGATATGGCCATGGACGATACCGCATTGGCGGATAAGGTCGATACTGTTGGCGAACATCGCGTCATCTTCGGTCGGGAAACCGGCAATGATGTCGGCGCCAATGGCGATATTCCGCCTTTTGGCCTTAAGCCGCGCGACAAGGTCAATCGCCAGCTCGCGGCTGTGGCGTCGCTTCATACGCTTGAGGATCATGTTGTCGCCGGCCTGCAACGATAAATGCACATGCGGCATAACCCGAGCTTCGCCAGTCAGCAGATCAAACAGCCGGGGATCAATTTCGACTCCATCGATTGAAGAGAGCCGAAGGCGGGGTAGGTCGGGCACAAGTTTCAAGATACGCTCAACAAGCGAACCTAGATTGGGCTGCCCGGGCAAGTCATGGCCGTAGCTCGTGACATCAACGCCCGTGAGAACAACTTCCTGAAAACCCGTTTCCACCAGCTTTTGGATATGTTCAATGACACTGCCAGCGGGGACCGAACGACTATTTCCGCGGCCATAAGGTATGATGCAGAAGGTGCAGCGATGGTCGCAGCCATTTTGCACCTCTACGAATGCGCGGGTCTTTCCCGAATATGCAGTGACAAGATGCGGCGCGGTTTGCGCGATGGTCATGATGTCTGAAACGATAACGGGTCGGTCGGGGCGATCGATTATCTCCCGCAATAATGCGGCATTTTGTTTTTCATGATTGCCGAACACACCGGCAACTTCCGGCATATTTTTAAAGCTATCGGGTTCAACCTGCGCTGCGCAGCCCGTCACCCATACCCGCGCATCCGGGCGGCGCTTATGGGCTTGACGAATGGCTTGTCGGGTTTGGCGGACGGACTCATTCGTCACCGCGCAGCTATTGATGATGACAATGTCGTCATGCCCGGCAAGTTGTTCAGCTAGGGCGTTGCTTTCGGCCAGATTTAGCCGGCAGCCCATGCTGATGATTTCAGGTTTTTGCAGTGAGGCGGTCATCCAAAATCGTCCCAGTCGGCTTGTCCGGTGAAGACGTAGGTCGCGCTGCCCGTCATGATGACTGGCTGACCCGGTGCCCACTCGATGATCAAGGTTCCGCCTGATTGATGAACGATCACTGGCGATTTGACTTTACCTTGACGGATGGCCGCAACCCCAGTGGCGCAGGCTCCCGTGCCGCATGCGCCGGTGAGGCCGGCGCCGCGTTCCCAAACGGTTAGGTGAATTTCATGACCATCAATGGAGGCTACATTGACATTCACCCGCTCTGGAAAAACGGCGTCATGCTCGATGATCGGTCCAAGTCTTTCCAGATCAATTGGGTCGACAGCATCAACAAAGAAAACAGCATGCGGGTTCCCGATGTTGACCGCCATGGGGCTCTCAAGCTCTTCCCATCCTAAGGGCATCGAGGCGCTGTCCATAGCAAAAGCAAGTGGAATGGCTTGCCAGTCAAATTTTGCCTCGCCCATCTCCACAGTGACGTCATTGCCAGATAAAGTACCAGAAATCAGGCCACCTTTGGTTTCGATCTGAAGGTCTTGCTTTAGCAGCGCAACGACGCAGCGCGACGCGTTGCCACATGCTTCGACTTCGCCGCCGTCTGGATTGAAAATGCGCATAGCTACATCGGCGATATCCGACGCGCCTAAAAGGATTAACTGGTCGCACCCTATACCCAGCTTGCGATCGGCAATGTGGCGCGCACGTGCAGGAGGCATATCCAATGGGTGGGCGCGCGCGTCTATAATGACAAAGTCATTACCCAACCCATGCATTTTGTGGAATTCGCCCGATACCATGGTCGGCGATTTAGGGGGTGCAAGCCGCAGTGTCCACCGTTCATGCTATGCTCTATAGGTCTTCGGCCTCGCGGAATAATTTGCTTTCTTGCGTTTTAGTGGCTAAGCGCTCCGTCAAGGCAGGTCGTCTGCCATTCATATGTATTGGAAATTCTTAGTTTCCAAGCTGGTTGGCGAAGATTCGCTCACCGGCTTTTTGTTCGTTTATGCCTCAAACGGGGCAATTTGGTAAGGAATGTCGATGTTTGACAAACTCAGCGACCGGTTAGGAGGGGTGTTTGACCGCCTGCGCGGTCGCGGTGCGTTGAACGAGGCCGATGTGCGCGAAGCGATGCGCGAAGTGCGCGTAGCGTTGCTTGAGGCTGACGTTGCCCTTTCCGTTGTTCGCGCATTTGTCGACAAAGTAACTGAACAAGCCGTTGGCGCGCAGGTCTTGAAATCGGTTACACCGGGTCAGCAAGTCGTCAAGATCGTCAACGATGCCCTCGTTGAGATGTTAGGTGCGGAACAAAGCGATCTGAATCTCGCCGTCGCGCCACCTGCGATCATTATGATGGTGGGTCTGCAGGGGTCGGGTAAAACCACGACGACTGCAAAAATCGCAAAGATGCTGAAGGCGAAGCAGGGCAAAAAAGTCCTGATGGCTTCGCTTGACGTCAACCGTCCCGCTGCGCAGGAGCAATTGGCTACGCTTGGTACGCAGACCGAAGTCGCCACCTTGCCAATCGTTCAAGGGCAAATGCCCGTTGATATCGCCAAGCGCGCGATGCAGGCGGCAAAGCTGCAGGGCTTTGACGTCCTTATCCTCGATACCGCTGGCCGTTTGCACGTTGATCAACAGTTGATGGATGAAATGCAGGCTGTTGCCAAGGTGTCCGTGCCGCAGGAAATTCTGCTCGTCGTCGATTCACTGACGGGTCAAGACGCGGTTAACGTGGCCAAAAGCTTTGGCGAGCGTGTTGATCTCACGGGCATTGTACTGACCCGCATGGACGGCGATGCACGCGGTGGTGCGGCGCTGTCGATGCGCGCTATTACCGGCAAGCCAATCAAATTTGCAGGCGTCGGCGAAAAGCTTGACGCAATTGAGGCTTTCAACCCAAGCCGTGTTGCGGGTCGTATATTGGGCATGGGTGACGTTGTCGGCTTGGTCGAGCGCGCGTCCGAAATGGTCGAAAAAGAGGACGCTGAGAAGCTCGCGGCCAAAATGGCCAAGGGCCAGTTCGACATGGACGATCTGCGCACCCAATTCCGCCAGATGACCAAAATGGGGGGGCTTGGCGCGCTTGCCGGCATGATGCCCGGCATGAAAAAGGCCAAGCAGGCGATGGACGCCAGTGGCATGAACGACAAGTTGCTCGTGCATATGGATGCCATCATCGGTTCAATGACCCCAAAAGAGCGCGCCAAGCCCGAACTGTTGAATGCCAAACGCAAAATCCGCATCGCCAAAGGTTCTGGTATGACGGTGCAAGACGTGAACAAGCTGATAAAGATGCATCAGGAAATGGCCAGCGCCATGAAGCGTATCCGGAAAATGGGGGGGCTCAAGGGGCTTGCTGCCATGTTCGGTGGAAAAGGCGGCTTGGGTGGCGGCGGCGATTTGGGCGGCGCGATGGAGGGGATGCATGGTCTTCCCCCAGGCGCAATGCCGCCCGGCATGGGGGGCGGTGGCATGCCACCTGACCTCGCAAGACTTCTTAGTAAAAAGAAATAATATATTGTTTTAATTTGAATATTTTAAGAAAGGTGAGTTAGTTTTATGGCATTATCAATGCGTTTGTCGCGGGGCGGTTCGAAAAAGCGCCCTTATTATAAGATCGTCGTAGCCGACGCCCGCGCACCGCGCGATGGTAAGTTTATCGAACGTATCGGTAGCTATAATCCACAGCTTCCTAAGGACAGCGCAGAGCGCATGATCCTTGATACCGAGCGCGCAAAGCATTGGCTTGCCGCTGGTGCACAGCCATCCGATCGTGTTGCCCGTTTCCTGGACATCGCCGGCGTCAAAGAGCGTAAGGTCAAGAGCAATCCAAACAAGGGTGAACCCGGTCAGAAGGCTAAGGATCGCGCTGAAGACAAGGCAACCAAGCTTGCTGAAGCTGAAGAAGCTGCAGCAGCGGCAGCCGCCGCTCCAGCGCCTGAGCCAGAGCCTGAAGTTGTAGCCGAAGAAGCGCCTGCCGCTGAAGAAGCTGCACCTGCTGAAGCTGCCGCGGAAGAAGCGCCTGCCGCTGAAGAAGCTGCACCTGCTGAAGCTGCCGCGGAAGAAGCGCCTGCCGCTGAAGAAGTAGCACCTGCTGAAGCTGCCGCTGAAGAAGCGCCTGCTGCTGAAGAAGCAACCGAAGAAAAGGCCGAGGGCTAAGCCTTGGCTGACAACACCGTCACGCTTGCCGCCGTTTCGGGCGCGCACGGCGTGACGGGCGAAGTCCGTCTCAAGCTGTTTGCGGATAGCCTCGACAGCTTGAAGCATTACAAAAGTTTCAATGACGGCGCGTTGACGGTGAAGTCGTTGCGCCCGACCAAAGACGGCGCAATTGCGCGCTTTGCTGAAATTAATGACCGAAATGCCGCAGAGAAGCTACGCAGCACACTGCTTACGGTCCCGCGCGAGGCTTTGCCCGCACTGAACGACGGCGAATATTATTATAGCGACCTGCTTGGCTTGCGATGCGTGTCTACCGACGGCACCGACCTTGGGACGTGCGTTGCTGTCGAAAATTTCGGCGCCAGTGACGTTCTGGAAATCCAGTTGCCATCAGTTGAAGGCACGCCCGGCAAGAAATTCATGGTTCCAATGACGGCTGACGCTGTACCCGAATGGCATGCAGGCGTGGGTGGTAGCATCGTTATTGATGCCGCTTTCGTGATATGACCTTTCACGCTCAAATCCTCACGCTTTATCCCGAGATGTTTCCCGGCCCGTTGGGCATATCCTTGGCTGGTCGTGCGTTGGAGGAGGGCAAATGGTCTTGTGTGCCTATCCAGATAAGGGATTTTGCGACCGATAAGCACCGTACGGTGGACGATACACCAGCAGGCGGCGGCGCAGGGATGGTGTTGCGCGCAGATATACTCGCAGCGGCGGTCGGCCATGCGTCTGCAGCGCATCCTGAATCCCCGATACTTGCGATGACGCCGCGCGGTACGCCTATCACGCAAAGCCGCATCCGTGCGCTTGCCGCAGGCCCCGGTGTAACCGTCCTTTGCGGCCGATTTGAAGGCTTTGACGAGCGCTTGTTTGATGCCCGTCCCGAAATCGAACAAGTGTCGATGGGGGACATCATTCTGTCGGGCGGCGAAATCGGAGCGTTGATGCTGTTAGACGCTTGCATTCGGCTGCTTCCCGGCGTAATGGGCGCCTCTTCCAGCGGTGACGAAGAGTCCTTTGAACAAGGGCTCCTTGAATATCCGCACTACACCCGACCCAATGATTGGGAAGGGCGTATGATCCCTGAAGTGTTGCGATCGGGGGATCATGCGAAAATAGCTGCTTGGCGGAAACATCAGGCAGAGGAAATCACTCGGTTACGCAGACCGGACCTTTGGGGGCGTTACAAAGACGCCCGGGTCCAGCCTGCCTCTGACGTGCGACAAAAGAATAAGGATTAAATGGGGCATGAACCTCATCCAGACACTCGAAGCCGAAGCTATTGCAGCTTTGTCAGAAAACAAAAAAATTCCTGCATTCCGTGCAGGTGACACCGTTAAGGTGGGCGTGAAGGTCATCGAAGGTGAGCGCACGCGTATTCAGAATTACGAAGGCGTGTGTATCGCGCGTTCGAACAAGGGCATGGGCTCCAACTTCACCGTACGCAAAATGTCGTTCGGCGAAGGTGTAGAGCGCGTATTCCCGTTGTACAGCCCGAACATCGACAGCATCGAAGTCGTCCGTAAGGGCGTCGTGCGTCGTGCGAAGCTCTATTATCTGCGTGGTTTGACCGGTAAGAAGGCACGTATTGCCGAACGCCGTGACCCACGCCCGATTAAAACCACCGAGGCTGCCGAATAAGGCAGGAGCCGCGTTGCGTTTCTAACCGAACACAAAAGGCCGGGCTCCCATAAAGAGCCCGGCCTTTTTTATATGTGTGCCCCGGCGCAGGCCGAGGTCTAGACTTCAGCATAGTCCTCCAGCCATAGCTGGACCCCAGCATTCGTTGGGAGCATCAAAGAAGGAATTGCTTATGGGTTATCGTATCGTAGTTGCAGGCGCGACGGGCAATGTCGGCCGCGAAGTCGTGAACATCCTTGCCGAGCGCGCATTCCCTGCCGATGAAGTCGCTGTGCTCGCGTCATCGCGCAGCCAAGGTATCGAAATCGAATATGGCGATACCGATAAGATGCTCAAGATCCAGAATATCGAGAATTTCGATTGGTCGGGCTGGGACATGGCGATTTTTGCTATCGGTTCGGACGCTACTAAGAAATATGCGCCGATCGCGGCTGCTGCTGGGTGCGTCGTAATTGATAACAGCTCGCTTTTCCGGATGGATCCGGATGTTCCATTGATTGTGCCTGAGGTAAACCCCGACGCGATCGACATATACAAGCGCAAAAATATCATCGCGAACCCGAATTGCTCGACAGCGCAATTGGTGGTCGCATTAAAGCCGCTCCATGATTATGCGAAGATTACCCGCGTTGTCGTATCGACCTATCAGTCCGTGTCCGGCGCGGGCAAAGAGGGCATGGATGAATTGTTCGAACAGAGCCGCAATATCTTCGTTGGCGACAGCGCGGATGCCAAGAAATTTACCAAGCAAATCGCTTTCAACGTCATTCCGCATATCGATAGCTTCCTCGACGACGGCTATACGAAGGAAGAATGGAAGATGATGGTTGAGGTTAAGAAAATCCTCGATCCGAAAATCAAGCTGACCGCGACTTGCGTGCGCGTACCCGTGTTCGTCGGTCATAGCGAGGCCGTAAACATCGAATATGAGCGGGAAATGTCGGCAGAAACTGCCCAGAACATCCTGCGGGAAGCGCCTGGCATCATGCTCATCGATAAACGCGAAGATGGCGGTTATACGACCCCGGTTGAAGCTGCGGGCGACGATGCGACCTATGTCAGCCGCGTGCGTGAAGACCCCACCGTTGACAATGGTCTTGCCTTCTGGTGCGTGTCGGATAATTTACGCAAAGGCGCGGCGTTGAATGCGGTGCAGATTGCCGAACTGCTTGGTCGGCGGCATTTGAAAAAGGGATAAATTATGGGGCTGCAAGCCGATATATTCTGGTCGTTTCGCAGCCCGTACAGCTATCTGGCCACACGGCGATATAGCGCGCTCGCGCAAGAATATGACCTGACGATCAATTTGCGTCCGGTATATCCGTTGGCGATCCGCGAACCTGACTTTTTTGAACGCAGCCACCCGAACTGGTTGCGCTATACCTTTACCGATATGTTCCGCGTGGCGCAGTTTCATGACATCCCGTTTGGTCCACCACGCCCCGATCCCATTGTCCAAGACGTGCTGACGCGCAAGATTTCGGATGAGCAGCCCTATATTTTTCGCCTGACACGCCTCGGTCAAGCCGCCGCACGGCGCGGCAAGAGCCTTGCTTTTTGCGATGAAGTCTCACGGCTCATCTGGGGTGGCGCGGAAAACTGGCATGCGGGCGCCCATTTGGCGGGCGCAGCAACGCGCGCCGGATTGGACTTGAGCGAATTGGACGCCGAAGCGATCAAAGATGCAGAAGTCCTCGACGCTGAAATCGCGGCCAACCAAGCTGCGCTAGAGGCTGCGGGCCATTGGGGCGTCCCGACCTTAGTTTTCGATGGCGAGCCCTTTTTTGGTCAGGACCGCATCGAGATGGCGGTGTGGCGGATGCAGCAAAAGGGGTTGGTCGCGCGCTCGGCGTAATCGTTAGTCTGCCATCGCCGGCTGCTGCCCTGGCGCTGCTTTGCCGGGCTTCAATAAGAAAACCATCGGGCTGACGATTATCAGCATGATCATCATCAATTTGAAGTCGTCTAGATAGGCGATCATTGCGGCCTGCCGGTTAACTTCCAGATTGACCATTTGCATCGCAGCCTCGCCTATGGATCCCAGTCGGTCTGCAGTCGACGGGTCGACTATGCTCATCGAAGAGGCTGTTACATGCGATGCAAGATCTTCGTGGCTGGTTTGCATATTGCGCGCGAGCATCGTGGTCATGACAGATATTCCGAAGCTTCCACCAAGGCTACGGAACAAATAAAGCAAGCTTGAGCCATCCGTGCGCATCCGCATCGGCAAGGTCGAGAATGCGACACCGTTCAGCGGAATGAAAACAAAGCCCATGCCAAATCCCTGCAGTAGGCCGGTGTAGACGATGAGGTGCCAGTCCATATTCAATGACCAGCTGGTCATCATCCACATGGATGCCGCCGTCATCAGGAAACCACCGAAGATGATAATGCGCGGATCCACTTTGGTGCCTAACTTTGCGGCGATAAACATGGCAAGCACAATGCCTATTCCGCGCGGCGCTAGAAGTACGCCGGTGTCAAAGACGGTATATCCATAAAGATTTTGCATCATGGGCGGCAACAAAGCAAAGATGCCGAACATCATCATACCGACAAGTAGCATCATGTTCAGCGAAATGAAGAAGTTGCGGTCCGTAACCAAAAGCCGCTCAAACATCGGACGGCGGGTCGTCATCTGGTGCATGGCAAACATCCAAAGCGCAGCCAGCACGACGAGCAGCTCGATGATGATTTCCCAGCTTTGCAGCCAGTCCTCTTGCTGACCGCGGTCAACCAACAACTGAAGCGTCGCAAGACCAATAGCGAGCATTGCAAAACCAAAGCGATCAAGCTCTCGCCGGTTGATAGGGCGTGACGGGAGTAGCCACCAGAGGATAGCCAATGTCGGAATGCCGATGGGCAGATTGATGTAAAACACCCAGCGCCAATTGTAATTCTCGGTTAACCAGCCCCCGATCATCGGACCCAATATGGGCGCGATCATAATGCCCATGCCCCAGATGGACATTGCGCGCGGCACCTCAGATGGCTTGTTGATGTCGAGCATAATGGTCTGTGAAAGCGGGCCGATGAAGGCTGCGCACAAACCTTGCAATATGCGGAACGCGACCATCTCGGTCAGGCTGGTTGCGATTCCGCACAGCATGGACGCGACGATAAAACCTGCGACCGCAGCCAGAAACAGGTTGCGTGAGCCAATCCGGTCAGAAAGCCATCCGGTGATCGGCATCGCAACAGCGCTTGCGACGATATAACTCGTTAGGACCCATGTGATGGTGTCCATCGTTGCGCCAAGGCTGGTTTGCATATGCGGGATGGCCACATTTGCAATCGTCGAATCCAAGATCTGGATAATCGTCGCCCCCATGACGGCAAGCGTCAGCAGCGCCTTGTTTTTGACCGGATAGGCCGCTTGATCGAGCGGATTACTTGTCGGTGTCGATGCGGACATGGGCCGACAATCCTGCAATCATTGCACGCTTCGGTTTGTCGGTAATCGATATTCGCACGGGTACGCGCTGCGTTACCTTGACCCAATTGCCATTGGCATTTTGCGCCGGAAGGACAGAAAATTCTGAACCCGTACCCGCGCCAATGCTTGCTACTTTACCCCTTACCTTAAGGTCAGGATACGCATCAAATGTGATTTCGGCGGGCTGCCCGACGCGCATATGCGCAAGATCGGTTTCCTTAAAGTTGGCTTCGATCCAGCTTTTGTTGCTCGCAACAATGGTGACGCCGGGCAAGCCTTGCACCATCATCTGACCAAGCTGCAAACGGTCCGCTTGACTTACGACGCCTGCAACAGGCGCGCGCACTTCAGTGCGCGAGAGGTTGAGCATAGCCTGCTCACGTTGCACCTGACCGGCTTTAATGGCGGGATTGATACCGGGTGCGGCCGATCCGGTGGCGAGGGCCGCGCGCGCCTTTATTGCACCGGCTTGTGCGGATGCAACGCGGCTGCGTGCGTCAGACAAGGCATGTTCCGCAGCTTGTAACCGAGCGCGCGTGGTAAAGCCGTCCTGCATGAGCGACGATTGCCGCTGATATTCTTTTTCATAAAACGCGACGTCTTCACGCGCGCTTTCAATATCCACATTCGTGTTTTGATATTCGGTTTGAAGCGATGAGACCCGAACTTGCGCCGCCGCAATCGATGCGTCTGCTTGCTCAATAGCGATCTGATATGGTGCCGGATCAATCCGGAACAAAAGATCACCCTTTTTGACTACGTCATTCTCGCGGACTGCAACATCAACGATACGTCCGCCGACCTCGGCTGAAATTGAAACCTTGTCTTGTTGGACATAGGCATTGTCGGTCGACACATAATGGTCGTTCACAATGTAATAAGCTGTAGCCCCGCCAGCCAACAATAGCGGCACAGAGCCAAGCAGCGCCAAACGCGCCAAACGGCGGGGTTTGGCAGGCGAGTTGCTGCGAACGTCGATTTGTGGATCAGCCTCAGCCATGCGACACCTCAAGCGGTTTACGGGTTAGATTTGCGCGAACGATATTCAACATTGCTTCCAATTCCAAACGTTGTGCTTCGTCCAGACCGGCCATTGCGTCATCAAAGAGCGCAAGTGCCGTCGGACGCAAAGCCTCGATTTTCTTCTCACCTTCCGAGGTGAGATGTAAACGCCAGCTACGACGATCCGCGGGGTCGGCGCGGCGTTCGACCAAACCTGCATCCTGCAAGCGGTCAACCATTCTTCCAAGTGTGATGGGTTCCACATCAAGCATATCAGCGACCGTCACCTGCGTGCTTCCGTCGAAACGCTTAAGCAAAGCCAGCACGCGCCATTGCGGCCGGGTAACGCCCATGGCACGCGCACGCTCGTCAAACGACCGCCGAAGCAATCGCGCAGCGTCACCCAAAAGGAACCCCAGATCGTCACTCATGCTATCGACATAATAGCTATGCTTATTATTAGCAAGATTGTTTTGGTGCGGTGCACAAATTTCGAAAAAACTTTCCTGAAAGAGACGTGCGTGGCATTAAGTACATATTGTCTCCGAACGAACGAAGAAGCAGCTAATGATCACTTCCAACAGTTTCCTCGCCGCCGACGGCGTCAAAATTGCCTGGCGTGAAATCGGGCAGGGGCGGCCCTTGCTGCTGATCCATGGCTTCATGTCCGAAGCGGACACCAATTGGATTAAATATGGCCATGCTGCGCCGCTCGCGCAGGCCGGATTTCGTGTTATCATGCCCGACCTGCGCGCGCATGGGTTAAGCGGTAAGCCCCATGATCCGGTGCATTATCCCCGCGACATATTGGCCGATGACCAGTTCGCGTTGCTCGCGCATTTGGGCGTCGAGGATTAC
Organism: Sphingomonadales bacterium 28-55-16; assembly: GCA_002278855.1. Taxonomy (GTDB): domain Bacteria; phylum Pseudomonadota; class Alphaproteobacteria; order Sphingomonadales; family Sphingomonadaceae; genus Sphingorhabdus_B. Next base: position 33,205 of record NCGG01000013.1, read on the forward strand.
GACTTGGGCGGATATTCGCTCGGCGGGCGCACTGTTTCGCGCATGCTTGCGCGCGGTGCCGCGCCGGGTCGGGCGGTTATTTCAGGCATGGGGCTGCAGGGGCTCACGAATACGGCCTATCGTGGCGTTCATTTTCGCCATGTTTTCGACAATCTGGGGCATCATGAAAAGGGTTCGGCTGCATGGATGGCAGAGGCCTTCCTGAAAACCACCGGCGGTGATCCCGAAGCTTTGCGGTGTGTTTTGGAGACGTTTATCGACACCAGTTCGGCGCAGATTGCCCAATGGACATTACCCGTCGCTGCGGTGTGCGGAGAGCAGGACAATGATAATGGCTCGGTTGACGACCTCGTAGCGATACTGCGCCGTGGAAAGCTTTTCCCTGTTCCGGGCAATCATATGAGCGCAGTCATTAAGCCCGAGCTTGGGCAGGCCTTTGTCGACGCCTTAACCGGAGACGTCTGGTGACGTTGCCGATGTTTGACATTCAGCCAATTTTGATGGGCGAGCGGGTCATGCTGCGGCCGTTGATGGTGGCTGACTATGATGCGCTGTTTGCAGTGGCTTCAGATCCGGAAATATGGACCATGCACCCCTTTCCCGATCGGTATAAAAAAGATGTATTTGACGATTTTTTTGCCGGCGCCATCGAATCGCAGGGTGCGTTTGCCATATCAGACAAAGCAACCGGCGAAATCATCGGCGGCACACGCTTTGCCAGTTACGACATTGTTGCCGATCAAATTGAAATTGGCTGGACCTTTTTCGCGACCGCATATTGGCGCACGGGTGTTAATCGCGAAGTGAAGGCGCTGATGCTCGATTATATCTTCCAGTTTGTTCAGACCGTGGTCTTTCAGGTTGGCGCGAACAATTTCCGGTCCCGCACCGCCGTTGAACGTTTGGGTGGGAAGTTGGTGCGGGAATATAAGCGCAATCATGGCGGGCAGCTGCATGACTACACAACCTATCATTTGACGCGCCAGGATGCCCTGTCAGGGGCATTGTCGGCTTCATTGTCCGTGCAGTAGCCATGCGCGGAGAATCTGCCCTAGAAAGGCGTTTCTGGACGTTTTGGCTGTTCGGCATTTTGTTGTTAGCCGCTCAGATCGTCATGAATGTCTGGCTGGTGACGGACGCCTCCCCCTTGGGCATGAGCGACCATCAGGCAGCGGGCACTGCGGCGCGGGTGAATATCATCCATGCAGGCTGGGCTGCGGCCGGTGTGCACGATCTGGCAATCTATAGTATGGAGTTGGACCTCATATTCATCGGCGTTTATGCGTGGGGTGCGTTTGCTGGTGGGCGGATGTTTGCAGCGTCATCGCGCCCGATGTTGGCACGTCTCGGCAAAGTCATCATGTTTGCTGCCGTTGGCTTTGCAATCACTGATTATGCTGAAACCATCAGCCAGCTTATTCAAGCCGCGGGCACAGGCGGGGTTGATCTGCTGGCGTGCGTTGCCGCCAAAATGCGGCCCGTAAAAATGATATTGTTTTTGGTGACCTTTCTTGGCGTGCTTGTCGCCCTCATGATACAACAGGTGTCGCGCCGCGCGGCTTGACGGGGTAAACCGAAAGCTTCACCATCGCGTCATATTTTTATCCAGGAACCCCTTATGAAAAATCTTGTATCCCTTGCCGCTTTGGCATTCGCCACCCTATCTGTACCAACTGTCGCCATGGCGCAGGACGCATCGGCCGCGACCGCAGCGCCAACGGTGGCTGATGCAGATGCGTTTGTTGCCCGCGCCGAAAAGGACTTGTTTGATTTTTCCGTCGAAGGTGGCCGTGTCGCGTGGATTAACGCCACCTATTTGACGGATGACACCGATGCGATCGCTGCGCGTTATGGCGAAATCGGTACAGAAAAGGCGGTTGATTATGCACTCGCAGCTGCAAAATATCAGGCGCTACCCGGGCTTTCCTATGACACGAAGCGCAAGCTAGACATTCTGCGTGGCGGCATTGTCTTACCCGCACCCACAACGCCCGGAGCGGCAGCGGAACTTGCGACCATCTCGACCAAATTGCAGTCTTCTTATGGCAAGGGCCGCGGCACTTTGCGTGGCAAGGAAATCAACGGCTCGGATATCGAGGCAGAGATGGGATCGAACCGCAATCCCGAAGAGTTGAAGGAAATGTGGGTGAGCTGGCATGACAATGTCGGTGCGCCCATGGGGCCGGATTACAGCCGGATGGTGGAAATCGCCAATAAGGGCGCGACTGAACTTGGCTATGCCGATGTCGGTGCCATGTGGCGGTCCGGATATGACATGCCCGCTGATGACTTTGCCAAGCTGACTGACAAATTATGGCTTGAGGTAAAGCCTTTATATGATGAGTTACACACCTATGTCCGCACGCAACTGAACAAAAAATATGGAGATGCGGTCCAGTCCAAAACAGGACCGATCCGCGCCGACTTGCTGGGCAATATGTGGGCGCAGGAATGGGGCAATATTTATGATGTTGTCGCTCCATCCGGCGCCGGCGACATCGGGTATGACATTGGCGAGCTGTTGGTGGCCAAAGGGTATAAGCAAACCGAAGTTGCGGATTTTACAGCAAGCCGCGGCACGGCGGAAAAAAACATGGTGAAGGTCGGCGAGGGCTTTTTCTCGTCGCTCGGCTTTGCGCCACTGCCAAAAACTTTTTGGGACCGTGCGCAGTTTATCAAGCCAACCGACCGCGAGGTGGTCTGCCACGCATCGGCATGGGACATCGACAATGTTGAAGACCTTCGCATCAAAATGTGCATCAAAGTGAACACGGATGATTTTGTAACCATCCACCATGAGCTTGGGCACAATTATTATCAGCGCGCATATAATAAGCAGCCCTATCTGTATCTAAATGGCGCAAATGATGGCTTCCACGAGGCAATTGGTGATGCAATCGCATTATCGATTACGCCCAATTATCTTGTCCAGATCGGTCTGCTTGACCCTGCCAAGATACCCGGTGCAGATAAGGACAATGGGCTGCTGTTGCGTCAAGCTATGGACAAGGTCGCGTTCCTGCCATTCGGCTTGCTGATCGATAAATGGCGTTGGGGCGTTTTTAATGGATCCATTGCGCCGGCAAATTATAACAAGGGCTGGACCGACTTACGTTTACAATATCAAGGCATTGTTCCGCCAGTTCCTCGTGCAGCCGATCGTTTTGACGCTGGAGCGAAATATCATATTCCCGGCAACACGCCATATACTCGGTATTTCCTGGCACGGATATTGCAGTTCCAATTTTACAAGGCGGCTTGCGATATATCCGGATGGAAAGGGCCACTTCACCGCTGCTCGTTCTACGGCAACAAGGAAGTAGGAACGCGGCTGAATGCCATGCTTGAAATGGGCGCATCCAAGCCTTGGCCAGATGCGCTGCAGGCGTTCACCGGAACACGTGAAATGTCGGGCAAGCCGATGCTGGAGTATTTTGCGCCTTTGATGAAATGGCTCAAGGCTCAAAACAAGTGCGCGAAAAAGGGCTGGTAGCTAAGACGGCCCCGCCTGTATCGGGCGGGGCCGTGTATATCCCCGAAGTTAGGCGGTTGTTTTAGGCGCTGGCTTTGCAGGCGCCGCTTTTTTCACAACTGGTTTTGCGCGCGTCGCAGGCTTTGCTGGTGAGGCAGGTGCAGCAGCGGGTTTGGCAACTGTCTTTGTTGCGGGCTTCTTCACTGCAGGCTTTTTGGCAGCTGGTTTTTGAGCCGCAGGTTTTTTCGCTGCCGGCTTTGCATTCTTGGCAGCTTTGCGGTCATAAACTTTTTTACCGGCCACGGCAGCAGCAGCGGTGGCGATAACTGCGCCCGCAACGGCAGCGGTTTTGCCAGGATTTTCCTTAATGACGGCGCCTGCGGTAGCAGCCGCACTTGTGGCAGAATCGACCGCCGATTTGGCGCTTGAGGACGCCGTCTCAGCCGCTGAACGCGCATTGCCGGTAAGGCCATTTACGATGCTACGCAGCTTGTTCAAAAGCTTGCTGAATACTGCGGATTCTGTGGAATTTTTTGGCATGAGTAGTTCCTCCTAGGTTGTAATAACTCATTATAATCGTTGGGCGTCGGTTTCGTTCCTACGCGTTTATCTGAAAGGCGGTTCGTTGAATGCGCGCAGCTTGCGGCTGTGGAGGCTATTCCCAGCCTCGCGCAGTAACTCGCAGGTTTGAATGCCGATTTGTAAATGTGCGGCTATGGCTTCTTCGTAAAACCGGTTCGCCTGGCCTGGCAGCTTGATTTCGCCGTGCAACGGCTTGTCCGAAACACATAACAAAGTGCCATAAGGCACGCGGAACCGATAGCCCTGCGCCGCAATTGTCGCCGACTCCATATCTATAGCAATCGCCCGGCTTTGTGAGAAGCGCAGCGCCGATGCGGAATAGCGCAATTCCCAATTTCGGTCATCAGTTGTGACAACGGTACCCGTGCGCATGCGCCGCTTAAGATCCGCTCCACTGGTGCCCGAAACATGTTCTGCGGCGCTTGCCAAAGCTTGCTGCACTTCGGCAATGGGCGGGATGGGGATCTCAGGTGGCAAAACCTCGTCCAATATATGGTCATCGCGCAAATAAGCATGGGCAAGAACATAATCGCCGATGCGTTGCGTTTCCCGAAGCCCGCCGCAATGGCCAATCATCAGCCAAGCCTCGGGCCGCAGCACCGCTAGGTGGTCGCAAATGGTTTTTGCGTTGGATGGACCAACGCCGATGTTGACGAGTGTAATGCCAGAACGATCCGGTGCGATGAGATGGTATGCGGGCATCTGGTGCCTGCGCCAAGTGCTGTCGGCAACAAGCTGCGCGGCATTGTCTGTTGGCTTGTCGACATATAGCCCGCCAGCACCCGACAAAGCGGTGTAGCGGCCATTGCCGACTTGCGTGCAAGCCCAGCTAACAAATTCGTCGACATAACGGTGGTAGTTGGTGAACAAGATATAATGCTGCACATGTTCGGCGGGCGCACCTGTGTAATGGCGCAGGCGGGCAAGTGAGAAGTCGGTGCGTAATCCATCGAACAAAGCGAGCGGCGCATTACTATTGCCCTTTATGCGCAGCAGTCCATCGGCGATCTCGTCACCAATGTCAGCGAGCTCTGTTGTCGGGAAATACCGCGCCAATTCATTGGGACTGACGGTGCCAAGCTCAAGATCCGCTGATCCGTCTAGCACATAAGGGAAGGGGATTTCTTGGCTACTGCGGCCAACGGATATGTCGAGTTCATATTGCTCAACCAACAAATCAAGCTGTGCGCCAATATATTCAGCGAAAAGGTCCGGCTTGGTGAAGGTGGTGCGGAACGTGCCGATCTTCTCCAGCTTGCCAAAAGCTAAGTTGGATTTACTCTCACGCGTCTTGCCCGCATATGTGATTACAAGTTCGGGGTAGCAAAAATCATTGTTTGCGCGCTGGTCTGCCGAAGGCGGGGTTTTGTCTTTCAAATAACTTGCAAGCGCGGATTGGAGCCGTTTTACTGAGGCTTCATATTCAGTGGTGAGTTGAGTAATAATGCTTTGAGTGTGTTGACTAGTCATATCCACATTTCACCGAATTTTGCAATTTTGGCAACAAAAAAGGGAGGGTCGCCCCTCCCATTCTTGTACCTAGTCGGTAAGTTTGATCAGATATCAGAGTTGGCCGAGCATATATTCTGCTGAACTGACGTTGAAATCGCCCGGCGCTTCGACATTGACATGCTCAACGATGCCATCATTAACGACCAGCGAGAAACGCTGGCCGCGCTTGCCCATGCCAAATGCGCTTCCGTCCATTTCCAACCCAAGCGCCGCTGCGAAGTCGCCATTTCCGTCTGCAAGCATAACGATCGCGTCCGAACCGCCGGACTTGTTCCAAGCGCCCAATACAAAGGCGTCGTTCACTGCGGTACATGCGATTTCGTCGATGCCCTTTGCCGCAAGTTCATCGGATTTCTCTACGAAGCCCGGAAGATGCCGCGCTGAACATGTTGGCGTAAAAGCGCCCGGTACAGAGAATAAAGCGATGCGACGCCCTGCGAAATATTCCCCAGACTGAACAGGCTGGGGCCCTTCAGCGGTTGCCTTGACCAGTTTGACGTCCGGAATTTTGTCACCAACAGATATGCTCATATGTTCAATCCTTTGAGAAATATTTCGATACGTCATCCGAGACCGGCCTTGCCAAGTCAAGAGGACGTCGCTGAATACCATGATTTTTAAGGCCAATGACTTAGCGGAAGCGCCGCAATCATATGGCAGAGGCCAGGCCACTCATGTACCATGCCATATAAAGCAATCTTTATATTTGATTATATCGTAATCGGCGGCTAAAGGCCTGATATCTAGAACCTCCCGGAGAAGACGCCTGTGGCTTTCAACGATTATGTCATTGCCGATATCGGCGAGGCCGATTTCGGCCGTAAAGAAATCAATATTGCCGAAACCGAAATGCCCGGTCTTATGGCATTGCGCCAAGAATTTGGTCCATCACAGCCGCTGAAAGGTGCGCGGATCGTTGGTTCGCTGCACATGACGATACAAACAGCGGTTCTCATTGAGACATTGACCGCGCTTGGCGCTGATGTGCGCTGGGCAACGTGCAACATATTCTCCACTCAGGATCACGCCGCAGCCGCGATTGCCGCGCAGGACATTCCGGTGTTCGCCATCAAGGGCGAGAGCCTTGCCGATTATTGGGACTATGTCGGCCGTATCTTTGATTGGGGTGACGACACAACTGCGAACATCATCCTAGACGATGGTGGTGACGCCACCATGTTTGCATTATGGGGCGCGAAGCTTGAGCGCGGTGAAACCTTTGGTGAGCCCGAGAATGAAGAAGAAGTTGAATTCCAGCGCGCTTTGAAAGCCTTTGTCGCCAAAAAACCGGGCTATCTGACGGAGACGGTAAAAAACCTGAAGGGTGTGTCGGAAGAAACCACAACGGGCGTCCATCGCTTGTACGAAATCGCGAAGAAGGGCGAGCTGCCTTTCCCAGCGATCAACGTCAATGACAGCGTGACCAAGTCGAAATTCGACAATCTCTATGGCTGCAAGGAATCGCTCGTTGATGCCATTCGCCGCGCCACAGACGTCATGCTCGCTGGAAAGGTTGCCTGCGTTGCGGGCTTTGGTGACGTTGGCAAGGGGTCAGCCCAGTCGCTCCGCAATGGCGGCGCGCGCGTGATGGTCACTGAGATAGATCCAATCTGCGCATTACAGGCTGCGATGGAAGGTTTTGAAGTTGTCACGATGGAAGAAGCCGTAAAGCGTGCAGATATTTTCTGCACCGCCACCGGCAACGCAGATGTCATTACCGCTGAGCATATGATGAACATGAAGCCCATGAGCATTGTGTGTAACATTGGCCATTTTGACAGCGAAATTCAGATATCCGCTTTGTCCAACTATAGCTGGAACGAAGTGAAGCCTGGTACCGATTTGGTGGAGTTTCCGGACGGAAAGCAAATCATCGTTCTTGCCAAGGGCCGCTTAGTTAATCTTGGCTGTGCTACCGGACATCCAAGCTTTGTGATGTCGGCGAGCTTCACCAACCAAGTGCTTGCGCAAATCGAGCTTTGGACAAACGGTGAAAACTATAAGAACGAGGTTTACGTTCTGCCAAAGCATCTCGATGAAAAAGTTGCGACGCTCCACCTCGAAAAGCTGGGTGTTAAACTCACTAAGCTGACCGACAAGCAGGCTGGATATATTGGCGTTTCAACCGAAGGCCCGTTCAAGCCAGACCATTATCGCTATTGATAATCCGTCCTATTGTGATGTGAATAAGCCTGCTGCGGAAACGTAGCGGGCTTTTTTCGTTGCGCAGGCCAATCATTTGGGCATTAGCATATGCGTGGCAATATAGAGGGCGCATGACGATGACAGGCACTGGCCTGCCAATTGCACTGATAGGCATTTTGATGGCGCTTTGGCTTGTAGGAGCGACTGTTGCCATTTGGGTCGGGCTGTCTATGCGCAGCCAATCGAACAAATTGCTGCGCCAAGCGACGCGTGTGGGGCGCCTTTTGGAAATTGCGCCAGCGCTTCCTGTGGTGGTTAAAGGTGATGGACGTATTGAGGCGTCCGATCGGTTTGCGCGGCTGCTTGGTCTGAATGGACCTGCGTCCGTGCTTTCGGATCTTAGCGGTCACGACAATGCTGGACTTGCAATTGAGGATCTTGCCGAACTTGAGGCCAAGGTGCGTGAGACCCAGCGCACAGGGCGGGGTTTTACACTACCGTTGGCAATTGAAGGTTCACACCGCAGATTAACCGTCGTCGGTAACATTGCTGACGCGATTGTTTACCCCAATGGCGCTGCCTTACTCTGGTTTTTTGATTCAACGGAAAGCCTGCATGAACTTGAAAAACGGGCGCAGGAGTCGGACGCGGCGCGTTCAGCATTCGCTGCATTGGCTGGTCTGATTGAAGCTGCGCCTATTCCGATGTGGCATCGCCGCCCTGACTTGAACCTGCATTTTGTAAATCATGCTTATGTCGAGGCGGTTGGCGCGACCGATGGGCTTCAAGTTGTCGAGCAGGGTGTTGAACTGCTTGAGCCAGAAAATGGCAAAACCGCAGCGGATTTCGCTGCTGAGGCTGCGGCCGAAGAAATCCAAAAGGAAAGGGTCGTGTCGGCAACGCTGAATGGCGAGCGCCGGCAGTTGCGCGTGTTTGACATCCCGTTGGGGGCGTCAGGCGTTGCTGGACTGGCGATCGACGTCCAAGACTTGATCGATACGAAATCCGAAGTGCGCGAACTTTCGGAGGCGCAGCGTGACCTTTTGAACCTCATGTCGGCCGGCGTTGCGCAGTTTGATTCCCGGCAGGTGCTCAGCTTTGCAAATCTTCCATTTCAAAGTCTGTTTTCATTTCGAGACCAGTGGCTTTCCGAAAAGCCAGAATTTGCGCGGGTTCTTGACCGCATGCGCGAAAATGGAAAGCTGCCCGAAGTGCGTGATTTTCCGGCCTGGCGCAAGGGACGCGAGGAATGGTTCCGCGCGTCTGATCCAACCGAAGAAAATTGGCTGTTACCGGACGGGACGCATTTGCGCGTGTTGGCGCAACCTATTCCGGATGGCGGTCTGCTGATGATTTTCGAAGATCGTACCGAACAGGCACAACTGGCCAGCGCGCGGGATATCTTGCTGCGTGTGCGCACCGCAACATTTGATAATTTGTTTGAAGCGATTGCGGTCTTCTCAGCGGATGGCCGGTTAAGTATCTGGAACCGTTTGTTTGCAGAGACGTGGACACTGTCGGACGATCAACTGATTAAGCACCCAAGGCTGGATGAGTTGCTGCCGTTGCTTTCGGCGCATCTTCAAAATCCGATGCAGATAAATGTTTTGGGCGAGCTTATCCGCATGACATCGTCGAGCCGCGCCCAGCGCAAGAGCCGGGCTATTTTTGCTGATGGTCGGATGTTTCAGATTGCAACAATTCCGCTACCCGATGGCAACACGCTGTTCACTATGCTCGATATGTCCGACACGTTGAAGATTGAACAGGCCTTGCGGGACCGCAGCAGTGCTTTGCAGGATGCTGATGCCATTAAAGGCAAATTCTTAGCTAATATGAGCTACGAATTCCGCACGCCTTTGACATCTATCAGCGGCTTTGCAGATTTATTGAAGGCGGGCATTGCGGGCGACCTTGCGCCGCAGGCTCTCGCATATGTCGATGCCATTTTGCAATCAGCGGATCAGCTTTCGGAGCAGATTAACACCGTGTTGGACTATAGCCAGATTGAGGCAGGGGCGTTGCCGCTGGTGCTTGAAGAAGTCGATGTTCCGACATTGGTGACACAGATTGCAGAAACGAAGGCGCAGATGGCGATGGCTGCGGGCGTGTCGTTGCAGGTCGAATGCGGTGAGGCCAAGGGCGCGATTTCGCTGGATGTTAAACGCGTGGGCCAAGCTGGGGGGCAGATTCTCGACAACGCGATCCGTTATCACCGTGAAGGCGGGGAAGTGTTGTTTTTCGCCCGTTGGCACAATGACGTGCTTGAACTTGTCATATCCGATAATGGTTCGGGTATAAGTGACGAGGATGTTCGGGGCCTTCCTCCAAGCGATGGCGCTGTGCAAAGCGGGGATGCTGCCGGCGCGAAAAATCGCGGGCTTGGTTTGCCCTTGGCACGCCGAATTATTGAATCGCACGGTGGTACCTTCCATTTACATTCTGAGGCCGGGCAGGGGACCACGGTGATTATGGCCTTCCCCCCCAAATGATCATCGTGACGGATGCAGACATGCGCGCTTTTGGTAAAAAGCTTGCGCAAGACTTAAAGCAGTCCGATTGGGTTGCGATCAATGGTCCGCTTGGTGCAGGCAAAACCGTGCTGTGCGCGGGCATATTGGCAGGCCTTGGGTTCGCGGGCGAAGTTGCCAGCCCATCTTACGCGATAGTCCATAGCTATGAGCCGCCAGATGTTTCTATTGCCGTGGCCCATGTCGATTTGTATCGATTGGACAATGTTGACGAACTAGACGAGCTGGGGTTGGCGGACGAACGCAGTGACCGCATTACTTTGGTCGAATGGGCGGAACGATTTGGTCCAGCCTATGTGGTGCCAAGCCACATCATCGACATAGTGCCGCAAGCGGACGGAAGCCGAATTTTGACTTTGAAAATGGATGAAAATGACACCCGTACTTGATATGACCCCGCCTGCTGGTTTGGACGATTTCCTGGTTGCGCATGGATGGACCGCGGCGCAGGTGACGCCTGTTGCTGGCGATGCCTCCTTCCGCCGCTATTTCCGCGTTGATTGTGCGGCGCGCGGAAAAGCGATATTGATGGATGCGCCGCCGCCGCATGAAGACCCGCGTCCCTTCATCCATGTTGCGCAATATCTAAACGGGCATCAGTTCCGCGCACCTGACATCTTCGCGACCGACCTCACGCGCGGTTTTGTGCTCTTGGAGGATTTTGGTGACCGGCGGATGCGTGAGCATCTGGACGCGCACCCCGAAGATGAGGTCGCAGTGTACCGCGCCGCAATTGACGCTATTGTGCGCCTCTCGGCAACGCCGGCTGTGCAGACACAGCACTATGACATGGCAACCTATATGCGTGAAGTGCAGCTTTTGTCTGAGTGGTACATGCCGGCCATGGGCCTTGATTTTGATCGCGCTGAATTTGACCGTGTCTGGACGGAAGCCTTGGCGCCGCTGTCCGATTATCAAAAAGTGACCGTTTTGCGGGACTATCACGCCGAAAACATCATGCTGCTTGATGATGGGCAGCAAGGCATGATCGATTTTCAGGATGCTTTGGTTGGGCACCCGGCTTATGATTTGGTGTCCTTGCTGCAAGACGCGCGGCGTGACGTGTCGCCAGCGCTTGAGGCAGAGATGCGCGCATATTATCACGAAATGGCGCAGCCGGATGCCGACTTTGATGCGCATTATGCGTTATTGGGTGCACAACGAAATACGAAGATTATCGGCATCTTCACGCGTTTGTGGAAACGCGATGGCAAGGAACGTTATTTGTCATTTCTGCCGCGCATGTGGGTATTGCTCGAGCGCGACTTGGCCCATCCAGATCTTGCGGCCGTGAAGCACTGGTTCGACACAACTATTCCGGTTGAAATGCGCAACACCATGCCCACTGAATTGCATATCAATGGGTAAGCCTGTCGATACCGCGATGATCATGGCGGCAGGCAAGGGCACGCGGATGATGCCGCTGACGGCCGACCGTCCAAAGCCATTAATCGCAGTTGGCGGTACTGCCTTGCTTGACCATGTGCTTGACCATCTGCGTGACGCAGGGGTCGGCAGAATTGTCGTTAACGTGCATTATTGCGCGGAGCAGGTGGAGCAGCATCTTGCCGCATCTGCATCCGACCTCGATGTGCGCATATCGGACGAGCGGGATTTGCTGCGCGATACAGGCGGCGGACTAGTCCACGCATTGCCCATCATCTCGGATGATCCTTTTCTGTGCGTAAACGCGGACAATTGGTGGACCAATGCAGGCGAAAATGCGATTTCGCGGCTGATGGCGGCTTGGGATGATGCCCATATGGATGTCCTCATGCTCCTTATCCCTCTGGAGGTCGCTTACAACAGCCAAGGCACTGGTGACTTCAACATGGACGAAAATGGTCGGTTGTCGCGTCGACAAGGCGATTTGCCAGCGAAATATGTGTGGACCGGTATTCAGATGCTGTCCAAGCGCCTGATCGTTGATCCACCGGCCGATGTGTTTTCAACGAATATTTTCTGGGACCGCGCCATCGCGCAGGGCCGCTGCATGGGCATAGTGCACGAAGGGTTGTGGTTTGATGTCGGGTACCCAGCCGCAATTACGGCTACAGAGACCCGGTTGGCGGAACATGGCAGGGGATAACATCTCTGCCCTGCGCGCCCATGTATTCAATGTCCCGTTGGGCAACGACCTGTGCGATGTAACTGCGCAATGGGTATTGCAATCCGCGGGCGCTGACCCGCTAGCAATTAGCAACAACATATTGTTGCTGCCCAATAACCGGGCGATTAAGTCGATGACGGAGGCGTTTGTCCGGCAGGCCGCGCCGGGCATGCTGTTGCCGCGCATGGTGGCCGTGGGCGATATGCAATTGGACGAAGCCTTGGGGCCAATGCTTGACCCCATTGATACGGACATCGCGATATGGCCAGCGATCGGCGCGTTTGATCGCCTGATGCTACTGGCAAAGCTTGTTAATGACCATAAGCCCCACGATGCGGCGCTTTCACCCGCAGAAGCGTTGCGGTTGGCGCGCAAATTGGCGGACTTGATTGACGAGCTTGAGGTTGATCTGGTCGATTTCACCCAGATAGAAAATATCGCCATCGATGCGGACTTGGCTGGCCATTGGCAAAGCGCTTATGGTCGGCTTTTGCAGATATTGCCTGCCTATCATGTGGCGTTGACCGCGCGCAAACTCATGGGGCCAGCCGAACGCCGGAATCATTTGCTTGCGGCGTTGGAACGGCGCCTTGCAGAAAATATGGTTGAAGGCCCCATTATAGCAGTGGGCATAACAACATCGGCCAAGGCCGTGGCGCGGGTGCTGCGCCGGGTAGCCCGCATGCCGAATGGATATGTCATCTTGCCGGGTGTCGACCTTGCCTTATCCGACGAGCGCTGGAATGACCTGTCGGCCTCCACCGACGATGCGCAAGGCTTTGATCGCCGCCGCAATATCGAAGTGCATCCGCAATTTCACTTGAAACATCTGCTCGAATTGATGGGTATTGACCGCGGCGAGATTGATATCCTCCCGACAGCCCAGCCAGAACCGAAAGGCGCTGCAATTTCGGAGATATTTTGTCTGCCGGAGCACAGTGTCCAATGGCAGGGCCTGCCTGCTTCAAGCAAAAGCTTGCCGCATGCGAAGTGGTTGGAAACAGAGGATAGCGCGCAAGAGGCAAAGGCGATTGCGGTGCGTATCCGGGGGGCGCTGGAGGTTGCACACGCACGCACCGCTCTCATAACGCCCGATCGTGAATTGGCGGTCCGCGTCGCCGGGCAGTTGCGCAGATGGGGCATACAGGTCGACGATAGTGCGGGTATACCCTTGCTGCAAACACCGCCAGGCACGCTTGCACTTGCATTGGTGGACGCCATCTCAAGCCGTTTTTCCGCATCGACTATTTTGGCCATTGCGAAGCATCCTTTGGCATTTGCGGGTACAGAACGGCTTGCTTGGTTGGACCATGTGCGGCAGCTTGATCTTGCGGTGCGGGGTACGCCGAATGGGGTGGGTTTGGCTGCAATCACGACACGGTTGCAGACGGCACGAAAGCCGAATGCACAACTTATAGCTTGGTGGTCCGACGTTGCGACGCTTTTGGCGCCACTGGAATGCGCGGATAGCCGACCGTTTGATGATATTCTGGCAACGTTGCGCGATGTCGCGACACGCCTGACCGATGGCGCTATCTGGCGCGGCGCCAGTGGCCGCGAATTGGCGCGCATGTGGGAGGAGGTCACTTCGGGCGACCTTTCGACGCTAGGTTGTGTCGAGGTTACGGGTCTGGTCGCCACGTTTAACGAGATTTTCTCCAGTGCTGTCGTTCGCCCGCCTTATGGTGGGCACCCCCGCGTGGCGATATATGGTTTGCTTGAAGCGCGCCTTCAGCAAGCGGATTTGCTGATTTGTTCGGGATTGAACGAAGGCACATGGCCACAAATTGCGCAGCCCGACCCATGGTTGGCGCCCGCGATCCGGCGGCATTTGAAACTGCCGACGTTGGACCGGAACATTGGCTTGTCGGCGCACGATCTTGCTACGGCATTGGGTGCGCAAGAGGTACTGTTGACGCGTGCCCGGCGTGATCGTGGCGGACCGACCGTTGCGTCGCGCTTTTTGTTGCGGATTAAGGCACTAACGGCACAAACGCTTGTGGCGGATGATGAACTTTTGGCGTGGGCGCGCGCGCTTGATCGACCCGAGGAAACCGTTCCCTTCGCCAAGCGGCCCTTGCCGATGCCAAATGCGGAACAACGCTTGGTGTCTTTGTCCGTTACCGATTTCGACCAGTTGAAGTCTGACCCATATTCATTTTATGCCAAGCGTATCCTCGGCCTACCGGTGCTGGAAAAAGTGGATGCCGAGCCAAGCTATGCGTGGCGCGGAAGCCTTGTGCACGAGATCTTGGAAAAATGGTTCACACAGGATGCTTGCGCGGTCGACATGCTCGCGAAGCGTGCGGACGACTTGTTGGCACAGGAAGCGACGGACCCGCTGCTGCGCGCATTATGGCAGCCGCGTATCGCCGCTGGTCTGCGCTGGGTGGCGGATGAAACGAAGCGGTTGATCACTGAAGAAGGCCGCTTGGTTGCGGTTGCCGAGCAGCCTGGTACCGTCAACATCAAAGGCATCGTCGTGCGCGGCCGCGTGGACCGGATTGATCGAACCGCAGATGGCGACCTTGTCATTATCGACTATAAGACCGGCACGCCGCCATCGACTAAGCAGATCAACGCAGGATTTGCACTGCAGCTCGGGTTGATTGGTTATATGGCAGAGAAATTGGCCTTTAAAGGCGTTTCGGGCGCGGCGAGCCATTTTGAGTATTGGAGCTTGGCCAAGAACAAAACCAAAGATTTTGGTTCTATCACCGTGCCGACCAGCACACGTCCTGCAGACAAAAAGCCCGAACGGGATCAGTTTATCGCTTTCGCGGTCGAACAAGCTGAGGCCGCGATTAGCAATTGGATCTTGGGCAATACGCCTTTCACCGCCAAGCTGCATCCTGAATTTGCGCTGTATGGTGATTATGACCAACTGATGCGCTTGCAGGAATGGAATGGCCGTCAGGCTGTTATCGAGGATACCATATGAGCATGGCTGCCAAAACCCTCCACCCGCTCATATCAGCACAACGAAGCGCCGTTGTTCCCCACGATAACATCTGGTTGAGCGCATCGGCGGGCACAGGCAAAACGCAGGTGCTGACCGCGCGTGTCATCCGGTTGCTGTTGGAAAATGATGTAGAGCCGGAAAACCTATTGTGCATCACGTTCACTAAGGCCGGTGCCTCCGAAATGGCGGACCGGATCAACCAGCTGTTGGCGTCATGGGTGCAATTGGATGATAAAATCCTTTTCCATGATCTTGAGGCTATTGGCGCGGAGGCTGGTCCCGAAGCCCGCAAAAAGGCACGGCAACTGTTTGCAAAGGTACTGGACGCACCTGGCGGTGGTTTGCAGATACTGACCATCCACAGTTTCTGCCAATCTCTGCTCGGCAGCTTTCCCGAAGAAGCGGGATTGGTGCCGGGTTTCAAACCCGTTGAGGGCCGTGAACAAAGGGAATTGCTCGACGCGGCACTCGCAAATTTGGTTATTGATGCCGAGGAACGCGGCGACATCAGGATAATCGAAAATTTACAGGAACTCAGCCTGATCATGGGTGAGGAGGCGGCGCTGCGGTTCTTGCACCGCACGGCCGCTGCGCCCGACGTGATGGCATCTATCCCCGATGATGCCGGCGCTATGGTCTGGGCGCGGCGCTTAGCGGATGTGCGCTTTACAGGCTCCGTTGAAGATATGCTGGAGGCTACATTTTCCGACGAGAATATTCCGCGTGCCGCGCTGCAAGCGATTATCGATGCCAATCTTTTGTGGTGCGATAACAAAGCCGACAGCCGCGGGGGCAAGCGTGCTGCAGTGCTGCAGGACTGGCTATCGCGCACGCCTGCCGAACGGGCGATACAATTACAGGAACTCCACAGTTGTTGGTCAACCGGAAAGGGTGAGCCTCAGACATCTTCCAGAGGCCATACCCCCATGCATGACGCTTATGGGTCGTTGGCGCTTGAGATGTTCCAGTGGACGAACCAGCTCATAGGTGAAGTCGCGCGCGCACAATATGCCGATCGGCTCGCGCGGGCTTTGTTGGTGGGTAAGGAATTTTCTGCGCAATATGGCAAAGCGAAACAGGCCCTTGGCGCGGTTGATTTTGACGATTTGATCCGACGCACAGCGGCTTTGCTGAAGCACAGCCAAATGGCGGATTGGGTTCGGTTTAAGCTCGATCGGCAAATCGACCATATATTGGTGGATGAAGCACAGGATACCAACGCCGCCCAATGGGACATAATCAGCGCGCTCAGTGATGATTTTTACAGCGGCATGGGCGTCCACCCCGACAGAAGCCGCACCCTATTTTCTGTCGGTGATTTCAAGCAAGCCATTTACGGGTTCCAAGGCACTGCGCCGGAACGCTATGAAGCGGCAGGGGTGTATTTCGCAGACCGCATTGGCGCATCGGGATCTGAGTTGAGCCGGCTTACCTTATCGCAGAGTTTTCGGTCCACAGCGCCAATTCTTGATTTCGTTAATGCTGTCATTGAAGAGGCAGGCCCTGAAAGTTTCGGGGTCAGCGGGGACATTGCGGAGCATTATAGTGAAAAGCCCCAAATCGGGATGGTTGAGCTTTTCGAGCCCATTTGCGCAAAACCAAAGTTGCAGGATGACGGGGCTTCGGCGGACGAGGAAGAGGATTGGTTCAGCGACGAAAAACGTGCGCTTGCCGAAAAGCTGGCCGATCATGTCAAGGCGCTGATTGACGCAAAACCTTGGTTGGTGAGCAAAGGCCGGACCCTTGAACCCGGTGATATCATGTTCTTGCTGCGCAGCCGGGGCGAGATGGCGTCGATGCTGGTCGCGCAATTGCATGAGCGCAAAGTGCCTGTTGCGGGTATCGATAGGCTGCGTTTGCTGCAGCCTTTGGTGGTACAGGATCTGCTTGCAGCGATCAAATTTGTGTTGCAGCCCAATGATGATTTCAGCCTGGCCTGTATACTTGTATCGCCCATCATGGGCTGGTCGCAGGAAACGCTCCTCCAATATGGCTATGTCGGCGACCGCAAGGGCAGCTTGTGGCAACATATTCGTGACCGGCCCGAGCTGAGCCAGCAGATGGCTCCGCTGCGTGATATGCTGGCGATGGCCGACTTCACGACGGTGTATCATTTCCTTGAACAGATATTGTCCGGGCCAATCGGCGCGCGGCGCAAATTCACGGCGCGTTTGGGCGGCGAAGTGCTGGTTCCAATCGAGGAAATGCTGAACGCCGCGTTGCAATTTGAACAGCAGCACGGTGGCGGCTTGCAAAAATTCATTGCGTGGTTCGACCGCGGCGACACAGAAATCAAACGCGAAGGGGACAGCAGCAGCAAAGAGGTGCGGATCATGACGGTCCACGGAGCCAAGGGCTTGCAGGCGCCTGTTGTCATACTGGCTGATGTCACGTCGGATCCCACCAAAAAGCCGGACCAATCGGTTGAACTGTTAATGGATGAGGGGCATCGCACGCCATTATTACCCATTCGCAAAGCGGAACAGTCCGGACGGTTGCAGGGCATTATGGACATGCAAAAGACCCGCGAGCTGCAGGAACATAAACGCTTGCTCTATGTCGCTATCACGCGCGCCGAAGAGCGGCTGATTATGGCTGGATCGCTTGGCATCAGCCGTAAGGGCGAGCCGCCAGCCGAAAGCTGGTGTGCGCTCCTGCAAAAAGGGATGATTGCGCTTGGGTGCGATTGGGAAAATGATGCGCGCTGGGGCAGGGTGTTGCGCCATGTCGGGCTAGAAGGGGTGTCTTTGCGGGCTCCAGAAAGCAGCAATGATCCGATTGCGCGGGCCGAAACACGCGTGAGCACGCCCCAGTGGCTCTTTGCACCCGCGCCGGCGGAACAACGGCCACCGCGTCCTTTGGTCCCGTCGCGTCTGGACGATGACGATTATGGCGATGCGCCAGCGACTTCGGCCATGCGCCAGGCGGCCGCGCGCGGCAAATTGATCCATGCTTTGCTGGAACGCATCACCGATCATGCATCGCTCCAAAAGGCCGAGCAATGGTTGAAAGCGCAGACACCTGATCATGCTATTGATACGGCGAAGATTATCGCCGAGGTGCGCACGATAGTGCATGATACGCAATGGGCCCCGTTTTTTGGGCCTTCTGCACGCGCGGAGATACCTCTGGTCGCTGTGGTGGGTGAGACAGTTATTAACGGACGGATTGATAGGCTGCTCGTAGAACCGGGTTTGGTGCGTGCAATAGACTTTAAGACGGGCCGTCAGGTGCCCATGGATGAAACCGGCGTTCCAACCCCGCATCTGCGGCAAATGGCGCATTATCGGTCGGCATTACAGACCATATTTCCTGATGCGCGGGTGGAGGTTTCGTTGCTTTTCACGCATGCGCCGCGTTTCATTACGCTTTCCGACGCTATTTTGGCCCCTTATTACCCCGCCTCTTGATGGGGTAAGCAAAACTATTGCGTATGGTCCTTGTCAGCCTCTAGCGGCGCGAATACATGGGGGCGAACAAAGGAGATTAACATGGCTACAAAATCCGTAGGTGATAATGATTTCGCCGCAACTGTGCTGGCATCTGGCAAACCCGTATTGGTCGATTTTTGGGCCGAATGGTGCGGCCCATGCAAGATGATTGGCCCAAGCCTTGAAGAAATCAGCGAAGAGCTCGCCGGACAGGTTGAGATTGTGAAGCTGAACATTGACGATCATCCCGATACGCCTGCCAAATATGGCGTGCGCGGCATTCCGACGATGATCCTGTTCAAGGACGGCGAAATCGCCGACACTAAGGTCGGCGCGGCGCCCAAGGCGCAGTTGAAAAGCTGGCTCGAAGCTGCGCTTTAATCGCGCATATTAGCTGCGGTAATCGGCGTTGATGCTAATATAACCGTGGGTCAGGTCACATGTCCACACCGTGGCTTGTCCTGACCCGACGCCCAGATCAACGCCGATTTCGATTTCTTTTTGTTTTAGGTGGAGCGCGACAGGCGCTTCATCATAATCGGCAACGGCAAGTCCGTTGCGCGCGACTAAGGTCGCACCAAAGCGGATGGAGAGTGTGTCGCGGTTTGCAGGTTCGCCTGCTTTGCCGACGGCCATCACCACACGGCCCCAATTGGCATCTTCGCCCGCAATTGCGGTTTTAACCAAGGGCGAATTGGCAATGGCCAACCCAATGCGCCGAGCGCTTTCGTCGTTGGCGGCGCCAGACACCTGGATTTCGATAAATTTTTGTGCGCCTTCGCCATCGCGAACAACGAGATGCGCCAATTGGCGGCAGACATCACGCAGCGCAGCCGCAAAAGCATCGGCTCCAACGTCATCAAGCGAGGTTAACCGCGCGTTGCCCGCCTTGCCGGTTGCAAATGCAAGTACCGTGTCGCTGGTTGACGTGTCGCTGTCGACGGTGATGCAGCTGAAGCTCGATTGATTTGCCGCAGATAAGAGACGTTGAAGAAATGCGGCGTCGATTGCGGCGTCCGTGAAGATATAGCCCAGCATGGTCGCCATGTCGGGTGCAATCATACCCGACCCCTTGATCACGCCCACAAGCTGAACCTTGCGGCCGTCAACCATCGCGCTTGCGGTCGCGCCCTTCGCAAAGGTGTCCGTGGTGCCGATACCGTGCGTGACATCTTCCCAGCTGCAGGGTGGTGCGTCGAAGGCCGCTGTCAGCCCTGCCTGTGCTTTGTCGAGGGGCAGGGGAACGCCGATCACACCGGTTGAAGACACGAATATGTCGGTCGCGTCACAGTTCAAGTGTGCAGCGACCTGCGCAGTAATCGCATCCACCGCTTCCTTTCCGCGCTGCCCCGTAAAGGCATTGCTGTTGCCTGCATTGACCACCAATGCCCGCGCGCGGCCATGCACCAGATGCGCGCGGCACAGTTCAACCTCAGCCGAGCAGCACAGATTCTGGGTGGTCACGCCAGCTACGGTCGTTCCCTCGTCCAAAACAATATAGGTCAAGTCGCAACGGTCCCAATCCTTATACCCAGCGCGCGCAACCCGCGGCGTTGCGCCAATGATTTCGGGCATGCTGGGAAAAGGAACAGACAAAGGGGAAGGGTTAGACAAGACACTGAATTCCTGTAATAATTTCTAAAATACTAAGGCGGCGCGTAAATGGAATTTTTCGTTTATCTGTTGGCCGCAGCCGGTGCAACCGGCAATGCACGCCAAACACGTCGCTTCGGGATAGACGGATAGACTTTGCCCTCCTATATGCATCGGGCACGTAACAGGGCGACATATGCGTTTACTGATTTATTTACTGGCAATGATGAGCGGATTTTCCGTCGCGGAAGCGACGCGTCCGGTCGCCTCGACGCCAGCATCGGTGGATTCAGTCGTTGCGCAGGCTTATGTCGCCGCGGCTGCGCTTGAAGCTGTTGCCGCTTCTGAACCATTGGTCCGTGCGACCGCAAAGGCGCGCACATCACTTGTACCCGCCATTGGTGATGCGCACGCGATTACCGTAGCGCCAGATACGCCGGTTGACCGGCATGATATCATCTTAGGTTAGGCTTTCTGCGCCCTTTAGGGTGCGTCCAATAGCTACCTACTGCGCACCAAATGTGCGCGCCTTCTACATATCTCAAAGGAATTTTCCATGCTCGGCGGACTTGCCAAAGCCTTATTCGGGTCGTCAAACGACCGTTACGTTAAATCGATCATGAAGATCGTTGACCAGATCAACGCGCTTGAGGGCGAAATTTCCGGCATGGATGATGCCCAATTGAAGGGCCAAACGCAGCTTTTCCGAGATCGATTGGCAGCGGGGGAAACGCTTGACGACATCTTGCCTGAAGCCTTTGCGACAGTGCGGGAAGCATCAAAGCGCGTTATGGGCATGCGCCATTTTGACGTACAGATGGTCGGCGGTATTGTTTTGCATCGCGGCGAGATTGCCGAAATGCGGACGGGTGAAGGTAAGACCCTGACCGAAACCTTGGCCTGCTACCTGAACGCAATTGAGGGCAAGGGCGTTCATGTTGTGACCGTGAACGACTATTTGGCCCGCCGCGACGCCGAATGGATGGGGCGTATATATGGTTTCCTTGGCCTCAGCACGGGCGTGGTTGTTCCAAACATTCCCGAGCATGAACGCCGCGCTGCGTATGAAAGCGACATCACATACGCGACCAATAATGAACTTGGCTTTGATTATCTGCGCGACAATATGAAATATGAGCGCGCACAAATGGTGCAGCGTCCGTTCAATTTCGCAATTGTCGATGAGGTTGATTCCATCCTTGTTGATGAAGCGCGCACACCGTTGATCATTTCTGGTCCTACAGATGACAAATCCGAATTATATATGCTCGTCCAAGCCGTTGTCCTTCAACTGGATGAGGGCGATTATGATAAAGACGAAAAAAGCCGCAATGTGACACTGACCGAAGATGGCACAGAAAAGGCCGAGCGTATCTTGGAAGGCGCAGGCTTGCTGACGGGCTCGAACTTGTATGACTATGAAAACACGCTGGTCGTGCATCATCTGGATCAAGCACTCAAAGCCAATGTGATGTTCAAACGCGACATTGATTACATTGTGAAAGACGGCAAAGTTATCATCATCGACGAATTTACCGGTCGCATGATGGATGGACGCCGCTGGTCGAACGGCCTGCATCAGGCCGTCGAGGCCAAAGAAGGTGTAGAAATTGAGCCTGAAAACCAGACGCTCGCTACGATAACATTCCAGAATTATTTCCGCATGTACCCCAAATTGTCCGGCATGACCGGAACGGCGGCAACCGAGGCAGGTGAGTTTCACGAGATCTACAAGCTCAACGTTGTTGAAATTCCAACGAACCTACCTGTTCAGCGCGTTGATGAGGACGACCAGTTCTACAAAAATACGCAAGACAAATTTGGTGCAATCGCCAAGACAATAAAGGAAGCCAATGACCGCGGACAGCCTGTTCTCGTTGGCACAGTGTCCATTGAAAAATCCGAGCTGCTTTCGGAGTTTCTGGAGAAAGAAGGGGTCAAGCACAGTGTCTTGAACGCCCGTTTCCACGACAGCGAAGCGCGCATTGTTGCACAGGCTGGCCGCTTGAATAGCGTGACGATTGCCACCAACATGGCGGGCCGCGGAACGGATATTCAACTTGGCGGCAACTTTGAATTCCGTCTGGAAGATGAATTGCGCGACATGCCCGAGGGTCCAGAGCGGGAAGCCGCTATCGACGCGTTGAAGGTCGAAATAGCGGCCGAAAAGGCTAAGGTGATCGAAGTCGGCGGATTGTTCGTACTTGCCACCGAGCGCCATGAAAGCCGTCGGATCGATAACCAGTTGCGCGGTCGTTCGGGACGTCAGGGTGATCCCGGCCTTTCGCGGTTCTACCTATCGCTTGACGATGATCTGCTGCGTATTTTTGGTTCCGAGACTTTGTTCTCGCGGATGATGAATTCAAGCCTGGAAGACGGCGAAGCGATTGGCGGCAAATGGCTGTCAAAGGCTATCGAAACTGCGCAACGCAAAGTCGAAGCGCGGAACTACGATATTCGCAAGCAGCTCGTTGAATATGACGATGTGATGAACGATCAACGCAAGGTGATTTACGATCAACGCAGCGAGATCATGGATTCCGAAGCGGTCGACGACATCATTGAGGACATGCTGAACGACACGGTGAATACGCTTGTTGGCGATTGTTGCCCCGAAGGCACCTATCCTGAACAATGGGACATAGTGTCCCTCAAACAAAAATGTGCTGAGCTGTTGGGCCTTGCCCCTGATATTGACAGCTGGCTGCAGGAAGACGGACTTGATCCAGAAACCATTGAAAACCGTGTGTCGGAAATGGCCAATGCCAAGTTTCAAGCGAAGGGTGCTGCGCTCGACCAAGCGGTCTGGCGACAGGTTGAAAAAAGCATATTGCTGCAAACACTTGACCATCACTGGAAAGAGCATCTGTCCACGCTCGATGCATTGCGTCAGGTGATCTATCTGCGCGCTTATGCCCAGAAGAACCCAGTGAACGAGTATAAGCAAGAAGCCTTTGGTCTGTTTGAGCGTATGTTGTTCGCTATCCGCGAAGGCGTGACAAAGACGATTGCGACGAATGACTTCCGGGCTGAGGAAGAATTAGCGCAGCCGGCATTGCCTGAGCTGCCAGATTTTCTGACAACGCATATTGATCCGTTTACCGGTGAAGATAATAGCGATGACATTGATGCAGGTTCGCGTGGATTCGTTACGACAAAGATTGCACGTCCTGCGATCGCTTCAGGATTGAACGACCCATATGCGGGCAATCCGGACCTGCGGCGCAATGATCCGTGCCCATGTGGTTCCGGACAGAAATATAAGCACTGTCATGGCGCTTATTGATTCTGCGATGAGGGAAGAGCGATGATGCTTGGGCTAGCTGGGCTTTTTGCCATTGTTGCTTTGGTCTATGCCTCGGTGGGTTTCGGGGGAGGGTCAACCTATACGGCCTTATTGGCGTTATGGGGCGTTGATTATCGGCTTATCCCGGTCATAGCGCTTATCTGCAACATCATCGTCGTCACCGGCGGCAGCATCCGTTTCGTGCGGGCTGGTCTTGTCTCCTGGCCGCAGATATACCCTTTGCTCCTGATATCGGCGCCACTTGCCTTTTTAGGGGGGCTGGTGCCGCTTAAGCAAGTGGTGTTCCTGACGATATTAGGAAGCGCGTTGTTGGCGTCTGCGATTGCCCTTTTGTTGCAAGCGGACAAGATGGCGCCACGCGCAGTATCCAAGCCGCTGTTATTTTGTATTTCAGGCGGTGTAGGGCTTCTGGCGGGCTTGTCGGGCATCGGTGGCGGTATATTCATGGCACCTGTCCTGCACCTCATCCGCTGGGCAGAGGCCCGCCGGATCGCGGCATTCGCGTCTCTCTATATTTTGATAAATTCGGCTGCTGGACTTTTGGGGCAAATCCTTAAGTCGGGTCCACAGGCGCTTGCCGAACCAGCGATGCAATATGGCCTGTTGCTCGGCGCGGTGTTGGTTGGCGGGCAATTGGGCAGCCTGTTCGGCATGCGCTACCTATCACCACGGCTTTTGCGCAGCCTGACGGCTATATTGGTCGGCTACGCCGCTGTGCGATTGCTATGGCAGGCTTATACTTCAGGCTAGTTTTACACTCGCCTGAAAAATGGCTCCCCGGGAGGGATTCGAACCCCCGACCAATTGATTAACAGTCAACTGCTCTACCACTGAGCTACCAGGGAACAGCCCGATATCCTCGGGCAGAGGCGCGCCTATAGCAGCGCTTTTTTGTCTTTGGCAAGCACCCATTGCCGGTTCAGACAATAAATTGTTCCATTGCAATGCGATCATCAAGAGCATGTTCCGGATCGAATAATAATGTAAGTGCGCGGTTGCGGTCCAAGGCCACTTCGACTTGCGCAATGTCCCGGATTTCGCGTTGGTCCGCAACGGCGCTTACCGGCCTTTTGCTGGCTTCCAAGATATTGATCCGGATAACATAACGGTCCGGCAAAATAGCGCCTTTCCAGCGGCGGGGGCGAAATGGGCTGATGGGCGTTAAGGCCAGCAATGAAGAGTCCAGCGGCAAGATAGGCCCGTTGGCCGATAGATTATATGCCGTAGAGCCCGCTGGCGTAGACACCAATATGCCGTCGCAGATCAGCTCGGGAATGACGACCCTCCCATTGACCCAAATTTCAAGCTTTGCCGCCTGCCGCGTTTCGCGCAGCAGCGACACTTCGTTAATGGCAGGCAAAGTGAATCTCTGCCCGCCGATCGTCGTAATTTCGGTCGTTAATGGCCGTACGGAAAAAGACTTGGCGCGTTCAAGCCGCCTGGGCAAATCGTGCAAATCCCATCCGTTCATCAAAAAACCGATGGTGCCGCGGTTCATGCCATAAGCGGGTATGTCGCGCCGGCTCTCCAATAACTGGTGCAACACCTGAAGCATGTGGCCGTCGCCCCCCAGCACGATCACCGCATCGGCGCTGTCGATCGGAACAAACTCATGCACGTCGCGTAAAAGCGCTTCTGCCTCACGCGCTTGCGGGGTTGCCGATGAAAGAATTGCAAGTTGCATATATCTGGTCATCCACCTGTTGCGTTCATATGTCGGGCAAGCCGTAATTCGGGCTGCGCGAGTTGGCTTTCGAATTCATGACGTTGGGGTTTAAGGCGCAAAGCAGTCCGAAGCAAATGGTCTACATCCGATGGCATGCCTTCGCGCAGTGCCTTGCGCAGGTCTACGTGCAGCTCCGAACCAAGGCACATGTAGATCTTGCCATCGGTGGTCAGGCGGATGCGGTTACAATGGTCGCAGAAATTGTGGCTCATAGGCGTGATGAGGCCAAGCCGGAGCCCCAAAAGTTCGATGTGCCAATAACGGGCGGGGCCCGCGCTTTTATGCGCCAGGCTATGAAAGCTGTATCGTTCGCGCAAGGGAGCGGTAAAGTCATCCAATGCGATGTAGCGTTCCACGCGTTCGGTTACGCCAGCGCCCAAAGGCATGGTTTCGATAAGCGTGAGGTCCAACCCATGTTCGGCGCAAAAATCGGCCATGGGCAATAACGCGTCTTCATTTTCGTTCTTGAGCGCGACCATGTTGATTTTTACGGCCAAGCCATGCGCCTGCGCAGCGTGGATACCGGCCATGACATGATCAAGGTCCCCGCCACGGCTAATCTGACGAAAAGCTTCCGGATCTAGCGTATCCAGGCTGATATTGATCCGCTTCATTCCTGCGGACGCAAGCAAAGGCGCAAATTGCTGTAATCGGCTGCCGTTTGTGGTCATGGTAAGTTCGTCAAGATTTCCGGCCTGCACATGCCGCCCAAGCGCTTCGATCAAAACATGGATGTCACGCCGGACCAGCGGTTCTCCGCCGGTGAGGCGGATCTTGCGTATCCCATGCGCGATGAACTGCTCAACCAAAGTCATGATTTCGTCGTAGGTCAGTAGGTCGCGATGCGGCAGAAAAGTCTGCTGTTCCGGCATGCAATAGGTACAACGGAAGTTACACCGGTCGGTCACCGATATCCGTAAATAGTCGATATTGCGTCCGAAGCCGTCGATCATTTTGGCGATGTAAGCGCAAAAGCCTTTGGGGCAAAGCTGAATTAATCGGTGCCACCGGATGAACCACTGCCTTTATGGGCTTTAGGCGTCGCGAACTATAGGTGGGAGGGAAACATTTCGTGGGCAACACGACGCGATACATTTGAGGGCGATGGCCCGCGACCAGGTTTAAGTCGGTTTGCGTGCGAGATTGGCAAGGCCGCGCGACAACTGCAAACAGCCATTCAGCCGCGCTGCCGGGTCGCCCCAGACACGGTTGATCACCAATTTGCTATCGGGACGAAGCTTTGCCGTTTGGCCAAGCTTGTCGACATAAGCGAGCAGTCCGGCGACATTGGGTGGCGTATCCTGATGGAAACTGACCAATGTGCCGCGCGCACCCACCTCGATTTTTGCGACCTGCGCGATGAGCGCGTTTTGCTTAATCTGGATAAGCTTGAGCAAATTTTGCGTCGGCCCCGGTATCGGACCAAAACGGTCGGTCATTTCGGCTGCGAACCCTTCGACATCCTGCCCCTCTTCCAGATCGTTCAAGCGGCGATAGAGCGCCATGCGGACGGAAAGATCGGGGACATAATCCTCCGGAATAAGAATCGGCGCGTCGATGGTGATCTGCGGCGAGAAGCTGCCGCGCGGTGTGGCCAGGCCTTGCGCGCCCGCGCGCGCTTCCAAAATCGCTTCCTCGAGCATCGACTGATAAAGTTCAAAGCCGACTTCTTTGATGTGCCCTGATTGTTCGTCGCCCACCAGATTACCCGCGCCGCGAATGTCGAGATCATGGCTCGCAAGCTGGAAGCCGGCGCCAAGGCTGTCGAGGTCGCCGAGTACTTTCAGGCGCTTTTCCGCGGTCTCGGTGAGTACACGGTTGGGTTCGTGCGTCAGATAGGCATAAGCGCGCGTTTTGGACCGGCCAACACGCCCACGCAGCTGATATAATTGCGCGAGGCCAAAGCGGTCCGCGCGGTGGATGATCAATGTGTTCGCGCTGGGAATATCCAGGCCGCTCTCAACAATGGTGGTCGACAACAGCACATCATAGCGTTTTTCGTAGAAAGCGCTCATGCGCTCCTCCACTTGCGTCGGCGACATCTGACCGTGCGCGGTAACATATTTTACCTCGGGTATTTCCGTGCGCAGATATTCCTCGATTTCGGTCAGGTCCGTAATGCGCGGTACGACGAAGAAACTTTGCCCGCCGCGATAATGCTCGCGCAGCAATGCTTCGCGCAAAACGACCGGATCCCACGGCATCACATATGTGCGCACAGCGAGCCGGTCGACTGGCGGCGTTTGAATGACCGACAGCTCGCGCAAGCCCGACATCGCCATCTGCAACGTCCGCGGTATGGGCGTAGCGGTGAGCGTCAGCATATGTACGTCGGTCTTGAGCGCCTTCAGTTGCTCCTTGTGGTTGACACCGAATCTTTGTTCTTCATCAACGATGACAAGGCCAAGCCTTTTGAATTGCAGCGATTTTGCCAGAACGGCGTGTGTGCCGATGACGATGTCGACCGTTCCATCCGCCAGCCCTTCGCGGGTCTTGGTGGCCTCTGTGGTTGGCACGAGACGCGAAAGCCGTCCCAGCTTGAGCGGCAGGTCACGAAAACGTTCGGCAAAGTTCGCATAATGCTGCCGCGCCAATAATGTTGTCGGCGCAATGACGGCGACCTGAAGGCCCGCCATCGCGGCTGCAAAGGCCGCACGCATTGCAACTTCTGTCTTTCCGAAGCCCACATCGCCGCAGACCAAGCGATCCATTGGCTTGCCTGCCGACAAATCCTGAAGCACTTCTTCAATTACACGCAGCTGGTCTTCGGTTTCTTCATACGGAAAGCGGTCGACGAAGCTTGCATAAGCAGGGCCATCCACCTCAATGACGGCGCCCGGCCGCAAGGCGCGTTCGGCAGCAGTCTTGAGCAATTCACCCGCAATCGCGCGAATACGCTCTTTGAGCTTTGACTTGCGCCGCTGCCAGGCTTCGCCGCCCAATTTGTCGAGCGAGACATGCTCGCTATCCGAACCATAGCGAGAGAGGACATCAATGTTTTCTACGGGGACATACAATTTGTCACCACCCGCATAAGTCAGCGCGACGCAATCATGTGGGCTGTTGCCGACGGGGATGGAAATCAGACCTTCATATCGTCCAATGCCATGATCCTGATGCACAACGAGGTCGCCCGGGGTCAGCGCCGCCAATTCGGCCATGAAAGCGTCAGCGGATTTGCGGCGTTTTTGGCGCCGCACCAGCCGATCGCCAAGCATGTCTTGTTCGCTCAGGACGACGAGGTCCGGCGTGGTGTAACCATGATCGAGCGGGAGCACGACCATGGCGGTGTGTCCAGCCGCAACGCCTAAGGCCTGTTGCCAACTATCGACCAGGATTATGGTGGGTGCCTTATGGTCCGCCAGCAAGCCTTTCAGCCGTTCGCGGGCACCAACCGAATAGCTTGCAATAACGGTTTTTGTTTTGGCCGCGTGCAGTGACTTGAGATGAGTCGCAACGGCTTCGTAGACATTCGCTTTTTGCGCGCGTTCAGGGGCGAAGTCTCGCGCTGCGCCGATACCGAAATCAATGATAGTTCCCGAATCGGGTTGTGCGAACGGGGTAACGAGATGCGCGGCATTATCTGAAAACAACTGATCGAGTTCATCACCGCTTAAATACAGCATCTCCGGCGGCAGTGGGCGATAACTTCCCGGTTCAGCCGCTTGTGCCTTCACACGGTTTTCATGATAATCGGTAATGGAATCGAGCCGCGACTGACCTGCAGCAATCGCGCCGCTGTCACGAATCACCAGCGCATCTGCGCCCACATGATCGAATATGGTCGCCATCCGCTCCTCGAACAGAGGCAACCAATGGTCCATACCTGAAAGTCTGCGGCCCTCCGAGACGGCCTGATATAATGGGTCGCCCGTAGCGGTGACGCCAAAGCGTTCGCGATAGCCCATACGAAAACGCTTAATGGCATCTTCATCCATCAATGCCTCAACGGCGGGTAAGATGTCGAAATATTCGACCTGATCGATGCTGCGCTGGTCCGCCGGGTTGAAACGGCGAATGCTTTCAATTTCGTCGCCGAAGAAGTCGAGGCGCAAGCCAACGTCGCTTCCCGCTGGGAACAGGTCTACGATGCTGCCGCGGATGGCAAACTCGCCCGCGTCGGCAACGGTATCGACACGGAAATAGCCATTGGACTGCAGCAATGACGCAAGCCGTTCGCGGCTGATCTCGCGGCCAGCAGCCAAACGCTCACCCGTTTGGCGAATGCGAAATGGCGTGACATATTTCTGGATAACTGCGCCAATGGTCGTGACAACCAACTGCTTCTTTTTTGCGGGCTGCTGAAGCGCCTGCAATGTTGACATGCGCTGCGAGGTTACGACCACCGATGGTGACGCACGGTCATATGGTAAGCAATCCCAACCGGGTAAAATCAATATCTCAAGTTCAGGTGCAAAAAAGGGTACAGCGTCCGCAATCGCACGCATGGCGGATTCATCCGGCGCGATATACAATGCGCGCGTCTTCGCTGCACGCGTCAGGTCTGCGAGCAACAAAGGCACAAAGCCATTGGGCACCGAAGCAAGCGTAAGCGCCTGGCGGCTGTTTATGATCCGCTGCAGGTCAATCATGACTTATGGCTGCTAAGCCCCTCAGGAAGCGAAATGAAGTCGAGTTGCATCATCAGATCCATTAATGGGCCAGCAAAGGCAGGGTCGGGTTCTGCTGTCCCCAGCGCCCATGCCATGATGTCGACATCCTGTTCATCAATCAGCCGCTCAAACCATTCAAACTCAACTGGCCCCCATTCCGCCGAATGACGGTCGAAAAACCCACCAACCATTGCATCGGCCTCGCGCGTGCCACGGTGATGCGCGCGATAATGCAATTTGCGACGATAGGGGTCAGCGTCCATGTCACGCGTCCTTTAAGTTTCTGGTGGATTAGGATTTGCGGGTTATAAGCGGCCCTAGTCATGCGCCCAGATATACTCAATCCGTTATTTGCAGAAGTACGTGCCCTAAAAGGTGTTGGTCCTGGTCTTACCAAGCCGTTGGAGCGGCTTGGGCTGGATCGGGTGAAGGACATATTGTACCATTTTCCCAACAGCTGGACGTACCGCAAGGCCGTCTCGCGCTTAGATGTCGCGGATGTAGGCAATAACATCATTTTGACCGTCACCGTTATGGATCATCGGGGTGGAAGCAACCCGCGTGCGCCTTTGCGCATTTTTGCGGCTGACTTAGGCGGCAATTATATCACGTTGACATTCTTTGGCCGAAACGGCGGTTGGGCGCGCAAACAGCTTCCGGTCGGCGAAAAACGTATCATTTCGGGCAAGCTCGACCGTTATGGTGACGAATTGCAGATGGTACATCCCGACCATGTCGTGCCAATCGACAGTGACGCCTCACCGGGGCTTGCGGAGCCTATTTACCCTCTGTCGGATGGCCTCACCAACAAACGTATGGGGCAATTGGCCACGATGTCGTTGCAGGACGTGCCCGATCTCGCCGAATGGATTGAGCCGACCTTGTTATCTGCCCGTGGTTGGGCAGGCTGGTCGCCATCGATCAATATAGTGCACCAGAAGGATGACCAAGCCGCGCGGGACAGGCTGGCTTATGATGAACTGTTTAGCAATCAGCTGGCTATGCGGTTGATCCGCGCAGCAATGGACAAACGCACTGCGGTGCAGGTCCGCGGGGACGGATCTTTGGTGTCAAAGCTACAATTACCCTTTGCGCTGACCGGTGCGCAGCAGCGCGCGATTGCTGACATAGAAGGCGATCTGTCGCAGTCGCGGCCTATGCTTCGTTTGTTGCAAGGGGATGTGGGGGCGGGCAAGACGATGGTCGCGCTCATGGCGTTGCTGCGCGGTGTAGAAGCCGGCATGCAGTCGGCAATGCTTGCGCCCACCGAAATACTCGCGCGACAACATTATGCCAGCCTGCAAAAACTGCTGTCCGGTCTACCTATCAATGTCGCAATCCTCACGGGTCGGGAAAAAGGCAGCTTGCGCGAGGCAACCCTGATGGGACTTGCCGATGGATCGATCCACATTCTGGTCGGTACCCATGCCATATTTCAGGAGGCTGTGACGTATAAAGCGCTCGCGGTGGCGGTGATTGACGAGCAACATCGGTTTGGCGTGTCGCAACGGTTAATGCTGTCACGCAAGGGCAGGGGCGTGCCACATTTGTTGGTGATGACCGCAACGCCGATACCACGAAGTCTCGCGCTTGCAGCTTATGGTGAAATGGATAGCTCCATTTTGGATGAGCTTCCACCCGGACGCACGCCCGTTGAAACCCGCGTGATGTCTCAAGACCGGCTTGTCGAGTTGGTCGATGGCGTTGCGCGTCATCTTTCCGCTGGAAAACAGGCATTTTGGGTGTGCCCTTTGGTTGAAGAAAGCGACAAAAGCGATCTTGCTGCCGCCGAACAGCGCGCGGAACAGCTGCGTTTGCGTTTTGGCGATCAGGTCGCATTGGTCCACGGACGGATGCGCGGGCCCGAGAAGGATGCGGTGATGGAGCGCTTCGTGGCGGGCGAAACACGCTTGCTTGTCGCGACCACGGTTATCGAAGTGGGTGTAGATGTCCCAAATGCCAGCTTGATGGTGATTGAGGCGGCGGACCGGTTTGGCCTTGCCCAATTGCACCAGTTGCGTGGGCGGGTTGGCCGAGGATCCGAAAAATCGGTTTGTATCCTGGTCCGCAGCACGCACATTGGTGAAACCGCGCGCGCGCGTTTGGCGTTGATGCGGGAAACCAATGATGGCTTCCGCATCGCGGAGGAAGATTTAAAACTGCGCGGCGCGGGCGAATTGCTTGGTACACGTCAGTCGGGCGAGAACCCCTTTCGCGTCGCCACGCCTGAACAAGTGCGCGCACTGATTGGCGTTGCTGCCGACGACGCGCGGCTGTTGCTTGATCGTGATGGGGGGCTGGATGGCGCGCGTGGCCAAGCCGCGCGAATGGTACTATATTTGTTTGAACGGGATGCAGGTGTGGCGACGCTGCGCGGCGGTTAGCGGGTCTTTGGGCCAATCATGTCCAGCAGTGCCAGAAAGTCCGGTAGGCGCAGGACGCGCTCAAACTGCAGCCCCACTCGTTGTTCCACCGTCCAGGTGACCAGCGCTTCAATTCGACCAATCACAGGTAATCTGAGTTCCACCCGCTCCCCGCGTTCATAACCCGGATTGCCATCGATCATAAAACCATGGGCTGACACGTTCACAATGTGGATGCTGTGGTCTCCAAGCCGCCGGCTTTCCGCAATCACAATATGGCTTGCACGATGGCGGGACTTGCTGCGCAATTCCGCATCCGTACTCTGAGTGTCTTGGGACATAGTTAGCACCCCCTGTGCTTATGAACTTAAGCATCGGGTTAGGGGCAAGTTACGAATATTTGGTAAAAGTGCCGATCCAGCAAGTTGGCATATGTTACGTGAATTCTATTAAACCGTGTTTTTTCTTACCGGCTGATATTTTCACTGGCATTGTTTGGGGCACGATCAACGCGTCTTCGTCGGTTACTGGGTTTCCGTCGACGCGTGCACCCCCACCCTGAATCATCCTGCGCGCCTCTTTTTTCGAAGCGACAAAGTTCAACGCAACCAACGCGTCGATGACCGATATGTCTCCGGACACGCTATGGGTAGGCAGATCACCCCCGCTTGCGCCTTCTTCAAATGTCTTGCGGGCAGTTTCGGCGGCAATTGCTGCGGCGTCGGCACCACGGCACAATTCTGTTGCGGCATTGGCAAGGGCAATTTTCGCTGCGTTGATTTCCGAACCATCGAGCGCTTCCAGGCGTGCAATTTCGTCCAACGGCAGATCCGTAAACAAACGGAGGAACCGGCCTACATCGCGATCGTCGGTGTTGCGCCAGAACTGCCAATAGTCATAGTCTGGCAATTGATCGCGGTTGAGCCAAATCGCGCCGGACACCGATTTGCCCATTTTTGTGCCATCGGCTTTGGTAATGAGCGGGGTCGTTAGGCCGAATACGTCTGCCCCATCCATCCTGCGGGCGAGTTCCATGCCGTTGATGATATTGCCCCACTGATCAG
This sequence comes from Sphingomonadales bacterium 28-55-16, assembly GCA_002278855.1. Taxonomy (GTDB): domain Bacteria; phylum Pseudomonadota; class Alphaproteobacteria; order Sphingomonadales; family Sphingomonadaceae; genus Sphingorhabdus_B. The sequence continues at coordinate 66,616 of NCGG01000013.1, forward strand.
ATCCACCCATTTGCAGGCGAACGCCCATCGTCTTGCTCAGGTGACGGAAATCATATCCCTGCAAGATCATGTAGTTGAACTCAAGGAAGGTCATTGGTTGCTCGCGGTCAAGCCGCAGCTTTACCGAATCGAAGGTGAGCATGCGGTTAATCGTGAAATGCGTGCCCACCTGTTGTAGCAATTCAATATAACCAAGCTGTCCAAGCCAGTCGTGGTTGTTGACCATCACAGCGTCTGTCGGGCCATCACCAAAGGTGAGAAAACGTTCGAAAGCGGTACGGATCGACGTTATATTTGCTTCGATCGTCTCATCGGTGAGCATTTTGCGCACTTCATCTTTGCCCGTGGGGTCACCGATCCGTGTTGTTCCGCCGCCCATGACAACCACTGGCTTATGCCCTGCCTGTTGCAATCTGCGCAGCAGCATGATCGAGACGAGATTGCCAACATGAAGCGATGGCGCGGTCGCGTCGAAGCCGATATAAGCGGGCACAATCTCTTTGGATGCCAATGCGTCAAGCGCCGGGGCATCCGTTGTCTGGTGAATATAGCCACGTGCATCGAGCAGGCGGAGGAGATCGGATTTATAAGCAGTCATAGCGCATTCGCGCCTAGCATGGAGTTTCGACATTGGCCAATATTTCGATGAACGAGATTCCGTTGATGTGCCATCCACAGTCCCTTCATGGTGGTGTTGAAGCGATTAAGGTTACCGTGAAGCGCGGGCAAAATGGGGAAATTGAGTTGGTCTATCGCGTTATGGGCGCATTGGAGGAGCTAAAAATTGCTTCCCCTGCGACGCCAGACCGCGTGGATGGATTATGGAAAAACACCTGCTTTGAGTTTTTTGTGAAAAATTCTGCAGCGACGGCCTATCTTGAATATAATTTCGCGCCATCTGGCCAATGGGCAGCATATCAGTTTTCAGGCTATCGTGCGGATATGGCTGAATTGCAGACCGAAGCGCCCACAATTAGCAGTACAGATGGCGACCAATTTTTAACCGTTTCGGTGACGCTTCAATTGCCGGATACATGGCAGAATGCCGACCTATGGGCAGGGATCAGCGTTGTCGCGGCCACCCAGAGCGGAGATATCGCTTATTGGGCATTCGTACATCCACCGGGCAATCCTGATTTTCATCATAAGGATTGCTTTGCCCTGCAACTGGAGGCACGAAGCGCAGCATGAAATTTGGAATTGATCGCCTTTTGGCAGAACCTGAACTGCGTGCGCCTCTTAAAGGCAAGCGTGTTGCTTTGCTGGCGCATCCCGCCTCGGTCACGGCTGACCTCACCCATGCGCTGGACGCGCTCGCTGCGCTCAATGATATCAAGCTGACGGCTGCTTTTGGTCCGCAACATGGTCTGCGGGGTGACAAGCAGGACAATATGATGGAATCGCCCGATTTTATGGATACGGTCCACAATATCCCGGTATTCAGCCTGTATGGGGAAGTCCGCCGCCCAACGGCGGCGTCGATGGAAACATTCGATGTCCTTTTGATTGATTTGAAGGACTTGGGTTGCCGGATCTATACCTTCATCACGACCTTGCTGTACATGCTTGAGGCCGCTGCAGAGCATAACAAGACAGTCTGGGTACTTGACAGGCCAAACCCTGCCGGACGCCCTGTAGAGGGGCTTGCATTGCGTTCTGGATGGGAGAGTTTCGTCGGCGCGGGACCAATGCCGATGCGGCACGGCATGACGTTGGGCGAGCTTGGCCATTGGTTCATTGATCATTACCATATCGATGTGGATTATCGGGTGATCCCCATGGAGGATTACATGCCGGATGCAGCGCCCGGTTTCGGTTGGCCAACGGACCGGCTATGGATCAACCCAAGCCCGAATGCGCCCAATATCAACATGGCGCGCGCTTATGCTGGCACTGTACTGCTTGAAGGCACGACATTGTCAGAGGGCAGGGGCACCACCCGCCCGCTTGAGATATTTGGCGCACCGGACATCGATGCGCGCAAGGTTATCGCTGAAATGCAAAGCTTCGCGCCGCAGTGGCTCAAAGGTTGCCATTTGCGGGAAATTTGGTTCGAGCCGACGTTTCACAAGCATGTGCATGAGCTTTGCCATGGCGTGCATATTCACGCCGAAGGCCAAGGATATGACCATCACGCGTTTCAGCCTTGGCGGGTACAGACATTGGCATTCAAGGCCATTCGCAGGCTGTACCCCGATTATGATTTATGGCGCGACTTTCCGTATGAATATGAAATCGGCAAGCTAGCGATTGATGTCATTAATGGCGGGCCAGCGTTGCGCGAATGGGTCGATTCGTCGGACAGCACGCCAGATGAATTTGACGCCATGACGTCAGTCGACGAGCAAGGCTGGATAGAAAAACGCCGCAAATATCTGCTATATTAATGACCGTGTTTGCGGCTTAGCTCGCGCATCGCGTCATCAAGCCCTTCGAGCGTCAGCGGATACATGCGGTCGTTCATAAGCTCTTTGATGATCTTAGTGGATTGCGAATATCCCCACTGCTTTTCAGGGACGGGGTTCAGCCAGACCGTCGCTGGGTACGTACTGGTGATCCGGTTCATCCAGACCGCACCCGATTCTTCGTTGAAATGTTCAACCGAACCGCCCGGATGGGTAATCTCATAGGGGCTCATCGATGCATCGCCGACCATGACGACCTTATAGTCATGTGGGAATTTATGGAGAAGGTCCCACATTTGCGTGCGTTCGCTAAACCGGCGCTTATTGTCTTTCCAAACGCCCTCATAAGGGCAGTTATGAAAATAGAAAAACTCTAAGTTTTTGAATTCACTAGTGGCGGCACTGAAGAGTTCTTCGCACAATTTAATAAATGGATCCATTGACCCGCCGACGTCGAGCATCAGCAACAACTTAATAGCGTTGCGGCGTTCGGGCCGCATTTTGATGTCTAGCCATCCCTGGCGGGCCGTCCCGTTAATCGTGCCATCAATGTCGAGTTCTTCGGCTGCGCCATCGCGTGCAAAGCGACGCAGGCGGCGCATGGCGATTTTGATGTTACGGGTGCCCAATTCCTTGGTGTTGTCGAGATTTTGAAATTCGCGCTTGTCCCAAACTTTGACAGCGCGCTTATGTTTGGATTCGCCGCCAATCCGGACACCCTCGGGATTATATCCTGAATTGCCATAAGGCGACGTGCCGCCCGTGCCGACCCATTTGTTGCCGCCCTGATGCCGCTTTTCCTGTTCCTCGAGCCGTTTTTTCAACGTCTCCATCAACTCGTCCCAGCTGCCCATTTTCTCGATCTTCGCCATTTCTTCGGGCGACAGATATTTCTCTGCAATAGCCTTTAACCAATCGGCGGGGACGTCGATCGGATTCTGCCCATATTCCGTAAATATGCCCTTGAAGACTTTTCCGAAAACCTGATCAAAACGGTCCAGCAAAGCCTCGTCTTTGACCAAAGTAGCGCGGGCCAGATAATAAAATTCTTCCGGGCTTTGGCCAATAACGTCGGCATCCAGCGCCGCAAGCAACGCGAGATGTTCTTTGAGCGATGCCGAGATGCCCGCTGTCCGCAACTCTTCCATGAATGAAAAAAACACCGGCGGGCTCCTGAATAATGTAACCGATTAAGCTTTTTGGCGGTTTAGCGGCACGGGGCGCTCCGCTGTAACGGAAGAACGCCCCGCGTAATCGACCGGATACTAATTGTTTGGGCGACGTGCCATAAACGCAAGTCGTTCGAACAACATGATGTCCTGTTCGTTCTTCAGCAGTGCACCATGCAATGGCGGAATGGCCTTTGTCGGGTCACGCGACTGAAGCACGTCCAATGGCATATCTTCATGCAACAACAGCTTTAACCAATCTAGCAACTCGCTCGTGCTTGGCTTTTTCTTAAGACCCGGAACGTCCCGCACCTCGTAAAAAATATCCATAGCTTTCGACACGAGCATTTTTTGAATGCCTGGGAAATGGACATCGATAATCGCTTGCATGGTCGTGCGATCAGGGAATTTTATATAATGGAAGAAACAACGGCGCAGGAACGCGTCGGGCAATTCCTTTTCATTGTTTGAGGTGATGATGACGATGGGCCGCTCAACAGCCTTGATGGTTTCTTGTGTTTCGTAGACGAAAAATTCCATGCGATCGAGTTCCTGCAACAAATCGTTGGGGAATTCGATGTCGGCTTTATCGATCTCGTCGATCAACAATACGGGCAGTTGGGGCGCAGTAAACGCCTCCCACAATTTGCCCTTTTTGATGTAATTTTTGATATCGTGCACACGTTCGTCGCCCAATTGGCTATCGCGAAGCCGCGCAACCGCATCATATTCGTAAAGGCCCTGATGCGCCTTTGTTGTGGACTTGATATTCCATTCAATAAGCGGCGCACCCAAGGCAGTCGCAATCTCTTGCGCCAAAACGGTTTTGCCTGTTCCAGGTTCACCCTTGACCAGCAAAGGCCGGCGTAATGTGGTCGCAGCGTTAACAGCGACCTTTAAATCATCGGTAGCGACGTAATTATCAGTGCCTTGAAAGCGCATGGACGGACCCCGTTTGTTAATCGAACGGTTAATTCGTTAAGTCGCCCTTTGCCGTTATGCAATAGGTTATAAAAAAGCGCGTGCTCTCACGACGCCGCGCGCAGCAACACCGAGCCTTATCTTGCACGCAAGAAAAGGCCCGTATGTTCCATTCTGTTTGTGCGCTTACTGGTCGAGGAAGCTGCGCATTTTGCGGCTTCGGCTTGGGTGCTTCAGCTTGCGCAAGGCTTTGGCTTCAATCTGGCGAATACGCTCGCGCGTTACGCTGAACTGTTGGCCGACTTCCTCAAGCGTATGGTCGGTGTTCATCCCAATACCAAAGCGCATCCGCAACACACGTTCTTCGCGCGGTGTGAGCGATGCAAGAACGCGGGTTACGGTCTCTTTCAAATTCGCCTGAATCGCCGCGTCCACGGGAATGACGGCGTTTTTATCCTCGATGAAATCACCCAAATGGCTGTCTTCTTCGTCACCAATTGGCGTTTCAAGGCTGATCGGTTCCTTAGCGATTTTCATGACCTTGCGCACTTTTTCAAGTGGCATGGAAAGGCGTTCCGCCATTTCTTCGGGGGTCGGCTCGCGGCCTTGCTCATGCAAGAACTGTCGGCTCGTGCGCACAAGCTTGTTGATCGTTTCGATCATGTGCACAGGAATACGGATCGTGCGCGCTTGGTCCGCAATCGACCGGGTGATTGCCTGACGGATCCACCATGTCGCGTAGGTGCTGAATTTATAGCCACGGCGATATTCAAATTTATCCACCGCCTTCATCAGGCCGATATTGCCTTCCTGGATAAGGTCAAGGAACTGCAAACCGCGGTTGGTGTATTTTTTGGCGATGGAAATCACGAGGCGCAAATTGGCCTCAACCATTTCCTTTTTGGCGATACGTGCTTCGCGTTCCCCCTTTTGCACCATGTTAACGATGCGACGGAATTCGCCAAGTGACATGCCCGTATTGGCGGCAATGTCGGCTATTTCGCTGCGGATACGCTCAACGCTCTCAGCTTCATTGGTGGCAAATGCGGTCCATTTTTTGTCGATGTTCGAAACTTCGGTGAGCCAGTTTTCATCCAGCTCATGGCCCATATAGCTATCGAGAAACGCCTTGCGCGGAACCTTGTGCCGTTCGGCCAAGCGCAGCATTTGGCCACCCAAGGCAGTCAAACGGCGGTTGAACGAATATAATTGGTCGACCAGATACTCGATCTTGTTCGCATGGAATTGAACGCTTTCGACTTCTGCGGTCAATTCTTCCCGTAATTTGTGATATTTGTTTTCCGATGCGGTGGAAAAATCTTCGCCGGCGTTCAGCGCGCGCATGCGCTCAAGCTGAATGTTGGAAAATTTCTTGAACAGCGACGTGATCTTGGCAAAACGCTCAAGCGCAGCAGGCTTTAATGCCTCCTCCATTTGCGCGAGACTAAGGGTGTTGTCCTCTTCCTCTTCCTCGACGGGGCGCGAACGCCGCTCGGTCAGATCGTCATCATCGTCGCTGGCCGTTGCGGGCTCGTCTTCGACTTCTTCTTCCTCTTTGTAAGAGGGGCCAGCGGTTTTCTCGCTGATTTCGCCGTCGCCTTCTTCTTCGCCATCTTCGGTCAGCGATTCCGGCGCAGGTTCTTTCGAGAGCATTGCATCAAGATCGAGAATTTCGCGCAACTGCATTTCGCCGTCATTAAGCGCGTTTGACCAGTCAATGATCGCGTGGAAGGTTATCGGGCTCTCACATAAGCCCAAGATCATCGTGTCACGCCCGGACTCTATACGCTTGGCAATGGCGATTTCGCCTTCGCGCGACAGGAGTTCCACTGCGCCCATTTCGCGCAGATACATGCGAACGGGGTCATCGGTGCGTTCACCAGTGCCCGTTTTCTTGATTGTGTTCGTCAGCGAGCGGGGATCGTTTTCGGAAATATTGTCGATGGTTTCGACTTCTTCCTCTTGCTCTTCCTCACCATCTTCGCCGGCTTCGTCATTCTCGACGATTTGCACGCCCATGTCGTTGATCGCCGACATGACATCTTCGATCTGCTCTGACGACATCTGGTCCTGCGGTAGCGCCGCATTCAGTTCGTCATATGTAAGGAAGCCCCGGCGCTTCGCCTTGGCGAGCAGCTTTTTGACAGTCGCATCATTTAGATCAATCAGCGGTGCATCACCGTTTTCGCCGATATCTTCTTCGTTTTCATTTGCGCGACTGGCCAAAATAATTCCCCGTTAAACTTACAAACTGTCTGCATCTCGCCGAAAAAACTCGATGATGCGGTCGTCAAATATCTTTTTTTCGGAGCGCAACCTTTGCTGTTCGGCAAACGTCTCGTCCGTCATCTCTAAACTCGCCAAATGCGTGGCGCGTTCCAATGCTTCTTCCAGCGCAGGACGCTGCTTCATCAGCCGAATTGCTTCACCCAAATCTTTTGAAGCGTTGGATAATCCGTCGCTTCCTCGACCTGCCTCTCCACGGTTAAAGGCAAACACTGTGCCGTTGCTGTGTAAGAGAGCCGAGGCGACATTATACAACTTCTCGTCCAATATGGTAATTAACCCGTCTGTATCAAGCGATTCTTTGGCAAAAGACTCGTTGAGCATCACGTTGAGCAATGCCGCGTGATTCGGGTCGGGCGGAATGAAGTCGCTAAGTGCCTCGTGATGTTGCCTGATTAGCGCTGGGTTACGCAGTAAACCGCCAAGTACGCCCTGAATTAGAAAATCCGACCCTTTTGCATTAAAGCTTTTGGTTTCGGCACCCGGCGGCAGGATCTGCGGCTTACGCCAGTCGCGCCTCTGACCGCGTACAAATGGCGCAGAAGGCGAAAATGGTGTATTTTGGCGTTGCGCGAACAGGGTGTTAAACCGTTCGCGAAAGGCATCTGCATAATGACGACGGATCTCAGCATCGGCGATGTTGCCCATATGGGCGCCCAGACGCTGTTTAAGCCCCGCACGGTCCTCGGGCGTGTCCAATGGCCCGGCAGCTACTTCTGCCCTCCACAGCCTCTCTACGAGCGGCTGAGAGGCTTCTAGAAGCTGTGCGAGTGCCGCTCCGCCGGATGCCTTTACAAGGTCGTCCGGGTCCTGTCCCTCCGGCAAAGTGACAAACTGCAGACTATGGCCAGGCTTTAGCAGCGGCAGCGCCCGTAAAGCGGCACGCATCGCTGCTTTTTGGCCAGCAGAGTCGCCGTCAAAGCACAATAAGGGCTTCTCCGTCATGCGCCACAACATCTGAATCTGCTGCTCGGTCAGCGCCGTACCAAGCGGCGCAACCGCGTCGGCAAATCCAGCCTGTGCAATGGCAATGACGTCCATATAGCCTTCGACGACAATCACGCGGCCTGTTTGGCGCGAAGCCGGTGCACATTTGTCCAGATTGTAAAGCGTGCGGCCCTTGTCAAACAATGGCGTATCGGGGGAGTTGAGATATTTGGGCTCGCCTTCGCCCAATATCCGGCCACCAAAGGCGATCACGCGGCCGCGCGGATCACGGATGGGGATCATCAGCCGCCCGCGAAAGCGGTCATATGGTGCCTTGCCGTCGACCGAGATCAGCAAGCCCGCCTCAATCAGCATCGGGTCGCCAAATTGCTTGAGTGCGGATTTTAGCCCCGTACGATTGTCGGGCGCTAGTCCAAAGCCAAAGTCCCGGATTGTCTGCTCTGTAAAACCGCGCTGTTTCAGGTAACCACGTGCAGCGGCACCCTCGATGCCGAGCAATTGTGTCACAAACCACTCTTGCGCTGCCGCCATGACGTCATACAGGCTGTTGGCTTTCTCCGCCCGCATTGCAGCTTGCGGGTCAGGGGCAGGGACATCCATCCCGGCTTCGGCTGCCAATTCCTTGATCGCATCCATGAACGACAGGCCGCGCTGGTCGGTCATCCAACGGATGGCATCGCCATGCGCTGAACAGCCGAAGCAATGGTAGAAGCCCTTTTCATCGTTAATCGTAAAGCTGGGCGATTTCTCATTATGGAACGGGCAGCAGGCCTTAAATTCGCGCCCCGCTTTGGTCACTTTGACCGTGCGTCCGATCAGCGCCGAAAGCGTCGTTCGCGCACGCAACTCATCTAGCCATTGTGGGGTAAGAGACACTTATCGCCGTCCTGTAATGTCTGCCCCAATTATCAACTCAAGGCTGCCTTCACCAACCCACTGGCCTTGCTCATGTCGAGTTGCGGACCATGACGCTCTTTTAAAGTTGCCATCACGCGGCCCATATCTTTCAGGCTCTCTGCGCCAAGTTCGGTCTTGATACCCTCAATCGCCGCGCTGGTTTCTGCGTCGCTCATCTGCGCTGGCAGGAAATCTTCGATGATCGCAAGTTCAGCTGCCTCTACAGACGCCAACTCCGCACGGCCGCCCTGTTCATAAAGTGCGATGGATTCGCGGCGTTGCTTGATCATTTTTTGCATGACCTCAACCACCATTGCGTCATCATCGGGCAATTGCGACGCTGTGCGCAATTCAATGTCGCGGTCTTTGATCTTGGCGAGGATCAGGCGGACGGCCGCCAATCGGTCTTTTTCGCCTGCCTTCATTGCGGTGATTTGGGCGGCTTTTATGGTGTCACGAATCATATTAGGTTCCGAATTTTGATGGTGCATGCTGTTAGACCAACATCCAGATTCCGTCACCCTGAACTTGGTTAAAGGCCTTAATCCAATTTCATCCACAGTTATGATGCTGAAACGCGTTCGGTTTGGCGAGATTGGGATTGACGCTGGTGCCGACCATCTCTAGGCGCGGTGCCTTAGCGACATTGCTGTAATCTGTTCATTAGGAGCGACCCCATCATGGCCGACCCCAACTCTTCGCGCGCGCCTTCTGGAGCGACGGGGGTATTGGTTCTGGCATCGGGGGAAGTTGTCTGGGGCAGGGGCTTCGGCGCAGAAGGCCAAGCGGTAGGCGAAGTCTGCTTCAACACCGCAATGACCGGCTATCAGGAAGTGATGACTGACCCGTCTTATGCCGGGCAAATCATCAACTTCACCTTTCCCCATATCGGCAATGTCGGCACGAACCCCGAAGATGTCGAGGCGCTAAACCCGCATGCCTTGGGCGCAATTGTCCGGCAAGATGTCACAGACCCTTCGAATTTCCGCAGCACGCAGCATTTCGATGCATGGATGAAGGCCAACGGTCGCATCGGCATATCGGGAATCGATACCCGCGCGCTGACCCGTCTTATCCGCGTTGCTGGTGCGCCAAATGCGGTCATCGCACATTCCGCCACTGGCGATTTTGATGTGGCCGCCATGTTGGCGCGGGCAAAGGCGTGGGCCGGTTTAGAGGGCATGGACCTTGCCAAGGATGTGACGACGTTGCAGACGTATGGCTGGGACCAAGGACTTTGGAAGCTGGGTGCGGGCTATGCAACGCCAGCCAAGGGGCGCAAAAAAGTCGTCGCCATCGACTATGGCATCAAGCACAACATCTTGCGCAATCTGGTGGATGTGGGCTGCGATGTAACTATCGTTCCCGCAACTGCTTCATTCGAAGAAATTATGACGCACGCGCCCGACGGCCTGTTCCTGTCGAACGGCCCCGGCGATCCGGCAGCGACGGGTGTGTATGCCGTGCCCGTGATCAAGCAATGGCTGGAAACCAAAAAACCGCTGTTCGGTATTTGCCTCGGCCACCAAATGCTTGGCCTGGCGGTTGGCGCGAAGACCGAGAAAATGCACCAAGGCCACCGCGGCGCAAACCATCCGGTCAAGCGTCTCAGCGACGGCGCGGTTGAGATCACGAGCATGAACCATGGCTTTGCAGTGGACGCAGCGACCTTGCCCGCCAATGCCCGGGCAACGCATATCAGCCTGTTCGACGGCAGCAATTGCGGCTTCGAACTCGCCGACCAACCAGCATTCAGTGTACAATATCATCCTGAAGCCTCACCCGGCCCACAGGACAGCCATTATCTGTTCGAAAAATTCGCGGGGATGATGGGATGAGCAGCATGATGCATGTTCCGTTTGCGCGGATCCGCGCGACGATCTTCTCCACGCCTCGTTACAGCCATGATCAGGCGACCAGGGTTTTTGGAAATATGAGTTAAAATGCCCAAACGTACTGACATAAAATCCATCCTCATCATCGGCGCTGGCCCCATCATCATCGGGCAGGCGTGCGAGTTTGATTATTCGGGGACGCAGG
>NCGG01000014.1 GCA_002278855.1 Sphingomonadales bacterium 28-55-16
AGGGGCTGAACTAGGATCGACGTGCGTTGAAAAGCATTGTTTTTGCCCGGCATGAATAAGCCGTGAAATGGTTCATAACCAATAGGTGCAAACGATAACTCAGCACTTGCTCTCGCAGCGTAATTTTGGGCCTCACGGTCTAAACTTACACTAAAAGAACGCGGCCGAACCGGCCGGGCAACAGAAAGGTTACAGCGGCCGGGGGGTGCCGGGCAACAGAAACCCCCCACCTTTCTCGAAATGTAAGGGCAGCGACGCTCAAGCCTTAATGGCCCAAGCCCCGCGCGCCGTTAAAAATCTTAGCTGTCAGGCGAGCGAAACGAGATTGGTTGCCTCCAGTAACGCCAACCGCGCCAACCGGACTTTATCTAGCAAATCGGAGTCACCAAGCTGGTCCGGCGCAATGGTTTCGGGCCAATGCGCGGTAACAATTTTCGCTATGGCGTCCAACTTTGCCTCGTCTGCGATAAAGCGTGGGTCTACTGTCGCTGGATTGGCAACAACGCGCAGGCGCAGGCAAGCTGGACCACCGCCATTTGCCATCGATTGGCGCACGTCCACGGGCACAAGCTTGCGGATGGGGCCATTGCCAGCGACCATCTCGGTCAGCCAGCCCCAAACCCGGACATTCTCTTGTGCCTCACTTGGCAGAATAAGCGCCATGCCGCCGTCGGGCAGCGTGACCAATTGGGCATTGAACAGGTAACTTTGAATGGCATCGGCAAGGCTGACGCGGTCCGCGGGGACGACGATGATATCGGCCTGAGGCATTAGCCGCCTGACGTCGGCATAGGTCTTATCTGGGTTTTCGAACGCCTGTTCATGGGTGAAAAGTACATGCTCGTTCGCCACGGCGACCACGTCATTGTGAAACGCACCGGCGGCAATCGCCATTTCGGATTGCTGCACAAACAAAGTTCTCATCGGATCAAGCCTGTGCGCGCGCGCTATCGCCTTTGACGCTTCGATATGCTGACGCGCGGGGAAAGGTCCACTTGCTTTACCATAGACAAATATCTCGACGCCCGCGTCATCATGTGTGGCGCATAACCGCATAAAATTCGCCGCGCCTTCGTCGCCAAAGGGTGCCGGCACGGGGCCATGCACCACAAAATGCCGTTCGCTGGCAAACGCCAGCTTTAACTGTGCAAGCGTTCCGGACCACTCATGGCTTCGGTGCGGCATGGTGATTAGGTTGGCGACGGACAAATGGCATTTGCCATCCGCGGTGTCCGGCGCAGGCGAGACGGTCGCGGCGTTGGCCGCCCACATGGCAGAAGCGGAAAAAGCGGCTGCGCGGATATGTGGCTCGGCCGATTGCATGTCTACGGTGAGGGCGGCGAGCCAATTCTCGTTCGGTCGATCAAGGGGTACGAAGAATCCTTGCGCCAGCCCGAGACCAAGATTGCCACGCATCTTTGCAATGCCCTGTAATGCAGCTGCTTTGGGATAAGATGGCGCGCCGGCATTATGTGAAGAGGCAAGATTTCCAATACTTAAGCCGGCATAATTATGGCTTGGCCCGATTATTCCATCAAAATTGATTTCGACCAACGCCATCTTATGCGCGCTCCACATATGTCACAAGGTCACCTGCCGAGATGCCAAGGACTTGGGCGGAATCAGTGTCGATCATGACTTTGTCGCCTTGATCATCAATCCAGCCATAAGCGGCTTTGAAAGCGTGCAAACGACCTAGCGTGATCAACTTTTTCTCGCCCGACTTAAGTTCCCCAACGGCATCGCTGACATGCGTGATCGTCACGTCTTTTGCGTCGCGAATGCTGCGAATTTGGTCGGTGCGCGCGGTCATGGTTGGACCACCGTCAAAAATGTCTATATAGTTTTCCCACGCAAAGCCCTCATTCTCGAGCATCCGCATTGCGGCGCGACCAGATGGATGCGGCACGCCAATGACGGTTTTTGCGCTTTCTTGAAGCATCGCGATATATACGGGATGTTTGGGCATGAGGTCGGCAATAAACTGATTACCGAACTTGGCGTTGAACTCGTCGGCTTCTTGAAAGCTCATACCAAAAAAGCGCCCTGCAACGCCATCCCAGAAAGGAGAGCCGCCTGCTTCGTCGATCACGCCACGTAATTCGGCGATAGTTCTATCTGCGAACCTTTGGCGGTGGTTGCGGATGAACAGGTAGCGGCTGCGTGCAATGAGCATTCCAAGTCCGCCAGCGCGCTCGCCAGGGTGCAGGAATAGACCGCCGACTTCAGTCGTGCCTTCCAGATCCGTAGACAGGTTTAAGATGTCCGCGCGGAAGGTACGTTCCAATTCCACACTGTGCTGCGTAAGCGCGCCAATGCGGTAGCTGTAAAATGGCCATCTCTGCCCTACTTTGCCAAAAATCTGGCATGTGCCGCGTACTTCGCCGGTTTTACCGTTTTGCAGAACGAACACATATAGGTCATCGGCGACCTCTTCACCCACCCGGGCAAAACCAGCGGCCGACCGCTCAAGCTTTGCCAGTAGCGCCTTTTTGTCGGGCGGCAGGTTGGTGAAACCACCGCCCGTGCGTTTTGCCATTTCGTAAATGGGTTGGAGATCGTCCAAATTGGCCGGACGGATGAGGAAGGTCATAGAACCCCTTTTGCTGATAAACGCATGATGGTCAGCGTGGACAATTGCGCCCGCTCGACAAGACTTTCGACGATGAGAAACTCGTCTTTGCTGTGAATATTGCCGCCGCGCACACCCATTGTGTCGACAACGGGTACGCCGCAGGCTGCTATATTGTTGCCATCGCAAACGCCGCCACTTGCGCGCCAAGCGATAGAAAGGCCAAGGTCAGCACCACATTTTTTGACTAACCCAAATAGTTTTTCGGCGGCGCCATCTATCGGTTTGGGTGGGCGGCCAAAACTGCCATGTAAATGGGCGCGGACATCGTGTTCGCGTTCAATATCCGCGATGACCCGGCGCAAGTCAGCATCGGTTTGCGCAACGATTTCCGGTGTGCGGGGTCGAAAGTTCACGCGCAATATAGCATGATCGGGCACGACATTGTTTGGACTGCCGCCTTCTATTTTTGCGGGGTTTACGGAGAGCCCCTCTCGCGAAAGGCGCTTCAGCCGGAGCGCAAGGTCCGCAGCTGCCACAATGGCATTACGGCCATCATCTGGGTTGCGACCAGCATGTGCGGAGACGCCTGATAAGATAATCGAGAAATTGCCACTTCCACCGCGTGCGCCGGCAAGTGTGCCGTCGGGCAGGGCAGGCTCATATGTCAACGCCGCAAGCTTGTTTTGCGCAAGCTTGGCAATAAGCTTCGCCGATGAAGGTGAACCGACTTCCTCGTCACTGTTGATCAGAATTTGATATCCAGTGCGCGACAGACTTCCTGAAAGTTCCGCTGCGCGCAGCGCGGCGAGCATCACGGATATGCCACCTTTCATGTCGGCAACGCCGGGGCCGTTAAGCGTTCCATCATCTAACCAGCGCAGTTTTTGGAATTCATGATCGGCTGGAAAAACCGTATCCATATGTCCTGTGAACAGCAATTGTGTCGGCGAATCAGGGCGAACGGTGACCAACAAATGCTGTCCGTGCGCAACGGTTGTAATCGACCCGTCGGGGAGCACACGGTCTACAGGTTCAGGCGCAACCAAGGCGACATCCCCGGGAATTACGGCAAACGCATCAGCCAACATCTTGGCGGTCGAAGCCAAGCCATCCAAATTGCCGGATCCGCTGTTTACCGATGCCCAAGTCTGGACTTGGTTGAGCATCTCTTGCGGTTCTATTGTCTCAAGAACCTGACGTTCGCTGGCGGCTAGCGTATGCATGACATCGTCTTAGCTTCGGTTACCCTAAAGGGCCACCCCTAGCGTGCAGCTTATCCGACTTCCTTTGCGAGCGCGCACCATTCGGTGATGCTGACGGTTTCGGGGCGACGGTCTTCAGCTATGCCGGTTTTTTGGAGTGCCTCTAATGCGCCGGGAACGCCCTTCAAGCTTTGCCGAAGCATCTTGCGCCTTTGTCCGAACGCAGCGCCGGTCAAATTTTCCAACACGGACATTTTTACGCCGCTTGTCGCTTCTTTGGGCGTGATATGCACGACCGCGGACATGACTTTAGGTGGCGGGGTAAAGGCGGAGCGATGGACCGGCATAGCAATTGAAGCATTCGACCGCCATTGCGCCAGTATGGCAAGGCGTCCAAACGCGCCAGTGCCGGGTGCCGATATTATTCTATCCGCCACCTCACGTTGAAACATCAGGGTTAGGCTTTTCCAGGTTGGCGGCCATTCGTTACCACCGAGCCAGCCTACGGCAAGTGCAGTGCCTACATTATATGGCAAATTGGAAACAATGTGAAAAGGCGCGCCTATTTCTGTGAAGGGATCAATCTTTAACGCGTCGCCCTCAATCACCCGAAGTTGGCCCGGAAAGGCCTCGGCGAGTTCGGCGAGTGCTGGCAAACACCGATGGTCGCGCTCCACGGCAACAACATGAGCGCCGGCGCGCAGTAACGCTCTTGTTAGGCCGCCGGGGCCAGGGCCAACTTCGTAGACATGCTCACCGGCCAAAGCACCGGGGATCGCGGCTATACGATCGAGCAGCTTCTCGTCGAAAAGGAAGTTCTGCCCAAGCGCCTTGCTGGCAGATAGGCCATGGCGGGCAATCACTTCCCGCAGTGGAGGCAGTAATATGGTCATCAGCCTAAATCGGCAGCTAGGCGATGCAATGCTGCGGACTCAGCCATTTTTATTGCCGCTATCATGGAATGTGGCAGCGCCTTGTTATGGCCAGCGATACCAAAAGCGGTGCCATGATCGGGCGATGTCCTGACGACGGGTAAGCCGAGTGTCATGTTGACTGCATCATGAAAATAAAGGGTTTTCAATGGAATAAGTGCTTGGTCATGATAAGCGCATAAAGCAGCGTCATACTGCGCGCGCGCCTCGGCATGAAACATCGTGTCGGCGGGCAGGGGACCAATAACATTGAAGCCTTCGTCTCTGATCTGCGCAATTGCCGGTTCGAATATATCGATCTCTTCGCGGCCCATATTGCCCGCTTCGCCGGCATGGGGGTTGAAGCCCGCCACCGCGAGGCGTGGATTTTCGATCCCAAAGTTGCGCTGAAGTCCCTTTGCCGTCGCGCGTAAGCGCTGTCTTATCAACCGCCCATCGAGCTTGCCGGCGACATCGGCAAGCGGGATATGCGTGGTCATGGGGACGACCCGCAGGTCAGGTCCAGCAAGCATCATAACGGCGTTATTTTTGGAAACGCCGCAGCGTTCCGCGATAAACTCGGTTTGGCCAGGATGTGTAAAGCCAACGGCGTACAGCTGCGATTTGGAAACGGGACCAGTTACGAGCGCTGCCGCGCTGCCCGCTCGGGCAAACCCGATCGCCATCTCTAGCGCCTGATAGGCGCAATGCGCGCCATCAAGGTCTGGCGTACCGGGCACGACGGATATGCAGTTATGCAGCTGAATAACAGGCAACGCGGTCTCGAAATGTTTGAACGTGTCGGCGGGATCGTCAATGCGGACTACGGGACCATTCCAGTGCGGCGCAAAGCTTGCAATATCGCCGATAGCAAAAAATGGCGCTAACCCTGCCGAATGGCGCGCTTCCCACGCCTTACCAATGATCTCGGGCCCAATACCCGCCGGGTCACCGACCGAAACGGCCAGGGGCAGTTCCAGTCGGCCAAGGAGCATCAGTTATATTCTATGACGGCGTCGCGGCGCAAATCACGCAGATAAATGCGCGCTCGCTTATTGACGCGCTCTTCCTCCAACCGCGACATGATCTCGTCGAAACTCTCGGATGTAGCTTCTTGCGGAGCGTCACGGCCGCACAGAACGAATACGCGTACACCATCTTTTAGTGAGCCATAAGGCGGCGTGGACTGACCAATTTGCAGATCCAACATCACCTGTTGCAGTGGTGCGGGCAAATCCCGGATCTTAATGCCATCGCGGTTGACGACATCGGCGCCAAGTTTCGCAGCCATTTCGTCTGCAACACCACATCCCGTGATTTGCTGCGTTTCTTCGCTAAACCGCTTCACCAACGGTGCGACCTGCGCTTCGGCAGTGCCTGCCGGGAAGGTCAGCGCAATTTGTTTGAGACTTAGGATCGAATCGCGAGGATCGGAGGTCGCAACCTGCCGTTTATCAATCAAAAGCAATATGGAGATGCCGCCAGGTGATGCGACAGCCTGAACCTCGTTGCTGTTCATGCCAGCAGCGGCGGTCGCCAGAGACTGCGGCAATTGCGCCAGTGACAACCAGCCCAGATCGCCGCCGACAGAAGCTGTTGATGCCTCTGAAAACTGCCGCGCATAGGCAACAAAGTTTCCGCCTTGACGGAGTTGATCAATAATCTTTTTTGCGTCCGCGGTGACCGCTGGCATGGTTTCAGGGGTTGCCGACAAGTATATTTCGCCAAGACGATATTCTGTCGTACCCTTAGTGGCCTTAATCCGTTCAATGATCGCGTTGACCTCGTCATCGCTCACATTTGCAGACGGGCGCACATTTCGCGAGAGGAGGCGGCTCCATGAAAGCTCACCCTTTATCTGCCGCTTTAGGGTCGCGACTGATGCGCCAATAGAGTTTAGATATTTCTCCACTTCGCTTGGAGAGCGTTTGAAATTTTGCTGCGATACACGATCGAAATATTGGTTCACTTCAGCGTCGGTGACTTCAATTTTATTGGCCACCGCTTCTTGAATTTGCAGCGTTTCATCGATCAAGTTGGTCAAAATTTGCGCGCGAAAGCGAGCCAGCTCTTCGGGCGGTAATTTGTTTTCATTTGCAGCAATGATCAAAGCAAGACGATGGTCGATATCGGTGCCAGTAATGATTTCGCCGTTTACCTGTGCCGTTGCGCGCCGGACATTGGGATCATTTTTTCCAAACAACTGCTGCCCGTCTGGTGCCAACAAATTAGCCTCAGATCCCTCAGTATCAGTGGCAGATTGCGCAATCAGCGGTGTCAGCGCCGTAGCGGAAACAAGCACGGCAGCGAAAGACAGACGCTTGAATAACTTCATTGATATTGATCCAGTACACAATCGGTGCGGGCAGCCAGTTAGCCATGTACTGCTGAACAGCAGATGAGCGGCAAAATGCCCGTCCGGGAATAAACTCGGCTTACCTTACACACCCAGATTGCGAAATGCCAGACGGAACAGGAAGCTGTTGCCACGCTGCGAGTCACCCACAGGTTGATAGTCGCGCCGCCATGTTAAACTTAAGGACAGGCAATCGTCGTCATATGCGAGGCCAAGTCGGTGGCGTATCGGGTCGAAGCCATCAGAAACACTGGTAGGATCCTCCTTGGCGTTGGTAAGATCAATGATGGTTGAACCAAAAACGGACCAATATGGGGCAAGGCGAATGCGGCCTCCGAGCCGGATTTCTTCACGATCCGCTAAATCCTCAACCGTTGGTCCGATATTACGGTTCAGCTGAAGATAGCCGGCTTGCACATAGGTGCCGCGTGAGCCAATCGTCGCGTCAACTTCATTCCGTCGGATCGAAAGATTATCCTTATCCAGTCGAAACCGGTGTGTGAGTTTTACGATATTTTTATATCGGAACTCTGACCGACCAACAATATCCGAAGCCTCGTCTGACAAGCCGGTTCCGTCGGGAAAGATCGATGCTCGGTTCGAAAGTCGGTAGCTCTGCCCTATGTTTATGTCCGCGCTGAAATCACTTTTTCTGAGCGTCCAGTCAAAGCCGTATGTTATGCGGTAATCGTCCTCAAAGCGATCATAGCCGGGGAACCGGTTGAGGGCGAACAGGTTGCTGTCCTCCAGATCAACGGCCCGCGAATCTTCATTCGGAATATTTAGATTGGCGATCGAGGGGGCGGCTACAACTTGAACGCGAGGCGTAAAAATTTGTGTTCCGCCAAAAGCCGCACCCACAAATGGCCATTTGATATCGGCCGCAGCCGCAAATACGCCGCGAGTCTGCCATCCCGTTTCGCCCCGATAGATTGCGGTTAGCGTGCTTGCGTTTTCGTCGCTGTGGTAGACATCGCCCCGCGCGAGCATCGTGAGCGTCAGTTCCTGCCCCAATCCTGTGATTGTGCGTAAGTCCCATTTTGCGGCAGCAAACGCGCGTTGTGTGTCCTGACCATTGGTTCGACCAATGGCCAAGCTATTCGCCTGCAGCTGAATGGTGCCGCCGACTATTGGTGCATCGAGGCGTAATCGATAGTCCAGTTCTGGCAGGGCGATGGGAGCAAGCCCTTGGCTGTCGGCTGTGCGCAAGGTCTGCACAGCCCATCCAGCGAGCGAAAAATAGCTTCTATCGCTGATCCGTTCGGCAGAAAATGTCGATCGAAGGCGGTCATCGCGGCTTATGTCATAGCGCCGCAAGAATGTCCGGTCAGTTGCGAAGCGGCCAGAAACGGAAATCGACCAATAAGGGTCAAACTGAAACCTTCCTGCACCTTCGAGATATCCGCGAAATACATTGTCGCCGGTTGGCGTTAACGCGCCGCTGGTGTTGATCCGATTGCTGTAAGTTCCGTAAGCGGTCAGATCGATTGCACCTTTTTTCTCAAGTGTGCGCACATTCACATGGGCTAAAGGCGCGGCATTGGAAAAAGCAGTTATGGCCGCGGTGGCATCCCGATTTTCCGCTATGCGCCAATAATAAGCTTGCTCCAACTCTAGCCCGTTGTTCCGGGAAAACCCGATGCTAGGGACAAGAAATCCGCTCCCCGCCTTTGTATCCACGGGATGCGACAGGAATGGCAACGGAATGACGGGCAATCCGAACAGCTCAATACGGGCGCCGTTATAGACGACCCTTTTTTTGGCTGGGTCGTAAACGACTTTAATGGCCTTCACTTCCCAACTGGGTTTTTTAGGGCAGCCATCGGCAGTGGAAACCTTGCACGCAGTATATGCAGCATAATCTAGCGTGTAGATGCCATCTTTGCGTGATCCGCGATTGGCGGCGAGGCGACTTTTGTCGGCGAGCACCACCAGCATATTGTTGATAACACCGTCTTTCAGTGCATCGGTAAGTTCGATTTTGTCCCCATAGGCAATATCGCCCTCCGGTCCAACCGCGCGGATATTCCCCTCCGCAATGACCTGACCCGTTGTGCGGTTCCAAGCAATTATGTCGGCGCGCACCGAATAGCCTTCGCGGGTGGCAATCACTTCGCCTTTGGCCGTTACGATTTCCGTGTTGGCATCATATTCCACGACTGCTGCGGAAAATCCCATCTGGTCAATGGATTGCTGCGGTGCTGCTGCAGCGGTCTCGGTTTGGGCAATCGCGATGGACGATACAGATCCGCAGCCGAGCAAAATCGACATCAGCAAAACACGGAAAAGGAAAGGCCGGGCGGCGGTGATATTCATAAAACCGATAAGCCCTTTATCGCCGCTATCGCCGTGGGTCCACCCATGTTGCCATGTAAGACACAATTTGCGGTTAACCCTTCGCAGTTTTACTCTATCTTTTGCTTTAACCGGAACACCGATTAGGCCTATAGAAAATTCAAAGACAACATTCAGCGGAAAGGCTGTTTATTTCCATGAAGATCAATTTTACCGATGCGCGGCCTCAAGATGCTGATGTTCTCGCATTCATTGTGACCAAAAGCACTTTTGCCGATTTCAAATTCCCGCTGGAAAAAACAGATCTTATCCATGCCACCGCAAAGCTGGCCCGGTTTGAGGGCACTGCGGGGCAAAATTTCCTGTTGATCAACGAAGAAGGCGGCAAGCTTGTTCGGATTGTCCTGCTTGGTGTGGCTGAAGGTGATACTGCAGATTATCAGAAAGCTGGCGGTGACATTATCGCTAAAGTACAGACTTCGGGTGCAAAGCATATTGCAATTCACGGAGCCAATCTCACTGCGCAACATGCTGCCGAGGTCGCTTTTGGCGCGACGTTGCGCAACTGGCGTATGGACAAATATCGCACCAAATTGCCCGAAACGTCAAAGCCGACTGTGGACTCGATCTCCGTGGTTGCTGCGCCAGTGAAAGCCGGCGATATCTGGGCACACTATCACGCCGTCGCAGAAGGCGTAGCTTTGACCAAGGAACTGGTCACAGAGCCAGCGAACATCATTTACCCTGAAAGCTTCGTCGAACGATGCCAGCATTTGAAAGACTTGGGCGTCGAAATCAGCGTGTTGGACGATAAGGACATGGCGGCGCTCGGCATGGGTGCGCTTCTTGGCGTTGCGCAAGGCTCACGTCGCCCCGCGCGCTTGCTGGTGATGAAGTGGGACGGCACAGGCGGCACGCAAACGCGGCCAGTTGCACTGGTCGGTAAAGGCGTGACATTCGATACGGGCGGAATTTCCATTAAACCGGCCGCGGGCATGGAAGATATGAAGTGGGACATGGGCGGCGCTGGTGCCGTTGCCGGCGCGATGAAGGCGTTGGCTGGACGCAAGGCGAAAGCTTATGTGGTCGGCGTTTGCGGTCTTGTGGAGAATATGCCTGACGGTAATGCCCAGCGCCCTGGTGATATCGTGACATCGATGTCTGGCCAGACAATCGAGGTGCTGAACACTGATGCAGAAGGACGCCTTGTCCTGTGCGACGCGCTGCATTGGGTGCAGGAAAACTATAATCCCGAATATGTTGTAGACCTCGCCACATTGACGGGCGCGATCATCGTTTCACTTGGTAGCGAATATGCCGGGCTTTTCTCAAACAGCGATGAGCTTGCCGACAAGCTTACTGCCGCAGGCAAGGCATCGGGCGACCCCCTTTGGCGTTTCCCGTTGTCGAAAGCTTATGACAAAATGATCGATAGCCCCATTGCGGACATGAAGAATATTGGCGGTAAAGGCGCAGGTTCGATCACGGCTGCTCAATTTCTTGGGCGTTTCATCAAGGACGGTGTGAAATGGGCGCATCTCGACATCGCCGGCACTGTCTGGGCGGACAAGGCTGGTCCGGTGTGGGACAAGGGTGCGACCGGATTTGGCGTGCGCTTGCTTGATCGTTTTGTTGCCGACAATTTCGAAGGCTGATTTTAACAGATCATGCAGGTCGATTTTTATCAACTCACCCGCGATCCTGCTGAAAAAGTGCTCCCCTTTATCGCTCAGCGCGTGCTGGACGATAAAGGGCGGTTGCTGATAGTCAGCGACGACAACGCACAGTTGGACGCAATATCGTCGTCCCTCTGGACGGTGAAGGCAGATAGCTTTCTAGCGCACGCCAAATCGGGCGAGGGCGATGATGCCATTCAACCAATTTTGTTGTCGAACCAAGCAACTGCACACAATGGTGCGCGGTTTATAGCGATCGCAGACGGCAACTGGCGACCGGTCGAACTTGATTTTGATCGCGTGTTCTATCTTTTTCCGCCGAACCAGACCGATAACGCCCGGACCGCATGGCGCGCTTTGGGCGATGGCGTAGAGCGACGCTATTGGAAACAAGATGGCGGCAAATGGATCCAAGGCCCATAATGCTTGCACTCAACGCCAAGCACCGTTAGAGGCGCGCGCAATTCCCCCCTATAAAAATGGAGCATATAATGGCGTCTACTCGCACTTTTTCAATTATTAAGCCCGACGCAACGCGCCGCAACCTGACGGGTGCCGTGACCAAGATGCTGGAAGAAGCTGGCCTGCGCATCGTTGCTTCGAAGCGTATTCACATGTCGCGTGAACAAGCAGAAGGCTTTTACGCCGTGCACAAAGAACGCCCGTTCTTTGGTGAGCTCGTTGAGTTCATGATCAGCGGTCCCGTCATCGTTCAAGTGCTTGAAGGCGAAAACGCCATGCAGCGCAACCGCGACATCATGGGCGCAACCAACCCAGAAAACGCTGAGCCAGGCACCATCCGCAAGGAATTGGCCGAAAGCATCGAAGCCAACACCGTGCATGGTTCGGACAGCGACGAAAATGCTGCGATTGAAATCGCCTATTTCTTCAAGCCTGAAGAGATTGTTGGATAAGTTTGCCTACCATAATGCGGATTTAAGGTTGTGTCCTGTAGTTAGGGCACAACCTTTGCCGCATCGCCTTGCCTTGCCCTAAAATGCGGCCGCTATATCCATAAGCTTTGTGAGCTTCTTTGGCGCAACTGCGTGCCAACTTTTTGTGATCCAGTCGCCGATATGATCCCAATCGGTGTCGCCAAGATCAAGCCTTATGCCGACCCATCCATCACCAAAATAAGCAGGGCGGTAATAACGGTCCGCATCGCTGTCGATCAGCATCGCCTGTTCCTCTGCGCCGCTGATTTTAACCAGCAACGCAATTTTGCCATCCCCGTGATGGTCTATCGAAACATACGCAAATTTCTTGCCGCCGATAATGCCGAAGCATGGCATTCCATGGGACAGGACTTCATCGGCTTCGGGCTGGGCAAGGGCGCGTCGGCGGACCTGCGCCGTCAGATATTCCGGGTTTGTGTCGCGCGCGACAAAATCCGCCAGCGTCTTGGGGTATAATTGATATTCCGCCATTTTTACGCGGTCGGCAAGTGTATCTGCCGTATCGCCGGGCAAAATCGCCACTGCGATTTGGCCAAGCACCGGACCGTCGTCCAACTCCGCCGTAACCAAATGGACGCTGGTTCCCGCGACGGGATCCTTGGCTTCAATAGCCCGTTGATGGGTATGTAGCCCCTTATACTTCGGGAGCAAAGAAGGATGGATATTGAGCATGCGGCCATCCCATTTTGCGACGAATTCCGTGGACAATATCCGCATATATCCCGCTAATGCGACATAAGTCGCACCGCCTTTAGCGATTGCGTCGTGCATGATTTCGTCATGGGCCACGCGGTCAAGGCCGATATGGGATTTTGTGAAAGTGGGTATGCCTTCTGCCGCAGCGATTTTGAGGCCTTCAGCGTCTGGATTGTTGCTGGCGACCAGAATAATTTCATAGGGGCAGCTTGGCAGTTTAGAGGCGAATATCAAGGCGGCCATATTGGTGCCCGTGCCAGAGATAAGGACCGCGACTTTGGCTTTCACGCCCTTACCTCAACGCTCTCACGCTGAACGTGTTTCACCTCTGGTGACTGACGGTCCAGTATCGATCTTGCCAAATCAAGCGACGCCATTTTGACAGAAAAATCCTGAAACAGGTGCAGGATGACGGTCCGGTTGTTAGCCATTGTACGTCGCAGTCCAATCGGATTGCGCGCTCCATGTTTCGATTGAGCCGGTAACGGTGCAGCCTTTGTCCCCCGCCGCAATATGCCCGATCGCGTAAACAGTCTCACCAGCAGCTTCAAGCGCCGCGGTCACGTCTTCTGCATCGGCCTGCGCAACCACGACGGCCATGCCAATACCGCAGTTGAATGTGCGCGCCATTTCTTCGGGCTCGATATGCCCCTGCGCCTGCAAAAATGCCATCAGCCGTGGCTGCGCCCATGCGTCCGCATCCACATGCGCATGTAACCCTGTCGGAAGAATGCGCGGTATATTTTCCAGCAAGCCACCACCTGTAATATGCGCCATCGCATGGATTTTGCCGGTACGAACGAGCGGCAGCAATGATTTTACATAAATCCGCGTGGGCGCCATCAGTGCGTCGATCAGGATGACATTTTGGTCGAACAGAGCGGGGCGATCCAGCTTCCAGCCTTTGTCGGCAGCAAGCCTGCGCACCAGTGAAAAACCGTTGGAGTGCACGCCTGAAGAGGCAAGTCCCAAGATAATGTCGCCATCCGCGATCTTGTCCGCGGTCAGGACTTGGTCGCGCTCCACCGCGCCAACGCAAAAACCGGCGAGATCATAATCGCCGTCCGAATACATCCCGGGCATTTCAGCTGTCTCGCCGCCGATAAGCGCGCAACCGGCCAATTTGCAACCTTCGGCTATGCTCGCCACGACGGATGTTGCGACTGCATTGTCGAGCTTTCCCGTGGCGTAATAATCCAGAAAGAACAACGGTTCTGCACCCTGCACGATCAGGTCATTGACGCACATCGCGACCAGATCAATACCCACGCCTTCGTGCCGTCCCGATTCTATTGCGAGTTTAAGCTTGGTTCCGACGCCATCATTGGCAGCAACGAGCAGTGGATCGCTAAAGCCAGCTGCCTTTAGGTCGAAAAAGCCGCCAAACCCGCCAAGATCTGCGTCAGCGCCGGGCCGCCGCGTCGCTTTTGCCAAGGGCGCAATGGCGCGCACCAAGGCATTGCCGGTTTCAATGGAAACACCCGCCTTAGCGTAAGTGTAGGATTCTGAGTTTTGATCTTTTGCGTCCATTTGTTGCCGTTAGCGAGAACAAGCTTGGAATTCCACGCCTATGTCGCCTAAAGGTGCCGCAATGAAGATTTTGCGCAAAAATTGGTTCCGTGTTGCAGCAATCGGCTTGCCTTTGGCGCTGGTTGGCGGCGGGATTGTAGTTGCGCAGATTGAGGGACCAAAGCGCGGAATAGCGCCGATCGCCAGCGCTGGTGACTTTGAAGTGACAGGCGTTTCGGTCAATGTGCTTGGCAATAATGCCTTTGACGCTCGGCAAAAGGGCTGGGAAGAGGCGCAACGCATCGCATGGGCTGCATTGTGGCGCAAAACCCACGGGAGCGCCGGGGCTGGTTTATCCGATTCGACGCTGGACGGTATTGTTGCCGCTATTGTCGTTGAACAGGAACAGATTGGCCCGCGCCGTTATGTGGCAAAGCTGGGTGTATTGTTTGACCGTGCGCGTGCAGGTCAGCTGCTTGGCGTTAGCGGCGTTACGAGGCGCTCTGCGCCATTGCTTCTGTTGCCCATCACTTATTCGGCAGGTGCCCCGACGGTGTTTGAACAGCGCACGTCATGGCAGCGCAGCTGGGCCAAATATCGCACAGCGGATAGCAGCATCGATTATGTGCGGCCGAGCGGGGCCGGCGGTGAGTCGCTGTTGTTGAACGCTGGTCAACCGGACCGGCGCAGCCGCATCTGGTGGCGCACGATCCTCGACCAATTTGGCGCGGCGGACGTTATCATTCCAATCGCGCGGATTGAGCGGCAATGGCCAGGCGGTCCAGTGATCGGCCATTTTTCGGCGCGCTACGGCCCTGATAACAGATTTCTGGGGGCCTTCACGCTGCGCACGACTGATAGCGCGGGTATCGCGGCCATGATGGATAAAGCCGTTGTGCGGATGGACCAACTGTTTCAATCGGCATTTGCGTCGGGACGGTTGCGGGCAGATGCATCGCTTGTGCTTGAGTCAGAAGTTGTCGAGGACGAGGAACTGGCGACCGAAGTCGAAGACAATGCGGCGGTTGATGGGGATGCTTTTGGAACGAGCAATATGGGGACACCATCGCTCGACGATGTGGTCAAATCGATATTGCCAGAAG
The DNA here is from genome assembly GCA_002278855.1 of Sphingomonadales bacterium 28-55-16. Taxonomy (GTDB): domain Bacteria; phylum Pseudomonadota; class Alphaproteobacteria; order Sphingomonadales; family Sphingomonadaceae; genus Sphingorhabdus_B. Next base: position 15,280 of record NCGG01000014.1, read on the forward strand.
CGCAGACCCCGACAACGCCTGCACCTGCTGTGCCGCAACCGCGGCCTTAAGCCCACTTAGCTGACATAATGCGCCAGATTGCTTTACCTTTGGACGAGTTGCGCGGCGGCGCATCTTCTAGCCTGATCATCACAGAATCGAACGCATCGGCCTTTGCCGGGCTCTCAAGCGCGGATGGTTGGGCGAAACGGTGTGCGATTTTAACGGGGCCTGCGCGCTCAGGAAAAACGCTGATGGCGCGATATTTTTCGGGACAAAATGGGACCGTCATTGACGAAGCAGAGGCAACGCCCGCCGAGACCTTGTTTAATGCGTGGAACCGTTCGCAGGAAAGTGGCGTGCCATTATTGCTGATCTCGCGATGGCAGCCCGCCGAATGGAATATCTCGCTGCCGGATTTGCAATCACGATTGGGTGCGGCCTTGTTGCTGGCTATCGCGCCGCCAGATGACGAGATGATTGAGCAATTGTTACAAAAACAGTTGGCTGATCGCGGCGCCGCGATCAGCATAGATGCTTTAAGCTATGTTACGCGCCGTATTGAACGCAGCTATGCCGCGATCGAAAAATTTGCGCGGTCGGCAAATGCAATGGCACTTGCGGAAAACGCGCCAGTCAATTTGACTTTGGTGAAAAAGATTCTCGAAAGCTAGTTTAAGCAGTCGTTTCGCGCACCATGTCTTCTTCATGCGTGCGTGTCATCTTGAGCTTGCCGTTGACCACTGCGAACGCAAGCCGTCCTTCTACAAGATCAAGCGCGTCGCGGCCGAACTGTTCGAAACGCCAACCCGTAAGTACCTCAAGATCATCGCGTTCCCCAGCAGCAAGGCGTTCCAACTCTTCGGTCCGGACAATAAGGCGCGGAGCGACATTAATTTCGCGCGACCGGATTTTCAGCAACAGCTTAAGCAGGTCAGCCACCAGCGACCCGTCCTTTCCGCCGCCGGGAGAAGATCGGCTACGATCGGGCAAATTGTCGCGCGCCATTGGCTGGCTGGCCTCGATGACCCCTATCAAGCGCGCGCCAATCTCATTATCCCGCCATGCCGGCGATAGCCCGCGCACTTTCGGCAGGTCCGCCTGACTTTTGGGTGGATGCGCCGCAATATCGGCCAGCGTCTCATCTTTCATGATCCGTCCGCGTGGGATATTCTTGCGCTGCGCTTCTTTTTCGCGCCACGCGGCCATGGCTTGAAGCCGGCCAAGCACTTCGGGCTTGCGCGACTGCACTTTAATTCGTGACCATGCGTTTTCGGGGTCATTGCGATAATTGGCAGCGTCGGAAATACGCTCCATTTCGTCATTCAACCAAGCGCCGCGCCCGGTTGTTTTCAGTTTTTCCAACATCATTGGGAAAATGACCGACAGATGGGTGACGTCGGCAATCGCGTAATCAATCTGGCGCTTGTCCAGCGGACGGCGCGACCAATCGGTGAACCGTGCGCCCTTGTCCAATTGTATACCCATCCAAAGGTCTACCAGATTGGAGTAACCAATTTGCTCGCCCTGACCTAGCGCCATGGCGGCAATTTGGGTATCGAACATCGGGTGTGGGGTTTTGCCCGTCAGGTTAAAGAATATTTCGATATCCTGCCCACCGGCATGAAATACCTTCAATACATCCTCATTTTCGCACAGCAATTCCAGCATCGGCGTAAGGTCTAAACCTTCTGCTTTGGGGTCGATCGCCGCCGCTTCATGGGCATCTGCCAGTTGAACCAAGCACAAGTCGGGATAATATGTATTTTCCCGCATGAATTCGGTATCAACCGCGACAAAGGGCGATTGTGCAAGCCGTGCGCACAATTCGGCGAGACGTTTGCTGTCGGTGATAAGTGGATGAATCTGCATTGGGCGTTGCCCTAGCACCCATTCACGACTTGACAAAGTGCCGCTGCACTGTTGACAGGCGCGCTTTCCACAGCTTTTTTGAATTGAGCAAACAATGCACGCCTATCGTACGCACAAATGCGCCGAACTTCGCGATACCCATGTGGGTGAAACCGTCCGTCTGTCGGGATGGGTCCACCGTAAGCGGGACCATGGCGGCGTGTTATTCGTCGATCTTCGCGACCATTATGGCATGACCCAGATTGTTGCCGATTCCGACAGCCCGGCCTTGCCAATTCTCGAAGCCCTGCGCCTTGAAAGCGTCATCACCATTGATGGCGAGGTAAAGGCTCGAAGTGCAGGGACGGTTAATGCCGGTCTGCCGACCGGGCAAATTGAAGTTTTCGCCCGCAGCGTCAATATTCTCAGCAAATCTGATGAACTGCCGCTGCCTGTTGCCGGTGAGCAGGAATATCCCGAGGAAACGCGGTTGAAATACCGCTTCCTCGATTTGCGCCGCGAAACGCTGCATGCCAATATCGTCAAGCGTACCCAGATTATTCGTGAAACGCGTCGCCGTATGGAAGACATCGGCTTCACTGAATATTCTACGCCGATCCTGACCGCGTCCAGCCCCGAGGGCGCGCGCGACTTCTTGGTGCCAAGCCGAATCCATGCGGGCAAATTCTTCGCCCTGCCGCAAGCGCCACAGCAGTATAAGCAGCTGTTGATGGTTGCCGGATTTGATCGTTATTTCCAAATAGCACCTTGCTTCCGCGATGAAGATCCGCGTGCTGATCGCTTGCCCGGCGAATTTTACCAGCTCGATTTAGAAATGAGCTTCGTCACGCAGGAAGAAATTTGGGATACGATGGAGCCGGTCATGGCGGGCGTGTTCGAATCGTTCGCCGATGGCAAAAAAGTAACGCCTGCAGGGCAGTTCCCGCGCATCCCGCATTCAAAAGCGATGCTCGATTACGGCACCGACAAGCCAGATTTGCGGAACCCGCTGATCATCCATGACGTCACAGACCATTTCAAGACATCGGGCTTCGGGCTGTTTGAACGCATTGTCGAAGGCGGCGGTGTTGTTCGCGCTATCCCCGCGCCCAAGACTGCCGAAAAGAGCCGCAAATTCTTTGACGAAATGAACGAATGGGCGCGCAGTGAGGGGCATGCGGGCCTTGGCTACGTCACACGCAAGGGCGGCGAGTTCGGCGGTCCAATTGCCAAGAACCATGGCGAAGAAGGCATGCTGGCGCTCTATGACGCGATTGGGCTTGGACCCGACGACGGTTGCTTCTTTGCTGCTGGCAAGGAAGAACAAGCGGCAAAGCTAGCAGGCGCTGCGCGCACGCGGACTGGCGAACAACTTGATCTCATCGAGAAGGACGCATTTCGCTTTTGCTGGATCATTGACTTCCCGTTCTACGAGTGGAGCGAAGAAGATAAGAAAGTCGACTTTGCCCATAACCCATTCTCAATGCCACAGGGCGGGCTACAGGCGCTGGAAAATCAAGACCCGCTTACCATCAAGGCGTATCAATATGACATGGTCTGTAATGGCTATGAGCTCGCCTCAGGCTCAATCCGGAACCAGCACCCTGATCTGATGGTGAAGGCGTTTGAGCTTACAGGCCTGACGCAGGCAGACGTGGAGGAGCGCTTTGGCGGCATGTACCGTGCGTTCCAATTCGGCGCGCCACCGCATGGTGGTATGGCTGCCGGTGTGGACCGCATGGTTATGTTGCTGTGTGGCGTGCAGAATTTGCGCGAAATCACTCTGTTCCCCATGAACCAACGCGCCGAAGATCTTTTGATGGGGGCACCGTCGCCTGCCATGGCCAAACAATTACGCGAATTGCATATTCGCGTCGTTGAGCAGCCGCCCAAGGCCTAATAGCGAATATGCGAAGCTGTGCATGCTCTGTCCCTTTTGGGGACAGCGCCGCGCTTTCGCTTGTCTATGCGGGCAATAGGTGCTGGAAAACGCGCATGTATATTGATCTTTCCCAGTATGAAGATGGCAAAAAATATCCCGGTGGTTATGACGCGGATCTGAAAAGCCTTCAGGATCACATGTCTAGGCTTCAGGCGCTGCATATTTTGCATGGAGTGCGCACATTAATCATTTTCGAAGGCTGGGACGCCGCAGGCAAGGGCGGGGCTATCAAGCGCATGACATCATCGCTTGACCCCCGATATTATCAGGTTTTCTCAGTCACGGCGCCTACGGTAGAAGAAAAGGATAAGCATTTTCTCTGGCGCTTCTGGAACAAATTACCGGGTAAAAGGGAAATCAGCATTTGGGACCGAAGCCATTATGGCCGCGTGCTCGTCGAGCGTGTCGAGGGGTTCTGCACCGAAGCGGAATGGCGACGCGGCTATGACGAGATCAATGAATTTGAATTGCGCCAAAGCGAAATCGGGACGAAGATCATCAAGATATTTCTCCATGTAACCGCCGAAACCCAGGACAAGGTTTTGACAGAGCGACTGGACGACCCAGCCAAGCGTTGGAAAGTGACCGCAGAGGATTTTCGCAACCGGGGGCGGCGAGGAGATTATATCGCCGCGCTAGAGGATATGTTCGAACGCACGCATACGCATTGGGCACCCTGGACTGTTATTGACGGCAATAACCAGAAAGCGGCCCGCATTGCGGTGCTCACGCATGTTGTACAAGAGCTTGAAAAAAGTGTGCCACAGGCATTTCCAGATGCAAATTCGGAGATCGTCGCATTGGCGCAGCAAGAGATTGGTTATTCTGCCAAGGGGTAATCGATACGCATCACTTCCCATTCCTTGGGACCAGAGGGCAAGGCTACAGTTTTTACATCGCCCAAGCGTGCGCCGCGTAATGCGCGGGAGAGAGGGGCGTTCCAGCCAATACGCCCAACGCCAGCATCTGTTTCGTCATCGCCGACAATAGTGATCGTTCGCGCAACGTCGTCGACATCAGCAATCGTGACGCATGCGCCGAAGAATATTCGGCTTCGATCCTCCTGCTTTGACGGGTCGAGTATTTGCGCCACTTTCATTTTTTTGGAAAGTTGGCCTAGCTCGCGGTCAATCGCGCGCAGTTTTTGACGGCCATAGATATAATCGCCATTTTCACTGCGATCGCCGTTTCCTGCCGCCCAGTGAACGATTTCAACTACTGCCGGACGTTCGACAGCGAATAACTGCTCATAACGTTCCCGTAAGGCTGCAAATCCAGCAGGGGTAATCGGGTTGGTGCGTTCGGCCATCGCTCCTCTTTACGTGGTCGTGCCGTAAAAAGTCGAGACACCGGTACTGCACAGCAATTTCAATCTGCTTAACCGACAGGATGAATATCGTTGGGCGTTGCTTTGCCTAGATATGTCGTAAGCGGCGTTGCAGAGCGCACCCGCGCCTTTTCGGGGTGCAGATGGTCATACATCACCGCATTTTCGAGTACGCGATACACATAATCGCGCGTCTCGCTGAGCGGGATTTTCTCAATCCACTCCATCATATCGATGCTGCCGGTGCGTGGATCACCATATGCCTTAAGCCATTTGTTCACATTGCCTGGTCCACCATTATAGGCAGCGATGGCCAGAGGATAGCTTCCGCCGAAATAAGTGAGCATGCGTTCAATATAGGTCGCCCCAAGTGCGATATTATAGTCCGTGTCGACCGTTAGCGCATCTGGGCGATACGCCATGGCAATCCTTCCCGAAGTTTCGCGCGCCGTTCCCGGCATTAACTGCATGAGGCCCTGTGCGCCTGCGCCGCTGACAGCTGCCCTATCGAACTGGCTCTCTTGTCGCATGATTGCATGGGCGAGCGTCCAGGTCTGGCTGTGTGCAGCTGGAACATTGACCGTCGGGTAGCTGTTGCCAAGTAAATCAGGAATACCCGCGCTACGTGCGCTGCGTCCAACCATCACGGCCAAATCCGGGCGCCCGAGTTTCTGCGAAAGCCCTACCGCTGCAACATAGTCATTCTTGTTGCTGGTGTTGCGCGCGATAGCCCGGAAAAAATTGCTTTGGTCGCGCCAGCTGCCATATTTTGATGCAAGCGCGGCGGCCAGAAGGACATCCGGAACGCTGCCTTCCGCAATAACGGGGGTGGCGGCAGCAACACGAGGCACATTTGGCATAGGCCGGCGCAGCTGTTCAAGCGCGAGTTGGCCAAAAAAGCTCTCGTAAAAGACGGCCGCTTGCTCATGAAAACGGGTGGCGGACGCAGAGTCGCCAGCCTTTGCAGCCGCTTTTCCTGCCCAATAGAGCCCCTTAGACCGGGTTTGGGGAGATTTTGCAGCGGCGGCATAACGTTCAAACATCGCAACAGCGTCGCGCGGGCGGCCAAGCTGCTCCAACGCAACGGAACCTGCTAACCAAGTCAGGCTGGTATAGCGGTCCCGCGTTGCGATATCTTGATCAAGCATGAGAACGCCGGACGCTATTGCGTCGTCCACACGCGATGCGATGCGATAGGCGATGTCATATTGGCCATCCTCTTCTGCCGCCTGCGCATGAGTGAGAAGCAATTGGTACCAGTCTTTTAGCGCAGGCGCAGGGGCCGTAAGTGTGCTGCGGCTTGCCAGTAGGTCGCGGATCCCCATGCTGTTGCCTGACGCGCGCATGGCGTCGGCGCGCGCGGCGATTAGGCTGGCCTCACTATTGGCAGCGGCACCAGCTTCTTTTACTTTTACGTCCGCATCGGGCGCTTTAAGTCGCATGGCCAGTGCCGCGACAAAAGCGGGGCGACGTTGTGGTGATGTGTAGGCAATCCAACGTGCTGCTGCGCTGGTTGAGCTTGCCCATAACAGGCGATCAACGCGTATGTCATGATCCGCCGCAGTAATTCTATTGCCCGCAATACGGAAAAGGCGGGCTTCATCATCGTCATTCAAAGGCCCACTGCGCCAAGCTTCGCGCGCTTTGGGCTCGGCACGCGCTTTGTCACCAGATGCTGCGAGTGCAATGGCAAACTTAGCACGGCCTGCGTTTGTTAGTGGCGGTAATCTGTCGAAATAGGCAACAACTTGGCTTGGCGAGTAAGATAATGGGTTGATCGATTGCTCTGCCTTTTTACGCATCTCGTCGGTATTGGGCCAATCGGGATAGAGCATCAAAAACGACGCATATTCGCCGAAGCTCAATTTGCTCGCCGTGCTTAACATTTTCCAGCGCTCTAGCGCTGCCGGAATTTTGCCTTCGCGCGGGTCATATATCACAGGCATCGTAGACGTTTGTTGGGATTGCGCAGAAATTGGGCTGTTTCCGGTTCCCGATTGCCACGTGATCGGCTTTGTCTCCTGCGCGGAGGCGGACGTTGCAAGAGGAATAATCAGCATCGATGCTGAAATGAGATGCTTTACCATGCTGGACATATTATGTGCCCCATCCTTATCAGGTGCTGAACAAACGACTATATAGCCTTTAGCGGCTATTATGGCCCAGAATGAAAGTCCTATGCTATGTTTTCCGGATCAATACCGGCCCTAGTGACTCCTTTTTACGACGGAGCGTTTAGCGAAAAGCATTTTCGTGCGTTGATCGATTGGCAAATCGATCAGGGCTCGAGCGCGCTTGTGCCTGCAGGAACCACTGGCGAGGCATCAACCTTGTCCAATGCCGAGCACCATCGTGTTATTGAAGTATGTATCGAGCAAGCCGCCGGCCGCGTTCCCGTTATCGCTGGTTGTGGGTCTAACGACACCAACAATGCGGTGCTGCATCTGAATTTTTCCAAGAAAAGCGGTGCCGCTGCAGGGTTGGTCGTTGCGCCATATTACAATCGCCCCAATCAAGAGGGCATTTATGCGCACTTCGAACATATGACGAAGAAGAACGACTTGCCTATCCTGCTATACAATGTGCCGGCGCGGACCGTGACCGATATCAAGCCCGAAACCGTCGCGCGGCTTGCCAAGTTGCCAACTGTCATTGGGATCAAGGACGCCAGCGGCGATATGCCGCGTGTGACAGACCATCGCTTGGCTTGCGGGCCGGATTTCTGTCTCCTGTCGGGTGTCGATGAGCAATCACTTGCGTTCAATGCGGCGGGCGGAAAGGGCTGTATTTCCGTTACCGCTAATGTCGCGCCGAAGCTTTGTGCCGCATTTCAGGCGGCATGTGCTTCGGGTGATTATGATCTCGCCCGCGAGCTGAATGACAAGTTGTACCCCCTTCACCTCGCATTGTTCTCAGATGCGTCCCCGGGGCCAATCAAATATGCTTTGTCGCGGGTTATCGATGGGTTTCCGACGGAGTTGCGTTTGCCTATGACGGCACCAAGCGAAGCGAGCCGTCGTCAAGTGGACGCCGCCTTGGAGAATGCAGGTCTCATTTAATGACCCGTCCAAAACCCGAAGCCTTTAACAAAGTGAAAACGGTCGCTGAAAACAGGCGGGCGCGGTATGATTTTCATATCGATGACAAATATGAGGCGGGTATTGTCCTCACCGGTACTGAGGTTAAGTCACTTCGGTTTGGCGAAGGGTCAATTGCCGAAAGCTACGCCGAAGTGCGTGATGACCAAATTTGGCTCATTAACGCCAATATACCCGAGTTTAGCCATGGAAACCGCTACAATCATGAGCCGAAACGGCCGCGCAAATTGCTGCTTAACGAACGTGAAATAAATAAGCTGCACGGCGCGGTGATGCGGCAAGGAATGACATTGGTTCCGCTGTCGATTTATTTTAATGGCAGGGGTAGGGCGAAGGTCGAGCTTGCATTGGCAAAGGGCAAAAAAGCCCCTGACAAAAGAGCGACAGAAAAAGAGCGCGACTGGAAGCGGGAGCAAGGAAGAATTATGCGGGATCGCGGGTGAGTAAATTCAACGCCTGGTTGCAGGAGCAAGCGCCGACGCGGGACAGCTTTGAGCGCAGCCGGTTCTTGCGACCGTTTGCGCAACGCGTCTTCCATCCCGCGCTTTGGCGCTTCACGCGTCGGTCCGTTCCGCGCGGTGTCGCATTGGGTTTACTCGTCGGCATTTTCCTATTGATTCCGGGCGTTCAGATCGCCGGTGTTGCGCTTTTGGCGCTGCCGTTCCGCGCCAATATTCCCATCGGTGCAGCCATGACTTTTCTCAGCATGCCTGCGACAACCCCATTCATATTGGTTGGGTCTGTTTATGTTGGGGAATCGGTATTGCGATTGAACAACGGGTCAGGTCGCTTTTACGAATTGATTGAGACGTCTGCACCATTGTCTGCTTGGGGCGATTATGTCTGGAATGAAGCCCCACTTGCGCTTGTCCAAGGGATCGCCGGTCTGGCCATCATTTCCATTGTCACGGCGATTGTGGGTTATTTCATTGCAGCGTGGTTCTGGCGTTGGCGGGTGAGCGTCAAATGGCGACGCCGGTCGAAATCAGTTGCTTCTGGTAGATAAGGCTTTGTTGGGCTTAGTTCTCCGGCCATAGCAACTTCCCATATCTTTTCGGGGAGTTTAAAAATGAATTTCGCTCATAAGCTTGCACTCGCGGTTTCAGTATCGCTGGCATCGCTCGCCACATCTGCTGTTGCTCAATCCGATCAGCAGCCGTTGCGGGAAGTTAGCAAAGACGGTGCGCAACTTGGTGCTTTTGGCTTTGACATTGCGGGCATGGATACGAGCGTCTCACCCGCAGATGATTTCTATCTATTCGCCAATGGCACGTGGGCGGCCACGACGCCGATACCCGCGGATAAATCAAACTATGGAATGTTCACTGCCCTCGACGATCTCTCGAAAGATCGCGTCAAGCTTGTGTTGGATTCGGAAAAAGACCGCAAAGGAAGCAAGGCAGGTGACGTTTATGCCAGCTATCTTGACCACGCCGCGGTCGAGAAAAAGGGTCTTGCGCCCATCCAGCCATGGTTAAAAACTGTGCGCGGTGTGCAAAACAAAACGGCTTTTGAAAAGCTTATGCCTATCGCGGCACGCAATGGCGTTAGCGCGCTTTTTGGCGGCTATGTCGGGCAGGATGACAAAAATCCTGACGTCTATATTTTCCAGATTTATCAAGGGGGGACGGGCTTGCCCGACCGTGATATGTATTTGGTCGAAAATGATAAATTTGAAGGTATAAGAAAGGCTTACAAGGAATATCTCGCAAAAATGCTAACGCTTGCGGGTGAGAATAACACAGTTGCGCGTGCCGATGCGATCTTTGGAATGGAGAAGAAAATTGCTGCCGTGCAATGGACCCGCGAAGATTCGAGCGACGCGACCAAAACCTACAACAAAATGTCGTTGGCGCAGGTTGATGCGCTAACGCCTGGCTTGAAGGTGTCATCCATCATCACAAAACTGAGCCCGAAGATCATGGATGTGATCATTAACCAGCCAAGTGCGTTGACGGGTATATCCAAAATATATGCTGAAACGGAATTGTCGGTTCTGAAGGATCAAATGATCGTCACCAGCCTATCGACTTTCTCGAATGTTCTGCCTGACTCGGTCGCCGACACAAGCTTCGCCTTTTATGGCACAACCCTGCAAGGCACACCGCAGCGCGAGCCACGTTGGAAACGGGGCGTCGCGTTGACGGAAGGTACCGTGGGTGACGAAGTGGGTAAAGCGTATGCCGCGAAATATTTCCCACCTGAGACCAAGGCAGCAATGGATGTGCTGGTCAAAAATGTGCTCGCTGCAATGGGCCGCCGGATTGACAACCTCACTTGGATGCAGGCTGAAACTAAGGTCAAAGCCCGTGCCAAATTGGCAAACTTTACAACGAAGATCGGTTATCCCGACCGTTGGAAAGATTACTCAACCCTGAAGATAAACCGCGGTGATGTGTTTGGAAATGACCTGCGTTCCAACCAATGGGGCTTTGACGACAATATGGCGAAGCTCGGGCAGCCCATTCGTCGTTGGGAGTGGGGCATGTTGCCGCAAACAGTCAACGCTTATGCGAACTTCGGTATGAATGAGGTTGTGTTCCCCGCCGCAATCCTGCAGCCGCCATTTTTTGATGCAAAGGCCGACGCGGCAATAAATTATGGAGGCATTGGTGCTGTCATCGGCCATGAAATCAGCCACCATTTTGATGACCAAGGCTCGAAATATGACGCTACCGGGAAGCTATCCGATTGGTGGACCGAGAGCGATGTGAAGGCATTTGAGGCGGCAGGCAAAAAATTGATTGCACAATATGACGCTTACAAGATCTTTCCCGATGCATCGGTGAAGGGCGAATTTACGCTTGGCGAGAATATCGGCGATCTTGCAGGCTTGACGATCGCTTATGATGCTTATCGGACTTCGCTCAACGGCAAAGAGCCACCGGTGCTTAATGGAATGACCGGGGATCAGCGCTTCTTCCTTGGTTGGGCGCAAGTCTGGCGCCGTAATTACCGCGAAGCCAATTTGCGTCAGCGGCTGATTACGGACCCGCATAGCCCCTCGGCACAGCGTGCATGGGTGGTGCGCAATCTTGACAAATGGTACGATGCGTTCCAGCCCAAGGCGGATGGAAAAATTTACCTCAAGCCTGAGGACCGCGTTCGGATCTGGTAAGGAGCTGCTTTGAACAAGACATCCCCGCCAACTAGGTTTCCAATGCTTGGCGGGGATGTCGATGCGTATCGGCGGCCACAAGCGCTGCAACTGACTGCTCTGTGTCTGGCGATTGCGCTATCGGTTTTGATCCTATGGTTTTTGACTAAGAATGTCATATTTGTTGGATCCTGCGGTGCTGCGATCGTTGCGGCTGCCGGGCTTATTCAATATTTTCGTAGCGGCCATGCCGCGGATGAAATGCAAGATCGGTCCGTTCCGGACTGGTCTGTCACCCATGCCGCGGCGCAGTTAACCAATGCCGCTATCGCCATTAGCGACCGAGCTGGGCGCTTGGTTTGCGCTAACGACCAATTTACGCGGGTTTTTCCCGGGCTAAAGGCGCCACCGGATCTGGGCGTTGATCATGCCAGCATTGCCGTGCTCGTCACCGCAGGCCGTGTTGCTTGGCGCGATGGAAGCGCGGACGTTAACGCTATTACGAAAGAGGGCCGCAGTTACCGGGTCAAGGTTGTAAGAGCGGGGGCAGGTGACGAATATCTTTTATGGCGTTTCGAGACCGTGGAACGCGTCGGCATTGAAAGCCGCGCCGTTGATTTGATTACTGGACGAATAGGGCGTGCCATGTCGAGCAGTGGCGTGATGGCGGTTGCCGTGGGGCCTGATGGCCGGGTGCGCACCGCGAATGCGGCCTTTGCACTGCGGGCGACAGGTGCTCAAGTTGACGCGGCGACCGGACAGCTGTTTGGTGACTTTGTGCGGATGGACGAGAAAGGGAGCGTTTATTTCGAACGTGAGGGCCGCCACGGCTTGCCCATCCGGCTACTGCACGTTCCCTTGAACGAGAATAATGTCGAAGGCGCAGCGCTGTTGCTCGCGGTCGATGAAGAGGGGGGCACCGTCGATCGCGGTCTGGCACTCGCACATGTCGAGCAATTATTGTCGACCCTGCCTTTGGGGCTTGCTCTTGTGGACCGCGATGGCCGCTTTCTATTCGCCAACGATGCCTTTGCGCGCGTTCTGGACGTTGAGCCCACAAAGCTGCCGCCTTATCCCGGTGACCTCGTTATTAGTGAAGACAAAGGAGCCGTCCTAGACAGCATCCGGCGCTATGGCAGTGGGTCGATGACGTCGGGCGATATCGTCATCCGCTTGAAGGAGCGGCCGGACGAAGTGATTGCATTATCTATCGCTGGGGTGCGCGGGCTGGGTGAAGCCGCCGTGCTTCTTGGGCTTAAGGACAATAGCGAAGAGATTACGCTGAAGCGTCAGGTCGCGCAGCAGACCAAGATGGAATCGATCGGTCAACTGGCTGGCGGCGTGGCACATGATTTCAACAATATCCTGACCGCAATTATTGGCTATTGCGATCTGATGCTGCTGCGCCATCAACCAGGAGACAGCGACTATGACGATATCCAGCAAATCAAGAATAACTCAAATCGCGCCGCCAGCCTAACGCGGCAATTGCTTGCTTTTTCACGGCAGCAGACGTTGCGTCCGCAAATTCTGCAACTGGCCAATGTCGTGGCCGATGTCTCCAGCCTTTTGAAGCGCTTGTTGGGTGAGACGGTGCGGCTTGAGGTGCATCATGGGCGTGGTGTGGGGGCGGTGCGGGCCGACCCCGGGCAGCTCGAACAGGTCATCATCAATCTGGGCGTGAACGCGCGTGACGCAATGCCGAAGGGCGGCGTCGTACACATCAGCACAGCGGCGGTTACCCAAGGTGAAGTGTCGGCAATGGGTAACGAATTTTTGCCGGTCGGCGACTATGTCAAACTCTCGGTTGAAGACAGTGGCATGGGTATTCCCAAAGAGAATATGTCGAAGATATTCGAACCGTTTTTCACGACTAAAGAAACGGGTAAGGGAACTGGGCTTGGCCTTTCAACGGTGTACGGGATCGTAAAGCAATCGGGCGGGTTTATTTTTGCCACGTCAAAGCCAGGGCAGGGTACACGGATCGACATATTCCTACCTGTCCATCTCGGTGAAGCTGCCGTCGCGGAAATTGCCAAGCGCGAGTTGCATAAACCAAAGGATCTGTGGGGCAGCGGCCGGATCTTGATCGTGGAGGATGAGGATATGGTCCGCGCCGTCGCCGAGCGCGCGCTGGTGCGGCAGGGTTATGTGGTCGAAACCGCCAGTGATGGCGAACAGGCGCTTGAGCTATTTGCCGCGGGTAAGCGATATGATCTTGTGGTGTCAGACGTTGTAATGCCCCATTTGGATGGCCCGTCAATGGCGCGGCAACTGCGCGAAACCTATGGTGAGATTCGGTTGCTGTTCATGTCCGGATATGCCGAAGAGCAATTGCGCGAGACAATCATCCTCGACAATGTATCGTTCTTAGCTAAGCCATTTTCGGTGCAACAGATTGCTGAAGCTGTACACGACGCGCTTGCGAAGGGCAGTTAGGTTAGATATTGAAATAAAAGATATAAATTTTTTTGTTCTGCTCTTGTTCTTTTAGAACATACAGTGTACATAGGTCCTATTCCGGATGCGTATTCGGAAGCGGGCATGACGCTAAGGAGTGGAAAAATGGCAGCAAGTCTTAAAATAATCGACGGGAATCAGGCAAACGGTATGAAAAATTCGGAACGTGAAAAGGCGCTAGAAGCTGCCTTGGCGCAAATTGATCGCGCATTCGGTAAGGGGTCGGCAATGAAGCTGGGGAGCCGTGAGGCGATCAGCATTGATTCTGTGTCTACCGGCTCGCTTGGGCTCGACATTGCACTTGGCATTGGTGGTTTGCCAAAGGGCCGAGTCATTGAAATTTATGGCCCTGAAAGCTCGGGAAAGACAACGCTGACGCTGCACGTAATCGCGGAAGCGCAGAAGGCAGGTGGCACCGCAGCTTTCATCGACGCAGAGCATGCACTTGATCCCGGCTATGCAAAGAAGCTTGGCGTGGATGTGGACAATCTGATCGTGTCGCAGCCGGATACAGGTGAGCAAGCGCTCGAAATCGCAGATACGCTGGTACGTTCGAATGCAGTGGATATCATTGTCATCGATTCGGTTGCGGCGCTTGTTCCGCGTGCGGAAATCGAAGGCGAGATGGGGGACAGCCATGTTGGTCTGCAAGCCCGATTGATGAGCCAGGCGCTCCGCAAAATTACAGGCTCGATCAGCCGGTCGAATTGCATGGTCATCTTCATTAACCAGATTCGTATGAAAATCGGTGTGATGTATGGTTCGCCTGAAACCACAACGGGCGGCAATGCGTTGAAATTCTATGCGTCGGTGCGTTTGGACATCCGCCGCACAGGTCAGATTAAGGCGGGCGAGGATATTGTTGGCAACACGACCCGCGTGAAGGTGGTGAAGAACAAGGTTGCGCCGCCATTCAAGCAGGTCGAATTTGACATCATGTATGGTGAAGGCATCTCCAAGACGGGCGAGTTGCTCGATCTGGGCGTGAAGGCCGGCTTGGTAGAGAAATCAGGAAGTTGGTTCAGCTATGATTCGATCCGTATCGGCCAAGGCCGTGAGAATTCGAAAAATTACCTGACCGAAAACCCGGACGTTGCGGCGCGGTTGGAAGCGGCCATTCGCGGAAAGACAGAGGAAGTGGCTGAGGTCCTGATGACAGGCCCTGACGCGGATGACGACGTTTAAGGCGCGCTCTCCTTTTTAAGAACAAGCGCGGCCTTGCCTGAGGCCGCTCTTTCGACCCGCCCTGGTCCACCCTGGGGCGGGTCATTTGTCTCTATGGACGTTGCGGCATCTTTTATTGCGAAGGCGGTATGCGCGGCGCCAAGGGGGCACGAGACTTGACAGATAGGATGGCTCCGGCACAACCGACCGCATGAGTCCTATCATTCATCTCTTGGGGTTGCCCACCGATCAAAATAGCTCGTTCGAACGCGGCGCGGCCCTTGCCCCATCCGCAATACGCGCTGCCCTGTGGAGTGACAGGGGCAATATGTCTGCGCAATCTGGCGACGAAATTGGCACAGACATTGCGTTTAAGGACCTTGGCGATCTGCCGTTGTCGGACATAGACTGTGCTGCCGACGATGCCCTGATAAGGCAGGCGGTCACAGAAACCATCAATGTAGGTGCAATCCCGCTCTTATTGGGTGGGGATCATGCCGTAACTTTTCCAATTGTCGCGGCTTTGGCAGCGCGGCATGGGCCACTCAATATCCTGCATTTCGATGCGCATCCTGATATTTATGCGGACTTTGAAGGTAACCCGCGTAGCCACGCGTCGCCCTTTGCACGTATATTGGAAGCGGGCCATGCAACGCGCCTGGTGCAGGTTGGTATTCGCACATTGAATAGGCACTGCCGTGAACAGGCTGAACGCTACAATGTCGAAATAATACCGATGTTAAACTTCGAAGCAGCTTTGGTTCCGGCGCTTGACGGTCCATTGTACATTAGCATTGACCTTGATGGCATTGATCCGTCCGAAGCTCCGGGCGTGGCACATCCAGAACCCGGCGGTTTATCGATCCGCGAAGTCCTTTCGGTTCTCGCCAAACAGCAAGCGCATATTGTCGGTGCGGATATTGTGGAACTTAACCCTGCGCGCGATGTGAACGACATTACCGCCATTGTGGCGGCCAAGCTTGTGCGGGAAGTTGCCGCGCTTATGCATCACAATAACGACCAAGCATAAAGGATACAGCCATGAGCATCATCGTACACCATCTCAACAATTCGCGTTCACAACGCATTTTGTGGCTGCTCGAAGAGCTGAAAGTGCCTTATGAAATTCGCCATTATGCGCGCGACGCGGTGACGAATCTGGCGCCAGAAGCCCTTCTGTCTATCCATCCGTTGGGCAAGTCGCCGATGATTGAGGATGCCGGCAATCTGATTTTGGAATCCGCCGCCATCGTCGAATATCTGTGCGAACGTCACAATGGAGGGCATCTCGTTCCCGCGCGGGGCACCGATCAGCATATCCGGTACCTTGAATTCATGCACTTTGCCGAGGGCTCAGTGATGACGCCGATCTTGCTTAACCTCTACACCGCGCGCTTGGGGGAAGCCGCTGCGCCTTTGCACCCGCGCATTCAACAACAATTGGATAGCCATTTTGCGTTTATGGAAGAGACGCTGAAGCCGACAGGTTGGTTCGTTGGGGATAGCCTCACCGGCGCGGACATTATGATGAGCTTTCCCACCGAAGCGGCCGTCAAAATGGGCCATGCCGCGAACCGACCAAATCTTGCGGCTTTTGTGGAAAAAATCCACGCACGCCCCGCGTTTCAAACCGCGCTCGAAAAGGGTGGGCCTTATGCCTATGCATGATCAGGGCCGCAAACTGCATATCCGGCTTGCAGCGCGGCGAGTCGTTCCCTAAGTCGCTGACACTATGACATCGACCAATGATATCCGCCGCGGCTTCCTCGATTATTTCGGTGGTGCCAAACATGACGTCGTGCAATCCGCGCCGCTCGTGCCGTACAACGACCCGACATTGATGTTCGTCAATGCCGGGATGGTGCCGTTCAAAAATGTGTTCACGGGCCTTGAAAGCCGGGAAACGCCGCGCGCAGCCTCAAGCCAGAAATGCGTGCGCGCTGGCGGCAAGCACAATGACCTCGACAATGTCGGTTACACCGCGCGTCACCACACATTTTTTGAAATGCTCGGCAATTTCTCATTCGGCGATTATTTCAAAGAACAAGCGATCACCCACGCATGGACGTTGCTGACCAAGGAATGGGGGCTTGATCCCTCGCGGTTGACGACCACCGTCTATCATACGGATGATGAGGCGTTTGACCTATGGCGCAAGATTGCAGGTCTGCCCGAAGAGCGGATCATCCGGATTTCGACCAACGATAACTTCTGGTCCATGGGTGACACCGGACCATGTGGACCATGCAGCGAAATATTCTACGACCATGGCGATCATATTTTCGGCGGTCCTCCGGGAAGCCCCGATGAAGATGGTGACCGTTTTGTCGAAATCTGGAACCTTGTGTTCATGCAGTTCGAACGACAGGAAGATGGCACCGACGTGCCATTGCCGAAGCCATCGATCGACACGGGCATGGGCCTAGAGCGCATAGCCGCGGTCATGCAGGGCGTTACAGACAATTACGACACCGACACCTTCAAGGCACTGATCAACGCGTCTGAAGAGCTGACAGGCACCAAGGCCGTGGGTGAACAAAAGGCCAGCCACCGCGTCATCGCAGACCATTTGCGGTCGACAAGCTTCTTGCTGGCCGACGGCGTGATGCCGTCGAACGAAGGCCGCGGCTATGTCTTGCGGCGGATCATGCGCCGCGCCATGCGCCACGCGCATATTCTGGGCGCGAAAGAGCCGTTGATGCACCGTCTGGTTGGCAGCCTCGCCGCGGAAATGGGTGCAGCTTACCCCGAATTGTTGCGTGCGCAGCCGTTGATCGAAGCCACGTTGAAGCAGGAAGAAACGCAATTTCGCCGGACGCTCGACAAAGGCATCAAGCTTTTGGACGAAGCGACCGCGGGCATGACACCGGGCAGCATTTTGGCCGGTGACACTGCTTTCAAGCTCTACGACACCTACGGTTTTCCATATGACCTGACCGAAGACGCGCTGCGGGCACAGGGTTTTGGCATTGATCAGGCGGGTTTCGAAACCGCCATGAATAACCAGAAAGCCATGGCCCGCGCTGCTTGGAAGGGCTCAGGCGCCAAGGCATCTGACGATGTGTGGTTCGACATATCCGAACGCGTCGGCGCGACTGAATTCACCGGTTATGCCGCGAGCGAAGGCGAGGGGCAGGTGGTGGCCCTTGTTAAAGACGGCATTGAAGTGCAATCGGCAGCGGCCAATGACGCTGTTACTGTCATAACCAACCAAACCCCCTTTTACGGCGAGAGCGGCGGCCAGATGGGCGACGCCGGCGTTATGTCAGGCAGTAACATGCGGGGCGAAGTCACGGACACAGCAAAGCCACTCGGCCGTCTGCATGCACATCAGGTGACAATTGGCACAGGCGAGATCAAAGTCGGCGATTTCGTGACGTTGAAGATCGACACGACGCGCCGTGATGCATTGCGTGCCAATCATAGCGCCACGCATTTGCTCCACGCTTCGCTGCGCATCCGACTTGGCGAGCATGTGACGCAAAAGGGCAGCTTGGTTGCCCCAGACCGCTTACGCTTCGATTTCTCGCATAATCAGGCCGTGGGTCCGCAGGAAATCGCGCTGATCGAGGCCGATGTGAATGCGCAGATTCGTGGAAACCAAGCGGTAACAACGCGGTTGATGACCCCGGATGATGCCGTTGCCGCTGGCGCGCTTGCGTTGTTCGGTGAAAAATATGGCGACGAGGTCCGCGTTCTGACGATGGGCAAAACGGACGATAGCCATTACTCGCTCGAACTATGCGGCGGCACCCATGTCAACGCATTGGGCGACATCGCTTTGTTCACGATCGTCTCCGAAGGTGCTGTTGCAAGCGGCATTCGCCGGATTGAGGCGCTGACGGGAGAAGCCGCACGCTTGTGGCTTGTCGGCCGGGAAACCCAGTTGAAGAATGTTGCCGCGATGTTGAAGACGGCACCAGACGAGGTAGGCGCGCGTATCGAAACGCTGATGAGCGAACGCAAGCGGATGGAAAAAGAGCTATCCGAAGCAAAGAATGCGCTGGCGCTTTCCGGTGGCAGTGGTCCCAAGGTCGAAGCTGAACAAATCGGTGACATTACCTTCATGGGGCAAGTTATCGCGGGCATTGAGCCAAAGGCGCTGCGCGGCCTCGCCGATGACCAAATGAAGGCCATTGGATCGGGTATCGTGGCCATCATCGCCGCCAATGAAAACAGCAACACGGTGGTCGTTGCTGTATCACCTGCATATCATGGCACCGTGACGGCGCCAGATCTTGTGCGTGCGGCGACCGAAGCGATGGGTGCGCAAGGTGGCGGCGGACGTCCAGACATGGCACAAGGCGGCGGTCCTGCGGGTGCAGAGCTGGCGCAGGCGGCCCTGGACGCGATCAAGGCGAAGATAGCTGGTTAAGAGGTGAGTTTAAGCTTGGGGGCTTCTTCAAGGCCTCCGGCTTCTTTGATCTGCCGCCGGAATTCATCGCGTTTTTCGTGAATGGATACGATCACTGGGCCCATGGCGACGCCGAGTTCGACCAGCACTGCTTCCGATAGCTGAAGCGAGCTTTCCAGCGTCTCGGGTACGGCATCTGTCGCTCCGGCTTGATAGAGCCGCGCTGCGTGAGCTGCGTCACGGGCACGGACCACGATCGTGATATCGGGCAACCATTTTCGGACGCGCTTGACGATATGTTCAGCCAATACGGGCTGATCCATTGTAAGAATAAGGGCCTTTGCGTGGCCCAGGCTTAATTTATCGAGTGTTTCCGGCCGGGAGATGTCTCCGAAGATAACCTTGTACCCATTGCGCCGCGCGGCTGTGACCGCATCCACATTGGATTCTACGGCGATATAAGGCTGGTTGTGGGTCGTCAGCATGTCGGCGACCAGTCTGCCAACGCGGCCAAAGCCGATCACCACCGTCCGTGGCGTTTGCGTCGGGTCTTGTTCGTGCACCTCGTCATCGCTTTCGCGCAGCTCGAGCCGGCGTGCCATGTCATGCCCAATCCGTGCCAATATTGGGGTGATGGTAAGTCCAATCGCCGTTGCCACTTGCCAGAAATTGATCGTGGCACCGTCTATAATCTGCGCTGCGCCGGCTGCGCCTAATACGATCAGTGTCGTTTCCGATGGGCTGCCCATGAGGACACCCGTTTCGGTCGCGGTTCCAGTACGCGCGCCGTTCAGCTTTAACAAGCTGGCGGTCACCATTGCCTTTATCACCACGACCGCGGCCACCGCGCTGCCCAAAGCGGCCCAATTGGTCGCTACGAAGCGCATATCGACTTGCATGCCAATGCTGATCAAAAACACGCCAAGAGCCAGTCCCTTGAAGGGTGCTGTCATGACTTCGACTTCGTCATGATAGTCAGTCTCGGCGATTAACAGGCCCGCAATCATGGCTCCAACGATCGGCGAAAGGCCAACTGCGCCCGTTGCTAGGCTTGCCACAATCACCACGAGCAAGCTGACCGACACAAACAGTTCAGGACTTTTTGTGCGGGCCGCTTGTCCAAACAGGCGGGGCAAGAAGAAGCGGCCCAGCACAAGCATGCCGATGATCACCAGCGTTCCCTGCCAGAGAACCGAGATAAGCCCCTCCCAGCTACCGGCACCCGCCTGCGGCGCAAGCGCCCCCAACACAAAGATGATGGGGACGATAGCCAAATCTTCAAACAGCAACATAGCGAGCGCAGATTTGCCGACAGCGGAATGTGTTCCGGCGATCGGAAGAACAAGGGCCGTAGACGAGAGCGCCAAGGCAATGCCAATGCCTATCGCCGCGGTTGCGCCATATCCAAAAACATAAAGGCCAGCAGCGATAATCAGGCCAGCGCCAAACAATTGTGCTGCACCAACGCCGAACACAAGCCGCCGCATTTTCCACAATCTGCGAAAAGACAATTCAAGGCCGATAGAGAACAGCAGCAAAATGATGCCATATTCACCAATCGGTCGAATGCTTTCGCTATCGGTAATCGTGACCCACTCGAGCGCCGGATACTGCTTTACCAGCGTGCCGAGGCCCATTGGGCCAACCAATATGCCGACAAGGATGAAACCGATGATTGGCGTGATTCGAAAGCGCGCAAAAGCAGGTATCACTATGCCTGCTGCGCCCAGAATGACGAGCAGATCGCTAATGCCTTCGCTTTGTAATTCGCCTGCCATGTACCCTTTTACGCATGGGCAGCATCAGAAGGGAAGGGCAGGGCAACAAAAAAGCGCGGGAGTCGCCTCCCGCGCTTGGATGTTTTTCAAGGGTTTGGCGTTACATCCAGCTACCCATTTTAATTTCGAGATTGGCGCGCACTTGCTCGAAAAACTGCTCGGTCGTCATCCAAGCCTGATCCGGTCCGATCAGAATCGCGAGATCCTTGGTCATGTGGCCGTCTTCAACGGTCTGGATGCACACTTCCTCAAGCGTTTCTGCAAAGCGCGTAACATCTGGCGTTTCATCAAACTTACCACGGAATTTCAAGCCGCCAGTCCATGCGAAGATTGACGCAATCGGGTTGGTCGACGTTGCTTTGCCCTGCTGATGCTGGCGGAAGTGGCGTGTGACCGTGCCGTGCGCGGCTTCGGCTTCAACGGTCTTGCCGTCTGGTGTCATCAGAATGGATGTCATCAGGCCAAGCGAACCAAAGCCCTGCGCAACTTGGTCCGACTGCACGTCGCCGTCATAATTCTTACAAGCCCAAATAAACTTGCCCGACCATTTCAGCGCCGACGCGACCATGTCGTCGATCAGGCGATGTTCGTAGACAATGCCCAATTGCTTGAACTTTTCGGCGAATTCGGCTTCGTACACTTCCTGGAACAGGTCTTTGAAGCGCCCATCATAATATTTGAGGATCGTATTTTTGGTCGACAAATAGACGGGCCATTCACGGGTCACGCCGTAATTCAATGACGCCCGCGCAAAATCGCGGATGGAGTCGTCGAGATTGTACATCGCAAGGGCGACACCGGGCGATGGGTAACGGAAAACTTCCTCATCAATCGTGCGGCCATCATCGCCATCCCAAACAAGGCGCAATGTGCCGGGGCCAGGAACCAAGAAATCGGTCGCGCGATATTGATCACCAAAAGCATGGCGACCGATGACGATGGGGTCTGTCCAGCCCGGTATCAAGCGGGGGACATTTTGAATGACGATCGGCTCACGGAAAACGACGCCGCCCAATATGTTGCGGATTGTGCCATTCGGCGACTTCCACATTTTCTGCAGACCGAATTCTTCGACGCGTGCTTCGTCGGGGGTGATGGTGGCGCATTTTACGCCGACGCCGAATTCACGGATCGCATTCGCAGATTCAACGGTGACTTTGTCATTCGTCTTGTCGCGATATTCCATACCCAAATCATAATATTTCAGGTCGATATCGAGATATGGCAAAATGAGTCGTTCGCGTATCCATTCCCAAATGATGCGAGTCATTTCGTCGCCATCGAGTTCAACGACTGGGTTTTTGACCTTAATTTTTGCCATGTCAGAAAGCGCTTTCCATTAGGGAGATTTGATGTTTAGCGGTGCCATAGCAAAGTCTGCCATATGTTCAACCGCCTCCCCAATATTGTCGGAAATTGGTCGATATGGCATCTAAGGTTGTAAGATCGCGACGCTTCCCCTAGCTATGTTCTATGAGTAGACAAGAATTGACAAACCGCGGCAGCGGGGTGGCGAAATGGTCGTTTCCGCCCATTCACCCCGAGGGTCGCAAGTTTGGGCTTATTGCCGCGGGCATAACCCTGTTTTTTGCCTTGATGGCGTGGGAAACGCTTGCTTGGCCCATGGCCGCCGTCACGGTCTGGACGCTTGCGTTTTTTCGTGATCCAGTGCGTGCTACGCCGATCGATGAACGCTTTGTTGTTGCGCCGGCCGATGGCCTTGTGACTTTGATTGAAAAAGTCCACCCGCCATTGGAATTGTGCGGGCCTGATGGCCTTGGCGACCAGCCCATGACCCGCGTGTCGATTTTCATGAGCGTTTTTGACGTGCACATTAACCGGACACCGATCCGCGGAACGATCACGCGCGTTGTGTATATCGCCGGAAAATTTTTGAATGCCGACCTTGATAAGGCAAGCGAAGAAAATGAGCGCCAGCATTTCCTTGTGGAGCGCAGTGACGGTGTTCGCATTGGCTTCACCCAAATCGCCGGATTGGTCGCACGCCGAATTGTTGCTTTCGTCAAAGAAGGGGACAGCGTCGCCAATGGGCAACGTGTTGGCCTCATTCGCTTTGGCAGCCGTGTTGATGTGTATTTGCCGCATGGTACGTCTTCGCGCGTTATAAAGGGGCAGCGTTGCGTTGCTGGTGAAACGGTTCTCGCTGAAATCGGCGTTGACCAGGACTTGATCGCCGTCGCGCATTGATGGGCGCGCATTCCTCTCGCCCTGGAATTCCTTTGCGCGCACTTGCCCCTAATGCTGTAACCGCACTTGCCTTATGCACTGGATTATCCGGCGCATGGTTTGCGATGCAAGGGCGCTGGGAAAACGCCGTAGCCGCCATTGTGATTGCGGGCGTGCTTGATGCCATGGATGGCCGGATTGCACGCATGTTGAAGGGCGAAAGCCGCTTTGGCGCTGAACTCGATTCCCTATCGGACGTGATTGCGTTCGGCGCGACACCAGCATTGGTGATGTACATGTGGGTCATGCAGGACATGCCCCGCTTCGGCTGGACCATATCGGTGTTTTTCGTGCTCTGCGCCGCGCTTCGACTGGCGCGGTTTAACGCGCAGATTGACACTGACAACCAACCGCACAAGTCCGCCGGATTTAACACAGGCGTTCCTTCGCCGCCGGGCGCTGCGCTTGCACTGCTGCCGATGATGATCTGGTTTGAAACAGGCGCAGAGTGGGTGCGTGACTATCGTCTCCTTGCACCATGGCTTTTGCTATGTGCGTTTTTGATGGTTTCCAATGTCGCAACCTATAGCTGGTCGTCGATTAAGATACGGCGGAGCCTTAGATTCATGACGCTCGCCGCAGTTAGTTTATTTGTGGCCATGTTGGTGGCGGCGCCTTGGGTCGCCCTCATTGCGGTGGGCATCTTATATGTCGGGATGCTGCCATTCAGCATGATGAGCTATGCCCGGGTTAAAAAGTCGCAACGGAACGTCTCTGAAGCCACTTGACCTCTGCCCCGCACGGGCTATGTTCCAGTTTCGTTCTTATTTGGGAGATGGCCTTTGGAGCCGTTGATCGTCGTCATTATTGTGGTGTTTGCATTGTTGGGTGGGCTGACGCTTGGTTGGTTTGCAGGGAGCCGCGCGGGCAAAGCGGGGCTTGAAACGACCACGCAGTTGCGGGCGATGCTCAACCAAGTCGTCGTCGAACGCGACAGCGCCAAGGACCGCCTTGCGCGGCTTGAAACCAGTTTGGAAGAACGTGAGCGGAGCTTTGAGGAGCAAATCGCGGCGCTTGGCGATGCGAAAGAAAATTTGTCTGCGCAATTTGGCGAAATTGGGCAGAAATTATTGGGTGAGGCGCAGGCCGCGTTCTTACAACGCGCCGATGAACGCTTCCACCAAGCTGGCGAGAAGAATGAAGAGCGGCTGAAGCAGCTTCTTGGGCCGGTGGGTGACAAACTGAAGGCCTATGAAGAGCAGGTCGGCAAAATCGAAAAGGACCGGACCGAAGCTTATGGCGACCTAAAGGGCCTGATCGGTGAAATGCGCATTGGGCAGGAGCGGGTGTCGAGTGTCGCCTCTGGGCTTATGAATTCCCTACGTAATGCGCCGAAGGCGCGCGGACGTTGGGGCGAGCAACAGTTGAAAAATGTGCTCGAAAGCTGCGGCTTGTCCGAGCATGTCGATTT
The DNA here is from genome assembly GCA_002278855.1 of Sphingomonadales bacterium 28-55-16. GTDB lineage: Bacteria > Pseudomonadota > Alphaproteobacteria > Sphingomonadales > Sphingomonadaceae > Sphingorhabdus_B. Next base: position 39,988 of record NCGG01000014.1, read on the forward strand.
CGATTTGGAAACAAGCATTGATGTCGGCGACGGTCTGCGTCTGCGGCCCGATGCGGTCATTCATGTACCTGGTGGACGTACCTTAGTCATCGACGCCAAGGTATCGTTGAACGATTATCAGGACGCGTTTGACTCCGTCGACGATGATGTCCGCGCCGTTGCCATGACGCGCCATACGCAGTCGATGAAAAACCATATCGAAGGCCTGTCGCGCAAGGCCTATTGGGATCAGTTTTCCGAAGCCCCTGATTATGTGATCATGTTTGTTCCCGGTGAGCATTTTCTTGCGGCAGCGCTGGAGCACGAACCGCAATTGTGGGACTTTGCCTTTGATAAAAAGGTTCTGTTGGCCACACCAACCAACCTTGTCGCGATTGCGCGTACCGTTGCGAGCGTTTGGCGCCAAGAAGGGCTGGCGCGCGAGGCGAAGCAAATTGGTGCGCTGGGTAAGGAAATGTATGACCGTATCGCCGTAGCCGCGCAGCATCTGAAATCAGTCGGCAGCGGGCTTTCGTCGGCGGTGAACAATTACAACAAATTCGTCGGCAGCTTCGAACGCAATGTCATCTCAACAGGCCGGAAGTTTGCAGACCTGAATATCGAAACCGGAAAGCGCGAATTGGAAGAGGTGCCATTGGTCGAAGCTTTACCGCGCTACGGCGATGGCGAAACCACGCCGCCGATCGCGGATCAGCGCGAAGCGTCGGCGTAAGATTTGGAGCAATGATGCCGATTAGCCGGCGTTAGAATGCCGAAATTGATTCAAAACCTCATAAGCCATGACCGCAGTCGCCACAGCGGCGTTTAAGCTGTCGGCCTTTCCACGCATCGGCATTTTGACGAGAAGGTCGCATTCGGCCGCATAATCGTCGGGCAACCCTTGCGCCTCATTGCCGGTTAGAATGAAGCATGGCGCGCTGTAGCGCGCGGCTTGATAATCGGTGTCGGTTTGCAGGCTGGTGCCAACCAATTGGCCGTCGCCGCTGCGCAACCAAGCGGTGAATTCTTCCCACCGGCATTGCACCACCTTTTGCGTGAAGATCGCGCCCATACTCGCGCGGACCGACTCGACGGAAAATGGGTCGGTGCAATCATCTATCAGGATTAGGCCGCCAGCGCCGACGGCGTCGCCAGTGCGCAACATCGTGCCGAGATTGCCGGGGTCGCGCATCGATTGGGCAACGAGCCAGATCGGTGCCATGCTGCGATCAACATCCGCCAAGGCGGTCCCATGGTCGCGATAGACGCCTACCACGGCCTGCGCATTGTCCTTACCCGACAGCTTGGCCATGATGTCGGCGCTCGTTTCGATGACGTCGCCGCCCTGCGCAAGCACGTCCGCCTCAAGCGCGACCTCTAAGTCATGTACTGGTCGGTCTTTCACGCGAAAAAGCATCTCGGGAAGAAATCCGGCTTCGCGCGCCTCCGTCATGATACGCAGGCCCTCTGCTAGAAAAAGCCCGGCGCGTTTGCGCAATTTTTTTTCACGCAGCCCGCGGATTTCCTTCAGCAGCGGATTGGAAAATCCGGTAATTTCCCGACGCATCAGTCTTCGCCGAAGCCGTCAACAACCAAACCGACAAGCTTTTCAATGGCGAGTTCCGCCTGTTCGCCTTCAACATGGATGATGATTTCGCTGCCTTTTGCCGCGCCCAGCATCATAAGGCCCATGATGGACGTGCCCGTCACCAGCTGACCGTCCTTTTCGACTTCGACCTTAATTCCTTCAGGCAGACGGCTTACAAACGTCACAAACTTGGCGCTGGCGCGGGCGTGCAGGCCTTTTTGGTTGACGATCGTTGCTGTTCTGCTGAGGTGCGTCACCGCGATGCCTCAAGTACTTCTGAGGCAACGCTGATATATTTGCGGCCAGCTTCGCGCGCGGCGGCAACGGCCTCTTTTACGTCCAGATTTTTGCGGGCGCTGTCGAGCCGGATCAGCATCGGAAGGTTCACGCCCGCGATAACCTCGACACGGCCGCTATCGAGCAACGAGATAGCAAGGTTCGATGGCGTGCCACCAAACAGGTCGGATAAAATAATCACGCCTTTGCCGGTATCGACTGTCTTGATCGCAGCCGCGATTTCGTTGCGACGCGCTTCCATGTCATCATGCGGTCCTATGCAGATAGTCGCAACGTCCTTTTGCGGCCCGACAACATGTTCAAGGGCGACGAGAAACTCGCTCGCAAGCTTACCATGTGTGACTAAAATCAAACCGATCATGTTCTGTTACTGTCCCGTCGCGCCGCAATTCTGTTTGCGCCGTTAGCAGGCTCCTCAAGCGCGTCAATCGGTCTTGACGTGAGGTTGCGATGCGACACCGTCAATGTGAACCCGTCTTCGCGCAGCCAATTGCCGAACAATTCGGCCACATGTACCGACCGGTGACGTCCGCCGGTGCACCCAAATGCGATGTTGATATAGGCTTTTCCCTGTGCGTCGTAGAGCGGGAGCAGGAAGCGCAGCAAGTCCCGGATTTTCTGCATGGCTTCGTCATATTTGGGGTCTGCTGCAACATATTCTGCAACGGGTACATCCATTCCCGTCATTGGGCGCAAATCGCTGTCCCAATGGGGGTTACGCAAAAACCGTAAGTCAAAAACGAGATCAGCATTGTGTGGAACGCCGCGGGAAAAGCCAAAGCTACTAACGGTAATGGTCGCATGCGGTGTTGTTTCGCTCGTGAACCGCTCGCGGATAGCCTGTTGCAAATCATGCGCCGATAGCTTGCTGGTGTCGACGACTGTTTCGGCCCAGCGGCGAAATGGTTCCATCAAGTTTCGGTCAATCGCAATGCCGTCCATCGCTGGCCGATCCTGCGCCATCGGGTGACGGCGGCGGGTTTCGGCATAGCGGCGTTCGATTTCCACCCCAGCACAGTCGAGAAATAATGTCAGAATTTCTAGATTAGGCTGCGTTTGCAATGTGCTAATCTGCTGAATTAACGCTTCGGCGTCGAAGCCGCGGGTGCGGCTATCAAATCCAAGCGCCAGCGGGATATTCGGGCTATCTTCGCCGCCCGATGCGGGTATTTTGAGCAATTGTCCGGCGAGCTTGATCGGGAAATTGTCGACCGTTTCCCAACCCAAATCTTCCAACGTTTTGAGCACAGTTGTCTTCCCAGCGCCGGACAGACCCGTAACCAGCAAGATTTTTTGCGGTGCGGATGGTTTCTTCTGCTTCAAAGTTTTGCGCTCTCATGTGCTATATCTGCGTGCTGTGCCACCGGCAGGAGGCCAGCGTCAATCACGGAGCGCAGCGCCAGTTCAACTTTAAGTGCGCTGCTAACCTGAAATGCATCCAGCTTCACCAAAGGTACGGAGAAATCAGCGATCATTGTCCGCATGTCTTCAGCGGGCATGCGGTCGATATCCTCCGCAAATTCGACGACGAGGCGCAGCGGTGCCGAAGCTACATAGTCGACGGAACAGATCCCTACGCCGCGCACCTCAATCTTTCCCGCTATGCTGGGCGCATACTCCAATTGGGGCGTATTATCGGTGCTTTTGATATGTAATATGTCATCACCTATCATCTTCGCGCCACGATCTATCAACCGAAGCGCCAAGTCTGATTTTCCGCTAGCTGATGGCCCGAGCAGCAGCACGCCGAGGCCGCCAATGGCGACCGCGCTTCCATGAACCATGGTCATCATGCGCGTGTCGCCGTCGTCGCGCAGGGAAGCGCAATTTCGAAGCATGCTCCGTTTTTACCATCAACGCGATCGCGTACAGCGATGCGGCCATGATGCCCCTCGATGATCGTCCGCGCAATTGCGAGCCCAAGCCCGCTATGCTTGCCAAAATTTTCTGACGCCGGACGCTCGCTGTGGAAACGTCGGAAAATGGCTTCGCGTTCTTGCACTGGGACGCCCGGACCTTCGTCGCTAATGCGGATGATGACATCTGCCTCAGCCAGTGTCGCGGATATTTCGACCACTGATCCAGAAGGCGAAAAGGACACCGCATTGTCGATTAAATTGGTCAGCATACGTTCAAGGCGAACATCTTCGCCCATGACGGTGGCGATGGACCTTCGTGGTCTTGCAAACGCAATAGTTACGTCTTTGTCGCTTGCCCTATCTTCACGCGCCTGCAGCAATTGTTCGATCATATCGCCCAAATCAATGGGTTCGAACTTTGCCTTTGCAAGTTGCGAGTCCACCCGGCTTGCGTCCGATATATCGCTGATTAAGCGGTCCAGGCGTTGCACATCAGCTTTTGCAACGTCCATCAACTGCTTGCGCAACATTGGATCGTCGATCCGCTCTGCACCATCCAGCGCCGAGCGTAAGGACGCCAATGGGTTTTTGATTTCATGCGCGACGTCCGCAGCAAATGCCTCGGTCGCATCAATGCGTTGGCGAAGGGCTATGCTCATGTCGGACAAAGCGCGGGCCAACATGCCAATCTCATCACGGCGGGAAGGCAGGCGCGGGACGGTAACCTCTTGCGCGCGCCCTAGCCTGACCTTGACCGCCGCACGTGAAAGATGGCGCAACGGTCGCACAATAGTGCGGGCGAGGAACGTTGAGAGCAAAACACCAATACCGAGCACGAACAGGAAAAACATGCCGATGTTAAATCGCTCGGCACGGACAAAAAGCCGGATATCGCGTTCATTTGATGTCGTAAGCACTGTGTAGCTGCGGTCTTCCGATTGCGAGGCCGCACTAATAACATGCGTGAGATCGGGCGCAAAACGCACCGACGACGCGGGCTTTGATGGCGTGGCCATGGCTAATTCTTGCCAGGCGGCCTTATTGTCTAATTTGGGCTCAGCGAAAAATTGAAGCGCCTGCGCGCCTACCAGAAAGTCAAAGAGCCGGTCGATCCCGCGAGCCGTGACTTTACTCAACGGTTCGCTGTCTGGATCGCGCAATACATAAGTCGGCCGATGATTGGCGAAACTATCCAGAATTTTGTCACCTTTTTGGTCGTACATACGAATACGCGATGCGTACTGCTGACCAAAGCGGATGACATAAGCTGCTCTATTTTCCTGGGTGATTAAAGGCAGGCTGCGGGCGAGGAATGCGGCATGGCTTCGCGCATTGTGTTCGCGTTCGGCAATTAAACGTACGCGGTAGCTGTCGAGAAAAAACAACCCAGCACCAAGCAGCGCCAAAACGAACAGGTTCACAGCAAGAATGCGGGTGGTTAGTGATAACCCCCGGCTCCATCCCAACTGCAGATCAGCGGGTTCAACTGTCGGCGAAACGATATCCGGCCCCATAAAGCGTGTCGATTGCAGTGAATTCGGGGTCGATTTCGCGGAATTTGCGCCGCAGCCTTTTGATGTGGCTGTCGATGGTTCGATCATCGACATAGACATCGTCCTGATAGGCGGCATCCATCAACTGGTCACGTGTTCGCACAACGCCCGGTCGACTAGCCAGTGCCTCAAGGATCATGAATTCGGTCACAGTCAGCGTGAGCGCGCGCCCATCCCATTTGACCTGATGGCGGGCGGGGTCCATTTCGAGCTTTCCGCGTACCATTGGATCGGGCTCCGCTTCTGCTTCGCCGTTAACGATCGCCTTGTCGTAAGTCGCGCGGCGTAAAATGGCTTTTACCCGGGCGACGAGCAAACGCTGCGAAAATGGCTTCGTGATGTAATCATCCGCACCCATGGCAAGGCCAAGAGCTTCATCCAGCTCCTCATCCTTTGAGGTCAGAAAAATGACTGGCATGTCACTTTTTTCGCGCAACCGCCGCAGCAGTTCTAATCCGTCCATGCGGGGCATTTTTATATCGAAAATACCCAAATCTGCGGGGTTTTCCAACAGTGCCTTTAAGGCTGTTTCCCCATCTGAATAAATCCGCGTCACATATCCTTCTGCCTGCATCGCAATGGACACAGAGGTGAGGATATTCCGGTCATCGTCGACCAAGGCGATATGGGCACTCATGTGGCGACTATAGTGAGGCAAAGGCTTGGGTTCAATGAATTGCTCTTCAGGCGCAAAGACTGCCGTGGATAACATTGATTTGGTGAAATCCATTCGCCCCATATTTGACCTTGCCGGATGCATCGTATACCGGCGGCGCTTTCACAGTGCATACGTATGCACTAGATTCGCAACTTATGCCGGAGCAGCCAATGTCGACACCACTGAATATCTCACTTTCGCAACAGGGGTTCGGCACAGAAGCAACTTTACATTGCAACTTGGGCACAGCCCAGCTGGTAGAGGCTGCGCTTGCAAATAAAGAGGGAATATTGGCCAAGGATGGCCCATTGGTCGTCCAGACAGGCGCGCATACCGGGCGTTCGGCAAAGGACAAATATATTGTTCGCGATGCCGAAACTGAAAACAGCATTTGGTGGGGCAAAACCAATGTGGGAATGGATCCTGCACATTTTGCGGCGCTGAAAGAGGATTTTATTGCTGCTTTGGGCGGCAAGGACAAATTATACGTCGCTGACCTGTTCGGCGGATCGCAGCCAGAGCATCGCGTCAATGTCCGCGTCATCAACGAATTTGCTTGGCATAACCTTTTTATCCGCACTTTGTTGGTGCGGCCAACGCAGCAGGAATTGGCTGGCTTTGTGCCTGAATATACCATCATCGACCTGCCAAGCTTCCGCGCGGACCCTGCGCGTCATGGCTGCCGCAGCGAAACGGTTGTTGCGGTCAACTTTACCGAGAAACTGATCCTCATTGGCGGCACGGCTTATGCGGGCGAGATGAAGAAGTCGGTGTTTGGCATTCTCAATTATCTTCTGCCGGTAAAGGGCGTGATGCCCATGCACTGTTCGGCCAACATCAGTGCCGATGGGCATACCGCTGTCTTTTTTGGCCTGTCGGGCACGGGCAAGACAACCTTGTCCGCCGACGCAAGCCGCACGTTGATTGGTGATGATGAACATGGCTGGTCTGATACCGCGGTCTTCAACTTCGAAGGCGGTTGCTATGCCAAGATGATACGTTTGTCCGCTGAGGCTGAGCCAGAAATTTTTGCCACGACCAAGCGGTTCGGCACAGTGCTCGAAAATGTCGTGATTGACCCGGAAACGCGTGAACTTGATTTCGATGACAACAGCCTTGCGGAAAACAGCCGCGGTTCATATCCGATTGAATTCATTTCGAACACGTCGGAAAAGAATATGGGCCCAGTGCCCAACACAATCATTTTCCTGACGGCTGACGCTTATGGTGTCCTGCCGCCCATTGCACGGCTGACGCCGGATCAAGCGATGTATCACTTCCTGTCAGGCTATACAGCGCGTGTTGCAGGCACAGAAATAGGTGTAACCGAGCCGGAAGCAACATTCTCCACCTGCTTTGGCGCGCCGTTCATGCCGCGTCACCCCAGCATTTATGGCAATTTGCTGAAGGAGCGTATTGCCAAAGGGAATGTCCAATGCTGGTTGGTCAACACGGGCTGGACGGGCGGCAAGGCAACGATGCCCGGCATTAGCCGTATGCCCATTAAGGCAACGCGCGCGCTGCTCAATGCTGCGCTCGACGGTAGCCTTAACAACGCCGAATTCCAAAATGATCCGAACTTCGGATTTGAATTTCCCGTTGCGGTCCCAGGTGTCGACAGTGCGATCCTTAATCCGCGGGCGGCATGGACAGACAGCACGGAATATGATGTGACTGCGCAGAATTTGGTGCAGCAATTCATCGACAATTTCGCGCAATTTGCGGACCATGTCGATGAAGGTGTAAAGCAGTCAGCGCCAAAGGCCACGTAATCCGTCCGGACATAGCCGGACCAAATGGAAATCCGGAAATATGTCCGCTTTTGAAGTTCGCTTATTTGACGATGACGCGGCGATTGTCGCCATAGGCGAAGGCTTGCTTTCGGCCTCGCTCCCGCGTGCAGAATGGACGCATGAGGCGCATCTGGCGGCGTGCAGTTGGCTGGTGCGCGAACGGGGCGACATCGACCTTGAACGTGAATTGCCCGCTATTATCTCTGCCTATAATGTAGCCGCCGGCGGGGTGAATGACGATCGCCAAGGCTATCATGAGACGATCACGCAGGTGTATATTCTGGCCGTTAAAGCGCATTTGGCCGGTGTGGGGGCGGACATGCCATTATATAAGGCGGTCAATGCATTGTTGCTTTCAGAGCGCGGAAGCCGGGATTTTCCGCTCCGATTTTACTCAAAAGAGCTGCTATTTTCGGTCGCGGCGCGGCGGGCTTTTGTACAGCCGGATCGCACCGGGTTCGCGCAGATTTAGTTTCTAAACCTGGCGATTTTACCCCGTTCGTCATTCTGAACTTGTTTCAGGATGGCGATGGGTATGCAGGGTGACGATCTTTGAAGTCCTGCTCAACGCGGGGCTAGGCGCACGGAGGGCCGAGCCACTGGCAATCCTCTCCAATCAAATCTTACTTTGCGAGCAAACAAAGCTGGCTTGTTTAAGCGCCTTCAACCAACAAAACCGCACCGTCTGCGCCGATGACTTTGACGCGGGCGCCCAGCGCGGCATCCGCCCCGCGTGCGGACCATATGCTGTCGCCCACCTTGACGCGGCCATTGCCGCTGGTGATGGCTTCGACAACGGTAACGATTTCACCGGTCAGCCGTGCGCCACGGTTGTTGAGTTTCGTGTCATCGCTTTCAATCGGGTTGTCGTGCAGGAATTTCTTGCCGGCAAAGACCGTAATCACCGACAAAGTGGCAAACATCGCAACCTGATATGCAACGGTAATCGGTAGGAAATAGTCCAATCCGCCAACGATTAATGCGGCCAGGCCAAGCCACATGAGAAAAAAGCCAGGCGCAACCATTTCGGCGGCGCCGAGCACAAGGCCAAGTGATAGCCAGAACCAGTGGGTAGAAATTGTGTCGAGCCAATCTGCCATTGTGTCACTCCCAAAAACCAAAACCAAAACCAAAACCACAGACCGCGCTGTATCCCCCGCCTGCAGTGCGACAACACTGGCGGGGGTAGAAAGGCGCCTATCACCCGCTGTATATTTCTATGCGGTTAGGCATCCTTCTAACGGCGCAGTCGTTTAGCGGCCGCCGTTCAAAGCTGCGGATCGTCATCGTTCAGTGTTATGCCTGTTTATCCCCTGTGGCCAGTGCCTCTTTCGCCAATTCGCCAATTCCACCAAGCGTACCGATCAATTGCGTTGCTTCAACTGGGAACAGGATGGTTTTTGCGTTGGGTGAGGTGGCGAACTGGCTGATCGCTTCGGTATATTTCTGCGCGATGAAGTAATTCAACGCCTGCGTGCCCGACGTCGCGATGGAATCGGATACCATCACGGTTGCTTTCGCCTCTGCCTCTGCTTCGCGTTCGCGTGCCTCTGCATCCCGAAAAGCGGCTTCTTTACGGCCTTCGGCTTGCAAAATCTGGCTTTGTTTTTCACCTTCCGCACGCAGGATTTCGGCGGCGCGCATACCTTCTGCTTCAAGGATTTGGGCGCGCTTTTCGCGTTCAGCCTTCATCTGTCGCGCCATCGCATTGGAAATATCGGCAGGGGGGCGAATATCCTTTACCTCGACACGCGTAATCTTGACGCCCCATGGGCTGGTCGCATGATCCACAACCGACAGCAGCCGTCCATTGATGTCGTCACGTTTTGACAATGTCTCGTCCAGATCCATGCTGCCCATCACGGTACGCAGATTGGTCGTCGTGATCTGCATGATTGCGTTATACAGGTCGGACACTTCATATGCGGCCTTTGCTGCATCGAGCACTTGGAAGAACACAACCGCGTCCACGCCGACCATGGCATTGTCCTTGGTAATGATTTCCTGCCCGGGGATGTCGAGCACCTGTTCCATGACGTTGACCTTACGCCCGACACGGTCGAAAAACGGGATGATCACAGTAAGACCAGGCTGCGCCGAATATGTGTAGCGGCCGAAACGTTCAATTGTGTAAACAAAGCCCTGCCGAACCACAGTAACGCCCATCATAACGAATATGATGGCGATTAGGACAAGTAATCCGAAAAAATATTCCATGAAACCCTCCAGTTCGATGATATCTGAATTGTGATGTCTTGTTGTATATTTTCAAGTAAAATCGGACGATGCATTCGTCATTTTACTACAGATTACAATGTCCCTATTTTATCGAGCTACCTGCATTCTGCTGCATTGGATAATGCCCCTCAATGGTGCCAAAATTTGCGGCGAGTTGAGGCCAGTACTGCCGAGATAGAGGTCGCTTGATTGAATTGATGCATGTAGGGAACCCATTCGACGATAGAGCGTTCCCGACATACGATGGGTGACGTCGTGTCTTAGTCCGGAGCGAACCATCATGCGTCTTGTCCATTCAGCTATTTTCGTGGGTCTTGTTGCCTTGGTGGCAAGTCCAACGCTGTCCAAAGCTGTAACCGAGGCGGATTTGCGCGCACATATTGCCATTCTTGCAAGCGATGCGTTTGAAGGCCGTAAACCAGGCACAGAAGGTGAAGCCAAAACCGTCAAATATATTGCCGAGCAATGGGCGCGGGCAGGCGTGAAACCGGCTGCTGCCGATGGCGGCTGGTTTGAACCCGTTCCGCTTATACAACGCGGGCAGGGACGTTTTGATTACAGCTTTACCGCTAAAGGCAGGAAGTTACGGGTAGGGTCAGATGACATTGTTCTGATTGGCAAGCAGGCGGATTATATGCGCAGCGATCTGCCGATGATTTTCGCAGGCGTGGGCGTAAAGGCCGATGGAACCGTTGCTGCCGATGTGGCGGGTAAGGCGGCACTCGTGCTTTTTGATGCCGAAAATGTGCCCGACAAAATGAAATCGCCTCGCGCGCGGCGTGAGGCATTGGTTGCGGCGGGTGCCGAAGCCGTTATCTTTGTCGGTGACAGCAAAGGCAGTTGGCCATCGTTGCGCAGATTGCTGTTGTCGCGCCCGATCTCGCTTGAAAGCCGGGAGACGCGCGCGCCGCTTGAAGGCGCGATCACAAGCGAATTTGCGGTCGGCTTGGTCACTGCGGCAGGGCAGGATTGGGACACATTGCGTGCCCATGCAAAACAAGCGGATTTTGTCGGTGAAGCACTTGGTATTGATGCAAATTTTAATGTCAAAACAGATATTTATAGATTTACCAGCTCAAACGTCATCGGCAAAATACCGGGCCGCAAAAAAAACAGCGGCGCATTGCTGTTTATGGGGCATTGGGACCATCTCGGCATCTGCGCTCCAGAAGGCGCCCCCGACCGCATCTGCAACGGCGCGGTCGACAATGCCAGCGGCATAGCGGTGATGAACGAAGTGGCGAAGGCTTTGGCGCAGAAGAAGCATGATCGTGATGTTTACTTTGTGGCGACCACAGCTGAAGAAAGCGGTTTGCTTGGCGCATATGCATTTGCCCAAAAGCCTGTGCTGCCGTTGGACCAGATTATTCTTGCATTAAACGTCGACACGATCGCCATCGCGCCGCGCGGGTCGAAAGTGGCGATCATTGGCCGTGGGACAACGCCGCTCGATGCTGTCGTGGAGGCTGTTGCCAAAAAGACGGGCCGTGTGCTTGAGGGTTCGACCGACGCCAATGCCTTTATGCAACGACAGGACGGTTGGGCGCTCATGCAAAAGGGCGTTCCTGCCTTGATGGTTGGCGGTTCATTTGCGGACCTTGATCTTTTACAGAAATTCTTAGGCAGCGATTATCATGGTCCGAAGGACGAGTTGAAGGACACGACCGAACTTGGCGGCGCAGCCGAAGATGCCGACCTGCACATCGCGCTTGGACGCCATTTTGCGGACACGCGAAAATATAAATCGAAGAAGGCTGGCGATTAAAAGGGTTACTGTTTACATGGGCCGCCACGAATCAAAGCTTAAAGCGGTGGCCCCATGAAAGAAATTCCCCTCGGACTGACATTTGACGACGTGCTGTTGCAGCCCGGAGCGTCTGACATTTTGCCAAGCCAAGCGGACACGCGGACGTGGCTGACCAAAAGCATCTCGCTGAACATTCCGGTGCTGTCGTCGGCTATGGACACCGTAACCGAAGCACGCATGGCCATTGTCATGGCGCAGCTTGGCGGCATTGGAGTTTTGCACCGTAACCTGACCATCGAAGAACAATGCGCCGCTGTCCGTCAAGTAAAGCGCTTCGAAAGCGGTATGGTCGTGAACCCCATCACCATAGCGCCGAACGCCACCTTGGCCGAAGCTCAGGCATTGATGTTGGCGAACGCCATTTCCGGTATTCCCGTGGTTGAGGCGAGCGGCAAGCTTGTGGGCATATTGACCAACCGCGACGTCCGTTTTGCGGAAAATCCAGCGCAACCTGTGTCCGAATTAATGACGCATGAAAATCTGGCGACGGTATCTGCGTCGGTCACGCAGGAAGAAGCGCGGCGTTTGCTGCATCACCGGCGGATCGAAAAGCTGATCGTGGTCGATGATGCGTATCATTGCATTGGCCTGATTACCGTTAAGGATATCGAAAAGGCTGTTCTTTACCCCAATGCCACGAAGGACGGCACCGGACGCTTGCGCGTTGCTGCGGCGACCACCGTGGGCGAAAAGGGCTTGGCTTATACCAAGGCATTGATTGACGCTGAATGCGATCTGATCGTTGTTGATACCGCGCATGGCCATAGTGCGATGGTCGCGGCAGCCGTAGCGGAAATAAAGCGTATGGCGCCTGAGGTTCAGGTTGTTGCGGGCAATGTCGCCACGGCTGCCGCCACACGTGCGCTAATCGACGCTGGCGCTGATGGCATCAAGGTTGGGATTGGGCCTGGTTCCATTTGCACCACGCGCGTCGTTGCGGGCGTAGGCGTGCCGCAATTGACCGCTGTGATGGAAGCCGCTGCAGAAGCTGCAAAATCTGGAATCCCAGTGATCGCAGATGGCGGATTGCGGACCTCGGGTGATCTTGCCAAGGCGCTTGCTGCGGGCGCATCGTCGGTAATGGTCGGATCGCTTCTAGCGGGCACGGAAGAGGCCCCGGGTGAGACGTTCCTATATCAAGGGCGCGCATACAAAAGCTATCGTGGCATGGGCAGTGTCGGGGCAATGGCACGGGGGTCGGCCGACCGCTATTTTCAGCAGGACATCAAGGATCAGCTTAAGCTGGTTCCCGAAGGCATTGAAGGGCAGGTGCCATTCAAGGGACCAGCACGCGATGTTATTCATCAACTTGTGGGCGGCGTGAAGGCGGCTATGGGATATACAGGTTCGCGCACAATCGCTGACCTTCAGGAGCGCGCACAATTTGTGCGCATCACCAATGCCGGATTACGGGAAAGCCATGTTCATGATGTTACAATTACACGCGAAGCGCCCAATTATCCGACGCGTTAAGACATGAGGCCCGCGGCGCGCCTGCAATCGGCTATTGAACTGGTCGATCAAATCATACTTGCTGCCCGCGATGGCGGTGCATCTGCGGACCAGATTGCCAAACGCTTTTTCGCCGAGCGGCGCTATGCGGGGTCAAAAGACCGCCGCGCCGTGCGCGATTTGGCGTGGGGCGTGATCCGGCGCTTTGGCAAACGTCCATCGACCGCGCGTTCGGCCTTTGCGGCGATGGCGGATGTGGATCCCGAACTGGCCGTGCTTTTTGATGGCAGCGATTACGGACCAGCGGTCATTGACCCTACCGAAGCGCGTTCCACGGGCGGCGAGTTGCCCAAATGGATAAAGCCTTTGTTCTCCGCACTGGTCGACGAAACCGAACAAGCGTCCTTGCTTGACCGCGCGCCAATGGACCTGCGGGTGAATGCGCTTAAGGCCCGCCGTGAAGAAGTCGCTGCGGCGTTGCCCGAGGCCGAAATTTTGCCCGCACTTGAATTTGCGCTGCGCCTGCCCGGCGGCACTGCGATTGACAGCCATCCTGCGGTTGAAAATGGGCAAGTTGAAATTCAGGACTTGGGCAGCCAACTCATCGTTGAGGCATGTCAGGCAAAGGGTTTGGGTACCGTTCTTGACCTGTGCGCAGGCGCAGGCGGCAAGACGCTTGGCTTGGCGGCGGCGATGCGTAACGCCGGGCGCTTGATTGCCACCGACACCAACCGCAACCGTTTGGACCAGCTGAAACCGCGTGCGGCGCGGGCCGGGGCAACGAATGTCGAAACACGACTCCTGAACCCGAACACGGAAAAGGACATGCTGTCCGATCTTAAGGGCGGCTGCGATCTCGTCCTTATTGACGCGCCATGCTCGGGCAGCGGCACGTGGCGGCGCAATCCCGAAACGCGCTGGCGCCTCGATGCTGCCCGTTTGAAGCGCGTCATTGATGCGCAGGCTAAGCTTCTTGATATCGGTGCGGAAATGGTCGTTCGCGGTGGGCATTTGGTATATGCAGTATGCTCGCTCATCGAGACTGAGGGCAAAGGGCAAGTGGCAGCCTTTTTGCAATCGCACAAAGGTTGGCGTGCTGTCGAAACCGGGGTGTCCATGGGACGCGCAGATGGCGACGGCGTGCTGCTGACGCCTATGCACGATGGCAGTGACGGATTTTTCTTCGCGAGGCTTCAAAAGCTGTGATAGCGTCGCTCGTCAAACAAATTTGGATATATTTTATGCGTTTTTCGCCTGCCGCTATCGCCCTTTCGCTTACGCTGGCTGTTATGTCGAGCGCGAGCATTGGCGGCCGTGCCGACGTCGATGTGGATGCGCGCTCAATCGCATTGGTAAAAACAGGCGATCAGGAAGCGCGCGCTGGCCGTGTTGATGCAGCGATTGGCTGGTATGAAACTGCGCTTGCGGTCGACCCGCGCAATGGCGCTGCCTATGTTGCCATGGCGCGCGCCGCAAAGGCGCAGGGTCTCGAGGGTACGGCAATCGGTTTCTACAAAGAAGCGCTTGAACTTGAACCTAATGATCAGATTGCTTTGGCGGAACAGGCAGATGTGCTGATTTCGAAAGGCGCTTTGGAAATCGCGCGAAAGAACATTGCCCGGTTGAAAATGCTTTGCCGTGCCAATTGTGCTGCCTCAACCCGGCTTTCATCGGCGATTGATGCGGCGTCACGGAAACAACAGGCGCAGGCCAGCGCCGTTGATCTCAAAGCGACTTTGGGTGCGCCGCCGGAACCAAAAGCGAACTGATTACGTTTTGCGCGCGACCTAAATCAGGTCAGAAAAATCCATCAGAATATTTTCATATAGCCGCTTTTTGAACGGCACGATGAGCTGCGGTAACATCGGCGCATCAATCCACTGCCAGCTGGTGAACTCCTGATGCTCGGTTGCAATGTTAATGTCGGCGTCGGTGCCTTTGAACCGCATTAAAAACCAGATCTGACGCTGACCGCGATATTTGCCTTTCCATATCCGCCCGATCATATCGTTGGGTAAATCATAGAAATGTTCATCCCGGCTGCGGGCGAGCACGTCAACCAAGTCCGCGCGGACCCCAGTTTCTTCAAACAATTCTCGTAAAGCTGCGGTTTCCGCATCTTCACCATCATCAATGCCCCCCTGCGGCATTTGCCATGCGTCCGTGCCTTCGGGTCGGTCCAAGCGTTGGCCGACAAATATTTTGCCTTGCATATTGGCGAGCATGATACCTGCGCATGGGCGGTAGGGAAGTTCTTCAAATGATAGGGTCATGCGGATTTGGTCACATCAGATAACATGGTCTTGAGCGCAGCAATATAGCCCTCAATATCGGCTTGAACCGAGGGGATCGCTTGGCGGATGTTGATATGGCCATGGATATTGCCATCGGCGCTGATATGTTCAACACGAACCCCGGCCTGCTTCAGCTTTGCGACATAAGCCAGCCCCTGATCGCGTAAGGGATCAAGGCTCGCGGTGGTAACAAGGCTTGGCGGCATGCCTTCTTGCGGAAAATTCAGTGGCTCGGAACGATAGTCACCTAGCGCTGCGGCATGGCCTTCGCCAAAATACGCCATGGCTTCTTCTGTCAGCAAATAGCCATTGGCAAATTCGCGCATGCTTGGCCAATCGGGATCAAGCGTGACAACGGGATAGATCGGAAACTGCACCAATATGGGAACAGCAGCGGGCTTGTCGCGCAGCGCCATAGTCGTAATGATCGTCAAGTTTCCACCCGCGCTGTCGCCCGATGTGATGAGGCCAGTGACCTCTAGGCCGAGTTCGGTCGGGCTGCTCGCAATCCAGCGCGTCGCCGCTTCGCAATCTTCTGCCGGTGCGGGGAATGGATATTCTGGCGATAACCGGTAGTCGATTGAGATGACGGGCATGTCCAATAAGCGCGCGACTTCAGCGCAATAAGGCTCATAGGTATAAAGGCTGCCGATCACAAAGCCGCCGCCATGGTAGAACACCATGACTGGGCCCGGGCCGCGGTCGCTGCGATTGTCATAAAGACGGGCAGGGATATCACCTGCTGGGCCTGGGATCTTAAGGTCGCGAATGACCGCAAGTTCGCCCACAGGCGCATCAGCAACGTCACGCATGGCAGACGTGATCGCACGCGCTTCATCCGCCGGGACTTCCCAAAATTTCGGGCCAGGGACTGCGTTCAAAAATTGAAGGAACAAGGCCACATCGGGGCGGACAAAGGGGGTGGTTTCGGGCATCTCAATCTCCATATTTCCCGCGTAATAGGGCGGAGCGCAAGGCAGGTCCAGCATATTGGGTCGTAAGGCGATTTGGTGTGGACGAAGATACCAAGCGGACAGGCATTCTCAGCTGGTTTGAACGCAAGTTCGTTCTCCGCGCCTCTGCGAGAACAAAATTGTCATGGCGATAACGCCGTATTGCCAATGCGCCACGATTCCGCCAGCAGCAAAGCATGGATAATCTTACACATAGCCTCGTTGGCGCATTGCTCGGCCAAATGGGTTTAAAGCGGAAAACCGGCCTTGCGATGCCGACGCTGATTATAGCGGCCAATATTCCGGATATTGATGCGATCACAACGCTGCTGAGCGGGCAGCAGCATCTCGCGCTTCGGCGAGGGCTGACGCATGGGCCTATTGCGATACTTTTTCTGCCTCTGCTGTTGTGGGGCGTCATGCTTGCGTTTGACCGCTGGCAGACACAGCGCGGAAAGCGGCCGGAAAAGCGATTGCCGGTGCATAAGGTCTGGTTGCTGGCGCTCGCCTATATCGGCTGCCTCAGCCATCCGCTGTTCGATTGGTTCAACAGCTATGGCATCCGTTTGCTTGAGCCATTTTCAAGCCAGTGGTTTTATGGCGACACTTTGTTCATCATCGACATCTGGTTGTGGGCTGCGCTGATTGTCGGTGTCTCGGTTTCACTCCGCCGCGAGCCTATGGGTGAAGCACATGGGCGCACGCCTGCTCTGATAAGCTTCGCAGCCATCTGCGCGTATATTTTGGTCAATGGCCTTGTAACCGCCCGCGCTGAGCAATTGACGGCTGAGGCCGTGCAGAAAAAGTTCAACCTTGTGCCTACTTTAGTGGTGGCCAATCCGATTCCGGTGCAATTTTGGAAGCGCGAGATGCTGTGGCGCGATGGCCGTGTCTATGGGCAGGGAAACTACACCGCATTCAATGACATAATGATCGACGACTCAGTGCGCGCGCATAATATGCCTATTTCGGATCAAAACGGGTTTGAAACACACATCGCCCGCGGGGCGCCCTTGGTGTTTTGGTCCCGCATGCCGGTCGCGCAGATGGTGGATAAAGACAATAACCGAGCATTGAAGATATCCGACCAGCGCTTTAGCAATCCATTGGTCGGCGACCGGTTTAGCGCGTTCTTTCCCATCGGCGACGAAAGCAAATGACCGCCCCCGTCATCCTGTGGTTCCGCCGCGACTTGCGGCTGGCTGATCAGCAAGCAGTGGCGGCGGCTGTGGCGAACGGTGCGCCTGTCATTCCGGTCTATATCCTTGATGACGATACGCCAAAACATCGTAAAATGGGTGCGGCATCGCGTTGGTGGTTGCACCACAGTCTGGCCGCGCTTGACGCTGATTTGCAGGCGCTGGGTTCGCGGTTGATCCTACGAGCCGGTAAATCGGACGAGATTTTATGCGCGTTGGCCGCGCAAACCGGCGCATCGGCCATTCACTGCATCCGCCATTATGAACCATGGTGGCGTAATGCGGAGAAGGCCGTAGCCAATGGCTTGGACGAAGGTTGTGCGTTCATATGTCATGACGGCAACTATCTGCTTCCCGCTGGCAGCGTTACCACCGGCAGCGGCGGACAGTATAAGATCTACACCCCATTCATGCGCGCTTTGTGGCAGCATATGCCACCGCCTGCGCCTTTGGCACCGCCCGCGCATATTGCTGTGCCCGAGTGCTGGCCAGCAAGCGAGAATATCGGCGAATGGAATTTGCTGCCCACTACGCCTGATTGGTCGGGCGGCATGATCAACATGTGGACGCCCGGCGAGGCGGGGGCCAAAAAGCGGCTCGCGGATTTTGTCGATAAGGCAGGGCTTTACGACGAGAAACGCAACCTGCCATCGGTCGAAGGTTCATCGTTCTTGTCTGCACATCTGCACTTTGGCGAGATTTCACCTGCCGCGTGCTGGCATGCAACGATGCACGCGGGCGGATCGGTTGATGTGTTCCTCAAGGAACTGGTTTGGCGGGACTATGCGCAGAATGTCATCGTTCAAATGCCCGAATATGCCACTAAGAACGCGCGCGATGCGTTTGATAGATTACCGTGGCGAGACGTATCCGATCCGGCGGTGCAGGCGGACTTTGTCGCGTGGACCAAAGGCCGGACCGGCTATCCCATCGTCGATGCCGGAATGCGGCAATTATGGGCGACCGGCTGGATGCACAATCGCGTGCGGATGATTGCGGCGTCCTTCTTGGTTAAGCATTTGCTGATTGACTGGCGCGAAGGCGAGAAATGGTTTTGGGATACGCTGGTCGACGCCGATTATGGCAGCAATAGCGTCAATTGGCAGTGGACCGCAGGCACTGGTGTCGACAGCAATATGTTTGTGCGCATCATGGCGCCTTTATCCCAGTCGGAAAAGTTTGATGCCGCGCGCTATATCCGCGAGTGGGTGCCCGAGCTTGCAGATCTGCAGGAACCTTATATTCACGATCCGGATGAATATGGCGCGCGTCCGAAAAATTATCCGCGCAAGATTATTGGCCATAAAGCTGCGCGTGAGCGCGCCCTGAAGGCGCATGAAGTGGTGAAGGGGTAAAGCGGGGGTAGGTGCCCAGCCGATGTGTGTTCATCATCTTGAAACAAGTTCGGGATGATGACCAATAACGCTAAGCTTCAACCACCAACCGATGGCCACTCGCAAACTCGGTTTGCAGCATCTTTAAAACAGCATCGGCCACTACGACCGGTTCCTTGACCGTCGCGGGGTCTTCCCCGGGATAGGCCTTCGCCCGCATCATTGTGCGCGTGCGGCCGGGGTCAACGATTGCTGTGCGGACGTGCGACAGGTTCTTGACCTCTTCACCATAGCTGTCGACGAGATTTTCTAACGCTGCCTTTGATGCGCCATACGCACCCCAGAATGCGCGCGGCGTTGCGCCGACGGACGAGGTCAGCGCGACCAACCGGCCTGCTTCGCTTTTGCGTAATAACGCGTCGAACGATGCGATCAGTACCTGCTGCGCGGTAACGTTCAATGTGAACAAGCGCGCAAATTCTGCGCCGTCTATTGCAGTCACCGGCGATAGCGTGCCAAGCATCGCGGCATTGAGAATGAGGACATCGAGTTTGCCCCAGCGTTCAGTCACTGCGGCGGCCAGACGCGCTATGCTGTCGCCATCGGTCAAATCAAGCGGCGCGATGGTGGCGCTACCGCCGGCGCTGAAAATCGCATCCTCGACGGCTTCGAGATCTTTGGCGGTGCGTGCGGTCAGGATAACATGTGCGCCTTGTGCCGCAAGGGACGATGCGATTGCCGCGCCAATCCCGCGACTTGCACCGGTGACCAGCGCAATCTTGCCCTCAAATATCTTTGCCATGGTTTATGCCAGTTTCCGCTCGCCAAGCATCATTAGGTCGCGCGCCTCATGTTCTTCATGATCGGTCAGCGTGGTCGGATAATCGCCTGTGAAGCATGCGTCGCAATATTGCGGCTTGCTTGGATGGCGCGAATCTTCACCGAGCGCACGATACAGGCCGTCGATGGAGAGGAAGGCGAGGCTGTCAGCTTGAATAAACTGCCGCATTTCTTCGACATCCATCCGGCTCGCGAGCAGCTTGGAGCGTTCAGGTGTATCGACGCCGTAAAAGCAGCTGTTCATTGTCGGCGGGCTTGCGATGCGCATATGCACTTCGGCGGCGCCAGCCTCGCGCATCATCTGCACGATTTTAAGCGATGTTGTGCCGCGTACGATGGAATCGTCGATCAGGACAATGCGCTTGCCCGCAACGAGATTGCGGTTCGCGTTATGCTTTAGCTTCACGCCCAAATGGCGAACGCCGTCGCCGGGCTGAATGAAGGTGCGTCCGACATAATGTGACCGGATGATGCCAAGCTCAAACGGGATTTTGGCCGCTTCTGCATAGCCGATGGCAGCCGGTGTGCCGCTGTCGGGCACGGGGATAACATAATCGACATCAACGCCATTTTCGCGGGCCAGTTCAGCGCCAATGGCTTTGCGAACCGAATAGACGCTGATCCCCTCAACGATCGAGTCAGGGCGTGAGAAATAGACATGCTCAAAGATGCATGGGCGTTGCGATACCGGAATGAAGGGCTTGTGCGACTGAATTTCAGTTCCGCGCACAACCACGACTTCGCCGGGTTCAACCGACCGGATATATTCGGCACCAACGATATCGAGCGCAACAGTTTCGGATGCGAAAATGATGGTATCGCCTAGCTTGCCCATAACCAAAGGTCGAATGCCCAACGGGTCGCGGCAGGCAATCATGCCTTCTGTGGTCAGGCAAAGGAGCGAATAAGCACCCTCAACCCGCTTCAACGCATCAATGAGGCGGTCAAGCAAGGTCCGATAGCCCGAGGTGGCGACCAGATGGATGATAACTTCGGTATCGGATGTGGACTGGAAAATGGATCCACGCCGCACAAGGTCGCGGCGGACCGTGACCGCGTTTGAGATATTGCCGTTGTGCGCGATGGCAAAGCCGCCAGTGGCAAGGTCTGCGTATAAAGGCTGGACATTGCGCAGGGATGTTTCGCCCGTAGTCGAATAGCGCACATGGCCAATCGCGCATCGACCAACGAGACCGCCAATGATTTCTTCGCGGTCAAAATTGCCGGCCACATGTCCCATAGCGCGGTGCGTATGGAAATCGTGATCGTCATAGCTCGTGATTCCCGCCGCCTCTTGGCCGCGATGTTGGAGCGCATGGAGGCCAAGCGCCACCATGGCGGAGGCACCCTCAGTGTCGTAGACACCAAAAATCCCGCACTCCTCTCGAAGTTTGTCGTCATCAAAAGGGTCCGTGGTCAGCATATATCGAATCCCGCTGCGCTTCGTTGGGACGCCTATAGGCATGGACGTGCCGAATGTCTCCCCCTTGTCGCATGGTTGTAACAAAGAAAATGTTGGCGAGGTAATTATGCATGGGTTAGGCAGTCACCATGACTGACGATAGAGAGAGCGGATTGACGCTTAACCCCAAATATGACGCCAATGAATTGGTGACCGCCGTGATTACGGATGAAGCCGATGGTGCGGTGCTGATGGTGGGGCATATGAACGCAGAGGCGCTTGCCAAAAGCATGGAAACCCGGACCGCCGTGTTCTTCTCACGCAGCCGGCAGCGGCTTTGGCAAAAAGGCGAAAGCAGCGGGAATGTTTTGCATATCGTTGATATGCGTATCGATTGCGATCAAGATGCTATTTGGATAGTCGCCCGGCCGGAGGGTCCGACGTGCCACACGGGATCGCGCAGTTGCTTTTATCGTCGGGTCACTGATGCGGGGCTTGAACCCATTTGAGGCCAGCTGTGATCATCTGCGGCGCCTTATATTGTCTTTTGTCGGGTTGCGGCGATAATCTGGCGTCTTTCCCCAGTGGTGGCGACGATGCTGGCGCAGGATTGGATTCAAGGGCGGTCCAAGCGGGCATTCTTCCCGATCGGGAAAAGAAAGACCTTGCCGGACGCTATGAAACGCGCGGTGACCTTGGCGTAGACAAATTGTGCGTCGTGAAAAAATCGTCGGATAGTTTCAACATTGGCTTTCTGTCCATTAGCGGCGCAGACAGCAAATGCGAAGGCACAGGCACTGCTACAGTGGATGGCGAGAGCGTAGAGATCGCTCTGAAAGGGCAGGGGGACTGCAAATTCACCGCGCGCTATGACGGTTTTGAACTGCGTTTTCCTGCGGTCATTGACAGTGTCTGCGCACGTTATTGCTCCGACCGGGCGAGTTTTTCAGCTACGCATTATTTTATGATTGCGCCGGGCAATGCCGCGGCGCGTGACACGCTTGGTCGGGACATTGAGAGATTGTGCACTTAAGGCATGTTGCTGATCTAAAAAATGTAAACAGTAAGGCATGGCTGCCCAATTGCCTTTACCTTCACACAAATCGCTTCTGCCGCTGTTTTGCTGGCGAAGGGCCCCGCCTGCAACCGCGTTAGTCCGCCGTCCGTTTTGAGCGTGGGTTTTTTGTCCGCGAATTCGGCGAAATTTGCCGTGACCTTCTTCCATAATTTTTCGGCGTTTGCGGCATTATTAAACGCACCAAGCTGAACGCGCCAATTGCTACCCGCAGAGTTTGGCGTGTCGATACCAGCGGCGCTTGTTGCCGCTACGGACGAAGGTGGAAGGTCGACCGGCACGAGATTTCCCTGCATTGCTGGGCTTGCGGCGGGTACCGTTCCGACCTGCTCAACAAGCGGGCGGTCGGTGCGTTGCGCGACTGTACCTGCCGCTGCTGTTCCCGCCTGCCGTTGCTCGATCGGAATATACTGATCCATCTGGGCAAGACTACGAGAGGCTGACGCCATGCCTGCCGACGCGGCACGAGCCATTAAGGTGTAAGAACGCACCCAGTCTTTTTCGATATGGACGCCATTGAACAATTCGGTCGCCAGCAGATATTGCGCGCGCGGTTCTCCGCGTTCCGATGATGCAATGAGAAAAGGCAATGCTTCCGGTATTTTCTGGAGATAGTGCAGCAAATGCCCGCAGCTATCGGCAGCTTGCAAATGGCCTTGTGCCGCCGCTTTCCGATACCAGACGAGCGCTTCATCAAGGTCGGTCTTGACGCCTCGTCCAAGCTTATACGCTTGACCAAGGTTGAATTGTGCATCGGCATCTCCTGCCACGGCTGATGTGCGCCATTCTTTTACAGCAAGCTCATAGGCGCCGCGTGACCAGGCATCGACACCTGCTTTTGTATCTGCGTTGGCCGGTAACGCGCTGAACGCCATGGTAAAAGCGGCGAGTGCCAGTTTCGTAGAATGAGACGCCACAAACATACCAAACACTCCTCATCGCTTACCGCTCATGCGGTTTTCGAATTATTCTGGAAAAACTGATATTTGGTTAATATTTTGGTTGGGTTGTTTAACCAAGGCCATGGGGCAAGGGTGCCCGTTTGATATTGTCATGCGTTTTTCGGTCTTTGGCTGTCATGACTTAAGAACTGCACGCGATACTGCCCACGGCGTTAACCTATTTTTAGCCCAGTTCTGCCACATCCCTATTTGTAACATGTGGGAAAGGGGAAAAATGTGAGGGTTCTCGCATTGGCATCACAGAAAGGCGGCTCGGGTAAAACCACTTTGTCCGGACATTTGGCAGTTCAGGCGCAGTTGGCGGGTGCCGGGCCGGTTGTTCTTATTGATATCGATCCGCAAGGGTCGTTGTCGGATTGGTGGAACGAACGCGAGGCTGATCATCCGGCCTTTGCGCAAACCACCGTCGCGCGCCTCTCCGCCGACCTTGCCAAATTACGGAAGCAAGGGTTTAAGCTTGCCGTTATTGATACCCCGCCTGCGATCACCATGGCGATCCAGAGTGTGATATCGGTGGCTGAACTTATCGTGGTGCCCACACGGCCAAGTCCGCATGACTTGCGCGCCGTTGGTGCAACGTTGGATTTGTGTGAACGCGCGGGCAAGCCATTAATCTTTGTTGTGAATGCTGCCACGCCCAAGGCAAAAATCACATCGGAAGCGGCTGTCGCTTTGTCACAGCATGGCACTGTCGCACCGATCACGCTGCACCACCGAACGGACTTTGCAGCATCGATGATTGATGGGCGCACGGTGATGGAAATCGATGCCAATAGTCGATCTTCGCAAGAAGTCGTCCGGCTTTGGTCCTACCTCTCAGACCGACTAGAAAAGAATTTTCGCCGCACGATTTTTAGCGCCCCTGCTGCCACAAGTCAGCAGGTATCTGCAGTGCGTCCCGCTAGCGGCTTCGGCCGCCGGGTCGTCGGTTAAGTGGGGGAAGGCACGAAAATGGGTGAACCAAAACCAATCGCGGCCCTTTCAGGCATTTTGCTGGCGCGCAAGGGGCTCGCCCGTCCGGCCATGCGTCGCCCATCGATGTTGGGAAGTGACGGCAATTTTGGGATGACCCAAGACGATTTGGGTTGGAATGATATGGGTTATGATGTGGACCCTGACCCATCGAAGCCGATGGATTATGATCACAATTTCCACGGTGCAAATCCGTTGGCTGCGGCTGTTCCAGATATCCGGCATCCACAAGACGATACGGCGCGAGCGACCGACATGCGCAACGAAATCGATGCTGGCTTTGATAGCCTTGCGATGGGCCCGCAATCCGTGACTGACACAATGACCATCATTACGGTCACGCCGGAGCCGGTGACGCGGCCAATCTCGCGTCGTGGTAAAGCCGATGCCCCACGTTCGCGTGCACGCTCTAAGCCCGGTCTAAAGGACAAGGCGGCGTTTACGTTGCGTCTCGATAGTGAGCGACATCTAAAGCTGCGGCTGGCCTGTGCCGTCCGCCACCAGTCTGCACAGCAACTT
Organism: Sphingomonadales bacterium 28-55-16; assembly: GCA_002278855.1. Taxonomy (GTDB): domain Bacteria; phylum Pseudomonadota; class Alphaproteobacteria; order Sphingomonadales; family Sphingomonadaceae; genus Sphingorhabdus_B. The sequence continues at coordinate 64,762 of NCGG01000014.1, forward strand.
GTTACCGATGCGCTCGACGCGCTCCTCGAATCGATGCCTGAAGTCCGTCAACTCGCTTCCCATGTTCCAGGCAAAAGACATTGATATCTGAATTTAGACTTTTTGAGGTGATGCCATGAATAGCAATTTTGTCGTGAAGCTTGCGATATCGACCGCTTTTGTGGCGGTGCCCATATTGGCCGCTTCTGCTGCAGGTGCAGGCAGTACCAGCAGGGATTTTTCAAAAAAGGCGCACCCGCAAAAGGCATTTAAGTGGGCGACAAAAGCCGAGCAAGCGCTGGCCAGAAAAAACAATGACCGAGCGCTTGAATTTGCTGAAATGGCGGTTGAAGCAGAACCGGACAACAGAGACTATCGCGCTTTGCTGGCGCGTATCTACATGGCCAAGGGGCGGTTTGTTTCAGCCGAACAGACGTTGATGGATGTGATGGCACTCGGTCAAACTGACCCGCGTACGGTTATCAGCCTGGCGCTGTGCCGCATTGCGCAGGGCAACACCAACGGCGCAATTTCATTAATTGAGGCAAACCGCTCCGTTATACCGGTCAGCGACTATGGCCTTACCTTAGCGTTGGCAGGACGATCGGGTGACGCAATACACATCTTGAATGACGCAGTCCGTGCGGACAGTGCGTCGCCGCGTACACGGCAAAATCTTGCTTTGGCCTTCGCTCTCGACGGTCGCTGGCGGGACGCGCGCGTCATGGCATCGCAAGATATGGCGCAGGACAATGTTAATGAGCGTATCGCGGAATGGGCCCAGTTCGCGCGCCCAGGCGCACACACATTGCGCGTGGCTGGCTTGTTAAAAGTACCTGCTGATATGTCCGATGCTGGCCAGCCGATGCGCCTTGCGCTCAATGCATCGGTGCCCTCGGACTTTGCAATGGCAAGTCCTGCGGCGCCCGCGAACGCTGAACTCGCGGCCGTCGAGCCAAGCCTTATGGCCGAAAGTGCGGGCTTTGCACCCGTTGAAGCAGAAGCGGACATCGCACCTTTGGTTCCGGCAAAGCCGAAATCAGAAGCGCCATTGATTAGAGCATCTTCGGGGCCTGTAAAATTGGCTATGACGGATGTGCCTGCTTCAAGCGTGGCATCGGTTGGCGGAAGCCATTTGGTTCAGCTTGGCGCCTTTTCTTCAGCCGCCAGTGCGCAAGCGGCTTGGAACAAATATGCGGTAAAATTTGGCGCACTGCGTGGTTTTAAGTTGGCGAACTCTGCAGTAACGGTGAACGGTAAGAAATATGTTCGCTTAGTCGCTATGGGCTTTGGCAATGCTTCCAGCGCCAATGCGACGTGCAACAAAATCAAATCGCAGGGTGGCGCTTGTTTTGTAGTACCAAATACAAGCGCGCAGTCGGTACGCATGGCGCAAAGCAGCCGCGCAAAAATCGCAACGCGATAAGAATTCAGTTTAAAAAAACCAATGGGCGGCGGGTCTAGATGACCTTGCCGCCCTTTAGCATATGGCGAACGCGCCCTTGAACGGGCAGGCGGTCAAACGGGGTGTTACCCGCCAATGCTGCCATACGGTCCCCGTCGACCTGCCATGGTGCATCTGGGTCGATCAGGATCAGGTCTGCCTCTTGCCCTTCGACAATATGGCCTGCGTTCAAACCCAATATTTTTGCGGGGTTTGACGCCAGAAGTTCAAACATTCTGCCGGTCGAAATGATATTGTCGCGCACAAGGTTCAGCGACAGTGCCAGCAGCGTTTCGGCACCCGCCATGCCCGGCGCGCTTTCGGAAAAAGGCAGCCGTTTGTCCTCTGGACCACGCGGGTCATGTCCGGATGCGATGACATCAATAGTGCCATCGGCGATGGCTGTGATACACGCCAACCGGTCGCTTTCCGAACGCAAGGGCGGCGAAAGGCGCGCAAAGGTGCGAAAATCGGAAATGGCATTGTCCGATAAAAACAGATGCGCAGGCGTGATGCCGCACGTGACGCGCAGACGCTTTGCCTTCGCCGCGCGGATGAGGTCAAGCCCGCGCGCGGTGGTGACTTGCCGGAAATGCACATGCGCGCCGCTTTCCTCTGCCAGCATAAGATCGCGCCCGATGGCAAGCGTTTCAGCGACAATTGGTGCGCTTGATAGCCCAAGCAAAGTGGCCGTTTCGCCCGCAGTCGCCACGGCATGACCAGCGACACCAGAATCTTCACAATGCAGAATGACCGGCAGGTTAAGCGCGGCGCAATAATGCATGATTCGCAGCATGACGCCGCTGTCTGATATCCATTTGCGGCCAGTAGCGACGCCGACTGCGCCAGCCTCTTTCATCAGGGCGATTTCCGCCATCCGAAGCCCATCAAGACCTTGGGTGGCAGCTGCGAGCGGATGCACCCACAAATCGGGCTTACCCTTCAGCGCAGCGAAGCGGACGGTGGCAGGATCATCATGCACAGGCGATTGATCTGGCATCAACGCCGCGCGCGTAATCCCACCGAAGCGGAAGGCGGGTTTGTCGGTTTTGAACACGCCGAAATCGATGATACCTGGCGCAACGATAAGCCCGCTGGCATCAACCTGGTCCGCGATGGGGGCGGCTTTGCCAACCGATGCAATTTTGCCTTTGTCGATATGCAGATGCAACGGTTCGGCCTTGTCCGCGCCCGGCAACATAACATGGCCGTGAATGATATTGATGCCCGTCATGCCCAGCCTTCCTCACCGCGTGCTTTGCGGGTCAATATATCGAGGCAGGCCATGCGCACGGCAACGCCCATTTCAACTTGTTCAATAATGGCGGAGCGCTCGACATGGTCTGCTACGCTGCTTGCGATTTCGACGCCCCGGTTCATGGGACCAGGATGCATGACCAACGCATCGGGCTTGGCCAACGCAAGCCGCCGTTCATCGAGGCCATAAAGATGGAAATATTCACGCGGTGAGGGAATGAAATCCCCTTGCATGCGTTCGCTTTGAAGGCGCAGCATCATGATCACATCGGCTCCGTTGAGCGCTGCATCGAAATTGCTGAAGGGAACAGCGCCGAAAGCCTCTATGCCGCTGGGCATAAGCGCTGGAGGTGCAACGACGCGGACTTCTGCGCCGAGCGATTTGAGGCAGAACAGGTTCGACCGGGCAACGCGGCTGTGCAGGACATCACCGCAAATGACCACGGTCTGACCTTCTATTTTGCCTTTGCGGCGCATGATGGTCAGCGCGTCGAGCAACGCCTGGGTCGGGTGTTCATGGCTGCCGTCGCCGGCGTTCAGGACAGGGCAGTCGACCTTGCTTGAAATCAATTGAACCGCGCCCGAACTACCATGGCGAATCACAATGGCATCCGCGCGCATGGCGTTCAATGTCATCGCGGTATCAATAAGCGTTTCGCCCTTTTTTACGCTCGATTGCGCGGCGTGCATATTGACCACGTCGGCGCCAAGCCGCTTTCCAGCGATTTCGAACGACAATAATGTGCGCGTTGAATTTTCGAAAAAGGCATTGATGATCGTCAAGCCCGAAAGCCTATCATCATGTTTTGCGGCGCCCGAGCGGTTCAACACCACCCATTGCTGGGCTTCTTTCAGGATGTAGAGGATTTCCCACTTCTGAAGACCGGCGATACCAAGCAAATGCTTGTGCGGAAAGGCAGCCGACCCGCTTGGAAAGCTGTCGGCGGCAAAGGGTTGTGTCCATGTCATTAAAGCGATGCCCTTAATGGGGATTTGGGTGAGACTCAATCGATTTGTGGAATGTGCAACGGTTGCCGTCACCAGTCTGGGCGGTCATCAACCACTTGTCAGCGCATCAATCGCGCCTTGCAGGATAAACGCCGCTGCGCCGCTGTCGATTTTCTCGGCACGTTTGGCGCGGCTCATGTCGGCGGCGATCATATCGCGCTCGACGGCTTGCGTGGACCAACGTTCGTCACGCAGCAATATGGGGAGTCCCAGATCTGCAATGTTGCGCGCAAATGCCCGGCTTGATTGGCTGCGCGGGCTTTCACTGCCATCCATGTTCAGTGGCAGACCAATGACAATGCCGCGTGTCGGGCGTGTCGCCAACGCGGCCTTTAGTTCAAACTTGTCCTTTGTGAACTTACTGCGTTTGATAAGATCTGCGGGCGAGGCAAAGGTCCAGCGAGCGTCACAAAAGGCCGTGCCAATGGTTTTGCTGCCGATATCAAGCCCGATCAACACGCCGCCCTCAGGCAGTTGCGCACGAAAATCAACGACCGACTCGAAAATCATTTCTGAAGATATTTCTGGAGCCGCCATGTCGCATCCGCCCGGACATTGGCCCAGAATAAAGGGAAATCATATACATGGTAATTATTGCCTGGCAGAACATAAGGGCCAATCTCTGGCGGATCGCCAATCAACAAAAATCCCTTGCCATCACAGCGGGCAGGCACAGCCCCTACAATCAATTCGCCCGTAACCAGCTTGTCATCCGGCTTCAACGTGCCAAGATTTTGCTCCATTAAAGCGGCCGCAACTGCGCCGCCATTGAGCGGATTGGTGCACAACATAGGCGTGTCCTTGCGCGGCGCACCGTTAAACCCATTGGACGCGTTATAGACTTTTACGATACGATCATATTCGGCCGGTTCAGCAAAGCTCTGCCACGCCATGATGCAGCCCGTGTCATCGGGGGCGGTGCAGGCCGGTAGTCCCATCGCCGGCATGTCCGCAGTTTCCGATATTGGCCAACCAACAACATATGCCGCGACAATCCGCTTCGCGATTGGTTTGCCCGCAATGCGGTCTTTCAACAAATGCGTTAAGTGCAGCGCGCCTTGGCTGTGGCCAGCCAATATGATTGGACGGTCCTTTTGGACCTTTGCCACAAATTCATCAAACGCCAACAACACATCCTGATACGCGGCGTCGAGCGCTTGCTGACCCTCCGGCTTTGTCGTCAGAAATGCGCCAATCGCGGCTTGACGGTAACGTGGAGCCCACATTTCACCTGCCGCGGTAAAGGGGGATGCAAGACCACGCAGGAAAAGCCGTGCGCGCTCTTGCGATTCTGTGTCATTGAGCGGCGCGTTCCAATAATCTCTGCCAATATACGATGTTGGATGGACAAAGAATATCGCGGCAGAGCCGGGAACCTCGGGCTTAGCTGCGCCTGTCGGCAACCAATCAGCCGGGTTGCCATTTTTGCCGGGGCGGGCAAACCACATGTCATTGCCCGCATATTTGCTGGGCGCAAACGCCTCCTGCTTTTCAAATTTGGCGGTCGGGACAAAGGCAAGCTCGGTCAGCTCGCTTTCATAAATGCGGATGATGAAACCGCCCGCAATCACGAGAACGGTCAGCGCTGCGACGATGTATAGAAATTTACGTGCCAAGTTTATGTCCCGATATTTTGATGCGATTTACCCGATTAGATAGAAATAGCACCGGAAAATTGAACGGGGACTGAAAGATTAAGCTTTTCCGTTGAAGCGGGGCGGAGCGAATGCTAGCGGCTGGCTCATGTCTGTAGATAAAGATACCGTGAACAAAATCGCACGGCTTTCGCGTATCGCGATAAGCGATGCTGAGGCTGACAAGATGGTCGGCGAACTCAATGGCATTCTTGCCTGGGTGGAGCAATTGGGGGAGGTCGACGTCTCGGGCGTTGAGCCGATGACGGCCGTTATCCCCAACAAGCTGCGCCTGCGCGATGACGTCGTCACTGATGGCGACGTGCGCGACAAGGTGCTTGCCAATGCGCCAGCCAAGGAGGGCAGCTTCTTTGGCGTGCCTAAGGTGATTGAATAATGACTGATTTTTCGAGACTTGGCGTTGCCGCCATCCGTGATGGTGTGGCCAAAGGCGATTTTAAGGCAGTGGAAGTCGCAGAAGCGCTGAACGCGCGTGTAGCTGCGGCAAAGGCCCTCAACGCCTTCATCGTCGAAACCCCTGAAAAGGCAATCGCGGCTGCGCAGGCGGTCGATGCAGACCGCGCCGCGGGCACGCCACTTGGCAAAATGGCGGGCGTTCCGATTGGCATGAAGGACCTTTTTTGCACCGAAGGCGTGCAAACGACCGCAGCTAGCCATATCCTCGAAGGCTTTGTGCCGACCTATGAGTCCACGGTGTCGGCCAACCTTTGGAAGGCCGGGGCAGGGATGCTCGGCAAGCTGAACATGGACCAATTCGCCATGGGTTCGTCGAATGAGACCAGCTATTTCGGAAATGTTATTTCGCCATGGCGCCGCAATGACGGCGGTAATGCCGCACTTGCGCCTGGCGGGTCCTCGGGTGGTTCATCATCGGCCATCGCTGCGCGGCTTTGTCCTGCAGCGACAGGCACGGATACGGGCGGCTCTATTCGCCAGCCGGCTGCTTTTGTGGGCATTAGTGGCATCAAGCCAACCTATGGCCGCTGCTCGCGCTGGGGCGTGGTGGCCTTTGCAAGCTCTTTGGACCAAGCTGGCCCGATGGCGCGCGACGTGCGCGATTGCGCAATCATGTTGGAGGCAATGGCCGGGTTTGACCCCAAGGATTCGACCTCGCTCGATTTGCCAGTCCCCGCATGGGAAGCTGGTCTTAACAGCGACCTGAAGGGCAAGCGCATTGGTATTCCCAAGGAATATCGCTTGGATGGTATCGATGCAGACATCGCTAAAATGTGGGATAATGGCATTGCTTGGTTGAAGGATGCCGGCGCAGAAATCGTCGACATCAGTCTGCCGCATACCCAATATGCGCTGCCTGCTTATTATATCATTGCACCTGCCGAAGCGTCATCGAACCTTGCACGTTATGATGGTGTGCGGTTCGGTTTGCGTGATCTGCCGGAAGGCGCGGGCTTGCAAGACATGTACGCTGCGACGCGCGCTGCCGGTTTTGGCGAAGAGGTTCGTCGCCGCATCATGATTGGCACATATGTTCTAAGCGCTGGCTTCTACGACGCGTATTACACGCAAGCGCAGAAGGTCCGCGCTTTGATCGCGCGCGATTTTGACAATGCCTGGGCAAGTTGCGACCTCATCCTTGCGCCAACCGCACCAAGTGCGGCGTTTGGCCTCGGAGAAAAGACCAGCGACCCGCTGTCGATGTATTTGAACGACGTGTTCGCGGTGCCTGCCTCACTGGCTGGCTTGCCCGCCATGTCCGTTCCCGGCGGCCTAAGCAAAGAAGGCTTGCCATTGGGGCTTCAGATTATCGGCAAAGCGCTTGATGAGCAGGCGGTGTTAAATGCTGGCCTCGCGATTGAGCAGCGTTCAGGATTTACGGCGGAAGCCGGAGAGTGGTGGTAATATGAGCGAATACCGCATCCAAGGAAACACTGGCGAGTGGGAGGTCGTTATCGGCCTAGAGGTCCATGCGCAGGTGACCAGCGAATCCAAGCTGTTTTCCGGTTCGTCTACCGGCTTTGGTGCCGAGCCGAACAGCCATGTCAGCCTTGTAGACGCCGCGATGCCGGGCATGTTGCCTGTGCCCAACCGCGAATGTCTGCGTCAGGCCGTGCGTACGGGCATGGCGATCAACGCGCAGATCAATCGCTGGTCGCGGTTCGACCGGAAGAATTATTTCTACGCCGATTTGCCGCAAGGCTACCAGATTTCGCAATTGTACCACCCGATTGTCGGCGAGGGCGAAATTGAAGTTACGCTCAACGAAAAAGACCCCGACAGCGCGGTCAAGACAATCGGTATCGAACGAATCCATGTCGAACAGGATGCGGGCAAGCTGATGCATGACCAGCATCCGACGATGTCCTTTGTCGACCTCAACCGTTCCGGGGTCGCGCTGATGGAAATCGTCTCGCGTCCCGATATGCGCAGCCCGCAAGAGGCAGGGGCCTATGTCAAAAAGCTGCGCTCGATCCTGCGTTACGTCGGGTCGTGCGATGGCAATATGGAACAAGGCTCCATGCGCGCCGACGTCAACGTCAGCGTGCGCAAGCCCGGCGGAGAACTTGGCACGCGGACCGAAACAAAGAACGTCAACTCTATCCGCTTTATGATGCAAGCGATTGAATATGAGGCGCAGCGTCAGGTTGATCTAATTGAAAGTGGCGGCGCGGTTGTGCAGGAAACGCGCCTGTTTGACCCCAATAAAATGGAAACGCGGTCGATGCGGTCGAAAGAAGACGCGCATGATTATCGGTATTTTCCTGATCCCGATTTGCTTCCGGTCGAACTGGATGATGCGTTTCTGGAGGAATGCCGTGCATCCTTGCCCGAGTTGCCTGACGCCAAACGCGTCCGTTACGAAGCTCTGGGCCTGACGGCTTACAATGCGGCCGTTCTAACCGCTGAAGCCGAAACCGCGTTCTGGTTCGAAGATTTGCTCGCCGAAGGCGTGGATGCAAAGCAAGGTTCAAACTGGCTGATGTCCGAACTGTTTGGTGCACTGAACAAATTGGGCAAAACGCTCGATGAAAGCCCGGTTAGCCCGAAACAGGCCGCAGAATTGCTTGGTCTTGTCGCAGACGGCACAATTTCCGGTAGCATATCCAAGCAGGTCTTTGAAATCATGCTGGAAACGGGGCAGGCCGCATCAGCAATCGTCGAGGAAAAGGGTCTGAAGCAAACCAGTGATACTGGCGCGATTGAGGCAGAAATCGCCAAAATCATGGCGGCGAATGAAGACAAGGTTGCCGAATATCGTTCGGGCAAAGACAAGTTGTTCGGCTTCTTTGTGGGGCAGACAATGAAGGCAATGCAAGGCAAGGCCAATCCGCAAATCATCAACGATTTGCTGAAAAAGGCGCTTGGCTGACACGGGCAGGAGGCGGCAGCGGTGCATTCGCCGCTTCTCCCCTTGCCCCGCCGCAGCTTTCCCGTTAGAGGCTCCCGTCGTTTGTGAAACGGCAGCTTTTCGTAAGCGGGCGTGGCGGAATTGGTAGACGCACCAGATTTAGGTTCTGGCATCG
>NCGG01000001.1 GCA_002278855.1 Sphingomonadales bacterium 28-55-16
AAATCCCGCCAAAGCCTACAAAATCTGTCACGATATTGGCACGATCAAAATTCTCTGGCGGAAACCCGCAGAAAACAGGGAAATTAATGGCAGGAGTTGGGGGACTCGAACCCACGGCCCTCGGTTTTGGAGACCGATGCTCTACCAACTGAGCTAAACTCCTGCACTCCGCATTGCTGCGAAGAATGGTGCCTTTAACGCCGATATGCGATCGGGGCAAGTCTGCTTTCGCAAACCCGCCCCGTTTCTTAAGTCATATTGTCTGCATTAGAATTTGAATGCAGCTTCAACGCCCCAGACGCGTGGTTCGTTGACGAACCCGGTCAGGTTGTTGAAGTCGATGCCACCAACCGCAGACGTATCCTTGGTGATGTTGCGGACAAAGGCCGATACATCGAATGCATCTGTTTTATATCCGACGCGCAGACCGCCTTCGAGCATGCGCTTGTCTTGGAATTCAACCGATTCATATAAGAAGAAGTTGATTTTCGAACGATAGGCCCAATCGGTGAAGGCATAGACTTCGCCGTCACCTACGGGAACGCCGTAACGTGCGGTCCAGTTGGCGATCCATTTGGGGCTCTGCGGCAAGCTGTTGCCATTGATGTTAACAATAGCGGCCGAGAAAGGGGCTGCTGCAACAACAATTGGATCCAACGGCGTGCACAAGGACACGTTCGGGAACGTGTCTACACGCGTTGCGCCACAGGCTGCGGTGGTTAAGCCGGCATCGCGGATGCTGGTGTTGTTGTAGCTCAGGCCGGCTGTCAGCAACAGCTGAGGAACAGGCTTAAATTCAACATCAGCTTCAAAGCCATAGCCGCGCACCATTGCCGCATTGATGAGGCGGTTGGCGTTCACGCCGCCGCCGACTGCGGTCAGCTGCGCATCTTTCAGCTCATAATAAAAGCCGTTCAGGTTGAAGCGGGCACGGCCATCCAACAAGGTCGATTTCACGCCGCTTTCATAGGATGTGATCGTTTCTGACTTGCCAACAGTTACACCGCTTTCCAGTGGCGTTGATGTTGCTGGCGGGAACAGAATGCGTCCCTGAATAGACGGTGCACGATAGCCACGGGCAACACGCGCGTAGAGATTCACGTCATCCGTTGCCGCATAGGTGCCGCTTAGATCCCATGTCAGGTTGTTGTCGCTGACATTACGGCGCACGGTACCAAGCGGATTTTGCAGGAAGTTGGGGAACTGCGTGTCCTTGCTGCGCACGGCGACAAAATCACGCTGGTCGTCATTATAGCGCAAGCCGCCGGTGAAGCTCAACTTGTCGGTCACCTGATAGGTTGCTGAACCGAACACGCCATAGGCTTTGCTCTTTTGGGCCTGCGAGACGATGATGTTCACGCCGTCCACCGCGTTATTCGGGTCACCCATGGTTGAGTAGTTTTTGGACACAATGTCCAGATTTTCGTTAAAGTAGAACAGGCCAGCCTGATAGCTCAAGGGGCCGTCGCCGTTGCTTGCGATGCGGAATTCCTGCGTGAACTGCTTCAAATTTGGAACGCTGTCGCGGGTTTCCGCTGTGAACGGAATCTCACCCGGGCCGTAAAGGTTGCGTGGCAAGAAGTTGGCACCAAAGCCGCCATCGACGTCACCGACCGAGGTCGCATCGCCGGTCCAATAGCTGGAGACTGAGACGAATGACACGGGACCTGCGTCATAAGTCATACGCGCTGTCATATTCTGCGTGTCGACGCGCTGCTCATTCTTGCCATCGGTCGATACGCGATAACGGTCGAAATTTGCATTCAAACCCTCTTGGCCGCGTGTGAACACATTGGCGCGGAACAGGCGCGCTGTGCCGTCCAGCGAACGGAACTGGCCCGTCAGCAAAATATCAAAAACGTCGCTTGGCTTGATCAGGAACTGAATGCGCGCGGCATATTCCTTATAACCTTCAAACGCGTCCTTGGTTGTCTTGGCAGGAATGACATTGTCGACATAATCGTCCTGACGTTGATACATGCCCGATATGCGCACGCTGACTTTTTCGCCCAATGGACCGCCTACGGCGCCTTCAACATTGATTGCGTTAAAGCGGCCATAAGAAATTTTGCCATAGCCACCAGCGACGTCGCTTGGCTTTACGCTGTCGAATTTGACGATACCGGCAGTCGTGTTGCGGCCGAACAAAGTACCCTGAGGTCCACGCAGCACTTCAACGCGCTCCATGTCAAAAATCGGGAAGCCCTTAAGAATGGGGTTTTCCAGAACAACATCGTCATAAATCAGGCTGACGGGCTGTGATGCGTTGAAATCAAAATCGGTGTTACCAAGTCCGCGGATATAAAAGCGTGGGAAGGTGCGGCCGAAGGATGATTCAACCAAAAGGCTTGGAACCCGACCGGACATGCCGCGAATATCCACGCCACCGGCGGTAAGGGCACCAAGCTGATCACCGCTAACTGCGGTTACCGACAAAGGTACGTCCTGCAGGTTTTCCTCGCGGCGCTGCGCAGTGACAACAATTTCGTTTAAGGTAGCGCTGTTTTGCGCGGTTTCGTCCTGCGCAAAAGCGGCAGGTGCGATGAAAAGACCAGTAGTCGCAACTGCAATTGCAGCGCTGGATGCCATGATTGAGCGTACAGAACGCATGTTATTCTCCCAGAGGTGACGAATGGCGGGGGGCATGATTACCGCGCTCCCGATACTCTCTCTGGCCTCTAAGGACCCTTGTCACAGAATCAACATCACTTTGCAGCAAAAGTGAAATTTTAGGTCAACTGTGGCAGTTCGGCACTAAATGATTAGAAGCTCATTTCGTCATATACGCGGGACATGTCACCACCCCATTCGCCATGATATTTTTCGAGCAGCTGTTCGGCGACGGTTTTGCCGCTGGCGACGATTTCACGCAACGGGTCGAGATATCCGGTTTCATTGTCGCCGCTGCCGTTCAAGCAGTTGCGGGCGGTAAGGCCTGCTGACGAGATATCCAATATGCGGCCGGCCAGATCCAGCAGCTTGCCACCGCCGGGAATTGCTGCATTCAATCCCTGCGCAGGCACCGCACTGCGCAACGTTTCGCGCTCTTCCATGGTCCAATGCTTCACTTCATCCCATGCGGCATCAAGGGCGTCCTGATCATAAAGCAGGCCGACCCAGAAAGCAGGCAGCGCGCAAATGCGGTTCCATGGGCCCCCATCGGCGCCGCGCATTTCGAGAAAGCTTTTCAGGCGCACTTCAGGAAAAGCGGTCGACATATGGTCTTCCCAATCACTGACCGTCGGTTTCTCTCCCGGGAGGACCGAAAGCTCGCCCTTTAGAAAGTCACGGAAATCTAACCCCGCCGCGTCAATATACTTGCCGTCGCGGTAGACGAAATACATGGGGACCTTAAGCATGTAATCGACATATTGTTCATAGCCGAAATTGGCGTCGAACACGAACGGCAACATGCCCGTACGCTGGGGGTCTGTGTCGGACCAGATATGGCTGCGGTACGACAAGAAGCCATTGGGCTTGCCTTCCAAGAAAGGCGAGTTTGCAAACAATGCGGTCGCCAAGGGCTGAAGCGCAAGCGAGGTGCGAAACTTGTGCGCCATGTCGGCTTCGCTTGAATAATCAAGATTGACCTGAATCGTACATGTACGCAGCATCATATCGAGGCCCATGCTGCCGACCCGCGGCATGTGGCGCAGCATGATGTCATAGCGGCCCTTGGGCATGATGGGCAACTCCGCCCGCGTCTTGTCGGGCCAAAGCCCAAGGCCCAAGAAGCTGGTGTTGGTCTTGTCCCCAATGGCTTTTACCTGCCGCAAATGCCGCCCCGTCTCGGCGCAAGTTTGATGCAGGTTTTCAAGCGGCGCGCCCGATAATTCCAGCTGGCCCGCAGGCTCGAGGCTTATAGCACCGTCGCTGCCGGTCATGGCGATAACTTTGCCGTTTTCGTAGACAGGTGCCCAACCAAATTCGGTCATCGCCATTAGCAGATCGCGAATACCGCCGGTTTCGTCATAAGATGGCGCGCGGTGGTCACTGCGGTTGTACACAAATTTTTCATGTTCGGTGCCAATGCGCCAACGATCCTTGGGCTTTTCCCCCTTGGCAATAGCCGCGACCAGTTGATCGCGCGTTTCGATGACGGGATCTTTACGGTCCGAGATTGTTTTTGTGCTCATGCGGTGGGGTTTAGAAATGTCACCACGATATTGCCAGCATATTTATCTCATCACTTAACCGTTGCGTTGAATGTGATTGCAAAGGTGGCGTTTGGACCCATGGTCGCTGCGGATGCGCTCACAGTGTTGCCGTTTACCGATGCACCATAAGGGTCGCTTTCGTCGGCACCCACGGCATCATCATCCTCAGCCATTTTAGAAACGTTACAGCTTGGCCCTGATGCAAGCGTATTGGCAACATAAGTGAGCGTAGCAGGGATCGCGTCAGCAATTGAAACAGCGGTGGCAGTGCCACTGCCCGCATTACTAACCAAGATACAATAGTTGACGACTGCTTCTGGGAGGGCCTTGGGGTTGGAGGCGCTTAGGCCGTCGCTTAAAATAATGCGTGTTTTTGTCGCAGTTATGTTGGCCTGCGGGCGGCAGAAATTGATATCATGAATGGTGATCGCCTGCTGAAATGGATCAAGGCGCGAAATGCTGTGGTTACCATATACGATGATGATTGTATCGACCGGGCTGGAAAATGTCACGATGACATCGCCATTTGCCGTGTTATTCAGCGCCGTAGTATCTGAGTAGGCCGAATTTCCTACAACATAATTGGACAGACTGTTTGTCAATATCGGGTTCACGGATACGCCGTTAAACAATCCCATAATGGTCACACGGTCTGCGAAGTCTGTGCCCAAAGCTGGGGCGGTACCGGGGTTGGAGTCGACGTCAAATAGCCTAAACTGGGCGCCGGGCACAGCAGTGGGTAGGTTGATCGTAGTTGTTACGGTGGCATCCCGGTTTGCGTTGTCCATGAATAGGATGAGGGAAGATTGTGCAGGCGCGGTTCCCGCCGTGATGTTGTTTTGAAGCGACGGTGATTGCCCATTAAAGCTACTACTGGCGCTGTAAGCTGCCCCCGCGCTCAACGACATGTTAAAATTGATAGTACCGAGGTTGGCAACGGCATAGCTGTTGTTGGTTGACCCTGAGGTCCAGCTCACCGCGTCCCAATCAAAAAGGGTTGAGCCAGATGGACAGTTCAATGTCGGGGTTGTCCCTGCGGTTCGGGTTGAGGCAACAACGAAGTACATAAATGCATCATCGTCCTCCAGCGTAGAGCCATTATTTGGAATGGAATCGCTGTCGGGGTTAGATGACGCAATAATTTCAGCGCTTGCATCAATTGCCGTTCCGGCAGCGGCATTAACTGTAACGGTAATGTCGATTGTCGCAGAACTCGAAGTGCCAACGGAACCTACAGTCCAGATACCCATGCTGCTGTTGTAACTTCCCGTCCCTGTTGCGCTGACAAATGTAACGCCGGCCGGTAAGGGTGCCCGAACAGAAATTCCGCTCGCATTTGCAGACGGTGATACATTGTTGGTTAGGGTGAGTGCGTATGTAAAGTTTGAACCCGAGCTAGGGTTCAAGTTGGTGAAAAAAAATCTTAGTGCTAGATCAGAATATGCGTTCGGAACGCTGGTAATATACAGATCGGCGCGCGCAAAAGTTCCCACGTCAGAGTTCACTGAATCACAGATGACCAATGTCCACGTGCCCTGAGCATTTTGTCCGTCAAATGCGCTCAGCGCAGCGGCTGGACGAAAAGTACGCGCATATGGGGGTACGGAGGCAGTATTATCGTCTGTTGTATGCGACGCAATCAGGGCGGACGCCTCGTCGTCGAACAAAACGTTTAAATTGTCTGCAGCACCGCCAATGCCACTGAACAGTTGCACCGATGTGCCCGATGGCGCGGTCAATGTCATACCCAGATCTGATCGATAGCTATGGCTCAACGAAACACCAATATTGATATCCGAAACCGTAACGCTCGTCCCAACGGTAAAGCTGCGCGTTACGGTTGACGCGCAACTGGGTGAGTCAACGATCGCGCCGCTTGTTGTGTTGGTAAACTGGTTCACCGTCTGCGCCAATGTTGGGGAAGGTAAACAACAGAAGAATAGAAGTCCCAGAATCGCACAGATACGGGATATACACATGCGCCGTAAGCTGCCTCTGGCCGTCATTACCGTAAACTTTCTGTTTTTCTCAGAATGCTCCAGTTAAATTTAATTCGTTAAATTAATCATAAAAAACAGTGTTCCGTGGGCGTATATATGTCCAAATTGCGCCCCAATATGGATGATGTCTCGAGACCCGTTACCGCTTGTTAACCTCGTTTCACTAGCCTTTCTGATCAAGCAAAATGTCTTTGAATTGGGATGTATTCAATGGTCCAGATGAAGCGTATATTTTGCGCATGGGTTAGTCTTTGTGCCGCGTGGCTATGCCTATCAGCCGCGCCAGCGCATGCGCAAACTTGTGCGCCTGCAATGACGCAGGGCACTGCGCCAGTCGGGTGGGAAACTTACTGCTGGCTCGATTTTTCTGTGTATAACGACATAAGGGCCCGTTCGGGGGCAGGGCAGAATTTCGCCTTCAATCTGAATGACGGATCCATATTGTCGTTCAACCTTCGGGTGACGCCGACGAACCAGACCGCCTTTAGCGACGTTGATGCACCGTCATGGACCGATACAGCTGTCGGCAACACCGCGTTTCTTGGCATTCCGGGCCGACCGGTTCTGTACACATTAACGAGCGGCAGCAGGTCGATCGTCTTTTCAGGCATAAACATCATCCCCCCGCCCGGAGCGTCCGCAGTGACGGTTTTTGCTTTTGTTGCGGCAGATGCAGAAGCCACCAATGAAAGCGAAAACCTACAATTTGTGACCAACGGTTCGGGGTGGAAAATTTTGGATCAAGTCGACCCTATCAGTGGAAATCTGTATCCATCAATAACCGGGGCCGGAACAAACACATTCACCGAAACTGGCGTCCCCGGTATCGTGGGCGGTTATATCGTGGGCACCAACAGCCCGACCACCGTAACCGTCAACATGCACGCGGGCGGTCTGCAAGGGGCGATGTTTGCCGTGCGTTTTGCATCCATCCGGCTGCGCAAGACGATTGCTGGCGCTCGAGTTGACCCTGCGGACCAATTTAACTTTCGTGTGAAGGCCACATCATCGGGCGCGGCGTTGGCCAGTGGTACCACCACAGGCACGCATAATGGCCCTTTTGCGGCTACACCCTTGTCGCTGGCTTCCGATATATCGCTTACCTTGTCCGAAACCATGACGGCAGGCAGCGTCAGCGCGTTGACCAAATATCAAAGCAGGCTGACCTGCATCAACGCAACAGGTGGGTCGGCTACGCCACTGCCGGACAATGTACTGACCACCAATTACGTCTTTGGCGCATTGCAATTTGGCGATGCGGTTATTTGCGTTTTCAACAATGCGGCTATTCCCCACCTTCGGATCCGCAAGGCGCTTGGCACCAATCGGCGTTTTTCGACGGACCAGTTTATCGTGCGGATTAACGACGGGTCTACGGTAGAAGCATCGTCCACAACGACCGGTAATAATTCCGCAGTTGGTGGCGGCGATACGGGGTTGGTGCAGCTAAGCGCGGGCTCCAGCTATACGCTGGATGAAGTTATGTCTGGGCCGGGCAGTTTGACGCAGTATAAAGCAACGCTTGCCTGCACGAATGCGATCAATGGGGTGACAAGCGTTTTCCCAGTCATGGTGCCTGGAAACATCACGCCTGTTCTGGGCGATATCATTAGCTGTATAATCACCAACACCCGCGTAAACGCCAATGCGACATTGCTGGTGTCAAAAACATCTGAGGTGTTGAGTGATGGTGTCAGTAGCTCCAATCCCAAAGCTATTGCTGGCGCGCGCGTCAGGTACACGGTTACCCTTCAAAATACCGGCAGCTTAGCGGTCGATGCCAACAGCGTGATCATTACAGACCCTTTCCCAACCAATTTCACATTGGATGCATCAACGCCCATTGCGATGAACGTCGGAACAAGCGGGCTTGCTGCGTTCAATCAAGGCGCAATGGTGACCTATTCCACTGAGGCTAGCGGCGGTGCACCTTTTGGCGCGCCATTGGGGACTGGCTATAATGGCGCATTGACTGGTCTGCGTTTTCAGCCGTCTGGCACCATGGCAGCGGCGACTTCAGCGGGACCATCGACATTCTCGTTCAGCTTTACGGGCCAGATCGACTGACCCGCCGGAGCGTCAGCTTGACCAATCGCCGTTCTTGGCCATCCAAACGGAGATAGCGGTAACTGCGGCGGTGTCGGCGCGTAATATGCGGGGACCAAGCGAGACGGGCCGCGCGTTCGGATGTGCGCGAATGGCTGCATTCTCGCTGTCTGTGAAACCACCTTCTGGACCAACCAACACGGCGCCGGGGCCGGCCTTGATGGCGTCCAGAAACGGCTCTCCGCCCCGCTCGTCGCAGAAATATAGCGTCCGTTCCTCTGGCCATTTTGTAAGCATCGCCTCAATCCGGGTGAGTGACGCAATTTGCGGCAATGCAGTGCGCTCGCATTGCTCGGCGGCTTCAATCATATGCGTGCGCAGGCGGTCGTCCTTCACCTTATCCACGACGCAGCGCGCGGTCAGCACAGGCATAAAGCGCGCTACGCCAAGCTCGCACGCTTTTTCGGCGACCCAGTCGAAACGATCCTTTTTAATGAGCGCCTGACAAATCCACAGGTCCGGGCTCAGTTCGCGATCACGCAATTTGGCGTCGACCGTAAGATCAAGGTCGCGTTTGCCCAATTGTGACACGGTCGCGAGATACTCGCCGGAGATATCGTCAAATATTTTGACGGGCGCCCCCTCTTTCAAACGCATGACGCCTGTCAAATAATGCGCGCTGTTGCCCGTGATGTTTAGGGTTGCGCCGATGGCCAGCGGTTGTTCCACGAACAGCCGCGGTGTCGATTTTGGGGGCCAGGCGGGTGTTGCGGACATGCCTTGCGTCTACCCGCAAATAAGGCTGCCGTCATCTCCCAACTGTATCCGCATCAACTTCGCAGATGACGCGCCGGATAAATTTTGGCAGTGCCGATGTTATGACATCGAAATTTGTCCCGGACAGCGAGTATACAGGCATCATTGGGCTGCTGCCGGTGAAGCTGCGCGCATTGGCCCTTTTGGCGCGGTTGGACCGGCCCATTGGTTGGTGGCTGTTGTTTTGGCCATGCATATTCGGGCTTGCGCTGTCGGGCGGCCTTATCCAGCGTTGGGACCTTGCTTTGTGGATGCTGCTGGGCGCGATCGTAATGCGCGGCGCGGGATGCGTGTATAATGATATCGTAGACCGCGATCTGGATGCACAAGTCGCGCGCACGGCGTCACGGCCATTGCCCAGCGGCATTATTGGCATGCAGGCGGCGTGGACGTTTCTGCTGAGCTTATGTGCGATTGGTCTTCTGGTGCTTGTCCAATTGCAGTGGGTAGCGCAGATCGCCGCCTTGGGCAGCATCCTTCTCGTTGCGGCCTATCCGTTTATGAAGCGCGTAACTTGGTGGCCGCAGCTTTGGCTTGGATTGGTGTTTAGCTGGGGCGCATTGGTCGGCTGGGTCGCGATCACAGGGCACGCCGACGCGGCGATGTTCTGGCTGTATGCGGGGACGATATTCTGGGTGGTGGGCTATGATACGATCTATGCCATGCAGGATCGCGAAGACGATGCGTTGGTCGGGATTAAATCGAGCGCCTTGCGGCTTGGCGGCAGCGTCCGGATTGGCGTGGCGGCATTCTATATTTTGACGCTGCTTGGCTGGGGCATGGCAATCTGGAGCGTCCGGCCCGAAAAGCAGGCTTTGGTTGCGCTCCTTCCCGTCGCCTTTCATTTGGGCATGCAGGTCGCATCGTTGAAAGCCGATGGCAGCAATGCGCTTGGCCATTTCCGTTCAAACCGCCTATCTGGGTTACTTGCTGCGCTCGCATTTTTGGTCGTTGGTGCGGCCGGACAATATTAGGGAGAGAGAATTATGGAACATCGTCGCATCGGCAAAAGCGCCATTTACGTGTCTGACATCTGCATGGGTACCATGACCTTCGGGTCACAAACCGATGAGGCGGAGGCGCATCGTATTCTCGACAGATGCCTTGATGCCGGCATCAACTTTTTCGACACCGCCGAAGGCTATCCCGTCCCCCCCGATATCAAATGGGTTGGTCGGACCGAGGATATCATCGGCCGCTGGATGAAGGGTAAGAACCGCGACGCCATCATCATGGCAACAAAGGTGTCGGGGCCAAGCCACACATGGTTCAAATCGCCCAAGCGCGGCGGTATGACCACGCTGGATCGCCACAATATCATCACCGCGGTCGAAGAAAGCCTGCGCCGGTTGCAGACCGATTATATCGACCTGTATCAAACGCATTGGCCCGACCATGGCCTTGCCTATGACGAAACGATGGAGGTGCTCGACGAACTGGTCCGATCCGGCAAAGTGCGCGTATTGGGTTGTTCGAATGAGACAAGCTATGGCTTGATGAAGTCGTTGGCGACATCGGAACGCCTTGGCGTGGCGCGCTATGAAAGCATCCAGAATAATTTCTCGATCAACAACCGCCGGTTTGAGGATGAATTGAAGCAAGTCTGCCGTCAGGAAGGCATTTCCCTTCTGCCGTACTCGCCCTTGGGTGGCGGCGTGTTGTCGGGCAAATATCTCGACGGCGCACGCCCCGAAGGCGCGCGTTTCTCCCGCTATCTCGAAATGTCCGGCACGCGTCAGGTCGAAATGGCGCAACGCTTTGCCGGGCCACGCGCACTTGAAAGCACGATGCGGATTGTCGCGATTGCGCAAGAGGCGGGCATGTCACCAGTGACGCTGGCGACCGCTTGGTCGAAACAGCATGACTTTGTCGCCTCGACGATGGTCGGCGTGAGCAAAGAAGATCAGTTAGACGATATTTTCGCCGCGATTGACCTGAAGCTAAGCGATGAAGTGATGACCGCGGTGCACAAGGTAACGAAAGAGATATTATACCCGATGGGGTGATCGCGTGTTGGGGGGAGGGGAGCTCTCCTCCCGCACCCGCCAAACTTAGATCAGCCCATAATCGCCGTCTGCGCATAGCCCAACGCTTCGCCAAGCGCTTGCAAGCGCCGCGAGACGCTGTTGGACTGGAGCCGCACGGCCGAGCCGCTGAGGTATAGGCGAAGCGTCGCGCCGTCTCCGTCGATGCGGCTATCGCCAAGCGCGCCGCCGGTGCCGCCATCAAGGCGATGGGCGAGGCGGATGGCGAGACCCCAGATCACGGCTTGCGCCAATGCGCCGGGCTTGGCCAATGTCACCAGCATTTCGGGCAATGTCCGCTTTCCAGCATGCACTGTCCAAAGCGCGGCAGCGATGACCGCACGATCGCTGGCGCTGACGCCGGGCCAACTGCCGTCGAGTGCAAGGTCAAGCGCATGGTCGGCGCGATATTCGGGGCTCACGTTCCATACGCTGTCGGACAGCAAGCATGCCGCGCGGCACAATCGCGCATCATGCGCGCTTTGCCCGGCAAAGACAGGTGCGATCCAGTCGGCAAGGGCGTCACCATGAAAGGGAAAGCGGCCAAGCCGTTCGCCTTCAAAACGCGCGGCGGCAATCAATGGGTCTTGCTTGCGTTCGGCTTGCGTCAATTGTTCGAACAACAACCCTTCGCGAAGGCCGTAGATGCTCGTTACGAGCTTGCTGGGCTTGAATAGACCGACAATGCCACTCAACAGCGCCGTCGCCCCCGGCAATTCGGAAATGCGGCCCGCTGCGACCACGTTGGACCGTGTTAAGGCGTCTTTGTCTTGTGTCAGTGAGGCGAGCAATTCTGGAGCCTCGGGCGGCATTTCATAATTGGACAATATCGTCAGCGGATAGCCGGTTGCATGCATATGCAACCGTGCAAAACTGCGCCATGAACCCCCAATCATGTAAAAGGGCAGGTCCGTTTCAATCGGGAAGGCACGTTTGCCCATTGTCTTGGCAATATTGTCGCGCAACATCGCTGTAACTTGCTTGGCCGATTTGCCGATCAATATGTCATGCCGCAATGTGCCGAGCGGCAGCGATACGCGCGCGCCCAGCTTGCCATCCGCGATGCGGATAAGTTCAAGACTGCCACCGCCAAGGTCACCGACATAGCCATTGGCGAAGGGATTGTCGCTCAGCACGCCATAACCTGCCGCTGTCGCCTCGGCATCGCCATTAAGCACATCTACCCGAATGCCAAGCGCGGCTGCTTTTTCGACCAACTCTTGCCCGTTTTTGGCTTCGCGCGTTGCGGCGGTTGCGACCACGCGCATGCTGTCCACCTTCATCGCGCGGGCAAGCGTTTCGAAACGCGCCAGCGCGGCAAGCGCCTTCTTCATCGTCACTTTGTCAATTTCACCATCGCCAGCGAGGCACGCGCCCAGCTTTACGCGGCTTTTTTCGTTGTAAATCGGCATGGGCGCGCGGGCCAGTCCGGCGTAAACGACAAGCCTAACGGTATTTGAGCCAATATCTATGACGGCCTGACGTACCGCCTTCATCTTTGTCGGACGAGGCTCAGCGTTGGAACCTTCTTGTCATCCGCAAGCGCGCCTCCGCGTCCTGAAAGCGACGCATTTGTCATGAAATAATGATGTAGATTAAATGGCATGCTACCGGCTTTTACCCTTTCATAGCGTCCATCTGAACGCAGCATCCAGCTTTGCTGGTTGTCGAGAAGGTTTGCAACCATAACCTGATCAAGGATCTGGTCATGCACCGTAGGGTTCTCAATCGGCAGCATATATTCGACGCGGCGGTCAAAGTTACGCGACATCCAGTCTGCCGAAGAGATGAAGACTTTGGCATTAGGGTTCGGCAAATCTGCGCCATTGCCCATTGCCCAAATACGGCTGTGCTCCAGGAAGCGCCCGACGACGGACTTCACGCGGATCCGCGACGACAGGCCCTTAACGCCGGGCCGCAAGCAGCAAATGCCGCGCACCACCAGGTCGATTTCGACGCCGGCTTCGCTCGCCTCATATAATTTGTCGATGACGGCTTTATCCACCAAAGAATTGAGCTTTGCCCAAACTGCACCGGGCCGTCCTGCGGCGACATGGGCAATTTCATCGTCAATTAAGGACATGATTTTTTCGCGCAAGCCAAGCGGGCTCATGGTCAACAGCTTCAACTCGGTTGGCGGGATATAGCCCGTGATATAATTGAAAATCTGTCCGGCATCATGGCCTACGCGTGGGTCGGCGGTGAAGAAGCTGATGTCGGTATACACTTTGGCGGTGATCGGATGGTAATTGCCCGTGCCCAGGTGGCAATAGGTCCGGAACCCATCCGCCTCGCGGCGGACCACCAGCGAGATTTTGGCATGTGTTTTCATATCGATGAAGCCGTACACGACTTGCACGCCGGAATTTTCAAGCTGCGAAGCCCAATGCAGGTTTTGCTCTTCGTCAAAACGCGCCTTCAGCTCGACAATCGCCGTCACCGATTTTCCAGCCTCGGCCGCTTCACACAAGGCGCGAATGACCGCCGATTGCTTGCCTGCACGATAGAGCGTTTGCTTGATGGCCACGACGTCTGGGTCAAGCGCGGCCTGCTGCAGAAACGCCAGCACAACGTCGAAGCTTTCATAGGGGTGATGGATAACGATGTCTTTTTGGCTGATGGCAGAAAAACAATCGCCATCATGTTCCAAGATGCGTTCGGGGAAGCGGGGGGAATATGACGGAAATTTGAGGGCAGGTCGGTCCTCGTCCACCAATTGCCCGAGATCGCCAATGCCCAAAAAGCCGACCGTTTCGACCACGATGGACGCGCCTGCGCCAAGTTCCGTGCGAATCAATGTCGCCAATTCGCTGGGCAGGCCTTTTTCCAGCTTCAGCCGAATAATCCGCCCGCGACGGCGCCGCTTGATGGCGCTGCGGAAGTAACGAACGAGGTCTTCAGCTTCTTCCTCAACCTCAATATCGCTGTCACGGATAATGCGGAATGCGCCTGCCGCCACCAGCAAATAATCGGGAAACATTTGCCCAACGAAATGCTTAATCAGCGCCTCAATGGTCACGAATCGTGTGCCAGGGCCAGGCAAGCGAACAAAGCGGGCGAGTGATTGCGGGATGAGCACCAATTGGCGCACGACTTCGCCATCATCCTTGCGGCGCATATCAAAGATCAGGCTTAGGCCTTGGTTCGGAATGAATGGAAATGGATGCGCAGGGTCTAATGCTTGCGGGGTGAGAACCGGCAAGACTTGTTCGCGGAAATATTTGCCGACTTGTGCCTGCAATGTCTTGCCCATCGCGGATGGTTGGACAATTTTAATACCCTCGCCGCCCAGTTCCTTCATCAGCTTACGCCACAGCTTTTGCTGTTGGATCATCAGCCGGTCGGCGGCGGCAACGGTATCGGCAAGTTGTTCGGATGCTGTGCGGCCATCAATCGACAGCTCCTCAATCCGGCGCTGTTGCTGTCCGCGCAGGCCAGCAACGCGCACCATGAAAAATTCGTCAAGGTTGGTGCCGGAAATCGACAGAAAGCGAAGCCGTTCAAGCAACGGATGTGCTGGGTTCGATGCCTCCTCAAGCACACGCTCGTTAAATTTGAGCCAGGAAAGCTCGCGGTTGAAATAGCGGTTGATGGGTAGGTTCTTGTCGTTGTGCATTAAATACATACCTTTGCGCGGCGGCCCGCGATAACTTCTTGGTGCCTATGCACAATCCCGTTGCATGGTTTCATTACCATTTTACGGCAGTGCGCACCCATAACTAAATCGCCGCAGTTGACGCCTCAACATTTGGCTATACCATTTTGGTGCGCTTGGCCATGACTGCCTCGGCACTTTGGTTCAACATGATTTTTTACAGGGAACTTGCCCTAGACAGTTTCCGCCGCTTCGCGCATGAAGATGGCATGACTATATGGTTTCACGAAAAGCTCGATCTTGCGGCGCTGACCGAAAACGGCGCACATTGCATGCCCGGTTATGTTGGTATCGAATTTGTCGATTATGGCGATGATTGGATAAAGGCGCGGATGCCTGTCGATGACCGTACGAAGCAGCCTTATGGCCGGCTGCACGGCGGTGCCTCGGTCGTCTTGGCGGAAACGGTTGGGTCGGTGGCTGCTGCCATGACGGTTGATCCAAGCAAATTTGCAACCGTCGGTATGGAAATCAACGCCAACCACATTCGCCCCGTGAAAGACGGCTTTGTCTTTGCCACCGCGACATCGGAATCGATTGGGCGCACAACGCAAATTTGGTCGATCCGCATAGAGGATGAGGCTGGAAAGCTGGTCTGTATTTCACGCATTACAATGGCGGTTATTTCCACGGACCGCGCATAAGCATTGCGTAAAGTGCGGTCAACGTCCACGGGAAGGGCGGGGAAGATGACACCGTTAGACAGAATTTGGGGTTGAGGCGAATGTCGCTACGCTATGTAAGAGAATTTAAGGGCTTCGCAGGCATTCGGCTTGAGGCAGATGATATTGGTTCTGCCGATGACCCGTCGATTGTGCTGCTGCACGGCTTTGGCCAAACGCGCAAAGTTTGGGAGGATGTGGCGATTGCCCTTGAGCAGGCCGGACGCCATGTCATCAACGTCGACCTGCGCGGCCATGGCGGCAGCGAATGGCCCTCCGATGGCCGCTATGACTTCAACACTTATGTCGAAGACGTGCGCGCCGTTCTCGGTCAGATGCGGACACGGCCGGTCGTTGTTGCGGCTTCGCACAGCGGGTGGATTGCAACCATGGCGCTGGCGGAAGAAGCTGCGACTTTAGCGTCGGGCCTTATTTTGGTAGACCCTGCTGCAGACCATGCCCCAGGCGCGGTGCAAGCGTCGGCAGATCGCATGTCCGCAGCGCTGGGCAAGGGTTTGAACCAAGCCGATTATGACAATGCGATATTTGCCGCATTTGACGCCGATGGCCTTGGCGCAGCTTTAACGCAGGCCGCATCGCACATCGCGCTGCCTTCGCTTATCATTCGTGGCGCCTTGGGACAGATTGACCCTGCAACAGCACAGCCCGGTTTTGTCGAAACTTTGCCAAATGCGGAAAGCATTGATGTTGATGGTGGCGGCTTGTTGATCGTGGCCGAACGCGCAGAAGCGTTTAACGGCCTACTTATTGACTTTTTGGAACGCAAACAGCCGCGTTTCATTCCGGAATATCGTTCGGGTTCCGACGCGCGCACCTTGCGCGATGCAATGGGCTGTTTTGGGACAGGCGTGACCATCATTACGGCGCATGCGTCCGATGGACGTCCGGTGGGCTTGACCGCCAACAGCTTTACCAGCGTCTCACTTGACCCGCCCCTGTTGCTGGTCTGCATCGCTAACAATTCGGGCAGTGCCGAAACGCTGCGTTCAGTTGACGCATTTGCCGTCAATGTCCTGCAAATCGGGCAGCAGCCTGTCTCAAACCTGTTCGCCGGCAAAAGCGAGGATCGCTTCTCCGGCACGCGTTGGGAAGTGGGCGAATATGGCGCACCCATCTTACCGAGCTCGCTTGGCATTTTCGAATGCAAACGCCACGCGTTATATGAAGCTGGCGACCATTTCATCCTGGTTGGCCGGGTGGAAAAGGCGAGTTTTGAACCCCGCCGTGATCCACTGCTTTACTTCCGCGGCAAATATAGGCGCCTGCATTTTACTTAGGGTCAGGACCATGAGCCTTCGCCGCATTGACTTGAACGAGGCGATCGCATAAATTGGTTGCAAATGTAACCAGTTTTGCAGGAGCGTATTAATGGCCGATTTGTTCGAAAACCCGTTGGGTTTGGATGGGTTCGAATTCATCGAATTTTCTGCGCCGGAAAAGGGCCTGCTTGAGCCTGTGTTTGAACGCATGGGCTTTAGCCGGATAGCGCGTCACCGTTCAAAGGATGTCGACCTGTGGCGTCAGGGTGAGATTAACCTGATCGCGAATTATGAACCCAAAAGCCCCGCTGCCTATTTCGCGGCCGAGCATGGCCCTTCGGCGTGCGGCATGGCTTTTCGTGTTAAGAACGCGCGCGTTGCCTATGATCAGGCGATGGCGCGGGGTGCCGAACCCGTTGAAACACGCACTGGTCCGATGGAACTGCGTTTGCCCGCAATTCGCGGCATTGGCGGCGCGATGATTTATCTGGTGGACCGGTATGGCGACGCGTTGTCGATTTACGATATCGACTTTGACTATCTGCCCGGCATCGATCGCAATCCCGTGGGCGCCGGTTTCAAGATCATCGATCACTTGACCCACAATGTCTATGGCGGACGCATGGCGCATTGGGGCAGTTTTTATGAGCGCGTCTTCAACTTCCGTGAAATCCGTTATTTCGACATTAAGGGCGAATATACGGGCCTCACCAGCCGCGCGATGACTGCGCCGGATGGAAAAATCCGAATTCCGTTAAATGAAGAAGGCAAGGCTGGCGGCGGGCAGATTGAGGAGTATTTGCGTGCCTATAATGGTGAAGGCATTCAACATATTGCCTTTGCGTGCGACGATTTGCCGGCATGCTGGGACCGATTGAAGGCGCTTGGTACCCCATTCGCGCCACCACCGCCCAAGGCATATTATGATATGTTGGAGGAACGCCTGCCCGGCCATGGCGAGCCAGTCGATGCCCTCCAATCACGCGGTATCCTGCTCGATGGCTCCACACAAGACGGCGATCCGCGGTTGTTGCTGCAGATATTTTCGCAGACCATGATTGGGCCGGTGTTCTTCGAATTTATCCAGCGCAAAAAAGATGAAGGCTTTGGCGAAGGCAATTTCACGGCCTTGTTCAAGAGCATCGAGCGTGACCAAATTGAACGCGGTGCGCTTCAGGTCGAGGAGCCAGCATGATGAACGCCCCCATCACATTGAACCGCATCCACCATGTTGCCTATCGCTGCAAGGACGCAAAGGCGACTGTGGACTGGTATGCGGACGTCTTGGGCATGGCCTTCACCACGGCCTTTGCCGAGGACCATGTACCATCCACGGGCGAACATGATCCTTATATGCACATCTTCTTGGATTGCGGCGGCGGTAACGTCCTCGCCTTCTTCGAGTTGCCGAACCAGCCCGAAATGGGCAAGGACCCCAACACGCCCGAATGGGTGCAGCATATTGCCTTTGAGGTTGCAGACCTCGGCGCGCTTCTTGCGGCGAAGGCCCATATCGAGGCGCAAGGCATCGATGTCGTTGGCCCGACCTTTCACGGCATTTTCCGGTCCATTTATTTCTTTGACCCCAATGGCCACCGACTTGAGCTCGCTTGCAACATCGGGACAGCTGACCAGCATGCCGAACTTAAGCGTCTTGCGCCGCGCATGCTGCAGGAATGGAGCGAAACCAAAAAAGCGCCCCGCCATGCCGACTGGCTCCACATCGATCCGGACGCGCAGACTTAAGGCGTCGTCAGGCGCGTCGACTTACCCGCCTGCATGTGCCGTTGAAATCACCTGAGGTCACCATAAGTGAGTTGCAGGATCGAAACGGGGGCCGCCAGTTGAATGCCCACATGTTCACCTTCAACCCATTTGACCGCGGCATCCAATATTTTGCCGTCGCTGAGCGCTACCAAAAGCTGTTGTTCCGAGGTGACGGGCAGGTCTGTTTCAATCATCATCCCGGTCTTCGACACATTACGAATGCGTACCGCCGATGACCAACTTGTTAGACACAGCCTAGCGCTCACGCGGTTGGGCGCTTGCGGCAAGCTTTTTTGATAGCTTGGCACATGGCCGGCGCCACCATGCGCGGCATCAGGCCGCATATTGTCCAACTTGGAAAACGTCATACCGAACCGGCCATCTTTCGCCCAACGGATGCGCCCCGCGATATACGTCCTGCCTTCAAGGCTGACATACGCAGATTGACCGATACGCAGCGGTACACTGGTCGCGCCGCGTAAACCGTTTCGCGCAATATCTGTAACCATGAAGTCACTTTGCATCTGCACGACATGGATGTCAGCGCATAGAAGCACACGCTGCCTGCTCTCTCTTCGCTTTGAAAGAGATTGGATAGTGTCCCCGTCAGGCGATATCCATCTTTCGGAGTTTGGTATTTTAAATGGCATAGCGTCTAACCAGCAGAGACAATGACTTTGCCTTTAGCCAGACCGCCGTGCCCGTCGCTGACCACATAAATGATTTCATCATGAAGCGGTGCGACTGGATTTGCAGCATAAGCGATCAATCCGTCAGCGGTGAACGCGACGGCGCCGAATTGGGCAGAGGCTTCTATGATATTGAGCGTGTCATTATTGGCATCAGTGTCATTGCGGAGCACGTTGAACGCCTGCGCGGCATTTTTTAGGTCGACATAATCGGTGACCGCAACCGGTGAGGCGTTTGCGATGCGCGTAGTCGTCGCCTTTGCCACCGATGGTATGTCGGCGTCATGTCCATGCGCAGGTAACGGAACCGCAACCACAGCCAGCGCCGCAGCCTTCACCATATATGCGCGCACCCAAGGGACATATTTGCGTATATGCATCAGCGGAAAAGACATTTCAGTCATGCCATAACGTCTTTCATTTTGTCACATGCGGCAGGTTTGCGGCGTTCTGCGAAAGCGTGAAATTTTAATGTGGCGACGGGTGTGGGGCCCGCCGCCGGTTGGCAGGGACCAGACCGCCAACAACGCCAATTAGCCTTCAAAATGTTAACGTCTGCGTGCTGGCTGACCTCGGAAAACTACGGTAGTCTCAGAAAAAGCCATTATGTTTCAGT
This sequence comes from Sphingomonadales bacterium 28-55-16, assembly GCA_002278855.1. Lineage (GTDB taxonomy): Bacteria > Pseudomonadota > Alphaproteobacteria > Sphingomonadales > Sphingomonadaceae > Sphingorhabdus_B. The sequence continues at coordinate 19,713 of NCGG01000001.1, forward strand.
ATGCGGTTTGCACCAAAAATCCGGTATCTGTTTTTGGCGGAAGATGAACGCCGTGGATTTTCTAATCTCCTGCTCTGCCAAGATGGGCCATTTGTTAGAAGGAGGTTCGACCGATGTGGAAAACATCGGGCCAAAGTAAGGCGAGCGTGCTGCAACGAACGGCTTATTTGTCAAAACGCGAAGTAACATGACGTTACAATGCGGGATGGGAACATCATGTTACTTTCGTGGTTATCTTGATAAGTGTCAAAATTCGGGTCTCGGTTTCAGTAGAGACTTTCCGATGCCCACACGGCCCACTTTTGGCAGCAAATTAGCGCATTGGGCAGATATGTCGTCGCCCAAGCGCGGCGACCCTGTGTACATTATTGACGATGAGCGCGAGGTGCGGCGATCACTGCACTTTTTTCTATCGACGATCGGGCTGGTAAGCTGGCCATTTGCTTCAGCGCAAGACTTTCTCGATAATCTTGTGGCGCTTGAGCCAGCGCCTATCTTGTTGGATATCCGCATGCCGGGGGCTGATGGGCTTGCGCTTATGTCCGAGATGCGCAATCGCGGCATTAACTGGCCGATCATCATCACCAGCGCGCATGGCGACATTCAGCTTGTCGTTAAGGCGGTCAAGCTTGGCGCCATTGAGTTTCTCGAAAAGCCGTTTGCATGGGAAGCGCTCGACACGTGCTTGCAGTCCGCCTTTGCACAACTCGCCCAACGCAAGCACAGCTTCGCGGCACGAAATGCAGCCCGGTCGGCTTTTGCTCTGCTCAGCCGGCGCGAAACCGAAGTAATCAATGTGCTGATGCGTGGAATTCCGAACAAGACCGCCGCGCATGTGCTTGCGCTAAGTGTTCGGACAGTTGAAATGCATCGCGCAAATGCTCTGGCAAAACTTACCGTCAAAAGCATCGCTGAGGTTATCCGCATGGCGCACACCGCAGAAATGTGCACCATAAACAATAGAGTATATGAGCCGCCATATGCATAATAGGCATGGATGCAAGATTATCGCTGTGAAGATAACGCTAAGGTTATGTTGGAGATTAAGCCATTAGGGCCTCCTAGGTTAGTGTTGGCCGTGAGTGGAACGAAGCCGAACCGGTCCGTCGTGCGCGCCAACTATCAGCCACCGGCGCGACGGAATGGTCATGCGGGATGGTGACGGCGGCAGGGCGCTATAATGCATAGTTTGAGAGGCGTTTTACCGCTCCCGACCTCAGCTCCCCCAACGCCAAGGGCTTCGAACGGTCACAAGCCAACTCACATCATCGCTTGCAACACCGCATGTTCCCCGCCTAACGACAATTCATTGCTGGGTTGACCGCTTCGAGGTTTGACGCAGTTCATAGCGCGAACATTAATTACATGGACGCGCATTTAGAATGCATCTGAGCGGTAGGACAAAAATGGCTGATAAGAAATTCGACATCATTGTGTATGGGGCTACGAGTTTCGTCGGCCAGATCGTAACGCGCTATATGCACGAGCAATTCGCAGATGGATCGATTGTTTGGGCAATTGCCGGGCGTTCGCGCGCTAAGCTTCAACAGCTTAGCGATACGATTGGATTGTCCGGGATCGAAATGATCGTTGCGGATGCCGCCGATGAAGACACGTTGCGGCACATGTGCGCCCGAACCAAAGTTGTGCTGTCAACTGTCGGACCTTATGCGCTTTATGGTGACTTGCTGGTGCAGGTCTGCGTTTCAATGGGCACTGACTATTGCGATCTGACAGGGGAGCCCCAGTGGATCCGCAAGATGCAATTACGGCATGAGGCCGATGCTATAAAAAGCGGCGCGCGGATCGTACATTGTTGCGGTTTTGACTCTATTCCTTCCGATTTGGGCGTCCATTTTCTCCAACGCCATGCGTCGGTCCAATTCGGCCAGACTTGTGACCGCATCAATATGCGGGTTGCAAACATGAAGGGTGGAGCGTCAGGTGGAACGATCGCGAGCATGGTGAACATGGTCAAAGAAGCGGTACATAATCCAGATTTGCGTCGTGAACTTAAAGATCCTTACAGCCTGTGCCCACCAAGTCACGGCTTCGTGGTGACGCAGCCCGACGTAAAGATCGCGTACGACCCGGCCTATGGTGGCTGGATTGCGCCTTTCGTCATGGCCGGGATCAACACACGGATTGTGCATCGGTCGAACGCTCTGAGCCACAACAGCTATGGTGCTGGATTTAAATATGCGGAAGCTGTCGTGACGGGTCGCGGCGGTTCCGGCAAAAGGAAGGCGCAAGCGATGCACTGGGGCGTGAACGCTCTCATGATTGGTCTGGCTGTTCCGCCAATCCGCTGGCTACTCGAGAATTTTGTGCTTCCAAAGCCCGGTGAAGGACCCGATGAAAAAGCGCAATTGGAGGGTGGGTTCGACATCGTCTTCATGGGGGCAACGGCCAAGGGAGAGACTATTCAGACGCGTGTAACGGGGGACCGTGATCCCGGCTATGGATCAACCGCTAAAATGCTGTCGCAGGCTGCGGCCTGTCTCGCTAAAGATGTACCCGAAGACGTAGCCGGCGGTTTTTGGACACCGGCAACGGTTTTGGGGGACAAGCTCATCGAACGGCTCGTGGCGCATGCGGGGCTGACGTTCGAAAAACTGCCATAATCCGAAATCATATCGAGAAAGCAGTCGCTGTGCCGGTTGTAACCTAGAACGGGATCGTGGCCTGGACGCATAGGCAGTCTTAGGCTTGGGTTTCCCACTGTCCTGGCACGCCGTTTACCACCGATGCTTCGACGCCCAAGTCCCTAGCGATCTCACGCGCGGTCATCTTAGCTGACATCATAACCGATGGCGTACCGCCGCCCGGCTGCGTGCCTTGGCCGACCATGTACAGATTGTGCACGTCTTCCGACTTATTATGAGGGCGGAAGAATGCGGTCTGGGTCAAAACAGGTTCAACGCCAAAACCGTTTCCAAGATATGAACCCAGCGTTTCTGAAAAATAATCCGGCGTGATGAAGCTCATATGTTTCAGACGTGCCGCAAGGTCAGGAATATAGCCCCGCTCCTCGAGGAAGCTGAGCACCCGAGCGGACAATTTTGGTCCTTCTAGTTCCCAGTCGATGCCGCTCGCATTATTGGGTACAGGGATGAGGGTATAGGCAGCATGATGGCCCGCAGGCGCCAGGCTCGGATCAGTCAGGGTAGGGATGTGGAGATATTGCGAGAAGTCAGGGCTCATGACCTTTTTCTCGAAAATCTCATCAAGCAACGCTTCATAGCGTGGACCAAGGATGATGTTGTGATGGCGCAAATCGGGGTCATTGTCGCGGCGTTCATACCCGAAATAGATCACCATTAACGACATTGATTGCTTACGGAATTTCACCAGCGCATCGCGGTTGATCCGCCGATGCGCCTTATCAACGAGCTTTAGGTAAGTCGTTGCATAATCGGCGTTGGAAACCACAACATCCGCAGCAATTTCCTCTCCACTTTCTAATTCTACACCTTTGGCGGTTCGGTTTTTCACCAGAATACGCTTCACGGGAGCGTTCACCCGCAACCGGCCACCCATCTCCTCAAATTTCGTGACGAGCCCTGCGACAAGGGCGCCAGTGCCGCCCTTGGCATAATGAATACCCCAAGTCTTTTCGACAAAATGGATCATTGCATAGATCGCAGGGACCTTCATCGGATTACCGCCGACCAGCAGCGGTTCAAAGCTGAATACCTGACGCATTTTGTCAGACTTGAAATATTTGCTCACCATGCCGAATAGCGACTGAACTGCGCCCAGCTTTAACAAATCAGGCACGACGCGCAGCATCGACCCAAGGCTTCCAAAATAGGTATATCCCAGCTTTAAGAATCCACGGTGAAAAATAGCGCGGGCTTGGTCGTGAAAGGCTTCATATCCCGCCAAATCTTCGGGCGCCAATCGCTTTATCTGTTCACGGGTGCTGACCGGATCGCCATCATAATCGAAAAACGTGCCATCGTCGAAATAGATGCGATAAAATGGCAGTATCGGGATGATCTCGACATATTTGCTGGTATTCGGTCCGCCCGAAACGCCCTCCCGAATTCTGCAGTTTTCGTCCAATGTGCTCGCCGGAAAATCCGGCTCGCCAAGCATGGCATGGTCTTGCTGAAGGCTGAACAATTCCTCGATGAAATGCGGTACGGTGAGGACGGTTGGACCCATGTCGAACACAAATCCATCGACCTTACGCACATATGCGCGACCGCCGGGTGCATCCAATGCCTCAACTATTTCCGTATCAAAGCCGAGACTTTGTAAACGTATGGCGCATGATATGCCGCCGATACCCGCACCAATAACAACTGCTTTACGTCGCGACATTTTCTAGACCATCCTTAGTTGTTGCGTAGCTAGTGTCTAAAGCCGTTTGGAACAACCTAGATGTTATCCTAGGTGACAACTTACCAATGCTGGCGGGCGCACGGTAGCTTGGGCCTGCCTGCGCCGCCCATGTGGAACATTACGCCTCCTCAGACCCTTTGTCTGTTACCGTTTGATCACATGACGGCATGATGATAGCCCCCATTAATGTTCTTGAAAGTCAGTTATGATGCGTAAAAGATGGATTTTGCTAGCCGCTGCGGGGCTGATTGGGGTTGGTTCAATCACTTGGAGTGCTATGGCAAGTAACGTCGAAACGCCTGATTATTCGGTGTCCAGCAAGAGCGGCAATCTCGAGATCCGCGAATATGGTCCGACAATTATTGCAGAAGCAACGGTCGAAGGGGAAAGAGACAAAGCGATACAGCGCGGTTTCCGCATCATTGCGGACTATATTTTTGGCAACAATCTATCGTCCACAAAAGTCGCGATGACGGCGCCCGTGATGCAGCAGTCCAACGAAAAAATTGCCATGACCGCACCAGTTATCCAGCAAGCTGCCGGTAAATCCTGGAATGTGCGTTTTGTGATGCCTTCAAAATACACGATTGAAACGCTGCCTAAGCCTATCAATCCGCAAGTCGCTGTGATTGAAGTGCCCGCCACACGTTTTGCGGTGATCCGCTTTTCCGGCTTCGCTGGTCAGGAATCGCTCGATAGGCATGAAGCGCAGTTGCGGACATTCATGGCGGAGCGAAACCTCACTGCCACCAATGCGCCCCAATACGCATTCTACAATGCGCCTTGGACGCTCCCGTTCATGCGTCGAAATGAAGTTATGATCGAAGTGACAGGTAAATAAGCCAGCGCATTGCCAACCACTGGCAAATATGAAATTCATAGAGACTGTCGCGACAAATCGATAATCACATTTCCCGACAGGATGGCTTCTTAACGCAACTTGCGGCGGCGTTACTCTGATCGCGGCGCACCATCCTGCATTGGGGATATTTTGCAGACGATGGGGTCGAATTATCCCGCATATCGCTTCAGATGATCCAAACTAACTTTGCGGCAGACACTTACTGGGTCTTCAGCCGCGATAATGTCAGCGATGCTTGCTTGTGATTGGGAGATATGATCGATTTGCTGTAGCAGGTCCATATGCGCATGTACGACAGCCGGGTCGGAGCACAGATGTAGACCAAGTAATTCGAGGCTATGGCTCATCCCCCGCAATTCGCCCGCGAGAACCACAAATAACTGATGATGTAAATCTGCCATTATTCTGTTTTCCCGCTCGCATTCAATAAGGCTTTTGCGATGTCGCCAAGCGCGACTGACTGGCTGACTGCACCTGCCGCGACTGCGGCTGCGGGGGCTTCGTACACCATGGCGGTCGCTTCATCCTGCGCCATCGTTGCGCCGCCAGCGTTACGCAGCGCTTTCAGGCCCGCAGCGCCGTCGCTTCCCATGCCGGTCAGAACGGCACCGACCGTATCCGCCCCTGTTTTCGCCATGGAGGCAAACAGCAAATTTGCAGAAGGTTTGAAACCCTGAACGGGTTCCTTATCGAGGAAACGCAGGCAACCTTCAGGCCATTTGTCGACGACGACATGGGCCAGTGGATCGGCCGCGATGTACACACAACCTTGCGCCAATTTCATGCCGTCCTGCGCCTGTTTTACATCTGCCTCGATCTCGCCTTTCAATCGCGTTACCAGAGGGGCGATAAAACCTGGATCAATCCGCAGCAGCGCTATCGTTGGCGGGCAATTTGCGGGAAACGTCCGTAAAATTTCCAATATTGCTTCGATACCGCCGGTCGAGGCGCTCAACGCGACGAGCTTTCCGTCCCAATGATAGGTACCATCAAATTTTCGCCGATTGGACTTGCTCGGTGCGGTCACTTTGCCATTGGCGGCGGCAAGGACCAGCTTGCCAAGCTTGGCGGAAATTTTTGCGAACTCTGCGGGGTTGGAATTCTGGGGTTTCGGAAAACAGTCGACCGCACCCAACTCGAATGCCTTCATCGAGGTTTCTGCCCCCTTCTGTGTCAACGTTGACAACATAACGACGGGCATCGGACGATTTTCCATGACTTCTGCGAGGAAATCTAGGCCATTCATGCCAGGCATCTCGACATCTAGCGTCAGGACGTTGGGGCGCTCGCTCTTGATCATCTCGCGCGCTTGCTCCGCACCGTTGGCGGTACCAACCACGATGATATCTTTGGTTTGCTCAAGCACTTCGCTGAACAACGCGCGCATCGTGATCGAATCGTCGATCACCAACACCTTTGCCTGCGTCATTTTTTTCTCCGTATATCAAATGAGATAGATTGGCGGATGCTAGGCCGCTTCGGGCAAAACCAGTGGATCCGCGACGAACGCAAGTTGATCGAGCGCTAGGACCATAACCATTCGACCCTCGATCGAGGCGAGGCCGAGAATATATGAAGCCACGTCCTCCCCGGCCATATTGGGTGGGGGCTGGAGATCCGCATCGTCGATTGCGACAATGTCATTGACGGCGTCCACAATCATGCCTTGCAGCTGGTCCTGAATGCGGACGACTATGATTACATGGCGGACCGATGGTTCGCTCTTTCCCCAGCCCAGATGGGCGCGCAAATCCATGACGGGCAATACGGTGCCGCGCAAGTTTACCACGCCCTGTACATGATCTGCGACGCGCGGCAGCGCCGTTGTTGGCGACCAGGCGCGGATTTCGCGGATGGCCATGATGTCTATGCCGAAATACTGGCAGTTGATTTCAAAGGTAATCAATTGTCGGGTCATATATGCAGTCCTATTTTGGCAGATGTTCAGGTGACACGGCGCACGGCGGCTGCCAATTTTTCGGGGTCGAAGGGTTTTACGATCCAGCCGGTCGCCCCGGCATTGCGGGCACGGCTTTTCTTATCGTCGGAGCTTTCGGTGGATAAGACCAGCATGGGCATATCGCGAAAACAGTCCTGCGCGCGCACGGCTTCGATCAGGCAGAAACCATCCATACGCGGCATGTTGATATCGGTAATGACCAAGTCTGGTTTATCGTTGGCAGCGAGCCAATCGAGCGCGGCCACGCCATCTTCCGCTTCGGAAACCATATGTCCTTCGCCCGTCAGCGCGTGTCGCAACAATGCCCGCATGCTTGGACTGTCATCGACGGTTAATATGGAAATTGCCGACATCGTCTTTCCTTTCGATCTTTAAAACAACTCAACGTCGCCGACCGGGGACGACCGTTGCTTGACGGGGTTTGGAACATTGGCTGCGTTCATCGGAATTTGGCGGCACCTTGCCTGTCCAGACGCGGCACGGAATTCAACGCGGCGCGCCGTGTTTCCACCGACATCTTCATGCGAAATCGCGATCCTGTCCTGCTCCAAAAAGCTTCGGGCAAAGGTGCGGTTTGCGGTGCCGATGCGCTCCATTCCGGGCCGCAGCATGCCGCCGCCGTAAATGTGCGCACGCATCGTTTCGCGGCGTGCGCCATTTTTGATCATTTCGTTGATCAACTGCTCCATCGCAAATGCGCCAAAGCGCTCCAGCGATCGGGCGTCTTGGGGATCGCTGACCGACGGTTCAGCAAGAAGGAAATGGTTCATGCCTCCAAGCCGTGCCAGCGTGTCGTAAAGACATACGGCAACACAGCTTCCTAGCACGGTGCAGAGTAAGTCGCCGTCATGGCGGCTGACGTTAAAGCTGCCTTCGATCACATTGATCCGCCGTGCTGGCGAATCTGGGTTCTGGCGTCCGGTCACACTCGACATAGCGCGCGCGCCTTTTTTGCAATCCCACTAAGTGGAAGGATATGAAGGGCAGCTCCATTTTCCGCTGCGGCGCGTGGCATGCCGTATACCAAGGAAGTTTTCCGGTCCTGCGCGATAGTCGGGCTGCCGCTCTGGCGCATCTTCAAAAGCCCAAGCGCCCCATCGCTGCCCATGCCGGTAAGAATGATGCCAAGCGCTCGCCCCGGCATTTTCTGGGCGACGGACATAAACAGCTTGTCGATGCTCGGGCGATGACCGGAATGCGCGGGGCCATCGAGCAGTCGCGACATCGGGCGATTGGTGCCGCGCACGACCAGATGCCGTTCGCTGCCAGGTGCCACATAGACATGGCCAGGTTTGAGGAACGTGTCGGTTTCTGCGGCCATAACTTTGGCAGGGCATATCGAGTCGAGACGTGTCGTAAGCGCTTCGGCAAATGATCCGAAAATATGCTGCACGATAAGCGTCGGCGGGCAATTTCTATCCCAATTGGCAAGCAACTGGGTCAATGCCTCTACGCCGCCGGTTGATGCACCAATCGCGATCAATTCAGGCGTCGCCGTCGATAGGGGCATCGCTAAGGGCGGATTCAACCCAGCCGCGACTGGCGGTGTTGCTAATTTTTTTCCTTCCAGACTGGTTCGCCCGTGCCGCGCCGCCAGATGTATAAGCCGCGAAAGCATGCCACCATCAGCGGCGATCGTATCGCCACCGAAACCCTGCGGCTTTACGTAACAGTCAAACGCACCAATTTGCAGCGCCTGCATAGTCGTGTCGGCGCCCTTTGACGTCAGGCTGGACACGATAATGACCGGCATGGGGCGCAATGTCATAATCTTTGCTAGAAATTCGAGGCCATTCATGCCCGGCATTTCGATATCAAGCGTGATGACGTCCGGGTTGAGTAGGCGGATCATCGACCGTGCTTCATTGGCATCGGCCGCCGCGCCAACGACCTCAATATCGCTATCAACCTCCAGTAGCATCTGAAGGACGGCGCGCATGGTGGGGGAATCGTCTACGATCAGAGTACGGACAGCCATTACGTCGTCCTTTGATAGATAGTTTTGCCTACGGCAGTCAGATACGCCTCTGCCGGCCCGGATAGCCGTTCACTATGGCCAATATACAGATAGCCCGACGGGGCGAGCTGCTGGGCAAAGCGCAAAAGCAACTGTTCTTTTGTCGCGGTATCGAAATAAATCATGACGTTTCGGCAAAAAATGGCGTCAAACAATCCGTCGAATGGCCATTGATGCAGCAAGTTTAAGGATCGGAAGCGCATCAAATTTTGAACGGTCGGCGCGATGATGGCATCGTCGCCATCGCTTTTCGTCCAATGGTTGCGAAGGTCAGCCGGAACAGGTGCCAATGCGCTTTTGGCGTATTTCGCGGCGCGTGCCTTCTCAATCGCATGATCAGCTAAGTCGCTTGCTAGGAACCGAATGTCCTTGGCTGCTATCCGCAAGCCTTCGCTCCGGCTTTCGCCGAGCAAGGCCATGCCAAGAGAATACACCTCTTCGCCACTTGAACACCCAGCCGACCAGATGCGGACGGGTTCGCCGCGCATGGCTTTGTCAATCAGTTCCGGCCGCATGGTTTCGATGAAATGGTCGTAATGATGCGCTTCGCGATAGAAATATGTGTGGTTGGTCGTAAGAAGATTGACCATCACCCGTCGCTCATCGGCATCTTTGGTGACCAACTTGATATATTCTGCAAAACTGTCCGTTCGATGAATGCGCAACCGCGGCGTAAGGCGCGAATAGACCAGCGTTGCCTTGCCATCAGTATAAACATTGCCGGATTCACTGTAGACAATATTGGCAATGGCCGCGAAGTCGGCGCGCGAAAAAATGACATCATTCGTGGTGTCAAAAGGGCATAGCGATGAAACAAGAAGCGTGCTCATGCCGCAGCCTGCAGATCATCGGCCAGCATGTCGCAGGTCGCCAGCGCTTCAATATCAGCGATCAGGGCGATGCGCCCATCGCCAAGTATCGTTGCGCCAGCCACGCCATCGACGGCTCTATAATTTGTCTCAAGACTTTTTATAACGACCTGCCGCTGATCACAGATAGTATCGACCATAAGAACGACCTGACCCCTCGCTTCTGTTTCAACGACAATTAGGACCGCTTTCGACGGGTCGCTCTGCGCTTCGGCAATGTCGAGTGCTGCGGCAACCGACTGTATGGGCAAGAACCGGCCGCGGACGTTAAGCACATTGTGGCCCGGGCCAACGGCCTGGACATCGCCCTCCTGCGGTTGCAGGCATTCGACGATATGGGTCAACGGCATCACAAGCGTTTCCGTGCCTACCTTGATGATCATCCCGTCGGCAATTGCCAGCGTCAGTGGTAGAGCCAGTGTGAATGTTGAACCGACACCGGGGCGCGAGACGATCGTTACCCGCCCGCCAAGCGCCTGAATATTCTGTTTCACAACGTCCATGCCGACGCCGCGACCGGAAATGTTGGATACGGTCTGCGCGGTCGAAAAGCCCGGCGCAAAAACAAGATTGTCGATCTCTTCGTCGGTCAGCTTTGCATCGCGCGCGACGATCCCGCGTTCAAGTGCTTTGGCAAGGACGCGTTCACGATTGATACCGCGCCCATCATCGGCAACCGCGATGAGAATGCGGCCGCCGCGATGTTCCGCAGACAGTCGGATGACGCCTTGTTCCGGTTTGCCGGCAGCTGCGCGTTCTTCGGGGGTTTCGAGGCCGTGGTCGACGGCATTGCGGATAAGGTGAGTCAATGGCTCGGCAATGCGTTCGATAACGGTTTTGTCGAGCTCGGTGCTCTCGCCCTCGACATCTAGGCGGACGCTCTTGCCGGTTTGTGCTTCCACTTCGCGGATGATGCGTGGCACGCGACTGAACACCGCACTGACCGGCTGTGCGCGCAAAGACATGGCGCAATCCTGAAGTTCGCGTGTCAGATATTCGAGTTGCGACATTTCATCGCTGGAATTCACGCCAATGCTCTCCAACCGCTGCACGAGCATCGCCTGCGTGATGACAAGTTCACCGACGGTGTCGACAAGCCGGTCGAGCTTGTCGAGATCAACCCGGATAGTGGGCGTCGGCGCAATCGGCGTTGCGAATAACTTTGGTTGTGGCTCATGATCTGCAGGCGCAGGCGCAGGCGCAGGCGCGGTTTCGACAATAAGGGATTGAACGGCCACCAATGCGACCTCGGATTCAGGCGTGACTGCGGCTTGGCTTATCGAAAGGATGTAATCATCGACGACAAAATCGAAGATTTCGTCAATGGTCCCGCGATCAACATGATCAGCAAGTTCGATCGTCCAGATGAGATAAGATTGGTCGGTTTCGATCATATCGATTTCGGGTAGCGCAGAAACATCGAGATTGACGACCTTGCCCCCAAGGCTGCACAGCTCGCGAATGACGCGCAGCGGCTCGCTGCCATTTGCCATTGCTTCAGCCTTTGGTTGGACCTTAACAATCCATGGGCGCAGGGTTTCAGCCGTTTCTTCGCCCAGATCGAGATCAAGATCGGCCAGTAGAAGGTCAAAGTCGAGCGCGCTATCGTCGTCCGATGTATCAGTGTTCGGTCCCGTATCAGCAACCGGCAAGCCCGTCTCGACATCAGCGGATGCAACGACTGGAGGAGCGGCACATGCAATCGCCTCAAGCTCGGCGCTGATGTGTTGGTCATCGGGGTTGTCCGCCTCCCCCTTAATTGCGCGCACATGATCCGTGAGCAGGTCGAGCGCCTGAAAAAGCGTTTTCATTAGCCCCATGTCTATTGGCCGTTCGCCATCGCGGGCCTGTTGCAACACGGTTTCAAACTTGTGCGTAAAGGCTTGCAGGTTGCTGAACCCAAATGCGCCGGCACCTCCTTTAATCGAATGCACCGCACGAAAAATGCTGTTGATCGCTTCGCCATCAGTCGGGTCAACTTGACACGCTTTAAGCCCCTCTTCCGCAACGCTCAGGCCCTCGTCACATTCCATCAGGAATATGTTCTGGATTTCTTCATTTGTCATTGATCGGTCCCGATCCAGATAAGGTCATGACAGCCCCAGCAACAAGCTGGCCCCCGCCAGCTTTGCAGCAGCATTGAGTGGATCGCTTGGTTGCGTAATCTCAATTTTCGAACGGCGGTGATTGGCACTGGCAAAGCCACTCAGTAAGATCTGCAGGCCAGCCTGACCGATCTGCTTCACCTTGCTGCCATCAATCTTGACGTCTTCGCCCGCCTTGATGGCAATGGCGAACGCGGCTGCCGCAGAAGCCGCAGCCGATCGGTCAACATTTTCGGGCAAGGTAAACTCGAGCCCCGCGTTTTTCAGGCGGGTCAAAACTCGGTCCAATCTTCATTGCTTGGCACCGCCTTCAACGCGAGGTTACCCGACACCCAAGGCGTGGCCGTTTTTCGAACACTGGCTGGCTTGCCTTTACTCTTTGGGGCTGCCGCCTTTATTGCCTTAAAGTGCGCAACAAGCTCCGCCAGTTGATTGGCTTCGGACGCGAGACTGCGCGCAGCAGCAGTGCTTTCGTCGACCATTGCCGCGTTCTGCTGTGTCATTTTATCCATATCGCTGACAGCGACGTTGATTTGGTTCAGACTGGAGGCCTGCATTTCGGTAGAGGACGAAATTTCGCGGGCAAGCGCGTTGATTTCGCCAACCTTTTCGACAATTCTCCCAAGCATGTCGCCGGTCTTGTCGACAAGAGACACGCCGCGTTCGACCTGACTCGTCGATTGCGTAATGAGGTTCTTAATGTCCTTCGCCGCATCGGCCGACCGCTGCGCTAAGGCGCGCACTTCGTTCGCCACGACCGCAAAACCCTTGCCCGCATCGCCAGCACGGGCTGCTTCGACGCCAGCGTTGAGGGCTAGCAGGTTGGTCTGAAACGCAATGCCATCGATCACATTGATGATCTGTGCAATCTCTTGCGCGCTTTGCTCAATGTCACCCATAGCGGTTACCGCCTGGCGAACAATTTCCCCACCTTCTGTGGCTTCATAATGTGTTTCAGACACGGATTTGCTTACGTTCTGAGCACTTTTCGCGGTTTCGCGGACAGCAGCTGTAACCTCACTCATTGCCGCTGCAGTCTCCTCAAGCGATGCTGCCTGTTGTTCCGTACGCCGAGCAAGATCGTCCGATGCGGTGCTGATTTCTGCAGAACCGGTGCTGACACTTTCTGCGGAGCCGGCAACCTTACCAATGATGCTGCCAAGCTCTTGTGCGGCATCGTTGAAGTCCGCGCGCAATGCTTCGTAGCGTTCATCGAATTCTGTTTCGATGCGATGGTCCATGTCGCCACTGGAAAGGGCCTTTAATCCCTTGGCAAGTTCACCAACAACAAGGCTCTGCGCCGCTTCGTCCGCTTGCTTTGATAGGGCAGCTTCGCGGAAAAATTCGACCGACTTGGCCATCGATCCGATCTCGTCATTGCGCGTCGCAGCCGGCACGTTGACGTTAAAATCACCGCGGGCCATGGTGGCCATGGCGTTCGATGTTTCGGCCACAGGGCCAACGATTTTGCGGATTACGAACCATGCTGCGGCGCAGATGGACAACAGCATCAGCAGCGCAATGATAGACGCTTGAACGATCGCCCACTGCAACGATGCATCAGCGTCGGCTTTAAAGGTCGTGAATTGGGCGTTCACGTCCGTCACCAGAGCATCGATACGCTTGCGATGTTCTTGATAATATTGTGTCAGGCGCGCGTGACTGGCCCGCACGGCCTCCGCATCACCGCGTTCTGCAGCTGGCAGGAAAACATTGTCAATTTCGCTCCAAAAGCGGTTGGCAGGTTCGAATGTATCGACATTGACCTGCTTTTTCAGTTCTGGATCCAACGATGAATTTTTCCAGTGCTCCTGGCGATCTTTGAATGCTTGCTGCTGCTGGGCAAGACGCGCTTTACCCTCCTTCAAGAATTCGGCTGACAAGGTAATCGATGTAGCCTCCAAGTAAGGCTCAATGATATATGCGGGTGGAGGCAAGATATCGGCGAGCAGATCACTCGTTGTCTGGTTGTCCACCTGCAGGGGGCCGCCGAAGCGGATATTGTTGATGGTGCTGCCGGTCAGCAGCATGCCGATAACAAATATAGCTGCGACAATCGCTGCTCCGAGCTTGCTTATGCGCTGGATAGTCATTTCTGTGCGAGTCCCCTCGAATTCGGTAGCAAGTCCCTCCGCGCGGCGCACAGAAGGCATCGCGGCAGGAGGCCGCTTCGATGTTAACGGCGGGCTGGATAAAAGTTTTAATTGAGGTCTGTGAAGCGGGCGATCGCTTGGGGGAATAGCGCGTTGATTGCTATGTGCTTGCCAATAGCAAAATCTCGCCGCGATTTGCGCGGGCATCGCTCGGTCGGTGATTTGAAAATAATGGTAGACGCTGAGGGGTTCGAACCCACGACCCGCTGATTAAGAGTCAGCTGCTCTACCAACTGAGCTAAGCGTCCCCATTTCGGGAGAGGCGAATGCGCGGTCCCGTTTGGAGCGCCGCCTTTGCTGGGATTCGCGGGCTTTGTCAAGCATGGCTGCGGGATTTATTGGAATTGGCCACGCTTTGCGCCGGGATGGCGTTCGATGGACATGATGATACCAACGCATAACATCATCGTCAGCATCGACGATCCGCCGTGACTGACAAAGGGCAGCGGTATGCCGGCAACTGGCGCCAGGCCAACAACCATCAACAAATTGATCATGATGTAAAAGAATATAGTGCAGGTCAGGCCCGCTGCGACCAGCTGCCCGTACCGCGTCCTGCTCCGCATGGCGACGCGCAAGCCCCAACGCATCAGTAGGAAGTAAAGGAACAGGATGAAGAAACCACCGACGATTCCCCATTCCTCCGCCATTGTAGCAAAGACAAAATCGGTATGCCCTTCGGGCAGATAATCGAGATGGCTTTGTGTGCCATTGCCAAAGCCTTTGCCAAAGATGCCCCCCGATCCAATCGCAATTTTTGACTGGGTGATATGATAGCCGGTGCCAAGAGGGTCATTTTCAGGGTTGAGGAAAATCAGGACGCGGTCTTGCTGATACGGCTTCATACCGAAAAAATAGACCAAGGGTGCAAGCACCGCGACGCCTGCGCCCGCGCCGATAAAGTAAATCAGTGGTAAGCCCGCCATGAAACCAACCACCCCTAACCCAAACGCATAAGCGATGGCAGCGTCGAAATCGGGTTGGATGATCACGAGCGCACTTGGCAGCACCAAGAGTAAAACAAGCGGCCAGATGGCGTCTATGCCGAATATCCGGTTGGGTGGAAGCCGGTCGAAAAACCATGCGGCGGCTAACACCATCACGGGTTTCATCAACTCGGAAGGCTGAAGCGTGATAAAGCCTAAGTTGATCCATCGCTGACTTCCGCCGCCGACAAAACCCATGAGTTCCACGACCACGAGCAAGAGCACGAGCACCAGATATAAAGGGAAGGTAATTGATTTCCAAAATTCCAGTGGCATCCGCGACATGGCAATTGCCATACCGAGCAGCACGATAAAGCGCAGGACATGCTTGCCCGCCCAAGGTTCCAGATGCCCGCCAGCTGCGGAATATAAAACGGTGGCGCCAAAGCCAACCAATGCCATCAGAATGAAGATAACGCGCCAGGGCAGGGCCGCGATGGGTGCAGGGACTATGCCGTTCATGCCGTCGGGTCCAGTGGCGGTGGTAGCGCAGGCTGCCCCTGATACATCGCGTATTTCGCCGCCATGCGTTGTTCGATATTGCCGCCCCAGCCTGCCTCGAGCGCCTCTAGCGAAGCCATGGCCTGCGCACGGTCATACAAGAAGGTCAGAACATCTTTGGCAATCGGCGCGGCTGCCCGTGCGCCACCCATGCCGTGTTCGATAACAACCGATGCCGCGTAACGCGGTGCGGAAACGGGTGCAAAGCATACGAACAACCCGTGGTCACGATATTTCCATGCACCGGACTGCCCGCGTTGCGCCCCTGCAATACGGCGAACTTGAGCGGTGCCGGTTTTGCCTGCCATCGTGATATTTTCAAGCTGCAGCCTGCTGCGCACGGCTGTTCCGGCACCATTGACAACCAAGTTCATTCCGTCCCGCACGACATCGAGATGCTCTGTTGGAAAGGATAACGCTTTGGGTGCCGTACGTTTTTGCAGCAAAATTTCGGGCTGCACATTTAAGCCAGAGGAGATGCGAGCGGCCATTACCGCCAGTTGGAACGGACTTGCGATGATGTAGCCTTGACCAATGACCGCGTTCAGCGTGTCGGAATCGGTCCATTTTTGGTCATATTTGCGCATTTTCCATGCACTGTCGGGGACCGTGCCATAACGTTGCGAAGGGAAAGGCAGCGGAAATTCCTGACCAAGGCCTAACTCACGTCCGACGGGCGCGATATTGTCGTACCCAATCCTGTGCCCCATGGCATAAAAATAGGTGTTGCAGCTTTTCATGATCGCGGTGCGCATGTTCACTGCACCATGGCGACCGAGGCATTTGAACACGCGATTACCCAGTCGATACCCGCCATTACAGATAACTGTCTCTTCCGGGTCGACGCCATGGCGCAGCATGGCGAGGCCAGCGACCGGTTTTAGGGTAGAGCCGGGGGGATATAGCCCCTGCAGCGCCTTGTTCAGCATTGGGATATGGTCGTCGCTATTCAGCATTTTCCACTCGACCCGGCCAATGCCGTCGGAAAAGCTGTTGGGATCGTAACAAGGCATGGATGCCATCGTAAGAATGTCACCTGTGAGACAATCGAACACAACGACCGACCCTGATTCCAGACCAAGGCGGCGGGCAGCATAATTGTGCAGATCAATATCAATGGTAAGTTGTACGGGCTTGCCCGGCGTATCGGGCCGTGTGGCGAGGTCACGGACAATTTTGCCGCCCGCGGTTACTTCCGTCCGCTTTGCCCCCGGTTCGCCCTGCAAACGGTCTTCCAGTGTCTTTTCAAGGCCATCCTTGCCGACCTTAAACCCTGGCGTAATCAGCAGCGGGTTTTTGTTCTTCTGATATTCTTCGGCCGAAACCGTGCCGACATATCCAATCAAATGACCCACCGCCGCGCCGCTCGGGTAAAAACGTGAATAGCCCTGCCGCGGGCTGACCCCAGGTAAGTCCGGCAAGCGAACGCTGACCGCGGCAAATCGTTCATAATCTAGGCCGTCGGCAACCTGCACCGGTTGAAACCCTTGCGCGTTCTTAAGCTCGCGGTGAATTCGGTCGACATCATCGTTGGAAAGCGTAAGCAATTCCGCAAGCGTCCGGACCGTTTCTTCCTTTTGCACCAACCGATCAGGGATGATGTCCACGCGAAAGTCGGCGCGGTTGGTAGCTATTGGTTTGCCATATCGGTCCACGAACCAGCCCCGGCGCGGGGGAATGATCGTCAGATTAACGCGGTTGCTTTCGGCTAACAGCTTGTATTTTTCATTATCGGCCACTGCGATATATGACATGCGCGCAGCCACAGTCAGGCCAACCGCCGCCTGCACGCCGCCGACAAAAACGGCGCGCCGTGTGAAGGTAAAGTCAAGCTGCCCTGACGTGACCTGCTTTTCGACCTTCATGTTGCCAATCGCCAGCTGTCAAGGCGCGCACATACGCGCACGACGAGAGGATATAGCAATACCGACACTATCATCTGTGGCACCAATAATCCGGGTTCTGGTGCTGCGTGCGCAAGGCCAGCGCTCCACAACCCGCCGAGCAAAACGGCTGGGATAAGCAAGGCTGCAATCAGCCAGTCTTGTCGATAATCGCGCCAGACTACCCGCGAATCGATAACTTCGATGGTCAAAATCGCAAGTGACCAAAGTAGGCCAGCACTGCCAAAGGGCTGACCACTGAAAAGATCATCGATCAACCCGAAGGGCACACCTGACCATACGGGCAGCAAGCCGGGGCGCATCAGGCGCCAGCTTAGAAACATCAAAAGGCCGAAGGGCGGCAGCAGAGGTTCCGCGGTAAAGATCGGCAATGTCGTGACCATCGACGACAGAACAACCGAGGCAATTGGAATAGCCAGCATCTTGAGCACTGATTGTTCGCGGTCAAAACGGCTTTCATATTCGCGTCCCGGCCGTGTCGGCAGGCGAATGGCGGTTACTGGAATTTTCACTCCTTAACCTCTTTGGCCTTGCCGTCGGGCGCTGCCTTTTGTTGTGCCGTGCGGGCTTCGCTTTGATATTGTTGTTCTACGATTGCATAAGGCGTGTTGCCGGGGTCGGCAAAGGGTATGGCTAATGCGCCATCGCTGGTCTTGCGAACAACCCGCGCAAAAGGAATGTTTGGACGATATAGGCCGCCATTGCCCGATGTCACAATGACGTCGCCGACCTTGAATGGGCTTTCGCCCAAGTTGAGTGGCTTAATGAGAACCCTCCCATCGCCAAGACCCGCCGAAAATGCAGGCAGGCCGTCGCTGATGCGCATCACGGGAACAAGATTTTCGGCATCCGTTACCAAAAGAATGCGCGCCGTTGTCGGGCCAGATTCGATGACCCGTCCGATAAGTCCCGCCGGTCCGCGCACCGGCTGCGCACGTTCTACACCATAATTGCGACCCACCGACAGGGTCGCGACCCGCCTTGTGCTCGATGCGGTAGAGCTAATCAGCCGCCCAATCGCGATTTTCTGGCCGCTTTCCTCGGTTAGTTTTAGCAACCCACGCAGCCGCGCGTTTTCAATCCGAAGCGCGTGGGCTTCGATCATTTTACTGCGCTCGGCCTCTGCCTTTTTTTCAAGCGCAACATTTTTCGAGGCTGCGTCTATATACGCGGATGCAACGCGGGTGGCGTTCTGGGCGGATAATCGAACCGCGCTAAAAACACGCGCGACCGGCGCCGTGATTTCGGCGCCAAAGGTCCGCAGAGCCGAAAAGCCTGTTGGGTCGACGACAGATATCGACAGAAGAAGCGCAGCCACCACTGTTCCCGCAATCGCAGCCACATAGGTTACGAACAGGCCGTATTGCGCCTTCCGGGAAAATCCGGGGCGCCGATGCGGTGGCGGCGCCATCCTAACCTCGCCTTAGGCGGTGAGCAGGACGCCGCGGAAGATCGGGTCTTCCATGGCCCTGCCAGTGCCGATAGCGACGCACGTCAAGGGGTCTTCAGCAACTGTGACTGGGAGGCCAGTTTCATCGCGGAGAAATTCGTCAAGACCGGCCATCAACGCGCCGCCACCTGTGAGAACAATGCCTTGATCTACGATGTCAGCCGCCAATTCTGGCGCAGTGTTTTCAAGCGCAATGCGAACACCTTCAAGGATGGTGCCGATCGGTTCCGACAAGGCTTCCGCAATCTGGCCCTGGTTGATCGAAATTTCCTTCGGGACGCCATTTACAAGATCGCGGCCCTTTATGTGCAAGGTCTGACCAATGCCATCTGCGGGCGGACGGGCGGTTCCAAAATCTTTCTTGATTCGCTCTGCGGTTGCCTCGCCAATCAGCAGGTTATGGTGTCGTCGAACATAAGAAACAATCGATTCGTCCATTTTGTCACCTCCGGTGCGCACCGAGGTTGTGTAGGCAAGGCCGCGCAAGGAAAGAACAGCAACTTCAGTCGTGCCGCCGCCAATATCGACAACCATTGAACCAATGGGTTCGGTCACGGGCATGTCTGCACCAATGGCCGCCGCCATGGGTTCTTCGATAAGGAACACCTGCGAAGCACCGGCATTTGAAGCCGCATCGCGAATCGCGCGGCGCTCTACCGAGGTTGAGCCCGATGGAACGCAGATGACGATTTCGGGATAGCTAAACATCCGGCGCTTGCCGTGCACTTTGTGAATAAAGTGCTTAATCATCTGCTCAGCAACATCGATATCGGCGATCACACCGTCGCGCAACGGACGAATGGCTTCGATGCTGTCAGGGGTCTTGCCCATCATCAGCTTCGCATCGTCGCCAACCGCCTTAACGCGCTTGATACCATTGAGGGTTTCAATCGCCACCACCGAAGGTTCGTTCAATACAATGCCTTGGCCACGGACATAGACGACCGTGTTAGCGGTGCCGAGGTCGATTGCCATGTCTTGCGATGCGAAACGGAAAAACTTGCCAAATACCATGTAATATCCACCCAGTCCGGTTTGGTGAGAGTCCTTTGGAGCGCGCCCAAATAATCGCGCGGTCCTAGCGGAATTTGCTGTTTTTAAAAACAGATATTTGGCTGGATTGCGAACGATTAAGGAGTCGCCTGAACAGTCCGCTTGGGCTAGGAACCTGCGGATGTCAATAAGAAGGCTCCCTGAAAATCTAGTCAATCGGATTGCTGCCGGTGAAGTGGTGGAAAGACCAGCCAGCGCGTTGAAGGAACTGGTGGAAAACGCCATCGATTCAGGCGCACGGAACATCAATGTGCGCTTAAGCGCAGGTGGCATTGATCTGGTTGAAGTCACGGATGATGGTTGTGGCATGTCGCCATCCGACATGGCCTTGGCGCTCGAGCGTCACGCGACATCGAAATTGCCCGATGAAGATATCGAAATGGTGTCCACGCTTGGGTTTCGGGGGGAGGCTTTACCCTCCATTGCCAGCGTTTCAAAAATGACGCTGGAAAGCCGGCCGATAGGCGCCGAGGGTTGGACTCGAACGGTCGACCATGGCGTTGTGACGGGGGAGGGACCGGCCGCCTTGCCACAAGGCACAAGAGTGCGGGTTGAGAATCTCTTTGGCAATGTGCCTGCGCGCCGCAAATTCCTGCGCAGTCCGCGCGCCGAATATGCTGCCGCTCTGGACACTATGAAGCGCCTTGCCATGGCACGGCCGGACATCGGCTTTGTCGTCGAACATGACGGACGGCGCGTCTTGGCGGTGCAGCCCACATCGGCACGACCTGAACGCGTTGCTGCGCTGACCAGTCATGAGCTGATCGACAACAGCGTTGCGCTCGATTTTGAACGCGAGGGTGTCCGCCTTGGTGGCGTGGCCAGCTTGCCAACCTATAATCGCGGCGTCGCCGACCATCAGTTTCTTTTCGTCAATGGCCGTCCTGTAAAGGACCGGCTCCTCATTGGCGCGGTCCGCGGCGCTTATGCCGAAATGTTGGCGCGTGACCGGCATGCTGTTGTGGCGCTGTTTTTGGACCTACCGCCGACGCAGGTTGATGTGAACGTCCATCCCGCCAAAACAGAGGTCCGCTTCCGTGATCCAGCGCTCATTCGCGGAATGATTGTCTCGGGGCTGCGCCATGCGTTAGACCAATCCGGCTTTCGCGCGGTGCAACGCCCGTCAGAGGATGCGCTCTCGGCATGGCAGCAAGAACCGATTCAGACCGCGCAAGGCGACATATTTGCGCGCTCGGCCACTTTGGGCGCGACAGCTTATCAGGGTCAATATGGCCAGCGCCCCGCTTATTCATCGGCTTATGAAAGCCGCAGCAGCTTTGCTGATATGGGCGCGATACCCGGCGAGGACCTCGCGCCCTTATGGGGCAGAGCCGCCGAAGCGCATGAACCCGTGCCCGACCGCGCGCGCAATCCGCTCGGCGTGGCACGGGGACAAGTCGCCAACACCTATATTGTGGCCGAGGCCGAGGACGGCCTCGTCATTGTTGATCAGCACGCTGCGCATGAACGGCTGGTGCTCGAACGCATGCGTAAGGCGATGGCGGCCGCGGGCGGCTTTGTGCCATCGCAGGCGTTGTTGTTGCCGGTAGTGGTGGAGTTGGAAGAACCCGCCTGTGACCGTCTTGAGGCCAGGGCCGACGAGCTTTCCGCCTTTGGGCTGGACGTCGAACGCTTCGGCCCCGGCGCGATGCTCGTGCGCGCCACGCCAGCGGTGCTGGGCGATGGCGATGCCAAGGGGTTGCTTGAGGACCTAGCCGACGATCTCGCCGCTTATGACGACGCGCTGTCGCTAAAAGAACGCATCGACCATGTCGCTGCAACCATGGCCTGCCACGGTTCGGTTCGCGCAGGTCGCGTGCTGTCCGTCACCGAAATGAACGCCCTGTTGCGTGAAATGGAAATCACGCCACATAGCGGGCAGTGCAACCATGGTCGGCCGACTTGGGTAAAGCTGGCCCTGGGCGATGTGGAGAAGCTGTTCGGCCGGAAGTGACCGAACAGCTTTGTTAATCAATGCCCCAGTGAAAACTTGGCAAACAAGGTAAAGCCGATCGGATTTTTGCCGTAGGCCAAGTCGAGGGCATCGGGCTTTGCGAAAGCCGAAACGGTGCCTCCCAATGCCAAATTGAGTGGGCCAGCGAGCGGCAGTCGATAGGCATAGCCGGCCTGGAATTTGCTCACGCGAAAAGGGACTTCGTGCAGCGGGTCAGCATGGTCGGGAAACAACTCGTCATTCTTTACATTTTCAAAACGGCCAAAGACGCTGTGATGATCGTCAATGTCCCAATTTGCTTCGACCAGATAGGCCGTTAACGTCGGTCCAGGATCTCGGTTTTTCGATGAAAATGCAGCTGTCGCGGTCAGGCCATTGCTGTTGGCGTAATGGGCGCTGGCGGTAGTGCGATGCTCGTTCTCGTCGGGGTGAATCGTAAATTCAGGCTGCTTCAGAAACCCATGACTGACCTGTATCGCCCATTCCGGCGAGGGATTAAACGTCGCCCGTACCGACCAACTGTCGAAACGGGGCTTTTCGATATTCCAACGGTCCTCATCAGGCTCGCGTCCGGTAAAGATCGACCCTTCCAATTGGAACTGGCGCGAAGCGAGGCCCGCCGTTGCCACGCCATAGGTGATATGGCTGCTGTCAAACCAGTGGTGCGTGATCGGTGCTTCGGGGTTCAGCTTTGCGGAACCGCGGTGCATGAAGGCGCTGGGGCCAAGTGCCGGTTCACCGACTGGACCGCCATAGAGGAATAGCTGGGCGTTGTCGGCAATGTCGAAATCTACGCGCGCGGTTAACTCCATAAACAAGTCATGCGGATGCTGCCGGTCTACCAGCGGTTCGCCACCTGCAGTTTCGCCGGTCGCGAACAAATTCGGATAGCCACGATTGGACATGAGCGGTTCGAGGCTCAGCATCGATTTGATCTGTAGCCGTCCGCCGTCGAACTGCCGTTCCGCAGTCAGCATCGCCATCGACTGCACATAGGTCTTATCGTCGCCGCGCGGGCCTGACTGGTTGGTGTACACCGCCGAGGCATATCCGTGGGCCATGACCATCCAGTCGTCGGCGACGTTGAGGTGAAGACCGTGCATCGCTCCTTCATTGCCGGGGAGGCGTGACGTGCCGGACCCATCAGACGACTGCTTGATCTTCCGGTCAGCTGTGATGCCTTCGTCTTCCATTCCCACGATGTCATGGCCCATTTGTGCGTGGTCCATTTTTGAGTGGTCGATTGGTTTAGGCGCTGGCTCGGCTTGATGCTGCGAATGGTCCATCTGTGTGTGATCCTGCGCAACGGCAGGTGCGGTGCAAATGGCAATCGCGGTAACGCTTACCAAAAATAGGGGCATTTTCATGTTATTGATCCTGTAGATTGAATGACTGAAGTGGTCGCTCAAATCTCAGTATCGCGGAGGAGGTACTATCGGTCCAGCAATTGTACCTAATAGCAGGTGGTATTGCGCCATCGGAGTAAAAAACGGCAAGGGCGCGAGTGCTAATATCTCAAAACCCCGCGAGACAACTACTATGCAACCTATACAGCTGTGAAGTTGAGCGTTGGCCTTCTGTTTCTCCGCTCCATCATCTTGATTTTGAGCCGGCATATTGTGGCAATCGTTCGCAACCGTCCCCGCCTCTGCGACCGACGCAATAGGAACCCCAAGCGCGGGCAGAGCCAACCCAAACACAAATAATGCGAAGAAGATGTTGCGGAGCATCTAGCCTGCTGTCATCTCACACATTAAACCGGAACAGCATGATATCACCGTCTTTGACCAGATATTCCTTGCCTTCTGAACGCCATTTACCGGCTTCTTTCGCACCGGCTTCGCCATTGAACTGAACATAGTCATCATAGGCCATGGTTTCGGCGCGGATGAAGCCTTTTTCGAAATCGCTGTGGATCGCGCCTGCGGCATTAGGTCCGGTCGCGCCTTTGTGGACAGTCCATGCGCGGGCTTCTTTTGGGCCAACGGTGAAGAAGGTGATCAGGTGGAGCAATTCATAGCCCGCCCGAATGACGCGCGCCAAGCCGGTTTCGGTGAGGCCTAAATCTTCGAGGAAAACTTCGCGGTCTTCGGTCGGCATTGTTGAGATTTCGGCCTCAATCGCGGCGGACACGACGACGGCTTCGGCGCCTTCGGCCTTCGCCTTTTCAAAGACGCGGGCGGACAAGGCATTGCCATTGGCGGCGCTCGCTTCTTCGACATTGCAGACATATAGCACAGGTTTCGCGGTCAAAAGCTGCGCCATTTGGAAATGGCGTTCTTCTTCGGCATCGTCGCGCTTGGTGAGGCGCGCTGGCTTGCCATCGCGCAACAGGTCAAGCGCGCGGCCCAAAACAAGCGCGCTGATCTTGGCTTCCTTGTCGCCCTGTGTGCCTTTTTTGATGAGATTGGGGACGCGTTTTTCGAGGCTCTCCAAATCGGACAACATCAATTCGGTCTCTACCGTTTCGGCATCCGAAATCGGGTCGATCTTGTTGTCGACATGTTGAATATCATCGTCTTCGAAACAGCGTAACACGTGCACAATCGCGTCCACTTCACGGATATTGCCGAGAAACTGGTTGCCGAGACCTTCGCCCTTTGACGCGCCGCGCACAAGCCCGGCAATGTCGACAAAACCAAGCTGCGTTTCAATAATTTTTTGACTGCCACCGATTTTGGCGATGGTTTGCAAACGCGGGTCAGGCACGGCAACATTGCCGATGTTCGGTTCAATCGTACAGAAAGGATAGTTGGCCGCCTGCGCCGCCGCCGTTTCGGTCAACGCATTGAACAGGGTGGACTTGCCTACATTGGGAAGTCCCACAATACCGCATTTGAAACCCATAATTTCCTCGTCACAAATAGAATGAAGCCGCCCTAGGCGACGGCGGGCAGCAAGTCCATCCAGCGTGGCAGACCAGCTGCGGTTGTTGGGGCTTCAGTCCTGCTGTAACCGCATGGCGACGTCATTCATGAAGCGGACGTCATCGCCCTTTGCAAGCCAGCCTGCCTCTGCCGAGACTGCGCCCAACAAGTCCGCCAAATCGTCAATTTCGCTTTTGTGAAAATTGCCGAGGACATAGCCGGTGACGCGATCCTTGTTGCCCGGATGGCCAATGCCCAAGCGGACACGACGGAATTCGGCGCCGATATGGTCAGTGATAGAACGGATGCCATTATGACCAGCAGCGCCGCCGCCGATTTTGACCTTTACCTTGAACGGCGCAATATCAAGCTCGTCGTAAAAAACGGTGACGTCTTTTGGCTCAAGCTTGTAGAAATCCATCGCTGCGCGCACGCTGCGGCCGCTTTCGTTCATGAACGTTGCGGGCTTCAAAAGGATGATTTTGTCGGAACCCATCCGGAGTTCCTGAACCCAACCCAAAAATTTCTTGGCGGGTAGAGGAAGGTCGTGAATTTCGGCGAGCGCATCGAGCGCCATGAAACCGATATTGTGCCGATGCATCGCATAGGTTGCGCCTGGATTACCGAGACCTACCCATAATTGCATCGTGCCTGTCCCTTAGGGGAATATCCGGGGCGGGCAGAAACCCGACCCCGGAGATATGTTTACGCTTCGCCTTCGGCGGTCGTGTCGCCATCAGTCGACTTAAGTGACGATGGTGCAACGATGGTCGCAATGGTGAAATCGCGATCGGTGATCTTGCTTTCCGAACCCTTAGGCAATTTTACATTGCTGATGTGGATCGAATCGCCAATTTCAAAGCCGGAGACATCGATCTGAATATCATCAGGAATCTTGTCGTTGTCGCAGATAAGTTCAAGTTCGTGACGCACGATGTTCAAAACACCGCCGCGCTTCAAACCGGGTGAAGCATCTTCGTTCATGAAAATGACAGGAACTTCGATATCCACCTTAGCGCCCTTGACGATGCGCAGGAAGTCAACATGTGTTGGACGATCGCTGACCGGATGAAATGCAACATCCTTTGGAATTGTGATCTGTGTTTTGCCGCCAAGTTCGATCTCGACAACGCTGTTCGAAAAATGGCCGGTCATCAACAATTTGATGAGCGCCTTTTCCTCAACGTGGATGAGTTCGGGTTCTTGTTTGTTGCCGTAAATTACGGCGGGCACTCGGTTTTGACGACGCAATTCGCGGGAGGCTCCCTTGCCTGCCCGATCGCGCGTCTCTGCCGACAATGTCAGCTGATCGCTCATGTTAATTCTCCAAAAAAGTTACTTTGCCGCCACGCCTCCAGGGATGACCATGCACGGCAAGCGGGCGCCTATATGCGGGTTGTGCCAGAAAAGCAAGCTTAGTGCTGAATTAAGCCAAAGCTTTGTAGAGACTGAACAGACTGGTTGCGATCAGGACAATGCTGACCGCGAACAACAATAAACGCGGCTGAATGCGTTTGGCGACCAATGCACCAAAGGGTGCTGCTAACAATCCACCAATCAAAAGCCCGCCGGTCACAACGGTAAACGCCTCCAAGCCGATGGTCAGGATAAATGTCATTGAAACCGCGACAGTCAAAAAGAATTCTGCGGCATTCACTGTGCCGATGGTTTTGCGCGGGTCTGCGCCTTGAATGAGCAGGTTGGATGTCACCACCGGTCCCCAGCCCCCGCCGCCAGATGCATCCAGAAAGCCGCCGATCAGACCCAGCGGTATTGTGACCTTGGGGTCACGTGGCTTGTGCTCATGGCTGAAGTCCCATGCCTTATAGAGCAAGTAAAAACCGATGAGCGTGAGATACCCCATGACAAAGGGCCGCGCGGCCTCCGTATGAATGTTCGCCAGCAGATAAGCGCCTGTGCAACCACCGATAATGCCCGGAATGGCGATCCGGCTAAACAGTTTCCAATCGACATTCTTGTGCAGCACATGGCTGATGCCCGATGCGCCTGTCGTGAACATCTCGACAAAATGCACGCCAGCCGAAGCACGGGCAGGCGCCACACCCATAACGCTGACCAGCAACGTGCTGCAAATGACGCCAAAGGCCATGCCCAGCGCACCGTCCACAAGCTGGGCAGCAAAACCTACGGCAACATAAGGCGCAACAGCAGACCAATCGACATTGGCAAAATATTCAATCATCCAAGTCTCGCCCTTTGCGCCGGAATAGCGCATGCATAATCGGGTGTACCTTCATTAGCCACAGCTTTGTATCTCACGATTTGTTTGGACGGCCCAAGAATGTGTTTAGCGCTCTATGTCTTGGGCACTAACCGGGGCAGATCAAAAGCTGAACTTGATGGTGGCACCGACGGTGCGTTGTCCGGAATTAAGGTGCCGGCTATTCGGCGGCTTGCAGATAGATGTCCGCGTCTACGATATCGGACAGATTAATACCGTCGAGGAGATTGGCGGTTTTGTCGCGCACCTGAAGCATCAAAGCCCGGGTACGACAATTGTCTTCCTCGACACAGTTTTTGCAGGTTTCGTGGGCATAACGGCTGGCACATGGCACGAGCGCCAGTGAACCGCGCATGATACGGATGAGGTCGCCATAGCTTATGTCGATCGGCGGAACGCCCAACCAATAACCGCCGTCCTTGCCACGTTGTGACGCAACAAGGCCCGAACGTGACAGTTCAGACAATATGACGGTCAAGAATTTGGGCGGAATTTTTTGCGCCTCGGCGATATCCGCGAGCTGGACGGGGCCCTTGCCGTAATGATCCGCAAGATGCTGCATCGCGCGAATGGCATAACGTGTTTTCTGTGACAGCATATTCTGCTTTTGCCCGTTGCTGCCTCAATTTTCAACCCATCCAGTAGACAAAGTGCGAATTGCGTAAAATTATGCGCGGTTACTGCGGTGTTAGTTGTTCGGTGGGATCCTGCGAAGAGTGCTTTGCAGTGCAAGTTGAAACGGCCAATCGCCTTTCGCGTGCGGGTGTTAAAGGCCTAAAATAGCTGATTTTAAATTTCTCCACTAAGGGAAATCCGCGGGATCTATTACGCCAAGCTTCGATGTTGGCGCGGATGCCGGAACGCTGCGTCTGCTTGAGCCCGTGGTCGTTTAATTCAGGATTTGCGTCACCAGCAAGGCAAAGCCGTTATTTGCCATGTGCAAGATGATGTTGGTGCGCAACGACCCCGTGCGATGGTATAGATAGCCGAAAGCGACGCTGAGCGACATCAGACCCGGGATAGCATAAGGTTGCCCATGCACCGCGGCAAACAGGAATGACGACAGCAATATTGCACCCCCTATGGGCAGATATTTCGCCAGTGCGTTTTGCAACAGTCCGCGAAACAACAATTCTTCCACAATAGGTGCGGCAATCACGATCGCACAGATCATGGCGGCAATAGCAAGCGGCGCGCGCGCGATTCCGGCGAGAATTTTGGCCATGTCGTCTTGCATGCCGATGCCCGGGATCAGGTAGGTCGCATAAATATAGTTAAAAGCCATGGCGGCGAAAATGCATATGAAGGCAATACGAACGGTTTTGCCCAACGGGATATGCCCAAAATCATACAGCCCCATTGCGTCCATGCGGCTATCTTTGCGCAAATAGAGCCACATCAGGAAAAGCTGAATGATGGCAGAAATGACAAGGCCGGTGATCACCGCAATCGGCGTCGCTTTGTCGGCCCAGCCTTGGGTGGCCGCCATGATGAGGATTGTGCACAATATTTGCAGCGCAAAATACAGCAATATGAAGCCAATGGTCGGCAGCAAGCTAGGGTAATTTTTTGGCGTAAGCGGCATTGTAATCGCAGAATCGCTATGCTGCATATTTCCCATGTCGACCCTGTAAAACTATGTGAAGGCCGAGCGACAATCCGCCCGACCTGCACCTGTTACACACGCAAAACTTAATAGGCCACCCGCGTTGCGTTGAGGCCATAAGCGGGCAGCAATGCCTGAACGCTGGTTGAGCCAGCCAGATGACCTGCGCCCACCGCAATGAACGTCACCCCCGGTTGTGCCATTTTGGCCGAAATCCATTTTGCCCAATTTGCATTCCGTTTGGTCAATAAGGCGTCATACAAGGTGCGGCTGGTCAGCCCCTCGTTCATAAGTTGGCCGAGGCTTTCGGTGTCAGCAGCTGCCCATAGGTCGACCATTTTGTCGAATGTGCTGCTGACGTCATCAATTTCCTTGGCTGTTTCGACGAGAAATTGGACTTGTTCAGCCTCAGGCAGGGCATCAAACACGCCGAGTTGAAACGCCATGGTTTCAAGGCCGGCAATCGGCTTTTTGCTGACACTTGCAGCTGCCGTCAGTTGCTTTTCAACGCCGCTATTTGGGTCAAATCCGCTTTTCTGCATGCTTAGCAGCGACAGCGTCAGCCCCGCGGCCCAAGGATCAAATGGGTCAAGCGCGGTGGCAGGCACGCCAAGCTTACCCAAGGCCGCTTCGTAAACGGCGCGATCGGCGTCGTTCATCTTGGACCGCAAGGTTTTGCCCTGCTGATCCATCGCAAGCTTGCCAAACAAGGCCTGGACTTCCGCTGCGGGTGGTTCGACCAACTCAAGCACCAATTGGTCCGACGCGTCAAACGCGGTCTTTACGCCATCGTCAAACCAGCCCAAGCCTGGCTTCAGCAGGTGTACGCTGCCGAACAGGTAAATGGTCGTATCGGCGTCTTTGACCACCCATAAGGCAGGGTCTACATCTTTCACTGTGACAGGGGGCGCCTTGACAGGATCAAGCGCTTCAACAGACGCAGGGGCCTCGGTAGGCGCGCTTTGCGCCATGGCAGGAGCCGCCAATGCCATTGCGCAGGACGCAGTGGCGATCCATACCGTGTTCCAACAATGTCGCATGAATTTTCTCCTTCAAGTATAATTCGACGATATTGGACCGGTAGTGAGCGATAACTTTTGTAGAACCAGATTGCCGTCCATACGAGGGAAAATGTCAATTAAATCTTACATAATGCTATGTACCACGGACAAAAGCCGATGCCCTTATTCAGAAACTTGATTTAGCTGCCTATCTCCGCCAATGGCTGGCTATGCTCGACGTTGCTCCACTTAGTTTTCAAGACCTGATCCTTACGCTCCATGACTATTGGGGTAAGCAAGGCTGCGCGATATTGCAGCCTTACGATATGGAAATGGGCGCTGGCACGTTCCACACCGCCACGACGCTGCGCGCGCTGGGGCCGGACCCATGGAACGCCGCCTTTGTGCAGCCATCGCGCCGGCCAACGGATGGCCGCTATGGCGAAAACCCGAACCGGCTTGGCGCTTATTATCAATATCAGGTTATCCTGAAGCCAAGCCCGCCCGATTTACAGCAACTGTATCTGGGCTCGCTCAAAGCCATTGGTATTGACCCGTTGTTGCATGACATCCGCTTTGTCGAGGATGACTGGGAAAGCCCGACGCTGGGCGCTTGGGGCCTTGGCTGGGAAGTCTGGTGTGACGGCATGGAAGTCACGCAGTTCACCTATTTCCAGCAAATGGGCGGCTTTGATTGCAAGCCCGTATCGGGCGAGCTGACTTATGGTTTGGAGCGTCTGGCGATGTATATCCAGAACAAGGACAGCATTTTCGACCTCGTGTACAACAACGCAACGGCGGACCGTCCGGCGGTGACCTATGGCGACATATTCCGCGAAAACGAACGGCAGATGAGCACCTATCATTTTGAAGTTGCCGACACTGACATGTTGTTTGATGCGTTCAAAAAAGCGACGGCAGAATGCGAAAGCTGCCTGCAACATGCTTTGCCCATTCCCGCTTATGAGCAAGCGATTAAGGCGAGCCATATCTTCAACATATTGCAAGCGCGCGGTGTGATCTCCGTGCAAGAACGCGCCAGCTATATGGGCCGCGTCCGCGATCTTGCCAAGGGCAGTTGCCAAGCATGGATGGCAAAGAACGGATGGGCAGCGTGACCGACTTCCTGCTGGAACTTCGCTCTGAAGAAATCCCTGCGCGGATGCAGGTCAAGGCCAAGGAAGACCTCGCCCGTCTGTTTAATGACGCGCTCGCGAAGGCCGGATTGGCCGCTGCGTCGGTTGAAGCATTCGCTACCCCGCGCCGCTTGGCGCTGATTGCCACTGGGCTACCTTTGGCGACTGAGGCTGTTTCCGAAGAAACCAAAGGCCCCAAGGTCGGCGCGCCGCCGCAGGCTATGGAGGGTTTTCTGCGCAAAAGCGGCCTCACCCAAGACCAGTTGATTGAACGCGATGGCGTGTATTTCGCGGTCGTGGAAAAGGCAGGGCGTCAGACAGCGGATGTTTTGGCCGAAGCCATTCCAGCTATTATTCGCGCCTTCCCATGGCCGAAATCGCAACGCTGGGGCGCCGCTTCGGCTTCTACAGAAAGCCTGCGTTGGGTGCGTCCATTACAGGGTATCATTGCTTTGCTTGGTGATGATGTGGTGCCATGCGAAATCGATGGCATCTTCAGCGGCGCCGCGACGATGGGGCATCGTTTCCACCACAGCGGACCGATCACGATCGGTAACGCGGGCGACTATGTTGAAAAGCTACGCGAAGCTTATGTCCTTTTGCATTTTTCGGAACGTTGCCGCATCATTCGCGATGGCGCGGAAGCCGCTGCGAAAGCTGCTGGCTTGACGCTGGTTGCGGATGAAGGCCTCGTTACAGAAAACGCCGGTCTGACTGAATGGCCAGTGCCGATGCTTGGCCGCTTCGACCCGGCGTTTCTGGAAGTGCCACAAGAGGTCATTCAGTTGACCGCACGTGTGAACCAGAAATATTTTGTCTGTCATGACAAAGCGGGCAAGCTGGCCAACGCCTTTGTCTGCACCGCAAATATCGAAGCGCATGACAATGGCGCCGCGATTGTTGCGGGCAATGAGAAGGTTCTCGCCGCGCGTTTGTCGGACGCAAAATTCTTCTGGGAACAGGATCTGAAAGTCGCGCTCGACGATCAGGCGCAGAAGTTGGCGCAGATTACCTTTCACGAGAAATTGGGAAGCGTCGCCGACAAGGTCGAGCGGGTCGCAAAGCTGGCGCGCTGGTTGGTTGAAGAAGGTATCGTCAAAGACGCTACTGCAGACGCCGCTGAACGCGCTGCGCGTCTGTGCAAGGCTGATCTTGTTACCGGCATGGTCGGCGAATTTCCCGAATTACAGGGCATCATGGGCGGCTATTACGCGCGCGCGCAGGGCGAGAGCGACGCTGTCGCCGATGCCGTCCGCGACCATTATAAACCTGTCGGGCAGGGTGATGATGTGCCCACAGCGCCGGTCACTGTTGCGGTGAGCTTAGCGGATAAGCTGGATACCTTAGCGCAATTTTTCGCCGCCGGCATGCCGCCGACGGGATCGAAGGATCCGTTTGCTTTACGCCGCGCAGCCATCGGTCTACTGTCGTTGCTGCTTCAGAATGATTTGCGCTGTTCACTGAAGGACATGCTTGGTGCCACCGGAGCAGGCACCAGCTTCGATACGCTGGAAGAGTTTTTGGTCGACCGTCTCAAGGTCCAACAACGTGAAGCGGGTGTGCGGCACGATTTGATTGATGCGGTGTTTAGCCTTGGCGGTGAGGACGATCTTGTCCGGCTGCTGGCAAGGGTTAAGGCATTGCAGGCATATATCAGTACGGCCGAGGGCGCGAACTTGCTCGCGGCGTACAAGCGCGCAGCGAATATATTGAAGGCAGCGGACGCCGTTGATGCGGCGGCGCCTGCGCCGGTCGATTTCGTCGCTGAAGAGTCGTTACTTCTCGCGGCGCTTGACACCGCTGAGCCCCAAGCCGCAGCCGCTGTCGATGCCGAAGATTTCGCAGGCGCGATGGCTGCGCTAGCTAGCTTGCGTGCGCCCATCGACGCTTTTTTCGAAGGCGTCATGGTCAACGACCCAGAGCCTGCCAAGCGCGCTTTTCGTTTGGGGCTGCTGGCACGGTTCCGCAACGCCGTGACCCAGGTGGCGGACTTCTCAAAGATTGAGGGTTAGGGCCCGTTCAAACCACCGTCACCCTGAACATGTTTCAGGGTCTTACTTTTTGTGACCTCCAACGTTTGAAAGTAAGATGCTGCAACATGTTTAGTATGACAATGGAACACTGCCGCATATATCGCTTGATCTAAATCATGGCCGGTGGGTCCGAATGCGCGCTTGGATTGTTTCCTCTCCAAAGGAACATCCACATGGCCGTCATGCATCGCATTCGCATTTTTCATGCGTTTCTCGCGCTTACCGTTCTCGCGGCCTATTTTTCTGCTGAAACAGGCCGCATGCATGCGTGGCTGGGTTATGGCGTTGCTGCGCTCATATTGTTCCGGCTTGTCTGGGCACTATCTGGCGTGCCGCAATTGGGGCTTGAGCGATTTTACCCCTCGTTCAAGGATTTGCGCCTGAAAGGCATTATGACGCATCCGGCCATCAGTCGGATTTTGCTGGCCGGAATCGCCATTTCGGTAATTGGGGCAACTGGGACGGGCATCATGATGGATAACGGCCGCGCGCTGCAATCCAGTTCGCTCAGCGCTTTTTCTTTCTCGGGCGAGAATGAAAGCGAAAACGGGGAGAATCAGTCCGGCGAAACATATGAAGAAGCACATGAATTATTGGCCAATTTGGCAATTGCTTTGGTCGTGATGCACGTCCTGTATCTGCTAACGTTCAAACTGCCGTTGGCGCGCTTCATGCTTTTTGCCAACAAATCCGGAAAATAACCGCCTTCCATACTTGACTCCCGTGCACTGCACTGCACAACGGCGCGCAACGAAATGTGCCGACAAAAAGGAATGGCTGCGGAATGACTCAATATGTTTTTCGGTTTGGCGGCGGTGTTTCTGACGGTGATGAGACCGTTCGCGGCAATAAGAATATATTAGGCGGTAAGGGCGCCAACCTCGATGGCATGGCGTCGATTGGCTTGCCTGTGCCGCCCGGATTCACGATCACGACCGAAATGTGCACGGCCTATTATGCCAATGGCCAAAGCTTTCCTGACAGCGTCCGGGCCGAGGTGGCCAACGGCCTGGCACATATTGAGCAGGTAACGGGCAAGTCCTTTGGCGATGCTGCCAATCCTTTGCTCGTGTCGGTGCGTTCCGGCGCACGGGTTTCCATGCCAGGGATGATGGATACCGTTTTAAATCTAGGGCTTAATGACCAAACTGTAGAAGGCCTGGCAAGCTCGTCGGGCGATGCACGTTTCGCGTGGGACAGCTATCGCCGTTTCATTCAAATGTATGCTGATGTCGTGCTGGAACTCGACCATGGCGCGTTTGAGGAGGCGTTGGAGATCGCCAAGGAAGACCAAGGCTATTATCTCGACACTGAGTTGTCCGCCGATGACCTGAAGGCGTTGGTCACCGAATATAAGCGCCTCGTGGCTGCCGAATGGGGCAAGCCATTCCCGCAAGACGTGCATGACCAATTATGGGGCGCGGTCGGCGCGGTGTTTGGCTCGTGGGAATCGGACAGGGCAAAGGTCTATCGCCGGCTGAACAATATTCCGGGTGACTGGGGCACTGCGGTTAATGTGCAGGCCATGGTGTTCGGCAATATGGGCGAAACATCGGCAACGGGCGTGGCATTTACCCGCGATCCAGCCACCGGCGAGAATGCTTATTATGGCGAATATTTGATCAACGCGCAGGGCGAAGATGTCGTCGCCGGTATCCGCACACCGCAATATCTGACCAAGGCGGCCCGCGAACGCGCGGGTGCAAAGCCACTGTCGATGGAAGAGGCAATGCCGCAGGTCTATACCGAACTGGCGCGGGTGTTCGATATTCTTGAGACGCATTATCGCGATATGCAGGATATCGAATTCACCGTTGAGCGCGAAAAATTGTGGATGCTCCAAACCCGTTCAGGCAAGCGCACGGCCAAGGCCGCGTTGAAAATCGCCGTCGATATGGCGCAAGCGGGCATGATTACGACCGATGAGGCTGTGCTGCGCGTTGACCCGATGGCGTTGGACCAATTGCTGCACCCGACGCTTGATCCACATGCCGCTCGCGATGTGTTGACCTCTGGTCTTCCGGCGTCACCCGGCGCGGCATCGGGCGAGATCGTCTTTGATGCCGACACGGCCGAGCGGTTCAACGATATGGGCAAGGCCGTAATCTTGGTTCGCATCGAAACCAGCCCCGAAGATATTCACGGCATGCACGCTGCCAAGGGCATATTGACCGCGCGTGGCGGGATGACGAGCCATGCGGCTGTTGTTGCGCGCGGCATGGGGCGCCCATGCGTGTCGGGCGCGGGTAGTATCCAGATTGATGCCGCGGCCAAAGTGCTGCGCATTGCAGGCCGGACATTGAAAGAGGGCGACATCATCACACTCGATGGTTCCACAGGCGAAGTCATGGCGGGCGAAGTGCCCACGATCCAGCCTGAACTGGTGGGTGATTTCGGGACGCTGATGGTTTGGGCGGATGCAGGCCGCCGGATGAAGGTGCGCGCCAATGCCGAAACGCCGTTTGATGCCCAAACCGCGCGTGATTTCGGCGCGGAGGGCATTGGCCTGTGCCGGACGGAGCATATGTTCTTTGACGCAGCGCGGATTACCGCCGTGCGTCAGATGATCTTGGCGGACGATGAAAAGGGGCGCCGTGTCGCGCTCGACAAATTGCTGCCTGAACAACGCAAGGATTTTACCGCGATTTTTGAAGTGATGGCTGGGCTGCCGGTCACGATCCGCTTGCTTGACCCGCCTTTGCACGAATTTCTGCCGCATCAGGAAAGCGAATTTGCCGAGGTTGCGGCTGCCGCTGGCGTAGGCATTGAGGTGTTGAAGCAACGGGCATCTGAATTGCATGAATTCAACCCGATGCTTGGCCATCGCGGCTGCCGTCTGGGCGTGACCTACCCCGAAATTTATGAGATGCAGGCGCGTGCGATATTTGAGGCCGCTTGCAGCCTTGCCGTTGCGCCCGTCCCTGAAATCATGATCCCGCTGGTCGGCACGCGCCGCGAGTTGGAGTTGATGAAAGATGTTGTCGACAAGGCCGCCGAAGCGGTCTTTGCCGAGCAAGGCAAGCGGATTGAATATCTGGTTGGCACGATGATCGAGCTGCCACGCGCTGCGTTGATGGCAGATGAAATTGCTGAAGTCGGCAGCTTCTTCAGCTTTGGTACCAATGACCTGACGCAAACAACCTTGGGCGTCAGCCGCGACGATGCGGCGCGGTTCCTGACGCATTATGTCGATAAGGGCATTTACGCCCGTGACCCGTTCGTCAGCCTTGATGTCGAAGGCGTTGGCCAGTTGATCGAAATCGCCGCCAATAAGGGCCGCGCAACGCGCCCTGAAATCAAATTGGGCATTTGCGGCGAACATGGCGGCGACCCGGCTTCGATCGCCTTTTGCGAACAGGTTGGCCTCGATTATGTGAGCGCCTCGCCCTATCGCGTACCTATTGCGCGCTTAGCAGCGGCACAGGCAGCACTTGCCAGCAGGTAAGTTAACTGGCTAACATTCCATCTTGGGGAGAGGGATTATGAAAGCTTGGCATAGATATGCGATCACCATCGCACTCGCGCTCGTCGGCGGCACCGCCTTTGCGGTGCATCAGGTGCGCGGTGGGTTAAGCGATGGCCGTGTTTCCAACGGACCATGGGAAACAGGCAAAAGCTTCGGCACCGTGGACGCTAGCTCGCTCACCCGGGCCAAGGTCGCTTTGTCAGGCCTATTGGCGTTGCCCGCCAAAGAAGCGATGTATTTTACCGCGACCCGCGACAGCGATGGCCGTGCGCTGGATGGGCGCTGCACGTACGATGTGCGCGGCGGGAAACTCGATGGCCGCTGGTGGAGCGTAACCTTGTACGAAGGCGAAGGCTGGCTTGTGAAAAATGCGGCGAACCGCTGGTCGGTTCCAGCAAGCGCGGTGACGGCAGACGCCCAAGGCCGCTGGGCGTTCACGGTCTCGCCTGAGATGCAGGCGGGCATCTGGCTGCCAACCGGATCAGCAAAGGCATTTGACCTGACGTTGCGGCTATATCATCCTTCGTCAGATGTGATCGGTCATCCTGAAAAAGCAAAACTTCCCGTCATTGAACGTAAAGGATGTGCATGATGCGGCGCTGGATATATCCCATACTCGCGGGCGGCATTGTCGCACTTGGTGCCTATCAAGCAACATTACTGGCAACGCCTTACGCGCTAATGTCCGCGGCAATGACCAAAATTGGTGCGCAGGCTCCGGCGAACCGCTTTGCCTTTTCACCCATGGCGACTGTGGACAATCAACCGATCGTCCGGCCAAGTCCTGATCTATCCTATTCGACCTGTGTTTTTGACCTGACAAAGGGGCCAGTTTTGTTGGACGTCGCGCCTGTTCCTGGACGCTATTGGTCCGTCAGTATCTTCGACGCGCGCACCGATGTTGCTGCTGTGCGGAGTGATCGCGACACCCGAGGCGGGCCTGCGCGTCTCGCGCTGATGAGGCAGGGGCAAAAAGCACCTTCGGGCTATGAACCCGTCCTTCTGGGATATGACCGCGGCCTTGCCTTGATCCGCATATTGCTTGCCAATCCATCGGAGTTTCCGGTCGTGGACGCAATCCGCCGGAAATCGACCTGCAAGCAACGTCCAGCGACAAATTAGGTCTTGCACAACTTTGCTGCCGTCCCTAATAGCGGCGCTCCAGTGCACCCGTAGCTCAGCTGGATAGAGCATCAGACTACGAATCTGAGGGCCGGGCGTTCGAATCGCTCCGGGTGCACCTTTGCCCATGCCGAACGGCTATGGGGGCGGCATGACAACATACACCAAATCCGCAATCGTCCTTTTGTCCGGTGGTCTCGACTCCATGGTTGTGGCGGGATTGGCGCGTGAGGCGGGCTACGACTTGATTGCGCTGACGATCGATTATAACCAGCGGCACCGCGTGGAGCTGGACAGCGCAGCGCGTATTGCCACGCATTTGGGGGCCAGGGAGCATATCATAATGCCGCTGGACTTGACGCGCTTTGGCGGGTCGGCGCTAACGGCGGATATCGATGTGCCCAAAGAAGGTGTGGAATCTGGGGCAATTCCAGTGACCTATGTGCCCGCTCGCAACACGATATTCCTGTCCTTATGTCTTGGTCTGGCCGAAGCGCGCAATGCCCGCGATCTTTGGATTGGGGTCAATGCGCTCGATTATTCGGGTTATCCCGATTGTCGGCCGGCATTTATCAAAGCGTTTGAGGCAACCGCCAATCTCGCAACCAAAGCCGGGGTAGAAGGTGACCATTTCACCGTGCACACGCCCTTGCTGAATATGACGAAGGCCGACATCGCTCGCGAAGCTGCGCGCCTTGGGCTTGATGCGGGCATGAGTTGGTCCTGTTATGATCCAAGCCCCGCCAACACGGCCTGCGGTCAATGCGATGCCTGCCGCCTGCGTGCCAAGGGTTTTGCCGATGCGGGCTTGCCTGACCCGACCATTTACGCATGAGCTACGCGGTCAAGGAAATTTTCCTGACGTTGCAGGGAGAGGGCGTCCACGCCGGACGTCGCGCGGTGTTCTTGCGCTTTTCTGGTTGCAATCTGTGGTCTGGGCGCGAGGCGGATCGCGATACCGCCATTTGCCAGTTTTGTGACACGGATTTTGTCGGCACAGATGGTGAGAATGGCGGGCGTTATAACGCGGACGCACTGGCGGCGAAGGTTGCGGCCTTGTGGGGGGATGGCACCGCCAACCGCTATGTCGTCATTACTGGTGGCGAACCTATGCTGCAGGTCGATGATGCTATCGTCGACGCGCTGCATGCGGCTGGCTTTCAAATCGCGATTGAGAGTAATGGCACGATATCAGTGCATCCCGGTATCGATTGGGTATGTATCAGCCCAAAGGCAGGATCGGACGTCATCCAGCACACAGGCGACGAGCTTAAGCTTGTCTGGCCCCAGCGCACCAGCGACATTGCAGCCATGGAACAATGGCAATTTGCCCATTTCCTCATCCAGCCAATGGATATGGGGGACGCCGCGTTGAACGCAGCCAATGTGTCAGAGGCGACGCGTTTCGTTATGAAGCGCCCAAAATGGCGCTTATCCTTACAAAATCACAAGATTCTCGGCCTTCCCTAACGCCTGTTAAAATTGCTTGAATCCTGTCCCCGAAGATGACAGTCTCATGACGGGAAAGAGGAGAGAACACATGGCAAGAGCCGAAGTAGCGCGTCTGCGCGCGTATAAAAGCTATTCGAAACGCATGTCTGACCATATCGCCTTTGCGTTGGTCGTGTACACTTTAATGCTGATCTTTGTGGTGACGCCGACGATTGAATCGAGCGGAACGTCCATTTTTCCGTATTTTGTATTGGTCCTGTTTGTGGGCGCGGTCATTCCGCTTTGCCGTAATTTGGAACGGCGTTGGCAAGCGCTTGATGCCAATGCCTATCCGGGCGACGGGCTTGAAACCCCTTATTTTGCCGATCGGTTGAAACTGTGGGCCGGCGCGGTCGCCATTCCTGCTGTATTGGCGGTGCTGTTCACCATTTTTTGATTGCGGCTTGATTGACGCTGTAATTGCCCGCGCCTAAGCGGGAAACATGCTGAACCCACAAGAAGCGCTTGATCGCGCACAAAATCTCGTTTCCCAAGCCATTAAGGCGGGTGCTGACGCGGCTGACGCAGTCTATGTCTGCGATGCATCCACAGAGGTCCAAGTCCGGCTTGGCCAGTTGGAAGATGTCGCGCGCTCCGAAGGTGAGGATATTGGCCTGCGCGTTTTTGTTGGCCAAAGGTCAGCCACCATTTCTTCGTCCAACATGAACCCGGACATTCTTGCGGGCCTTGTGACGCGAGCCATCGATATGGCGAAAGAAGCGCCAGAGGACCAATATGCTGGCCTTGCGCCGCAGGACCGGTTGCTGACAGGCGCCGTGCCGGATTTTGATGGGGATGATGGCCTTGATCCCGATCCGGCTCTGCTGCGTGCTGCGGCACTCGAATGCGAAAATGCCGCGCGCGCCGTCCCCGGTGTCACAAACAGTGAAGGCGCAGGCGCAAGCGCCGGACGCTCCATCTTTGCATTGGCCACCAGCCATGGCTTTGCCGGCGTCAAATCCGGTTCAGGCTACGGCATGTCCGCCAGCGTACTTTCGGGCGATGGCGATGCCAAGGAACGGGATTATGACTGGCGATCCGCGCGCCATCTTGCTGATCTCGATAGCCCGTTCAACATTGGTACCCGCGCTGGTGAACGGGCAGTTAAACGGTTGAACCCCGGCACAGTCAAAAGCGGTCAGATGCCCGTTGTGTTTGACCCACGCGTTGGCGGCTCCTTTGTCGGGCATTTGCTTGGCGGCATAGGGGGTTCTTCGATCGCGCGGAAGACAAGCTTCCTGCTGGAATCGCTTGGCACGCAATTATTCGACAGCAGCATTTCCATAGTCGATGACCCGCACCGTATGCGTGGGCTTGGTTCACGTGCGTTTGATGGCGAAGGCCTGCCCACTGCGCGCCGTTCGATCATTGAAAACGGCGTACTCACCGGTTGGTTGATGGAAAGCGCATCTGCGCGGCAGTTGGGTCTTGAACCCACTGGCCATGCCAGCCGCGGTATCGGTGGTGC
Organism: Sphingomonadales bacterium 28-55-16; assembly: GCA_002278855.1. Lineage (GTDB taxonomy): Bacteria > Pseudomonadota > Alphaproteobacteria > Sphingomonadales > Sphingomonadaceae > Sphingorhabdus_B. The sequence continues at coordinate 60,309 of NCGG01000001.1, forward strand.
TCCGGGCGTGAGCCCATCCAATGTGCATCTGGAGGGCGGCAGCGTCAGCGTAGCCGAACTCATCGCAGACATTAAGCATGGCATTTATGTACATGAACTCGCAGGGCAGGGCGTGAACCCCGTAACGGGCGATTACAGCCGAGGTGCGGCCGGTTTCCTCATCATCAATGGCGAAATTGCGGGGCCAGTGAGCGAATTCACCATTGCCGGAAATTTGAAGGACATGTTTGCGGCGATGACAGCCGCCAACGACTTGGAATTCACACGCAGCATGAACGTGCCAACGCTGCGCATCGATGGCATGATGATCGCAGGTGCCTGAGCGGCGACTTGACCGAGACGCCGTTGTTGCCGCCACTCAGGAGGCAGCGGCCTTGGCCTTGGCCAGTTGGCGCGATGGTGCTGTTCCCGATACTAAAGTGTGGGAAAAGACCAAGAATAACCCGGTAAGCGACATCGACATGGCGGTCGACGCGTTGCTTGCACGGCGGTTGCAGGCGATCTTGCCTGAGGCGGCGTGGCTGTCGGAGGAAACCGTTGATGACCCATCGCGGCTTAACGCCCGACTGCTGTGGTTGGTTGACCCGATTGACGGGACGCGCGATTATGTCCGCGGGCGCAGCGGCTGGTGTGTGTCGGTGGCTTTGGTGGCCGATGGCATTCCGGTCTTCGCCGTGATGGCCGCGCCCGCGCAGGGCAAAGTCTGGATCGCCGCCAGCGGTGAGGGCGTGACCTGCAATAACGAGCGCCTTGTGGGTAGCATGCGTCAGAATTTTGCCGGATCACGCGTACCCGCCGACGATTTGCCACGGCTGGATTCGGATCTGGTGATAGTCGACAAACCCAATAGCATCGCGATGCGTATGACGATGGTCGCCTGTGACCGCGCTGACCTTGTGGCGACATTGCGCTGGGGTAATGAATGGGACGTCGCCGCAGCGCATCTGGTGGCGCAAGAGGCGGGCGGGGTCGTCACGGACGCGCTTGGGCGACCCATAACCTACAATAAGCCTGAGCCGATAGATTTTGGGCTTATCTGCTGCGCACCGGGGATTCATCAGGCGGCCGTTGACAGGCTAGCGGGGCGGGCCTCAGCCCTTTTATCGTCAACCTGAAACAAGTTCAGGATGATGGCTTAAACAAATCTACCTTACCCGTGTCCACAACATATCGCGGTTCATATCGCGCGGGTTGTTGGCAATCGCATCGACAAACGCCTTGCGCACCCAACGGAATTTCTCTGGCCTGCTCGTGAAGATGCGCTGATCCCATGCGTGGGCGTCGGCGGCGCGGACCTTGCGGGCGATCTCGCCATAAATGCCAGCGGCCGACAACACCGCCCAGCGTGCGCGCAATGGCAAATGCTGCGCACCCACCCTTGCTGATGCCTCATATTGTTCTGCCTCATCGGCAAGCCAGCGGCCCATCAGCGCCAGTTTCTTGCGGTTGTGCGGCTTCATATGTTCGCCCGGCCCAATATCGAGCATAGCGAGCCAATCGTCGGGCAGATAACATCGACCGGCTGCGTCATCTTCGGCGATGTCCCGGGCGATATTGGCAAGCTGAAATGCAAGGCCAAGATCGCATGCCCGATCAAGCGTCGCGTCGTCATCGGCTGGAACGCCCATCACCACCGCCATCATCACACCAACTGCGCCTGCAACATGGTAGCAATATTGATACAGATCGCTTTCGCGGCGTGGCCGCCAGTCGGCGGCATCCAGTGCGAAGCCTTCGATTACATCCTCTGCCATTTGAGCGGTAATTCCGCACTCGCGTGCGACAACGCCAAGGCAGTCAAAAGCGGGCTCACCTGTGGGTGCGCCGGCCAACGCCATGGCCGTCATTTGGCGTATCGCCTGAAGCCGCGCCTGTGGGTCGGTGACGGCCTCCATCGCGCCGCCATGGTCTTGGCCATCAGCCATATCGTCGCATTTGCGGCACCATGCGTAGAGCAGCCAGACGCGCTCGCGGGTCATGCGGTCGAACAAGCGGCTGGCAAAACGAAAGGATTTTGACCCACGTGAGATGCTCTCTTGGGCGAATGCGACAAGGGCGGAACGGTCGATTGTTCCCAGCCCGCCGGCAGCAGGTGGCGGGGACGTCACAAATTTTCCGCTTTCATCTGGAAAATCGTCTTGTGCGGCACATAGGCGGCCATTTTACCCAGCAAGCCATCCAAATTATCATCGACAATCATAATTCCGGCATGTTGCGGCCGGATGAAACCAATATTGATCATATTTTGGTTAAACGCGATCAACTGGTCGTAAAAGCCGGCGACGTTAAGTAGGCCGACGGGTTTTTGATGATAGCCAAGTTGTGACCAACTGATTGCTTCCCACAATTCGTCCATCGTGCCCACGCCGCCCGGGATGGTAATAAAACCATCGGACAGGTCTGTGAAGCGTGCTTTGCGTTCATGCATGCCGGATACCACATGCAGCTCGGTGCAGCCCTTGTGTGCGACCTCTGCGCCGACCAATGCTTCGGGAATAATGCCAATGACTTCGCCGCCTGCCTCAAGCGCGCTGTCCGCCACTGCGCCCATGAGGCCTAAGCGACCGCCGCCATAGACAATGCCGATGCCGCGCGCGGCGAGTGTCTTGCCTATGTCACGCGCGGCATTGATGTAGACTGGGTTCTCGGGCGTGGCCGAACCACAATAAATTGCTAGGCGCTTCATAAGTTTGCTGCCTCCATCATCAGTGATGCGGTTGCCTTTGCGCTGCCGACAACACCAGGGATGCCAGCGCCAGGGTGCGTACCCGCACCGACGAAATACAGGTTCGATATCGCGTCGTCGCGATTATGTGCACGCATATAGGCCGACTGCCACAGAACGGGTTCAAGACTGAATGCGCTGCCCAAATGGGCGGAAAGGTCGCGGCCAAAATCGGCTGGCGTATAATGGAACTGCGTCATGATCCGGCTGCGGATGTCGGGGATCAGGCGGCGTTCAAGTTCGTCCAATATCCGCTCCGTAAGTGCCGCGCCCACATCGCCATCCCAGTTGAGTGGCGCCTTCCCCAAATGCGCAACCGGCGCGAGCACATAAAATGTTGAGCAACCTTCGGGCGCAAGGCTTGGGTCGGTCACGGTTGGGTGGTGCAAATAGAGGGCAAAGTCCTTCGGCAAGACGCCGTTAACGAAAATATCATCCAACAGGCCCTTATAGCGTGGGCCAAACAAGATCATGTGATGTGGGATGCCTGGCCATGTGCCCTTGATGCCCAAATGCAGTACGAACAAGGATGGCGACCAGCTTTTCCGGCGAAGTGATTGCGTTGCGCGTTCGCCGCGCTTGTTGCCGCTTAACAGGTCCTGATAGGTATGCACCAAATCGCCGTTCGATGCTGCCATATCGCAGTCCATGCGCCAGCCCGATTTTGTGCGCACGCCGATGACTTTGTCACCGCGTGTCTCAATCTCTTCGACCGCATCGTCCAAGCGGATAGTGCCGCCAAGCCGTTCGAAATGGGTCACCATAGCCGCGACGAGGCGGTTGGTTCCGCCCTTGGCAAACCACACGCCGCCTTCTTTTTCGATGGTGTGAATGAGCGCGTAAATTGCGCTGGTGCTCATGGGGTTCCCGCCCACCAGCAGGGTATGGAAAGACAATGCCTCACGGAGGCGTTCGTCTTTTACATAAGACGATACGATCGAATATACGGATCGCCAGGCCTGATATTTCATTAACGCAGGCGCAGCCTTAATCATCGATGCGAAGTCGAGGAATGCGACTGAACCCAGCTTTTGATAGCCCTCTTTATACACGCCCTTTGAATATTCGAGGAACTTGCGATAGCCCTCGACATCTTCAGGGTTCAGCTTTTCGATCTCGGCTCTCAGGCCCGGCGCGTCGTTCGAATAATCGAAATTCGTCCCGTCGGGCCAATTCAGGCGATAGAATGGAAAAATCGGGATCAATTCAACATCGTCTGCCATCTTGTGACCAGACAGCGCCCATAATTCTTCCAAACAAGGCGTGTCAGTTATGACGGTTGGTCCACCATCGAAGGTGAAACCGTCCTTTTCCCAATAATAGCCGCGGCCGCCGGGTTTGTCCCGCGCCTCGATTATGGTGGTGGCGATACCGGCCGATTGCAAACGAATGGCAAGCGCAAGGCCACCAAATCCGGCACCGATGATCGCCGCAGTCTTGGTCATTTTTTCTTGCTCCGGATCGCCGTGATGGCTCTCCCTATCGGAATAGGCGGCTTGCCAATCAGGATGCGCAATTTGTCACGGGTTGTAGTATTTCCCGCATAAAAGCGTTCGATCAATTCCGGATCCAACCTATAGAAACGTTCCAAAATCTTGTACCGGTCTGCACCATCTGCACCGCGGAAGAGCATCCGGTTCAACATGCGGAAAAATCTACCTTCGGTCCAATGTTCTTCGGCGCGTTGCCGCATCACGACGTTTAGCTTGTCGCCGTCAAGGCTGGGCTGCTCTGCAATATAAATCGCGTTGCGCACGGCGTCTGGTAGCGAGTAACTGGTTATTGCCTGAAAAAATGCACCGCGCGCACCGACCTTCGCCGTCCGGCCACTGCCGCTGTTCCAATAGCTTTCCAGATCACCGCCCATGACAACAGGCAGAACGCCATTTTCCTCACGCAGGACACGCTCGACTTTCCAACCTTTTTCGTCGGCATAGGCTGCGATACGTTGCCGCAAGATACGTGGGTCATGGTCCGGCTTGTCGCTGTAATAGGTGTCTTCGACAAACACCTTGTCCATGCCAAAAGGCAGCACATAAACGAAGCGATAGCCATCATGCTGGTCGACGGTGGCATCCATCACAATCGGCTTGGTGAGGTTATGTGGTTCGGACAATTGCATCAATTGTCCTGTAAATTTCTGCCAACCGCAATCGAGATGGTTGAGGTCGGCTGCGCCGCGTGCGTCAATAACACCGCCTGCGTTAATCCGCTGCGCGCCATCCAGCACGACAAGCCGGGGCGAGACGGCCTTCACTTCACGACCCAACATCAACGACGATGCAGGAAGGTTTTTCCGCAAAACCCAGTCGAGCCGCTCGGACTCGATGGTATAATAGATATTGTCGAGCGACCGGCTATGCGCCGGAAATTTCACGTCATAACCTGACCAACCATATGTCACCAAAGGTGCAGTCAGCCAACGATGTTCCGGCAATATGTCGGTCGCAAAATAGCTCCATATATGATTGCCGCCAAAGCTTTGACCTTGTTCGATGAGAACAACATTTAGCTCAGGCCGCATTTTGGCAAGTGCGAGCGCGATCAGCCCGCCCGCAAGGCCGCCGCCTACAATGGCCACATCACATTTGATATTTTCGAGTGTCACCAAGCAGCCCTAGCGCAGCCATTTTACAAGGGGAAGGCTTCTGCCAAGGTAATGCACAGCTTTCTGCCGTCACCAGGGGGATGCAGCGAAATCATCCCGATGATCTGAGATGATGGGAAAGGTTGGTGCGCCAAGCCCGCGTGTCATTAATATATCTGGAGCAGATGCAATCAGAACGCACAATTTGCCAAAGTGATGGGAACATGGGTAAGGACGGCAAATGGATAGCTTAGTTGTCTTGATCTTGTCTGCTGCGGCAATGACCGTAATTGTCGGTATACGCTACTTGCTTGTTAGCGGGGCGTTTGCATGGGCAACACAGGTTCGGGAGCCAGGCCTTTACGCCGGCCTTGACCAGCAGATTAAACGCGAGATCGGCTGGAGTCTGGCCAGTGCAGCGATATATGGCATTCCAGCTGGAATTGTCGCCTGGGGCTGGGACAGTCTGGGCTGGACACAGATATACCGTGACGTGGACGCATTTCCTCTCTGGTATCTGCCGCTGTCGGTGTTCCTGTATCTATTTGCGCATGACACGTGGTTCTACTGGACGCACAGGCTGATGCATCGCCCGTTTTGGTTTAAGGCCGCGCACGCGGTGCACCATGAAAGCCGCCCGCCCACCGCATGGGCTGCGATGGCCTTTCACCCGTGGGAGGCCTTGTCGGGTGCCCTTGTGATTCCCGCGCTGGTTTTTATCATACCTGTTCATGTCGGGGCTTTGGGCGCTGTGCTAGCGATCATGACCATCATGGGAGTGACCAACCATATGGGCTGGGAATGCTTTCCGAAATTCATAGTGAACGGCAAATTAGGGCAATGGCTGATAACGGCAACGCATCACCAAAAGCATCATGACGCGTATCGGGGGAATTATGGGCTATATTTCAGGTTTTGGGACAAAATATGCGGCACTGATCTTGGGCTCGGCCATTGGAGCCGCCACCCTCGTCAGCGCAGCTGAAGCAACATCATCGGCTGCAACGCTTGAGGTGAATATTTATGGCCTACGCAGCGGCAAAGGCAATGTCCTCGTCTGCGTCACCGCAAACCCTCGGTTTTTCCCGGATTGTAGCAAAGATCCCAAAAGCCTTAGGGCCAATGTGCCGGCCAAAAATGCGGCGCAAGTCTCCTTCAACGGCGTAAGCCCCGGTACTTATGCTGTCGCCCTTGTGCATGATGAAAACGCCAACAGCAAAATGGATATGGCGGTCTTTTTGCCACGAGAAGGCTTTGGGTTTTCGCGTAATCCTGCGATCATGACCGGCCCACCAAAGTTCCGCTCGGCCGCCTTCACTGTCGATACCGCAATGGTCAGCCAACGGGTCCAGATGAAATATATGCTCTAAGTAAATTCCGGCACGAAGGGGGAACCAACTGATCGCTCGGATGGTTCGCTTGTTTCGTTATGTCGGAGCAATTCATGAAAACTTCTTTACGCTGCGTTGCTGCGCTTTGCATCAGCGCCGCTGTCTGCGGACCTGCCCTTGCGCAAGACGGTAAGGCCGCGAAACCCGAAACGCTTGATCGCGGGGTATTTGCAGGTGACTGGGTGACGGTCGGCATCGGTGCTGGTTATGGCCCAAGCTATGATGGATCGGATGATTACATCTTGTCCCCGGCGCCTATTGTACAAGGCAGTGTCGCCGGTTTTGCATTTGGTGCACGCGGTCCGGGGTTTTACATAGACCTGATTGCGGATGGGAACGGCGATAAGGACGTCACATTTCTAGCAGGCCCGCTTGTGCGTGTCCGGATGGACCGCCACAGCCATATGAAAGACCCGATTGTCCGTTTATTGGGCAAAGTCGATGTGGCGGTTGAAGTGGGGGCAAGGGCAGGCGTTTCTTTTTCCAAGATTATCCATGCGTACGATTCGCTCACCATATCCAGCGATATCCAATGGGACGTCGCCAATGCGCATGATGGGCGCCTGATCAGTCCAAGCATCACATATTCGACCCCGCTGTCGACCGCGATATTCACGAGCGTGGTCCTTTCGGCAACGCATGTTGATGGCCGTTATGCCGATACATATTTCAGCGTCAATCAAGCGGGCAGCAGTGCAAGCGGGCTGCCGCAATTTGACGCCCGTAGCGGTTGGAAAAGCTATGGCGCAAGCCTGCTCGGTGGTGTCGATTTGTCCGGCGACGCGCGTAACGGAGGCTGGGGGGTGTATAGCTTTGTCAGCTATTCGCGCTTGACCAATGATGCCAAAAGATCGCCGATTACGGCGCTGCGTGGTGATGCTGCCCAATGGTTTGTAGCAGGCGGAATCAGCTATACGTTTTGAACCTCCTTAACGACTTTGAAATCATGACAGCGACATATGAGGGTCGGTTCTATGATTAGGCCGCACCCCCATGTATTCATCACAAAACCAGTTCACACCCAGCGCGAAAAAGCCGGCGCTTTCCCGCGAAGCGCGGCTGATTTGGATCGGTTCGAAACTGGCGCAGTCGGTTTGCACGGACGAAGGCCGGCTTGAGGATTTAAACCATCGGATGTGGATGCGCATATTGCAAAATGGCCTTGCGCCTGTTCCCGCGCGCGATGCAACGGACCAGCTTGCGGTGGATATCCTCGCCGTTGCCATGCTCGTTGAACAGGTGTCGGCCGACGGCGGCGTAGAAGCGGCCATGGCAGCGGTTCGGCTGGCAAGCAGGCAAGGGTTCGCGCCTGCCATAGCCGAACGGTTTCTCCGGCTTGGCAGCACATTGGTGCTCTGGGCGGCGCTTGGGTCTGATGGAGCCAGCGCCAGCTAGACCTGACCCTGACGCAATATGGCCGCATTACTTCTTAAACGGGTTGCTCAATTTTGCGTCATTGGTGAGGTTATTGTCGGTCAGTGTCAGCAGGAATGCCACTAACGCGGTTTTTTCGGCCACGCTCAGGTTCAACCGCTGCGGTGCTCCTCCCGGCGTTTTGAGCCGATTGTCGAGTGCCGGACCATTTTGGATGCCGCTGTTATAATGTTCTATCACCTGCTCAAGCGTCGAAAATCTTCCATCGTGCATGAAGGCTCTGGATAATCCCACATTTTTCAGCGACGGCGATTTGAAGATTATGGTTTCGTTTGCGTCCAAGCCGTTGCTGAGTGAGTTGGCCGCCAACGCGAACGTCGGCGGTTGATGGCAGGCTGCACAACCCGCCCCGCCTTGACCTGGACCTGTCATAAACAATTGACGTCCCAAATCTTCAGATGCCGTAAAGCCGGGCAAGGATACATTGAGATTCCGGTTGGGCCCGGTCGCGCTAAATACCTGCGCATAGGCGGTATCCCAACGGCTGGCGGACGAAATCATGGATCGGGTAAATTGGCCCAAGGCTTGTTGTATGCGCGCTTCGGTGATTGCGGCATTGCCAAAAGCGAGCGTAAACAGGTCGGGATAATAAGTTGAAGCCGCCATTTTGGTCAGCAAGGCGCTTATCCCGCCATGTGTGCTGTCAAAACCCATTTCAATGGGGTGCGTGATGGGCTGACTGACTTGCAATTCCAGTGAGGCAGCCCGTTTGTCCCAAAACATGGTCCCCGGACGATAAAATTTTATGTTGCCCAGTCGCATGGCATGGGCGCTGGTAAAGGCAGTACCCGAAAAGCCTGTGCTAAATCTTTGCGGGTCATCAAATCCGCTGGCCTGTTGATGGCAACTCGAACAGGACGTTGTGTCGTTAACGCTTAATCTTTTGTCGTAAAACAATACTCTCCCAAGCGTAGCTACGCGGTCACTGATCGCATTGTTGTTGGGTGTGTTGTCCAGTGCGGCCACCGTGCCATCATAATAAGCGGGCAATACCGGATTGGCGTAGTTATCCAGTCTGCTGACATCAATAGTCGTAAAATCGACTATCCCGGATATAGTTGGGGGTGGCGTTGGCGTTGGCGGAGGAGACGGTGTCGGGGCGACAACCGTTACGGCTGGGGCAGCTCCATTGCTGGTCGTGTCACCACCACAGCCGGACAAAACAACGCTAAGCGGGAAAATCAATCCGAACGTCGTTACTTTAATCTTTGGCAAAAGCGGCCTCCCATTGCTCCTTAGGCGACACGCTGTGCCTATTTTCCCCGTACAATAGACGTTATTAACATATCACAACAAAGCTTAATTTCTATAATACAGCATTTTAACGTTGAATGTGTAATGTTTGTAAGCGAGCCAATATGCTGAAATCACGTTGCGCCATGAGGGGATGCTGGACTGACCCCGCGGTCTCAGCTATCCAGTCTCATCCCCGGGGAGTCGCACGACTGAGAGGCGGCGCTGCAATGCCCGCGACCCGCTGAACCTGATCCCGTTTGCACGGGCGTAGGGAGGTGAGACCGCAGCCGGTCCTTGAGACTGGCGAGGACCGAAACCGGTCTTCACGCCTATCGCTCTCCTTATGTAACTTGGAGAGTTTAAATGGCAGATGTTCCCGCACGCACTGAAATAGGCGTCACCACTGGCCCCATTCGCGGCAGCAAGAAAATCCATGTTGGCCCGTTGAACGTTGCCATGCGCGAAATCTATCTTGAGCCGTCATCGGGCGAGCCACCCGTGCGCGTGTACGACACCAGCGGCCCCTACACCGACACCACCGCGCATATCGACATCAGCGCTGGCCTGGCCGAAATTCGCCGCCCGTGGATCATCGCGCGCGGCGATGTGACTGAGGTGACCCAGCGCGAGGTCAAGCCCGAGGACAATGGCCAGCTTGGCCCCGACCGCAGCGGCGGCGTCGCGCCATTCCCCAATGTCCGCAAGCAGGTGCTCCGCGCCAAGCCCGGCATGAATGTAAGCCAGATGCATTATGCGCGTAAGGGTATCATCACCCCTGAAATGGAATATGTCGCCGAGCGCGAAAACCTCGGTCGCGCCCGCCTTGCCGAATATAAGCGCGACGGCGAGAGCTTTGGCGCGTCGATCCCCGATTATGTCACACCCGAATTCGTCCGTGACGAAATCGCCCGTGGCCGCGCCATCATTCCCAACAACATCAACCACCCCGAATCCGAACCGATGGCGATTGGCCGCAATTTCTTGGTCAAGATCAACGCCAATATCGGCAACAGTGCCGTCGCATCGAATGTCGCGACTGAGGTCGACAAGATGGTCTGGTCGATCCGCTGGGGCGCGGACACCGTCATGGACCTCAGCACTGGCCGCAACATCCACGACACGCGCGAATGGATCATCCGCAATTCACCCGTCCCCATCGGCACCGTGCCCATCTATCAGGCGCTGGAAAAGGTCGGCGGCGTTGCCGAGGATCTGACATGGGAAATCTTCGCTGATACGTTGATTGAACAAGCCGAACAGGGCGTTGATTATTTCACCATCCACGCGGGCGTCCGCCTGCCTTATGTGCCGCTCGCGGCCAAGCGTATGACCGGCATCGTGTCACGCGGCGGCAGCATCATGGCGAAATGGTGCCTCGCGCATCATAAGGAAAGCTTCCTCTACGAACGTTTCGACGAGATTACCGAGATCATGAAGGCCTATGACGTCGCTTATTCGCTCGGCGACGGCCTTCGCCCCGGCAGCATCTACGACGCCAATGACGAAGCGCAGTTCGCTGAACTCTACACGCTGGGCGAGCTGACCAAACGCGCATGGGCGCAGGATGTGCAGGTCATGATCGAAGGGCCCGGCCATGTGCCGATGCACAAGATCAAGGAGAATATGGAAAAGCAGCTCGAAGCGTGCGGCGAGGCACCTTTCTACACGCTCGGACCGCTCACCACCGACATCGCACCGGGATATGACCATATCACAAGCGGCATTGGCGCAGCGCAGATCGGCTGGTACGGCACCGCGATGCTTTGCTACGTCACGCCGAAGGAGCATCTGGGCCTGCCCGACCGCGACGACGTTAAGGTCGGCGTGGTGACCTACAAGCTGGCCGCACACGCCGCCGATCTTGCCAAGGGCCACCCCGCGGCGCAGGTCCGCGATGATGCGCTGTCAAAGGCGCGCTTCGAGTTCCGCTGGCGCGACCAGTTTAACCTCAGCCTCGATCCCGACACCGCCGAACAATATCACGACCAGACGCTTCCAGCCGAAGGCGCAAAGTCAGCGCATTTCTGTTCAATGTGTGGACCCAAATTCTGCTCAATGAAGATCAGCCAGGAAGTGCGGGAGTTTGCCAAGCTGCAAAACCAGCCAGCCGACGCGTTCATCGCGACCGAAGAGGCAGAGGCCGGCATGGCGCAAATGAGCAAGGTCTATGACGAAACCGGCCGCGAGCTATATATGGGCGCTGGTGATCGGGAGCATGATTAAGCGTTAGACAGCACCCGAACGGCCAATCGCTTCCTCGATCCACAAACGTGCATCGGGGAAGCTGCGTTCGACCTCTGGCAAGTCATTGACGCACAGGAATTTGATCGCGTCCCATTCGCTGCCGCGTAAATAGCCGCTGACATCATCGGCGGACCATGTGTCGATCCCGCCAACGGCGACATGCAGATAATCGCGCGTATCCAATATTGCGGCGCTTCCGTCGGCAAGGCAGGCGTGGTTATGCAGGCTTTGGGGCAGAAACTGCGCAGCGTCGCGAAAACGATAGCTTGTATTGGCGATAAACGCGTCGCGGTACGTGTCGAACAATTCCGCCATCACCGAACGCTGCGTCGGGTGGACGACATGCGCGCTTTCGAACACTTGGTCGGCGGTATAGCCAATCATCTGCGCGGCGTTGATTTGATTATAATGGTTCAGCAGGCATGCCTCGTCCCGGCTGGCAACGCACGCGGCAAGGTCGCTGTGGTTCGTCCATTTGCCGCGCAGCACGGGGCCATCGGCGGCAAAGAAATCCGCGCGTGTTACCGGCGCGGTCAGGAAAACATCATCGTTGAAATATAAGAAATGTTCTGCCAGCCCCGGTATGCGCCACAGCATCGTTTCGATCGAAAGCGAGTTGAAGGTCGGCAACGCATCCTCATAGCCGGCGAAGATTTCGCGATGGTCGATGATGCTGATCTTTGCGGAAAATTCGGGCGAGATGCGTTCAAGCACAGGTGTCTGGTCATCGGTCACAATCCAGATCCGCCGCACCCAAGGCGCGTTATTGGCGATGGAGCGCACGCAATAGTTCAACTCGTCACTGCACACCCAGCGATGGGGGTTGGTGCCATTGTCATGCAGCGGCGCCCGCGCCTGCGCCACGGCGTCAGCCTCCGCCAGCACCAGATGCCGTTCCCGCTTCGCAAGGTGCACAGGATCCGCCCCGTCCACCCAAGTAATGACTGCATCAACTTCAAACATAAAACTCGTCACAAAAATGTAATAGCGGCCCGTAGGAGTGTGCGAAGGTTTTGGGAAATAGAAAGTGGTGGGGTGGGGGTGCTTCTCGCCCTCATTCGCATCGGAATGCGCCACATCGGGCGCGTAAATTGCGCTATCGCCCTGCATGCGCATGAGATAGTGCTTCGGTTCTGCTGCAACCGTCAACAGGGATACACCATCATGCGACATTTCGCTTTATTACTCCTCTGCATCATTGCCGCGCCCGCGATTGCCGAGCCTTTACCGCTGGACGTCGCTGCTGCGCGTGCGTCTATGGTTGGTAATTGGGAGGGGAGCCTCGATTATCTCGATTATGGCGCAAATAAATGGTTCGGCATTCCAGTTAAAACTGTGGTCGAGGATCAGGGCGACGGTGTGACCATCATCCGCAAATCCGATTTTGACGATGGTCCAAAGGTTGGAAACGTAAGAATTACGTCGGTCGAACTGTATGATCCTGCGGCAGGTACCGTAACCATAGGGACCTTTCGCAAGGCTCGCCCGGTAGAGGTTTTGACCTACGCGGTACGCATGGGAGAAGCTGCGGCGGATGCAACGCATTGGACGATGGTCGAGGAATCGCGCGGCACAGATGATGACCGGCCGGCCATGCTTCGCCTGACCACAACGCGCAACGGCGACAGGATCGAAACGGTAAAACAGGTGGATTTTCAGGATGACGACAAATCCGAATGGCTAACGCGCAACCGCACACGGTTAACGCGCGTTGGGGAATAAGATTTAGGAGAAAATGCCCGTCGGACGGCATCCGTTTTTGCGGCGTGACATTTTGGCGGGGCGGGTTAGGGTGGGGGATGACCACGACACCAAAACTTCCCAACTGGTTCGACATAAGCATGGATGCTTGGGCGCTCGCCGCCGAATCCAATATGGTGATCGCGATGCGCATCGGCAGTCTGGCGCAAGGCGGGCCGGATGCCGCGCGGGAGGCCGAGCGGATGGTGACTGAGAAAGTCGCGGCGAATATCGCGCTCGGCTGTGACCTGATAAGTGGAAAGCTTGGCAGCAGCCCCGAAGCGATAGTCAGCGGCAGCATCGCCCATTATTCCGAACGCGTCGTTGCCAACCGGAAACGACTGTCCAAATAACGCGCCGTTCTGGGGCCTTCCAAAAATGGAAGCGCCAAGGAATAAAGTAGAATTCCGCCTTGGCGTTTGCACATTGTTGAAATGAAGCGTATACACGTCAAACGCTATCGTCGACCGCGACGGATTTTTGAGGCGCGTCTCCGGTCAGAAGAGCGGAACGGGCAACGTTTTTCCTACCACGACTTGGCTACCCACTTGGCGCTGTTGTCAGGTGGTCACCTGTTTCGTGAAAGGAACATATTATGCCAGTAGGCACCGTAAAATTTTTCAATGCAGACAAAGGCTATGGCTTTATCGCGCCTGATGGCGGCGGTGATGACAGCTTCGTGCACATCTCGGCCGTTCAGGCAGCCGGCATGCACACGCTGGATAAAGAACAGCGCGTGAATTTCGAAGTTGAAATCGGCCGCAACGGTAAGGCTTCGGCCATCAACCTGTCCGCAGCTGATTAATCAGCCGAAATGCTAAAAAAAAGGGCTGCCGAAAGGCGGCCCTTTTTTTATGTGCACGCCGCGTTACGGCTTAATCGAATAGCTCCTCCAGAAACGACTTTTTGCGCTTCTTATAGGGATAGCCATGGCCATAGCCTTGGTGTTGCTGACCATAGCCTTGCGGTGCGAACCCGCTTTGGGGTGGCGGTGGTGCTTGCGGCGCGGGTGGCGGTGGCAATTCGGCGGCAGCGCTGCGCTCGATAATTTTGTCGAGCTCCCCACGATCAAGCCAAACGCCGCGGCATTGCGGGCAATAATCAATTTCGACACCTTGGCGATCGCTCATCACGAGCGGAACCTTGCATACAGGGCACGGCATTCCAACGGCTGCATTCATATCGGGTCTCCTCTTCTGATCATAAAGCGGTCCGACATCGCCGTCACATGACGACCAGAGGGGCCCGGCCCGCTTAAGCGAACTGGGCATTGGGCCTCCGGTTTTCAAGATGGGCGTAAGCTAATTCAGCGCAGCGCCTGTCATCCACATTGCGGATAAAATGATGATTGCCAGCAAAAGCGAAATGGCGAGTACATATCGCAGACCAACATTTTTGACCCCGCCGCTCGCCTCTTCTTCCGTCACACCAATTTTGTCGCCGTCCTTATGCATGCCTTCATTCCTTTTCTCACGCGGGGATCAAGATCGAAAGGCAAGATAACAGAAGAGGGTGTGAATTGTTAACGGGATTTACAATTTGGCCAATTGGTGACGTGTCCAACCCAAAAAGCGAGCCAAATCAACACCGGCTGAAACGCCAAGCGCGGACCATGATACCACCAACTCAGCGTTTTTCCGTCTAGCGCGATGCCGTTAAACGCATGGTTGAAGTTCGCCGGCCATACGCACAAGGCATAGAGCGCCAAGCCAATTGCCGCCCATTTGCGCGTCTGCGGGATCATGAGCCCAATCGCACCGGCTATCTCGGCGACACCCGTGAATGCAACGATGAATTGGGGGAAGGGAACCCAGTCCGGGGTGATTGCCAAAAATCCACGCGGCGATATGAGGTGCAGGATACCTGCGACGAGGTAGAATAATGCGAGGGTTGCGCGGAGGCTGGCGCGTATCATTACCGTTTTCGTACGAATTCGGCGCGCAGGACAAGGCCCTTGATACCGTCGAAACGGCAATCAATCTCTTGTGCGTCACCCGTCAAGCGGATGGACTTGATCAGCGTTCCGCGTTTCAAAGTCTGCCCAGCGCCCTTGACGGTCAGATCCTTAATCAAGGTCACTTGGTCGCCATCCGCAAGCAGATTTCCGACAGCATCGCGTACTTCGACAGCACCGTCTGCCGCAGCTGCGGTCTTGGCCGCGGCCGCGCTTATCCATTCCCCGGATGCCTCGTCATAGACATAATCTTCGTCCACTGTGTCGCTCATGATGCACATTTCCTTATTGGTCTGGCACTGCCGTAGCGGCATTTCGCCGCGCGCGAAAGCCAGTTGCAATTTGCAACGATGTCAGTAAGATTTTCGCAGAAAATGGAGAGGCATATGGCGCACGCTGAAACGACTATCGATGTTTTGATTGTAGGGGCCGGACTTTCTGGCATTGGCGCTGCTGCGCACCTCACGATGCAATGCCCGAACAAGAGTTACGCCATTGTTGAGCAGCGTGCCGATATGGGCGGTACTTGGGATCTGTTCCGTTACCCCGGTATTCGCTCTGACTCCGACATGCACACTTTGGGATATCGTTTCAAACCTTGGCTGCATGAAAAGACCATCGCGGACGGCCCTTCTATCCACGAATATGTGCATGAAACCGCCGAAGAATATGGAATTTCGCCGCATATTCATTTTGGTCATAAAGTTATCTCGGCCAATTGGTCGAGCGCCGACGCGCGCTGGCATGTGACGGCAAAGGCCGTTGACGGAGGTAAGGAACGCCGCTTTGCCGCACGTTTCCTGTTCATGTGCGCTGGCTATTATGATTATGATAAGGGCTACAAGCCCGATTTTGCTGGTGAAGCCGACTTTGGTGGTCAAATTGTTCACCCGCAACATTGGCCTAAAGATCTGGATTATAAGGGCAAGAAGGTAACTGTCATCGGCTCAGGTGCGACGGCGGTTACGATTGTTCCTGTTATGGCGGAACAAGGCGCGCAAGTGACTATGCTTCAGCGTTCGCCAACCTACATGGTTTCGCGTCCTGCCATCGACCCATTTTCAAAATTCGTGCGCAAGATCATGCCGGAAAAGCTGGCTTATGCGCTTACGCGGTGGCGCAACATCAACATGCAGCGTTTTACATATTGGTATGCACGCCGTAACCCGGCAAAGCTGGGTGAGAAGCTGGTCAACATGGCGCGGGAAGCGCTCCCTGCATCGGTGGATGTCGACACCCATTTTGTGCCAAAATATGGGCCTTGGGAGCAACGCCTTTGCCTCATTCCAGATAGCAATATGTTTAACGCGATTACCGAAGGCAAAGCGGAAGTCGTTACGGACCATATCGATCACTTCACCAAAACCGGCATTCAGTTAAAGTCGGGCAAGCACATCGAATCCGACATCATTATTACAGCGACTGGTTTGAACCTGGTGACGATGGGTAAAACCGCGATCAGCGTCGACGGAGAGGCTGTCAATTTTGGTGAGCATTTCAATTACAAGGGCGTGATGTTTAACGACATCCCCAATTTCGCCAGCGTTTTCGGCTATATCAACGCGTCATGGACGTTGAAGACGGATATTGTTGCGGATTATGTCTGCCGCTTGTTGTGGAAAATGGATGACAAAAATGCTTTGGTTGCAACTCCGGTTCTCGATGATCCGAATATGCCTAAGCTGCCATTCGTGACCGATTTTAGTTCTGGCTATTTCGCGCGCAGCTTTGACACATTGCCCAAGAACGGTGATCGCCATCCATGGCGGGTTCTGCAGAATTATGCGGCGGAGAAGAAAATCCTCACCCAAGATGCTATCGACGACGGCGTGATGATTTTTTCAGCGCCCGCCTTCTCTAGCGCGCGTCGGGAAACCGAAGAGACGTTGATCGCGGCAGAATGAAACACACTGACGGGCGGATGAACGCCCGTCAGCCGCGGCTGTAGTGGGTCCAACAAATGGCTGAATAAACGGCTACGCTGGTTTGTGCTGCGTGACGCCGGCTTTTGCTGTGCGATAACATGCACCCAACTGGACGGGTGTACTCATAATCATAAATCTAAGAAAAATGCAGAAGATCCCTAAAACTTCTCCCGTTCGCGTGCCATTGCCGCTATCGCTGCGTGCATGCAGTATGACACTTTAATCCAGCCTGACAACGGGCAGGCCGCCACCCACATTCATGTGACCGACAAAGGCCGATTTGCAGGCTGGCTTGCACTTCAACCTGATGCTGTCCGAACGGCCGTCAAGGCACAAAAGTTCGAAGGTGGCGCCAATGATATCGCTATCTTGCCCGGCGACAAACCAGGGGAGTGGTCTGTAGTGGCGGGTATGACTGATGTTGCTGCACCGGGCTTGTGGCATTTGGCAAAGCTGGCGGACAGCTTGCCCGAAGGGACATATCGGCTCGCCGATTATGATGCCAGCGAGGCTATGCTTGGCTGGATGCTGGGGCAGTATCGTTATCAAGAATATCTAAGCGAACCAAAGCTGACAGGGCCACGGGTTTTGCTGGTAAAGGAGCCTGCGCGCATCGCCATGGCGGCGTTGCTGGCGGCAGCGACGGCTTTGGTGCGCGATCTCGTCAACCGGCCCGCAGGTGATCTTGGGCCAAACGCATTGGAAACAGAAGCCAAACGGATTGCAAAAGCGCATAAGGCCGATGTTACGGTGACGGCGGGTGAGGCTCTGGAAACCGGCTATCCGCTCATTCACGCGGTTGGCAAGGCGGCGATGCGCGAACATGCGCCGCGCCTCATCGAAGTTGAATGGGGTGACCCGCGTCACCCGCGTATCGCGATTGTGGGTAAGGGCATTACCTTCGACACGGGCGGGCTGGATATCAAGCCAGCGTCTGGCATGCGGTTGATGAAAAAGGATATGGGCGGCGCCGCGCATGCACTGGCGCTGGCTGAACTTATCATGGCGGCGCATTTGCCCGTGCGCTTACATATGCTCGTGGCGGCGGCAGAAAACAGCATATCGGGCAACGCAATGCGGCCGGGCGATATCGTTAAAAGCCGCAAGGGCATTACCGTTGAAATCGACAATACCGATGCCGAAGGACGCTTGGTTCTGGCCGACGCACTGACCAAAGCGATCGAAGATAAGGCGGAACTGATTATCGATTTCGCTACGTTGACCGGCGCAGCGCGTGTTGCGCTTGGGCCCGACCTGCCCGCGATGTTCAGCAATGATGATAGCATCGCAGCGGGCTTGCTGGCCGCATCGAAAGCGGTGACCGACCCCGTGTGGCACATGCCGCTTTGGGCGCCATATATGGAAATGCTCGACAGCGATATTGCAGACACGTCGAACAGTGGGGGCGGGCTCGCCGGTGCGGTTACCGCCGCGTTATTCTTGCAGAAATTTGTTCCCGACAATGTGCCCTGGGTTCACTTGGATACATTTGCGTGGCGGCCAACGAGCAAGCCCGGTAGGCCAAAGGGCGGAGAGGCGCTTGGATTGCGCGCCGTCTTCGGCTATCTGGCAGAAACATATCCGGCGCGATAAAGCGTCATATATCATTTGATATGTTCCCTTGCCGAGGCCCGGGAACATGGTCGCAGGGCAGGGACATAAACAGTTGGTAGACGGTCAGATACAGGCAGGCGAGCGGCCTATTTATACATTAAGCGGGCACAGCCTTGTCGGAGACAAAAGGACAACGCCGATCCGTGGTGATCTTGCCGATATCAGCCTGGCTGGAAAGCTGTTTGCGCCGCATTATGCTGTGCCCATGCTGCGCACGGGTATCGCGCCTGTGACTGAAATCTATGCTGAGGCGCATGCAACGTCCATGCCCGTGAGCGCGTTGATGCATGGCGAGGAATTTGCCGTGCTTGATGTCGCGGGCGAATGGGCATGGGGCTATTGCTTGCACGACAAATATCTTGGCTATGTGCGTTTTGCGCAGCTGGGTGATGACTTTGAAGCAACGCATATCGTCAGTGCGCCCGCGACCTTGCTCGTGGCTGCGCCATCGACAAAATCGTCCGTGCTGGCGCGATATCCCATGGGCGCGCGCCTGCTCTGCGGGAACCTGAGTGAATGCGGCAAATATCTTGCCTGTGAAAATGGTTTTATACCGATCGTGCATGTATCAGCTATCGGAAGCGTCGCTGCGTCGCCTGCTGATTTGGCCGAACAGTTGATTGGCACGCCTTATAGCTGGGGCGGACGCAGTGGCGACGCGATTGATTGTTCTGGCCTTGTGCAATTGGTCTTTGGCCTAAAGGGCGTCATGGCCTCGCGCGATGCGGATATGCAGCAGGCTGATTTTGGCGCGGACTTGCCAGCAGGCGCAGCGCTGCAGCGGGGCGATCTGGTCTTCTTCCCGGGGCATGTTGGGATCATGGCAGACGCGGATCATATCATCCATGCCAATGGCAGTGCGATGGCGGTCAGTGTTCAACCGCTGGCGGATGCTGCGGCCCGGTTTGCCGAGCATGATGAACCGATATTGGCACGTAAGCGGGTTGCGTTTTGACCAAATCTATCTTCATCGATGGTGCAGCAGGCACCACTGGCCTCGAAATCGCTGACCGGCTTGCCGGGCGTGCGGAATTCACGCTTGTAACGCTCGATGACTATAAACGCAAAGACCCGGCCGCGAAGCGTGAAGCGTTAAACGACGCTGATTTTGTCATCCTCTGTTTGCCAGACGACGCTGCAAAAGAGGCAGTCGCCATGACGACGTCCAGCAGCACCCGAATCATTGATGCATCAACCGCTTATCGTGTTGACCCCGACTGGACTTATGGCTTTGCAGAATATCGCACCGACCAGCGCGAACGCATTGCGTCTGCACGGTTGGCCAGCAACCCCGGTTGTTACCCAACTGGATTTTTGGGCCTTATCGCGCCTTTGGTCGCCGCTGGCCTGCTTCCGGCGGATTGGCCATACACCGTCAACGCGGTGTCGGGCTATTCAGGCGGCGGCAAGGCGTTGATCCAAAGGTTCGAAGGCGAAGGCGTGGACATTGGCTATCGCAGCTACGGCCTTGATCTGGCGCACAAGCATGTGCCCGAAATGCAGACCCATGCGGGCCTCACCCTCGCACCCATATTCGCGCCCGCCGTCGTCCGCGCCTTTCGCGGCATGATCGTTGAGGTGCCTTTGCCGCTGTCCGCGATGACGGGAGCAGCCAGCGCAGATGCGTTACGCGCCGCGCTCGCAGCGCATTATGCGGGGTCGCCAGTGGTTACTGTGCACATCGAAGCCGCGCCAAACGAACTGCTGATGCACGCGGACCAAGCGCCGTCCGATCGGCTTGACCTTTATGTGCTGGCATCGCCAGATGGGTCGCAGGTGCGGCTGCTGGCGATGCTCGACAATCTCGGCAAAGGCGCCAGCGGCGCAGCGTTGCAGAATCTCAACATCATGGCGGGGTTGGACGAGACGGCTGGGTTGCGGTTGTAACCCGATCTCAACCAAACACCTCTGACGCGTTCAGGTCTCTCAATGCCTGTGCCACACAGCCTTAATAAGGCGGCTGATCAAAACCCTTGGGGCTCTTGGTAAAAATCTCGCAGCCATCTTCGGTAATGCCGATGCTGTGTTCAAACTGCGCAGACAGGCTGCGGTCGCGGGTTACGGCCGTCCAACCATCGTCGAGCATTTTGCCTGCGGCCTTGCCGATGTTGATCATCGGTTCAATGGTGAAGATCATGCCGGGGCGCAGCTCGGCACCCGTGCCCGGACGGCCGACATGGACGATTTCGGGGGCGTCGTGGAACAATTGGCCAAGGCCATGCCCGCAAAAATCACGAACCACGCCATAACGATGTTTTTCGGCGTGGGTTTGAATGGCATAACCAATGTCACCGACATGGTTGCCGGGCTTTGCGGCCTCGATGCCGAGCATTAGACACTCATAAGTAACATCCACCAAGCGCTTGGCCTTTACAGGCACATCGCCGACCAAGAACATGCGGCTGGTGTCGCCATGCCAGCCACCCAGTTGCGGCGTCACGTCGATGTTGACGATGTCGCCATCCTTCAATTTCTTGTCCGACGGAATGCCGTGGCAAATGACGTGGTTGATCGAAATACAGCAGCTATGCGTGTAACCGCGATAGCCTAAGGTCGCAGGAACCGCGCCGCCGCGCATCGTCATCTCGCGTACAATGTCATCCAGTTCTTCGGTAGTTACGCCTGGCACGACATGCGGCACCAATGCGTCGAGGATTTCGGCGGCAAGGCGTCCGGCCTTGCGCATGCCGTCAAAGCCCTCTGTTCCGTGCAATTTGATAGTGCCGTCGCGGGCCTGCATCGCCTCTTCGGGCGTAACGCGTACATATTGTTCCATATGAACGATATAAGGCAATATTCCGCACTTTGCGAGAGGGTGAATTATGCTATCGCGTCGCTATGACAGAATCTCGCATCTACACAGCCGCCCTTGTGATCATTGGCGATGAAATCCTTTCTGGCCGGACACAGGACAAAAATGTCAGCCAAATTGCCCTTTGGCTGAATATTCAAGGTATTCGCTTAAAAGAGGTGCGCGTTGTTGCTGATGTTGAGGAATCGATTGTCGAGGCCGTCAACGCGCTGCGCGCGCGCAATGATTATTTGTTTACGACAGGCGGCATCGGGCCGACGCATGATGATATCACGGTGGACGCAATTGCGGCTGCTTTGGGCGTAGACGTCGTCATTCACCCAGAGGCAAGCGCAGTGCTGCACGCCTATTATGAAACGCGTGGCGGCATTAATCCGGGCCGTTTGCGCATGGCGCGCGTGCCCGAGGGCGCGGACTTGATCCCCAACAAAATGTCCGGCGCACCGGGCATTCGCCACGGCAATATCTTCATCATGGCCGGTGTGCCGCATATCACCGCGGGTATGTTAGACGCATTGACAGGCACGCTTGAGGGCGGCGCGCCGTTATTGTCGCAACAAATCGGCTGCTGGGTCGCCGAAAGCGAAGTGGCCAAATTGCTGGGTGATACCGAAAAGCATCATGAAGGCTGCCAAATCGGCAGCTACCCGTTTTTCCGTGAAGGCAAGGTCGGTGCGAACTTTGTCGTCCGCACCACCGATGCAGATAAATTGGCAGAATGCGTCGAGGCTTTGCAACTTGGCCTCCGCGGATTGGGTTATGATTCCGTAGATGGCGGAATTTAAGCGGGGTTTGCCGTCTCGTTCATGTGCGGTCAAGCTGCACGTCCCTTATGAGGAGTGACATGCGCACATTTTCCAATGCTCTCGCTTTTGCGGCTCTGCTGCTTTTCACCTCCGCTTATGGGCAAGCGGCACCTGCCGCAACAACGGCAGCCAAGCCTGCTGCACAACCATGGTTGTATGAAGGCAGCGATGTCCCCGTCGACGACACATGGACCTTCGGCGTTCTGCCCAATGGTCTTCGCTATGCCGTAAAAAAGAACGATGTTCCGGCAGGGCAAGTCTCCATTCGCGTGCGGATTGATGCCGGCGCATTGCATGAGAATAATGATGAGCAAGGCTTTGCCCATCTTATCGAGCATTTGTCCTTTCGCGGTTCGACCTTTGTACCCGATGGCGAGGCAAAGCGCATTTGGCAGAGATTTGGTGTAACCTTTGGCAGCGATAGCAACGCCCAAACCACACCGACGCAGACTGTCTATAAGCTTGATTTGCCAAATGCGACGCCGGAAAAGCTCGACGAGTCCGTCAAAATCATTTCCGGTATGATCCGCAATCCGCGGATTTCGCCAACGGCGCTGAATGCTGAACGCGCAATTGTTCTGGCCGAGTTGCGCGAAAACAGCGGCGCGCAGATGATCTACAGCGATGCTCTGCGCCAACACGCGTTTCAGGGGCAACGGCTGGCGAACCGCTCGACCATCGGGACGCCAGAAACGCTGCAGGCGTCAGATGCCATTCGCCTGAGCGCATTTCATGACCGCTGGTATCGCCCCGAAAACGCTGTCGTCGTCATGGCAGGTGATATGGAACCAGCGCAGCTTGCAAATCTGGTGCAGAAATATTTCAACGATTGGAAGGGGAAAGGTCCGCCGACGTCTGAACCCTCTTTTGGGGACCCTACACCGCAAGGAACGCCCGTGCGTGTGTTGATTGAACCAACTTTGCCGACCACGGTTAGCCTTGCCTATTTGCGGCCTTGGCGCAAAGTGAATGACACCATTGTCTATAATGAGCAGTTGCTGGTCGACGCCTTGGCGCTTCAGATCATTAACCGCCGGCTCGAGGTACAAGCGCGCAGCGGCGGCAATTATCTGTTCGCCCAAATCGCACAGGAAGATATTTCGCGTACCGCAGATGCGACGTTGGTTTCGCTCACACCCGTTGGTAACAAATGGGAGGCGGCAACGCGCGATGTGCGTGCGATCATTGCCGACGCGATAACGACGGCACCCTCAGTTGCCGATATCGACCGCGAGAAAACCTTGTTCGGTAACGCGCTGCGGACGATGTTGGACAGCTATCCGTTTGAGGCTGCGGCCAAACAAGCGGATGATATTGTGAATGCGGTCGATATACGCGAGACCGTGGCTGCCCCCAAAACGGTCGTTCAAGTCTATGAGGGCATGAAAGAAAAGTTCACGCCCCAAAGGCTTCTCGCGTCAACGCAAAATTTGTTCACGGCTGACGTCACGCGCTTGTTGCTGTCTTCACCTACGCAAGTCGCTAACGCGGACAACCGTGCATTAGCGGCGTTAAATGCCCCCGTAGCGGCCAACAAAACGGCACGCTTATCCGAAAGCGCGCTTGGCTTTGCCGCACTGCCCAAATTGGGTGCGCCGGGGAAGCTTGTGGCTGAAGAAGCCGTTTCGCGATTGCAGATGACTCGGCTTGAGCTTTCCAATGGCGTGCGCGCGCTGCTGTATCCCAACAAGGCCGAGAGCGGCCAAATTCGTGTGCTTGTGCGCTTTGGCCGTGGCTATCAGGCTGTGAATCCGGATCAGGGTGGGTTGCTTTGGGCTGGGCCATTGGTCATGCCAGAAAATGGCATTGGTAAGCTTAAGCGAACGCAAATTGATCAGATGGTCAACGGACGGCGGATTGAGCTGAACTTTTCGGTTGATGACGATGCGTTCGAATTTGGCGCGAATACGCGCCCCGATGATCTGGCCGACCAGCTGACCTTGATTGCGACGAAGTTGGAACATCCCGGCTGGGACGCCGCCCCGGTTGAGCGTGCCAAGTCGCTGGCAACGTCGGGCTATGCAAGTTATGAGATGTCCGCAACGTCGGTGCTACAACGCGATCTTGAGTATCTGCTGCGCAACAAGGACGCACGATGGAAGGCCGCGACCCCGGCTGAGGTTGTAAAAATCGATGCGGCTGAATTTGAATCCTTTTGGAAACCATTAATGTCGCAGGGCCCAATTGAGGTCATGCTTTTTGGAGACTTTGACAAGGCTGCGGCGGTGTCGGCGCTTGAAAAAAGCTTTGGTGCAATGGCGCCGCGTGCAGCGCTGGCGGTTTCAGCGGCGGCGCGCGACATGCGCTTTCCGGCGCCAAATTCCATCCCAGTGCGATTAACGCATCGCGGTGCAGCTGATCAGGCAGCCGCCGTCATGGCATGGCCGACGGGGGGCGGCATAAATGGCATTAGCGAAGGGCGGCAGTTGGAAACATTGGCGGCGATATTCCGCGATCGG
The DNA here is from genome assembly GCA_002278855.1 of Sphingomonadales bacterium 28-55-16. Lineage (GTDB taxonomy): Bacteria > Pseudomonadota > Alphaproteobacteria > Sphingomonadales > Sphingomonadaceae > Sphingorhabdus_B. Next base: position 85,236 of record NCGG01000001.1, read on the forward strand.
CTGTTTGAAAAATTCCGCGCTGAACAAGCGGCGAGTTACAGCCCTGACATGGCCGCCAATTGGCCAGTCGACTTTAACAGCGGCGGGTATCTTATGGCGTATACGCAGGTGAAGCCTGTTGATGTGGATCGCTTCTTTGCCTTTGCGGATGCGGTTGCGGCTGATTTGGTCGCGCATCCGGTGAGCGCCGACGAACTGCAACGTGCTGTGGAACCGACCAAGCAAGCTATCGAGCGTGCCGCGTCCGGCAATACATTTTGGCTAAACCAGCTTAAGGGCGCGACATATGATCCTGAACGGTTTGCCGCCTTGGGCAAGTTGTACAGTGATTATAACGGCGTGACGCCGCAAATTCTGCAGTCTTTGGCCAAACGTTATTTCGTTAAAGAGAAAGCGTGGAAGCTTGTCGTTGCGCCCCAGTCAGGTAACGGCGCCGTGGACGCCGCGCGCTGAAATCACCGCACGGGGCGGATTGGGTCAAAGTACATATTTCGACAGGTCCGTGTCCTTGGCGATGCCGGAAAGCTGTCGGCTGACATAGGCTGCGTCGATCTTGAGCGTTTCACCCGTGCGGTCCTCGGCGTCGAAACTGATATCTTCAAGCAGCTTTTCCATCACGGTTTGCAACCGCCGTGCGCCGATATTCTCAACTGTGGAGTTCACATCAAACGCAATGCGCGCAATGGCATCGATGGCATCATCGGTGAATTCCAGCGTAACCTCTTCGGTGGCCAATAATGCCTTATATTGCATCGGCAAATTCGCGCGGGTTTCAGAGAGGATGCGCACAAAATCAGCATGCTCCAACGCGCGCAGCTCCACACGAATGGGCAGCCGGCCCTGTAATTCAGGCAGCATATCGCTTGGCTTTGAGATGTGGAACGCACCCGACGCGATGAACAACACATGGTCGGTTTTCATCGGGCCATATTTGGTGGCGACAGTTGTCCCTTCTATCAACGGCAGCAGGTCGCGCTGGACGCCTTCGCGGCTGACGGAACCTCCGCCCCGTGCATCCGACACGGCAATCTTGTCGATCTCGTCGAGGAAGACGATGCCATTGGCTTCGGCATCGGCAAGCGCCACGCGGTTGACGTCGTCTTGGTCTAGGCGCTTTTCCGATTCTTCTTCGACCAGCTTGGCCCAAGCATCGGGGACTTTCATCTTGCGGCGTTTCAGATTGTCTTTGCCAAAGGCTTTTCCCATCATTTCGCCAATATTGATCATGCCGACATTGCCGCCCATGCCGGGAATTTCCATGGGCATATTGGGCGTATCGGCCACTTCAATTTCGATTTCCACGTCATCCATGTGACGGTCGCGGATTCGTTGGCGGAATGCTTCGCGCGTCGCTTCGCTTGCGGTATCGCCGGCCAGTGTTTTCAATATTCTGTCCATAGCAGCAGCCTCCGCCGCTTCGCGCACATGTCCGCGGCGGCGCTCTTTTTCAAGGCGCACGGCTTCTTCGGCTAAGTCCCGAGCAATTTGCTCCACATCGCGGCCGACATAGCCGACTTCGGTGAATTTGGTGGCCTCGACCTTAATGAACGGCGCGTCGGCAAGTTTGGCCAAGCGGCGCGAAATTTCGGTTTTCCCGCAACCCGTGGGACCAATCATCAGGATGTTTTTCGGGGTTACCTCATCGCGCAAATCCGCACCAAGGCGTTGACGACGCCAGCGGTTGCGCAGTGCCACCGCAACGGCACGCTTTGCGTCTGCCTGGCCAATGATATGTTCGTCGAGTGCAGCTACAATGGCTTTTGGGGTGAGTGCGTTTTTCATTACTGCCTAGATGGGAAGTTGCAGTTGGCGTTCAAGTGACTGGGTCGCTATTGCGCGCTTTCAAGCGTTTCGACGGTCAACTGATCATTGGTATAGACGCAGATTTCCGCGGCAATCTTCATCGCATGCCGTGCCATTTTTTCGGCGTCTGCCTCATAATCGGCAAGCGCACGGGCGGCTGACAAAGCGTAATTACCACCTGACCCAATGGCAGCAATGCCGTCATTTGGTTCCAGCACATCGCCATTGCCGGTAAGGATCAACGTGACGTCCTTGTCCGCAACGATCATCATGGCTTCCAAATTGCGCAGATATTTGTCGGTGCGCCAATCCTTCGCAAGTTCGACCGCTGCGCGCATCAACTGCCCGCGATGCTGTTCCAGCTTGCGTTCCAACCGCTCAAACAGTGTAAATGCATCGGCAGTCGCACCTGCAAAGCCACCGATGACGGAGCCATCGTGTAATTGCCGGACTTTCTTGGCATTTGGTTTCATAACCGTCTGGCCCATCGACACTTGGCCGTCGCCAGCAATCACAACCTTGCCATTTTTGCGGACGGACAGGATGGTGGTGCCATACCAGGTCACCGGATTTGCGTGAGAATGTGTTTCCATGCAGCGGGATATGGGAAGGAGGCGCGTAAAACGCAAGGGAGCGCTTATGTGGCCTGAATATCCGTCAACCGGCGTTCCCACGCGAGTGCGTGTTGGACGATTTGGTCAAGATCGTCATATCGCGGTGCCCAACCAAGATGCTGCTTAATGGCTGTGTTGTCAGAAATAAGCGTGTCTGGGTCACCGGCTCTGCGGCCTTCCATCTTGCGATTCAGTGTGTTGTTGGTGACGCGATCAACCGCATCGAGGACCTGGATGACCGAGTAACCATGGCCGTATCCGCAATTCAGCGTGTGGTTTCGGTCTGGATCCGCCACGAGTGCTTCAAGCGCGATAACATGCGCCGACGCAAGGTCGCTAACATGAATATAATCGCGCACGCCGGTTCCGTCTTCGGTGGCATAATCGGTGCCAAAGATGCTGACGCTTGCGCGTTTGCCCAAAGCTGCCTCCACTGCGATTTTCAGCAAATGGGTGGCGCCAACAGTTGACTGGCCCGTCCGGCAAAGCGGGTCCGCGCCAGCAACGTTGAAATAACGCAAGGCACAATAATTAAAATCATGCGCTGCGGCGACATCGCGCAACATCATTTCGGTCATCAGCTTGGATGCCCCATATGGATTGATCGGCACCGTTGGCATGTCTTCACGCACCGGGCTTGATTCGGGGATGCCGTAGGTTGCAGCGGTAGACGAAAAAATCATATGCCGAACGCCGCCATCAATAGCGGACTGAATGAGGCTCCTGCTTTTGGCGGTGTTATTGCTGTAATATTTGAGCGGATTTTCGACTGACTCCGGTACAATGACCGATCCAGCGAAGTGCATGATAGCATCAATATTCTGATCGCAGATAATGTCCTGCAGCAGCGTGCTATCGCTGATGTCGCCTTCGTAAAAAGTCGCCTCATCTGCAATTGCCCAGCGAAAGCCCGTCACAAGGTTATCAATGACGATGGGCCGATGCCCGGCATCAAGGAGAGCCAATACCGCATGGCTACCAATATATCCCGCACCGCCGGTAACAAGAACATTCAGCTTCTTAGTCATTTATTTTCCCACCGATCATGCGGTGCTAGAAAGCAACTGCCAAAACATCAACGCTTTAGGTAAAAAAAAGGCGACCCGAAGGCCGCCTTTTTGAAACTTGTTCCTGAAGAACTCAGGGGCTGGTTGGCGCGTTGTCGTCGTTGCCAGAAGCAATAACGATACCGCCGATTACAGCGGCTGCAGCCAGAACAGCAACGATTACGCCGCTTCCGCCACCGAGCTTGCTTTCTTCCTTGGCGTTAGCGCCTACGCGCTTTACCTTGGAAGCGCCAACTGCCTTTGCAGCAGGCGAAAGTGATTCCGCCATGACAGGCGCGCTTACAAGCGAAGCGGCTGCGATAGCAGCGAGAGATAATTTACCGAAACGCATTATTGAGCTCCTTATTGCTGAAGTGCGTTACACCTCACTTTTTGTATATGCACTATTATGCCGTTTGTGCAAGCACGGAATTGTCCTAAGGCGCAGTTTATCATTGTTTTCCGAAGTGTTGCATATTTCTTACATGGCTTAAGGTACTTGAAAATGCTTTTACAAAATACACAATCTTTGACAATTGACAGAAAAGTGCGGGCTTTTTCATGCGCATAGCATTGCACCAAATGACCAGCGGCATCGATCCGGAGCATAATGTTTTGGACATGATCGATGCTATTATTCGGTCCGCCAACGCTGGTGCGATTATGTATTTTGCACCCGAAATGTCGATAATGATAGATCGCGATCGTGTTCGGGCGCTTCCACAACTGAAAAACGAATCACACATGGCGGCGTTAAGGATGCTATCCGAATGCGCATTGCGGCATGGAATATGGTTGCATCTTGGGTCGATACCCGTTGTCCATGAAGATGGCCAAAAGCTTGCAAATCGAACCATCATCATTGGCGCAGACGGAGAGGTTAAGGCCCGTTACGACAAGATGCATTTGTTTGATGTCCATCTGCATACAGGCGAATCTTGGAAGGAATCATCCGCTTATTCTGGCGGAGAACGCCCCGTGGCAATCCACACCCCGCTTGGCCTCATGGGGCTGGCCATCTGTTATGACATGCGATTTCCCGACCTGTTTAGCGCTTATGCCAAATCCTGCGTGGACATCATCGCGCTGCCTTCTGCGTTCACGGTGCCCACGGGAGAGGCGCATTGGCACAGCCTCTTGCGCGCGCGCGCCATTGAAAGTGAAGCATTTGTTATCGCTGCAGCCCAATGCGGCCTTCATGAGGATGGCCGCCAAACTTATGGACATTCGCTGGTCGTTGATCCGTGGGGGAAAATAGTCATTGATATGGGGACATCCCCTGACCTTGCAGTTGTCGATCTGGACATGAACACAATCGCAGAGGTCCGAAAACAGATCCCCGTTCATCTCAATCGCCGAATGATACCGCCCCCCTTTATCGTTGGTTAAAGCAAGGCTATGGGGCTGCCGATGGATTGGATGGAACATTTTTTCTGGCAGGACCATTTTTGGATGACCTGTGCGCTTGTGTCGGCATCGATGGTGTTGATCAGCGGCCTTGCGGACCGCAAGCGCCATAAGCGTGTTAACATTGAAGATGTTGGCTTCATCCCCTGGCCGATGATAACTTTGCTTTCTGTACTGGGCACTGTTTTGGCTATGGCGCTGGCGATCAAGGGGCTTTAACCCAAGCACGCTTCTAAAAATGGTTGATCGAAACCGAATTGCCGGGCCTTTTCCAGCGTATAGGGACGCACCCCGCCTACAACCCACTCGCCATGAATTTTGCCTTCGGCATCTTCGTCGCGATACTCAAATTTGAATAGGTCCTGCGTGACGATAACGTCACCTTCCATACCAATTACTTCCGTGATCTGGGTCGTGCGGCGGGAACCGTCGCGTAAGCGTTTCACTTGAACGATAAGGTCGACCGATTCTGCGATCTGTCTTGAGATGGCCTCCTTCGGTATCTTGATGTCTCCCATCAAAATCATGTTCTCCATGCGTCCAAGACATTCGCGCGGGTTGTTGGCGTGCAGCGTGCACATCGATCCATCATGCCCCGTGTTCATTGCCGCGAGCAAATCGAAGCATTCCGCGCCACGAATTTCGCCCAAAATGATGCGGTCAGGCCGCATGCGCAGGGCGTTTTTTACAAGGTCACCAATGGTAATAGCACCGTCGCCTTCAAGATTTGGCGGGCGTGTTTCAAGTGGTAACCAATGTGGTTGCTGAAGTCTAAGTTCGGCGGCATCTTCGATAGTCAGAACCCGCTCGCCTGGGTCGATCATCTTGGACAGGGCGTTTAGCATCGTCGTTTTTCCGGAACCGGTACCACCCGAAATGACGATGTTCATCCGGCTAGCGCCTGCAATTTTAAGCGCTGTTGCCATCGGCTCACTCATGGAACCAAAGCCCTTTAACATATCAATGGTGATCGGCTTTTCAGAGAATTTACGAATGGAGATAGCTGTTCCGCGCAGCGAGAGGGGCGGCACAATAACGTTTACGCGGCTACCATCTTTTAGCCGCGCATCGGCAAGTGGCGTCGTCTGGTCGACGCGGCGCCCCACTTGATTGACGATACGCTGGGCAATTTGAAACAAATGTTCTTCATCGCGAAACTGGATCGGCGCTATTTGCAGCTTACCTTTTTTTTCGATGTACGTCTGAAGTGGCCCGTTCACCATGATGTCGGTAATGTCTGGGTCGCTCAGCAATTCCTCAAGCGGACCAAATCCAAGTAACTCGTCGACGAGAACCTTTTCCAGCGCAAACTGTTCGCGGCGGTTCAACGTGAGTTTGAGCTCAGCTAGCACCTCAAGGATGATTGGCCTAAATTCTTCCGTCAGCTCTTCTTTGTTGAGTGAGGCTGCTGCCTCCGGATCCACACGCTCAAGCAGGCGCGGAAGCACCTGTTCTTTGATTTTGTGGACTGAAGCTTCGAAACCTTGCGGTCCGTCATCAACGGGCGCGGTATTGTTGGCGCGGTCCGAAAGACGGGTCATCGCCTCCTGCATAGACGTCTGCGGCGTGATAGCGGTGGAGGGAAGGCTCGCCGTTTCAAGGCTTGTAGGTTGATCGGTGCCAACCGGTGGCAGGTAATTGGATTGCGACTGCAATGCGGTAAGCTGTTGGACCGCTGGCATTGCGCCACCTCTCATCGGGCGGGCGACGCCAAATGATGGGCGCCCGACGGACAAGCCCGACTTCTTTCCAAATGCGTTCACGTTACGCTGCTCCGATGGCTCTTGGTTGTCATCACAACGGTGCTATCTGCAAATGGTGAAGAAAATGGTAATGCGGATATCCGTTATCCGGTTCATTCCTCGGTTTCTGCGGCTTTCCATACAGATCAAACATCACTAAGCGGATGCTGCAACGGAGAAATTTTACGTGTTATCATCTTCGGTCCGGTCGGGCCTTTTATACGCACTTTGTGGTTTTGCACTGCTGTCTCTGGGAGATGCGATCATTAAAACCATCGCCGGGGCGTGGCCCGGAACCGCGGTAGCCGCGTTGCGTTACTCCGTGGGGGCGATAGGCCTTGGTGTGTTGCTGTTCAGCAAGCAGGGGCGGCAGGGATTTGCCATTCCTATGCCAAAAGTGCAGCTTATCCGTGGATTTTCGATTGCTACGGCCACTATTTGCTTCTTTTCGTCGATCTTCATGATGCCCTTGGCGGAGGCAACGGCGATCGGTTTCACAAGCCCGATGATTACCGCCGTTTTGAGCGCTATCATTCTGCATGAGCGGACCAATGCCGCAACGTGGTTGGCCACAATCATTGCTTTTGGGGGCGTTTTGTTGATTATGCGACCCAATGTAGAAGAGCTCGGTTGGGTCGCTTTACTGCCTCTGGCTTCGGCCCTCTCGATGGCATTTGTAATGATCGGGAACCGAAAGGTGGCGGGCGCCGGCACGCCGCTGTTGATGCAGTTTCTCGTGGCATCGGTGGCTGCTCCCGTCATTATCACAGCAGCCATCGCCGGGCATTTTTCGGGAATCCCTGCGCTGCAGGTGGGCGTTCCCGATTGGACAATTGTCGCGCGCTGTTGCTGTGTGGCCTTGACCGCAAGCGTTGGACATTGGCTTATCTTCATGGGCACCACGCACGCTTCGGCCGCAGAAATTGCGCCGATGACCTATGTGCAATTGTTGATTGCTTTGGTCCTTGGCATTCTTATTTTTGGTGACTGGCCTGATATCACCTCCCTTTTCGGATCCGGAATAATAATTGCCAGCGGCCTCCTATTGTTGCGCAAATCGCGCTAAATTCTGCGGCGGTACTGCCTTCATAATTTAGCAAAAGACTTGGCCAAAACGGGCTGCTATCGAGCAGTCATGTCTGACCAAAAGCATCTCTATCTCGTTGACGGCTCCGCGTATATTTTTCGCGCATATCACCGGCTGCCACCGCTCACCAATAAACATGGTGAACCTGTGGGCGCAGTCTATGGCTATACCACGATGTTGTGGAAGCTGGCGGATGACCTCAACCAAGCCGATGGTCCAACGCATATGGCGGTGGTGCTGGATAAATCGAGCCAGACCTTCCGCAACCGTATTTACGACCAGTATAAGGCCCATCGCCCCGACCCTCCGGAAGATCTCAAGCCGCAATTTCCCATGATCCGCGATGCAACGCGCGCGTTTTCGCTGCCGTTGATTGAAGAAGATGATGTTGAAGCCGATGACATGATCGCAAGCTATGCCAAGGCGGCATGTGCCGCTGGCTGGCATGTCACCATCATCAGCAGCGACAAGGACCTGATGCAGCTGGTCGAACCGTGCATCGACATGTTCGATACCATGAAAAACGAGCGCATCCGCGCCGAAGAAGTGCGTGAAAAGTTTGGAGTTGGTCCGGAAAAGGTCGGTGATGTGCTCGCGCTCATGGGCGATAGCGTAGATAATGTGCCGGGCGTACCGGGCGTTGGCCCAAAGACCGCGACCAAGCTGATTCAGGAATTTGGCGATCTGGAAAGCGTCTTGGCCGCGGCACCGGATATGAAGCCATCCAAATTGCGCGATAACCTCATCGAGCATGCAGACAAGGCTCGGCTGTCTAAAGTTTTGGTCACGTTGAAAGAAGACTGCCCGCTGCCGATTGCCATTGAAGACATGGTTTTGGGTGCGATCCCCGAAGAGCCGCTGGCCGAATTTTTACAGCATCATGGATTTAACTCGCTGTTGAAGCGCATCGGGCATGTCGCTGACACGGCGTCCGCCAATAAAGCGATTGCGGGCAACCCCAAGGCGACGAACGCAGGCGACGGCGCCGAACGGGGGCCAGTGACGGGGGCGGCCGCCGCCCCTGCGCCGATGCCAAAGATCGACGTCTCGGCCTATGAATGCGTGACGGATGTATCGCGGTTGGACCATTGGATTGCCCGCGCTTACGAAACTGGCACGCTTGGCTTTGACACGGAAACCGACAGCTTGCAGGCGGCGAGTGCGAACCTGGTTGGCTTAAGCCTCGCAGTCGCCCCTGGCGAAGCATGCTATGTGCCCCTCGCGCATGGCGGGACGGATATGTTTGCGGAAAAGCCCGTGCAAATCCCCATGGATGCGGCGCTGGCAAAGTTACGCCCGCTTCTGAACGACCCAAGCGTTCTGAAAATCGGTCAGAATTTGAAATATGACATGTCGGTGCTGGCGCGGCATAATGTTCAAATCACGCCTTATGACGACACTATGGTGATGAGCTTTGCACTGGACGCAGGGCGTCAGTTGCATGGCATGGATGAGCTTGCAAAGACGCATCTTGGGCATGAATGCATTTCGTACAAAAGCGTCACTGGCACGGGCAAAAGCCAGATTGGCTTTGCCGCGGTGCCGTTGTCGGATGCCACATGCTACGCGGCAGAAGACGCCGATGTGACGTTGCGGCTGTGGCATCATCTCAAACTGCGGTTGAGTCCCGAAAAAGCAACCAGCGTCTATGAACTTGTAGACCGCCCATTGGTGCCTGTGCTCTCTCAGATGGAATGCGCTGGCATCAAGGTTGACCGCGCCGCCCTTGCGCGCCTGTCGTCCGAATTTGCCGCGCAAATGGAAGTGTTGGAAAAGGAAATCCACGGGCTGGCCGGGCAGCCTTTCACCATTGGCAGCCCGCAGCAATTGGGCGACATTTTATTTGGTAAAATGGGATATAAGGGCGGCAAAAAAGGCAAGTCCGGGCAATATTCGACGGACGTAACGGTGCTTGAGGATCTTGCGGGGCAGGGTATCGACATCGCGCGTAAAGTCCTCGATTGGCGCCAACTGGCAAAGCTTAAGTCCACCTATACCGACAGCCTACAGCAACAGATTGACCCCAAAACCGGCCGCGTCCACACGAGCTACAGCCTTGTCGGCGCCCAAACCGGACGACTATCGTCGACGGACCCCAATTTGCAGAATATCCCGATCCGTACTGAGACGGGGCGCCAAATTCGGGACGCCTTTGTCGCGGAAGCTGGCAATGTTATTTTGTCCGCCGACTATAGCCAGATCGAGCTCCGTTTGGCGGCGCACTTCGCCGATGTCGAACCGCTCCGCGATGCGTTCGAAAAGGGCGAAGACATTCATGCGCGCACCGCGCTTGAACTGTTTGGTGAAGTGAACCGCGACACACGCGGACGGGCCAAAACAATCAACTTTTCCATCCTTTATGGCATTTCGCGTTGGGGACTTTCGAAGCGGCTGGACTCCTCGGCGGACGAAGCCCAAGCGCTCATCGACGCGTATTTCAAACGCTTCCCCGGCATTTCCAATTATATTCAGGAGACGATGGCGACGGTCCGCGCATGCGGGCATTCGACCACCTTGTTCGGACGCAAAACATGGTTCCCGCGCATCACATCGCCCAACCAAGCCGAACGGCAGGGCAGCGAGCGTGCGGCGATAAATGCGCCCATTCAAGGGACAAGCGCCGACATCATCAAACGCGCCATGGTGCAAATGGGACCAGCGCTTAAAGCTGCCGGCTTAGGTCACGTCCAAATGCTGCTTCAGGTGCATGATGAATTGGTGTTCGAATTGCCCGAAGCCGATGTTGCGGCGGCGAGTGAAGTCATCCGCCAGATCATGGCCAATGCAGCAGAGCCATTGGTGAAACTCAATGTGCCCTTGGGCATTGAAATCGGCACTGGACCAAGCTGGGGGGCGGCGCACTAAAATCGCCGCCGCGCCGTGTTAGCTGTCGTCGCTTGCTTCTTGTTCAAACATCAACGCAACGTCGCCATTGGCCGACAGGCGAACGGTGTTATCGTGGACCGAGGCCACCAGTCCGCCATCGATGTAATGATGGTGGCCCTCATGGCTGCCTTGCCCTGAATCATGCTTGCTCAGCTTGATACGGTTGCCTTCGATGCCATCAACGGTGCCAACATGCACGCCGTCAGCGCCTATAACTTCTGCATGTTCTTTAATCTGTGATAGATCAGCCATCTTATGTTCCTTTGGTTGAGAACATAGCCAACGCTTGAAAATGCGTATGGGTTCCAACTGCACCACTTTGAAATCACACAGACCACGCCCTAATAAGCGCGCGCCATGCCGCTTACATCTCTAAATCGGTTTGTGGTGCGAACCAGATTAACCCCGGTCGCGGGTTTGCGTATAGGTGCCGAGCAAGCGAACCGCGTTGCAGTGGAAGCGCAGTTCCTCGAGCGCGCGGTCAACGGCTGGGTCGCCGGGTGCGCCTTCGATGTCGGCAAAAAATTCAGTTGCGGCAAAGCTTGCGCCGTTTTGATAGCTCTCAAGCTTTGTCATATTGACGCCGTTTGTCGCAAATCCGCCCATGGCTTTGTACAAAGCGGCAGGGATGTTCTTCACCTCAAAAATGAGCGTGGTCATCAACGTGCCCGTCAGGATGCTTTGGTCTGCGGGCTCCCGCGAAAGCACCACGAACCGGGTCGTGTTGCTGTCGTCGTCTTGCACGGCATCGTTAATGGCAACCAGTCCATATAATTCCGCCGCAATCGGCGGCGCAATGGCCGCAGCCGAAGGGTCGCCATTGGCGGCAACAAACGCAGCAGCAGCAGCGGTGTCCGCATAGGCCACTGGAATGATGTTGTTGGCGCGGAGGAAATGTCGGCACTGGCCAAGCGCTTGCGGGTGGCTCATCGCTGTTTTCAGGACCGCATCTGCCGACTTTGCCATCAGGCAATGGCGGATCGACATAAAATGTTCGGCGATGATGCTGAGGCCCGATTCAGGGAGCAAAAAGTGAATGTCCGCGACGCGGCCATGCAGCGAATTTTCGATCGGAATGATGGCGCATGCCGCAGTCCCGTCCTGTACCGCATCAATGGCGTCTTCGAACGAAAAACAGGGCAGGGGTAGGCACCCAGGATCATATTCCAAAGCCGCCAAATGCGAGTTTGCCCCAGGCGCGCCTTGAAAGGCAATCGCTTTTGCAGGATGTTCATGTGCAACAACTGTCATGTCTTTGACGATTGCCAATGCCGGTGCGGGATAACTGTTCATAGCGGCATGGCGTTAGGATAGGGAAACTTATCGGGCAAGTGTGGATTTGGACACTTGCACGGCGTAACGGTCGCCATTAGAGGGGCGTCTCAATCCGGACGTCATTCTGCGTCGGTATTTTAACGCACTTCAAGGCTGATAACCAATGGATGATCGTAGTAATACAATTGCAGGCTGGGTTTTGGCAGGCGGCATCGTCGCGCTGGGACTGAGCATTGTTTCTGGCATGTATTTTCATGGCGAAGCGCCTGAAAAAGAGGGCTTTGCCGTTGCTGCCGAGGCATCGGGCGATGCGGGTGGTGTTGCTGCAGTGCCAATCGCGACTCTGCTCGCGACCGCTGATGTTGCGAAGGGCGAGGCAGTTTTCAAAAAATGCACAGCGTGCCACAATATCGCGCAAGGCGGTCCAAATGGAATCGGCCCAAATCTGTGGGCTGCATTGGGTAAGCCGCACGGTCATGTTGCCGGATTTGCCTATTCAGACGCGCTCAAAAGCGTCCCGGGCAACTGGGATTGGGAAGGCATGGATAAGTGGCTAGCCAACCCCAAGAAATATGCCCCAGGGACGAAGATGACTTTTGCGGGTCTCGGCAATCCAGAGGAACGCGCGAATTTGATTCTATATCTAAACGCGCAAGGTTCAAACTTGCCTCTGCCCGCGCCACCAGCCGCTGACGCTGCTGCGCCTGCAGACGCCGGTGCAGCAGCAACGCCGGCAGCTGAAGCAACAGCTCCTGCCCAGCCTGCAGCGAAATAATCTGATTAGATCAATGTGACACTTCGTAGAAATCGCAGATGGCATCCCATGCCTCGTCTGCGGTCTCTACGAATTGGAAGAGTTCCAAGTCACGCGGGCTAATAACGCCCTCAAGCATCAGTTCCTCAAAATTCACGACTCGGTTCCAAAAGTCCCGCCCGAAAAGCAGGATGGGCATCTTCTTAATCTTGCCCGTCTGAACCAGCGTCAGCAGTTCGAAAAACTCGTCAAAGGTGCCAAAGCCGCCGGGGAACACCGCAACGGCACGTGCCCGCAGCAAGAAGTGCATTTTGCGCAAAGCGAAATAATGGAATTGGAAGCTCAGGCGCGGCGTCACGAACAGGTTCGGTGCCTGTTCATGCGGAAGCACGATGTTGAGGCCAATCGATTCTGCGCCAACATCGTGCGCACCGCGGTTGGCGGCTTCCATGATCGATGGGCCGCCACCCGAACATACAACAAAGTGGCGGCGGCCTTCTTCATCGGTGACGTTGGCTTGTCCCGCACGCTGCGCTAAGTGGCGGGCCTCGGCGTAGAAACGGGACTTCTCTTTCATCCGCTCGGCAATGATTGTCGCGCGCTCGCCCTCGGCCGCGGCCAACAATGCCTCTGCCGCTTCAGGCTCGGGAATGCGCGCCGAACCATAGATGACCAGCATCGAACCGATATTCGCCTCATCCAGCAACATTTCGGTTTTGAGCAATTCCAACTGGAAACGCACGGGGCGCAAATCTTCGCGCAGCAGGAAATCAGTGTCCTGAAAGGCCAGCCTGTAAGACTTGCTCTGCGTTTGCGGTGTGGAGAGTTGCTGTTCAGCAAAGTCTGCTTCTTGCTGTGCTTTGTAGAACCGACGATCGTTAATTTTTGTGTCTGTCATTACCCTGCATGTAGGGCGAGCAAGACCATTTTGCCACCCCCTATCGGCAAAAAGACGTTCCATTGGTCATCGACTGCGCCATGTCGAAATGGAAATGATTGGCATGTGCGCTGTTATAATCTGGACCAAGCACCGTGCCAAAACGTTTGCACGCCGACTGGTGTAAGCGGCGTAAAAATGCTTGTTCTTCTGCTGATCCGCGCCATCCATCAAGGATCGAGACACGCCGTCCATCGCGCAAGATAAAGGCCGAGATGTCGATTGCGTTGGCAAAGGCGTGTTCCGACAACTTGCCTGACCGGCCCCCATTTACATTCCGGCAGTTGAATGTGCCCATGGTTTCGATCCGGACGACCTCGCCTTTAAGATACATCTTCGCGGCTGGTCCAACTGCGTAGCGGGCCCAATCCGTGAAATTGTTTGCGAGCGGACAGGTCATTGCCCCTAAATTTGTAGCCGGCGTGCCAAAATCCATAAGCTTTATGGTGTCGATGGTGCGGCATCCGTTGTCGAAGCTTTTGTTCGGAAGCCCCGAAAAGCGGACTGACTTTGTCTTGAGCGCGGCCATGCACTGACGAACGGTTTCTGACGACGCAGCTTGGCCGGAACGCGGAACGTCAGGCTTCTCGCGGCCCCCACATGACGAAAGCAAAAGGATGCTGCCCAACAGAATGCATCGTTTGATCGCTTTCAATCCCATGACGGTTACATAAAGCATTGCACAGAAGGTGCAGCCAAAAAATGACCACATATGATGGATATGGCTGGAATATTGCGGATGTCGGTTCAATTTGCGCGTTGCACCGGACCGAACGGACCACTATCGAAAAGCGATGTTGCGAATCATTCTTAACAACAAGAAAGCTTTCTGGGCGCTGCTGTGCTTGCCTGCATTGTTCATATTGCAGCCTTATGCGTCCGGCGACTTGATCGCGATGGATATGTTGCACCCGACGGGCGAATGGTCCGCTCGATTCATGATTGCGGCGATGGCGCTAAGCCCTTTGCTATCCCTGCTTGGACCCCGACCGACGCTAATTTGGCTTATTCAACGCCGCCGTGCCCTGGGCGTTGCGGCCTTTGCCTACGCAGTCTTGCATCTTGTTTTTTATGTCATCGATATGGGCAATGTTGACGATATGCTTGCGGAGTTCTTCGCACTTGGCATTTGGACAGGGTGGGTCGCTATGTTGCTATTTGTGCCCTTGGCCCTGACCAGCAACGATATATCGATGCGCGCGTTAAAGGCAGGCTGGAAGCGTCTTCAGCGGATGGTCTATCCTGTCGCACTGCTGGTTCTCGTCCATTGGATATTCATCCATAACAACCTAGTGCCAGCGCTTGTTCACTTCATTCCCTTCCTGCTGTTGGTTGCAGCACGGTTTTTCCTTCCCCGCAGACCCATTTTTAAAGGAGCATGAATATGCGTTTTTTGTCCTCTCTCTTGCTTGCCGCTGTGGCGACAATCGCATTTGCCTCGGTACCAGCATCGGCAACCGGCGTAATCAAATGTGATGCGGGCCCTGCGTCCGGATGGAAAAGTCAGGAAACATTGACGAACAAATTGACCAAAGAAGGCTGGACCGTGCGGAAGGCGAAAGTCGATGGCGGTTGCTACGAAGTTTACGGCACCACCCCGGAAGGCGACCGTGTTGAGGCCTATTTCCATCCGGTAACGCTCGAGAAACTATATGTCGGTCGTCGCGGTGAAGTTTTATTTCGCAAAAAGGGTTACTGACAAGAGTTGACGATAGTCGTTGACAAAGCCGGGGCTGCGCCTAAACGCAGCCTCGGGCCACGCGGTCCCAACGCCGCGCTGCTCTCTGCAAGGAGACGCTTACATGACTATAGTACCCCCCGCCGTTAAACCGGCGCGTCCGTTCTTTTCCTCCGGCCCCTGTGCGAAACCGCCAGGCTGGAGCCCCGAAAAACTTCAAACCGAATCACTCGGCCGTTCGCATCGTGCGAAAATTGGCAAATCACGTCTGCAGCGCGCGATCGACCTCATGCGCGAAGTGCTTCAGGTGCCCGATACGCATCGCATTGGCATCGTCCCCGGTTCTGACACCGGCGCGATTGAAATGGCCATGTGGACCATGCTTGGCGCGCGCCCCGTCACAATGATGGCGTGGGAAAGCTTTGGCGAGGGCTGGGTCACCGATGTCAACAAGCAGCTTAAGCTGAACGCCACCGTGATGAACGCCCCTTATGGCGAAATACCTGATCTCGGCACGGTCGATTTCACCAATGATGTGGTCTTCACATGGAACGGTACCACCTCTGGCGCACGCGTCCCCAATGGTGACTGGATTTCTGATGACCGTGCAGGTCTGACGTTCAATGACGCGACCTCAGCAGTGTTTGCCTATGACATGCCTTGGGACAAGCTCGATGTAACCACCTTCAGCTGGCAGAAGGTATTGGGCGGAGAAGGCGCGCATGGCGTTCTCATTCTTGGGCCGCGTGCTGTTGAAAGACTGGAGAGCTATACTCCCGCTTGGCCGCTTCCCAAAGTATTTCGCTTAATGTCGAAGGGCGCGCTTGCCGAGGGTATCTTTAAGGGCGAGACCATTAACACGCCGTCGATGCTCGCGGTTGAAGACGTTATTTTCGCGCTTGAGTGGGCAAAGACTGTTGGCGGCTTGCAAGGGCTCATGGCACGCAGCAATGCCAATGCTGCGGCGCTTGACGATATCGTTGCGGCACGCGACTATTTGGGTTTCCTTGCCGTTGATCCTGCTATCCGCTCAAAAACATCGGTTTGTTTAACCGTTAAGGGCGCCGATGAGGCGATGATCAAGAAAATGGCAGCTTTGCTTGAGGCGGAGCATGCGGCTTATGACATCGCGGGATATCGTGATGCCCCGCCGGGCCTACGTATCTGGTGCGGTGCAACCGTGGATACCGCCGATATCGAAGCGCTCGGGCCGTGGCTCGATTGGGCTTACGCAGCGGCGAACTCTTAACCCTAAAAGATCGTCCTGACTTTGGTTCAGGACCCCAATTTTCCCTGTGCAATGAAGATGCTGAAACAGTTCAGCATGACGATATGTGAAACGGAATTTCCTATGACTAAGCCACGCGTACTTATTTCTGACAAAATGGACCCTAACGCTGCCAAGATTTTCGCTGAACGCGGCTGTGATGTTGACGTTATCACCGACAAGACGCCGGACGAACTTGCGGCAATGATTGGTGATTATGACGGCCTTGCCATCCGTTCTTCGACCAAGGTCACCAAGCAGATCTTGGATGCAGCGACCAACCTGAAGGTAATCGGCCGTGCGGGCATTGGCGTCGATAATGTCGATATCCCCAATGCGTCGGCCAAGGGTGTTGTCGTTATGAACACGCCATTCGGTAACTCGATTACGACCGCGGAACATGCCATCGCATTGATGTTTGCTTTGGCGCGTCAGTTGCCTGAGGCCAATGCGCAGACCCAAGCTGGGCTTTGGCCGAAAAACGGATTCATGGGTATTGAAGTCACGGGCAAGACACTTGGCCTGATTGGCGCTGGAAACATCGGTTCCATCGTCGCCAGTCGCGCGCTGGGTTTAAGGATGAAGGTCGTTGCCTTTGACCCGTTCCTGACCGCCGATCGCGCGATTGAAATGGGCGTTGAGAAAGCGGACCTTGATACCTTGCTTGCCAAGGCGGATTTCATTACGCTGCACACGCCGCTTACCGACCAGACGCGCAACATATTGTCGAAAGAAAATCTGGCGAAAACCAAAAAGGGCGTGCGCATCATTAACTGCGCACGTGGCGGGTTGATCGACGAAGAGGCGCTGAAAGAGGCGATGGACAGCGGCCAAGTCGGCGGTGCAGCTTTGGACGTTTTTGCGACGGAACCAGCCAAGGAATCGCCTTTATTTGGAACACCTAACTTCATCTGCACGCCGCATTTGGGGGCGTCGACCAATGAAGCACAGGTCAATGTCGCGCTTCAGGTTGCTGAACAAATGGCGGATTACCTGGTCAATGGTGGCGTTACCAACGCGTTGAACATGCCAAGCCTGTCGGCCGAAGAAGCGCCGAAGTTGAAGCCTTACATGACCCTTGCGCAAAAGCTTGGTTCGCTTGTTGGTCAATTGGCGCATGACAATCTCGACAACATCGCAATCGAGGTCGAGGGTGCTGCGGCCGAACTTAACATCAAGCCAATCACTGCGGCTGTGCTTTCCGGTTTCATGCGGCGTTTCTCCGATGCGGTGAACATGGTCAACGCGCCGTTCTTGGCCAAAGAACGCGGCTTTGATATTCGCGAAGTCCGCCATGACAAGGCGGGCGCGTACCACACATTGGTCCGCGTCACGGTCAATACCGCCCAAGGTCCACGCTCGGTAGCAGGCACTTTGTTCGCCAATAGCGAAGCCCGCCTGGTCGAGATTTTCGGCATCAGCCTTGAAGCCGAGCTTGAGGGCAACATGCTGTATATCGTCAACGAAGATGCGCCCGGTTTCATCGGCCGTGTCGGAACGACCTTGGGTGAGGCCGGATTAAACATCGGTACTTTCCATCTTGGCCGCCGCAGTGCAGGCGGTGAAGCTGTTTTGCTGCTCACGATGGACGCGGCAATTCCCGAACCTGTCCTGAAACAGCTTAGTACGCTTCCCGGCGTGAAAACCGTAAAGGCGCTTAAGTTCTAAGCGGGGCTTCCCCGCGAGAAGTTTTGGGGTAAAGAGCGCACATGAATATTCCGTCTAACCTATTGCCGGAAGGCTTTCGCGACCGACTTCCTCCCCAAGCGGAGGTTGCGGCGCGGGTGTCGCGTGCGATGATCGATGTGTTGGTGAGCTATGGCTATGCGCGCGTCGCGCCCGCCATGGCGGAATTTGAATCGGTGCTCGCCAAGCATAGTGGTGACGCCGCGCGTAATCAGCATCTGCGGTTTACCGACCCAGTGTCAGGCCACACATTGGCTTTACGCGGTGACATTACCGTTCAAGTCGGGCGTATTGCCACCACGCGGATGAAGGATGCACCGCGACCGCTGCGCTTGGCCTATCATGGTCAGGTTCTGCGCCTGCGTGCGAAGCAACTGCGTCCCGAACGTGAACTTACGCAATTGGGTGCGGAATTGGTTGGCAATGATAGCGTTGCTGCGGCGTGCGAAATTGTCGGCATGGCGATTGATGCGCTCGAGGCCGCGGGCGTGAAAGACATCACCATCGACTTCACCTTGCCTGACTTGGTCGAGCGGCTCGCGGAAAAGGCGCTGCCCTTGCCTGCTGACAAGATCGACGCTGTGCGGTCGGAATTGGATATGAAGGATGCAGGCGGGTTGAGCGCGCTCGGCGCGGATGCATATCTGCCGCTGCTTGCCGCAACCGGCCAATTCGCAGAAGCGGTGGAGAAACTGCGCGCGATTGATGCCGGTGGCGCATTGGCATCGCGCATCCACGCGTTGGAAGCCATTGCAAGCACGGTCGCTGGCCGTGCGAATGTGACGCTGGATCCCACTGAACGGCATGGTTTTGAATATCAAAGCTGGTTTGGCTTTACGATTTTCGCCAAGGGCTACAGCGCGGCGCTTGGTCGCGGCGGCACATATTGTATCGCGCGCGCCGGTGGCGCAGCAGAAGCCGCAACCGGCTTTTCGCTATATCCTGATCCACTCATTGATCTGGCGGAAGATAGCGCCGCCCAGCGTCTTTTTCTGCCGCTTGGTACAGATGCTTCTACCGGCGCAAAACTGCGCAGTGAGGGCTGGATTACGGTGGCCGCATTGGATGAAAATGATAGCGCCGCCTTGCTCGGCTGCACGCACAAATGGGCCAATGGTCAGGCCATTGCCGTCTGAAATCGCGTCAATCGCAGCTTTAGGGTGGACGCAAGCGCCACATAATCATAACGGAGCGCATGGCGAATCCCTTCGCAGGAAAAACCTCCTGCGCAGAAAAAGGCCCCAGAGCTATCTGGCTTTGACAGGGAATATCTGATGGCGAATGTAACCGTAATTGGCGCTCAATGGGGCGACGAGGGAAAAGGCAAGATTGTCGACTGGCTGGCGGAGCGCGCTGACGCCGTCGTGCGTTTTCAAGGCGGCCATAATGCCGGCCACACTCTGGTCGTTGGCGACAATGTCTATAAATTATCGCTGCTGCCGTCAGGGATCGTAACGGGTACGTTGTCGATCATCGGCAATGGCGTCGTTCTCGACCCATGGGCATTGCGTGACGAAATGACAAAGCTGCGTGGGCAGGGCGTTTCCATTACGATCGAAAATTTTGCGCTTGCAGATAACTGCGCATTGATCTTGCCGATCCACCGTGATCTTGATGGTTTGCGCGAGACTGCAGCAGGTTCCGGCAAGATCGGCACCACTGGCCGCGGTATTGGCCCTGCTTATGAAGACAAGGTTGGCCGCCGCGCGATTCGCGTCTGCGACCTTGCCCATCTGGATGCCTTGGATGCCCAGCTTGACCGGCTTTGTGCGCACCATGACGCCTTGCGTGCCGGATTTGGCGAACCGCCCGTGGATCGCGCCCGCCTCATCGCTGATTTGAAAGAGATCGCACCTTTTGTCCTGGAATATGCGCAGCCCGTGTGGCGGCGCTTGAATAAAGTGCGCAAGGCAGGCGCGCGGATATTGTTCGAAGGCGCACAGGGCGTCTTGCTTGATGTTGACCATGGGACATACCCATTTGTGACGTCGTCCAACACGGTTTCGGGCACTGCGGCTTCAGGCTCCGGCCTTGGCCCAAGTGCGGCGGGCTTTGTGCTGGGTATTGTGAAGGCCTACACGACCCGCGTCGGGTCAGGGCCATTTCCGACCGAGCTTGAGGACGAAACCGGCCAGCGGCTGGGTGAGCGCGGCCATGAATTCGGCACTGTCACGGGCCGCAAGCGCCGCTGTGGTTGGTTTGATGCTGTTATTGTGCGCCAAAGCTGCGCTGTGTCCGGTGTGACCGGCATTGCCCTGACCAAGCTGGATGTGCTGGACGGTTTTGACACCATCAAGATTTGCACCGGGTACCGGCTAAACGGCAAGGTATATGACTATTTGCCAGCGCATGCTGCAGAACAAGCCGCTGTAGAACCGATCTACGAAGAGATGCCCGGTTGGCAGGAGACGACGGCCGGCGCGCGCAGTTGGGCTGATTTGCCTGCACAAGCGATCAAATATATCTCGCGTGTGCAGGAGTTGATCGAGACACCTGTGGCCCTGGTATCAACCTCGCCGCAACGCGAAGATACCATCTTGGTGCGCGATCCGTTCGCGGATTAACCGCTTTTTAATTCAGCCTTAAGCCGCAGGCTTGCCCGCCAGAAGAAAAAGGCGGGGATCAAACCAAGCCATGCCGCGCCATACAGGACCCAACGGACGCTTTCATCGCCGGCATAGGGCTTGAAGGCGTCCGACATGATGCCAAACAATAAGGGCCCAAGGCCAAGGCCAATCAGGTTTTGGGCGAACAGCATCACGGCGGCGGCGATGGCACGTGCCTCCGGCCTTACCAACCCCTGAACGCAAGCGTAGGTCGGGCCATAATAGGCCGCGTTCAACGCCGTTGGCACAATCAACAGGACAATTGCCACGCGCCAATCGGTTGCGAAATATCCCAAGAACAGGATCGGCGTTGCGATGACCATGCCCATGGCGGGGGTGGTCAGCAAATGGCGTTTGTCAATTTTACCAAATTTGTCGGCCATCATGCCGCCAAGCCATGTACCAATCATGCCGGCGACACCCAAAACAAGCCCCAACAGCAACCCTGTTTCACCGGGGCTTAGGCCATGGGAGCGGATGAACAAAATCACCGCCCAAACACCTTTTCCGTAAGATAAAAACGCCGTGAATGATGCCGCGATAGCCAACATGATAAAGGCGCGTGAACTGAAAACTTCTCGCAACGCCTCTTTGGTGGAGAGAACATCGCGTGCTTTTTCGCCTGACAAGGCGCGCGCAGCGGCTTCAGCCTTGCGGGGTTCGCGCAAAATCAGGGGCAATAATGCGGCCAATATCAAGCCCGGAATAGCGACGACCATGAATGCCGCCCGCCAGCCATAGGCGTCGTTCAATGCGCCGCCGATGACGAGGCCCATCAAGCTCCCAATAGGAATGCCTAGCCCGTAAAAGGCGATCGCCGATGATCTTTTCTCAGGAGGGACGCTATCGGCGATAAGCGAATGTGCCGCCGGCGTGCATCCCGCCTCGCCAACACCAACGCCCACTCTGGCGAGCGCGAGCTGAGCGAAATTTTGCGCTAATCCGCACAATGCGGTCATCGCGGACCAAACCGCCAAGGCTATTGATATAAGACCAACGCGGTTGGTTCCGCTATTGTCGGCATAGCGCGCAATTGGAATGCCCAGCAGCGTGTAAAAAAGCGCGAAAGCAAGGCCCGTCAGCAATCCGATTTGGGTATCCGAAAGGCCAAGATCACGGCTGATGGGCTCAGCAAGTATGTTTACAATCTGCCGGTCGAGGAAGTTCAAGACATACACAATCATCAATATCCACAGCAGGAGCTTTGGGTTTGTAATTGTCGGCTTTTCCAGGTGTGATGCTTGGCCTTCGTTCATGACTGCCTTCTCCTCCGTACGCGTTATGGAAGAAATTTTGACATTGTCAAAGGCTGGAGGCGCTTATGAAGCAGCCCGCATAAACAGGCAATCCTATCGCGAAGATGCGTAAAATCAGACAGGCCGAAAAATTCTGTGATTGACTGTTGCGGGAGCGGCGGCTCTGGAAGCATTATGACAACACGCGAAACTACGGCTTACATGCCTCTCGATGATTTGGACCTTAATCTGTCATTGGGGGATCGTTTCATGGTCATGGCGTATGGCGCCATTCAATGGCCATGGTTGCTGCGCAGCCTGGATGGCGGACGCAAAAAAGACAAAGCGGAACTTCTTGCGTATCTCGATTTGCCGCTTGATGCGCTGCCCAATTTGGGCAGTTGGAAAGCTGACACCCATTTTTTATGGCATATCGTCTCGGCGATTGAAGACATGCGCCCGGAACAGGTTGTCGAGCTCGGCTGCGGCGCGTCCACCTTCGTCGCAGCGCGCGCTTTGCAGCTTTTTGGCGGCGGTAAGCTTATCAGTTATGATCAGCACGCCGCGTTTGCCAAGACCACGCAAGGCTGGATTCACGACAACAATATGGCGGCGGAGATCCGGCACGCGCCACTGGGCCCGCCGCCGGCAGGATGGCCAGGCCATTGGTATCAGCTGTCTGACGTGCCCGCAGAAATTGACCTGCTTATCGTCGATGGCCCGCCTTGGGCGCTTCATCCGCATGTGCGTGGCGCGGCATCAAGCCTGTTTCCGCTGATCCGTCCCGGTGGTCGGATTTTGCTAGATGATGCCGCACGCCCCGGTGAACGCGTCGTGGCGCGGCGCTGGCGTAAAGAACATCGCAATATGGAATTCACGCTCGACAGCCGCGGGGCCAAGGGCACCTTGCTTGGACACAAGCACCCCGCTTAAGGCTTGGTCTTTCGCGGTTTGGTGGCCTTATCGCTGGCAAGGTCTAGCCCCGCCTTGCCACCAGAAGCCGTGTGGGCAGGCGCATGCGGTGTTTCGCGAAATTCCGGCTCCTCGACCTCAAGCATGCCCTCCCATTTGGTAATGACGGATGTTGCGACTGCATTGCCGACAACGTTTGTGGCGGTCCGGCCCATATCCAAGAACTGGTCGATAGCGAGGATAAGCGCAACGCCCTCCACCGGAAGGTCGAACATGGCCAAGGTGCCGGTAATGACCACCAAAGATGCGCGCGGCACGGCGGCAACGCCCTTGGAAGAAATCATCAGCGTAAGCAGGATGAGGATTTGCGTCCCGATGGGCAGATCAATGCCATAAGCTTGCGCGATAAAGATCGTGGCAAAGCTCATATACATCATCGAACCATCAAGGTTGAAGCTATAGCCGAGCGGCAACATGAAGCCGGATATGCGGCGTGGGACACCGAAACGGTCAAGCTGTTCAAAAAGCTTGGGCAGCGCCGCCTCGCTTGATGCCGTCGAAAACGCGATCAGCATGGGTTCCCGGATATAACGGATGAGCGTCCAGATACGGCGCCCAAGGAAAATTGCGCCGATGGACAGCAAAATTGTCCACAATAACGCCAGCGACAGATAAAATTCGGTAACAAGCTCTAAATAGGTCGCAAGGATGGCAAGGCCACTTTTGGATACAACGGCAGCGAGCGCACCAAAGACCGCAACTGGCGCAAAACGCATAACATAATGCGTAATTTGCAGCATCATTTCGGCCAGCGATTCAGCCCCGCGTACAAGTGGCGCGCCTTTCTCACCCAAAGCAGAAAGGGCGATCCCGGCGAACAATGCGAACACTAAGATCTGCAAAATATTGTTCGTCGCCATAGCTTCAAAGGCATTTTTTGGGAAAATAGACAGAATGAATTCCCAGAAATCAAGCTTCTTGACCTCGCCAATCGTGGCTGCAGCATTGGATATGGTGCCAACCG
This sequence comes from Sphingomonadales bacterium 28-55-16, assembly GCA_002278855.1. Lineage (GTDB taxonomy): Bacteria > Pseudomonadota > Alphaproteobacteria > Sphingomonadales > Sphingomonadaceae > Sphingorhabdus_B. The sequence goes on from NCGG01000001.1 coordinate 109,195, forward strand.
GCGCACCAATGCCGGGCTGAAATAGATTTACCATCAACAGCCCAAGACCAATGGAGATGAAGCTCGCGATGATAAACCAAGTGATCGCGCGAAACCCAATGCGACCCAAAGCGGAGCTGTCGCCCATATGTGCGATTCCGACGACAATGGTCGAGAGGATCAGCGGGGCGACGAGCAGCTTGATGAGATTGAGGAAAACATCGGAGAGCAATTTGAATGTCTTTGTCAGATATTCGAATTGTGTACTGTCCGGTGTGAAATTTTGATGGACGGTGTAGCCAACCGCTACCCCTAGGATCATTCCCACCAAAATCCACAATGTAAGCCGTTTGTCCACGTAACTCTCCAAAATCTCTAAATTCCGGGCAACGCTACACAGGACGAATAATCCTCGCAACAAGTTACCGACGTGACTTGTTTAAGCTTGAGAAGAGCGGCATAAGATTTGTAATAAAATTACAACGCATTTTGTCGTAGAAGATGGCATATAATCATTGATTGCGGGCTCAGGAGATCATTTCATGGCGGCCGCCAAAATCGCTAAACCTAACGGAAAAATCGATAAGGTCCTTTTGAAGGATATGGTTGCGGCCTTTGCCCAGACCGCGTTGCCGGGCGAGAATGAGGGGTTTGATACCAAAGCAGCCGAGGATGCAGCGCGGTTCACCATCGAGACTGGGCTTCACCGTAAGCCGGGCGCAGCCGCGATTGCCCTGGATAGCTTTACCGATGCGCAGGGGCGTCTAATGATGCGTATTGCGCTGAACAATGATGACATGCCCTTTTTGGTGGACTCGGTTGCGGCCGCGGTGGCCGCGTGTGGCATAGCTGTGAAACGCATCATTCACCCGGTGTTGAGTGTTGTGCGCGATGACATGCTGGTGCTTTCACAGATCAGCCGAAAGCGTTTGGACGGGCAGGCGCGCGAGTCTTTCATTTATTTGGAAACAGAGCGTGTCGACGCGCGTGCGCGCCGACAACTTGAAGTCGCTCTGTTCGCCGTTCTGGCCGATGTACGAGGCGCTGTTACTGACTGGCGCGATATGCTTGCGGCGTTGTCCGCTGACGCGGATAGCTTACCCAATAGCGAGGGCACCGCGCTCATCCGCTGGTTCCTCGACAATAATATGACCATTTTGGCGCATGAGCGGATCAGCAGCAATGGCCTAAGATCCAACCGCCTTGGGTTATCGCGCGTTACCGATGCGGCCCTCCTTGCGGAAGACAGCGTTGCTCTGGCGATGAAATGGTTTGAAGACGGCGGCGTCGCGCCATTGGTGCTCAAATCAAACCGGGTGTCGACCGTGCACCGCAACGTTCAACTCGACCTCATCGTTATCCCCATAAAAACAGATGGCCTTATTCGCGGTCTGGCGGTCACTGCAGGGCTTTGGACGAGCGCGGCGCTCGCAACTACCCCAGAGGCGATACCTATGCTCAGAACGCATCTGAGGTCGCTTATGGCGCGTTTTGGCTTCGACCCGTCTGGTCATGCGGGCAAGGCGATGGCGCATGCGCTGACGGCTTTGCCGCACGATCTTTTGGTTGCGCTGAAATTGGAGGATCTGGAGCGTGTCACGTTGACCGCCATGTCGCTGACGGATCGCCCACGCCCAAAGCTGATTGCGCTGCGCTCGCCGCTTGGCCGACATCTTTACATTTTTGTGTGGTTGCCGCGTGATGATGTGTCGACCGGTATCCGTAAACAGATCCAGATGATGCTCATGGATGCTACAGGCGGCGGCTTGCTGGGCTGGACGATTGGCCTGGAAGATGGCGGGGTTGCTTTGCTGCGGTACACGCTCGATTTGCCCGACCGCGCCCAAAATGTGGACGAAGCCGCGCTTGATGCAAAGCTTGAGCTGATGGTGCGCGGGTGGGAACCGGCGGTCGAAGCCGCATTGACCCGATTGACGGATGAAAAACGGGCAGCCGCGATGTTGGTGCGCTATGGTGCTGCTTTCCCAGCAAATTATCGCAGCACCTATTCGACCGAAGAAGCGGCACGCGATATGGTTTGTTTGCTGGCAATGGAACGGCACCACAGCAAGACCACGCGGCTTATGGTGCAGGACGACAAGCTGCGCCTAAAAATTTATAGCGGTGGCGGCGCTATGCCGCTGAGCAACATTGTTCCGGCATTAGAAAATTTCGGTTTTGATGTTTTGGAGGAATCGCCAACAGCATTGGGGGATGGCAATTACATCCATGATTTCTGTTTGGCCCTGCGCGGCGGCGACGTTTCGGCGGTCATGCGAAACCCGCACGTCTTGGAAGACGTGCTTAGCCAGGTTTTGGATGGAACGTTCGAAAATGACGTGTTCAACCAATTGGTCACCATCGGTGGGCTTGATCCACAGTCGGTGATATGGCTGCGGGCATGGTATCGCTATTTACGCCAGACTGGGGTGACCTTTGGGATGCCAACGGTGGTCTCGGCTTTGGCCAAAAATGCCAGCATCACCCGGTCGATCATATCGCTTTTTGATGCGCTGCATAATCCTGCAGCGAACGGCAACCGCGACAAGGAAGCGGCGAAATTTCATAAATCCATTTTGGCTGATCTTGCGGCGGTGTCGGCCATTGATGAAGATCGCATTTTGCGCCGTTTCATGGCCATTGTCTTGGCGACCGTGCGCACCAACGCCTTTTCCGCAGCTGCCACCGAGGCGCTTGCCTTCAAACTTGATTGTGCAAAAGTGCCTGGGCTGCCTGCGCCACTGCCTTGGCGGGAAGTGTTTGTCTATTCACCGCGGGTAGAGGGCATCCATTTGCGCGCCGGACCTGTCGCGCGCGGTGGCTTGCGCTGGTCCGACCGGCGTGATGACTTCCGCACGGAGGTTCTCGGCCTTATGAAGGCGCAGCGCGTCAAAAACGCGGTCATCGTCCCCACTGGGGCCAAAGGCGGGTTCTACCCCAAGCGTCTGCCCGACATGCGCGTTGACCGCGATGCATGGTTTGCAGAGGGTACAGAGGCCTATAAAATCTTCATCCGGACATTGCTGTCGATTACCGACAACATCGTCAATGACCGGATCGTTCACCCCGATAATGTGGTCATTCATGACGGTGATGACCCTTATTTTGTGGTCGCAGCCGACAAAGGGACGGCGACATTTTCTGACACCGCCAACGCCATTGCGCTTGAGCGCAATTTCTGGCTCGGCGATGCGTTCGCCAGCGGTGGTTCGGTTGGTTATGACCATAAGGCGATGGGCATTACCGCGAAAGGCGGCTGGCTATCGGTGCAACGACATTTTGCCGAAATGGGTATCGATGTCCAAAAGGAGCCCGTCACCGTTGCAGGCGTCGGCGACATGTCAGGCGACGTGTTCGGAAACGGCATGTTGCTGTCCAAGACGTTGAAAGTGGTCGCCGCGTTTGACCATCGGCATATCTTTTTCGACCCCGACCCCGATCCCGCGATAAGCTGGAAGGAACGTCAGCGGTTGTTCAATTTGCCGCGTTCAAGCTGGCTCGATTATGACGCAAAACTGATTTCAAAGGGCGGCGGGGTGTTTGCCCGAACCGAAAAATCGATCAAGACAACACCTGAAATCAGAAATTTACTTGGCATTGACGCCAAAGAAATTGAGCCTTCGGCATTGATGACGGCCATTTTGAAGGCGCCGGTGCAACTCATGTGGTTTGGGGGTATCGGCACATATATTAAGGACCGGAGCGAGAACCATCTCGACGTGGGGGACCCCAGCAATGATGCTATTCGCGTCAACGGCGCCGATGTGCAGGCGCAGGTAATCGGCGAGGGTGCAAATCTTGGCGTCACGCAAGCTGGCCGAATTGGCTACGCGTTGCGCGGTGGTCGGATCAACACCGACTTTATCGACAACAGCGCAGGCGTCGATTGTTCTGATAATGAAGTGAACATCAAAATCGCGCTGAACGCGCAAATGCGGGCGGGCAAGTTGAAGGCGCCGGCACGTAACGTCTTGCTGGCTGAAATGACCGACGCCGTCGCGCATTTGGTCCTTGAGGATAACCGGTTGCAGACATTGGCGCTCTCGATCGCCGAAACCGGCGGTGCGGGGGATTTGCCCGCTTATGTCCGCCTTATCGAAATTTTTGAAGCTACGGGCAAACTTGACCGTGTCGTCGAAGGGCTGGCGCCAAATGAGGAGTTGTTCCGGCGGGCAAGTGAAGGGCATGGCCTGACCCGGCCCGAGTTGGCTATCTTGCTGTCCACAGCGAAGCTTGCTGCGCAGGACGGTATTGAAGAATCCCCTTTGGGGCAGGACAAGTCCATGGATGCGGAACTGTTGGCGGCGTTCCCTGACGTGATGGTAAAATCACATAAGCCGGCGATTTTGGCACACCGGCTGCGCAAAGAGATCATCGCGACCAAATTGGCCAACCGGATGATCAACCGGCTTGGCATGCTTCATCCCTTTGAGCTGGCCGAAGAGGAAGGCTGTGGCCTTGGCGATGTGGCCGCTGCCTTTGCCATTGCCGAACGGATCTACGATCTGCCGTCCTTGTGGAACGCCATGGATACGACCGCGATGCCCGAATCTACGCGGTTGATGTTGTTCCATCAAGTTGCGGTGGAAACCCGCGCGCAAATGGCGGACATCATCCGCAATGCCCATGAGGGGCGGGATGTGGGCGCCGCTACCGCGGTCTACGGACCCGTGGTGCAGAAGTTGTCATCAGCGTTAGACGGGCTATTGCCTCACGACGTCCGGGTTCAAACCGAACGCTTTGGCGCGCGGTTGACGGAAAATGGTGCGCCCAGCAAAATTGCCGACCGATTGGTACAATTGGCGCAGCTTGATGGCGCTATCGGGCTGGCGGCGCTTTCTTCGTCGCAAAAGGGCGATGTCACCGCACTGACGCGGGCGTTTACCGCCCTTGGCGATGCGCTTGGTCTAAGTTGGGCACAGGGCGCTGCGATGCAAATGGACCCACAGGATCCATGGGAACGCTTGTTGGTCGCAGGTCTAGCGCGCGATTTTCAAACCATGCGCCTCGATTTCCTGCGCCGCCGTGCGGCAAAAAGGCCGCTTGATGATACGCAAATTTGGTTGCAGGCCAATGCCGTCCGCGTGCGGGCATTTAAGGCCATGGTCGACCGTGCCCGCATGACAGGCATGGCAACACCCGCCATGCTGGCGCAGGTTGCGGGGCAGGCAAGGGGCTTGCTTGGGCGCTAACGTATCAGCTTTTGGCGGCTAAGCCTGCTGGATTGCCCTTCGTCGACGGGTTTGATGCGTTTTGCTTTTTCGGCTTTTCGGCCTTTGGTTTGCGCACTTCACGGCTCGATTTCTTCTGGCTTTTCGCCATGATATTTTCCTTTGGGGGAGGGTGCCGACGCAGCCTTTAGAACACTGGTCGGTATGAACAGACCGGTGTTCTGTAGATATAAGCACGGAAAGCCCATTTTATAAGGGCTTCGTGGGATAAGGTGGATTAAGCCGCCGTTTCGACGGCACGTTTGTAGATGCTGTTCAGCGGACTGCGGAAAAGTTTCATCACCATTGGTTCGAAAAATTCCAGCGGAAGCGTGTCATAATTCGGGTCGAAAGATGGGCAGTCATATTTGTCGATAAATTCTTCAGTTTCGGCAAACCATTCATGGCCGCGAAACTGCTCGCGCATGTCGCGATCGAGGCCCAAATGATGGAAGAAATTTTGCCCCTGGAAAATCCCGTGATTTTGCACAATCCAGAGCAGTTTTTCCGAAACGAACGGCTTTAAAATGGCGGCGGCGATGTCCGGATGGTTGGTGGCGCCAAGCGTATCGCCAATGTCGTGGAGCAGGGCCATGACAACATAATCCTCGTCCCGACCATCGCGATGCGCACGGGTCGCTGTCTGCAAGGAATGCGTTAAACGATCGACTGCAAATCCGCCAAAGTCACCATCAAGCAATTTAAGATGGTCCAAGATCCGGCGTCCGCCATTTTGCGAAAACGGGATATTGTGCCGCATGATGATTTGCCAATCCTCTTGCGTGCTATGCGACATATCATGAAAATTTGCGCGGTCTTCGTGCTGGTCCATTGGGGATATCCTCTCAAGCTGTATGTTTAACAGCGTTGGCGCACGAAACAAGGGCTTCAAGCATGGGTGAAATGCGGCTAGACTGACTTTATGGCGGTATTAGAGCTTACAGATAAACCTTTTTTTGCGGACAAGAATCGCGCTTTTTGGAACTTGCATTCTGCGGGTTGGGCAGGTGCGGTGATTTTGCGTGCCGCGTCCGGTATCGCGCAGGGGCAGCCAGTTAGCTTCCTCGTCCCGATCCTGATTTCCGCCGTGACCGGCTATTCCATCACGCTGCTTCTTTCGGTCATCTATCGGTTTTTGATCGGGCAGCGGCCGTTTATCACGTGGAGCTTGACCTTTGTGTCCGTTTCGCTGGCAACGATTGGTTATGCCTATCTTGACGTGTGGGTGCTTCAAACCATTCGTGACGGCGTTGACGAAACGCCATTCGCGCAGTTGTGGTTAGCAGCGATTTATATCAACTCGGTGTTGTTGGCTGCTTGGTCAGCGCTGTATTATGCGATTAATTATTTCGTGCGCGCAGAGGAACAGGCTGACCAGATGATGCGGCTAGAGGCGCAGGCCACGAGCGCGCAGCTCACAATGTTGCGTTATCAGCTCAATCCGCATTTCCTGTTCAACACCTTGAACAGCATATCGACGTTGGTGTTGCTCAAACAGACTGAACAAGCGAACGCCATGTTGTCGCGTTTGTCCTCATTCCTGCGCTTCACGCTTATCAACGAAGCTGCGGCGAAGGTGCCGCTGACTCAAGAAATCGAAACTTTAAAGCTTTACCTCGATATCGAAAAAATGCGCTTCGAAGAACGGTTGCGAACATTTTTCACGATTGAACCTGCGGTGAAAGATGCTCTGGTGCCGTCTTTATTGCTTCAGCCGTTGGTGGAAAACGCGATCAAATATGCGGTGACGCCGAAGGAGGAGGGCGCCGACATTTCTGTTGTTGCGCAACTCGTCGGCCAAAGGGTTCGGATTACCGTTTCCGACACAGGGCCGGGCCTGCAGCCGGGGCAGCAAGACAGCAGCCTGTCTACAGGCGTCGGTATGGCCAATACGCGCGAGCGCTTGTCACAGGCATATGGTGAAGACCAGCGCTTTGAACATTATGTCAAAGCCGCGGGGGGATTTGAGGTTCTGTTGGAACTACCCTATCAAACCGGGATTATGGTAGGGGAAGACAACCAAGCGGGGGCTAAGTCGCAAGGAAAGATATCCGCATGAGCATTCGTACAATATTGGTCGACGATGAAAAGCTGGCTATCCAAGGTCTCGAGTTAAGGCTTCAGCCTTTTGAGGATATCGAGATTGTAGCAACCTGCCACAATGGTCGCGAGGCCATTCGCAAGATAAAGACCCTGAAACCAGACTTGGTTTTTCTCGACATCCAGATGCCGGGATTTGATGGCTTTTCGGTTGTGCAGGGCGTGATGGATATTGACCCGCCCTTGTTTGTGTTCGTGACGGCATATTCCGAACATGCGATCAAAGCGTTTGAGGCGCAGGCTATCGATTATCTGATGAAGCCAGTCGAACCCGAGCGTCTTGCCGACACGATGGACCGCGTGCGCAGCCGGCTGTCTGACAAGCGTACCTCGGATGAGCTTGAGCGCCTACGCACGGTCATCAATGAAGTCGCGCCAAATGCTGCCGATAATTTGGGGACAATCGACGACGATATGGCGTCCACCCGTTTTGAAAAGCTCATCAATATCAAGGATCGCGGCCAGATTTTCCGTGTCGATGTTGAAAGCATCGAGCGTATTGATGCAGCGGGCGACTATATGTGCATATACACGGCCGATAACTCCCTGATCTTGCGCGAAACGATGAAGGATCTGGAAAAGCGCCTCGACCCGCGCACGTTCCAGCGGGTGCACCGTTCGACGATCGTCAACTTGGATCAAGTGCGTCAAGTCAAGCCGCACACCAATGGCGAATGTTTTCTGGTGCTCGAATCCGGCGCGCAGGTGAAGGTCAGTCGGTCATATCGCGACGTCGTCGCCCGCTTTGTACATTGAGGAGCATGTGAAATGAAACCGGCCAGTGATGTAAAACGCATGAAGGCCAGCGATTTTCACCCGTATATTCTCGAAATCTTCGACGGCTATGTCCATGGCAAGCTGACCAAACGCGAATTTATGCGTGAGGCGGGCAAGTTTGCGGCTGCTGGCGTCACCGGATTGATGATTCTCAATCAGTTGCAACCTGATTACGCGCTGGCGCAGCAGGTGAAGACGGATGATCCAGCGATCATCACCGCACGCGTGACCGTGCCAAGTCCCGAGGGCCATAATAGCATCAACGGCTTGCTGGCCCGGCCAGCAAAGGCAAAAGGCAAGTTGCCCGCGGTGTTGGTCATCCACGAAAACCGCGGCCTTAACCCGTATATTGAGGACGTTGTCCGGCGTTTGGCCAAGGCCGGTTATATGGCGCTTGCGCCAGACGGCCTATCATCGGTCGGCGGCTATCCCGGTAATGATGAAATAGGCCGTGATCTGCAGGCGAAGTTGAACCCCGGAAAATTGCTTGAGGATTTTTTCGCGAGCTTTGAATATTTGCGCGACCATCCCGAAAGTACGGGCAGGGTGGGCGCGGTTGGATTTTGCTATGGCGGCGGCGTATGCAATGCGCTGGCGGTGGCTTATCCGGAAATGGCGGCATCGGTGCCTTGTTATGGCCGTCAGCCACGTGCTGAGGAGGTTCTGGGAATCAAGGCGCCTCTGTTGGTCCATTATGCTGAGGTGGACGCGCGTATCAATGCGGGCTGGTTGCCTTATCAAGCGGCGCTTATTGCAAACCAGAAACGCTTTCAGGTGCATTTCTACCCCGGAACGCAGCATGGGTTCCACAATGACAGCACGCCGCGATTTGACAAAGCGGCGGCGGATTTGTCGTGGCAGCGCACGCTTGCCTTTTTTGCGGAAAATGTGCGTTAACGACGGGGGGCGAAAAAGTCCCTGAGTAGGGCAGCGGATTCGTCGGCAGCGATGCCTGCATAGACCTCGGGTCGGTGGTGTAGGGTTGCGTGTTCAAATAAACGCGGGCCATGCGCCACAGCGCCGCCCTTGGCGTCATCAGCGCCATAATACAGGCGCGCGATGCGGGCGTGGGAAATAGCCCCAGCGCACATGGCACAGGGCTCCAGCGTCACCCACAACTCACAGCCGGTAAGGCGTTCGTTGCCAAGTTGCGCGGCCGCGGCGCGGATGGCGATGATTTCGGCATGCGCGGTAGGGTCGTGGCTATCGACTGGGCGGTTCGATCCGCGACCAATAATCACGCCATCCTTTACAATGATTGCGCCAACTGGCACCTCGCCTTGCGCGGCAGCGGCACGCGCCAGATTGAGTGCTTCGTTCATCATTTCGCGGGCTTTGGTCAGTGGCATATGTTTTTGCTAGCGTAGATTACCGCTTTTGACCACACATCGGCTTGACCTTTTCGGCGTGGAGCGTTAGGGGCAGCGACTTTCGCGGGTCAGTGATTCCGCATACACTCATTTTATACAGGACATACATCATGGCGCGCATCTGCGAACTCACCGGTAAGGGCCGTCTGGTCGGCAACAATGTGAGCCACGCCAACAACAAGACAAAGCGCACATTCTTGCCAAATCTGCAGAATGTTACTCTGTTGTCGGACGCTCTTGAGCAAGGTTATAAGTTTCGCGTGTCGACGCATGGCTTGCGTTCGGTTGAGCATGTTGGTGGTCTCGACAACTGGTTGTTGAAGACGTCGGACGAGAAGCTTTCAACCAATGCGCGCAAAGTGAAAAAAGAAATCGCTAAGAAGCAAAAAGCTGCGGCGTAATGCGATAGGCTGCTGACGCGGCCTTTGACGCAAGCGAATCAAAAGCCGGGGGCAGGTAATGTCACCGGCTTTTTGCTGTCTGGTTGCCGGGGCAGGCGAAACTTCATCAAAATAGTCCGCTGAAATATGCTGAAATTATTGTCTGAAATGAGCCAGAGGAAAATGTCCTTGGCCCCGTGCGTGACAGCAATACCCTCCATATTGTCGACGAGCAGCGGGGGGGCAAGCGCCGCGATGACCGGTGCCGACACTGCGCTATCGCGGCTTATATCCTGTGGGTTCAGTATGGACAGCTTGGCTGAAAAACCTTGCGGAAAACCAATCGAACGATTCAAAATGGCGATTCGTCCATCCGGCAACTGGACCCCGTCGGTCACACGATAACCGGTTGGCGGGCGAAATTTGAACGGCGTGATGCGGGTATCCCGCGCAACTGGGTCACCAGAGAATAACAAAGCAGGGTGCATCCGGTCATCAACGCTTTCGGCAATTACCAGGAAGCGCCCATCATGTAAGCGGATGATGCTTTCGGCGCCTTTGTTTTTGGGCCAGTCCTGCATCTCGCGCGGACGCATTATGCCGGTTTGGCGGACAAAAGACGGGGCGTAGCGCCGAATAGCATGCTTGTGTTCAAAGCTAACCCAATATTGGCCACTCGCGGGATCATAGGCTATTCCCTCGCTGTCGCGGTCTTTGTAACTCATGCCTGGACCTCGGGAATTTGGCAGCGGCATAATGAAAGGGCGGGTCGTCCGTGAATCATTATCCAAACCGAACCCGATCAAACTACCCGCGTCGCCGATTCCGACAAAGCGACCGTCTTTCAAAACGGTCAGCGCCGAAATTCCACCAAAGTTCTCATTGCGGCTACGCAATTCCCAAGCGGCGATAAATTCAAGGGCACCGACGTTCCGCTGGGCGGGGTTATCAGGATTAAGGGTGAGGCGCCGTAAGCTGATATCTTGGCTGTAATTGGGGTAAATCGTTCGAACGCCGCCTACGGCCAATACCGCTAACAATATGCATGCGGTGAGACGTTTTAGCTTTTTTAGCATCGCAGCCCCCAAAGGATCATCATTTTTTCCTTACAGATGAACACAGAATAACAATCGCATTCAGCTTCGGCTCAGTCCGCGATGTTCATAAGCCAATTATCGGCAAAGCAAATTACCTTTCTACCCATGTCGTGCCGAACCTGAACAATCGAAGGAGTATCGAGATGAACAATCTGAAAAAAAGCATCGGTGCGCTGGTTCTTGCAGCGACAGCCGTCACCGGATTTTCGGCAACGCCTGCTATGGCACGTGAACGCTATAGCGATGGTTATTATGGCCGTGACGACCGTCAGGACCGTTATGAACGCCATGAATATCGCCGCGGTGACCGTTATTACCGCAACAACAATCATCGAAGTGATTCCCGTTGCGACAAGGGCACGGGCGGCACGATAATCGGTGCGATTGCAGGCGGTCTGCTTGGGAACGAAGTCGCGCGTCGCGGCAACAAGACCGAGGGCAGCATTGTGGGTGCCGCGGTCGGCGCCTTGGCTGGTCGCGCCATCGACAAGTCGGACAACAACTGCCGCCGCTATCGTTAGGCTAGCTCAAGATTTTGTCCGTCGGCGTCCCTGAACCTCATGCGGCGCTGGGCAGAATATGCATTCAAGTTTCGGCTTGCATTGTTAAGGCCAGTCTTCGTTTGAAGGCTGGCTTTTTCGTTTCAACTGAAACTTGTCTGCTTCGGCTTTATCCGGCAAAGCGCTCACATGATAGCATCGCTCGAATCTGCTCGTAAATCCATTCGCCCATTCCATCGCATGTCTGAACCAGAGGTCCTTGCGCCTTTGGTGGTTGCGGCAACGGTGGATGGCCATGCACGCGGAAAGATTATCGCAAACGCGCGCGGCCTGCTCGACGATTTGCGCGCAGCGCAGGCCGATGGCTGGGTAAACTCGTTTCTTCAGCAATATCGGCTCGGGACAGAAGAGGGCACGGCATTATTGTCGCTGGCTGAGGCGTTCTTGCGTGTTCCAGACCCGCAAACCGCTGACTTGCTGATTGCGGACAAGCTGACTGAGGCCGATTGGAGTGACCATAAGGGACAGTCCTCCAGCATGCTGGTGAATAGCGCCACATGGGGGCTGGTTCTTGGTAAAGCCGTTCTTGGCGATAGCACAAGCACGCTGAAGCGCTTGATCGCAAAGGCTGGGGAACCATTTGTGCGGCAGGCAGTGGGCGCTGCGATGCGGTTGATGGGGCAGGTTTTTGTCATGGGCCGCAACATTGACGAAGCCATGAAACGCATGGAATCCAAGGACAATCGTGGGTTTACGGCAAGTTTCGACATGCTGGGCGAAGCGGCGCGCACAAAAAAGGATGCCGAGCGCTATTTCGAATCCTACCAAGCCGCGATTGCGGCAGTTGGTCGCAACGCCGCGCGCGGGCACAGCGTTTCCGTCAAATTATCCGCGCTCCACCCACGTTACGAAACCGCGCAAAGCGCGCAATGTGTGCCAGAACTAACCGACATGGTGCGCGCGCTGGCGCGGTCTGCAGCATCCCTGGGCGTTCAACTTACGGTTGATGCCGAGGAAGCCGCACGGCTTGAGATGAGCCTCGACATTATTGAACGGGTGTCGCGTGATCCAGAATTGCGCGGTTGGGACGGGCTTGGCATGGCAGTCCAAGCCTATTCCAAGCGCGCACGCCCCGTCATTGCTTGGGCGGACGCGTTGGGGAAGGATAGTTCGCGTATCATGCAGGTCCGCCTTGTTAAGGGTGCCTATTGGGACAGCGAAATCAAGCATGCACAGGAACGCGGCCTGAGCGATTTCCCTTTGTTTACGCGTAAGGCAGCGACGGATGTATCCTATCTTGCCTGCGCACAAGACATGTTTGCGGCGCGCAATATCCGCCCCGCCTTTGCAACGCATAATGCGTTGACGGTTGCGACTATTCTGCAATGGGCGGGTGATGCGCGCGACTTCGAATTCCAGCGATTGCACGGCATGGGTGAGGGGCTGTTCGAACGTCTGGTGCGAGACGAAGGCTATCATTGCCGCACCTATGCGCCCGTTGGCGGACACCGCGATCTGTTGGCTTATCTGGTCCGCCGCTTGTTGGAAAATGGCGCAAACAGCAGCTTCGTTCATCAGCTCGCCGATCAATCGGTGAGTGAGGATGAACTGCTGGCCGATCCGGTCGAAAAAGTCATGGCGGTCGGCGGCACACGACATCCTGCGATCGCAGCGCCTGCGGACCTGTTTCAGCCAGAGCGCCTAAACAGCACTGGCATTGATCTGGACGACGCGGCCCTATTGAAAGACATCGCAGCAGCGATGGCGTTGCCCATTAAGCTGGACATTGAGTCCATCGTCCGTCCCGCAGATGCGGTCACTTCGGCGCTTGCGGCATACCCAGCTTGGTCAAGCACGCCCGTCGATGTGCGTGCCGATTGCCTGGATCGCTTGGCCGATTTGCTGGAGGCCAATCGCAGCCGGTTAATGGCCATTGCCGTACAAGAGGCGCGCAAGACTATTCCCGATGCGCTTTCCGAAGTGCGCGAGGCGATCGATTTCTGCCGCTATTACGCCGTGCGCGCGCGCGTTGACTTGGCACCGGTCGAATTGCCGGGCCCAACGGGTGAACGCAATGTCCTGCGCCATGAAGGCCGCGGCGTGTGGGTTGCGATTGCGCCGTGGAATTTCCCGCTTGCGATTTTTCTGGGGCAAGTGGTTGCTGCCTTGGTTGCTGGCAACACCGTTGTGGCCAAACCCGCGCCGCAAACGCCAGCGATCGGCAGCCTGGCGGTCGCTCTGGCGCATGAAGCAGGCATTCCCAAGGACGCGTTACAAATTGTGATTGGCAGCGGTGATGTTGGAGCCGCGCTCACGGCGGACACACGTATCGCTGGCGTGGTTTTTACAGGATCGGTTCCGACTGCAAAAGCGATCGCGCGCAATCTGCTTGCCGATGATGACCGACCGCTTGTGCCGTTGATCGCCGAAACGGGCGGATTGAACGCTATGGTCGTCGATTCTACGGCCTTGTCAGAACAAGTGGTGCGCGATGTCCTATTGTCGGGCTTTCAATCGGCTGGCCAACGCTGCTCGGCATTGCGCCTTTTACTTCTTCAAGAAGATATTGCCGAACACACGCTGGAAATGCTCCGCGGCGCAATGGATATGCTGAATGTTGGGGATCCGGCGGACCCCGCCACGGATATCGGCCCAGTCATTGACCAAGCCGCTTATGATATGCTGATGGCCTATCGCGAAAGCGTTAAGGACCGGATCGTCCACACAGTAGCTGTGCCCGGTGACGGCCTATTCGTTCCCCCGACGGTCATTCGTTTGGATGATGCCAGCGATCTCAACCGTGAATATTTCGGTCCCTTGGTTCACGTCGCGACGTGGAAAGCCGGCACGTTGGAAGCGACCATAGCTAAGATCAATGCTAAGGGCTTTGGCCTTACGATGGGCCTGCATAGCCGAATTGCGGGCAGCGGCATGTTGGTCGAACAATTGGCGCGCGTTGGCAATTTGTACATCAACCGGTCCATGATCGGCGCTGTGGTGGGGAGCCAGCCCTTTGGTGGTGAAGGCCTTTCGGGCACTGGTCCAAAAGCGGGCGGGCCACATTATCTTTACCGGTTTTGTGCGGAACGCGCGACGAGTACCGATACCACCAGCGCGGGGGGAAATGCGTCTTTGCTGTCGCTGGATGACGGCACTTAGGCTGATATTGCTGCGCAACCCCAGGGTAGTCGCGGCTGATTAGCCGCTCTATCTGGCGCCAACGGCAATAATGCAGATGGTTGGCGATGTTCCGGCTTTCCATTTTTCGGGTGGCAGACAGGCCCGGGTGGAATAGCCTGTCTGCAATGCTTTTATAAGATTTTGAGTGTCGCATTTTTGTCAAAGCACATGGTTAGCAAAAATTAAGCATTAACATCGGGCTTGCTACGATATGATAGTTGGTGGCAAAGGGCATCTATGTCAGGAACAGGAAATAGTCAGCCGCGGCTTGCCGGCGGTATCTTCATCGCTTTTGGGCTATTGATTGGTGTCGTCTTAGGCGTCGTTTTTGATCAACCCTCCGCAGGGGCAGTGGCCGGCATGGCCGTTGGATCCGCCATTGCGATAGTTATCTGGATTATGGACAGCAAGCGTCGCTGAATAAGGGCTAAATCTATGTGGAAACACGTTCGCAATATCACGTTGATCTTCATTGCACTGGGGCTGATTGGTGCCTGGTATATCACACGCCCGGACGTTGCGCAGTTGCCGTTGGAGGCCGTAACCGGTCCAACGCCACAGATTACCGCAGGCCGTGAACAGATTTTCCCAACGATCAAGGTTGCTGACGTAGACCGCTGGAAAGCGGGCGAAGCGCCAGTTGCAGCGCCCGGACTTGTTGTAGAACGTTTTGCTGAGGGGCTCGATCACCCGCGCAATCTTTACACACTGCCCAATGGCGATATCTTGGTCGCCGAAACCAACTCACCCCCACGCAAAATGGGCGGCGTTGAAGGCTTTGTCATGAAGTGGCTGATGGGCAAAGCGGGGGCCGATGTGCCCTCTGCCAATCGTATCACCTTATTGCGCGATGCCAATGGTGACGGCAAGGCGGAGCTGAAAACGCCGTTTCTTACTGGGCTTAATTCACCCTTTGGCATGGTTCTGATAGGTGACAGATTTTTCGTTGCCAACACTGATGGATTGCTCGTCTTCCCCTATAAAACCGGCGATACGAAGATTACAGAAAAGGGCAAAGAGCTCACCAAATTCAATGCGCTTGCGCCCAATAATCACTGGACGCGCAACCTTGCAGCATCGCCGGATGGCAAGAAAATCTATATCTCGGTTGGATCAAACAGCAATATCGGCGAGCATGGCATGGAAACGGAAAATGGCCGTGCCATGGTGTTCGAATATGACATCGCGAAAGACAAGAAAATCCCGTACGCGATTGGTCTGCGCAACCCGGTCGGACTAGGCTGGGATAAAGCTGGCCGTTTATGGGCCGTTGTAAACGAACGGGATATGCTTGGGTCTGACCTTGTACCAGACTATCTTGGCTTGGTAGAATTTGGCGCCGATTATGGCTGGCCGCAGCATTATTGGGGTGGTTTCACCGACCTGCGTGTAAAACCATTAAAGCCCGAAAAGCGGGAATATGAACGGCGCCCTGATTATGCCTTGGGTGTCCATACTGCCCCGCTTGGCCTTGCATTTGGCTATCAGGGCAAATTGGGTGCAGGGCTGACTGAAGGCGCGTTTGTCGCACGGCACGGCTCCTGGAACCGCAAACCGGTTTCTGGTTATGATGTCATCTTCGTTCCGTTTCCAAAAGGTGAGCCGGCCGGTAAACCAGTCAATGTCTTGACGGGCTTCTTGGACAAGGACGGCAATGCACAGGGACGTCCGACGATGCTTGCTTTAGCGAAAGATGGCAATTTGTTGGTCAGCGATGATGTGGGTAACATCATCTGGCGGGTGCGGGCGAAAAACTAAACTTAGTTATATCTTTCGTCCTGCCCGGCCAGCCAGTTCAATGGTGTAGTGCCATGCAATCCGGCCGGACCGTCCGCCGCGACCTTGGGCAAAGCCAAGCGCGTCTGCTTCATCCCAGTCCAAGTCAAAATGGCTGGCATAGCTTGCGACCATATGCAGATAGGCGTCCTGATTGGGATATTGGAAGCCAAGCTTAAGGCCAAAGCGGTCGGCCAGCGCCAGACTGTCGTCAATCGCATCACGCGCGTTCATGGCGTCGGCCTGATCGCTGCCGTCGCGCGCAACCATGTTCCGGCGGTTCGATGTAACGCAAAGCCGGACATTGTTTGGACGCGCTTCTACCCCGCCCTCCAGCAATGACCGCAATAAGCGTGCGTTCTGATCATGCGCTTCAAACGAGATATCGTCGATGAACAAAAGATAGCGCCGCCCCGACGCGCCTAGCTCTTCGAACAAGGTCGGCAGGCTTGTCAGCTGGCTTGAAGCTGCTTCGACAAGGGCGATGAAGAATCCATCCGCCTGAAGCGCTGCGACAACCGATTTGACCAGTGCGGATTTCCCCATGCCCCGCGCGCCCCATAGCAACACGTCATGCGCCGCCGCGCCGGATGCATGCCGTCGGCAATTCTCGAACAATTCCGCTTTTTGTCGGTCGACACCGACGATTAAATCCAGCGGCAGTGGTTTGAAATCATGCACCGCTGCCAAGCCTGTCCCGTTCCAATGATAAGCAGGAAAGGACGACAGGTCTGTGGGCGGCGCGGGCGGAGGCGACAACCGCTCAAGCGCTTCAGCGATGCGTTTGAGCGTTTGTTCGTTCAAGCCGCCAGTTCCTCGGCATCAATCGCGTATAGCAGTTCCGCACCGACCATGGCGCTACCCTTAAAGGCCATTGCTTCGGGTACCATCACATCAAGATAATAACGGCAAGCGGCGACCTTGGCACGCAGGAATGCGCTTGTGTCGCCATCGGCGATTTCTGTCTGCGCGGCGCGGAGCTGCTTCAACATCAGCCAGCCCGATGTCGCAACGGCCATCATATTTGTGTAGGCGTAGCTGCCAGCCAAGCGGTCATCAATGTCCGCATTGAGCATATAGTCCGTGACCTCAGCAGTCGCCACGGCCAGCGCCGATAGACCCGCATGATCTGCGGCGTCTGCCGAGATTGCGGCCAGGTGATTGCGGATGACGTCGCCGCCTTGCATCGCCAGCTTTCGGCCGACAAGGTCCGCGGCTTGAATACCGTTCGTGCCTTCATAAATGGCCGCTATCCGGATATCGCGATAATATTGGGCTGCGCCTGTTTCCTCGACGAATCCCATGCCACCATGCACCTGAATGCCTAAAGAGGCGATTTCGCTGCCCATGTCGGTGCCATAGGTTTTGGCAAGCGGCGTTAACAGGTCGACCATTTCTTGCGCACCGGCCGCACCCAATGTTGCGCGGTCAACATAGCCCGAGGCGAGATACAGCAAAGCCCGGATCGCCTGAGTGCCCGCTTTCATACGAAGCAACATACGGCGGACATCGGGATGTTCGACAATAGCGACGGGCTCGCGCGACGGGCCGCTGGCCTTGGCCGACTGAACGCGCTCACGGGCGAACCAGATTGCCTTTTGCGTGGCGGCTTCGGCAACCTGGACGCCCTGCAGGCCGACGTTCAACCGTGCGTTGTTCATCATCGTGAACATGGCGCGCATTCCACCGAATTCGGGACCGATCAATTCGCCAATACAGTCGCCTTCTTCGCCAAAGGCCAGGACGCACGTAGGCGATGCATTAATGCCCATCTTATGTTCGATGGATACCACTTTTATGTCATTCTGCGCGCCGATATTGCCGTCTTCATCGACCCGATATTTGGGCACGAGAAACAGCGAAATGCCTTTCGTCCCTGCGGGGCCATCGGGCGTGCGGGCCAGCACCAAATGGACGATATTCTCGGCCATGTCATGGTCACCAAAGCTGATGTAAATCTTGGTGCCTTTGATGTGATAGGTACCGTCACCGCGCGGCGTGGCGGTCGATTTTAGCGCGCCGACGTCGGAACCTGCCTGCGGTTCGGTCAGGTTCATTGTGCCGGAATATGCGCCCGTAGAAAGCTTAGGCAAAAACAGCGCTTTCTGCCGGTCCGTCCCATGGTGGTTGATCGCTTCAATCGCGCCGACCGAAAGAATTGGGCATAAGGCAAACGCCATGTTGGCCGCGCCCAGCGAATCCAATGCGACGGTAGCCATTGAAAATGGCAGACCTTGCCCGCCAAATTCTGCTGGTGCGTTAATCGAGCCCCAGCCATTTGCCACATAGGATTTATACGCGGCTACAAATCCGGCAGGCATAACGACTTTGCCATCGATCAAACGTGCACCGACGGTGTCGCCAATGCGGTTTAACGGGGCAAATTCACCCTCCGCAAATGCGCCGATCCCGTCGACAATGGCGTGCACCATGTCGGGCGTCGCATCGGCAAAGCGGGCGTGTTGCGCCAAAGCATCGATACCGACGATATGCTTAAGGACGAAATTTTGTTCTGCGACGGGTGCTGAAAACGTCATGACTGATAAAAAATCCTGTTAAAGCTGGTCTGCACCCGCCTATAGCCGCTTATGATGTTTGGCTCAAATACCTTGGGGAATGGCTGGGTTGTGCCCGCAGATGACGCTGCAATCACGGCTGCAACGCAGCTTTTGATGGCTGGACAGATTGTGGCGATTCCCACCGAGACCGTATATGGTCTCGCCGCCGATGCCAACAATGCCGAGGCTGTTGCGCATATTTATGCGGCCAAGGGGCGTCCTGATTTTAACCCGTTGATTGTGCATGTACGCGACCAGAAAGCCGCAGAAAAGCTGGGTGTGTTTAACGCTACTGCGCAGGCACTGGCGGCGGCTTTCTGGCCGGGCCCATTGACGCTGGTGCTGCCTTTGCAACCAGACGCACCCATTGCATGCGCTGTCACCGCAGGACTGCCCACTATTGCCATCCGTTGCCCAGCACATCCCGTCATGCAGGCGTTGCTCCTAAAAAGCGGTTTAAGCCTCGCTGCGCCCTCTGCAAACCCGAGTGGGGCCATCAGCCCAACCCGCGCCGATCATGTCCTGAAAGGGCTTGGAGGGGCTGTGCCGATGATTTTAGACGGGGGTTCTTGCTCGGCTGGATTGGAGTCGACTATTGTTGCGGTGCGCGATGATGGCTGGCAGATTTTGAGACCAGGTCCGGTCACATCGGAAGACATTGAAAACGTGCTGGGTTGCGCGCCGCGCGCGGCTGCAAACGGGTCTATTGAGGCCCCGGGCCAAATGGCGAGCCATTATGCGCCGTCTAAGCCTGTTCGGCTAAACGTCATTGCACCAGCGGCGGATACCTATTTGATCGGCTTCGGCGCGATTGCAGGCGACGACAATTTGTCGGCAACAGGTGATCTGGCGCAGGCCGCAGCGCATTTGTTCGCGGCGCTGCATTTGGCGGATGCCAGCACCTCCACCGCCATTGCGGTTGCACCTATTCCGCATGAGGGCATCGGCATCGCCATAAATGACAGGCTTGCACGGGCCGCAGTCCGGTGAAGGAGTTGCTGATGCGCATCGTGTTGATGATCGCGCTGGCAACCACGCAGTCGACATTCGCAGCCGCCCCCGATGTTTTTGCTTACAAAGCCTTGGCGCGGGAAGATTTGCGACTGTCGACCATTGGGTACCGGCTTGCCGCTGCCAACACGCCCTTTTGCACGCGTAAGAGCCGCAACCCCGGATGGGTGCTGCACGACAAAGCGCAATATCCGGACGCTGATATGGCGCAGGCGGCGTTTGGCTTTCGCGCAGCTGTCGCCGTATCTGCTGTCATTCCGGGCGGAACAGCCGAGGCATTAGGCATTAAGGCGGGCGATGGCCTGTCCGCGATCAATGGCATCGAGCTGTCCAAATTGCCGTTTGCGCAAAGGGACCTTGCCAGCGCGCGTTTGGAGAAAATTCAAACTATTTTTGGCGATGCACTGGGTTCGTCTGGCACCGCGGAAATTGCGTTGGTAACCTCCGAAGGCCAAAAGCGGATTACACTCGCCCCACCCGCCATGTGCGCATCCCGATTTTGGTTGGATACAAAATCCGGCTTGGATGCCGGTGCCGACGGCATCTCCGTGCGCGTGACAGAAGGTTTGTTGGCGTTTACCGCCCATGACGACGGGCAATTGGCGGCTATTGTTGCGCATGAAATGGCGCATAATTTGCTTGGCCATCGGCAAAGAGTATCTGGCGGTGGAAAAGGCAGGGGCCAGATCTTGGCCACTGAGATTGAGGCGGACCGACTGTCGGTGTGGTTGATGGCCAACGCTGGCTACGACACCGCTGCGGCGTTACGTTTTGCTGAGCGATATGGCCGTAAGACCGATTTAGGGATTTTTTCGGATGGAACACATTTGCGGTGGAAAAACCGGCAAAGGGTTATGCGACAAGAAATCGCATTGATTGCACAGGCTGAAACGTCCAGCGGTCTGCGCGCGCCACCGTTGCTGACGGCTCTCGAAATTGTAAAATAGGTTTCATATTAAAACGCTATTTCATCCTGAATAGAATTCCCGTATCGCACATATTGTATCAGTGCTTGGGAGGGCCGTGGGCCGATGTCTTCAAAAATATTCGCAGGATTGTTGTTGGTTATCCCGCTTGCGAGTTGTGGTGACAATGGCGCGAACCCTAAAATCGCTGCGCAAACCATTCACCCAGTCCAAGTCTTCACAGTAGAGAAACAAAGCCTCGAACGTGAAATAAACGCTGTTGGTACCGTACGTTATCGTCGCGAAACGCCTTTGGGCTTCACGACATCGGGTAAAGTCGCACTTGTCCGTTTCGAAGAAGGCGATTTTGTAAAGCGCGGTGCGCTTCTGGCGGCGCTCGACACCACCAATGTTGGCGCGGATATGAGCGTTGCAACAGCCGAACGCGACCGGGTGCGTGCTGAATTTGAGCGCGTCCGTTCGCTCTATGCCGATGGTTGGGTTACGAAAGCCCGATTTGAAGCCGCAGACGCCGCCGTGAAAGGCGCAGATGCCCGCGTCCAACAAGCCGGCTTTGCGCGTAATACCGCGCAGCTTTACGCCCCATCCAGCGGCGTTGTGCTGATGCGCAATGTTCAGGCAGGGCAAGTGATCGCAGCCGGTATGCCGGCGCTGACGCTGGGTGAGGCGGACCAAGGCTTTGTTTTCCGCGTGCCCATTGTGGACCGCGACGCATCTAAGCTGCGCATTGGAATGGCCGCGAATATCGTAATTGAATCGGTGGGCAAGGTGCCGATAACGGCTATGATTTCCGAAATTGACGGTCGCGCGAATGCTGCAACCGGCACTTTTACAGTTCAGTTTCGTTTGCCCAGCCAGCCAGCATTGCGATCAGGGCAAATCGGGACAGCTGCTATGAAGCTCCCAGCATCGGACAGCGGCGACCAAGTTCAAATTCCTGCAAGCGCGTTGTTCGGTGTCCGCACGGGTGAAGGTCTTGTCTATGTGGTTCGCGCCGACAACCGCGTTGAAACCCGCAATGTGGCTGTTGAACGGGTCACCGATGGTTTTGTGCTTGTATCTGGAGGGTTAAAGTTTGGCGACCGGATCGTCACCTCCGGGCTGGAGAAATTACGTACAGGCTCGACCGTCCGCGTCCTCATCGGGAAGCGCTAGAACATGCATATCGCGGAAGTCGCAATTCGCAGGTGGCAGTTAACGCTTGTCCTATTTGCACTGCTTTGTGCGCTGGGTTTTTCTGCGTTTCAACAAGTGCCGCGTGCAGTGGATCCGCATTTTACGATGCCTATCGTGTCGATTGTTGCATCGCAACCCGGCGCCGATTCAGCGGAAATTGAGCAAACCATTACCAAGCCTATCGAAGAGCTGGTTCAAGGTTTGGAGGATGTGCAGCAGGTCGTATCCACAAGCAGTGATGGCAATGCCCTTATTCGCGTCGAGTTCGACTGGTCGGGGGATCCTGACCAATATTTCAACGACACCGTGCGCGAAGTCACCGCAATCCGCACGCAGCTTCCGGCGGACCTACAACGGCTGCAGTTCGAAAAAGTGCGCACCACCAATGCCTCCGTCCTCCAGATTGCCTTGTTAAGCGACACGGCAAGTTGGTACCGGATGGAAAAATATGCGCGTGATATCAGCGAAGCGTTGGGGCGCTATAAGGAAGTCCGGCAGGCGGATATTTATGGGCTCCCGCAACCGGAAATCAGTGTGTCCATCAACTCTGGCAGACTTGCAGAGTTGCGTTTGCCAACAAGCGTCGTGGTCGACGCGATTCGTGTCGGCGGTGCCGACGTTCCGGCGGGCGCGGTTACCAGTGGTGCGCGGCGATTCAACGTGGAAACGGGTGGCGCCTTTCGCAACGTAGATACCATCCGCAATCTTCCGATCCGGACGAATGACGGTTCCATAATCCGCGTCGGCGACGTTGCTGATGTCACATTGGGTGCCGCCGAACAACGTGTCAAAGTAAGCCACAATGGCCAACGTGCTGTGTTTATCACGGCGAACCAAAAACAAGGAACCGACGCGACAAAATTGCGGAACCGTTTGGTCGAGGAACTTGCGGTTCAGCAAAAGTTGCTCCCGCCCGATATCACAGCAATTGTTGAGTTCGACCAAAGCAAAGACATCACGAAGCGCCTTACGGAACTTGCGCGCGACTTTGGGATCGCATTGTTCCTGGTACTGATAACACTTTTGCCCTTGGGTTGGCGGGCATCAGTCATCGTTATGATATCGATCCCGCTGTCGATTGCGTCGGGGCTGCTCGCAATATCGGCTTATGGTTTTAACCTCAGTCAGTTGGTGGTTGCGGGCTTCATTCTCACGCTGGGATTGCTGGTCGATGACTCGATCGTCGTCGTTGAAAATATCGCGCGGCATTTGCGTATGGGAAAAAGCCGCAGCGAAGCGGCGATTGACGGCACCAAAGAAATCACGATGGCGGTTTTAGGGTCGACTGGCGTTTTGGTCTTTGCCTTTTTGCCTTTATTCTTCCTACCCGAGGGCGCGGGCAAGTTCATCCAAAGCTTCATTGGAACGATCGTGGCGACGATCACTGCGTCGATGATTGTTTCGCTTACTATTGTCCCGTTTCTTGCCAGTCGCATATTGAGGGGCGATGAGCCGGAGGAAGGGAGCCCTCTGCTGCAATGGCTGATGCGGAATATTGACCGTTTCTACCACCCGATGCTCCATTGGGCGCTGGACCGGCCCCGCCGTTCCGTTTGGGGGGCGCTGGCGGGCACGTGCGCTGCATTTTTTCTCGTGCCGATTCTTGGCTTCAGCCTGTTTCCAAACGCCGACACACCCTATTTCCGCGTGACTGTAGAAGCAGAGCAAGGCGCGAGCATAAACGAAACTGGACGCATCGTGCGGCAGGTTTCCGCGATATTGAAAACCGAACAAGCGGTCAAAGTGCGGGCGGAAAATGTCGGCGCTTATAATCCACCAGTTTTCTACAATGTGTTTCAACGCGGCGAAAATCCCACCCATGGCGAAGTGCTTGCGATCATGGAAAATTGGGAGGGGTCCAAGTCACGCGAAATGATAAAGCGGCTGCGCAAGCAGCTGGACGAGATACCGGGCGCGCGGGTCAAATTGATATTGTTCCAAAACGGTGCGCCAATCAACGCCCCCGTCGAATTTCGCGCTTATGGTCCTGATCAGGACGAGCTAAAGCGCCTTGCAGCGAAAATGGAACAGGTACTGCGTGAAACCCCCGGTACCAGAGACGTTAACAATCCAGTGGCGTTCGACAAGGTAGACCTCGATGTGCGGGTGGATGAAGCGAAAGCTGCATTGCTCGATGTACCGGCTGGTGCGGCGCGCCGCGCAATTCGGCTTGCGCTGAGTGGGGAGCGTGCGGGCACCTATCGGGATTCCGAAGGCGATAGTTATCCCGTCGTCGTGCGCTTGCCGCTCGCGGAAACGCAACCCGTCTCTGCCCTTGAGTCCATTTACGTCACAAACCGAAGCGGACAGGCCATTCCGTTGGCCGAAATCTCCAATCCAACGTTGGAATCCACGCCTGCCGCCATTTACCGTTTCAATCTTCAGCGTAACGTCAGCGTTAGTGCCCAAATATTGGATGGTGTTGTGGTATCGAAGGTCAATCTTGATGCCCAAAAACGGATGGATCGCATTCCGCTCAAGCCGGGCTATTCGATAGCCGTCGGCGGAGAGGCCGAAAAAATCAATGACACCTTTGCCGGCTTCGGCCCGGTCGTAATGGTCGCTTTGTTTAGCATCTTTGCTATCCTTGTTGCCGAATTCGGTCGCTTTAAAGAGGCTTTGGTTGTCGCGGGTGTTATCCCCCTCGGCACATTCGGTGGGCTCATCGCGCTTTTGGCAACGGGCAATAATCTCTCGTTTCTGGCCATCATCGGCTTTATCGCGCTGATCGGGATCGAAATTAAGAATTCAATTCTGCTGGTCGATTTCACGAGCCAGCTGCGGCAGCGCGGCTATGCGTTGCGTGACGCTATCGAGAAAGCAGGCGAAGTGCGGTTCCTTCCCGTGCTGTTGACCTCAGTCACAGCAATTGGTGGCCTCATGCCGCTCGCTTTGTTTGGCGGCAGTCTCTACGGGCCGCTGGCAATTGTGTTGATCGGGGGGTTGATTTCTTCAACTTTGCTATCACGTATCGTCACGCCAGCCATGTA
Organism: Sphingomonadales bacterium 28-55-16; assembly: GCA_002278855.1. Lineage (GTDB taxonomy): Bacteria > Pseudomonadota > Alphaproteobacteria > Sphingomonadales > Sphingomonadaceae > Sphingorhabdus_B. The sequence continues at coordinate 134,225 of NCGG01000001.1, forward strand.
TCTGCTGGTGGTGCGCGGAGATGCGGCAAAGGCCGCAAATGCGGCGCAAATCCAAGGATAAGTTTATGCCCCAAGAAGAAGCCATTTTCGCCGGAGGTTGTTTCTGGTGTACCGAAGCTGTTTTCGGGCAGCTTAACGGTGTCAGCAGCGTCGTGAGCGGCTATATTGGTGGCCAGACAGTTGATCCAACCTATAAAGAGGTATGCAGCGGCAATACAGGGCACGCCGAGGCCATTCGCATTGCGTTCGATGCTGACGTCATCAGCTACGCCGACTTGCTCGAAATATTCTTTGCCACGCATGATCCGACGCAACTCAATCGGCAAGGCAATGATATCGGGACACAATATCGGTCCACCATCTTCTTATTGTCGGAAGAACAGCGCGACATGGCGGAAGCGGGGATAGCAAAGGCTGCAATAGAATGGCCGGCACCCATCGTCACAACAATCGAAGGCCCAGCCATCTGGTATCCAGCAGAGGATTATCATCAGGAATATTGGGACGGCGAAGGTCAGCGCAACGCTTATTGCCTTGCCGTTATTCCGCCTAAATTGGCAAAATTAAAAAAAGGATTTGCCCAACGGCTCACCGACTCTGCGTAGACAATGCGGTGTGGTGCTTTATGCAGAAAAGATGATTCACAAACCTATTCGTAAAGCCATTTTTCCCGTTGCCGGATTAGGAACGCGTTTCTTGCCGGCGACAAAAGCCATTCCCAAAGAGATGCTGCCAATTGTCGATAGTCCGCTGATTCAATATGCGGTCGATGAAGCACGGGAGGCGGGGATTGAACAAATGATCTTCGTCACGGGGCGCGGCAAGAGCGCAATCGAAGACCATTTCGACATTGCGTATGAACTTGAGCATACCCTGATGTCACGCGGCAAAGATGTGTCGGCTTTGGCGCCTACGCGACTTACGCCCGGCAACTGTGTGTATGTTCGACAGCAGGAACCTTTAGGGCTTGGCCACGCCATCTGGTGCGCGCGCGATATTATCGGTGATGAGCCTTTTGCAATTTTCCTACCCGACGAGTTCATGCACGGTTCGCCCGGATGCATGAAGCAGATGGTTGATGCCTATCATCAGATCGGCGGTAACGTCATCAGCGTACTTGAAGTGCCCCATCAAGACGTGTCGAGCTATGGTGTAATCGCGCCGGGTGCAGCCAATGGTGCTGTGACGGAAGTTCTTGGGCTTGTCGAAAAGCCCAAGGTGGAAGACGCGCCGTCAAACCTTATCGTGTCGGGCCGCTACATCCTGCAGCCAGAGGTTATGCAGATATTGGAAGGACAGGAAAAAGGTGCTGGGGGTGAAATCCAGCTTACCGATGCTATGGCGCAATTGATTGGACAGCAGCCCTTTAATGCCGTCACCTTCGATGGAAACCGGTATGATTGCGGATCTAAGGTCGGCTATATCGAAGCAAATTTGGCAGTGGCGCTTCAGCGCCCCGATATGGCGGAGCAGATCCGCGCAATTGCATTGAATTTGCTGAAATAGGCTAGCGTAGGGAGTATGTATCTTGGTGCGTAATATGCGTTTGGCTGTGGCCCTGGTCCCATTTTTTGTGTTGCAAGGATGTGTGGCGTCCATGGTTGGCGACGTAATCACGGCACCTGTAAAGATTGTTTCAAAAACTGCAGATGTTCTGACGACCAGTCAATCCGAGTCTGATGAAAAACGTGGCCGTGAACTGCGGAAACGTGAAGAAAGCGTTGGAAAACTGGTTCGCCAACGTGATCAAGCGCGCGCACGTTGCGCCGACGGAGACAAACGGGCCTGTAAAAAGGCTGCCGATGTCAGTGAGCAAATTGCCGACGCGCAAGATGGCGCTTAGCGCCGACAAATGACTGAATTGCACCTGAATTAGGCAGCTTGTCGACCCGGTGCAGCGTTGGTCGAAGTTATCTACCATTTTGACACATCCGCATGCTAAGCGCGTCCCGGATTGCTGGGGGCAGAAATCCGGCTGATCTTTCAGGAGAGTTCATGTTTGGTTTTCAATTACGGCGCGCGCTGCTGGTAACGGTAGCGACTTTCTTGGTTGTGCCGCTCACGGCTTATGCCGAGGACGGGGTTGCAAACGCAGATGCCGCACCCGCAAAAAAGGGCGAACGGCAATTCAGACCCGAATTTTTTGCTATTTATGCGCCGGTGACGGCATCAGACATGGTGAAACGCATTCCTGGATTTTCGGTTAATGAAGGCGCTGCGCGCCGCGGTTTCGGTGAAAACGCGGGGAATGTGTTAATTGACGGCGATCGCCCGTCCACCAAATCCGATGATATCCTGACCATTTTATCCCGCATACCCGCGAGCCAAGTGGATTATATTACACTTTCCGAACAAGCAGGCGCCGATACGGAAACGCAAGGGCAGGGCCAGGTCGTAAACGTTGTTCGCAAAAAATCTGCGAAGGTCAACGGAACATATGAAGGGTCTATTGTCGCAGGACCACGTTATGGCTTCCGACCATCTGTCAACGCTTCGGCCACCCTTCGCCGCGGCGAAAGCAGTTACGAATTGAACCTGTCCTCTTATTCGGACCGTGTATACGGATATGGCCCCGAGGATTTCAAGACGGCATCAGGCGCACTTGTCGAGCGCCGATCCTATACCGGCAAGGGTGGACATGGCGAAGCCGCCATCGGCGGCGCTATGAGAACCAGACTTGGCGCTGCAAAGTTAAACCTCAACGGGCAACTCCGCTGGACCGACAAGTTTGATGTTCGTAATGCCGAATACACAAACGCTGCAAAGCTGCGGACAGGCGAAGAGCTCTTGCTGCGCGACGGCCCCATAGGGGACCTAAATTTCGAATTGGGTGGGGACCTCGAATTTGCAGCCTTACCCAAAATGAGCACCAAAATTGTAGCATTATACCGTTCGGAGCAGGAAAGTGGCTTCAGCAGTATAGAAACCGCCCGGGTGGGGCAGCCAGTTACGCTGTTCGAAACACGTAGTCGTAATAAGCCCTCAGAAGCCGTTGTGCGCATACAAAATGATTGGAGCGCCTTGGGTGGCCACGCAGTCCAGTTTGGCGCTGAGATGGCTTACAATCGGCTTGATGCGCGTTTCAGCGCAGCCAACTCGGTTGCTGGTGCAGTGACAAATTTCCCGGCGTCAAATGTACTGGTCGAAGAAACGCGTTTTGAACCCTTTGTCAGCGATGTGTGGACGCTTGGTCCCGCTTGGAAAATGGAAGCTGGTGCAATCGCCGAATTTTCAAAACTGACTTTATCCGGCGACAGTACAGCGATCCGCAGCTTCACTTTTTTCAAGCCGCGCGTGATTGCGACATGGACCGTTGGTCCACAAACGACCCTAGAACTGCGCGCGGAACGGCAAGTTGAGCAATTGAACTTCAACGAATTTGCAACATCCGTCGATGTGACGGTCGGCAATCAGGTGGATGCAGGTAACGCTGACCTCGTGCCTGAAAAGACGACGACGCTGTCGGCGCTTGTTCGGCACAAATTTTTGGAGCGCGGCAGCATTCAGTTTCGCGGGGAATATCAGAGCGTGCGCGATACGCAGGACCTCGTTCTCGTCACGCTGCGCGATGCTGCTGGAAATGTGACAGCGCAATTTGATGGTGCCGGCAATATCGGCAAAAGCACAAGGTGGAATGGCGCACTTGAAATCACACTGCCTTTCGACTGGTTGACCAAGCCAGTTGGTATCAGTGGCATTGAAGCCCGCTATGTCGGGCATTTCCACGGCAGCCGGGTGATTGACCCCGTCACTGGCCTTGATCGGCGCATGTCCAACCGGCCTTCATGGTCGCAACAATGGGATATACGGTATGACGCACCGGATTTGGGTTTGGTGCTCGGTGCGTCCTTTGACGCGCAACAGGCAAACTACGCGTATTTCTTCAATGAAATTCGGCGGCAGCGTGAGGGCGTAAAATCAAAATTCTTTGTGGAGTATACCAAGCTTAAGCTGGGGACGATCCGGTTTGAGGTGACGGACCTTGCGGGTTTCCACAGAGATCGCTTTATCTATACCGGCACGCGGGCATCTAACAGCATGGCGCAGATCGTGAACCGTGAACGCCGTCTTGATCCGCTGCTTCAACTGTCGTTATCGGGGAAATTCTGACTATTCGCTACGCAATGCTTCGATCGGCGAGAGGCGTGATGCTCTGATGGCGGGGTAACCCCCGAACACTATTCCGATGACCGCGGAGAACGCGACCGACAATATGGCAGTGTCTACACCAATTGGGGCCGGAAAGTCGGCGACTTGCTGAAAAATGGCTGCGGCGATGATCGCCAATGTCAGGCCAATCGCGCCACCGATGACGCACAGCACCGCGGCTTCAACCAGAAACTGGTTTCTAATGTCGCTGCGTTTTGCCCCCAATGCCATGCGTAGCCCAATTTCGCGGGTGCGCTCGGTCACGCTTACCAGCATGATGTTCATGATCCCGATGCCGCCGACCAACAGCGAGATTGAGGCAATCGCGACTAAAACTGCTTGGAATATCTGAGTCACTTGACCGGTTGTTTCTGCAATTTCAGTGGTCGTGCGCACGGTGAACGGATTAATTCGACCTTTGGGCACGCGGTAGCGATCACGTAACATGCGCTTGATTTCCCGTTGGCCCGAGAGCAACGATTCCTCGTCAATGAAGCCGACAAACAGCAATGTTACATCGTCGGGTCCTTGCGTTGCCGTGGTCAACAGCCGCTGACGCAGCGTCGTTATCGGCACGACAATCTGGTCGTCATTGTCGTTGCCCAGATTGCTGCCCTTGCTTTCCAGCACACCGATAACCTTAAATGGTACGCGGTTGATCCGTACAGTTTCGCCGACAGGATTTGCGTCGGCGAACAGCTTGTCTGCCACTGTCTGTCCAATCACCACAACACGCGCCGCAGCGTCGATATCGCCATCGGTCAGGAAGCGGCCTTCGGATGCCGTGATGTTGGATACGATGCCATATTCAGGGGTTGCGCCGGTCGCTTGTGTGTTGGCGCTGCGGCCCGGTGTGACCAGTTGGACGCTGCTCCGGATTTGCGGGGCTACCGCGCTGACGCCAGATACCTGACGCAAAATGGCTTCGCCATCCCGCTCGGTCAGCCGGCCACGATCAGTTGAACGCGGCGGGCCACTGCCGCTGTCGGGTTGCGGCACGACGATGGCCATATTGGATCCTAGCGTAGCGATCTGCTGGGTCACTGAGACCTGAGCGCCATTGCCCACTGCGACGGCCAATATCACGGAGAATACGCCGATCATGACGCCAAGCGTGGTGAGTATCGACCGCATCAAATTGGTGCGCAGCGCGGTCATAGCAATTGCAACATTCACGCCCCAACCCGCGATAGCGTTCAGAAAATGAGTCATCCGACAATTGCCCGCCGGCGCGATTTGACGGCAGCATCTTCTATGACTTGCCCGTCGCGAAAGACAATCCGCCGCGCGGCATATTCCGCAATGTCGGGCTCATGCGTGACAACGATCAGCGTGATGCCTTCGTCGTTGAGCTTCTGAAAAATAGCCATGATATCGAGTGATGTCTGCGTATCGAGCGCGCCCGTCGGTTCGTCGGCCAGCAGCATGAGCGGATTGGTCACCAGCGCACGGGCGATTGCGACGCGCTGTTGCTGGCCGCCCGACAGCTTGGCTGGCGTGTTCTGAAGGCGATTGCCCAAACCCATTGCCTCAAGCTTCACCTGTGCGCGTTCACGGCGTTCGGCATAGCCAAGGCCAGCGTAAATGAGCGGCACCGCGACATTATCCAGCGCGCTGGTGCGGGCCAGAAGGTTGAACTGTTGAAACACAAAGCCGATTTTGCGGTTGCGGATTTCCGCCAGCGCATCGCTATCAAGCGTTTTTGTATCAATACCGTCGAGCAACAATGTGCCAGACGTGGGTATATCGAGACAGCCCATCATGTTCATAAATGTTGACTTGCCCGAACCGCTTGCGCCCATGATGGCAACAAACTCGCCACGCTTTATGGTCAGCGAAACGCTGTTGACGGCGTGCAACACCTCGCCGCCGATCACATAATCCTTTACCAGATCATGCGTTTCAAGAAGCGGCGCTGTCATCTTCGTCCGCATTGTCGTCGGTTTCAGCCTTCGGCTTTAAACTTTTTGTCCGAACGAGTATCTTGTCACCTGCTTTGATGCCCGAAGTCACTTCGGTATAGTCGTCACCTTGCAAGCCAATCTGAACCTGCTTCTTGATGGGGCGATACGCGTCGGGGCCCGCCAGATAAAGTGTTGCCCCGGATGTTTCCTTTTTGCCTGGCGCAGCCGGCGTTTCTTTTTTCACTTCGCCGCGGTCCGCCAATTTGGGGCGGAAGCGAAGCGCGTTGGTCGGCACGCGTAGGGCATTTGCCTTCGCACCAGTGATGATTTCGACATTTGCGGTCATTCCGGGCAGCAATTTGCCGTCGGCGTTATTGACGTCGATGATGACCAGATAGCTGACGACATTCTGTGTTTCGACGGGCGCTTTGCGGACCTGCCGTACTTTGGCACGAAATACATCATTGGGGTAGCTGTCGACGGTGAACGTCACATTTTGGCCTTCGACAATCTGGCCTATATCAGCTTCGTCAACCGATGCTTCCACCTGCATCTTGGTGGTGTCGGCGGCAATTTCGAACAAATTGGGGGTTTGGAAGCTGGCCGCAACTGTGGTGCCTGGCTCAACCAGCTTGTTGATGATGACGCCGCTTGCAGGCGCAATGATAACGGTGCGGTTCAGATCAAGCCGCGCTGATGAGAGCTCTGCTGTACCCTGCCGGATTTGGGCATTGCCGCTTTGCGTTTGGGCCAGCGCAACCTGAAGCGCGTTGCGCGCGCTATTAAGCTTGCTCTGTGCCAGATCAAGGCCGGCCTTTGACACAAATCCGCGATCCGCCAACGCCTTTTGTCGCGCAAAATCCCGCTGCTGAATTTCAAGTTCTGACTGTGATCGGGCGACATTGGCGACCGTTTGCTGCAAGCCGGCACGGGCAAGGGCGACTTGGGCCTCAGACTGCTGCACGCGTGCGCGCACACGGGTCGAGTCGATTTCGGCAAGGACTTGCCCCGCTTTCACAGGTGAATTGAAATCGACATAAACCTTGGTGACCTGACCCGAAACTTCGGTACCGACCTTGATCGTATTCAGTGCGCGGACCTTCCCGCTGGCCGACACCTTGCGCAGCACTTCGCCGCGCGTGACAGTCTCGCTGACATATTCATATGCGTGCGGGGTAGGGCGCAATGCGCGGTACAGCACAAGCAGCACAACCAGCGCGATGATGGCCGACCAAACACGATGCCGCTTCACCCACGCCCGTATTGTCTCAAACATCCGACCTGATCCTCGATTAGCTTCTATCGCGGTATATGCAGCGCGGGAAGATTAGGCCAGTGATTTATATACCTAATACAGCAAAAAGCCCGCCGGAGTTACGTCCAGCGGGCTTTGTTTAACCTGAAGTAAAATCGCGCTTATTCTTCTTCGCTGATTTCGATCACATCGTCGATTGCTGCATCTTCGGTGGTCAGGTCATCTGCGATGACCTTTGCCAACACATCATCGCCAATCGCCGCTTCAGGACCCTGTGCCAGTTCGGCAGCATGCTCTTCAGCCGCTGTCTCGGGCGCAATCAGGCTTTCCTGCAGCTTCTTGTAGCTGGCACGAAGGGCAACGTCGCGGCTGGTCGCAGCAATCCGCATGCGGTTCATGGCAGAGCCAGTACCCGCGGGGATGAGACGGCCAACGATGACGTTTTCCTTCAACCCGGTCAGAATGTCCTTCTTACCTTCCACAGCGGCCTGTGTGAGGACGCGTGTGGTTTCTTGGAAGGATGCTGCCGAGATGAACGAACGTGTCTGCAACGATGCCTTGGTGATGCCGAGCAGAACAGGATTGCCTGTCGCATGCGCTTGGCCCTTGCCCAACTTCGCATTGATGGCGTCCATTTCTTCACGGTCGACTTGCTCGCCTGGAAGCAGGGTTGTGTCGCCACCGAAGGTGATCTCAACCTTTTGCAGCATCTGACGAACGATCGTTTCGATGTGCTTGTCGTTGATCTTCACGCCCTGCAAACGATACACTTCCTGAATTTCTGCGACCAGATATTCTGCCAGTGCTTCGATGCCCATGACTTCAAGAATGTCATGCGGGTTCGGCGAACCAGCAATCAGATTATCGCCCTTACGGACGAAATCGCCTTCCTGAACGTCGAGCACCTTAGACTTCTGGATCAAATACTCAATCCGATCGCCTTCTTCCGGTACAATCGCGATCTTGCGCTTTGCCTTATAATCACGAACGAATTCAACGCGGCCCGAGATTTTGGCAATGATTGCATTGTCCTTGGGAATACGCGCTTCGAACAATTCGGCCACGCGCGGCAGACCACCGGTGATGTCACGGGTCTTGGCAGATTCACGGGTCACACGCGCGAGAACATCGCCTGCCTGAACCGTTGCACCGTCTTCAACCGACAACATCGTTCCAACGCCCAGAAGATAACGGGCAGATTCGCCGCTGTCGTCGTCCAGCAAGGTAATGCGAGGACGAAGGTCTTCCTTCTTGGTGCGGCTACCGGCACGATCTTCGATAACGACGCGCTGAGCGATACCCGTTGCTTCGTCGGTTTGCTCGGTCAGTGTCTTGCCGTCGATCAGATCCTGATATTTCACAATACCTGACTTTTCGGTGATGATCGGCATGGTGAATGGATCCCATTCGGCCAAACGATCGCCAACATTGACTTCGGCGCCATCCGGGAATGCCAGCGTCGCGCCATAAGGCAGACGGTGGATTTCCATTTCACGGCCGTCCTTGTCGACGATGATCAGTTCACCGTTACGCGCCATCGCCAAGCGCTTCTTACGCTTGTCGACGATGCTTGGCAGATCGCGATACATGACCTTACCCGATGCGGTTGCATCCAGGTTTGACTGTTCGTTCAACTGCGCTGCACCACCAATGTGGAACGTACGCATCGTCAGCTGTGTACCTGGCTCACCGATCGACTGCGCAGCGATAACGCCGACAGCTTCACCGATATTCACGGGCGTACCGCGTGCAAGATCACGGCCATAGCAGGTACCGCAAACGCCGACCTTGGATTCACACACCAGTGGCGAGCGAATCTTCAGAGCTTGAATGCCGGTTTCTTCCATCGCAACAACCATTGGCTCGTCGAGCAAGGTTCCTGATGGGATCAACACCTTGCCATCAAGGCCCATGATGTCTTCTGCTGTGGTACGGCCAAGGACACGCTCACCAAGCGAGGCGATTGTTGAACCACCTTGCACGATCGAACGCATTTCCAGGGCACGCTCTGTACCGCAATCGACTTCAACGATGGTGCAATCCTGCGATACGTCGACCAGACGGCGCGTCAGATAACCTGAGTTTGCTGTCTTAAGTGCGGTATCAGCCAGACCCTTACGGGCACCGTGGGTCGAGTTGAAATACTCGAGAACGGTCAGACCTTCCTTAAAGTTCGAAATGATCGGCGTTTCAATGATCTCGCCCGAAGGCTTGGCCATCAGACCGCGCATACCGGCGAGCTGCTTCATCTGCGCGGGCGAACCACGCGCACCGGAGTGGCTCATCATATAGACCGAGTTGACTGGCAATTCGCGGCCGTGCTCGTCCATTGGTGACGCCTTCAGCTTGTCCATCATGGCATTGGCGACCTTGTCACCACATGTGGACCAGGCGTCGATCACCTTGTTGTATTTTTCCTGCTGCGTGATCAGACCGTCCTGATATTGTTGCTCGAAATCGGCAACAATTGCCTTGGTTTCGGCAACCATTTCGGTCTTTTCTTCCGGAATGATCATGTCGTCCTTGCCGAACGAAATACCGGCCTTGAACGCATATTTGAAGCCAAGCGACATGATGGCGTCTGCGAAGAGCACCGTGTCTTTTTGACCTGTGTGACGATAGACCTGATCGATAACGTCGCCGATTTCCTTCTTGGTGAGAAGGCGGTTGACGGTCTCGAACGGCACGCGGTGGCTCTTAGGCAGCGTTTCTGCGAGCAACATACGGCCTGGTGTGGTGTCGAAGCGCACCATGCGCTCAACGCCGTCTTCACCCGTCTGTGGTACGCGAGCGATGATCTTGGAGTGCAGCGTGACCGCACCAACTTCAAGCGCCTGATGCACTTCGGCCATGTCGGACAGCATCATGCCTTCGCCTGGCTCGCCGCGGCGATCCATCGAAAGATAATATAGACCCAAAACCATGTCCTGCGAAGGCACGATGATTGGCTTACCATTGGCTGGTGAGAGGATGTTGTTGGTCGACATCATCAAGACGCGCGCTTCAAGCTGTGCTTCAAGGCTCAGTGGAACGTGGACAGCCATCTGGTCACCATCGAAGTCGGCGTTAAATGCCGAGCAGACCAAGGGGTGAAGCTGGATAGCCTTGCCTTCAATCAGGACAGGTTCGAACGCCTGAATGCCCAAACGGTGCAGCGTAGGTGCGCGGTTCAGCAACACAGGATGCTCGCGGATAACCTCATCGAGGATGTCCCAAACTTCCTTGCGCTCCTTTTCGACCCACTTTTTGGCCTGCTTCAGGGTCATTGAAAGACCCTTGGCGTCCAGACGCGAGTAAATGAACGGCTTGAACAGTTCGAGCGCCATTTTCTTTGGCAGGCCGCACTGATGCAATTTCAGTTCAGGACCCGTCACGATAACCGAACGGCCCGAATAATCGACGCGCTTGCCCAAAAGGTTCTGGCGGAAGCGGCCTTGCTTGCCCTTGAGCATGTCGGACAGCGACTTCAGTGGACGCTTGTTGGCACCCGTGATCGTGCGACCGCGACGGCCGTTATCGAACAATGCGTCCACAGCTTCTTGCAGCATACGCTTTTCGTTGCGGACGATGATGTCCGGCGCGCGCAGTTCGATCAGGCGCTTCAAACGGTTGTTACGGTTGATAACGCGGCGATACAGATCGTTCAAATCGGACGTTGCAAAACGGCCACCATCCAGCGGCACCAATGGGCGCAATTCTGGTGGAATCACTGGAATGACGTCGAGGATCATCCACTCAGGCTTGTTACCTGAATCGATGAAGCTTTCGACAACCTTCAAACGCTTGATGATCTTCTTTGGCTTGAGTTCCGACTTGGTAACAGCAAGCTCGTCGAGCAGGTCGGTGCGCTCTTGCTCAAGGTCAAGGTCCATCAACATGGTCTTGACCGCTTCGGCGCCAATGCTGGCGGTGAAGGCGTCTTCGCCATATTCGTCCTGCGCGTCGAGCAATTCATCTTCGCTCAGCAGTTGGAACTTCTCAAGCGCGGTCAGGCCAGGCTCAGTTACGATGTAATTTTCGAAGTATAATACGCGCTCAAGCTGCTTCAACTGCATGTCGAGCAACAAGCCGATGCGCGAAGGCAGTGACTTCAGGAACCAGATATGGGCGACAGGAGCAGCAAGCTCGATATGGCCCATACGCTCACGGCGCACCTTGGTAACCGTAACTTCAACGCCGCACTTTTCGCAGACGACGCCCTTATATTTCATGCGCTTATACTTGCCGCACAAGCACTCATAATCCTTTACGGGACCAAAGATTCGCGCGCAGAAAAGGCCGTCACGCTCTGGCTTGAACGTACGATAGTTGATGGTTTCCGGCTTTTTGATTTCGCCAAAGGACCAGCTGCGGATTTTCTCCGGTGACGCAATCCCAATCTGAATCTGGTCAAAGGTTTCGACCTTGGCGATGGGATTATTGAATTTTGATAGTTCGTTCATATTCATTTCCTCATTGGGCTATTGCCCATGAAAACCTAAAGGCAGGGACAGGGGGCGGACCGAAATCCGCCCATCTCTGTGTTATTCCGCTGCCTCCGCAAAGCCCTCGTCACCTTCGATCAGATCATGTGCCTTGAGATCTACATTTAGACCCAATGAGCGCATTTCCTTGACCAAAACGTTGAAGCTTTCAGGGATACCGGCTTCAAAGCTGTCGTCACCCTTTACGATGGCTTCATAAACCTTGGTACGACCGATTACGTCATCGGATTTGACCGTAAGCATTTCCTGCAAGGTGTAGGCGGCGCCATAGGCTTGAAGTGCCCAGCATTCCATTTCCCCGAAACGCTGGCCGCCGAACTGCGCCTTACCACCCAATGGTTGTTGGGTGACAAGGCTGTACGGTCCGATTGAACGGGCGTGGATCTTGTCATCAACAAGGTGATGCAGTTTCAACATGTAAATGATGCCCACGGTAACCTTGCGGTCGAACTTGTCGCCAGTGCGTCCGTCGTACAGGTCGGATTGACCCGAACCATCAAGCCCAGCAAGCTTAAGCATCGTGGTTACGTCGGCTTCACGCGCACCGTCGAACACAGGCGTACCCATCGGAACACCGGTGATCACGTTGCCAGCAAGCTCAATTATGTCGGCATCGCTGCGACCGTTGATTTCAGCGGCATAATTGTCGCCATAGGCCTTCGCCAAACGTTCGCGCACCACAGCAGGCGGTGCAGCCGCTTCAGGGTTCGGGTTTGCATGGCGCCACTCTTCAAGCGCCTCTCCAATTTGCATACCCAGCCCACGTGCAGCCCAACCGAGATGGGTTTCGAAAATCTGACCCACGTTCATACGTGACGGCACACCCAATGGGTTCAACACGATGTCGACAGGCGTACCGTCCGCAAGGAACGGCATGTCTTCTTGCGGAAGGATCCGCGAGATAACACCCTTGTTTCCGTGACGTCCGGCCATCTTGTCGCCTGGCTGAAGCTTACGCTTCACCGCAACGAAGACCTTGACCATCTTGAGTACGCCCGGTGCCAGCTCATCGCCACGCTCCAGCTTCTCACGGCGATCTTCGAACTTCTCGACGATCAGCTTGACCGCGTCGTCATACTGAACCTTGACCGCTTCGAGATCGCCTTGGATTTTGTCATCGGCAACGGCGATTTTCCACCATTCGTGACGCTCGACTTCGCTGAGATTATCCTCAGTGATCTTGTCGCCCTTCTTGATGCCCTTTGGCGCTGCCGCTGCAGTCTGGCCAATGAGCATGTCTTTCAAGCGGTTGTAGGTGGCACGGTTCAAAATCGAACGTTCGTCCTCACGGTCCTTTGCAAGACGTTCGATTTCTTCGCGTTCGATGGCCATCGCCCGTTCGTCTTTGTCGATACCATGACGGTTAAAGACGCGGACTTCAACGACGGTACCCGCAACGCCAGGTGATAGACGCAACGATGTGTCGCGCACGTCGCTTGCCTTTTCACCGAAGATCGCGCGCAGAAGCTTTTCTTCTGGCGTCATCGGGCTTTCACCCTTTGGCGTGATCTTGCCAACGAGAATGTCGCCAGGGTGCACTTCGGCACCGATGTAGACAATGCCCGCTTCATCAAGGCTGCGAAGCGCTTCTTCACCCACATTTGGAATATCGCGGGTGATGTCTTCTGGTCCAAGCTTCGTATCGCGAGCCATCACTTCGAATTCTTCGATATGCACAGATGTGAACACATCGTCCTTCACGATGCGCTCGGAGATCAGGATCGAATCTTCGTAGTTATACCCGTTCCAAGGCATAAACGCGACGAGGCTGTTCTTGCCCAATGCGAGTTCACCCAGCTCGGTCGAAGGACCATCGGCAATGATGTCGCCAGCTTCGATGACGTCACCAACCTTCACCAAAGGCTTCTGGTTGATGCATGTATTCTGGTTGGAACGCTGGAATTTCTGCAGCGTGTAGATGTCGACGCCCGACTTGCCGGGTTCGACATCGCCCGTTACGCGGACAACGATACGGGTTGCATCGACTTGGTCGACGATACCAGTGCGGCGTGCTCCAATGGCTGCGCCAGAGTCACGGGCTACAGTCTCTTCCATGCCGGTTCCGACAAACGGTGCTTCTGCACGCAGCAGCGGCACAGCCTGACGTTGCATGTTCGATCCCATCAACGCGCGGTTTGCGTCATCGTTTTCCAGGAATGGAATGAGCGATGCTGCAACCGAAACCAGCTGCTTTGGCGAAACGTCCATCAACGTAATCTGGTCACGCGGTGCCATCAGGAATTCACCTGCTTCACGCGACGAAATCAGATCTTCGACAAAGCTGCCATCGGCGTTCAATTCGGCGTTGGCCTGCGCGATCGTGTTCTTTTGCTCTTCCATTGCGGAAAGATAGACCACGTCGTCGGTGACCTTGTTGTCCACGACCTTGCGATATGGCGTTTCGATAAAGCCATATTTGTTCACGCGGCTGAATGATGCCAGCGAGTTGATCAGACCAATGTTCGGGCCTTCCGGCGTTTCAATCGGGCAGATACGGCCATAATGGGTTGGGTGGACGTCGCGGACTTCAAAGCCTGCGCGCTCACGCGTCAGACCACCTGGTCCAAGGGCCGAAACGCGGCGCTTATGGGTGACTTCCGAAAGCGGGTTGGTCTGATCCATAAATTGCGACAATTGCGACGAACCAAAGAATTCGCGCACAGCAGCAACGGCTGGCTTGGCGTTGATCAGGTCGTTTGGCATCACGGTCGATACGTCGACCGAGCTCATCCGCTCCTTGACCGCACGCTCCATGCGCAGCAAGCCAACGCGATACTGGTTTTCCAGCAATTCGCCGACCGAACGGACACGACGGTTGCCGAGGTTATCGATATCATCGATTTCGCCCTTGCCGTCCTTCAGGTTCACCAGCTCCTTAACTACGGCAAGGATATCTTCCGTGCGCAGTGTGGTGAGCGTGTCTTCAACGTCGAGGTTCAAACGCATGTTCAACTTAACGCGGCCAACCGCGCTCAGGTCATAGCGGTCTGCATCAAAGAACAGGCCAGCGAACAATGCTTCGGCGGTTTCGCGCGTTGGCGGTTCGCCAGGACGCATGACGCGGTAGATCGCATCAAGGCCCATGTCGCGGTTCTCGGCCTTGTCGGCCTTCAACGTGTTGCGCATCCATGCGCCGGTGATGACATGGTCGATGTCGAGCAGTTCAAGGCTGTCGATGCCAGCCTTGTCCAACGCTTCGAGGTTTTCGGCGGTGATTTCATCACCCGCTTCTACATAGATGCGGCCAGTCTTTTCATCGATAAGGTCGAATGCGGAATAACGGCCGAAGATTTCCTCGGTCGGGATCAGCAAGTCGGTCAAGCCATCCTTGACGGCCTTGTTGGCAGCGCGCGGGGTGATCTTGGTGCCAGCGGGGAACACAACTTCGCCCGTCTTGGCATCGACGATATCGAACATCGGCTTCGATGCGCGCCATTGCTCGGAATTGAATGGAATCTTCCATCCACCCTTGCCACGCGCAAATGTGACGCGGTCATAGAAGTGACCCAGGATTTCTTCGTCGTTCAGGCCAAGCGAATACAGCAAGGTCGTAACCGGCAATTTGCGCTTACGGTCGATACGGACGTTAACGATGTCCTTGGCGTCGAATTCAAAGTCGAGCCACGAACCGCGATACGGAATGACGCGCGCTGCAAACAGATATTTGCCGCTGCTGTGCGTTTTACCACGGTCATGGTCGAACAATACGCCCGGCGAACGGTGCATCTGCGAGACGATAACGCGCTCAGTGCCGTTGATGAAGAAGGTGCCGTTATGCGTCATGAGCGGCATGTCGCCCATGTAGACATCCTGCTCCTTGATATCGAGAACCGAACGCGCTTCGGTGTCGGGATCAACCTCAAACACGATCAGGCGCAACGTAACCTTCATCTGCGCCGCATAGGTAATCCCGCGCTGACGGCATTCTTCAACGTCAAATTTGGGATCTTCCAATTCGTAATGTACGAAATCGAGTTCCGAGGTGCCGGCAAAATCCTTGACCGGAAAGACGCTGCGCAGCGTCTTTTCAAGGCCGGATACATAGCCAATCGACGGGTCGGAACGCAGGAACTGTTCATAGCTCTCGCGCTGGACCTCGATGAGGTTGGGCATGTCGATAACTTCATGGATGTTACCGAAGATTTTGCGGATACGCTTTTGACGCGACAATGTCGCAGGAGCGGGACGGGATGCCATAAGGTGCTTTGCCTCAGTTAGAAATGCCAAGCGCAGGAAGATTGTTCCCCAGACAAGAAAAGGCCGCATAGCAATGGTCCGAAGATTCGGAACCTGCCGTGCAGCCGTTTCGCGTATGTGAAACCCATATCCATCAATGCGTTAGCCAAGTTGCGCGACGACAAGGCTGTTCCCGATGGAGTAGATATTGGGGTTGCGTATAGACGTGCAGCGGGTGGGGGTCAAGGGCCAGAGGGCCGTGAAACGGCTTCACTCAGCCGCGAAAAATCACACTAAGCCTGTCCTGAGCGTGCCGAAGGGGCGCGCCTAAATCATGCTGTGCGATGTGCAGGCGGCTGTTATCGACGCCCTGTTGAGCCTGGGGAGTATTTGGCGTTGTCGTTCGATGACGTCCTGCATTATCAAAAATCATCATGATCCTGACCGAAACCGACCGCATCATGAAAGAGATCATGCTGCCGTTGTGATTATGCCCCCTACCGCCTTTCCGCCATGCTTGATGGGGCGGGGCGGCCCTGCTAGGGGCGCGGTATGACAGAACTTGCTCTCATCCGTAATTTTTCCATTATCGCGCACATTGACCATGGGAAGTCCACGCTGGCCGACCGGTTGATCCAACAAACCGGCGGGCTCACCGCGCGGGAGATGACCAGCCAAGTCCTTGATAATATGGACATTGAAAAAGAACGCGGTATCACGATCAAGGCGCAGACGGTGCGGCTGGATTACACCGCGAAAGACGGCATTACCTATCAGTTGAACCTGATGGACACGCCGGGCCATGTCGACTTTGCCTATGAAGTATCGCGCAGCCTTGCCGCATGCGAAGGCGCGTTGCTCGTTGTTGACGCCGCGCAAGGTGTGGAGGCGCAAACGCTCGCCAATGTGTACCAATCGATCGAGCATGACCATGAAATCGTGCCCGTTATCAACAAGATCGATTTGCCCGCCGCCGAAGTCGACAAGGTCAAGGCCGAGATTGAGGAAATCATTGGCCTGCCTGCTGACAACGCGGTCCTCACCTCCGCCAAGTCGGGCATCGGCATTGCTGAGGTGCTTGAGGCGGTCGTTACCCGCATCCCGCCGCCAAAGGGCGACCGCAACGCGCCGTTGAAGGCGATGCTCGTCGACAGCTGGTACGACCCTTATTTGGGCGTTGTCATCCTGATCCGCGTCATCGACGGCGTGATCAAAAAGGGCCAGGAAATCCAGTTCATGGCCGCGGGCACAAAGCATTTGGTCGACCGCGTCGGCTGCATGCGGCCAAAGTTGGAAATTCTCTCCGAAATCGCCGCGGGCGAAGTTGGCATCATCACCGCACAGATTAAGGAAGTCGCGCAGACCCGCGTTGGTGACACGATCACCGATGCCAAGCGTCCCGCCGCCGAGCCGCTGCCCGGGTTTAAGGAAGTGCAGCCCGTCGTGTTCTGCGGCCTGTTCCCGACCGACGCCGCCGACTTTGAAAAACTGCGCGAAAGCATCAGCAAGCTGCGCCTCAACGACGCATCGTTCAGCTTTGAGACTGAAAGCAGCGCGGCCTTGGGCTTTGGTTTCCGCTGTGGCTTCCTTGGGTTGCTCCATTTGGAGATCATTCAGGAGCGGCTGACGCGCGAGTTCGACCTTGACCTCATCACCACCGCGCCAAGCGTTGTGTATAAGCTGCAGCTCAGCCGCAGCAAAACCGAAGACGCGTGCGAGATGGAACTGCACAACCCCGCAGACATGCCCGACGTCAACCGCATTGACGAAATTCAGGAGCCATGGATCGAAGCGACGATTTACTGCCCCGATGAATATCTCGGCTCCATCCTGAAATTATGCCAGGACCGGCGCGGCATTCAAAAGCAGCTGACCTATGTCGGTGGCCGGGCACAGATCGTTTACGAATTGCCGTTGAACGAGGTGGTGTTCGACTTTTACGACCGCCTCAAGAGCATCAGCCGTGGCTATGCCTCGTTCGATTATCACCAGATCGGCCACCGCGAAGGCGATCTTGTGAAGATGAGCATCATGGTCAATGGCGACCCGGTCGACGCGTTGAGCATGATTGTCCACCGCGGCACCGCAGAATCGCGCGGCCGTGGCATGTGCGAGCGCCTGAAAGACCTCATCCCGCGCCATTTGTTCAAAATCCCCGTGCAAGCGGCGATCGGCGGCAAAGTGATCGCCCGCGAAACCATCGCCGCGATGCGCAAGGACGTGACCGCGAAATGCTATGGCGGCGACATCAGCCGCAAGAAAAAGCTGCTGGAAAAGCAGAAAAAGGGCAAGGCCCGGATGCGCGAATATGGCAATGTGAGCATTCCGCAGGAGGCGTTTATTGCGGCGTTGCGGATGGGCGAGGAGTAAGCCCTAGGTCGCCACGCGCAGGCAAATATGCTGATCTGAGAGTTTTATGATAAATGAGGCCATATTTGCCGAAAAACATATTGTGCAATCAATATAAATGAAACTAAAAATACAAACCAAATGATGCGTTTCATAAAAAATCCTAAAAATAAACTGCATACGTTTATATCTTCGGACAGAGACCATAAATTTTGTTTTTTATGGTCCCTATCAAAGTAATTAAAAATTACGGAAGATAAATCGTTCCATTTTGTGGGGTATAACCTTTATTTGCACTGACTTGTGACCAATATAAATAGTTCCAATTTGCCTGATAATGTCCGTTATCTACAATTGGTGCGGTTGTAGCGCCTGCAATGGCCGTTCCTGCGACCAGTTGGCCTCCCTGAGTCAAGCTAGAGCCTATAAGTTGCTTACCAACCACCAGGCTAAAGGCAAGACTTTGACCCCATTGATACCAAGCGGCAAGTTCATTGATAGTCTTTATCTGATCGTGCGTGACGTCAGCCGTCACCACAATTTCCTCATCTCGATTTAAGATGCCGTCACCATCATCGTCTCCCTCATCTACTTCGCCGTCTTCGAAATCGAAATATTCCACGACCTCTGGGTTGCTCATGATGCCAGCGGGAATGATACTGCTGTTATACATATGACCGTAAATGCCGGTGTAACCGTTATTTCCGGGTATGATCTTGCGACCAGTAACCGTGATTGCGTCGATCCCTCCGGACACTCTCCTGCATTCCTCAGTGCTAATTTCTCTCATATTACCCATGTTCATTTCCTTCTCTATTGGCCGGATGGCCGGGGTTCTCCAGCAATTGCCCATCCAACAACACCATGAGGCGTGATGCAAAAGCGATTGCCGAAGGCTGGTGGGAGCAGATCAGGATCGCGATGTTTAGCTCGGTGAGCGATGTCATCAGCGCGTGCTCCATCATGGGGTCGATGTTGGCGGTGCCTTCATCAAGGATTAGCAAGGCAGGCTTGCGGTAAATGGCACGCGCGATGCACACGCGCTGCTTCTGCCCGCCGGACAGGGTCGAGCCCATGTCGCCTACCAATGATTCATATTGCATCGGCATGGCCATGATATCGTCATGGATGCGCGCCAGTTTGGCGGCGGCGTAGACATCTTCGAGATCGGCATAGCTGTCGAAGAAGGAGATGTTTTCCGCTATCGTCCCTGCATACAACGCGTCATCCTGCGCTACATAGCCGATCAATTCACTCAGCTTTTGTGGGTCATAGCTGTTCAAGCTTCGGCCGTTGAGAAAGACCTGACCAGATGTTGGGTCAATCAATCCCTTGATGATTTTGACCAGCGTCGTTTTGCCGCCGCCCGACGGGCCGGCCATGCCGATGATCTCGCCGGGACGGATCGAAAGGTTGACCCCTTTGAGGATTTCAGGGTCTGCATGCGAATAACGAAAGCGCACGTGCTGCAATTCAAGGCCTGTGCCGAATTCCGGCGTGCTTGCAGGGGACAACAGGCCCTCATTTTTCTGTCGGGATAAGGCGATGTCGGAAATTCGGTTCAAATGCACTTTAACGACGCTGAAATTCATTGCCTGTTCGATCAGCCGAACGCCAGCGTCCAGAAACTGCTGCTTATAAGCTTGAAAGGCAAACAGCATGCCGATGGACAGCCGTGCGTCCAACGCTAGAGAAATCGCCAGATACACGAATAGGACGCGTTCGATAGCAAGTGTCAGTTGCGCAGCCGCATCGAATCCTGTGGTGAGGCGCCCAAGCTTTATCTGCGCATTGATGGCGTCGGCCTTTGCCTTTTGCCAGATGCGTTGCCGGTTGCCCTCTTGCCCGAATGACTTGATCGCTGAAATGCCGCGAACGGATTCGATGAACAATGTGTTTTCGGTTGCGGCAGTGGTGATGGCATCGATGTTGCGGAACCGAAGTGCTTGAAGAAATGCAGCGCGAAGGCTGGCATATAACAGCAATGCGACCAGCGCGACCGTGCCTAACAAGGGCGAATACACAAACATCAGCGTCAACGTCAGCAACGCCATGACGCCATCTATGAACGCCGCGATCATGCCTTGCGATAGAAGCTGGGTAATCGGCAAAGTCGAACCGAAGCGCGAGACGATGTCCCCCACATGGCGCTTCTCAAACCAAGGCAGCGGGAGCCGCATCAAATGCCGGAACAGGTTAACCGTCACCTGATAGGAAAGCGCATTATTGAGCGTAACCAAAACCAGCGACCGCAACCAGGCCGCCATGAAGTTAATGACTGCCAATCCACCAAACCCAAGCGCCAGCATCAACAACAGGTCGCGGTCGAAGCTTGGAAAAACGGTATCGATGGAAATCTGCAGGAAAAACGGCGTTGCAAGCGCAGCCAATTGCAGAATGATGGAGAGCAGCACGACTTGGCGGATGGTTTGCCAAAAGCCCGTCATCGAAGACCAAAGTTGCGTAATACGCAGTTGCGATTGTTCGATCTTTGGGCGGAAAGATTCTGCCTTTAACAGGTCGAGCGCAACGCCGGTAAAGTGCCGCGAGATTTCGCCATGCGCCAAAACCAATGCGCCGCGCGCTGGATCGTGAATATGGTATTTTGTGCCGCCCAAACCTTTTGAAATTTTGGTCAAAACAACGAAGTGGTTGAGGTTCCAATGTAGGATTGAGGGCAAAGACAAATGCGGCAAATCATCAATGTCACCGCGCAAGGGCCGGGCATTGAAGCCAAGCCGCTCTGCAATCTCCATTAAGCCTTTCAGCGTCGCACCTTTGAGCGAAGAACCGTATCGTTGGCGTAGCGCAAGCAAGTCCGTTTTATAGCCGTGATAGCTGGCAATCATGGCAAGGCAAGCAAGGCCACACTCGCTTGCTTCGTTTTGCGCAATATATGGTGTTCGCTTGAAGCCTTGATAATCGACAAGGTTCAGCATCGCGCTCATGCGGTGCGCTTTCTGACCGCGTTCAAGGGCGCAAGTATCCAATCCAAAAATGACTGGCGTTCAAGCACGATATTGGCGTTCAGCGTCATGCCCGGCTGCAACGCAATCTTGTCGCCATATCCGGTGACATGCTGTCGTTCGAGATTGACGGTGATTTTATACACCGCTTGTTCCAGCTTAATCGGCACATCCGTTTCCCGCGGGTCGAATACCGTTTTAGAAACCGATGCTATCTGGCCACCAAAACTGCCAAAGCGCTGATAAGGAAAGGCGTCGAACAAGATGCGCGCTTGCTGCCCGGGTTTTACAAAGCCAATGGCTTTGGTCGGCGCGTAGAGTTCGGCGCGCAGGCTCGATCCTTGAGGGATAATGATCATCAACGGCGATTGGCCATTGGCCATTCGGCCTTCGGCTGTTTGTATGGCAGTTACGCGGCCTGAAATCGGGGCGGTAATGACATAGCTTCGTTCGCCCTCTAACTGTGTCTTTTGTTGTTCAAGAGCGGATTGTTGAAGCCGGATGTCACCGCTATTTCTTGCCGCTTCGATAGGGAGCGCCATCATTTGCGCTTGGGCTTGGGCCATCTCGGATTGCCGGGACAATTTTTGTTGCCTCAGGCTTTCATGTTGCTGTTCTGAACTGATCAATGTCTGACGGCGGCGTTCAAACTCAACCTTGCTCACAAAGCCCCGCTCGACCACTTCGGCAATCTGCTCAAATATCTTGCGGTTGGATGCCACCACTTGGGCTTGCAATTGTGCCTGTTGCTCCAGACTTGCGATCTGCTGTTCTGCAGAACTAATGACGCCGATCAACCGATTGCGCTCCAAATTCATCCGCTGGCCAGCAATGCCAATCTGTTGCTCGTTCAACCGCATGCGGTCGTCGATGGATATGGCGCTTTGCCCCAAAACATCGCGGCCGCTTTCTCCCTGTCGGTCGAGCTTAACCACGCCAAGGCGTTCACCTTTGCGGACGATTGCGCCATCGCTAACAAAAAGTTTGGTCACGATGCCCTGCTGAGACGGATATATCTTTGCGGTCGCTTGGTTGGTGACCAATATACCGGGCACGGTTTCAATGCGCGAATAGGTGCCTTGGGTAACCCACAGCCCTGCGATGATGATTATAGCGAAGAGAGTGGCAACCATTATCTTGGTGGAAAGTGGCTGCGTTAAAACAACCTCGCCATACAGGCGTTGCTTGCGGGCTTCGAAAACTTCGTCGCGGAATAAATTAAAAGCTTTCATAGGAAGGAGGCTGGCTTGATTGAAGGAGCCAGACAAGTAATGTGGTTGGTATACTATCCGTTGGTATATCAAACATTGATCGCGCGCATCGAACGACAGGCGGGATAGGCCTCAAACCTGCACCGAGTCGATGATGATTTTGCTTATCTGCCTCGCCCCACATAAACCCCAATTCTATGACTGACAGCGCGCGCTAGGTCTGCTACGCGCCGCTTCATGCTTAACCTGAACGGTATCACCGTGCGCCTTGGCGGACGCACTATCCTTGACCGCGCCACTGCGGCTTTGCCCCCTTATAGCCGCATCGGCCTGATCGGGCGCAATGGTGCGGGTAAGTCGACGCTGATGAAGGTGATGATTGGCTCGCTGGAGGCCGATGACGGGGCGTTGGAAATGCCCAAGGGCACGCGCATCGGTTATATCGCGCAGGAGGCGCCTGCGGGCGATTCTACGCCATTTGACACAGTGCTGGCGGCGGATACCGAGCGCGCGGCGTTGATGGCTGAGAGCGAGCAAGAGGATTTGGACCATGACCGCATGGCCGAAGTGCATGAGCGCCTGATCGCGATCGACGCCTATACGGCGCCTGCGCGCGCATCGCGTATCCTTGTTGGCCTTGGCTTTGACGAGGATATGCAGGGTCGGCCGCTCGATAGCTTCTCCGGTGGTTGGAAAATGCGCGTCGCTTTGGCGTCCTTATTGTTTTCGCAGCCGGATTTGCTGTTGCTGGATGAACCGTCGAACCACTTGGATTTGGAAGCGACCTTGTGGCTCGAGAATTTCCTTAAAGGCTATCCGGCGATGATGGTGGTGATCAGCCATGAGCGGGATTTGCTGAACAATGTTGTCGACCATATCCTGCATCTGGAGGGCGGGCAGGTGACTTTATACTCCGGCGGTTATGACTCGTTCGAGCGCCAACGCGCCGAGCGTGCCGCGCAGCTGGCGGCGGCTAAGGCGAGTCAGGATGCGCAACGCGCGAAGCTGCAGGATTATGTTGCGCGCAACTCGGCGCGTGCCTCGACCGCCAAGCAGGCGCAGTCGCGCGCCAAGGCGCTGGCGCGGATGCAGCCGATTGCCGCGATGGCCGAGGATCCGACGTTGAGCTTTGACTTTCCAAGCCCCGATGAGCTGAAGCCGCCATTGGTGACGCTGGATTTGGCGAGTGTCGGTTACACCGAAGGCAACCCCATCCTCCAGCGGTTGAACTTGCGGATTGACCCCGATGATCGGATCGCGCTTTTGGGGCGCAACGGGAACGGCAAGACCACGTTGGCGCGATTGCTCGCGGCGCAACTCACGCCAATGGAAGGGCAGATGAGTTCCTCGGGCAAGATGCGCGTCGGCTATTTCACGCAATATCAGGTCGAGGAACTGGACGGCGACGATACGCCGCTTGAGCATATGACCCATCAGATGAAGGGCGCGAACCCCGGCGCGGTGCGCGCGCAATTGGGACGCTTTGGCTTTTCGGGCGCAAAGGCGACAACAAAGGTTGGCAAATTGTCAGGCGGCGAGCGCGCACGGCTCGCACTGGCGCTGATCACCCGCGATGCGCCGCATATGCTCATCCTCGATGAGCCAACGAACCACTTGGACGTCGATGCCCGTGAGGCATTGGTGCAGGCGCTCAATGAATATGAAGGCACTGTCGTGCTGGTCAGCCATGACCGCCATATGCTTGAGCTGACGGCGGACCGGCTGGTGCTCGTTGATGGCGGGACTGCGACTGAATTTTCGGGTACGATAGAGGATTATACCGACTTCATTCTGGGCAAGGGGCCAGCGAAGGAGAAGATGTCCAAGGCCGACCGAAAGGACGACAAAAAGGCTGCCGCTGCTGCGCGTGAGGCACAAGCCAAGCTTAAGCGCGATGTGAGTGATGCCGAGGCTGACTTGGCCAAGCTTGAGGTTGTTTTGAGCGCGATTGACCGCGCTATGTTTGACCCCGCGTCGGCATCGAATGAGTATAAGAATCTGACCATGGGTGAATTGTCGCAACGGCGTGGCAAAATCATCGCTGCGCAAGAAGCTGCTGAAGCGCGCTGGGTCGCCGCAAGCGAGGCGTTGGAGAAGAGCTAAGGCATGCTTTCAGAAACGCATCTATGGGGTAAGTGTGGCGCAACTATTGGGCGCCGCAATATCAAATTGAAAAAAATAGGGGCAGTCAGCTTGACCAGAAAGTGACTGCCCCTTCCACTGCTTTCAGTGATTTTATCTTCCGACGCAGTAGATAGAGATGACGCTACGCTGCTCTCACAATAAAACACGCCCAATCTCAACCAAAATGGATGAAAATGTGGTCAATTTGGATGTACGATAGAGTATTAAATTGGCTGTCTATCGAGATTTCCGGTTAATTTATTTGCGATCTTCGTATGCCCTGCGGACAGGGTCGCGCCAACATATAGTCTATTCTGATTCCAATATCGCGGCCTTTGCCGCCGCGAAACGGGCTTCACCTAACCCCTGAATGCGGACATAACGCACGCTGCGCCTGTCGAGCTCCGCCGCGCACAGATCAAAAAATCGTTGCCGTTCGGCCGGTTGCGCATAGACGCGAAGGCCGTCGTCGACGAAGGGAAGATCGATATCCAGCAACAGATAGAGGTCGGCAAAGTCGGTAAAACTGTCGAAATAGGCGTCGCGGCAATAGCCCTGCATTGTACCGAACATCATGTCTGCCCAAACGGCGGTGATCAGTGGATCGGTATCGAACAGGACGAAACCAGCGCCCACTTCGGCTGCACGTTCAGCCGCAGCGCGGTTCATTGCGTCTTGCGTTTGCGCGATATGGATCAGTTCATTCGTGCCAATGTCGGTGCCATGCGCTGCGCAATATGTGCGGCCATATTCGGGGACGACTTCGCATTCAAGGTCGGCCGCGAGCAGTGCACCCAAAGTCGACTTGCCGGTGCTTTCGGGGCCATGAAGGCAGATGCGTTTCACGTCTGCTCCGCCTTGCGCCATGCGATCAAGCCGGCAATCGCAAGAATAAGAAAAACGCCATAAAGGCCAGCGGTCAGATATAATGCCTTCATCGCATATAATGGGATAGAGAACAGGTTGACGACGATCCAAAAATGCCAATTTTCGACAAAGCGCCGCGCCATGAGTATTTGACCGGCAATCGAAAGCATCGCCACCGATGCGTCCCAATAGGGATAGCTGGCATCGGTCTCAGCATGCATTACGGCGCCCCACACCCAAATTGCGGCAATAACCCCCAATATCCAGCAGCCATAGCCCATAGAGGAAATACGGCGGACGACGATCTCTCCACTTTCTGCTTTATTCCGCGTCCAGGTCCACCAACCATAGAGGTTCACAACTGCAAAAAACATTTGGAGTCCGGCATCGCTGTACAGCTTGGCGTCGCGGAAAATGACAAAATAGAGCGTCACCATAAGTATCGCCACGGGGAAATTCCACACCGATCGCTGTATAATTAACAGAATATTGGCAATGCCGAGCAGAACGGCAAGGATTTCAAGTGCGCTCATCTGCGGTGATTTAGCGACCCCGTTTCTGGATGCAAGTGTCGCGCATTATTGCGGCATGTACCTAAGCAGGCAGGGCAAGCGGCTCTTGTTCTGATTTCATGACATGCATGTCGGCCTGAAGCGCATATCCAAAACCATATAATGCGTTGAGACTGATGCCGCATGTCGGGTTCAGTTTCAGCTTCTTACGAAGCCGCGCGACATGCGTATCGATCGTCCGTGACTGATAATCGATAACCTTACCCCACAAAGCGGCGGCAAGATATTGGCGCGACAATAAACGGTTGGGTTTAGAGAAGAACAGCATCGCCATATCGAATTCGCGCTTTGGCAAGATGATGGCGTCGTCATTGAAATACACGGTCGACGACGACGGACACAGAAAATATGCGCCGAGGGTAACCGATTCTGGCTGTACACGCACATCGCCATTGTAGCGGCGCAAAACCGATTTGATACGCAGGCACAGAATTTCAGGGTCAACAGGCTTCGACACAAAGTCATCAGCGCCCGCTTCAAGACCGCGGATGATATCGCCGCGATCCGTGCGTGCGGTTAGCATGATAGACGGCTTGCCCGGATGAAATTTGCGGACATATTCAAGGACCTCAATCCCGCTAAGGTCGGGTATGGACCAGTCTATGATCAGCAGATCGTAATCTTTTTGACGGACATTGGCCAAAAATTTTTGCGCCGAGCTATAGTTGGTGACCCCATATCCCAATCCGCTTAAAAATTCTTCGAGTTCTGCTGCAAATAACGCGTCGTCTTCAACAACAGCAATTTGATAATTGCTCACTGCGTCTCCCTTTTAGTGATTTAGCCGTTAGTCACAGTAGTTAAGCGCAATATTACGCCGCTCTTGCATAAGTGCACGGCTCGTTTCCCCCGAAACGGATGAAAAAGTTAGCGATGATGTCGGGTGACCTAATCCTGCGCGCCGCGCAGTCGCGAGACGCATATGCCGTGAATCAGTGCGGCTGCGTGAGGCTGAATTCACCAAAAACAGGGCCTTGGCCATGTGTGGCTCCGGCTTCTTGAAACATGATGGCATCATCGATCAAAAGGCTTCCGTCCACGATGATGCGGGAAATGCCCATTGATGCCACCAGATTGACCAGTTTCTGCGCGGGTAATGCGGGGATGACATGCGCGCGCACCATACCAATGAGGCGCGGATCAAAACGGACCACGTCTACATTATGTACCAACGGCCAAAGCGCAGGAACAGCAGCATAGCCAAATCCGTCGATACCTACGCTGCAGCCCACCCGACGCCAATTTTGCATGGCGCTGCTGACGGCGTTGATGGCCGCTTTATTGTCAATTGCGGATAACAAAATGCTAATGTGGGTTCCCTTGGATAGCAGCGCCCGCAAAGCCCAAGCCATCTCGTTCGACAGGTCCAATTCCACGAAAATGTCAGTCGGAACCGACAAGAGGATTTCGGGCAAAGAGAGAAGCCCGCTGGTTTCCAAAATATGTTGTAGGTCAACCGCCGACAGGATGTTCTGGTTTGGCAGGAAGCTATAATGATCGCAGGCGATATATTCATAAGCCGTGACTTGCCTATTGCGCAGGTCGACGACGGGCCGTGACGCGATGATCGACGCCGTCGATAGTATAACTTCATCGACGGCATCGAGCAAAGACAATTGCTCTGGAATAACTGACATCATGGCCTACCCTGTTAAGGAAGGTCCTTTAATATAGTCTGAACTAAGCAGACATGGCAAGCGGCGCTTGGGCCGGATTCATTGCGTGCATGTCAGCCTGAAGCGTATAGCCAAAGCCGTATAATGCGTTGAGACTGATGCCGCATGTCGGGTTCAGTTTCAGGTTCTTGCGTAGCCGCGCGACATGTGTGTCGATCGTCCGTGACTGATAATCGACAACTTTGCCCCACAAAGTCGCCGCGAGATATTGGCGCGACAACAAACGGTTGGGATTGGTGAAGAACAGCATCGCCATGTCGAATTCGCGCTTTGGCAAGATGATGGCTTCGTCGTTGAAATACACCGTCGATGTCGACGGACGCAGAAGATATGGCCCAAGCACTACCGATTCTGGTCGTGCACGCACATCGCCATTATAGCGGCGCAAAACCGATTTGATACGCAGTTGCAGAATTTCAGGATCAACCGGCTTCGACACAAAGTCATCAGCGCCAGCTTCGAGACCGCGGATGATATCGCCGCGATCCGTGCGCGCGGTTAGCATGATGGACGGCATGTCCGGATGAAATTTGCGAACATATTCAAGTACCTCAATCCCCGTGAGGTCAGGTACTGACCAATCGACGATCAAAAGGTCGCATTCTTTTTGACGAACATCGGCCAAGAATTTTTGCGCTGAGCTATAGCTGGTTACGCCATACCCCAATCCGTTTAAAAATTCTTCGAGTTCTGCTGCAAATAACGCGTCGTCTTCAACGACGGCAATATGATAATTGTTCACTGCGTGGCCTTCTTTTTTTGACCGATCCCCACGCCTTAAATAGACAATTTTTTTACATTTGTAACATTTTTAATGTGAACTAATGTGAATTAATCAGTTTATTTGGAACAAATATGGTGTTTTGCGCGTTGGAATATGCGCAAAAACGATAATCACCCATATGGATTGGGTTTACTAACCATCTAATTTATCTATTTTTTTGTCGCGATTTGGGCGTTGCGCTTTCGGTTTTGGTGCCGATTGTGCCTTAGGATGTATTTTATCATGATGTCGAATGACCGCGCGGGCGACATTCTGCATGAGACCGTTGGACACTTCCTTGCCGGAGCGGGTCTCTGCAATCATGACAGCTACGGGATATAGGCAACCATCAGGCGCCTTCATTACGCCAACATCGTTCAGCGCGGTCGATGTAGAGCCAAGTACTTGTCCGGTACCGGTTTTATGCGCGAGACTCCAGTGCGGAGCCAAGCCTGAGCGTAACCGAGATCTGCCCGTATATGTGCCTGCCATGATCTTCAGCAACTTTGCGCCTGGATCATTGGGCCCACGTTCACTGAAGCGCTTCAACGCCAGAACAATGGTCCCCGGTGCAGCGCCGTCAAGCGGTGCTTTCAGATAGGCTGCCAATGCTGCCTGCCGCTTTTCCATCGGAATACGCGACCGTTGCGCCTTGAATGCATTGCCCTTGCGATATTCAGGTTGCCATTCGACACCCGCGATTGCGCTCTGTAACAGCACTTCGCCTGGACCAAAGCGAATGGATTGCACCTTGCGTCGATCAAGCATCTGATTGATCGCTTCGGGCCCACCTGCAACGCGCAACAAAACGCTGTTCGCCAGATTGTCGCTGGCATTAATGGCATGCGCGAGTAATTCGCGCACAGGCATTTCGAATGAGTCTTTCCCGTCGAGATAACGTTTCAGTGGCTGGCTGAAGACAACCACGTCATCGGGGGTGATCCGGATGCGCTTATCCAGTGATAATTTGCCCGCGGCTTCCTGTTCCAAAATGGTTAATGCGACCCACATTTTCGAAACGCTTTGCTGCGGAAAGCGTTCTGTCTGGCGCTTACCGATGATTTCATCGGAAAACGGGGTGTAAATGGCGATGCCCGCGCGGCCGGGGAATTTCTTCCAATATCCGTCAATTTCAGATTTCAGCTTGGCATCAGCCGCAGCAATGGGATCTTTCGCTTCAATGGGTTCAGCGTCACGGGCCAAGGCTGCCGTCGCAACTGCCGAGACGCTGAGGGCAAGAGCGATAGCCCTGAAATAACTGCGCATATTATCTAACTTTTTGTTTGCGTGGGTGCCGCGGCTGGC
The DNA here is from genome assembly GCA_002278855.1 of Sphingomonadales bacterium 28-55-16. Classification (GTDB taxonomy): domain Bacteria; phylum Pseudomonadota; class Alphaproteobacteria; order Sphingomonadales; family Sphingomonadaceae; genus Sphingorhabdus_B. The sequence continues at coordinate 164,026 of NCGG01000001.1, forward strand.
AAGCCGGGATACGCTGGAGACTTGGCGGCAACAGGCGCGGAGCCGAAGTTAGGCAGGCGAATGTCACCATCTAAAGTCGCAAGCAGGATAAAGAGGATCGCGATTTGAATGAGAACAATGGTCGCTAACGCGGCCTTTGCCCGGCGAAGCGATTGGATAAAGCCGGTGCTGCTCGCTTCAAGCTCGTTGCGCATAAGGTCGGTTGCCGTGCGGATTTCTGCTAGGGACAAGCTGTGGCTGTGGCGTAATTCAGCCAATTCTTCCTGAAGTAGGCGAACGGTTTCTACGATTTCAGAATGCTGCCGCCCGGCGTCATACTGAATTTTGTCCAGATGCGTGCGGATGATCTGCTCTGTACCTGTCGGCTTTACGCCTGCGGCTTTAAGTAGCCGTCCGAGGCCCTCAAGCTGTTTTCCCTTAGCTGTCATTTGTAGAGGCCATTGACCTGATTTTGAAAGTTGGCAGAACCATTGGACCGGTCGAAGGTTGGCATGAACGTGCTCCTCAACAGGTGCATTAAGATACACGGCGGCTTGTCTCCAGTTTAGATATGTTTATTTGCAATTGTTAACATTGCGCGGAGTGTTTGACCAAATGGTCGGGCCGTGTAATTCTTCGTATGAGGGAAGAGGAGGGGACCATGGCACGTAAAGCGGAAACAGGCGGCAACGCGAAAACGGACAAAAAGACATCGCAAAAGAAAGGCGCGCCTTTTTCGGGTATGGCAGGGGCATTTGACGCTGCGAATGATGCCAGCATGGCGCTTGGCCCGCTCGCCGGATTGGCGCGGGAGGATTTCATCGGCGCGATTGGCTTGATGCTGCGTCAGACCGCAACGAACCCCGATAAGGCGTGGAAGGCGACAACCAGCTTCTCCGAGGATGTCGTCAAGATTATGACGGGAAAGTCCGATCTAGCGCCTGACCCGAAAGACAAGCGCTTCATGGACCCAGCATGGACATTCAACCCATTTTTCAAGGCGGGCGCGCAATATTATCTTGCGGTGCAAAAGGGCGTCAAAAGCTATATTGAGGATCTCGATCTTGATGCGCTGGAACGTGACCGCGCGAATTTTATTTCGCAGATCATTATCGACGCGATTTCGCCGACGAACAGCTTGATCGGCAACCCGACCGCGCAAAAGCGTCTGGTAGACTCCGGTGGGCTTAGCCTCGTGAAGGGCCTGAAAAACGCCTATAACGATATGGTCCACAACGATATGATGGTGAGCCAGGTCAACAAAAAGCCGTTCAAGCTTGGCGAAAATGTCGCGACCGCAAAGGGTGCGGTTGTGTATCGCGATGAACGCTTTGAGCTTGTCCAATATGCGCCAACAACCGAGAAGGTTTTTGCTACCCCCCAACTCACCATCCCGCCGCAGATCAACAAAATGTATATCAACGATCTGTCGCCTGAAAAATCGATCATCAAATGGCAGACCGATCACGGAATTCAGCCATTCATGATTTCATGGCGCAACCCGACCGATGATATGGGCGTGTGGGGTATGGCCGAGTATATCGAAAGCTGCATCAAGGCGCTCGACGTGGTGTGCGAAATCACCGGCAGCGACAAGGTCAACATTTCCGGCGGCTGCTCCGGCGGGCAGACGATGTCGGTCTTGCTCTCCAAACTCGCGTCGATGGGCGACACCCGCGCAAATGCCGTGACGATGATGGTGTGCGTGTTGGAACCGAAGCCCGGCGATACCGAAGCGTCAAGCCTTGTGTCGCACAATGGCATCGCGCTGGCACGGCAACGCGCCGCGAAAAAGGGCGTGATTGAGGGCAGCAGCCTTGCGCGCGGCTTTGCGTGGTTGCGGCCAAATGACCTGATTTGGAACTATGTCATCAACAATTATTTGCTCGGTGATGATCCGCCTGCGTTTGATATCCTGTTCTGGAATGCCGATGCGACCAACCTGTCATCGGCGTTGATGGGCGACTTTTTGGAACTGTTCGAAGCCAATGCTTATGCCAAGCCCGGCACGTTCGAGATTGCTGGACACATGCTTGACCTGACCAAGGTGACGGGCGATCTGTTTGTTCTGGGCGGGACCACCGACCACATTACGCCATGGCGTGCCTGCTATCGGTCGACACAATTGTTCGGCAGCAAAAATGTCGAATTCATCCTGAGCCAGGCCGGCCATATGCAAGCGATCTTAAACCCCCCGGGCAACCCCAAGGCGAAATATTGGAAGCATAGCGATGGCAAGACGCCAGCCGATGTCACCGAATGGATGAAGGGCAGCGAAGAAGTTGCCGGAAGCTGGTGGCCGCACTGGATGGAATGGCTCCACGCCCGCTCCGGCGCTGAAGTCGCTGCGCCGACGGCGTTGGGGAGCAAGAGCCATCCGGCGATGGAGGCCGCACCGGGATTGTATGTTTTGGAGTGAATGGGAAAGCGTGCGTGCCAACCATATTTTGCCAGGACGGTTGTCGCTTTTATTTCTACAGCCATGAGCCCCATGAACCGCCGCATGTCCATATCGACAGAGGCGAGGCAACTATTAAAGTCTGGTTGGCCAGTCTTGAGGTTGCAAAAAGCCGGGGGTTTCGCGCGCACGAGATTTCTGACATAATTGCTATGGTCAGCGATCATCAGTTAATGTTCACGGAGAAGTGGCATGAATATTTCGGCTAAAGTCCATGACGAGCGCGTGCTTGGTGTGCGATTTGACGAGCACAGGTTGATTGTCGATCTTATGGATGGTCGGACGATTTCTGTTCCGCTCGCGTGGTATCCGCGCCTTCTCCATGCGACTGTCCAACAGCGCGAACATTGGAAAAAATGCGATGCTGGTTATGGGATTCACTGGCCGGATGTCGATGAGGACTTAAGCACTGAAGGGCTGTTGCGCGGAGCGCCTGCAGCCAAAGCCGCCGCATGATCTACTTTGATTTCTGAGGAACACACATGACCAAATCCCGCGCGCCTGTATTCAGCATGGAAACCGTTGATGGCCGCGTGTTGCGGGTGGCAGTTTGGCGCGCCGACGCGCCGACGCATAAACTGCCGATATTGTTCTTCAACGGCATTGGCGCAAATATTGAGGCTATGGCCCCAATGGCTGAGCTTTTGGATGACCGTGACTTTATCACTTTTGACATGCCGGGCATTGGCGGTTCGCCCGACCCGGTCGTGCCCTATAACGCCCTGTTGATGTCGCGGATTGCTGCGTTGTTGCTCGACCGGTTTGATATGCCACTGGTCGACGTCATGGGTGTCAGCTGGGGCGGGGCGATGGCGCAGCAATTTGCGCTGCAGAACACTGCGCGTACAAACAAGCTTATTCTCGCCGCGACCAGTGCAGGCATGTTGATGGTACCCGGTAATCCGGCCGCACTTGTCAAAATGGCTGACCCGCGCCGCTATATAGACCCGGATTTCATGGCGAAGCATTTCAAGACATTATATGGCGGTATGGTCGGTAATAAGTCGGCGCATATTGGCCGGATTACCCCCCCGTCGAAGACTGGCTATTTCTACCAACTGATGGCGATGATGGGGTGGACCAGCGCGCCGTTCCTGCCGTTTTTGAAAACGCCAACATTGATCATGATGGGCGATGATGACCAAATTGTGCCGCTGGCAAATGGCAAGTTTTTGAATTTTCTGATCCCGAATAGCGAATTGTTCGTGGTCGAAAATGGCGGGCATTTGTTCTTGTTGAGCCATGTCGAAGAAAGCATCACAGCTATCCGGACCTTCCTTGACCGCGCCGCGGGAGAGGGACGCAAAGCTGCCTGATATCTGGCACTAAAGTGTCATGATATTTTCGCAGTTCGCCTGTTATAACCGCGGCTTGTTCCCCATAAGGACGGCCACGTAATGTTCAAAACGATTGGTATCATCACGGGCGTCGATGTCGAAGCGGCTGCACTGTTCTCCGGCCAAAGCGCGAATGTTGAGGCGCTGCACGGATTTATGGTGCGTCAGGTGCAGTTTGCGGACCGCAGTATTGCCATTACGTGCAGCGGTATTGGCAAAGTAAACGCGGCGATGGCCGCAATGATGCTGGTTGAACATTATCATGCTGACCTTTTGATTGTTGTTGGTACGGCGGGTAAATTGAATGGCCATGATGGTGCATGCTTCCAGATCGTGGAGGCCGTGCAGGGCGATTATGGCGCGTCACGTGCCGATGGTTTTGTCCATTATAGGGCAGGGGCGTGGCCCATAGGGGAGGCGCATGCCGAACCCTTTCACGCCGCCGTCATGCCGGATACCGGTCTACCCAAGGTGCGTATCATCACCAGCGATTGCTTTATGGAAAGCGCCGACCATGGCGCGCGACTGCATAAGGCGTTGCGCGGCGATATCGTCGATATGGAAACCGCCGCCGTAGCGCAGGCCGCTGCGCGCATGGATATTCCGTGGGCCGCGATTAAAGCCACCAGTGACGATGCCAATGGCTATAGCGCAGGCGACTTTCAGAGCAATTTGAAACGTGCGGCACGCATGGCGGCAGAGGCAGCTCAGGGCATGATCGCCGATTTGCCGCGGGGTTAAATCAATAATCCAACAGCATGAATAACGACACCTGCCATGCCGCCAACCAACGTGCCGTTGATGCGGATGAACTGAAGGTCGCTGCCAACCGCATTTTCCACGCGGTCCGTGATCGTGGATGCGTCCCAACGGGCAACAGTTTCGGACACCAGCTTGACAATATTGTCGCCGTAATTCTCAGTCGTGCCGACAATTGCACGGCGGGCAAAGCGGTTGATTTGATGCTTGAGCCGTGCATCTTCTTGCAACGTCCCGCCCAGTTTAATCAGTGCGTCGCCGAAGCTGCCCGCGAGTGCGGCGTCTGGGTTGCGCGCTGCCTTCAATAGGCCATCGCGACCTTGATCCCACAGGCTGTTGATCCATTTGCTCATAGCAGGATTTTCCAGCAACTGCCCCTTCCAATGCGCCACCTTGGCCTGTAATGCCTTGTCATGGCGCAGGTCGTGGGCAAGCTTTGCAAGCCCTTCTTCGCCCTTTTCCCGCAGCGGATGATCGGGATCTTCGACCATTTCATGCAGCAGCTTATTCAAGCCATTGACGATGGCGTTGGCCAGCTTTTCGTCAAGGCCTGTCCAGCGCATGATGGTGTTGGCGCGTTCCTCAACCATTTCGCGGATGAGATGTTCGTTGGCTTCAAGCGTTGCCGACGCCCATTTGATGATACTGTCGAGCACGGGGAGATGCCGCCGTTCGCGGATCATCGCGCTTAATAGCTGCCCAAGCAAAGGCGCGATATCGAGCTTGTCGAGTTGTTTGCGGATCGCGCCCTTGGCCACGCCACCAAGGCGTTCATCATCCAATGCCGCAATGATATCACCCATCAACCGCGATGCCCCCATCCGCATACGGCCTTCGCCGCCAGAGGGCGCGCTGAGGAATTTGCCCATCGCGCCGGCCACATCCATGCGTTGCACGCGGCGCGCTACCACCTTTGTTGTCAGGAAATTGGTGCGCAGGAAGCTTGCAAGGGTGCGGCCAAGTCGTTCCTTGTTGTTGGGAATAATCGCGGTGTGCGGGATGGGAATGCCTAATGGGTGCCGGAACAGCGCGGTAACGGCAAACCAATCCGCCAAGCCACCAATCATTCCCGCTTCGGCAAAAGCGCGCAGAAAGCCCCAATAGCCAAGATAGCGGGTTTCCATAAATTTGCCGAAAACGAACAACGCAGCCATGCACAGCAGCAATGCCGTTGCGACAATCCGCATATGGCGCAGTTCCGCGTCACGTTCCGCGTAGCGGGCTTTTTCCGTCAGGCCCAGTTGGTTGGCAGATTTCACATCGCTACCTTAACCATGGTGCACCATGCTGCCAAGCACAGCCTCACTCTGCCGGCTGAAGCCCGCCCAGATCGTCCTTGCTCGACGGTATTCCCGAAGCTTTGGCAGGTGCGGTTAGCTCCGGGCCATTTGTTTTGGGATCATAGGTCAGCAACCGCGTGCGTAACCACGGTCCAACACGCTTTTCAAATCCGTCGGCGAGGCTGAAGCCCGCCGGCACGATGAGCAAGGTTAGCAATGTCGAGACGATGAGGCCACCAATGACCACTGTGCCCATGGGCGAGCGCCATTGGCCGTCACCCCCCAAGGAAAGCGCCGTCGGCACCATGCCAGCGGTCATAGCAACGGTCGTCATCACGATCGGCTGGGCACGTTTATGACCAGCCTCCATAATCGCTTGAAACTTCGGAACGCCGCGCGCCATTTCCTCAATCGCAAAGTCGATGAGCAGGATCGAGTTTTTCGCGACGATGCCAAAGAGCATCAATACGCCGATAAACACGGGCATTGAAATCGGCTGACCAACCAGCGCCAGCGCAAGCAAGCCACCTAAAGGCGCGAGCAACAGCGACCCCATATTGACCAAAGGCGACATGAAGCGATGGTACAGGAGCACCAGCACAGCGAATACGAGCAATGTTCCTGAAACCAACGCGACCAAAAAGTCCCGCTGCATCTCTTGCTCCCATTCCTGGCTGCCAAAGGGGGCGCGCGACACGCCAGTGGGCAGGTTTTTCATAATGGGAAGCGCGTTGATTTTGTTGTCCGCGTCAGAGGATACGATGCCAGGCGCAAAATCAGCACCAACGAAAGTGCGGAAATTCTGGTTGCGGCGCTGGACGGAGGTTGGCCCTGCGCCAAAGCTGATATCTGCCACGCGGGACAAAGGTACGGATCCGCCCGACGCCAATGGGACTGGCAAATTTCGGATAACATCAAGGCTTTGACGTGACTCCTTCGCCAACATCACGCGGATGGGGATCTGACGATCAGACAGCGAGAATTTGGCGCTATTCTGGTCAATATCGCCAAGTGTTGCGATCCGGATAGTCTGGCTCAATGCCACGGTTGATACACCAAGCTGCGATGCGATGTCATTGCGCGGCTTTATGATCAACTCTGGACGCTGCAAATCTGCGGAGATGCGGGGCGCACGCAGTTCGGGCAATTCTTTCATTTGTTCGACCAGCGTTGCTGCGGTCTGATCAAGCATCTTTGGGTCTGATCCCGATAACATAACCGAAACATCACGGCCGGACCCGCCACCGCCACCGCCACCGGGGCCGTTAACCTGAAACGTTACGCGGGCATCAGCGATCTTGGTCAGCAGAGGTGTCAGGTCCTCCTCAAACTGCTGGCTGGACCGCGCTCGGTCATCTTTCAACGTGATGAAGATATTGGCGCCACCTTCGCGCACGCTTTGCAATGCCGTTTTTACTTCGGGCTGCTTTTCGATAATCGAAGCCGCTTCATTGGCAATTTCGCGGGTGCGCTCCAACGTAGTTCCGGGAACCATTTCGATACGTACCCGGCTAAAATCGGTATTCCCATCGGGGAAAAACTGTTTTGGTAGGACAATGAGCAACGCGACAGTCAGCGCCAAAGCTAATGCGCCGATACCCATCATCCAACGGCGGTGACCAAGAGACCAGCGCAGAATTTTCATATATCTGTCAATCCAGCTGGCCTCACCATGTTCGGCCATCCCAGTGGATTTGAGGAAATAGGCCGCAATCATTGGCGTGATCATTCGCGCCACGGCAAGGCTCATTAGTACGGAAGCGACAACAGTCAGGCCAAAATTCTTGAAAAACTGCCCCGCGACGCCGGGCATAAGGCCAACAGGCAAAAACACGGCGACAATCGAAAATGTGGTTGCAACCACGGCCAGCCCAATTTCATCAGCAGCATCAATGGATGCCTGATAGGCGGATTTACCCATCCGCATATGCCGGACGATATTTTCAATTTCCACGATGGCATCATCGACCAGCACCCCGGCCACAAGGCCAAGCGCGAGAAGTGACATGGTATTGAGCGTGAAGCCCATCAAGTCGAGGAACCAGAAAGTCGGAATGGCGGACAGGGGGATCGCAATCGCCGAGATAATCGTAGCGCGCCAATCGCGCAGGAACAGGAAAACCACGACGATGGCGAGCAACGCGCCCTCAATCATCGCTGCCATCGAGCTTTTATACTGGCCCTTGGTGTAATCGACACTGTTGAACAGCGTGATGAAGTTAATGCCGGGATTTTCTTTTTTGATTTCCGCGATTTTGACCATTGCATCGTCAAACACGGTGACGTCGGACGCACCCTTGGCGCGAGACATGCCGAAAGTCACTACTTGTTTGCCGCCGGCAAAAGCCATGGATTTCTGCTCGCTGAAACCGTCAGTGACGGTAGCGACATCGGCCAATTTAATGGAGCGCCCGCCACCAAGGCTGATTTGCGTTTGGCTCAGTGCAAAAGCGTTGGTCGCGTTGCCGAGAACGCGCACAGACTGACGTGAGCCTGCAATTTGCGATTGGCCGCCGGACGCGTTGATATTCTGCTGGCGCAGAACCGCGTTGATTTGACTCGCGCTTACGCCCAGCGACTGCATTTTTGCAGGGTCAAGCACGACGCGGATTTCGCGGTTTACGCCGCCATTGCGGCTAACCGAAGCCATGCCCTCGACGGAGAGTAAACGGCGGGCAACGGTATCATCGACAAACCAGCTTAACTGCTCCAGCGTCATATCGCTGGCTTCAACTGCGAAATAAGCGATTGGGTCGCTTGATGTCGCCACCTTGAAAATTTGCGGTTCCAAGATGCCATCGGGCAAATCGCTTCGGATCTGGTCAACCGCGTTTTTGACTTCGCTCACGGCGGCGTTGATATCATCGCCGATTTCAAATTCGGCGCTAATTGTGGTGCTGCCCTCCGTTGAGGTGGCATCAATGTTGCGAACGCCTTGAACACTGCGGATGGCAGATTCGACCTTCTGCGTAATCTGCGTTGTAATTTCGGTAGGTGCTGCGCCGGGTTGGGAGATGGCGACAACAACAACAGGAAATTCGATATCGGGATCATTCTGCACGTCCATATTCATGAACGCCATGATCCCGGCAATGCTGAGTGCGACGAACAAGACGATCGGCACCACAGGGTTGCGGATGGACCATGCAGAGATGTTATTTAAATTCATGTTTTATATCCCGAATGTGCCAACGACTTATTGTTTTTTCAACAGCTTGGGATTGATCGTTTCATCTGGATTCAGGAAGCCGCCAGCGTAAAGGACCACGCGCTCGGTGCCATCAAGTCCTGCTTCAATGATGATGCCATTTGCGGTGACTGGGCCCACCTTGATGGGCCGTTGCTTCACTTTATTGTCCTTACCGACAATATACACAAAGCTACCTTCGCGGCCGGTCTGCACGGCAGATTCAGGGAGCACGGGCGCGGTCATGGCGCCGGATTTGATCTCGACAGAGGCAAAGCCGCCGGGGCGCAGAGCCTTGTCAAACGGCAAAGCCACACGGGCCATCCCTTGGCGGCTCTGTGCATCGATCATGGGCGAAATTTGCCAGATATTCCCGCTAAAAATGCGATCCGTGCCAACCGGAGTAACTGCCGCAGGAATACCAACGGCAACTTGTGCAAGATCATCTTCGCTCAACTTCGCCTGCAGCTCAAGTTGGCCGTCCTTGGCGATGCGGAAAAGGATGCCGCTGCCGGCCGACACCGTCTGTCCAGTTTCAACATTGCGTTCAAGCACGTAGCCGGAAACAGGGGCGCGTACATCCAAACGGGCGTTACGGGCGCGCGTTTCGGCAAGCTGCGCATTGGCGACGTTGACACGCGCGCGGGTTGCGTCACGTGTGGCGGTTTTGCGATCTACATCAGCCTTTGAAATGAAACCGCGTTCAACCAATTGTGCCGCGCGGTCGAGTTCGTTCTGGGCCAGTTGCAGGTCAGCGCGGGCAACACCAATTTGCGCCTCGAGTGCCGCAGCTTGCTGGGCTTGAACTGAGCGGTCAACGCTCACGAGAATATCGCCTTGGCTGACCCAGTCGCCAGCGTCCGCGTAAACCTGAAGCACCCGGCCGCCTTCACCAACAACGCCGACTGGAATCTCGCGTCGCGCTGCCAATGTACCCGTGGCATTAATCGTCCGGGCCACCGTGTCGCGGCCAGGGGCGATAACCGTTACGGTTTGCGCCTGCGCGGCTTTTTCGGCTTCGGCGGTGGCTGCTGCAGGGTCATTTTTCTCACCGAAGAAATAATAAGCGCCGCCCGCGATCAGCAATATCGCCGCGATCATCGCCGCGATCGCTATTCTCCGCCGGTTGCGATCCGCCGTATCCGCCAGAATTTCGTCATTCAGCGTACCGCTCATCGTTGTTTCGTAATTCATACTGGTGTTCCAAATGCAGTGTCGACGGGGCGCTTGCCCCCTCTGTTATCCATAATGTCGCTGTATTACCCTAATAAGTCACTTGTCGCAAGCCGCAGAACGTCAAAGGGTTGAATGCAATTCCAAGCTTTAGAATAAGGGAAAAGCCTATGCGTAACAATACAGACTGATGCCTCATATGTTTCGACAAACGGCATAAAATAGAAAGCCGCGCAGAACATGCCTGTTCTCCTCGAAGCGGTTGAACAACGCCCCATGCGGCCAGATGATCATAAAACAAAAGGAAAATGCCGTTTGGCGACGGCGTAAATCTGTGAATTCTAGCCAAACCCCGAACATGTTAAAGAAAGGCCCCTTACGTCACAGGGTTTTTCCTTATCTCATCACATTGATGCCGTTGTCAGTATTTTTGCTGACGCTCGTACAGATCGCGATAATGCTGAATGCGGGTCACACGAAGGCCCGGCATTCCGGATCGATCAACCGCGCGTTGCCATGACGCAAATTCCTCAAGCGTCAGACCATAACGCTCACAGACCTCATTTATCGAGAGTAATCCGCCATTTACCGCCGCCACAACCTCTGCCTTGCGGCGAACAACCCAGCGTGTCGTGCCAGGAGGCGGCAAGCTATCAATGGTCAGCGGTTCACCTAAGGGCCCAATGACTTGTGATGGACGGAATTTCTGATTTTCAATCATGTTTTTTTTCTACTCCATGTCCGTCAAGGTTCAATTCTGTGCCTGTTCCGGAAGGAGATAACATCTGGTCTTTGCTATTAGCTGAAGCGGATTGGTAAACAGGCTCTTTATTCATTTTTGCGGTTTCAGTTTTCTGCCAAAAGGAACCGCGCGCCTCAATGTCCGGGTTGGGTTCCGCTGCGAAACAATGAATACGCGCCGCAAGATCATTGCCATCGATTATCTTGCCATGCTCCGCGAGGCGCATTGCGCGGACGGTGCGGCTTTTCGCCTGCCGCGTGCGGGCCGCCTCCAGAACCGATTCATGACTTTCCGATACCGTATCGGGAGTTGTGCGCTTGGCAGGGTGGGGAAAATTCATTTCCATGACCACCGCTCTAACCGTCTAAAGTCTAATATGAGGTAAATGCGCTGTTTAGCGGATATTAGGCTAAGTTAACGGCCAATATTTTTTCAGGACCAATGCTGATGCATCTGCGTCCGGAAAACATTCAGAAAACTAGCTATTCGTCGTGTAAGCTTTTAGAGACGCGTGCACATGACCGACGACATTTATCTTTCAGATTTTCAATTGGGCCCTGATCTGCGCGGCAAGCGGATCGTCGTGGCAATGTCCGGTGGCGTTGATTCGTCTGTGGTAGCCGCGCTTGCAGCAAGGACGGGCGCGGAAACCATAGGTGTCACCTTGCAGCTTTATGACCATGGCAGCGCTGTGAAGCGCGCGGGTGCATGCTGCGCCGGTCAGGATATCCGCGATGCGCGCGCCGTAGCGGATAAGCTTGGCATTGCGCATTATGTGTTCGATCATGAGAGCCGTTTCCGCGAATCGGTCATCGACCACTTCGCCGATGAATATATGGCAGGACGAACCCCAATTCCCTGCGTGCGTTGCAATATGGGCGTGAAATTCACGGACCTTTTCCGACTTGCACGCGAGCTTGGTGCCGATTGTCTGGCGACTGGCCATTATGTCCGCCGCGTCGAGGGTGCGGCTGGTGCAGAGCTTCACCGCGCGGCCGACCCTGCGCGCGACCAAAGCTATTTCCTGTTTGCGACGACGCAGGACCAGCTCGATTATTTGCGTTTCCCCTTGGGCGGCACGCCCAAGCCGCAGGTGCGCGCTATTGCGCAAGAAATGGGTCTGATCGTGGCTATGAAGCCCGACAGTCAGGACATCTGCTTTGTACCAGACGGCGATTATGCCAGCGTTGTGCGTAAAATTCGACCCGACGCCGAAATCGGCGGTGACATCGTGCACCTTGATGGTCGCATACTTGGCCAGCATAAGGGCCTTATCCATTACACAGTTGGCCAGCGCAAAGGTCTTGAGGTTGGCGGGCAGCCAGTGCCCTTATATGTCATCCGCATCGATCCAGAGACACAGCGCGTGATTGTTGGCCCGCGCGCAGCGCTGGCGGTTCAGGCCGCGCGTATTATCGACGCCAACTGGCTCACCGCGATCGGCAATCGGCCAGTGATGGCAAAGGTACGCTCTATGTCCCGCCCAGTGGCTGCCCGGCTTGACGGTGAATGGCTGCGTTTTGATGTGCCCGAATATGGAGTCGCGCCGGGACAGGCGGCGGTTTTGTATGACGGTGACCGGGTTCTTGGCGGCGGTTGGATAGAGGAAACAGTGGCGGTGGAGCTAGCCCTTGCCGGCTAGAATCGCCCGCCTACAATAGCGCCTGCTAAAGCGCGTCGATTTCCGCCGCATTCAACTGCATACAACCAAAAGCACCGCGCCGCTCGGCAACTGCCTTCGCCAAAAAGGGTACCGTGGCATAGACGCGCTTGTTTTCGGGATCGTCGCTTAGCTGAACAATCTCCATCCCCTTTTCCTTGTCCGTTTCGCAAGAAGCCATGTCGCGACCTTCGATATAGCGGCACCCGCAGGTGATATGCGCTCCATAAGCGGCGGCGACCCGCGCTTGCCCCGTTATGCTGTTCCAGTTCCACAGCAACCACAAGGCGGCAATGCCGAGTATGATTGCACCGACAATCTTCAGCGTTTTGAACCGGGGTGGCGGTGCTTTTGTAATCGGGGTCGAAGTTGCGGTTGCCATGGGCCCTCCATTTGGTGCATCGAAGCAAACTATGCCTAGAAACATATTCCGTCGCGCCGCAACCGCTTTTTGCACCATCGCTGCTATGGCGCTTGCCGCTTGTGCTGCCGAACAACCCAAAAAGCCTACCGGACCCGGCATAATGATGATTGTCGATGACGCACCGGTGAGCGAAGAAAAGCTAACAAAAGCCATCGCACCATTTTTTGACGATCCTGCGTTGTCCGAAACGCGTGCCTTGGTGGTGATGCAGGGTGGCCGTGTGATCGCAGAACGCTACGCGCCGGGATATGGGCCCGACACGCGGCTGATCAGCTGGTCCATGGCAAAGAGCGTTACCGCGGTGTTGATTGGTATGATGGTCGCTGATGGACGACTTGCCTTGGATGAGCCAGCAATTGTCCCCGAATGGCAAACGCCACGCGATGGGCGTGCGAATATAACGCTGCGCCATTTGCTGCATATGTCATCGGGGCTAGACCACACCGAAATGGCGGAAGATGGTATAGAAATTTTCGATGCCGATACACCACGTATGCTGTTCTTGGATGGCCGTGAAAATGTGGCGCGCTATGCCGAGACCCGACCATTGGAAGCCGTCCCAGGCAGAAAATTCGAATATAGCACGGCCACCAGCCACATTCTGGCCGACATTATGACCCGGTCCTTGACCGATAGCAAAGACCCCGCCGTGCGCCGTGATGCGATGTTGGAATATGCGCGTGGCCGCTTGTTTGAACCGCTTGGTATGACGAGCGCGGTTCCTGAATTTGACCGCAATGGCACGATGCTTGGTGGCAGTATGGTTCACGCAACGGCGCGTGACTGGGCAAAATTTGGCGAATTTCTGCGAAATAATGGCGCAGTTCGGGCCGCGCAAATGATGCCAACCAGTTGGCTGCGCTTTATGAAAACGCAGAGCCCCAATGACACAAGCTATGGCGCGCATCTGTGGTTGAACCATAAACGCAATAAAGGCCGTGATCCAGTGCTGTTCCCGGGGAAGGGACCATCCGATGTCTTTGCCGCGCTTGGGCATTTGGGGCAGTTTGTCGTGGTCTCACCACAGCATCGATTAACGATCGTCCGGCTCGGCAACACGCCCGATGATCAGCTTGGCCCGATTGACGATCAATTAGCGAAGCTGATTTCGGTTTTCCCTAAGGGGTAAATTGCGCCGAATTTAGAGCTTCGCTACAGGCGCGTCGTCGCCAAGGTCTTCGAACCATGCTTCGACCGGGCCGCTCAATTTAATCAGCAAAGGATTACCCTTGCGGTCGCGGGCTTTGCCAGCTTGAACCTTAATCCAGCCTTCGGAAATACAATATTCCTCAACCGTGGTGCGGGTTGCGCCCTTAAAACGAATGCCGATGCCACGCGACAAAAGGTCGCCATCGAAATGCGGGCTCATCGGGTTAATCGATAAGTGATTGGGTGGGGTATCGGTACCCGCGGATGTTGTCTCTTCAGTCATGGTCGGCGCTTTGCCGCAAAGCATAGCGCTTGGCAATATAGCGTAGGCAGTGCAGGGGGACGAAATGGCAAATTCAAACATATATGACGCAATTATACTTGGCGCTGGTGGCGCGGGATTGATGTGCGCTTTGACCGCAGGCCAGCGCGGAAAGCGCGTGCTGGTGATTGACCATGCATCTGGCCCCGGTAAAAAAATCCTGATTTCTGGCGGCGGTCGGTGCAACTTCACCAATGTGAATGCGACGACGACACATGCGCAGGAACGCTATTTGTCCGCCAACCCGCATTTCGCGAAGTCGGCGCTTGGACGTTATACGCCGCAGGATTTTATCGAACTCGTGCACAGCCATGATATTGCGTTTCATGAAAAAACGCTGGGCCAGCTTTTCTGCGACGGATCTGCGCGACAGATTGTCGCGATGCTGATGGCCGAATGCGACAAATCTGACGCATTGGGGGGGCGTGTGGACTTCGTGTTTGATGCGCCGGTGGGTGACGTCACGCATGATGGAAGCGACTATCACGTCAACTATAATGGCGTGCATGCGCAGGGTGGGGCATTGGTCATTGCCACTGGCGGCCCAAGCATTCCGAAGATGGGCGCGACGGCATTTGCACATGATTTAGGTCGCCAATTTGGCCTTAAGATTGTGGAGCCCAGACCCGCGCTGGTGCCATTGACACTTGGCGGTGATGATGTCCTGTTTCGTGAATTGTCGGGTGTATCTTCAGAGGTGGTCGCAAAGCATGGCAAGGCTGCCTTTCGTGAGGCCGCATTGTTCACCCATCGTGGGCTAAGCGGCCCTGCCGTGCTTCAAATCAGCAGCTATTGGCGGCCAGGCGATCAAGTCGAGATAGATTTTCTGCCGTCGCATGACGCGACCGAATTGCTGCTGTCGGAGAAGCGGGCCCGCCCACGCGCGACTTTGCGGTCAACGCTGGACCGGGTCTTGCCTGCTCGGTTGGCCGAAGCGCTCGCTTCCAAAATAGGGCTACTCGGCAACCTCGCCGACCAAAACGACCGGAAATTGGTGGATACGGGCGCGCTACTCGGCAACTGGCCATTCGTGCCCAATGGAAGCGAGGGCTATGCCAAGGCGGAGGTGACGCTGGGCGGGATCAGTACCGATGGCCTGTCGCAAAAGACGATGGAGGCGAAGAATATGCCGCGCTTATTCTGTGTAGGCGAGGCCGTTGACGTGACGGGTTGGTTGGGTGGTTACAACTTCCAATGGGCGTGGGCGAGTGGTGTCGCGGCAGGGGAAGCCATTTAGGGTCAGAACCGAGAGATGGACCGCAACGAAAAAGGGCGCCGAAACCGACGCCCTTTTTATATTATGCGGCCTGTTTGGACCGTGATGCTTTCTTCCGCTCGTTCGGGTCAAGCAAGCGCTTGCGCAAGCGGATGTTCTTTGGCGTCACCTCAACCATTTCATCATCATCGATATAGGCAATGGCTTGCTCAAGCGTCAGGCGCTTTGGCGGGGTCAGGCGAATGGCGTCGTCCTTGCCGGTCGAACGGAAGTTCGTCAGCTGCTTGGACTTCATGGGGTTGACTTCAAGATCATCGGGCTTGGCATTTTCGCCAATGATCATGCCCTCATAAAGAGCTTCACCCGGCGAGACCATCAGGATGCCGCGCTCTTCCAAGGGGCCAAGGGCGTAAGCCACCGCTTCGCCAGCGCCGTTGGAAATCAGCACGCCATTTTTGCGGCCTTCAATGGCACCACGATGCGGGCCGTATTTTTCGAACAAACGGTTCATGATGCCTGTGCCGCGCGTGTCGGACAGGAATTCGCCATGATAGCCGATCAGGCCGCGTGAAGGGGCGCTGAAGGTGATACGCGTCTTGCCGCCGCCCGAAGGACGCATGTCAGTCAAGTCGCCCTTACGAACAGCCATTTTCTCGACAACGGTACCCGAATATTCATCATCGACATCGATGACGACGGTTTCATAAGGCTCCGTCTTCTGGCCCTTTTCATCTTCGCGGAACAACACGCGTGGGCGGCTGATGCCAAGCTCAAAGCCTTCGCGACGCATGGTTTCGATGAGAACGCCCAATTGAAGCTCGCCGCGGCCAGCCACTTCGAAGCTATCCTTGTCTTCGGCTTCGGTGATACGGACAGCGACGTTGCTTTCGGCTTCGCGCATCAAGCGGTCGCGGATCATGCGGCTGGTAACCTTCGTGCCTTCACGGCCAGCCATGGGGCTGTCGTTCACCGAAAAACGCATCGACAATGTCGGCGGGTCGATAGGTTGCGCCTGAAGTGGCTCAGTTACTGATGGTTCAGCGATGGTATCGGCGACGGTCGCAGTGGTCATTCCGGCGATGGAGATGATGTCGCCAGCCTTGGCTTCTTCCACTGGAACGCGCTCCAGGCCACGGAAGGACATAATCTTCGACGCACGGCCGCTTTCTACGATCTTGCCATCCGGGTTCAGTGCATGGATCTGCTGGTTCACCTTGACCGTGCCCGAAAGAACCAGACCGGTAAGGATACGGCCAAGGAAGTTGTCACGGTCAAGCAAGGTCACCAGCATTTTGAATTCGCCGTCAACATCGGCTTTTGGCTCGCGCACATGGCTGACGATGGTTTCAAACATCGGGGTCAACGTGCCTTCGCGTGCGCTTGGATCCGTCGACGCATAGCCGTTACGACCAGACGCGTAGAGCACTGGGAAATCAAGCTGCTCGTCGGTGGCATCGAGCGACACGAAAAGGTCGAAAACTTCGTCCAGCACTTCCTGAATACGCTCGTCAGGACGGTCAACCTTGTTCACGACGACGATTGGCTTCAGGCCAAGGGCCAAAGCCTTACCGGTGACGAACTTCGTTTGCGGCATCGCGCCTTCGGAAGAATCGACGAGCAAGATTACGCCGTCAACCATCGACAAGATGCGCTCAACCTCGCCGCCAAAGTCGGCGTGGCCCGGTGTATCGACGATATTGATGCGGGTATCGTTCCATTCGACCGATGTGCACTTGGCAAGAATGGTGATGCCGCGTTCTTTTTCGAGGTCGTTCGAATCCATGGCGCGTTCTTCAATGCGCTGGTTCTCGCGGAAGGTGCCCGACTGACGAAACAGTTGGTCAACAAGGGTGGTTTTGCCGTGATCGACGTGCGCGATGATGGCGATGTTACGCAATGACATTTGGAAATGGGCCTTTTGGAAGGTCTTCATAGCGGCCACATGCCACCAGATTCTCGCGCGCCATTAACCCAATATGCGCTGCGGCGCAACATCGCTGGTGTTGCAATACGCGATTGCAACGGTCAAAGCGCTCAGATGTTCGCTCGTATCTTCGCTGATCGCTTTATCCTCTTGTTACTCGCCACGATATTGCTGGCGAGTTTTATACCCGTGCGCGGTGATGCGGCACAGGTTGCGTCGCTGATCTCCTCTGCTGCGATCTTCCTGTTGTTTTTCCTGAACGGCGTGCGTTTGCCGCGACAAGAAGTCGTCAATGGCGTGCGCAATTGGCGGCTGCAGGGGGCCATATTCCTTTTTGTATTTGGGGTGATGTCTGCTGCGGGATTGGCCATGTCGCATATTTTTGACAATATGCTGCCGCCGATGCTTGCCTTGGGATTGCTGTTTACCGGGATATTGCCTTCTACTGTGCAATCCGCAGCGGCCTATTGCGCGCTTGCGCGGGGCAATGTTGCAGCGTCTGTTGTTGCTGCGGCTTTGATCAATTTGATCGGCGTTGTGCTCTCACCTTTGCTCTTTGCGCTGCTGGCGCATGTGGGGGAGGCCACTGTTTCGGGGCAAGCCGTCGGCCGCATTGCACTTATTCTCCTTTTCCCCTTTGCAATGGGCCAAATGGCGCAACGTTGGTGCAAGCCATGGGTGGATGCCCATAAGGATCTGGCCACGTGGATGGACCGCATATCCGTTGCTATCGCGGTCTATGTAGCGTTCTCAGGTGCAGTTGTTGCGGGCATCTGGAGCATTGTGCGCGGCGATGAATTGGCGTGGCTGGCACTTGCTGTATCGGTTATGCTGCTGGTAGGATTTGGCGGGGCTTGGGCTTTGGGCGGAGCAATGAAGTTGCCGCGCGGTGACCGGATTACCATGCTGTTTTCGGGAGGGCAGAAAAGCATCGCCATCGGCGCGCCGCTTGCTGCGACGATATTCCCGCCAGCGATTGCCGGCATGGTGCTGCTGCCGACGCTGATTTACCATATGGCGCAGTTAATCTTGTCTGCGCCGTTGGCGACGCATTTGGCTAAAGACTCCTAAGGGCCTCCGAGGGTCGAGCCGCCAGAATAGGCAGCGATCCCAATATACCCAGCACAAAGGTCAATCCCGCGCCACCAACAAGCGTCAGGGCCAAAATTGAATAATCGGGTAGATAGCTGAAGTGGAAGATTTCGACGACGACATAATAAGCCGCTGACATTCCGAGCAAAAGCGACACCAGTCCAAGAACAACTGCCAATATGCCATATTCAAGCGCCTGCGCGCTCAGTATCTGCCGTCTCGTGCTTCCAAGCATCTTCATGATGACGCTGTCGTATATGCGCGACTGCCGTGCGGCGGCGATAGCGCCGACAAGCACCGCGATGCCCGCGAGGATGGCGATGGATGCCGCAGCGGCGATGGCTTGTGCCATCTGAGTCAAAAGCATTGTGACCTGCGCCGTAACTTCGCCAACCGCAATCAACGATAAGGATGGGAAAGTCTGCGGGATCGATTTTGCCAATATGCGCTCCGCGGGCTTAGACACCGTTAACGTCGCCACCATGTTGTGCGGCGCGGCGTCAAGACTTCCCGGCGAAAACACCATAACGTAATTCAGGCCGAAATTGTCCCATTTGACGGTGCGCAAGGACGCTATTTTGGCCGGAACTTCGACGCCCAGCAGGCTGATGGTAAGGTTATCTCCAACGCCGACGTTCAGGGTTTCGGCCACTTCGGCCTCCAGGCTGACCAATGCGGGGCCCTTATAATTGGCAGACCACCATTGGCCGGCGACGATCTCGCTGCCCTTGGGCAATGCGCTACTATAGGTCAGGCCGCGATCACCGTTTAGGACCCATGCCCCTTCGGGCAGTTCCTCCAACTGGTCGACACGCTGCCCGCCATATTCGATGATGGTGCCGCGCAAGGCGGGTATCATGTTGATGGTGGCTTTTGGATCGGCGGCACGCACCATGCGTGTGAATTGCGCGGTCCCCGCACGCGGGATATCCAATGCAAAGAAGCTCGGCGCGCGGTCGGGCACGCTGTTCTTGATTTCGTTGTTGATGCTCGTCTGAATGGCGGCCAGCGTCACGAACAAAGTAAGGCCAAGGCCAAGCGCGACAACCAAAGCCTGCGTCTGCGCGCCGGGGCGGTGCAGGTTAGCAAGCGCCAGACGCAATAATGGTGCTTTTGGCCGTGGGATCCGCACGGCGATGGCACGCAGCAGCCACGCAATCGCAGTCAGCAGCAGCAGCAGTCCAAAAGCTGCGCCGATAAACGCCAGCGAGAATAAAGGCTCGCGCGCAGTAAGCACTGCGAGCGCGATGATCGCGATGATCGCGGACACGACCCAAGCCGCGCTTCGCCTGTCGATGCGGGCATCGCCTTCGACAACGGCGCGGAAAAGGCCAGCAGCCGGCACAGTGCGCGCGCGGGCCAAGGGCGGTAGGGCAAAGGCGATGGCGATGAGCAGGCCATAGATTGCGCTGACGAGCAGTGCGGACAGATGCAGGTTAAAGCCAGGTGCCACGGGCAATATGTCACCAGCAACCCAGCCAATAACCATCGGCATCACGCTACCCACCGCAAGGCCAGCGATGATCGCGCCTGCAGTCACGGTCAGAATTTGAAGCATGTAGATGCGGAATATGGTCCCGCTGTCTGCGCCGGTTACCTTCAGCGTCGCGATGCTTGCGCGCTTGCTGGCGAGGTAACTGCTCACGCCATTGCCAACGCCAATGCCAGCGATGACTAATGCGGCAAGGCCAACAAGCGTTAGGAACTGGCCCATCCGTTCAATAAATCGCCTTGTGCCCGGTGCGCCATTGGAGCGGTCTGTAATGTCCCACCCCGCCGATGGAAACTGCGCCTCAAGCGCTTTTGCCACAGCTGCCGCGTCTTCGGTGGGCGTCAATTTAATGCGATATTTCGCCTCATACATGCTGCCTGGTTGAATCAAGCCAGTGTCGGATAAAGACGCCATGTTGATGATGGCAACAGGGCCAAGCGTAAAGCCTTCGCCCAAGCGGTCGGGTTCTTGGTCAATAATGCCCGCAACCTTAAGCCGCGCTTCGCCAAAGCGGACGGTACCGCCGGTTTGTATGTCGAGCCGTTCGGACAAGGTTGGTCCGATGTAGATTTCGCCTTTGGCTGGTGCTTTGACGGTGCCGCCGTCGCGCAAGGTAAATGCGCCATAATGCGGATAGATACCATCTACGGCCTTCAACTCGGCAAGCAGGCTGTCGCTGTTAGCATCTGGGCCAATGGCCATTGCCCGTAACCGCACGGTTTCCGAAACTGATCCGGCCTTGCGCATTGCCGCCATTTCGGCTTGCGTTGCTTCCCGTTGTGCGATGCCGATTTCAACGTCGCCGCCAAGGATCGTTTGGCCACGCCGCGACAGTTCATCCGCTATGCCAGCGGTCAAGCTGCCAATGGCGGCAAGGGTCGCCACGCCCAAGAACAGGCAAATGGCCAGCAAACGAAGCCCGCGAATATGTGCGGACAAGTCACGACGCGATATACGCCAAATGGCGGCGAGCGGCAGGCTCAAGCCGCGCTCTCCACGACATGGCCGTCGTGCATAGAAATCACGCGGTCACATTTGCGTGCAAGTTCGGGGTCATGGGTGATGATCAATAATGTTGCCCCCAACGCGGCGCGGCGGGCGAACAAAAGGTCGACAATCGACGTGCCGGTCGACCCATCCAGATTGCCCGTCGGTTCATCTGCAAAGATGATCTTGGGCCCAGCGGCCATTGCCCGGGCGATAGCAACGCGTTGCTGTTCACCGCCGGATAATTGCGATGGATAATGCGTCAGGCGATGGCCAAGGCCGACGGCTTCAAGTTCGCTTTGCGCCCGCCCAAAAGGGTCGTCGAGGCCAGCCAGCTCCAGCGGAATTGCGACATTTTCAAGCGCTGTCATGGTCGGCAGAAGGTGAAATGCCTGCAACACGATACCAATGCGCCCACGCCGCGCGCGGGCAAGTTCGTCTTCATCCAGTTTCGTGAAATCAAGGCCATCGACCAGTACAGTTCCACCGCTTGCCTGCTCCAACCCCGCGAGCACAGCCATCAGTGACGATTTGCCTGACCCCGATGGCCCAAGCAATGCCACGCTGCTGTCATAAGGCACCTCAAGGTCTACCCCGCGTAAAATCGACACGGAGGCATCGTTGCTGCCAAGGCTAAGGGTGACATTTGCCGCGCGGATTGCCATATCCGCTGTGTTATTGACCCGAGCGTGCAAGGAAAAATCCTTATGAGAAGTTTGTGGCTATATGGGGCGTTATGTGTCGCAATCCAAGGCCTGTCGGGATGCGGGTCTAATCCTGTAGCAGAAACCAAGACCGAAGTGACCGATAGCGCCAAGGTCGCGCAATATGATCGGCTGGTCGTCGCATTCGGCGATAGCCTTTACGCGGGATACCGCCTTCCCCCCGGCGAAGGGCTCGCGCCCCAGTTGCAGGCCGCGTTGCAGGCAGCCGGCATAAATGCGCGCGTTCATAATGCTGGCGTGTCTGGTGACACCACGGCAGCCGGAAAAGCCCGGCTTGCCTTCGTGCTCGATAATCTTGATCGAAAGCCTGATCTGGTTGTGCTTGGTCTTGGCGGCAACGACATGTTGCGCGGGATTAAGCCTGCGGAAACCAAAGCAAACATGACGACGATGATGGAGGAACTGAAACGACGCGGCATTCCGGTTGTGCTCACCGGCATGCTGGCTTCGCCCAACATGGGGCAGGATTATGGCAAATCTTTCAATGGGATATTTCCTACATTGTCGAAACAATATGACGCGAAGCTGTACCCTTTTTTCCTCGATGGTGTCGTCACGGATGCGGCATTGATGCTACCGGATAACATCCATCCTAATGCGAAGGGCGTATCGCGGGTTGTCGAAGGATTATCGCCGCTGGTAGAAGCTGCTTTGAAGGACAACAAAGAAGCTGTATTAGAAAAATAATACAGCTGGGGACGGAAGTGCTTGAAATGGTCGGGTGCTGGTTCCATTTGTTGTAATATATAAAGACAGAGGGATTTTTGGCGATGTCGACTGAAACCGTAACCCAAACATTTCAAGAGCTGAAGCTTACCCCGCCGGATCCTGTGCCCACTGTTGCCCCGCAACAGGCGATGGGGCTGGTTCCAGTGACCGATGAGCAGCAAAGCAAGCTTGCGCAGCGTGTAGAGGCCTATGTCACCGATTTGGTCGCACAGGACGTCAACAGCCCCGAATTTGGCAAGCGAGTGGATCAGCTGACCAACATGGGGCGCAAGGAAATCATGGAAGCGTCGGCGCAGTCGAACCGCTTTCTAGATAAGCCCATCCGACGCATGGATGCTGAATCTGGCGTTGGCGCAGATCTGGCTGAATTGCGCCGCGTTGTGGAAGACCTCGATCCTTCAAAAAAGGGTAATCTGATGACCAAGCAGAAGCTGTTTGGCATCATCCCGTTTGGCAACAAATTGCGCAATTATTTCGACAGCTACCAAAGTTCGCAAACGCATATCAGTTCGATTCTTGGCCGGCTTGGCAATGGCAAGGACGAGCTGTTGATGGACAATGCGGCCATTGATGTAGAGCGGCAGAATCTGTGGGTTGCGATGGGCAAGCTGGAACAGATGATCGTCATGTCGAAGCAGCTGGACGCCAAGCTTGAGGAAAAGGCCGGCGAGCTTGAGCTGTCCGATCCGACAAAATCGCGCGCGATCAAGGAAAGTGCATTATTCTATGTGCGTCAGCGCACGCAGGATTTGCTGACGCAAATGGCAGTGACGGTGCAAGGCTATCTCGCGCTTGATCTGGTGAAGAAGAACAATGTTGAACTGGTCAAGGGCGTTGACCGTGCCTCAACAACGACCGTTGGTGCGTTGCGCACGGCCGTGACGGTGGCGCAGGCCATGACCAATCAGAAGCTTGTCCTGGACCAGATTACGGCGCTGAATACGACGACCGCCAATATCATCGACAGCACTGGCCAGTTGCTGCGCGACAATAGCGCGCGGATTCATGAACAGGCGGCAGGCGCGACTATTCCATTGGAAACACTAAGCCGCGCGTTCCAGAATATCTATGACACAATGGACGCTATCGATACGTTTAAGTTGAAGGCATTGGATAGCATGAAGCAGACATCCGACGCGCTTGAGAAGGAAGTCGAAAAGTCCAAAGGCTATATTGCCCGTGCCGAAGGCCAGGCGCAAGCCGTCAAGGCGACGCAGGACAGCGGTTTGCTTGCGGCGTTGGAGGCGTGAGCGTCTTTGCTGTACAAGGTAAAATATGAACAACCCCGCATCCAACGCAAATGAAACCCTAACCGCAGCGGCACGGTCGCTGCGCAATGTGCGGATGAAGCCCATCGGCTCCAAGTCGCAGGCGCTGCGCCGTGCGCATTTCTGGGGTAAGATCAGCAAGGCCGTGATTGCGGTCGGTGCTGTCATGATCGGTGCCGGAATTGTCGGCGCAATTATCGACGGCATTGGTTTTTGGGGTGTGATGATCACCGCAATTGTTGCCGCTGCCGCCGCCTATCTCATGATGCGCTATCCCGAAATGCCAATGCCCACGACCGAAAGTCTGCGCCAAACCGACTTGGCGACTTTGGCGGGTAAGACCGAAATCTGGCTTGAGGCGCAGCGTCCCGCTTTGCCAGCGCCAGCGATAATGTTGATGCAGGACATCGGTTTGCGGCTGGACCAGCTTGCCCCGCAATTGCAGACATTGGACGAAAACGACCCCGCTGCGCGCGAAGTCCGCAAGCTGGTGGGTGAGCATCTGCCCGAGCTGATCAATGGCTATAAGAAAATTCCCGACAGCCTCAAGAACACGGAATATGCGGGTAAAACGCCCGCACAGCAGCTAGTTGACGGGCTTAAGACTATCGACCGCGAAATTGAAACCATGACCGGGCAGATTTCACGCGGGGAGCTGGATAAGCTTGCCGTCCGCGGGCGCTATCTTGAAATGCGCTATAACAATGCGGATGCAAATGGGCAGGGCGTTTAAGCCAAGCGCGCATCGCCCCCCACGGTTGCGCCTTTGCCTTTTTCCGTCGCTTCGTTCTATCAATCGCCGCATCGGAAAAGGGGATAGCGTTTGGAGCGGTCAAGGCTGAGCACAGAAATTTTCGGCACACTTGCCAACGGCGAAACTGTTGACGCGGTCACTTTAAAGAACGCCAATGGCATGTCGGTCAGAATTATCAGCTATGGCGCTTCGATTCAGTCTGTGTGCGTACCCGATGCGCAAGGGCAGTTCGCAGATGTAACCACGGGTTATGCAACGCTCGATGAATATGTCACCCAGCCGCAATTTCATGGTTCGACGATTGGGCGCGTTGCCAACCGGATTGCGCGCGCGCGCTTCACGCTAGACGGCGAAGAATACATCATTCCAGCCAATGATGGCGCCAATTCACTGCATGGCGGCGATGTTGGGTTTGATAAGGCCAACTGGACAGTGACGCATTGCGACGCGGCGGCGTTGTCAGTCACGCTGCGGCATTTTAGTCCCCATGGCGATCAAGGCTATCCCGGCAATTTGAACGTGACCGCAACCTATCAGTTAAGCCCAGACAATGCACTGTCAGTAACCTATCGCGCGACGACGGACGCCCTGACGTGCGTTAACCTGTCCAATCATGCCTATTGGCACTTGAGCGGTGAGGGCGCGCCGCATGATGCAATGGATCATCTGCTGACAATACAGGCGGATCATTATTTGCCGGTCGACAGCGCACTCATTCCGACCGGAGAGCGCCGGAGCGTGGCAGGCAGCGTGTTTGATTTCCGGGTGCCTAAGCCAATCCGCGATCATGTGCGCGATGGTGCTGACGAACAATTACGACATGGACATGGCTATGATCATAATTGGATCATAAATGCGGTCGTCGCGCCAGAACCAAGCATTGTGGCCGAATTGAAAGATCCATATTCGGGACGGACGATGACATTGCTATCCAACCAGCCCGGCGTGCAATTTTACGCAGGCAATTTCTTTGATGGTTCAACCAAGGGCAAGGCGGGTAAAAATTATCATATGGGCGATGCGATCGCATTGGAGCCACAAATGTTTCCGGACGCGCCTAACCAGCCATCCTTTGCGTCGGTTGCACTGCTCCCGGGGGACAGTTACGAGAATATCATTATCTGGCAATTTGGCACGACTGCCGGTGATGTGGCATAAGTAACGTTGAACGCGACCGCGTGAAAAGTCGCGCCGTTTGGTTACAATATTATCTTTGCCGCATTATCGCACCAACTAAACTACGCGCAGGTTTATAGTGTAAAACCATTTAAAATTAGCTACACCCTAGTCAAATGATGCTAATTAGAGCACGGGTCCATGCATGAATTCTAAAGCCGATCAGTATGGGTTGTCTCCCAATGCATCGTCTCCAACAGTGCTGGTCGTCGACGATGATCAGGGTATTTTGCCGGAATATCAGGAATTTTTTGATTTTGCGGGGTTTAACACGCTGACTTGTGGGGATCCTGTTGAAGCGTTTAACCAGGTATTGAATATTCCAGACATTGCGGTTGTCGTCACGGATTTGCGGATGGCGCAGCTTGATGGTGGTAGCATGATCCGGAACTTGCGGGCTGCGCTGCCTGCTGACCGCCATGTCGATTTCATTATATTAACGGGCGATGCCAGCACGCAACTGATGGCGGAGATATCGGATGTGCCCGTGTTCTTAAAGCCCGCCGATACCGACGCGCTGGTTGCTGCTATCCGCGCTGCTTTGGTGCGCCCATGAATCTGCTGCCTAATTCGTTAAAGTTACCGCAAGTTGGGCGACAAGAATTTCTATCCGCAGTTCTGCTCGGACTGCTTGGGTTCCTTCTGAACACATTTGAACTGCAACTCGGCTGGGGAATGCACTTCATATTTGGTAATGCGCTTGTCTTTGCATTCATGCGCGTTCTGGCGCCACAAAGTCTGGTCCTTGGCCTTTCAATCTCAAGCCTTTGGACAATATTCTTGTGGAATCACCCCTGGGCTTGGGTGGTGTGGGTATGCGAGGCGATATTCATTGCCTTTTTTGCCCGTGGCAAATCACCCGTTCGCAGCGATATAATCTTCTGGATTGTCATTGGCGCACCGCTGCTGCTGCTTACTTATGGCGCCGTCCTGAAAATGGACGAGCTGTCGCTATTGCTGGTGATCGTTAAACAATCTGCAAACGGCATATTAAACGTCGTTCTGGGCGAGCTTCTTTATGCGGCGATGATTGGATTAAGCCCACTGAAGAAACATGGAAATTGGCCAAAGTTGAACGTCGACAGCTTTGTTATCACGATATTGATGGCGATCATTTTAATCCCCCACTTCGTTTATCTCGCGATGGACGCACCCAGATGGGAGCGCTCAGCACGGCAGACAGCTGGGCAAGGGCTCGAATATCGCCTCGCGATCAGCAGTGCTGAGTTGAATGGCTGGGTTGAGTCGCGAAGCTTGTTGTTGCGTATGCAGGCTAAGGACCAGTTCGATAGAAATGGCGCGCGCAATCAGAACTTGATCAATGAGCTATCACCCGATTTTGTGCACATAACTGTTATGGGGTCAGGGCGCAGTTTCCGTTGGTCGGCATTGGCGAATGACCATGCGATGCCGATTGTTGACGGACAATTTACAAGGGACAAGATTTCGGCGCAGCGGGGGGTGCGTCTTGTCACAGCGGGCCGGGAACGCGCGCGGCACAGCCCCCAATTTTCGTTAGTTGTTCCATTCAACGCAAATGGTGAAGCGGGTGTGATTATAGCGCAACTGCGCGATGGGGTTTTGTTAAAGCTCGTCAACGCGCATGGGCAAGGGCCCGCATTTGCCAAATTTCTTGTCAGTCCTTCGCAAGGCGTGTTTCCGCTAAACCAGTCGTCCCTATCGTTACGTCAAAGCGTCGAAGCGCTGCCTATGGCCGACCGCATAATGTCCCTGCGTTCTCCGGTTCTTATTTCGGACTTAACCTCTGGAAAATCGGCAATGTCGGATATGCGCGCCGCGCAAATTCTACGCTCGAAAATTGTTTCTGAACTGCCCGAATGGCAAATTGCCACCGTTACGCCTTTGGCACCCGCCGTAACTGAAGCGCGGCAATTCCAACTTCAGCTATTCACGGCGCTTATGGCGTTTGTGCTGATCGTTGCATTTATCGCTTCGCGGATCAGCCGCAGAATGTCGCAAACGCTTGGCTGGATATCCAAATCCGCTGGCGACCTTGCGGCTACAGAGGCACAGCCATTTAAAATACCTGGCTTGCTCATTGAGGAAGTACATGAAATTTCGGGCATGCTGGCGAGTGCTGGGACAAGCGTTGACCGTGAACGCGTTGCGCTGGCCAGTGCTCAGCTGCGATTGGCCAATATTGCCCGGCAAGCTCCTGTGATCATTTATGCGTTCGAGGTGCTGGAAAACGGCGAGGTAAAGCAAACCTATGTAAGCGATTCGTTGGAAAAAATTATGGGATACACGCAAGCTGATGCGGGTGTGTCGGGATGGTGGACAGGCGCCATCCATCCGGACGATAAAGATACGCGCAGTGCAATCTTTGACATTGTATCACCCGGTAACGTGGTGGATCTCGAATATCGGGTACGGCACAAAAGCGGGCATTATGTCTGGGTATGGGACAGTATGCTGGTCGAAACCAACCCCCAAACGGGCAAGTTGGAAGGCAGCGGGGTCGTTATGGATATATCCGAACGCAAGATTGCATCAGAGCAGCTTCTGCAAGCCGATAAAATGGCAAGCCTCGGCCGGATGATTTCGGGCACTGCGCATGAATTGAATCAGCCACTTAACTTTATAAAAATGTCTGTATCCAATTTGCGGGAGAACACATTGCGCGGGCGGGTGGACCCGGGGCGGTTTCTTCCCAAGCTTGAAAATATTCTTGCACAAGTCGAGCGTGCGTCGGCGATCCTGCTTCAAATGCGGATATTTGGCCGAACGCCGAAAGAATTGCCTTATCCGATCAATGTAAAGGCTGCTGTTGACGCCGTCATGTTCATGGTTGCTCCTCAGATTGAACTGGATGGTACGCAGGTCGAGACGGTTGAGAAAAGCGGTGTCGTATATGTACAAGCGTTGCCGGTGCTGTTGGAACAGGTGCTGTTGAACTTAGTCCTGAATGCGAACGATGCTATCAAATCCCGATACGGCCGCGATCCGGGGGCGCAAGGGAAGATAAAGATAACGCTTGAACGCCGAAGCCAGCTTGCCGTCATTACAGTCGAAGACAATGGCACAGGTATTTCCGCAGATGTGCTTGGGAAAATATTCGACCCATTCTTTACGACGAAACCACCGAAAGACGGGACGGGGCTTGGCCTTTCGATCAGCTATGGCATCATCCGTGATTTGGGCGGCGTGATCCGGGCAAAATCTGGCCGTGACGGCGCGCGCTTCACGATTGAGTTGCCATTGGCCGAATGCCCCAATGACCCTGACATACCGCCAGCAGACGCCCGTATAACCTAATATCTGCTACGCAATCCGCCTTGGCCTCTCACGCAAGCGCGGTCGGGGTATTGATAAGCATTATACAGTCGCGGCGCGTCGCCGACAGTTTGGTATGTTTTGCCTTTGTGGCCATAAATGACGTTTTGGCCGCAATGCGCTCATCAGCCAATGGCCCGGTTATGGCATTGTGGCGGCATTTCTGTGTCCGTCGCTCTTTAACGCCTCCACACAAAGCGATGCTGATCCAGCAAAACAGCCCAATCAATCCGCGTGATTGCATATAATGCGGCAATGACGGTGAGCTGGGTGGCGATAAAATAGCCGCCGGCGTAAAGTGTCGATTCAAGGGAATCGATCTGGAAGCGCCGCCCCGCTGCCTGCCCACCGAGAATGAAAAATGCGTAGCTCACAAAACGCCCCAGAAAAAACGGCAGCGCTACCCGCGGTAACGGCAGACCAGTTAAGCCATATGCAATGAACAAAAAGTTCGATGGCAGCGGACTGAAGGCATAAGATAGAAACACACTAAAGGTCAGCGTCTTACGTTTTCTAAGACGCTGTTTGATAACATCAATATTGGCCCGTTGTGCTTGGCTTAGCAGCTTTTTGCCGATGATTTTATGCGACAATAGTGCCAGTGTAAGCCGACCCAATGTGGCGGCCGCAGCGCCAACCAATGCCAAAGCCCAAGGGTTGGTTTCCGGGAATTGGAACCCCACAAAGGCTAAAGCCATCCATGTCGGGGGCGCAAATACCGGGATCAGGTTGAGGACAAATATCAAAATGATCAACACAACAAAGGCGAGCAATATTTCGGCCATATTTTGAGCCTTCCGCCTTAAAAAATCACCTTAGCATACACGCACCATCATCGCCACATCAGTGATCTGAAACAAATTTGGGTAAATTTGATGGAGATACGATGGGCAAAGTGCGAATGACAATTTGATCCTATTCACTTCGCTGCTGCGCAAAGCCGCAGGGATTGGACGTGCATGCCCGGCAAGGCGGGGCGTTTCCCGGATTAGCAAAGTCACACCAACGCGAGATTTTTCTATCGTCATTGGATAACAAAACGCAATCATATTAGAATGTTATGATGGTTCCCCGGTAAGGATTCGAACCTCAATAGACGGAGTCAGAGTCCGTAGTCTTACCGTTAGACGACCGGGGAACAGGGGACGGGCCTATATGCGCGTAGTTGTGCATGGTCAAGCCGGCGTATGGGAGCGTTGCCGATCCTGTTCAAAAATCTTGAATTTGTCAGCGCCAGCGCGTAGCGTTCGCTTCAGGTACCGGCGGCACACCCGCCCGGATAGAAAATAAGAAGTGAGTTTACGGCCATGGGCGAGAATGTCGCGCCATCGCCGCAAAAGGGACGCGGGCGAAAACGTAAAAAGCCGCCCCGTCGCAATAATGCGGCACCCAAGGCTGCAACCATGCAGCAGGCTTCGGTCGATGGCGCAGCGCGTCCGGATGCCCCAAAGGCGTCAGCGAAATCTAGACAGGGCGCGGTAAAGAGTGATGCTGCGGGACGCAACTGGCTGGAGCGCACAGCCTATGCGGCGCTTGACCTTGGAACCAACAATTGCCGATTGCTCATTGCGCGGGCCGGTGGCGACGATTTCACAGTCGTCGATGCCTTTTCGCGCGTGGTCCGCTTAGGTGAAGGACTGACATCGACTGGCCGGATGAGCGACGAGGCGATGGACCGTGCGGTCGAAGCGCTATCGGTATGTGCCGAAAAGTTGAAGAAGCGCAATGTCGTCCTTGCCCGCTCCGTGGCAACCGAAGCCTGTCGTCAGGCGGTGAACGGGGCGCAATTCATAGAAAGGGTGAAGCGCGAAACCGGAATTCATCTTGATATCATCAGCCCTAAGGAAGAGGCTCGGTTGGCGATGATGGGCTGCCACGCATTGCTTGAAAATGGCGACGGGCCAGCACTGATCTTTGATATTGGCGGCGGCTCTACGGAATTGGTCCTTGTGTCGACAAGCGGCCTTACGCCCGAAATTCTCGATTGGGTCAGCGTCCCATGGGGTGTAGTTTCGCTCACCGAGAGCGAACGGGCAGAGGGCGACAGCCCTGCGCAATTAAAGGCTAGTTATCAATCGATGCGCGATAAGGTCATGCACAGCTTTGCTGACTTCGCGGCCCGACTGCCCGTTGACGGCGGTGACCGCCGCTTATTGGGTACATCCGGTACAGTCACCACGCTGGCCAGTGTCTATTTGAAGCTTAACAGCTACGACAGACGCGCAGTAGATGGCCTGCATCTGCCGACAGCAGCAATGCGGGATATCAGCCGGGAACTTGCGCATCGCAACATTCAAGGGCGCGCAGAGTTCCCAACGATTGGCCATGAACGCGCTGATTTGGTAGTGGCTGGTTGTGCGATACTTGAATCCATTTTTGACATATGGCCCGGCGAACGGTTGGGCGTTGCGGATCGCGGCATTCGCGAGGGTATATTGCGTGCGCTGATGGCCAGCGACGCCAAACGCCGTAATCGGCGGAATTGAAACATGGCAGACAATCTTTTTGGTGGTAAAAACTCAGGCCGGACACTGGCTGGCAAACAAAAGGTCAAGACCGCAAAGCGCCGGACGGCCGGATCGACGCGCTGGCTTGAGCGTCAGTTGAATGACCCTTATGTCAAACGCGCGCATGGCGAAGGCTATCGCAGCCGTGCGGCGTATAAGTTGGTCGAGCTGGACGAAAAATTCCACATTTTGCGCGGCAAAAAGGCCGTGGTCGATTTGGGCGTTGCGCCCGGCGGCTGGGCGCAGGTAGTCCGTAGACAGCAGCCCAAGGCAGCGATTGTTGGCATCGATTTGTTGCCTGTCGACCCGCTAGAGGGCGTCGTTCTGCTTGAGATGGATTTTATGCACGA
This sequence comes from Sphingomonadales bacterium 28-55-16, assembly GCA_002278855.1. Classification (GTDB taxonomy): domain Bacteria; phylum Pseudomonadota; class Alphaproteobacteria; order Sphingomonadales; family Sphingomonadaceae; genus Sphingorhabdus_B. The sequence continues at coordinate 196,010 of NCGG01000001.1, forward strand.
CAGCGCGCCGGATAAACTCATCGCCGAGCTTGGAAGCGCGCCTGACCTGATATTGTCAGATATGGCCGCGAACACTGTTGGGCATAAGCAAACGGATCATTTGCGCACAATGGGGCTCGTCGAGGCAGCGGTCGATTTTGCCATAAAGGTGCTTATACCTGGCGGCGATTTCGTCGCGAAGGTATTTGCCGGCGGCACCGATCCGGCGATGCTCAGCATCCTGAAATCGAACTTCACAACAGTGAAGCATGCCAAGCCGCCAGCTAGCCGCAAAGGCTCGGTTGAATGGTATGTAATTGCCCAAGGCAAGAAGGGCTAATCAGCTGCGCGCTCGCGCCTTTTCGATGGCGCTCTGCAACGCTTCATACCCCAGCGCGCCTTCTAGTATCTGATCGCCAATGATAAAGGTTGGCGTGCCATTGAAGCCGATCTGGTGCATGAAACTAAGATTACGTTCAATTTCTTGATTGGCTTGTGGCGAGGCAGCGAAACGGCGTGCAGCCTCGATATCCAGCTGCGCCGTCTGCGCTGCGGCGGCTATGTTGTCTTCGTCCGCCCTTCCGCGCGCAAACAGCGCGTCGTGAAAGGCTTTATGCTTTCCCTGCCGTGCCGCGGCGAGCGCCCACAATGCGGCGGTGCGGCTAGTTTGGCTCAGAATAGGCAATTCGCGATAGACGAGACGGATATTACCATCACTCTTCAGCAAGCGTTGCATGTCCGACAAGCTCGCTCGACAGAAACTACAATTATAGTCCGTAAACTCGACGATCGTCACATCACCCTTCGGATTGCCCGCCTCTGCGCCAGGGAAGGGGGTGGCGATTTCATTTCCAGCCGCAGACAGCCGCTCTGTAACTTCACGCCGCTGCAAAATGGCTATGGCGTCGGTGATGATTTCGGGGTTTTCTAGAATATAGGCCTTTACCAGCGCCTCAGTTGCCCTGCGGTCCGCAACCGACATACCTGCCGCGGCAACGGCTTCATCCGCAGATTTGGTTGCGCCCTCCGCGGTTGGTGTGACGTCAACAGCGTGTACCGAGGCAGGGGAGCGCCAGAAAATATACGCTGCGAACGTAGCCAGTATAACCAACCCCGTAACGATTGTTGCGATGATAATCCGGCGGCTGTGTGCATGTTCAGTCATGGATGCTGATTAGCGGCGATGCCTTCATTCGGCCAGCGTTTTAACGACGTCGCTTCTTCAAAGAGGCAAGCTTTGCTTCAGCCACCATGTTGATATCCTGGGCACGGATCCAGTCTGGCGAATATTCCAGCAATCCCGCCATCGCCGCCTGCGCATTGGGCAATGCAAGCTGCGGTGCGCCTTCCATCAGATATCGTTCGGCGCTGGCAAGGGCGGCGCGTGCGCTATCGCCCTTTTGTTCATAGACAACGCCAAGCTGATACCAAGCGAAAGGATTTTGATTATCCTTGGCCACTGCGGCCTTCAACACTTGCGCTGCCTCATCCAACTGCGCTTTATCTTCGGTAGCGATCAATGCATGTCCGAATATTGCCGCTATCAGGGGTTGGTTACCTGTAAGATTGACGGCTTTGCGTAGCGGAACAATCGCTTCAGTTGGGCGACCTGATTCCAATAAAATTTGCCCATATAATTCGAGAAAATAGGGATCGTCAGGCGCAGAAGCGACAAGCGTTGAAGACTCATCCAATGCCTTTTGCGGATAGGCTGATTTGTGCCATGCATACGCCCTTGCATATCGGGCGGGGACCGACTTGTCCGTTTCCGGATAATCACGCAGCGTGGCAGTGGGTTCGGCAAGATAGCCCGTGAGCTTGGCCTTAATGCGTTTAAAGTCGCTCTCCCACTTTGGATTTAACGGCGCTGTCCATGCCGGATCGACCGAATATGTGTCCTCGAGCACTGAAATACGCTCGCCCGACAGAGGATGCGTTCGCCCGTAGCTATCTTCCTGCGGAATACCGAGGCGGAATTCAAAATTCTGGAGCTTCTTAAAAAAGCTTATGGAGCCGCGACCCGATATGCCTGCTTTGGATAGATATTGCGCGCCTGATGCATCGGCAGTGCCCTCTTGTCCCCGACTATAAGCCAGGAACTTGCCCATGGCGACTTGCTGGCCTGCCGACAAAATGCCCATGCCAGCTTCACCCGCTCCCGCAGCGATGGCAGCAGCGGCCAAGATAAGGCTAGCGATGCTGATGCCGCTCGCCGCAGAGGCGCCCTCGTCATATCGGACGGCGTGGCCGCCGACGACATGTCCCAGCTCATGCGCGATTACACCTTGTACTTCGTTTGCGGATGTCGCGGCATCGATCAAGCCGCTGTGAATGTACACAGCCTGGCCGCCGGCCACGAATGCATTGATAGATTTGTCGTTGATAAGGATGATGTCGACGTTGTTGGGATCAAGCCCCGCAGCGACAATCAAAGGCGCCGAAATCTCCTCGAAAAACGCTTCGGTTTCAGCATCGCGCAGGACGGATTGTGCCATCACGGGGCGCGCTGAAATCAAAACGGCTAGGAACAGAATGAAGGCCGTGCGGAAGGCCCGAAACGCGATGATGTTCATATAGGATGAATGGCCCGTTCTGGATGAACGCGCAATGAAGAAGTTGGATAAAACAAAGCCCCGCCAGTCGATGACGAGCGGGGCTATGTTGTTATCAATTTCGCTGCTTCTTATCCGAAGGTGCGCTGCCACCATCCAGTGCGTGGCGTGCCATCCTCAGTGCCGGCTTCCGCGTCGGTGGATGTTACGTCTTGCGCGACATCCTTTGCAGCTGCTTTCTTGCGTGGAGCCCTTGCTTTCGCCTTTGGCCCCTCGGCCGCTTCTTCGGTTGTAGCTTCAGCCACTAAAGGCGCTTTGTCCTTTGCCTTAGCGCGCGGCCTTGCTGGTGCTTTTGCTTTTGCGGCAGGCGTTTCATCAGAAACTACGGCGATCTCCGTAGGCGCAGATTCTACAGCCGCTGCAACCGCAACAATCTCGGTCTTTGGCTTGGCGCGGCTACGCCGCTTTGGCTTTGCGTCTGCTTCTTCGGTTACTTCGGTTTGCGCTTCCGACACTTCAGCTTCAGCGGGTGCTGACGCTTCGGATGCGGCTTCTTCGCCCGCATCCTGACGGTCACGGCCTCTGCCGCCGCGGCGTCCACGACGCGCCTTTGGCTTCGCTTCCGCATCGGCTTCAGGGGCATCAACTGTGGCATCGCCTTCAGGACGTTCGGCTGCCGCCTCATTTTCGCCGGCAACTGCATCTTCGCCTTCAGGACGTCCATCACGGTCGCGACCCTTGCCACCACGGCGGCCACGACGACGCTTGCGCTTGCGACCTTCGCCGCCTTCGCCTTCTTCGCGTGGACGCTCTTCCCGGGCGCGGCGCGGCTCGCGGGTTGCTTCTTCGACTTCTTCAGCTTCGTCGTCGAAATCGTCGATTTCATCTAAGATATCGTCTTCATCAATATCAATGATTGGCGGCAATTCGGCAGGACGCTCTGGACGTGGGCCGGAGCTTGATACTGCAAGCTTTGCGCCCTCGGTCTCGCCATTGGGGACGATCAGAACGCGGACATGGTAACGATCTTCAATCGCTGCCAATTCTGCACGCTTATTGTTCAGGCAATAGATTGTTGCTTCTTGGCTCGCTTGCAACACGATTTGGCTGCCATGGCCCTTTGCGGATTCGTCTTCGATAAGACGCAACGCCGACAATGCCGCGGACGACGCCGTGCGCACGAGGCCCGTGCCCTCGCAATGCGGACATTCACGGGTTGATGCCTCAAGCACACCAGTGCGCAGACGCTGACGGCTCATTTCCATGAGGCCAAAGCTTGAAATACGACCGACCTGAATACGGGCGCGATCATGTTTCAGTGCTTCTTTCATTGCACGCTCGACTTTGCGGGCGTTTGAATGATGCTCCATGTCGATAAAGTCGATGACCACAAGGCCAGCCATATCGCGCAAGCGCAATTGGCGGGCAATCTCGCGCGCGGCTTCCAAGTTTGTCGAAAGCGCTGTCTGTTCAATGCCATGTTCTTTGGTTGAACGGCCTGAGTTAATGTCGATGGATACCAACGCTTCGGTCGGGTTGATGACAATATACCCACCTGACTTCAGCTGAACAATCGGCTGATACATAGCGTTCAGCTGATCTTCGACATGGTAACGCTGGAACAACGGCACAGGGTCGGCATAATGTTGCACACGCTTCGCGTGGCTTGGCATCAGCAACCGCATAAAGTCTTTCGCGGCCTTGTACCCGTCAGGCCCCTCGACGAACACTTCGTCAATGTCCTTGTTGTAGATATCACGGATCGCGCGCTTTATCAGGTCGCTGTCGGTGTGGATCAGCATGGGCGCTGCACCGCGGAGCGTACGCTCCCGAATTTCGTCCCAAAGACGCGCCAAATAATCAAAGTCCCGCTTGATTTCAGGCTTTGTCCGGGCAAGCCCAGCGGTCCGGATGATGCAGCCCATCGTATTGGGCAAGGTGAGGTCAGAAATAATTGACTTCAAGCGCTTACGGTCGGCCGCACTGTGAATTTTTCGGCTAATGCCGCCGCCATGCGACGTGTTTGGCATCAGAACGCAATAACGCCCTGCGAGGCTCAAATAGGTTGTGAGTGCAGCACCCTTATTGCCACGTTCTTCCTTAACAACCTGAACCAGCAAAACCTGACGACGGTGAATGACGTCCTGGATTTTGTACCGGCGGCGCAAATTCATGCGCTTTGCGCGTACCTCGTCGCTGGCCTTCGGTGCGCGTGTTTCGCCATTACGGCCCCCACGTCCGCGACGGCGGCGGTTGTTGCGACCATTGTCGCCACGCTCATTTTCGTCTGAATCATCACCATTACTGCTGAGGTCGGGTTCTTCACCCTCCGTCATGTCGATGGTGTCGATGCTATCGTCGCTTTCGACTTCGATGAAATCGGTTACGTCATCATCGCGTTCGGCGGAACCCTGCATGATGTCGGAAGGCTCATCGCTCTCCTCTTCTTCCTGCTCGCGCAGTGCCGCTTCTTCCGCAGCAGCTTCAGCTTCTTCAGCCAATAACCGTTCACGGTCTTCCCTTGGAATCTGGTAATAATCAGGGTGAATTTCAGCGAAAGCCAAAAATCCATGACGGTTGCCGCCATAATCAACGAAAGCCGCCTGAAGCGACGGTTCAACTCTGGTTACTTTTGCGAGGTAGATATTGCCTTTGAGCTGTTTGTGCTCGGCCGATTCAAAATCAAATTCCTCAATCTGGTTTCCTGTTACGACTGCGACCCGGGTTTCTTCCCGGTGACGCGCGTCGATAAGCATACGCGTTGTCATGTAATTTACTCCAGCGAGGCTGGCGCCCGGTTGTCAGCCAAAGGCCGCTCGCTTCATTGTTGTTGCCTTGCCAGGCTGGACGCACAGCGTTCCTGTCGGCAAAGCGATATGGTGGAAATGAAAGAATTGCGTCTGCTGCTTGTGCATGGCGGGCGTGTATCGCGCGCGCTTGATTTCCAACCCATGCGCCATGCCCAGTGCGGGCGGCGTTGGTGGAAATATCATGCCTCATGTAGCGTCAACCTGTTAAATTGCCGAACGGAAATGACCGAACTGCGGACTATCGGGGCGTTCGAAAAAAGGCCCTGTACCTTATAAGTAGCACTCCCGCGTGTTGTCGGCAAGAGCATCCCGCGAATTAGCCACATATTGCGGCTATTGGCACCAGTATTTATCTGGTTAATTTATTGGTAACCATTTTTGGCCACCATAACCTGTATTCCGACACGTCGGTTTGTCGAGATTGAGCGGGTGGAGCAGTTGGGTGGGGCGAATAAATTTCTGGACGAAGAATGTCGTGAGATCGCATACGCGTTGTATGATTACGACCCTGATCTTTGCGGCATTCCCAATTTGCGCGACGCCCGCGATGGGCGGGGCGATTCAGCAAATATCCGCGCAGGATGGCGCCGTGATCGTCCAATTTGACGGTGTTGTTGACCGGGCCGATGTTTTTGCATTGGCTGGACCGGACCGTATTGCTGTTGACATATCTGGCGCAACTGCAGGCACATCTGCTTTTGCTGGGGGCGCGGTTCAAAATATCCGCCAGCGACAATTTAGTGCCAACACAGCGCGGATCGTTTTGGATCTGGCTCAACCAGCGGTTGTTACGGGCGCCAATTTTTCCGCCGATGGAAAAAGCTTGCGTCTGAACTTGCAGTCAGTCGCGCCTGCAGAATTTTCGGATACGGTTACACGCGGCAAAACACAGATTGTTCCGCCCATGGCATTTCGCGCGGACCCGCCGAAGCGGCATTATGAGGTTACTGCGCCCATTCGAGTGAATGTAGGCAAGGGCCTGCCAACGGTAAGTGGGCCCGCGGACGATCGCTTGCCCTTGGTGGTTATCGATGCAGGCCATGGCGGTCATGACCCCGGCGCAATCAGTCCGCATGGAGGGCAGTTGGAAAAGGACGTGACCCTTGCCATTGCAAAGTCGGTGCGAGACGAAATGCTGAAAAGCGGTCGTGTTCGCGTCGCCTTAACGCGCGACACGGACAAGTTCGTAGTGTTGCAGGACCGTTACCAACTTGCACGCAAGTTAAATGCCGATCTGTTTATTTCCATTCATGCCGATAGCGCGGAAAGCCCAGAGGCAACGGGCGGTACGGTGTATACTCTGTCGGAAGTGGCTTCAGATCGAGAGGCGCAGCGGTTAGCCGCGCGCGAAAACAAGGCCAACATCATTAATGGTGTTAATCTGGGCGGTGCCGACGCGAACGTTTCGTCTATCCTGATTGACCTCACCCAGCGTGAAACGATGAATGTATCTGCGGACTTTGCAAAGCTGTTGTTGCGTGAGGCAACGCCCAACATGCGTATTCGTGGCAATTCGCATCGCTTCGCTTCGTTTATAGTGTTAAAGGCACCTGATACGCCGTCGGTGCTCTTCGAAACGGGTTATTTGAGTAACGAAGCCGATGTCACATTCTTGGCCTCTAAAACCGGTCAGGGCAAGGTGGCCCGGGCGCTTGCCAATGCCATTCAAGTCCACTTTGCACGTCGGATTGCTGCGCGTTAACGGGCGGCGTAAACACATTTGCGTGAATTTGCTGATTAACTTTCTGGACCTGTCCAGCAAATCGGTTAGATAGTGCCCGCGATGGATACTGTGCCCCCACCTGCCGAAGTGCCAGAAACGATCAGTGACAGGCTGAAACGCGAGGCCGAAGGATTTATTCTGCGTTGGCAGGGCTGGTGGCAAAGCAAGCGGTTTCGTTTGGCTACCTATGCGGTGGGCGCGTTTTTACTCCTTTTCATTGTATTTTGGGCGCTGTTCGCGCGCAATCTTCCCGACGCGGAAGCGCTTATTGAATATGAGTCGCCTTTGCCTACCGTGGTACGAGACGTGCACGGAGAGCCGTTCCATAGCTATGCCCGCGAGCGCCGTGTCCAGCTGGAATATGCGGATTTCCCTAAGACGCTGGTGCATGCGTATCTTGCTGCCGAAGACAAAACATTCTTCAGCCATGGCGGAATTGACTATCCCGGTATTGCGTCGGCCATTTTTGACAATATTTTCAGCAGCAAGCGGTCCCGCGGTGCGTCCACCATCACGCAGCAGGTTGCGAAAAACCTGCTCTTGACCAATGAATACAGCTACACCCGCAAAGTCAAAGAAGCGATTTTGGCAAAGCGTATCGAAAATGCGTTGACCAAGCAGCAAATTCTGTCGCTATATCTTAACGAAATTGCGCTTGGGCGGCAGTCGTTCGGCGTAGAAGCGGCAGCGCAGGCTTATTTCGGTAAAAGCGTTGATCAGCTCAAATTGCATGAAATGGCATTTCTCGCCATTCTCCCAAAAGCACCCGAGCGTTACGGGCGCACCAAAAATGCTGCGGCCGCTATAACGCGCCGCAACTGGGTGCTGGGTGAAATGTACACAAACGAATGGATTAGCGAGGCGCAGCTTGTGGCTGCGCGCGCGCAACCACTTGGCCTGGTGACACAGCGTGGAACGGGGTATAAAAATATCGGCGGCTATTTCGCAGAAGAGGTGCGCCGTCAGCTCATTGAAAAATTTGGCGAGACCGACGCGGCAGGTCCTTACAGCGTTTACTCAGGCGGTCTTTGGGTTCGGTCATCGATGAACCCAGAATATCAACTTCTTGCCACCCAAGCGTTGCGCGATGGCTTGTTGCGGTACAACGCCGGCAAGGCGTGGAAAGCCAATCTTGGTACAATTGACGTTAAAGATGATGATTGGGCAGCACGTTTTGCGTCGACCAACATTGGTATTGATTATGCAAACTGGCGCGCTGGCGTTGCTCTTGGCAAAGGTCGGGTCGGGTTTGCAGATGGCACCGTAGCCAAGTTGGATGGCGGACCCGCCGCAATGAAAGCCGGCGATGTTATTGCGGTTGCGCCCAATGGCATCAATAGTTTTGCGGTCCGCAGCGTGCCTGAGGTCGGCGGCGGCATGGTTGTGCAAAATCCACACAATGGCCGGATACTGGCTATTCAAGGCGGTTTTGACAACCGGATTTCAAGCTTCAACCGCGCGACGCAGGCGCAGCGTCAGCCTGGATCTACGATCAAGCCCTTTGTCTATGCCACCGCGCTGGACAATGGTATGACGCCCACATCCATCATTGTAGATGGTCCTTATTGCGTATGGCAGGGTGCCAATCTGGGTCAGAAATGCTTCCGCAATTTCGACGGCGGCGGCGCGGGGCCAAAAACCATGCGCTGGGGCCTGGAACAATCCCGCAACCTGATGACAGTGCGTGCTGCTACCGAAGCCGGTATGGATAATGTGACGGACACGTTCCGCGCCATGTCGATCGGCGATTATCCCGACTATCTCGCTTATGCACTCGGTGCCGGCGACACCACCGTGTTGAAAATGGTTAACGCATATTCCATGCTGGTGAATCAAGGCCGCGAGCTTAAGCCCACGCTCATCGATTTTGCGCAAAACCGCAAAGGCAAGGTAATCTGGCCAAGCAAATGGGCGCCATGCAAGGGCTGTCGCGCTGCGGATTGGAATGGCAAGCCTATGCCGCGATTTGCTGCCGCGGGTAAGCAAGTCATGGATCCCATCACCGCATATCAAGTCGTGCATATGCTCGAAGGTGTTATTGAACGCGGTACCGCTGTAACATTGCGCGAATTGAACCGGCCGTTATTTGGCAAAACCGGTACTACGACTGGACCAACCAATGTCTGGTTTATTGGTGGTTCGCCGCATCTGGTTGCCGGACTATATTTAGGCTTTGACCAGCCCCGCAATTTGGGCGGCTATGCGCAGGGTAGTTCAGTTGCTGCGCCGATCTTTAAACAATTCGCACGCGTGGCCATGGCCGATATGCCCAAAACTCCGTTCATTGCGCCTGCTGGAACGCGACTTGTGCGTGTGGACCGTAAGAGCGGCAAACGCGTTTATGGCGCTTGGCCGAGCAATGACCCTCTAAACGCCGTGATTTGGGAAGCATTCAAGGCAGAAACCGAGCCTAAGCGGTCTATCCGTCAGGAAGAATTGGCCGCGCGCGGAGATAAACCCAAGAAAGACGCTGAAGCCGCGTCGAGCACCGCCGGTGCAGCAAATGCGCCAAGTGCAAGTGTAGGCACAAAACGCGACCAAGAATTTATCCAGCAAGAAGGCGGTATTTATTAGTCGCTGCGCATCGCCTCTTTTTGTAAGGCAGCGCGCATAGTTTGGCATCGCCACCTTTGACTTGAGCGCCCAATCCGCTAAAGGCCGCGGCTGACCTTTTCATTCCCTTGGAGTTTCCTATGCGCGCCGACGCAGAAGGCTATGTTGCCCGCATTGATGCCGCCCTAAACCTCGTCAAGATGTCGCTTGATTGGGACCGGGCATTGCGCCGTCTGGATGAGCTAAATGCAAAGGTTGAAGACCCGACCCTTTGGGACAGCCCGAAGGCGGCCGAAGAAGTCATGCGCGAACGCCGCAGGCTTGATGCGGCGATTTCGACGGTGCGCGAGATCGATGCCGATAAGGCAGGGACGGTTGAACTGATTGAGCTTGCCGAGATGGAAGGTGATGCTGATCTTGGCGACGAAGGCGCTTCGGCGTTGAAAGCGCTTGCCGACCGGGCCGACCGCGACAAAGTTTCGGCGCTTCTATCCGGAGAGGCTGACGGCAATGATACCTTCATTGAAATTCACGCTGGCGCCGGCGGGACCGAGAGCCAAGATTGGGCCGAAATGCTTCAACGCATGTATTATCGCTGGGCCGAACAGCGCGGTTACAAAGTTGAAATGGTCGATTATCAGGCAGGTGATCAAGCGGGCATCAAATCGGCCACCCTGCTGGTGAAGGGCGAGAATGCCTATGGCTATGCCAAGACTGAAAGTGGTGTTCATCGCTTGGTGCGCATTTCGCCTTATGACAGCGCCGCAAAGCGCCACACCAGCTTTTCCAGCGTCTGGGTCTACCCAGTTATCGACGACAATATCGACATTGAGATCAATGAAGGCGATTTAAAAATCGACACTTACCGCGCGTCAGGCGCTGGCGGGCAGCATGTTAATACGACGGACTCCGCCGTGCGGATTACGCACAAGCCCTCGGGAATCGTTGTCGCCAGCCAGAATGACCGTAGCCAGCACAAGAACCGCGCCACTGCGATGGGCATGCTAAAGGCGCGTTTGTATGAAGCTGAATTGCGTAAACGTGAAGAGGTCGCGAGCGGCGAATATGCCGCCAAGACCGAAATCGGTTGGGGGCACCAGATCCGTTCGTACGTGCTGCAACCTTACCAGATGGTCAAAGATTTGCGTACGGGCGTGACATCGCCAACACCTGGCGACGTCCTCGACGGTGACCTAGACAACTTCATCGCTGCCGCATTGGCCCAACGCGTAACCGGCGAGGCGGTTTCGGTTGATGATGTAGATTAGGCTTTTGCTGGGTTTTCCCATCACACGGCAATGTCGACGAGCCGGCGCGTAAATCGCTGTTGGGTGGATAGCGTTGCAGCGGTTTTTGCGGCGTATGAAGAGCGTTTGCACGCTTTAGCCTTGAATCGCGCGGCCTACTCCACTTATGCAGGGGGCAACTAGACGCTGCGTTATGGGAGAGAGCAAGTGAGTGAGCATCAAGACTGGTTCCCGATACCTGCAAACGCGGCGTCAAATACGCATTGTAGCGCCGCTGACTATGACCAGATGTACGCGCAAAGCATTTCCGATCCTGACACTTTTTGGGCACAGCAAGCCGAACGCATTGATTGGGTGACACCGCCGACGAAGATTGCCAATTGGTCGTTCGATCCAGTGGATATCAAATGGTACGAAGACGGCGTCCTCAACCTCTGCCACAACGCCGTTGATCGTCATGTGCGTGCAGGCAAGGGCGATGCGATTGCCTTTATCTTTGAACCCGATGACCCCGCAACGCCCGCACGCCGTGTCAGCTACTCAGAGCTGCTTGCCGATGTGAAGCGCATGGCCAATGCGCTGAAGAAACTCGGCGCGAGCAAGGGCGACCGTGTGACCATTTATATGCCGATGTGCGTCGAGGGCGCGGTCGCCATGCTCGCGTGCGCGCGGATCGGGGCGGTGCACAGCGTTGTCTTTGGCGGCTTTTCGCCCGAAGCGATTGCGGGGCGGATTAAAGATTGTTCCAGTCGCTTTGTAATCTGCGCCGACAGTGGGCTGCGTGGGGGCAAGTCCGTGCCACTGAAAGCCAATATTGACGCTGCGCTTGAAAAAGTCAGCGGGGTCGAGGCCGTCCTTGTGGTGCGCCATACAGGTGCGCCTGTGGCGATGGAGACCGGTCGCGATTATTATTTTGACGAGATGGTGGTTGCGGGTGATTGCGCCTGTGAACCCATGCATGCCGAAGACCCCTTGTTCATTTTGTATACCTCCGGTTCAACGGGCAGCCCAAAGGGCGTGTTGCACACCGTCGGCGGCTATTCGGTGTGGACTGCGAGTACGTTCCATTATGTCTTTGACTACCGCCCGGGGGAGGTTTTCTTCTGCTCCGCCGATATTGGCTGGGTTACTGGGCACAGCTATGTCGTTTATGGTCCGCTGCAAAATGGTGGAACCAGCCTGATTTTTGAAGGCATCCCAAGCTACCCAGATAGCGGACGTTTTTGGGATATTATTGACCGGCATCAGGTGAACATTTTTTACACCGCGCCCACCGCGCTTCGGGCATTGATGCGCGATGGCGACGCACCAGTTCAGGCGCGGTCACGTAAATCGCTTCGGTTGCTTGGCACAGTTGGCGAGCCGATTAATCCCGAAGCATGGCGCTGGTATCACGCGACGGTGGGTGCGGGGAAACTGCCGATCGTCGACACATGGTGGCAGACCGAGACTGGCGGTGTGATGATCACGACCTTACCCGGCGCGCATGGCATGAAGCCCGGCAGTGCAGGACGTCCGTATTTTGGCATTCAGCCGCAGTTGGTCGATGGCGAAGGCAATGTTCTTGCTGATGAACATATTGGCGGCGCGACGAATGGCAATTTGTGCATCACGCACAGCTGGCCGGGCCAAGCACGGACGCTATATGGTGATCACGATCGTTTCGTGCAGACGTATTTTTCGACCTATAAGGGCAAATATTTCACGGGCGACGGCTGCCGCCGCGATGAAGACGGCTATTATTGGATTACGGGACGGGTTGACGACGTCATCAACGTGTCCGGGCACCGCATGGGCACGGCCGAGGTTGAAAGCGCCTTGGTGTTGCACGAATTGGTTGCCGAGGCCGCGGTGGTCGGCTTTCCACATGATATCAAGGGGCAGGGCATTTATTGCTATGTCACGCTTAATGCTGGGGCTGACCCGTCGGATGCGTTGCACGCAGAGCTTCGGTTGCAAGTGCGTACAGAAATCGGACCAATCGCATCACCGGACCATATCCATTTCACGCCAGCCCTGCCCAAGACACGCAGCGGCAAGATTATGCGGCGGATATTGCGCAAGATTGCCGAGAATGATTTCAGCGCTTTGGGCGACACGTCAACCTTGGCTGATCCCAATGTTGTGGATGCCCTGATCGAAGGGCGGCAGAATAAGTAAGTTCTCCCAAACTGCGCTCGACACAAATAAAGCAACGGATTTTTGGGTGCTTGACGCTTGCGTCAACCCATCGGAACGACTAAACCAAATGCGTTAATTGCGCGATTAAACCCGTATGCTGCTTTTCCGTAGCGGAAGGATGCCATGACTGATTCACCTGTTAAAACTGGCCCCTTAAGCGGCACCAAAATTGTCGAACTCGCAGGGATCGGGCCTGGTCCTTATGCGGGTCAGCTGCTTGCCGACATGGGCGCAGATGTAATCGTAATCGATAGGCCAGGTGGCTCGCTCGTGCCCAAAGCGATTGATGCACGCGGCAAAAGGTCGATGGTTCTTGACCTCAAAAAACCTGAAGCTGTGGCCGCTTTGTTGAAACTTGTCGAAACCGCAGATGTCCTGATCGAAGGTCTTCGGCCCGGCGTGACCGAGCGTATGGGGGTTGGACCAGATGTCTGCCACGCCGTAAATCCCGGTCTCATTTATGGCCGAATGACTGGTTGGGGCCAGACGGGCCCTTGGAGCCAAATGGCGGGACATGACATCAATTATATCGGCATGACGGGGGTCTTGAACGCCATTGGCAAAGATGGTCAGCCGCCCGTTCCCCCGCTCAACATGGTGGGTGATTTTGGCGGCGGGTCTATGTTCCTCGTAAATGGCATCCTCGCGGCGCTGGTCGAACGCGGGCGGACGGGGAAGGGCAATATCGTGGATGCCGCAATTGTTGATGGCACCAATAGCCTGATGAGCTTTGTTCACGGTATGGCTGGCCTTGGCCAATGGCGTACAAAGCGAGAGGCAAACTTGCTCGACGGGGCAGTGCCTTTCTACCGTTGCTATAAGACCGCTGATGGCACGTTCATGGCGGTTGGGTGCATTGAGCCCCAATTTTTCGCCACAATGATGGACCGCTTGCCCATCGACAAGGACGCTTTTGGCGGTCAGCACGACCGTGCCGCTTGGGGCAAGCAGCATGAGATGCTTGAAGATGTGTTTGCCACCAAGACCCGCGACGAATGGGAAGCGATTTTTGCGGGCACGGATGCCTGCGTAACGCCTGTGCTGGATTATGTGGAGGCGGCGTCGCATCCTGCCAACGTGGCGCGGCAGGCATTTGTGCAGGACGGCCGGTGGCTGCACCCACAGGTCGCACCGAGGCTTGCAACACAGCCTCTGGCCTCCCATTTCGATATTGCAACAAAAGGCGGTGATTATGCCGCCATATTGACCGAGGCAGGACTCGGTGATGCCGAAATTTCCCAATTGATCGCGGCAGACGCCGTGGTCGTAACGAAGGACTAATTATGACCGAAGCCTATATTTATGATGCGGTGCGCAGCCCGCGTGGCAAGGGGCGCCCAGATGGTGCGCTGCATGAAATTACGCCAATCGATTTGGCATCGCAGGTATTGGCGGCCATCCGCGACCGCAATGGCCTGTCGGGCGCAGAAATCGAAGATGTGGCCTTTGGCTGCGTCTCGCCAGTGGGTGAACAAGGCGCGGTTATAACGCGGACCGCAATCCTCGCTGCAGGCTATCCGCACACGACATCGGGCATTCAGGTCAACCGTTTCTGCGGTTCGGGCCTTGAGGCATCCAACATCGCAGCTGCTAAGGTAAAGTCTGGCGAATGCGACTTGGCCGTTGGCGGCGGCGTTGAATCGATGAGCCGCGTGCCCATGGGTTCGGACGGCGGTGCATGGCCAATCGACCCGCGTTCGGCGATTGCCAATTACTTCATCCCACAAGGTATTTCTGCCGACCTTATCGCCACAAAATACGGCCATAGCCGCGATGACGTCGACGCTTATGCTGTCGAAAGTCAGAAGCGCGCCGGTCGCGCATGGGCGGAAAAGCGTTTTGCGCGGTCGATTCTGCCAATCAAGGACGTCATTGGTGAAGTTGTACTCGACCATGACGAATTGATGCGTCCGCAAACAGACATGCAGTCTTTGGGCGCTTTGGCCCCAGCATTTCAGATGATGGGTACGATGATGCCCGGTTTTGATGATATCGCTATCATGCGTTATCCAGAGGTCGAGAAAATCAACCATGTGCATCACGCGGGCAACAGCTCTGGCATTGTCGATGGTTCGGCCGCCGTGCTGATTGGCACCAAAGAAGCTGGCGAGAAATACGGGCTGAAAGCGCGTGCGCGTATCGTTTCAATGGCATCCATAGGTTCAGAGCCTGCAATCATGCTAACTGGCCCCGAATTCGCAGCGCAGAAGGCGCTGGCGCGCGCGGGAATGAACAAAGGCGACATTGATGTGTGGGAATTGAACGAAGCGTTCGCCTCGGTCGTTTTGCGCTTCATGGAGGCGCTGAATATTGACCATTCGGACATCAACGTGAACGGCGGTGCTATCGCCATGGGCCACCCGCTTGGTGCCACAGGCGCAATGATCCTTGGCACTGTGCTTGATGAGTTGGAACGGTCGGGCAAGTCGACCGCGCTGACCACATTGTGCATTGGCGCTGGCATGGGCACCGCAACTATCATTGAACGCGTGAATTGATCGGGACAGAAATTATGACATATAAAACTTTCTCCGTCGATATCGATGCTGATGGCATTGCGCTTTTGACGATAGACCTTCCCGATGCCTCAATGAATGTGTGGAATGGCGCATTGATTGAAGAATTCGGCGCATGGGTTAACGATTTCACCACGAATGAAGCCGTCAAAGGCGCGGTCATCACATCGGGCAAGAAATCGGGTTTCTTGGCCGGGGCAGACCTCACCATGTTGGGTGGCGCGAAAGCGGGCAGCACCAAAGAAGCCTTTGATCAGGCATTCGCGTTGAACGCATTGCTGCGCAAAATGGAAACCGGTGGGCAATCTGCCAAGGACCTGAGTGCGGGCAAGGTTTCGGCCAAGCCGGTTGCTTGCGCGCTGAATGGCCTTGCGCTGGGCGGTGGGCTTGAGCTTGCTTTGGCATGCCATTATCGCGTGGTCGCGGATCATCCGAAGATCCAGCTTGGCATGCCCGAAGTCATGGTCGGGCTACTGCCGGGTGGCGGCGGAACGCAGCGGACGCCGCGGCTCATCGGTCTGCAAAATGCAGCGATGATGATCATTCAGGGCAAAGCGCTCGACCCAGCAACGGCGAAGGCGCAGGGGCTGGTGCATGACGTCGCACCTGCGGCGGATCTGATTGCCAATGCCAAGGCATGGGTGAAGGCCAATCCAAAGGTCACAGCACCTTGGGACAAGAAGGATTTCAAATTCCCCGGCGGTGCTGGTGCAATGGACCCTCGTGCGGTGCAGTTGTTTGTTGGCCTGAACGCGATGGCGCACAAGGAAAGCAAAGGCAATTTTGACGCGATTAAGGCGATTTTGTCGTGTTTGTATGAAGGTTCTATCCTGCCGTTCGATACGGCACTTCGGGTGGAATCCAAATATTTCACTAAGTTGCTTTCGGGCAGCCAAGCGAAGAACATGATCCGCACCTTGTTCATCAACAAGCAGGCTGCTGAAAAGGGCGCTGGTCGCCCCACAGATGTGCCACCAGTTGAGATCAAAAAGGTCGGCGTGTTGGGTGGCGGGCTCATGGGTTCCGGCATCACGCATGTAACCGTTAAGGGCGGCATGGACGTTGTCGTTCTCGACCGCAGCTTGGAAGACGCCAACAAGGCGGTTGATTACAGCCGCAAGATTATCGACAAGGCCGTCAGCCGTGGCAAGATGACGAAAGAGGCTGGCGACGCGTTCATGGCGCGTATTACGCCGACGGATAACTATGACGACCTAAAGGACGTCGACTTGATCATTGAGGCCGTATTTGAACGCCCAGATGTGAAGGCGGATGTCATCAAGAAGGCCGAAGCTGTGATTGGTCCTGATGTTGTGTTTGCATCAAACACGTCGACTTTGCCCATCACTGGCCTTGCCAAAAATTCATCGCGTCCGGAGCTGTTCGTTGGGCTGCATTTCTTCTCACCCGTTGAAAAAATGCCGCTGCTCGAAATCATTCCAGGTGAATTGACGGGCCCGCGCGCCTTGGCGGCGGCATTTGATTATAATGCCAAGATCAAGAAAACGCCGATTGTGGTCAAGGACGTCCGCGGCTTCTTCACCAACCGGGTTTTCCCGCCCTATATGGGTGAGGCAATGCAGTTGGTGACTGAAGGCGTTAAGCCAGCTTTGATTGAAAACGCAGCCAAGTCGCTTGGTATGCCCATCGGTCCTTTGGCGTTGCTGGATGAAACGACGCTGCAACTTGGGTATGACGTGATGCAGTCGACCAAGAAGGAATTGGGCGATGCCTATAAGCCAAGCGGCACCGAAGACTTTATGGAGTTGATGGTGGTCAAGCTTGGTCGCAAGGGGCGTCGTTTCGGCTCAGGTTTTTACGATTATGATGACAAGGGCGAACGCCTTGGCCTTTGGCAAGGGATGGCGGAGCATTATCCGCTCGCCGTCGATCAACCTTCGGTTGAAGAGGTGAAGCAGCGTTTGCTGTATATCCAGCTGATCGCCACGGCGCAGTGTTTTGAAGAAGATGTCGTTAAAGACCCGCAAAGCGCGGATTTGGGCGCAATTTTTGGTTGGGGCTTCGCGCCTTATACCGGCGGTCCGATGAGTTATATCGATACGGTTGGGCTGGAGAATTTCGTCCGTACCGCCGACAATTTGGCCCAGCGTTTTGGCAACCGGTTCGCGCCACCCAAAAGCTTCCGTGAGATGGCTGACAAGGGTGAGACGCTGTATAAAACAGCCGCTTAACCTCGGAACGACAGATACAAAAAAAGGGGGCGGTCTCCGGTTTGGAGACCGCCCCTTTTTGTTTGTAATGTTGGTTTAGAACTTAGCGCGGACGGTCACACCATACATGCGGGGTTCTTCTACGAAACCGATCAACGAGCGCGTACCAGCACCGCCGCGAAGTGGCGTGTTGGCCGTAATGCCGCGTGTGATTTCGTTCGTCAGGTTCGTACCCCATAGTTCGAATGTGTAGCGTTCATCTGGCGTGGTAAGCCCGATACGTGCGTTGATTTTGAAGTAGTTTTCCTGATGTGCCAGCGGCACAGGCAGGCCGTTCGTGTCCTTGTCGATTGTACGGGTCGTGCGGCTATCGGAATAGTTCACATTGCCGTTGACCAACAAGTTCCAACCCGAGTCATTCAAAGGACCATCGTAAGTCATACCGAATACGCCTGCAAATTTAGGGGCATTCGTTAGGTCTTGACCGCAAAGTCGCGTTGTTGATGCAAGTGCTGCCGCTGCTACACCGTCCGCGCAGTTGCTGGGATAGCGCGCATTGGCATATGTTGCCGACACGTTCGCAGCGATATGATCACTCAACTTGCCAAACAACTCGAGTTCAGCACCCGTCGACCGCGCCGAATTGACGTTGAAGGTCAGGAACTGGACGCCAGTAAATTCAAGCACCTGGAAGTCGCTCATTTTCATATCAAACAAAGCCAAATTGGCCTTGATGCTTCCAAACAAAGTTGCCTTTACGCCCACTTCGATTTGGTTGACCTTCTCCGATTCAAAGCTGGGATCAGCATAAACCGGAGCAACAATCACCGGACCGCCCGGTGTTGCTAAACCGGCAAGAATAGCTGCCGAGTTCTGCAATGTTGCCGATTGTGGGTCGAGATTGAAGCCGCCCGATTTGAAGCCATGGCTGTAACCGGCGTAGAACAGAAGATCTTCGTTCGCCTTGTACCCAAGTTGCGCGGTATAAGTGATCTCATTGTCCTTGAACTCCTGTGCCCACACACGCGGCAAAGGAAGTTTTGCACTGGCAAGACCACCGCCCACAGCTGTCGGCGCAGTCAAAGCAACCGATGTTGCAAATGGGAAGCAGTTGAGACCAATTAAACCCGCACGAAGCGCCGAAGGCACGGCGCCTGTCAAAACACCATTCACACTGGCTTGGCACGCACTGGCACCCGCACCGGTCGTTCCAGCAAGCTGGTTGAATGATGCGTCCTTGGTTTCATCGACATAGCGTGCACCAAGCGTTAGGCTGAGCTTGTCCGTGAAACTAATGACATTATGCGTGAACACCGACCAGCTTTTTGCATCCTACAGGAAACGGTTTTCGGCATAGTTGCCATTGGCATTAACTGGGACACCGGCATTGCCGAATGCGGTCATGGTGAGCAACGGGTTGACCCCTGCCGCATTGGCAAAGTTAAACGCGCTTCCCGTCTTCTGAAAATCGGCATTCAAAGTCATCGTCTGGTCAGCACGGATCTTCTCACTGGAGTAGAATCCACCGATCAACCAATCCACATGATCGTTAATCGCGGTACCCTGCAGGCGCAGTTCCTGCGTAAAGGTTTTGATATGGTCGCCTGAGGGCAAGATTCCGACGCGCGATGTTGGCGCGCCGTTACCGACCGTGTAGGTGTCGTTGGCGGTGAAGCCGCCGACCGTCGTCGAACTTGAATCGAACTTACGATAGGCGGTAACCGAGGTCAGCTTTGCGCCACCCAGGTCCCATTTTAGTTCGGCCGAAGTACCCCATTGCTTGGAGCCGTTCAAATAAGGGCCGCCGTTGATCGACAAATTCTTGAGAGCGCTCAAACCGGACTGGTCGACGCCATCGCTTGCCAAGCCATGGAAGGCTGAGAAGGGCGCAAGTTCAGTTTCGCGAACAATAACGGCTTCACAGCATTGTTCGTCGGTTTTGGCATAATCGGCCAACAGGCGGATGCTCACATCAGCATTTGGTTCAATGTAAAGCTGGCCGCGCAGCATATAGCGGTCACGGTCATTGCTTTCAGCGCCCGTTGGGGATTTAAGATAACCGTCGCGCTTGCGCCATGTGCCTGAAAGCCGAACGCCAGCGACATCTTGTGCAACCGGAAGGCTGACCCCTGCCTGTAAGTTCATGAAATTGTAATTGCCATAGCTGGCATTCACAAAACCTTCTGTGTTTGAAAGGCTAGGACGCTTTGTTGAGACGTTCAACGCACCTGCCGAGGTATTGCGGCCAAACAATGTGCCTTGAGGACCTCGAAGAATTTCGAGACGCTCGATGTCGACAAGGTCACCCAAAGCTACACCAGGGCGTGACTGATAGACGCCATCAATGAATACGCCGACCGAGCTCTCAAGTCCGGTGTTGTTGCCGGTCGTTCCGACGCCACGAATTTTGATCGAGGTGCCTTGGGTTTCTGTCTGCGAGGACTGGATGTTCAAGCTGGGCGAAATGGATGCCAAGCTCTTGATATCGGACACGCCCTGACGCTCGAGCGCTTCTGGCGCGACTGCGGTCACAGCAAGCGGAATATCTTGCACATCCATTGCACGCAAGGTTGCGGTCACGATGATGGGCTCATCACCGCTGTCGTCGTTGGCTTGGGCTGTCTGGGCGTAAGCTGCAGGCACCAGCATGGCGCTGCATATTGTGCTGCACAAGGCAGCGGTCATTATACGATTAAATCGACGCATTTCTCTCTCCTCCTTTTGACCGGCAAACCAATGGCATTTGCTGCTTTTAATGGGATGACGGTGCTCTCATCACTCCCCGGTTAGGAAAAACCGGCGAGAAACTCGTTAACAATCACATATCCTATCGCCGAAATTTGACAAATCCAGCAATTTAATCACGCGATTGAAAATATCACTTTGCAGTGGCTTTTGCGCCCTTAGGCGTTAATCAACCGACATTATGTTTGATCGCCCTACGATACTGGACGCAGCCTTTTGCCGTCGCGTCGCTGCGCATGACTTTCCCGCTCCGCGCAACAATGCGCCATCGCAATCAGTCGCGCCGCATCAGCTTGTCGATTTGTTTGATAGCCAGATTATGAGCCGCCACCTTGATCTTTGGGCGCGGCGGTCAAAGGGCAAGACATTCTACTCTATCGGCAGTTCGGGGCATGAGGGCACGGCTGCGATGGCAGCCGCCACGCGTTCTAATGATATGGCGTTTCTGCACTATCGCGACGCTGCATTCCTGATCCAGCGCAAGAAGCAAGCGGGCGGCCTTATGCCTTTGCACGACATGGCCTTGTCCTTTGCCGCGTCGGCAGATGACCCGATATCGGGCGGGCGGCATAAGGTATTGGGCTGTGCGCACACTTTTGTACCGCCGCAAACGAGTACGATTGCTTCGCATCTACCTAAGGCCGTTGGTGCGGCGCATGCGCTTGGTATGGCGCAACGATTGCAGCTTGGCGACGCGGTCTTGCCGCATGACGCCGTCATTCTGTGTTCATTCGGTGATGCGTCCGCGAACCATTCTACCGCACAAGGGGCGTTCAATGCGGCTTGCTGGGCTGCCTATCAGCATTTGCCCATGCCAATCGTTTTTCTTTGTGAAGATAATGGTATCGGCATCTCAGTGCGCACCCCAGGCGGTTGGATTGCGGCCAACTTCGCCCATCGTCCCGCCTTGCATTATGTCAGTTGCGACGGCGCTGATCTGAATGATGCATTGCGCGGATGTGAAGAGGCGGTCGCGTACGCCCGTTCACGACGTAAACCCGTTTTCCTGCATATGCAGACGATCCGTTTAATGGGGCATGCCGGCGCCGACGTTGAATTAAGCTACGCCCCGATTGCGCAGATTGAAGCTGCTGAGGCGCAAGACCCCTTGTTGCACAGTGCGCGTATTCTGCATGCGCAGGCGGGCATGTCGGGCACGGAGATTGTCGCCCGTTATGAGGACATGCGCGCGCGCGTTGATAGCGTAGCGCTGGATGCCTTGGCAAAGCCGCGATTGGTGACAGTTGCCGAGGTGATGGCCTCGATTGAACCAGAGAAGGGCGTAAAGTCGGCCCCGCCCGCTCCAGATGCCGCCATGCGTGATGTTATGTTTGCAAAGGATGCGCGTAATTTGGCTAAGCCCGTCACTTTGGCAAAAAGCATCAATTTCGCGCTGGCCGACATCATGTTGCAATATGCCAATGTCGCTGTCTTTGGCGAGGATGTCGCGCGCAAGGGGGGTGTCTATGGCGTAACCCAAGGGTTGCAGGAGAAATTTGGCGCTGCCCGGGTTTTTGACACGTTGTTGGATGAACAAACGATCTTGGGCCTTGCCATTGGCATGGCGCATAATGGTTTCGTGCCGATCCCCGAAATCCAGTTTCTGGCCTATCTGCACAATGCGGAGGACCAGATCCGCGGCGAAGCAGCGACCCTGTCTTTCTTTTCGAACCAGCAATATCGCAACCCGATGGTCATGCGCATTGCAGGGCTGCCATATCAAAAGGGTTTTGGCGGGCATTTTCATAATGACAACAGCCTTGCCGTTCTCACCGATATTCCCGGCATAATCGTTGCCTGTCCCTCGAATGCTGCCGATGCGCCAGCCATGCTGCGCGAGTGCGTCCGCTTGGCGCATGAGGACGGGCGCGTGGTGGTCTTTATCGAGCCAATTGCGTTATACCATATAAGCGACCTGCATATGCCCGATGATGGCAGCTGGACTGCGCCCTATGTGGCGTCGGATGCGGATGCCCCGATAGCGTTGGGGGCGCTAGGTCAATTTGGCAATGGAGCTGAGCTTGCAATCATAACATACGGAAATGGTTATTTTCTTTCACGTCAGGCGGCGTCCGAATTGGAGGCGGACGGCATCCGATTGAGGATTATCGATTTGCGCTGGTTGCATCCGCTTGAACCCGACGCCATTGCGGCCGCGGTTGCCGATTGTCAGAATATTCTCATTGTCGATGAATGCCGTAGGTCGGGGAGCCTGAGTGAGAAGCTGATGACCATATTGACCGAGGCGGGTCGCGGCGATGTTACCAGCCGCATTACCGCCGAAGATTGCTTCATCCCATTGGGGCCAGCGGCTGAACTGGTCTTGCCAAGCAAAGCCTCCATAATAGAAGCGGCACGGAAGGCGGTCGCATGAAAAAGCGTGCCTTGGTCATTTGCCCCGGACGCGGGACATATAATGCGGCGGAACTTGGGTATCTGCAAAGGCATTACGCGGGACGTTCCAATGTCACAGAAACAGTGGATGCCGTCCGTGTGGCCAAGGGGCAAGTCCCCGTCTCGCAACTGGATAGTGCCGCCAAATACGCGCCGTCGTTGCATATGACGGGCGATAACGCGTCGCCCTTGATCTACGCTTGCGCGATGGCGGACTTTGCCGCGATTGACCGTGACCGATTTGATATCGTGGCGGTTACAGGCAACTCAATGGGATGGTATCTGGCGCTGGCATGCGCCGGAATTCTCAATCTTGAGGCTGGAGCAAGGCTGGTCAACAATATGGGTGGGCTCATGCATCAGCACGGAGCAGGCGGTCAGATTGTCTGGCCCATCGTGGATGATGACTGGCACGTACAGGAGCATAAAATATTATTTATTAGAAATTTATTGGACGAAGCGAAAACTATTTCTGAAATAAAAATTTATGTGTCTATTCGGCTTGGCGGCATGATTGTTTTTGCAGCAGACGAGCCCGGACTGAAATGGCTTATGGAGCGCCTTCCCAAGGACGACCGCTTTCCTCTGCGCCTTATGCACCATGCGGCCTTTCACAGCCCATTGCTAAACCACATTGTGCCGATAGCGCGCGCCGAAAACCCAGCGAGCGACTTTGGCAGAGGCCATATTCCTGCGATCGACGGGCAGGGGCGCATTTGGTCGCCCGGCGCGTTCAGTCGCGATGCCATTTATGAATACACATTTGGGGCGCAGTTGACCGACAGCTATGACTTTACCCGCGCGGTCCAAGTTGCTTCTGCGGAATTTGCACCCGATACGATCATTATTTTGGGACCCGGTACAACATTAGGCGCACCTGCCATTCAGGCCCTGATTGCTGCTGGTTGGCGAGGATTGTCCAGCAAAGCTGACTTCCAAGCGCGCCAACAGAATGCGCCGATATTGGTATCGATGGGGATGGCTGATCAGCGTGCCTGGGCCGAAAGAAATGGTGCATACGAATAAGCGCTAGACGCTCCGTCGCTTAAGGATAAAGAGAAAGGCGATTTTACAAGGCGAATTTCTGTTGCCTTGCCAGGAGACTGACGAAATGCGCGACCATAGTTCTAACTTACTGCTGTTTGGTGCGACGGGAGATCTTTCGCGCCGCATGCTTTTGCCGTCGTTATACGCGTTGCACGCGGATGGTTTGATTGATCAGGATCTTCGCATTTTTGGTACAGCCCGAAGCGTACTGACGGATGACGCTTTTCGTGACATGGCACGCGCCGCTTTGTGCGAATTTCTGCCCGATGATCGCAAGGCAGAAGGGTTGATCGACGCCTTCCTGCAACGGTTGCATTATGTTGCGCTTGATGCATCTGACCCCGATGGCTTTACGGCACTTGCGGCACGGATTGGCGACATATCTGGTGGGTTGTCGATTTTCCTTTCGACCGCGCCCTCGCTTTTTGAACCCACAATCAAGGGCCTGCATAATGCGGGTTTATCGGGCGAGAATGTGCGCATTGGACTTGAAAAGCCGTTGGGCAATGACCTGGCTTCTTCGCGGCATATCAATGACGCCGTTAACGCGGTATTCCCTGAACAGCGCACTTTCCGTATCGACCATTATTTAGGTAAGGAAACCGTCCAAAATCTGATGGCACTTCGCTTCGCCAATATGCTGTTCGAACCTTTATGGAACGCCAACGGCATCGCACATGTGCAAATAACCATCAGCGAGACTGTCGGGCTCGAAGGCCGTGCTGGCTTTTATAATGATACCGGTGCCTTGCGTGATATGGTCCAAAACCACATGCTGCAATTGCTTGCGTTGATCGCGATGGAGCCGCCGGCAAGTTTGGATGCGACGGCTATTCGCGATGAAAAGGTGAAGGTGCTTCGGGCACTGCGTCCGGTGGTTGAGGGCGATGTTGTGACCGGGAAATACACCGACGGTGCTGTGAATGGCGATGTCGTTAAAAGCTATGAAAGCGATCTTGGCAAACCCTCCGACACTGAAACCTTTGTTGCGATCAAGGCTTATGTCGACAATTGGCGCTGGCAGGGCGTGCCGTTCTTCCTGCGGACGGGAAAGCGGCTTCCCGAAAGGCGGAGCGAAATTGTTATCCAGTTCAAACCAGTCCCGCACAATGTGTTCAAAGAGCGTGGCGGTAAGCTTGACGCAAATACCCTCATCATCCGACTACAGCCTGAGGAATATGTAAGGCTGTTGGTAATGGCGAAGGAGCCCGGCTTGGATCGTGGCGGGGTTACTTTGCGTGAAGTGCCGTTAGACCTTTCGCTGACCACAGCCTTTGCCGGATCGCGCCGGCGCATTGCCTATGAAAGATTGCTTCTGGACCTCATAGAAGGCGACCAGACGCTATTTGTGCGCCGAGATGAGGTTGAGGCCCAGTGGGGCTGGGTTGACGCCATACGGGCCTTGTGGGGCGTCACGGGATCTAAGCCGAAGGCCTATAGTTCAGGAAGCTGGGGGCCCAATGCCGCGATCGCGCTGACCGAACGCGATGGCGTTAGCTGGCATGAGTAAGCTGCATGCGACAGTCGAGATGGTCACCGCACGTATCGTCGAGCGGTCTAAGCCGGGACGTAGGGCTTATCTCGACCTGATAGCTAAGCAACGCGATGCTGGGGTCAATCGCCCTGTGTTAAGCTGCGGCAACCTTGCCCATGGCTTTGCTGCGAGCGGCGAGGACAAGGCCTCTATCCGCGATGGCAAGGCAATGAACATCGGCATCATCAGCGCCTATAATGACATGCTGTCCGCGCATCAGCCTTATGCCCGTTACCCCGAGCAAATGAAGATCTTCGCGCGCGAGGTTGGCGCCACTGCGCAAGTCGCAGGTTCAACCCCCGCGATGTGCGATGGCGTTACGCAGGGGCAAGATTCGATGGAGCTGTCTTTGTTCAGCCGCGATGTCATCGCCATGGCAACGGCGGTCGGCTTAAGCCACGGCATGTTCGAAAGCGTTGCGATGTTGGGCATTTGTGACAAGATTGTTCCTGGCTTGCTGATTGGTGCCCTTCGCTTTGGCCATTTGCCGACCATCCTTATCCCTGCCGGGCCAATGCCGTCGGGTCTTGCCAATAAGGAAAAACAACGCGTCCGTCAGCTTTATGCCGAGGGCAAGGTTGGCCGCGCCGAATTGCTTGCGGCGGAAGCAGCGTCTTATCATAGCCCGGGCACGTGCACCTTTTACGGCACCGCCAATTCGAACCAGATGATGATGGAAGTGATGGGGCTGCATATCCCCGGTTCCGCCTTCATCAACCCCGGCACAAAATTACGCACCGAACTGACACGCGCCGCCGTGCATCGTTTAAGCAAAATCGGCTGGGATGGGGATGATTACCGACCCTTGGGGCTTTGTGTTGATGAGAGAGCGATTGTGAATGCTTGCGTTGGTTTGCTTGCGACGGGGGGCTCAACCAACCATGCGTTGCATATTCCCGCTATTGCCCGGGCGGCGGGGATAGTCATCGACTGGGAAGACATGGACCAATTGTCGTCAGCCGTGCCCTTGATTGCGCGGGTATATCCAAACGGCGCGGGCGATGTGAACCATTTCCATGCCGCTGGTGGTATGGGCTATGTTATTCGGGAGTTGATCGGGGCAGGGTTACTTCACCGCGATATCATGACCGTCGCAGGCAATGATTTGGCCGATTATGGGCGCGAGCCAATGTTGGAGAATGACACGCTTGTGTGGCGCGATGCGCCAGCGGTCACTGCGGACGACACGATGCTGCGTCCACCGTCGGCGCCCTTCAGCCCCGATGGCGGCATGCGCCTCGTAACGGGAAATTTGGGCCGTGCAACGTTCAAGACAAGCGCGGTTGACCCAGCTCGCTGGACTATCGAAGCGCCCGTTCGTGTGTTCCACGACCAGAATGATGCCCTCGCGGCGTTCAAGGCTGGCGAGTTGGAACGTGATGTCATCCTCGTCATCCGCTTTCAGGGACCGGCAGCCAATGGCATGCCTGAACTGCACAAATTAACGCCGCCTTTGGGTGTGTTGCAGGACAAGGGGTTTAACGTGGCGCTTGTCACCGATGGCCGGATGTCCGGTGCGTCGGGCAAAGTACCTGCCGCCATTCACTTGAGCCCAGAGGGCGCGCGGGGCGGGGCTATCGCCAAGCTTCAGGATGGTGACATCGTTCGTTTGTGCGCGAACACCGGAACGCTGTCGGTTTTGGTGGAAGCGGACATTTGGTCGGCACGCGAAGCGGCGCCAACGCCAGCGCAACATATCGGCACTGGGCGCGAATTGTTCGCGTTGATGCGGGCTGGCGCCGATGCAGCAGAGAAGGGTGGGTCGGCC
Source organism: Sphingomonadales bacterium 28-55-16 (assembly GCA_002278855.1). Classification (GTDB taxonomy): domain Bacteria; phylum Pseudomonadota; class Alphaproteobacteria; order Sphingomonadales; family Sphingomonadaceae; genus Sphingorhabdus_B. Next base: position 223,230 of record NCGG01000001.1, read on the forward strand.
ATGTTGGCGGCGGCTGCACTATGACCAAAATCGTCGCTGTCGATATCGGCGGAACGCATGCGCGTTTCGCAATTGCCGAAGTTCAAGACGGCCGCGTCATCGACTTGGGCGAGGCGGTCACACTGAAAACTGCCGAGCATGCGAGCTTCCAAACCGCGTGGCAGGCATTTGGGCAGCTTCATGGCGGTGCGCTTCCCCGTGCCGCGGCGATTGCCATTGCTGGGCCAGTCGACGCAGATGTGATCCAGCTTACCAACAATCCTTGGATTATCCGCAGGTCAATGGTGTGCGAAAAATTGAACGTCGATAGCTTTGTAATCGTCAATGATTTCGGCGCGGTCGGGCATGCCGTTGCGCAGGCCGGAGCTGAGCATTTTGAACATCTGACCGGACCGCAGCAGGATTTTGCCGCCGAAGGTACATTAAGCATCATCGGCCCGGGAACCGGGCTTGGTGTGGCGCATATATGGCGCAAGGGTAGCGATTATCATGTGCAAGCGACCGAAGGCGGGCATATTGATTTTGCACCGCTCGACCCGATTGAAGATGCCGTTCTTGCGCGTTTGCGCAAACGCTATCGCCGGGTCTCGATTGAACGCGTCGTGTCTGGTCCGGGGCTAATCGATGTGTACGAAACGCTTGCCGCCATTGAGGGGCGTGCTGTTCAGCCATATGACGACAAGACGTTGTGGCAGATGGGCATATCGGGTGCAGATAGTCTTGCCGCTGCAGCGGTAGATCGTTTCTGCCTGTCGCTTGGGAGCGTGGCAGGGGACATCACGCTGACGCAGGGCGGTTTTGCCGGCGTGGTGATTGCCGGCGGCCTTGGTTTGCGCATAAAGGACAGCCTGATCCGTTCCGGCTTTGCTGAACGCTTCCGGGCCAAGGGGCGCTTTGAAGGCCTGATGTCCGCGATCCCCGTTAAGCTTATCACGCATCCGCAGCCTGGGCTATTTGGCGCAGCGGCGGCTTATGCCCGACAACAACGTTAAGGATATCAATGCATGCGCCCCATCGAAACCATCATGCGCACTGCGCCCGTCATTCCGGTCCTGGTTATTGAGGATGCGGCCCATGCGCGGGCTATCGCTGCGGCTTTGGTTGCGGGGGGGCTTCCGGTGCTTGAGGTGACTTTGCGAACGGCTGCGGCGTTGGACGCGATTGCCGAAATGAAGAAGATCCCCGGCGCCATTGTGGGTGCTGGCACAATCGTTGATGTACCCGGTCTTGATAGCGCCATTGCCGCTGGTGCGGAGTTCATTGTTTCACCAGGACTGACTGACAATTTGGGGAAAGCGGCAATTGCCAAGAACATCCCGTTCTTGCCAGGTGTTGCGAGCGCCGGTGATATCATGCGTGGTCTTGACCTCGGCCTCACCCATTTCAAATTCTTCCCCGCGGAGGCCAATGGTGGCCTTCCTGCACTCAAATCGCTCATAGGCCCCTTCGGGCAGTGCAAATTTTGTCCAACAGGTGGTATAAAACAGGATACTGCGGCGGATTGGTTAGCAGTTCCGGAAATTTTATGTGTTGGCGGTAGCTGGCTTGTTGGTAAAGGCGTTCCAGATGTTGCCGCGATTGAATCGGCAGCGCGTGCCGCATCGGCATTACGCAACTAACGGAGACGCAAGGGACATGGCTGAAGAAATCGAATGGTGGGATTTTGACGCTGCGGAAGATCTGATCGATGCCGTGGTCGGTGATGTCAGCTTTATCATTGAAAGTGCGCTTGACGCCCGTGGACAGGCACTTGTTGCATTCCCCGGCGGTTCAACACCAAAACCGATTTTGGAAAAGCTCGCTCAAGCCAATATCCGCTGGAAGAGTGTCACAATTATTCCGACCGATGACCGCCTTGTTCCGGTCGACAATCCGTTGTCCAACGTCGCTATGATTGCCAAGATTTTCATCCCAAAGGGCGCGCGGGTATTGCCAATCGCCAGCGACGCGGCCGACCACAAGCTGGCCGGCAGTGCTGCAAATGCTCGGTTGGCTGATTTGCATTGGCCGCCTGATTTGGTGTGGCTTGGCATGGGTGCCGATGGTCATACTGCATCGATTTTCCCCGGGCCGGATTTGGAATCGGCCATGGACGGAGGCAAAGATGTGCGCGCTGTTGGCGTTGCGCCTGATCCATTACCGCCAGAGGCACCTGTTAATCGCGTAACGCTAACGGGTGCCGCCATCGGCGCTGCGCGGACCGCCATATTGGTGATCAATGGCGCAAAGAAGCGCGAAGTGCTTGAAGCGGCGATTGAGCAGGGAAGTAAATCGGCTTATCCGGTTGGTCGCGTGCTCGACAAGATCGTCGTGCCGGTCGATATCTACTGTCTCGACAATTGAGTTAAACGCGGCGTAGCTTTCCAGGTGCCGTTTTGCTGTTCAGTTTTTTGAGATGAGGCGGCATTTCTAGCTCCGAAATCCCAACGGCGATGCGCGCGTCTTTCGGGTTGATGGGATGGTCAAAGGCAATCCCAACGCGCCCTTCTGACACCCATGCCACATTGCCACCTACCCAGCCAATATTATGGATTCTAACATCGACGCGTTCACCGCGAAAAAGGCCAGCTGGCACCTCGGCCATCAAACCGCCTGCAGACAGGTTGCGGACACGCACTTCACGGTCTTCCTTGTTGTTCGGAAACCGTAATGTGGCTTTAAGTAGCAAGCTGTCGCGGTTCATTCTCCGCTTTGCAACGGCGGTTGTGTCATCCCGCATTGAGTCATCCATGTTCCAACACCAAGCACCTAAAAATTCATCAAGGTAGGATTAGTGATATGGAAACATTGCAAATAGGTTAACATGCGCAAATTTGGCTCGTTATTTTAACCTATTATGAAAGACATAAGGCATCAATCGTCGCGCGAAACCCGTTCTTGCCTCTCGTGGCGTTCTTGCGCTTCGAGCGTCATCGTGGCAATCGGTCGGGCACGCAAACGAGCCAACGAAATAGGCTCGCCTGTGACTTGGCAATAACCATATTCGCCCTCACTGATACGGCGCAACGCCGCCTCAATCTTTGTGATGAGTTTGCGTTGTCGGTCGCGGGTGCGAAGTTCTATGCCCCAATCGGTCTCGCTTGAGGCGCGATCATTAAGGTCAGGCTCACGCATGGGGCCGTCCTGAAGCTGATTCAGCGTTCCTAGCGTTTCCGCCAACAGGCTATTTTTCCAATCGACAAGTTGCTTTTCAAAGAAGCGCAGCTGCCGTTCGCTCATAAATGGCTCGTCATCTGTTGGGACGTATGATTCATCCAAATCAAAGTCAGAACTACCGGTTTCGCTGGTCGCATCTTGAGGCTTGGCGCTTGAGCCCATAGTAATTTTCCCACCTCTGGCCGGTTCTCCAGAAAGAAGAAGCCTGCGTATAAATCACTCTCGCCGGCGCTATAGACTCGGGCCAAATACGGCACAAGGGACAAATGTTTCGCGTTGCCGTCAATTGCGCAAAAGCTGTGGAAATGCCGTGATTGCGAAAAACGGCATGCACATAACAGTTTCAATGTGGGACAATTTGCGTGTTTGTTACTGAAATATCTCGGTCTTTCCGGAAAAAATTGAGCTAAGCTTGTTCGGCGTGTTTGAACTCGACCCGTCGTCGATTGTTTGTCTGCGTGAACCAGAAAAGCGGGGTGGGGCGGGCGCTGGTCTCGTTGATCATCGCTTTGCTGCTCAGTGCGATCGGTTTCCCAATACTATGAAAAAGCGGCATAAACCGTCGCATACTCTTGTGGCCCTTTTTCGTTGCGAAATGGCCGCTTGCGGGGCATAGCCTGCCGTCATGCATGACCTGAAATATATCCGTGAAAATCCACAAGAGTTTGACGCCGCGCTGATCCGCAGGGGCGCCGCGCCCGTGGCTGCATCCATCCTTGCTTTGGATGAAAATCGCCGCGCCATCCTAACCGAAATGCAGAATGCGCAGGCACGCCGCAATGACGCATCGAAAGCCATTGGTGCGGCCATGGGCAAGGGCGACACCGCCACTGCCGAAGCGTTAAAGGCCGAGGTCGCCCAGTTGAAAGATACGCTGCCGGCATTGGAAGAACGTGAACGTGCGGCAGGCGTGGAGCTTGACTCATTGCTTGCCGGACTTCCCAATTTGCCTGCAGCCGATACGCCAGATGGCGCCAACGAAACGGAGAATGTCGAAATTGCACGCTGGGGTGCGCCGCGTGACTTTGACTTTGCGCCACGCGACCATGCCGATGTTGGCCCCGCGCTTGGCCTCGATTTTGAAACGGGCGTTGCTATTTCTGGCGCCCGATTCACATTTATGCGTGGACAGATGGCACGACTAAACCGTGCGCTGGGCCAATTCATGCTCGATTACCAGACCGCACAGCGCGGATATACTGAGTGCGCCACGCCTTATTTGGTGCGTCAAGAATCGCTGTTTGGAACTGGGCAGCTGCCAAAATTTGCGGAAGACAATTTCCAGACTACCGATGGCCGCTGGCTTATTCCGACAGCTGAAGTATCGCTGACCAACAGCGTGCGGGAACAGATATTGGACGAGAGCGCGTTGCCCATCCGGTTGACCGCACTGACACCCTGTTTCCGGTCCGAGGCAGGGGCGGCGGGCCGCGACACCAAGGGCCTTATCCGCCAACACCAGTTTGAGAAAGTTGAACTGGTCTCCATCGTTCGTCCCGAAGACAGCGCCGCTGAACATGAACGTATGGTGGAAAGCGCCGAAGGCATTTTACAAGCGCTTGAGCTGCCCTATCGTAAGATGTTGCTGTGCACCGGAGACATGGGCGCCAGCGCGCGGCGCACTTATGATTTGGAGGTTTGGTTGCCCGGTCAAGGGCTGTACAGGGAAATCTCGAGCTGTTCGAACTGCGGCGACTGGCAGGCAAGGCGGATGAACACGCGGTACCGCCCCGCTGAGACCAAGGGCAATGTGTTCGTCCATACGCTGAATGGCTCTGGGCTTGCCGTGGGCCGTACGCTTGTTGCCGTCTTAGAAAATCACCAGCAGGCGGATGGTAGTGTGATTATTCCCGCTGCTTTGCTGCCCTATATGGGCGGCCTGACCAAATTGGAGGCGACCGCCTGATGCGTATATTGCTGACCAACGATGATGGCGTCCATGCGCCTGGTCTTAAGGTGCTTGAGGCTATCGCGCGCACGCTCAGCGATGATGTCTGGATTGTCGCGCCTGCAGACGAAAACTCTGGCGCTGGCCATTCGCTGACGTTGACCAAACCCGTGCGCATTCGCCAGCATGGGGATAAGCATTATTCGGTGGCGGGCACTCCAACTGACTCCGTCATGTTGGGCATTGGCGTCATCATGAAGGATATGAAACCTGACCTGATTTTATCCGGGGTCAACCGGGGCGCCAATTTGGGCGATGACATCACCTATTCGGGAACCGTGTCAGCCGCAATGGAGGGAGCGCTGGCCGGTATCCGCTCAATCGCGCTGAGTCAGGTGTATAGTAAAGAAGGCATGGCGGATGCTGTACCCTTTTCTGCGGCCGAGGCATGGGGTGAACGCGTGCTGCGGCCGCTGCTAGATATCCCATATACGCCGCGCACATTGATCAACATCAACTTCCCGCCGCTGCTACCGCAAGACGTAAAGGGTATCAAAGTCGCGCGTCAGGGTTTCCATGATTACAGCCGCGGTTCGATTGTAAAGGGAACGGATCCACGCGGTTATGATTATTACTGGTTTGGACTGCACGGAATGTTGCATACACCAGGAAATGACACGGACCTCGAAGTAATTGAGGATGGTTATATTGCCGTTACGCCGTTACAACTTGATTTGACGCACCACGAATCTTTAGCCACATTGAATCATATCTATAGCGGCTAGGGAAGAGATCATGCGGTTAAGGTTGATGGCAATAGGTTCAACCTTTATACTCGCCGCTTGTGTTCCCCGCGATGGTAATGATTATCGGCCGACTTCCGTGACTACGCCGGCGGTAGCGCGTGAACCCCAAATTGTTGTGGAACAGGCTTTGGTCGTTGAAACGCCAAGTTGGAGCCCGACAAATGTGGTGCGCAACGCCCGGCAAGTGGCGGCGTCGGTTTATCTTGTGCAGACCGGTGATAGCCTGTTATCAATCGCAAACAAAACAGGGGCTGGCGCAACCGCAATTGCCAACGCCAACAATCTCAAACGACCTTATGCCATTCGCCCGGGGGCCCGGTTACAGATTCCCGGTGGCCTGTATCACCGCGTCGGCGTGGGGGAGACAGGTATTGCTATCGCGCGGGCTTATCGCTCGGTCTGGGCTGATATTGTGGCGCTGAATGCTTTGCAGCCGCCGTACACGCTGCAAGTCGGGCAAAATTTGTTGCTGCCGTCTACCACCAACATGGGGAAGCGTTTGGGGCCGCTGACACCAGAGTTAAGGGCGGCGGCGTTCAACATCAATATTGATGATATTGTAACGGGGGGGAGCGCAGCTGGAACCGCGTCAGTTTTGCCGACTGCTGCTGCCAATTTCGCCGGTCGTTTTGCATGGCCGCTTCTTGGTAATGTGATCGGCACGTTCGGTCCACAAGGCGGGGGCAAAGTGAATGATGGTGTCAATATCGTTGGAGAAAATGGTGTTGCCGTCCGCGCCGCGGCATCAGGCGTCGTCGTTTATAGTGGCAATGAAATCGGCGTGTTTGGCGGCCTGGTGCTGATTGACCATGGAGCAGGATGGGTAACCGCTTATGGACATCTTGGCCGGTTGGATGTTGCCAAGGACGAACGCGTTTCAGTCGGGCAACAGATCGGCAGCGTTGGAGAAACCGGCTATGTCAGCCAGCCACAGCTGCATTTTCAAATACGCAAAAACCGTCAGGCGGTTAATCCTTTAAGCTATTTAGAACCCATCAATCGGTAAGCCCAACGTTCTAATACCATGAAAGCTTCAGTCTAATCGAACCCAGCGGGCCAGAGCCATAACGACCATTTGGGTGAGATGATGCGTTAATGGCCAAGCAACAGGAACACTGAACCCATCGCCGCATAGAAAGTTACCCAATAGCCCGCGTCAATGGCAAATAATCTGCCCGACTTGCGTGAGAACAGATAATTGGTGCCAATAGCCGGAATGATATATCCAAGCGAAATGCCCACCGAGATCATCAAGGTTGCGCGTGCATTGGTATCAAAAAATGCCAACAGATGGCCAAGAAACACAGCCGACAGCACTGAAAATGCAAAAGTAAGGCCATAGATTTTGAGCATATTGCCGCTGCGCAATTGCTGTTCGGTAAACCCATGCTCAGCCATCCAAGCTTTGCCAAACAATGGCCCATACCAGATACCACCAATGAGGAACCCTGTTGCCGCAGCTGCTAAAATTGCCAACAGATTTGCGTTTGCCATTATCGTTCCGTCCATTCAAATTCGGCAATGTGCATCGCGTTTGCCGTCGACCACCCTATCTGAAATTCTGTGATTTGACTACGCAGTGTATCTAACTGCGCGGGAAGCTGAGGTGGCAAAGGAACCTGTGACGTCGCGCACGCTGCTGCCGCTATCGCAATGAATGTTGCGTTGTCCGACGGGGGCCCCCATTGCTCCGCCTCAAAACATTCGACCAGACGTTCGGCCTGCAGCAGTTCAACGATATGTTGTTCGGGTTGCCCGGCGCGGGCAGCGCTCGCATGGCCTGCGTTTTTTGCGATCGTCTGTATTTCTTCAAAGTCACATCCTTTGGCAATCATACCCCAAAAGGCATGGTCCAAACCTAAGCCCTTCTCCACAAAATAATGTATCGCATCATGTGACGTAGGCCCTTTTTTCGGAAAAACGGTTGCATCGGTTGAGCCATTATTTCGGACGATCGATACGTTATCGTTCTGAAGGCCTTTTGCGATTTTTATGATCATTGTTCTGCTTTATCGTGCGGCGTGGCGTTGTTCAATGCAGGCAATCCACACTGCCCGTGACAAGCCTGCCGAAACCCGCTATGCGGCCCGGCATCATGGCAACAGTAATCAAAGCAGCGCCCAAGGTCGGCATGGTATCGCTTGGCTGCCCCAAGGCGCTGGTCGATAGCGAACGGATTCTCACCAAGCTTCGTGCGGATGGCTATGGACTGTCGCCGGATTATGCCGGCGCCGACGTCGTTCTGGTCAACACGTGTGGGTTCCTAGATTCCGCAAAGGAAGAGAGCCTCGAAGCGATTGGCGAGGCGATCGCTGAAAATGGCCGCGTGATCGTTACGGGCTGTATGGGCAATGAAGCCGATGTTATTCGCGCGCGGTTCCCCGATGTGCTGGCGATTACGGGCGCGCATCAATATGAAGCTGTTGTATCAGCCGTCCATGAAGCAGCGCCACCGACGCGCGGCGCGTTTGTCGATTTGGTCCCAGAAGGCGGGCTAAAGCTTACGCCGCGGCATTACAGCTATCTCAAAATTTCCGAAGGCTGCAATCATAGCTGCGCATTTTGTATCATCCCGTCGTTGCGTGGAAAGCTTGCAAGCCGCCGTATTGATGCCGTCTTACGTGAGGCAGAGAAGCTTGTCTCTGCGGGTACCAAAGAGCTTTTGGTGATATCACAAGACACATCGGCTTATGGCGTCGATACGCGGCATGAACCGCGCGCGTGGAAGGGCCGTCAGGTGCGTGCGCATATGACCGACTTGGCACGCGAACTGGGCAGCTTACGCACCAATGATGGCATCGCGCCCTGGGTGCGGTTGCATTATGTTTACCCGTATCCGCATGTCGATGATGTCATTCCCTTGATGGCGGAGGGGTATTTGACGCCTTATCTCGACATTCCGTTTCAGCATGCTGCGCCCAATGTCCTTAAGGCGATGAAGCGTCCAGCAAATGACGCCAAGGTGCTTGAGCGCATTCGTCACTGGCGCAATATAGCGCCCGATATCGCCATTCGGTCAAGTTTCGTAGTAGGCTTCCCCGGTGAAACCGAAGCGGATTTTGAATATTTGCTTGATTGGCTTGATGAAGCGCAGCTTGATCGGGTGGGAGCGTTTCGCTTTGAGCCTGTCGACGGGGCGCAGGCCAACAATTTGCCCAATCCAGTGCCGGAAGAGGTCAAAGAGGAGCGGTTTCAGCGCATCATGGCGAAAACCGCGGCGATCAGTGCTGCGAAGCTTGCCGCCAAGGTTGGGCGCAGCATCCCTGTCATCATCGACGAAATCGGCGATGCAGACGAAGACAATAGCATCGGCGCTACCGGACGATCGCAGGCTGACGCGCCGGAAATTGATGGCCATGTCTATCTGCGCGACGTCCCACCTTCATTGAAGGCCGGTGATATCGTCATGGTCAACATTGAAGACGCCGATGAACACGACCTTTTCGGAGTGGTTGCCTAATTATTTGCTTTTAGGCGGCAAGGGGAAAAAGCCCGATGTTCGCGCAACATAATCAGCATATTCGGGCCGTGTTTTCTTCATACCCTTTTCCAGCAACGGTTTCCCAGACCAGCGTGTCAGCGTGAATGTCAGGAAGATTGGGCCAATGATGCTGATCCATCCCGCCAGCCCAGTTTCGCAGGCAATCAGCCAAATGCCCCACCATGTGCAAGCGTCGCCGAAATAATTGGGATGGCGGGTATAGCGCCATAATCCAGTATCAAGCACCTTGCCTTTATTGGCCGCATTAGCGCGGAATGCATTAAGCTGGGCATCGCCGATGGTTTCGAACAATATGCCGATGAGTGCGATGGTTGCGCCAATAAACGCAAGCGGACCCAAGTCTTTCGGCGCACCTTCGCTTGCCCAGATACCCAGCTGCGCAGGTAAGCACGTGATAAACAGCAAAGGAGCCTGCGTCAAAAATACGGACAGAAGCGATGTCTTGCTCCAACTCCAACCCTTCTTTTCCATCACGCTGCCCATGATCTTGGCATAACGCGGGTCTTCGCCATGTGCGCGCCAGCGTGTCCAAAGATGCAGCGTGAGGCGAAGCCCCCACACAGCGGTCAATCCAAATAGCAAATGCGACCGTGCGTTTGGTGATTCAGATTGCGCCCATGTCGCCCATGCCAGAAGCACCATGCCAAATGCCCAAAAGGCGTCAATGAATGACACATCTCGAATTTTGACTGAATAGGCCCATAAAGCCAGTATGACCGTCATCAGCGCGGCGGCGTTTATCAAAATAGTCGAACCGAGATCAGTCATGCGTCACCCTTTGCAAATATCTCTGTCATCCCCTTTGCGGGGTGCTTTGGTTGAACTTTAGCATATGTTTTGGCGACTTCGGCCATATCCGCTTCATAATCGCCTGTCGGCCAGATCGCAGGTCCGAGCCCACCTGTTTTTGAACCATAATCCATCATGCCTAACACCATGGGCACACCAGCGCCCATCGCAATGTGATAAAATCCTGTTTTCCACGCTTTTACAGTTCCGCGCGTTCCCTCTGGCGCGATGGTCAGCATGAATTCGTCACGGCGACCGAATTCGTCAATCATCTGTTGCACGTAATTTTTGTTCGACGTGCGGTCCACGGGAACGCCGCCCATGTCGAGCATGAAATTTGTAAACGGCCAGCGAAAAAGTGATTTTTTCGCCATGAAATGCGGCATAATACCTAATTCGTCGGTCAACCCGAGAAAATAGACGAAATCCCAATTGCTGGTGTGTGGCGCTGCAATCAGGACGAATTTGCGGGGTTCAGGGACCACGCCATGCGCTCGCCACCCGCCGCTTTTATACATTCCGACCAGTACCCGCCTGAACAGGCGGGACAACCAGCTAGGTTGGCGTTCATTCAAAGGCATTAACATATTTCTCCCCCACAGCCACATAACGTTGTTGTAATGCATTTCAAACGGCTTGTTTCGCAAATACGCAACCGCTAGGCATTCTGACGTATTAAAAAACAACGCGGGAAATAACATGTCGCCACATGCGCACAGCGCCACACCAGTCATCTCATCAACGGGATTGTTCACGCCACCTGATGTCATCACGAACGAAGAGCTGGTGGCAAGTTTTAACGCTTATGCCGACCGATATAATGCAGCCAACCCTGACGCAGAACCACTGACGCATAGCTCGGTCGAGTTTGTGGAGAAGGCGAGTGGCATTAAGGCGCGGCACGTTATCGACAAGCGTGCAATTGTGGATCCAGATATCATGGAGCCGCGTTATTCCGAGCGGCCGAATGAGCAAATATCGTTGATGGCAGAAATTGGTGTCGCTGCCTGCCGCGATGCATTGGAGCGCGCCGGTCGCGACATTCAAGATGTCGACGCCGTGCTGTGCGCAGCGTCGAATATGCAACGGGCTTACCCAGCGATGGCGGTTGAGATCCAGCATGAATTGGGCATGGAGCGTGGTTTCGGTTTTGACATTAACGTGGCTTGCTCATCTGCTACCTTCGGTATTCAGACTGCCGCCGATTATATCCGCAGTGGAAACGCGCGTTCGGTTCTGGTCGTGAACCCTGAAATAACATCTGGGCATTTGAATTGGCGCGATAGGGATAGCCATTTCATTTTTGGTGATGTTGCCACTGCCATTTTGGTGGAAGCGAAGGACTTGGCTCCTGCCCAGCATTGGGAAATCTTAGGCACACGGTTGAAAACGCAATTTTCGAATAACATCCGCAACAATTTCGGATTTCTCAACCGCGCGCATGGTCAGGGAGCCGTTGACCAGAGCGGACCGCGCAATGACAAATTATTTGTCCAGGAAGGCCGAAAGGTCTTCAAGGAAGTCGTGCCTATGGTTGGCCAAATGATATTGGAGCATGCTGAGAGCCTTGGGCTGTCGGGTTCAGATTTGCGCCGGCTGTGGTTACACCAAGCGAATACAGGTATGAACCGGCTTATCGCACAAAAAGTATTGGGGCATGAAGCGTGTGAGGACGAAAGCCCCACTGTGCTTGATACCTATGCGAACACCTCAAGTGCCGGATCGATCATCGCTTTTCATAAACACAATTTAGACCTCGCAGATGGCGACTTAGGGCTGATATGTTCATTCGGCGCAGGATATTCGGCGGGTTCAGTTTTTGTTCGCAAAATAGGCTAAGTTACAGCGCGATAACCGAGTATTTGCCCGCAATATGTTCAAAAACTGCTGGGTATAAAGGGTGCAGAAACGCGCAACCATAAAAGGGATTCCTGCTCCAAATGATCACGGCTGGCAGGCTGTTGAGCCCGGGAATGGCAAGGTATACTTTACTCCCGAGCTCGATGTGATTGCCTGTTTCAATCCGAAATCCTATTGCCGATAGGTCAACCACTGACACCATGAACTTTTGTCCTACGGCAAGACGTAGTCCGGCAACTAGATTAACTGCGTTTCGTTGCGCGTCGCTGCTGTCAGCCGGATCTGGATCGTCGAAATGCTCGAATTTTGAGGACATAATCAGAAACGGAACCGGACGGCTAATGTTCCGACAGCCACCCATTTCTGGGCTGGATACCGCACCGCAATCGATAGCTGAGACTATCAAAGGCACAAAAAAATGTGATCTTTCCTCTTCAGCTTTTGGAGCGCTTGGCGTTTCAGCATCCCACACAACATTGCTTCATATAGCCGCCGAACAGGCACATCCGATTTATCATATCAGAATTCCAAGTTATCGCGGCTTTCCCGCATCTAGTCGAGGATCATGGCCAGCAAGATGTAAATCAAAATGGGCGTGCCAATGCCGGCAACTGTCGCGACGGCGAATATCAGGCGTATTATCATGGCATCGATGCCAGTCCAGTTGGCAAGGCCGGCGCATACGCCAAGAATTTTCTTGTTGGTTTTATCAAGTGTCAGTCGTGTCATTAATTTTCTCCGTAAGACCTAAAAGCGCTAATTATGCAATGATGGCAGCAGCTGGTGCAACCGCGGGTGCGACGCTTATGCCGATGGTAATGAAAGCGCAGATTATGGCTGCGAAAGCGGATAAAATTTGGGTACGTGCATATTGAGTCATGTGAAATTCCTTTTCATGTTCCCGGATGATTCCGGCTATGTGAGATACTTAGCATGCATCGTGCCAAAATGGATGTAATCCAAGAATACCGTGTGTTACGGTGTTTTCGGCTGCAAATAACTATTGGATTTTTTTCACTTATTGGGAAATAGCACTAATAATTAGGCGCGCTTGGTGTTCATTCGTCGCTTGACCAAAAGTGGCCATACTATAGCAGGCGCATATTATGGCTTTGTCCCGACTTACTTTGCGTGACTTTCGCAATCATGCCGCGCTGGAAATTCGTCCGCAGGCCAAGTTTATCGCGCTTCATGGATCTAATGGTGCGGGCAAAACCAATATTCTGGAGGCTGTGTCGCTTCTTGTTCCCGGTCGCGGGATCCGCCGGGCCGCGATGTCTGACATGGTCAATAATAACGGCGGTGGAGGGTTTGCTATTGTCGCAGAAGTTTCAGGCAATGTGATTGGTACCGGGGTCACCGCTGACCAGCCTGAACGCCGTAAGGTGCGCGTGAACGAGAGCAACGCAACAATTAACAGCCTTGGCGAGTGGTTGTCGGTGATTTGGTTGACGCCAACGATGGATCGCTTGTTCGCAGACGGTGCAGCTGCGCGCCGCAGGTTTCTGGATCGTTTGGTGCTCGCGTTAACCCCAAGCCATGCGCGACACAGCAGCCGTTATGAAAAAGCCATGCAACAGCGAAACCGGCTCCTCTCCGGCGCGATTCCGGCCGATCCACTCTGGTTGGATGCCCTTGAAGCGCAAATGGCGGAGAGCGGGCGCGCTATTCAGGTTGCGCGAACATCGGTCGTCACCGCGTTAAGTGCCCAACTGCTTACCACTCCGGCGGGACCATTCGCCCAACCGCAGATTAGCTTGGTGGATAAAGTTCCGACTGCAGATGGCGACCTTGCATGCACCTGGCGTCAAGGGCGCAACCGTGATGCCGCTGCCGGGCGTACCTTGATTGGCCCCCACCGTGCTGACTTAGAAGTGATACACAGCGGTTCAGGGCAGGTCGCGGAGCAATGCTCCACTGGTGAACAAAAGGCTTTGTTGCTGTCGCTTATCTTGGCGCACGCGGTGCTTGTCTCCGCGCAACGTGAGGAAGCACCCATCCTGCTTTTGGACGAAATCGCAGCGCATCTAGACCCTTCAAGACGCGCCGCGCTTTTTGCCTTGCTTGATGAGACCGGTGCGCAGGTCTGGATGACGGGAACCGAGCCGGAATTGTTTCACGACATCGGTTCATCCGCTCAGTTGCTGGCCATCGGGCAGCATTAAGCCTTAATCAGCTTGTGAAGCTCTCTTAGCTGCGACTTTCTTCTTCTTTGGCGGTTTGGGCTTAACCATCTTGGGGGCGGCGGGCGTAACCTCAAATGTGGGTTCGTTGCCCTTGATGCGAACAGCGACCTCGCCACCATGCACAAGTTTGCCAAACAACAATTCTTCCGCAAGCGGCTGCTTGATCTTTTCCTGGATCAACCGGCCCATGGGGCGCGCGCCATAAAGCTTGTCATACCCACGTTCAGTCAGCCATGCACGTGCTTCATCGTCGAGCTTGATGTGCACATTCCGATCGGCAAGCTGCAGTTCCAACTGCAGAATGAACTTGTCGACAACACGTGCGACAACGTCTGTTGGCAGATATGAGAATGGCACTGTCGCATCGAGACGGTTGCGGAATTCGGGTGCAAACATCTTTTTAACGGCCTCGTCGCCGGCATCTTCCTTACTGATATTACTGCCAAACCCGATGCCTTCTTTTGCCATGTCGCTGGCTCCGGCATTGGTGGTCATGATCAATATGACATTGCGGAAGTCGACGGTCTTGCCGTGATGGTCGGTGAGGCGGCCATTGTCCATCACCTGTAACAGGATGTTGAATAGGTCAGGATGAGCCTTCTCAATTTCGTCGAGCAACAACACACTGTGCGGGCTTTGGTCAACCGCATCGGTGAGAAGCCCACCCTGATCAAATCCGACATATCCAGGAGGGGCACCAATCAGGCGGCTGACGCTGTGGCGCTCCATATATTCGGACATGTCGAAACGTTTCAACGGAATGCCGAGTATCGATGCAAGCTGGCGTGCGACTTCGGTTTTGCCGACACCAGTAGGTCCGCTGAACAGATAGCTGCCAATCGGCTTTTCGGTGTCGCGTAAGCCTGCACGGCTAAGCTTTATGGCACTCGCCAACACTTCTATGGCCTTGTCCTGCCCGAACACAACGCGCTTAAGATCTGCCTCAAGCGTGCCAAGCGCAGTCTTGTCGTCAGTTGAAACCTGCTTTGGCGGAATGCGCGCTATAGTAGCAATGACAGCCTCGATTTCGCGCGCTGTTATCAGCTTGCGCCGCTTTGAAGGCGCAACAAGCATTTGCATCGCACCAACCTCATCAATCACGTCGATGGCCTTATCTGGCTGCTTACGGTCGTTGATATAGCGAGAGGATAGCTCCACGGCGGCCTTGATAGCATCGGGGGTGTATTTTACCTTGTGATGCTCTTCAAATGCACTGCGTAAGCCCGCAAGAATCTTGATCGTATCCTCAATGCTTGGCTCGTTGACGTCAATTTTCTGGAACCGGCGAAGTAACGCCCGGTCCTTTTCGAAATGATTGCGAAATTCCTTGTAGGTGGTCGATCCGATGCAACGGATGGTTCCGCCAGACAAGGCTGGCTTCAGCAAGTTCGATGCGTCCATTGCCCCACCACTCGTAGCGCCAGCGCCGATAACGGTGTGAATTTCGTCGATGAATAAAATCGCATCTGGAAGCTTCTCAAGTTCGGACACGACAGCTTTCAAACGCTCTTCGAAGTCGCCGCGATAGCGTGTGCCAGCCAGCAACGCGCCCATGTCGAGCGAATAAATGACGGCGGGCAGAAGGACCTCAGGCACCTGTTTTTCAACAATGCGACGGGCCAGGCCCTCCGCAATCGCAGTCTTACCAACGCCTGGCTCCCCCACATAAAGCGGGTTGTTCTTTGACCGACGGCATAGGATCTGAACCGTGCGATCAACTTCGGCGGCGCGACCGATCAACGGGTCAATGCGACCCTGCTTTGCTTTTTCATTCAGGTTAATCGTGAACTGGTCAAGCGCGCCTTCCTTCTTGTCCTTTTTCGACTTGGTGTCCTCGGGCTCTTCACTCTTGGGTTCAGAGCCGTTGACTGGGCGTGTTTCAGCCAGCTTGCCATCCTTGCCAATCCCGTGGCTGATGTAAGAAACGGCATCAAGACGGCTCATATCCTGCTGTTGCAGGAAATACACGGCATAGCTCTCGCGCTCGGAGAATAACGCGACCAGCACATTTGCGCCCGTTACCACATCTTTGCCCGAGCTTTGGACATGAAGAATGGCACGCTGGACGACGCGTTGGAACCCGCTGGTTGGCGATGGGTCGACCTTGCCCTCGACGCGCAAGCTTTCGAGCTCGGTGTCCAGATAGGTGATGATGATGTCCGAGAGCTCGCCCACATCGACACCGCAGGCCTGCATAACCTTCGCTGCATCTGCATCGTCGATCAGCGCCAAAAGGAGATGTTCGAGCGTCGCATATTCGTGCGCACGATCGCCAGCATGTTTCAATGCGTTGTGAAGGGTTGCTTCCAGCGACTCCGCAAATGATGGCATATTCTCGTCTCCTTGGAATTGAGTCGCTGTATTGATTGGACCCTATATCGGCGCGGCCTTCAGTGCTTTCAAGCATGATGAAGAAGATAACGGTTCGGTGTCCCGCTTTCTTAACACGGGCCCGCCATGATTCACTTTTTGAACAGCGCGTCCGCAACGCTGCGGTGCTTGCTTGCAAACGCAACCTTGCCTTCGCAGCGCGTGATTTCAGATCTCAGTGCTGCAATACGCGCCTCAAGTTCCGTTACGGACAGCGCGTCAATATCCTGCTTAATGAGAATGGCCAAAGGGTCGCCGCGGCGAAGCGGCGGATTTTCATCGATATCCATGCCGCATAATTTACCCAACAGCAGTTGCTGTCAATATGAAGCTTGCCTAAAAGGCCCGAAATTCAATGGGGATATGTTGCACATGGTGAAGCTGCCGGAGTTAATGACCGCAATCGAAATTTCGACGCCAGGCGGCCCTGAAGTGCTGACTGCATCGCATCGACCATTGCCAGTGCCTCGCGCTGGAGAGGTCCTGCTGAAAGTGGCTTATGCCGGGGTAAACCGCCCCGACGTGATCCAACGCAAGGGGCTTTATCCGGCACCACCCGGCGCGAGTGATTTACCCGGTCTTGAAGTCTCAGGTACAGTCGTGGCGGTCGGCGATGATGTTGACCCGACTGTCATCGGGTCGCGTTATTGCGCTTTGGTATCGGGCGGCGGATATGCCGAATATTGTCTGGCGCGCATGGATGTCTGTTTGCCGGTGCCAGCGGGCATGGAAATGGTTGCAGCTGCAGCGCTACCTGAAACCTTGTTTACCGTGTGGCATAATGTTTTTGAGCGGGGCTTTGCCTCGCCCGGTGAAATCATTCTGATTCACGGCGGCACCAGCGGCATTGGCACCATGGCGATAAAGCTGGGTAAACTGTTCGGCCTCACCGTGATTGTAACCTGCGGCTCTGACGAAAAATGTGCCGCCGCAGTCAAAATCGACGCTGACCACGCCATCAATTACAACAGTTCCGACTTTGTCGAAGGCGTCAAAGCGATCACACAGGGCGAGGGCGTCCATCTTGTGCTCGACATGGTCGCCGGGGGGTATGTGTCGCGAAACTTGCAATGCCTGCGCGAGGATGGACGGCATGTGACAATCGCTGTGCAGGGTGGAATGGTTGCGGAAATCAACATGGCTTATGTCATGTCACGCCGTTTGATGCTCACGGGGTCAACGCTTCGTCCGCGGACGGCGGAGTTCAAGGCATTGCTGGCGCAAGAAATATCAGCAACGGTATGGCCAATGGTCGGCGATGGCGCACTGCGCGCGGAAATGGACAAAATTTTCCCACTGACCGAGGCGGCAGCTGCGCATGCCTATATGGAATCAGGAGCGCATGTCGGGAAAATCATGCTGGCGGTTTAGGCAGAGGCGTTCGAACAACCATATTTCACGGCTTGGGCGTGTCCGATGATACGCCCTCCAGCCAAGCCTTTACATCAGCAGCGCTTTTCTCGGGAATTTCCTCCATCGGGATATGCCCAACTGCAGGGTAAATGATCAGCCTTGCTTGCGGTATGGCGTTCGCAAACCACTTAGCAGAACTTACGGGGATCAAATTGTCTTCAGTACCCCATAAGATCAAAACCGGTACTTTGATTTCCGAAAGTCTTACTGCGTTGGCGGGGGTCATGTTCTTAAAGTTTGCAAAGCGCTGCATCGTTGCTTCGCGGTTTCCAGGGTAACGGTTCAACTCCCAATAGCGATCAACAAGCTTGTCATCGATTTTCGACTGCACGCTCATGGATGTCTTGACGCTTGATTCAAAAATACTCCGGGGTGCGATGAAGCGCGCTGCCTCCTTAACCACGGGCATACGCATCAGGCGAAAACCAAGTGGCGTGTTTCCGGATTTGGCATAAGGTTGTCCGCTAGCGTCGACCAGCAGCATGGCCTCAACCTTCTCGGGATGCGAAAGTGTATACAACCAAGTAACGCCGCCGCCCATAGAGTTACCGCCGATAACTGCCCTGTCGATATTCAACTTTTCCAACAGACGATCAACTACACCAACATAAGATGCATTGTCATAGACCCCGGTCGGGTTCTTTCCGGTCAAACCATGTCCAGGAAGATCGAGCGTAATAACTCGATACGCCTTGCCAAGAATTTTTACCCATGGTTCCCAGGTGTGCAACGACGCATTTGACCCATGAATGAGGACAAGAACGCGTCCATCGGATTTGCCTTCATCGCGATAATGCACACGCAGGCCAGGCTCCAATTCCGCAAAGCGCGAGGCAGCGCTGCTATATTTGCGTTCCATCTGCGCGGCTTTTGTGTCGGGCGCATAGCCCCAAATAAAGATAGCAACGACGAGAGCCAGCAACAGTATGGCAACCCATTTGATTAGACGTTTCATAGCTTCCCCCAAATACCCGCTGGAGAATGCACACACGCTGGGAAGCGCGCAAGTCCCAATGCGCATTGCCGCTTGCCGATGCAGCAAAGTTCGCCTAATGATGAAGGCAACACATTCAGGCCGCTCCGTAAGGGGCGGCCCTTATTATTGGAGCAAATGACATGGCTACCCCCTTGATGCCACATGCGACTGCCGCTTGGTTGGTCGACAACACGGGTTTGAGCTTCTCGCAAATCGCTGACTTCTGCGGAATTCATATCCTCGAAGTGCAAGCAATGGCAGATGACATGACGGGTTCGAAATATACCGGTCGCGACCCTGTGCACGCAGGCGAACTGGCGATGGAAGAAATCGAAAAGGGACAGGCCGATGAGGATTATGTCCTGAAGATGTCGAAGGGTCCGGATCAGGTTCGTCGCACAAAGGGGCCGCGTTATACCCCGGTGTCAAAGCGTCAGGACAAACCAGACGGCATTGCGTGGCTTCTGCGCAACCATCCTGAAATTTCGGATGGCGCAATCTGCAAGTTGATTGGTACGACGCGCAACACAATCGCCGCCATTCGGGAGCGTAGCCACTGGAACATTACCGAAATTCAGGCGAAGGACCCAGTCACGCTTGGCCTGACTTCGCAGCGTGAACTTGACGCCATTGTTAACCGTGCGGCGAAAAAGGCCGGTATCGATAACACCGCCGCTAATGATGCCCGTCTTGGAACGGATCGCGATGCGTTGATCGAAGAGCTGCGCGCGGAGCGCACGGAAGCTGCACGTCGTGCCGAAGCGGCGTTGAACGGTGAAGACGAAAATGCGGGCAAGGCAGAACTGACCGCCGATACCTTGTTCAAAAAAGTAGGCGAATAATCATCATGCCATCATTGCCTTAATCGCTTGATTAAGGCACGGCGGGGGGATGGCAACCAATACACCCCCCGCATATGACGCATCGCTAGCCGACCACGGATTTGAAGCAAAAGAGCTGAAGGGGCTTACATACCCTTTAGGCGATCATGCACCGCAATATGGCGAAATATACGCTATAGCGCCGGACCTGGGTTGGACGCGTATGCCTGTGCCCGGCAATTTAGCGCATATCAATCTATGGCTGCTCGATGAAGCCGATGGCGGATATGCGATTGCGGATACCGGGTTGTTCATGCCGCCGACCATCGAAATGTGGAAGACGATGTTTGCAGGCGCGTTGGCGGACCGAGAGCTCAAGCGCATTTTTGTCACACACTTCCATCCCGATCATGTCGGCTGCGCTGGCTGGTTGGCGAACAGGTTCAAGGTGCCCATTTGGATGAACCGGACCGAATGGTTGATGGCGCGCATGTTGACCGCTGAACAGTTGGACCATCCTCCAGAAGACGTCCTCAGTAACCGGCGCTTTGCGGGCTTTGACGAAGCGCGTATCGACAAGCTGCGCAAAGCGGGCTGGGGCGGTTTTGCGCGCGCAGTATCGCGTCTGCCCACTGGACATGTCCGTATGGATGACGGGCAGGTCATTCGTATCGGACAACGAGACTGGACGGTTATGACGGGTGGCGGGCACACGCCTGAACATGCGAGCCTTGTGGATTTTACCAATAATATGATCATCGCGGGTGACCAGATTTTGCCGCGCATTACATCTAATGTGTCGGTCATGGACAGCGAGCCTGTGGCTGACCCGCTGGGTGAATGGCTGGCATCGATCGCGAAGTTCCGCGAAGCGTTGCCCGCAGATATGCTCGTGCTCCCCGCGCATGGTGAGCCGTTTACCGGCGTGCATGTCCGATTGGACAAGCTTGCATCGGGGCATCACGAACGACTTGACCGACTTGAGTTGGAGCTACGCACAACTGAAATGCGCGCCGTCGACACGTTTACGCTCTTATTCGACCGCGAAATTGACGATAATGTTTACGGTCTGGCCACAGGCGAGGCGCAGGCGCATTTGCGGCACTTGCATTTTGCGGGACGGATAAAATGTGAAATCCGCGATGGCGTTGGCTGGTATCACGCGGCATAATGTCGCCATGACACAGAGTATCTGGAACCGGAATTACCTGCATCCCGTCAAATGGGATCAACAATTTCCCGCGTTGGCGCTGCACGACATGTTTTTCCAATCGGCCGAGCGCATGGGCCGCGCAGCCATGGCGGATTTCCTGGGTCGCAAGTACAGTTATGCTGAAATGGCAGCAAATGTCCGACGCGTTGCGCGCGGTTTGCAAGATAAAGGTATTGGCAAGGGCGATCATATTGGGCTCTTCTTGCCCAACGTGCCGCAGTATATCGCCGCCTATTACGGCGCGCTTGCGGCGGGGGCGACGGTGGTCAATTTCTCACCACTCTACACCGTTGACGAACTGGCGCATCAGGTCGCAGATAGCGGTACATCGATCCTAATCACAGTGTCGGCGGCGGCTTTGCTGCCTACCGCCATAAAGGTGTTGGACAATAGCAACCTTAAGGAGCTGATCGTCGGAAGCGTCGCGGAAGCCCTGCCGAAGGCCAAAGGTTGGGCATATCGTCTGTTTAAGCGCAACGAGATTGCTGCACTTCCGTCGGACAGCCGTGTTTCGGCCTATGCCGATTTGATAGCCAATAAAGGCGATTATGCCGTTCAGCCTTGCACGCCCGAAAAAGACATCGCGCAATTGCAGTATACTGGCGGAACCACCGGTACGCCGAAAGGCGCAATGCTGAGCCACCAGAACATCACAGCCAACGCACGGCAAATCAACATGCTCGATCCCCACAGCCGGTTCAATCAGCCTGAGGAGCCGTTGGACGACCGTATCTTGGGTGTGTTGCCCTTTTTCCATGTTTTCGCAAATGCGACTGTTTTGAACCGTACGGTTGAAAATGGCGGCGAAATTGTGATGCTCCCCCGCTTTGAGGCAAAGGCGGCTTTGGCGGCGATTACGCGGACCAAAGTGACATCGCTACCAGGTGTGCCCACAATGTATCAGGCTTTGCTAGACTGCCCTGACATAGCCAAAACTGATTTTGGCAGTCTGCGCGCCTGCATATCCGGCGGCGCGCCATTGGCAGCGGAATTAAAAGAGCGCTTTGAAAAACGCACCGGGGCCGTCGTTATTGAGGGTTATGGGCTGACCGAGAGCTCTGGTGTTGTGTCCTGCAATCCATATGAAGGCAAAAACAAGATTGGCAGTATCGGGCAACCTGTGCCCGGAACCAACGTCCAACTCGTTGACAAGGAAGACCCAAATAAGCCTGCGCCAAAAGGCGAGCCAGGCGAACTTACATTTTCCGGTCCACAGGTCATGTGCGGCTATTGGAAACGGCCTGATGCCGATGCTGAGGTGTTTCTTGGCAAGTTTCTGCGCACGGGTGATGTCGCAACGATTGACGAAGACGGCTTCATCCACATCGTTGATCGATTAAAGGATATGATTGCTGTCGGCGGGTTCAAGGTTTTTCCCAGTCAGGTTGAAGACGTTCTGTACAAGCACCCTGCTGTTAAGGAGGCCCTCGTCATAGGCGTTGCTGATGCATATCTCGGCGAAGTTCCGCGGGCTTTTGTCACATTGCAAGACGGTGCTGCCGAAGATGGCGCTATGCTTACCGCTTGGTTGAACCCCAAGCTTGGCAAGCATGAGCGTGTCCAAGGCGTTACGATCATGGATGCTTTGCCAAAAACGATGATCGGTAAGCTTGACCGTAAGGCATTACGGATGGCCTTAGGGTCGTAAGCGTAGGGCGGTGATGGAGAGCAAGCCCGCCACTATCCGTAAGATTATCCATGTCGATATGGATGCATTTTACGCCAGCGTTGAACAGCGCGATAACCCTGATTTACGCGGTAGGCCGGTAGCCGTAGGCGGTTCATCCAAACGTGGCGTTGTCGCAGCTGCGAGTTACGAGGCGCGGGCGTTCGGTGTGCGCTCGGCCATGCCATCGGTGACAGCGCAACGCCAGTGCCCCGACCTGATTTTCGTCAAACCAAGGTTTGAGGCTTACAAAGCTGTCTCCAAGCAGATCCGCGACATATTTGCGCGGCATACGGACCTGATCCAGCCGCTATCGCTTGATGAGGCTTATCTTGACGTTACCCATGACAAGCAAGGTATTGGATCAGCAGTGAAGGTGGCCAAGGCCATTCGTGCGGCTATTCGCGAAGAGACCGGCCTCACCGCCAGTGCAGGCGTCAGCTACAATAAATTTATCGCCAAGCTTGCAAGTGATCAGAACAAGCCGGACGGTATGTGCGTCATCCTGCCAGACCAAGGCCCGGACTTCGTCGCCAGCTTGCCGGTTCGTCGTTTTCATGGCGTCGGGCCTCGGACCGCAGAGAAGATGGCAAAACTTGGCGTAAACAGCGGCGCTGATCTTTCACAAAAGGATGAGGCTTGGCTCGCCCAGCATTTCGGCAGTTGGGGCAGTTATCTCTTCTGGGCGGCGCGCGGAATCGATCATCGCCCGGTAAACGCCAACGCGGTGCGCAAATCTATAGGCGCAGAAAGCACATATTCTGATGATAAGATCAGTGAAGCTGACCTGCGTGCGGCATTGGAAGAAATTATAGATATTGTTTGGGACCGTATTGTGCGCAACCAAGCGCAGGGGCGAACATTAGTGCTCAAGGCGCGATACGCGGACTTTCGAACCGTAACCCGATCGCGCACGGTGGGCCAATTCATCGCCGATCGGATGGCCATGGCGCAGCTTGGCCATGCGCTGCTGGATCAAATATTACCCGTCGAGATGGGGGTGCGTCTGCTTGGTTTGACGCTATCGGGGCTCATCGACCAAAACGAAGCTACCATTGGCGGAGCACCCCAAGGACAATTTGCATTTGATTGATTGAAAATTGAAATATTTTGTCATATATCATAAAACTGTTATGTACGCGCAATACAGGAAATAACATGGCCCGCCCGCAGACCGATATCGAAGCTGGAAGAAACGCATTGCTTGAGGTGGTCGACGATTTGGTCCGGAAGCGCGGCGCTGTGGATATCTCTATGACAGATTTGGCGGCTGCTGCTGGCATGTCTGCATCTAACCTTTATCGGTTTTTCGATAACAAAGAGGCGTTGCTTGAAGCCGTAGCGGAACGTTTCTTTGCTGAAAAAATACGGATCATGGTTGATGTGACTGAATCCGATTTGCCGGTGCGCGACAAAATGTACCAATATTTTGCGCGACGCTACCTAGCGAATGTTGAACAATATGAGTCGGAGCCTGACCTGCTCAAAAGCTATTTTGAAATCGGTCAGCAATATTTTGAAGTGGTGCGCGGCTATGTTGACCTTGGCGATCATTATCTGTCCCTGATAGTTGCAGAGGCAATGGAGCAAGGCTATTTTGAAGGCCATTCGATTGACGAGACCGTGTCGCTTATCAACCAAATGGTGCAATGCTACACCAATCCCGAAGCGCTTTTCTACATCGGCACGGCAAAGCTAAAGATTGAGAAGCTTGCATTGATTGTAGATACTATTTTTGCGGGGCTTCGAAAAACGCCGGTGTCCAAGACGACCGCACAACCGCAGATCAAAATCGTTTCGTGAAACTTGCCAATTTTTGTGCTGTCTGACACCGGCCCCGTCTGTCGCAACCGACGGGTGATTAGCTCAGTGGGAGAGCACATCAGTTTCTAAGAAAAAGAGAGCGTTCCAGGGGCGTTTTCCGGAAAACGCCCGAGCAGTATGTGGGGACCTTCCAGAATATAGCCTGGGAAGGCGTTGTCTACGCGTCCAACAATAATCACTTTTACAATGGCTCAATGCTGATTTAAGCAAGCGGTTAAATCTGAGGGGAGAGCTTTTGATGCGAATAGAAAACGCAATGTTTCCGTCAATGGAACAGGCGACATCATTTTTTGGTGGCGTCGAAAATGGGCCATTTGTGATGGTTAATCTCCTGAAATTTAAGGACCATGCTGAATATGCCGACGGCAGTAATGCCGATCTGTCGGGTGCCGAAGCTTATGCCCGATATGGCAAGGGGATACAGGCCTGTCTCGCCGCCGTGGGTGGCCGGCAGGTGTACGCGGGCCCAGTCACCGGCCTTATGATTGGTGAGGTTGAGGAGCTGTGGGACATGGTTGCTTTGGTTGAATACCCATCACTGGCCGCGATGCAAAAAATGCTTTCTTCGCCGGAATATCAGGCCATTGAAACCCATCGTAAAGCAGGTCTGTCCGGCCAACTGAACATCCGTACCAGCCAGATTGGAAGATAATATGAAGCCGATACAAAACCGTATGACTGACCTGCTGGGTGTCGAATATCCTATAATTCAGGCGCCGATGGGTTGGATCGCGCGCGCGCAACTTGCGTCGGCCGTTTCCAATGCGGGCGGCCTTGGTATCATCGAAACATCATCGGGCCAGTTAGATGAAGTGCGCGCTGAAATCATCAAGATGCGCGAGCTGACCGACAAGCCGTTCGGCGTGAACATTGCGCAAGCCTTTGTGCGGGATCCGGGTATTGTGGATTTTGTGGTCGACCAAGGCATCAAATTTGTGACCACGTCAGCGGGTGATCCTAACAAATATTGCGGTCCGCTAAAGGCCGCTGGCCTTACCGTATTCCATGTTGTGCCGACACTTGCTGGCGCATTAAAAGCTATCGACGCGGGCGTAGATGGCCTTGTTGTCGAAGGCGGTGAGGGGGGCGGTTTCAAAAACCCCAAGGATGTGGCGTTGATGGTTTTGCTGCCGCTTGTCCGGAGTAAAGTCGATGTGCCCATCATAGCTGCTGGCGGTGTCGTTTGTGGAAGGACAATGGCTGCGGCGTTCGCGCTTGGCGCTGAGGCGGTGCAGATGGGGACACGCATGGTTAGCGCGGCGGAATCGCCGGTGCATCAGAACTGGAAAGATGCCATCATTAACGCGAAAGAAACCGACACGCTGTTTCTAAATCGCCACGGTCCCGGTCCAGCATTGCGTGCACTGCGCACGGAACGGACAACGAAGTTGGACATGGAGCCTTCCGACAATATCATGGGCGAAATGCGCGGCGTGCTTGACCTGTATTTCGGCGGCGACATGGAGGCGGCGATCGCGCTTTCTGGGCAAGTTGCCGGACGCATTGATACTGTGAAACCAGCCAAGCAGATCATCGACGAAGTGATGGACGAGTTTTATGCTGTCATGAACGATTTGCGGCAAGACTATCTTTAGGAGCTGATTTGGACCCTGTCCTTGAAGCCTTTTTGAGTGATCCAGCGGCAGATGTTGCGGCGTTGCATGATGTTGCACGCATTAAAGAGATATTGGAACAATGTGGTCGTGAAGGCCGCGCGATTAGCTATTCTGAGCTTTTGTTGAACCTCGGATTTCGTTTTACGCGGCCCAAAATGCGGGCAGTGTGCAAAACGCTCGATAAAATTGACCAGATGACGCTGGAAGAAGGCGCGCCTGCGCTTGCGGTGCTGGTGGTGCGCGAAGGCGACGGCTTGCCTGGGCAAGGATGGTGGACCGGGCGGACAGATTATCAGGGTGAATGGATTGGTCCGCAAGCCCATGCCCATATCCGTAAGTTGCAGGCCGCCGTATTTGCTTATTGGCAAGAACAGCCACTTTGAATGTACACTAATCTAGGACGGGTAAATTAATGCAGCAGGCAAACGATTTTTTGGATGAAAGCATAGCCCTTGATGGGCTTCTTGAACCTTTGGCCGAGGGCGATTTTGACATACCGACCCAGTTTAAGGGCTGGACGATCAACAACATTATGCGGCACTTGCACGTATGGAACATCGCGGTCGACCTGTCCTTGCGTGACGAGGCGGCCTTTGGTGCGTTTGTTGCCGCAATGATGGCGGGTGTCCGCGGCGGTAAGTTGCCAGAGTTTGAAGCATCGTATCTCGATGGTCTCTCCGGCCATGCATTGCGTAAGGCCTGGATGGAACGGGCCAAGACAACTGCGGCGGCATTTGCCGAAGCCGATCCGAAGCTTCGCCTCAAATGGGTTGGCCCCGAAATGAGCGCAATGAGCTCGATCACCGCGCGACTGATGGAAACTTGGGCACATGCACAGGCTATATATGATGCCCTTGGCGTGGAGCGGCGCGATACTGACCGGATCGGCAACATCGTCCGTCTGGGCGTTATCACTTGGGGCTTTACGTGGAAGAACCGACGCATGGAGCCGCCCGGCCCGATGCCGCAGCTGCGCTTACTGGCACCGTCGGGTGCGATTTGGGAATATGGCGAGCCATCGGACAGCGGCACGATTTCTGGCAGTGCGACCGCCTTCTGTCAGGTCGTGACGCAATGCCGCCACGTCGCGGACACATCACTTGAAGTTATGGGCGACGTTGCGCAGCAGTGGATGACAGTAGCACAATGCTTTGCAGGGCCACCGCAGGATCCACCAGCACAAGGCACACGGCATCGCGCAGCGCCGCCATTCAAGCCGCAACGATGAACGCTGCGACGCTTTTGGGCGTCGAGAAGCACGTCGGATCGCTCGAGCCTGGCAAAGCAGCCGATTTCATAGCGGTGGCGGGTGATCCGACAGCGGACATCACGACATTAAAATCCGTGCATTTTGTCATGAAGGATGGGCGGGTCTTCAAGGTAGAATGATAATGCCCTTTTGCGGGTCGGTATGGCCTTGCAGCGTCTCCACAAAGGCTGTTGCGGCGTATTGAAGGCCGCTGTGTTCTTGTATCTCGACAATGCCGTGCGCCGCGGCAAGGAAGCTTTTCCAGCTGCGGCCGACAGCTTCGCCAAAACCTTTCGGTCCCAATTCTTGGATCGTTGCGACGGCATGGTCGGGGGCGAAGAATAATATTGGCTTTGGCCCCGGCATTTCGCTGCCACTTGCGCCGGCACTATTTGGTCCACGTGCGCCAACATGGGTAGCCCCGACAAGGCAGCTATATTTAAGCTGGTTGGCCAGCGTTTCGTGGATGGCGCGCAGCAAAGCAGAGTTGCCTGCGAAATCGACGCAAACAGACGCGCTTTGGGGCAGGGCACTGACGTCGTCATAGGCCAAGACGCGATCATATAGTCCCGTGCTCTGCACGAAATCTACATTGCCTTTGGATGTCAGGCCAATGCGCGTGATGTCTGGCGACAGGTCTTTCGCCACGCTCGCAAGTCCCATTGCGGTTTTGGATGATGCGCTGGTGATGACCAGATTTTGCGCGCCGAACCAGCGTTCGCGGCGGAGCATCGCCTCAATAAGGAAGCCAGTCTTGAACAAAGGCCCGAACAGCATCCGCTCTGCCTCTTTGGCGGGATCATGTTCGGGGTCGGCGGCAAGGCGGCTATACTGATTGTATATCGGGCTCATCGGTTGCCGGTGTGCCGCCATATCCGTGAAGCCACTTTGGCTCACTTTGCCCGGTGTGACATCGAGATGTGTTCCCATGGGTAGATAGCCATAAACACGTTCGCCGGCGGCGATGTCCGGGTGGCGTGATTGTTCGACAACTGCGTGCCCCCACATCGGCACAATGCCAAAATCGCCTTCTGCTGGAAAGAAATTCCAATACCCAAACATGTCGCCGATGACGGCGTAGGTTATGTTGTTTGCCGTGACGGAAAAGCTTTCGATACGCAAACGGGCAGCGCCCTCGCTTAACGTCGGCATTGGCGCCTCATGGACATGCGTTTGCGTCAAAGCCTGTTTATGTACCCAGATAGTCGATGCCATGATTGGTCCTCCAGACCTTGGCTTAACGGCGTCCTGATGTGCTTTCAATGGCGGACGTGATTATAGTTTGCGCGCGTTGATGTGATTTGCATCTTTGACAATCACATCAGAATGTGAAAATAGACGAATCATGAGCATTCAACTGATCACTAAACTTCGCAGCCTCGTCAACGAAGGCGGCCTTTCACGGTCTGGCCTTGCACGTGCGGCGGGCCTACATGCCAACACTTTGCGCGATTTGGACGAGCCGGGCTGGAACCCGACTGCAGAAACGCTGCGTAAGCTGGAAAGCTACTTATTTTCCAATGATGACACGCCTGCACTCGTTCCAATCGAGGAAATCATCGAGGAAGCGCGCAATGGCCGCATGTATATTCTTGTTGATGATGAAGATCGCGAGAATGAAGGTGATCTTATCATTCCAGCGCAAATGGCGACGCCAGATGCGATCAATTTCATGGCGACACATGGTCGCGGCCTCATCTGCCTGTCGATGACCAAGGCACGATGTGAGCAGCTTGGCCTGACACCAATGGCACGCGAGAACCGCGAGAGCATGCAGACAGCCTTCACAGTGTCCATAGAAGCCCGTGAGGGCGTCACGACAGGAATTAGTGCAGCTGATAGGGCGCGCACCATTTCAGTCGCTGTGGATGCTTCTATGGGGCCTGACGACATTGTTTCGCCGGGACATGTCTTTCCGCTCACGGCTCGTGATGGCGGCGTGTTGGTTCGCGCCGGACACACTGAGGCTGCTGTCGACATCAGCCGGCTTGCAGGGCTCAATCCTTCCGGCGTGATCTGCGAGATCATGAAGGATGATGGCACAATGGCACGGATGGACGACCTTGTCGCGTTCGCCCGTATGCACAATCTGAAAATGGGCACGATCCGCGACCTTATCGCCTATCGCCGAAAGAATGACCATCTGGTCGAAAAGCGGGCTGAGATGAAGTTCAACAGCCGCTGGGGTGGCGATTGGACGGCCATGACCTTCTACAACAAGGCCACAGGCGACGAGACCATTGCGTTGCTAAAGGGACGCATTGATCCTGACAAACCAACGCTCGTGCGCATGCATACCATGTCGATGTTCGTTGATGTGTTTGGTGAGGAAAGTGAACGTTCGGGTCTGCTGTCGCGATCAATGGACGCGATCGCTGCCGAAGGTACCGGGGTTATTGTCGTCATTAACAAGCCGATGAAGGGCGTTGTCTCGCGCTTCATGCAGTTGCGCGCGGAAGGCAAGCAAGCGGGCGCGCCGGAGATTGAAGAGCTGCGCGATTATGGCGGCGGCGCGCAAATCTTGACCGAACTGGGTGTGCAGGACATGATATTGCTAACCAACACACATCACACGTTGGTCGGGCTTGAAGGCTATGGCCTTTCCATTGTAGGCGAACGGCCTATTCCCGGAACCGGAGGCGAGTAATGGCAAAATTCCTAATAGTTGAAGCGCGGTTTTATGACCATCTCAACGACATGCTCGTTGCCGGCGCTAAGGCTGCATTGAAGGCCAAGGGGCACGAGGTTGAGGTTATCACTGTGCCCGGCGCGCTTGAAATACCGGGTACCATTGCGATGGCTGCAGAGGCGCAAATCTATGACGGATTTGTCGCCATTGGCGTTGTCATTCGCGGTGAAACTTACCATTTCGAGATTGTTGCAGGCGAAAGCGCGCGGGGTATCATGGCCTTGACGATGGATGGAATCGCTATCGGCAACGGCATCTTGACCGTCGAAAACGAGGCACAGGCTATTGTGCGCGCAGACCCCAAACAAAAGGACAAGGGTGGCGAGGCGGCCATTGCGGCGATGGCCTTGCTAAATCTGCAAAATCGTTTCAACTGAAACGATGAGCGCACCAACCTTATCGAGCCAGATCCAACCCGACGCCGAAGCGTTTAAGGCGCGCAGTGCCCACAACCGGGCGCTGCGCGATGAACTTTGGGCTAAAGTCGCCGAAGCCGCGTTAGGCGGTAATGAGAAGTCGCGTGAGCGGCACACCTCGCGTGGCAAATTGCTGCCGCGTGAGCGCGTCGAACGCCTGCTGGATAGCGGTTCGCCTTTCCTAGAAATCGGCCAGCTTGCAGCATGCGACCTGTATGATGGCGACATTCCCGGTGCGGGCCTGATCACGGGTATTGGCCGTGTTTCTGGTCGCCAGTGCATGATTGTATGCAATGACGCGACGGTAAAGGGCGGTACTTACTACCCCATGACCGTCAAAAAGCATCTGCGCGCGCAAGAAATTGCAGAGGCCAACCGCCTGCCGTGCATCTATCTGGTCGACAGCGGCGGCGCGAACTTGCCACATCAGGACGAGGTTTTTCCTGACCGCGACCATTTCGGGCGTATCTTCTTCAATCAAGCGAATATGAGCGCAAAGGGCATTCCCCAAATCGCCTGCGTCATGGGCAGCTGTACCGCAGGCGGCGCTTATGTCCCTGCCATGTCGGACGAAAGCGTGATTGTCCGCAATCAAGGCACTATCTTTCTTGCTGGCCCGCCATTGGTCAAGGCCGCAACGGGCGAGGAAATCAGCGCCGAGGATCTGGGCGGCGGCGACTTGCATGGCCGCAAATCGGGCGTGGTCGACCATATTGCCGAAAATGACGAACATGCCCTGACCATCGTGCGTGATATCATCAGCCATTTGGGACCGATCCACAAGCCAGACATTGACCTCAAAGAAGCATGTCCGCCAAGGTTTGATACCGAAGAGCTTTACGGCGTCATCCCTGACGACGTCCGTGCACCTTATGACGTGCATGAAGTTATTGCGCGGCTCGTAGACGGCAGCGAGTTTCATGAGTTCAAGGCGCTGTACGGCACCACTTTGGTCTGTGGCTTTGCACATATTTGGGGGATGCCCGTCGCGATCCTTGCCAATAATGGGGTGTTATTCTCCGAAAGCGCTGTCAAAGGCGCGCATTTCATCGAACTTGCCTGCCAGCGGCGCATTCCGTTGCTGTTCCTGCAGAATATCAACGGCTTCATGGTCGGCGGCAAATATGAAGCCGAAGGTATTGCCAAGCATGGTGCGAAACTCGTCACTGCTGTTGCCACGGCGAGCGTACCCAAGATCACCGTGCTCATCGGCGGGAGCTTTGGCGCGGGCAACTACGGCATGTGTGGGCGCGCTTATTCCCCACGTTTCCTGTTCACTTGGCCTAATGCACGGATTTCGGTGATGGGCGGAGAACAAGCGGCCTCCGTGCTCGCCACAGTTCACCGCGATGCCGAGAAATGGACCCCCGAACAGGCCGAAGAATTCAAAGCGCCGATCCGGCAAAAATATGAAGATGAAGGCAATCCTTATTACGCGACGTCGCGATTATGGGATGACGGCATCATCGACCCGGCACAGACGAGGGATGTGCTTGGCCTAGCATTTGCAGCCGCACTCAACGCGCCCGTCGAGGAGGCGCCCCGCTTCGGGGTGTTCCGGATGTGAGCGAGCACCAAACACCTCCCCGTAGCGGGGAGGGGGACCATCCGAAGGATGGTGGAGGGGTGCTATCCGCATCTTCCAAAGCTTTTGCCGTTGCAAAGCGCGAGCGTCGATCAGGTAACCTGCCTGAGGTTTTGATTTGGCGAGAGTTACGTAGGCGCCCTGGTGGTTATAAGTTTCGTCGCCAGCATCCATTGAGTGACGTCGTTATCGATTTTGCTTGCCTTGAATGTCGGCTTGCCATCGAAATCGATGGCCAAGCACATAGTGCGGGTAACAGACCAGAGAGGGATGCCGAGCGCGACGTTTATCTTCAGGCGCGCGGATTTAGTATCTTACGCTTGCCCGCTGCTTACGTCCTTCAAAGTCTTGAAGATGCCATTGCGACAATTGTCACCGCTTGCGTTGAACGCCAACCCCTCCACCACCAGCCCTTGGCTGGCGGTCCCCCTCCCCGGTCCGGGGAGGTGTTTGAAAGCTCAAGCCAATGATCCAATCCCTCCTCATCGCCAACCGGGGCGAAATTGCTTGCCGGATCATCCGTACCGCGCGGGTGATGGGTATGCGCACCATTGCGGTGTATTCCGATGCGGATGCCAACGCGCTGCATGTGCGCGATGCCGATGAAGCGATCCATATCGGGCCGTCGCCGGCGCGTGAGAGCTATCTGGTCGGTGAAAAAATTATCGCCGCTGCAAAAGCCACTGGAGCAGAGGCGATCCATCCCGGCTATGGCTTCCTCTCCGAAAACGCCGAATTCGCGCAGGCGGTGATCGATGCTGGGCTGATCTGGGTGGGGCCGCGCCCGGCCAGCATCATAGCAATGGGCCTGAAGGACGCCGCCAAGACATTGATGGCCCAAGCGGGTGTGCCCGTGACCCCGGGCTATATGGGCGAAAATCAGGATCCGGCGTTTCTCGAACAACGCGCCGCCGAGATTGGATATCCGGTTCTCATTAAGGCCGTCGCTGGCGGCGGTGGCAAGGGTATGCGCAAGGTCGAGGCCGCAGCCGATTTCGCCGACGCGCTCGGCTCTTGCCAGCGTGAAGCCAGCGCATCGTTCGGCAATGCACATGTTCTGATCGAAAAATACATCCAGCGTCCGCGCCATATCGAGGTGCAGGTGTTCGGCGATACCCACGGCAATATCGTTCATTTGTTCGAACGCGATTGCTCGCTGCAACGCCGCCACCAGAAGGTGATCGAGGAAGCCCCCGCACCGGGCATGGACACGGCAACGCGCGAGATACTCTGCGCCACGGCGGTGAAGGCAGCCAAGGCGGTCGACTATGTCGGCGCAGGGACGATCGAGTTCATCGCCGACGCCTCCGAAGGTCTGCGCGCGGACCGCATCTGGTTCATGGAAATGAACACGCGGTTGCAGGTCGAACATCCCGTCACCGAGGAGATCACCGGCGTCGATCTGGTCGAATGGCAACTGCGCGTGGCGAGCGGGGAAGCGTTGCCGAAGCGGCAGGACGAACTTAAGATTGACGGCTGGGCAATCGAAGCGCGGTTATATGCCGAAAATCCGGCGACTGGCTTTTTGCCAAGCATCGGGACGCTCGATCATCTCGAGTTTCCAGACGAACTGCGTATCGATACGGGCGTCGAACAGGGCGGCGAAGTTTCGCCCTTTTATGATCCCATGATCGCCAAGCTCATCGCTTGGGGCGAAACCCGCGACGAGGCGATTGACCTTTTGCGCGACGGGATTGATGGTACCGAAGTCTGGCCAGTCAAAACCAACGCAGGATTTCTGGGTCGATTGCTGGATCTAGACGAATTTGGGTTAGGGGACGTCGATACCGGCCTCATCGCGCGCGAAGTTGATGATCTCGTCCATCCATCTGAACCAGAGCCCGAAGAGCTTGCGGAAGCTGCGGCGTTGCTCTGTGCGAGCCCCGGCAATGGACCTGTGAGTGCGATACTCGGCTTTCGATTGAACGCACCGCCACGTGCCGAGGCACGCCTCTTGGACGATGCCGGCAATATCCATCTTGTCGCGTTCGATGAAGTTGCGGCCGACGAACCCACGGCCGATGTGTTGGCTTTTACCGATGGTTTTGCGCGTCGCTACGTTCTGGATGAGCCGCGCGGTTCAGGGCATAGTGCGGCTGGCGACGGGGCAATATTGTCGCCAATGCCCGGACGCATCATCGCGGTGGATGTGAAGTCAGGTGATATAGTGACCAGAGGACAGAAGCTCGTAACGCTCGAAGCGATGAAGATGGAACATAGCCTCACTGCGCCGTTCGATGGGGTGGTGGCGGAGCTGAACGCAGAGGTTGGTGTGCAAGTGCAGGTTGAGACGTTGTTAGTGCGTATTGAGGCAATGGAATAATGGCAGGCAAATACTTCAACGAATGGCAAATCGGCGATGCGATCGTCCACGAAATCCGTCGGACGGTTACCGAAACCGATAATCTGCTCTTCTCGGTCATGACGCACAACCCGCAGCCGCTGCACATCGATGCGGAGGCCGCAAAGGCCAGCGAGTTCGGACAAATCCTCGTCAATGGCACCTTCACTTTTGCCCTCATGGTCGGGCTTTCGGTGGGCGATACGACTTTGGGCACGCTCGTGGCCAATCTGGGCTATGACAAATTGGTAATGCCGAAACCGGTTTTCATCGGTGATACGCTGCGGGCCGAAACCGAAGTCATTGCGCTGAAGGAGAGCAAATCGCGACCGGACGCCGGCGTCGTAACCTTCCTTCACCGCTGCATCAACCAGCGCGATGAAATCGTATGCCAAACCGAACGCGCAGCATTGCTTAAAAAGGCCTGATTGCGTTCAGACGGGACGAAGGCCATAAAGGCGGGATGAAACTACGCTCGCTCCTTTTCGTTCCGGGTGACAGGCCTGATCGTTTTGCCAAAGCCGCCGCCAGCGGGGCCGATGCAATCATCATTGATCTGGAAGACTCCGTTGCTGTGGATCGTAAGATCGCCGCGCGTGAGGCGACGGCCGAATATCTCTCGGGCGACCGCCCCATTCCGGTGTTTGTCCGCGTCAATCCGCAAGATAGCCAAATGACGCATGACGATCTCGCATCGGTGTTGCCTTACATGCCTGATGGCATCGTGTTGCCCAAGGCGGAAGGCGCACGATCTGTGCATTGGCTGCGCGGAGAGGCTGCGGCAGTCGCCGATAGTCAGGATGGAGAGGCACCGCCGATCTTGCCGATAGCGACAGAAACGCCTGGCGCTGTATTTGATCTTGGGACTTTGCGTGAGGTTTCCCATTATCTCGTTGGCGTGAGCTGGGGGGCGGAGGATCTGCCCGCTGCGGTCGGGGCAGCCACTGCGCGTGAAGCGGATGGCGGTTACACAGCGCCATATGAAATGGTCCGGTCGCTGACGCTTTTCGCAGCGCACGCTGCGGGTGTTGCGGCGATTGATACGGTGTTTCCGAATATCAGTGATGAAGTCGGCCTAGCGGCTTATATAAGCCGTGCTGCGCGGGATGGCTTCACCGGGATGCTTGCCATTCACCCGTCTCAGGTGGCGGTAATTAACGCTGGCTTCACGCCTTCGGCAGAACAACTTTCGCGCGCCCAGTCAGTGGTGGATGCCTTCGCAGCCAACCCCGGAGCCGGAGTGCTTCAACTCGATGGCAAAATGATCGACGCGCCGCATTTGAAAGCGGCGCTGTCGATCCTTTCGAGGGTTTAAGCTGCCAGTTTCCGCAACACGTAATGCAGGATGCCACCGTTCATGAAATATTCGACTTCGTTCGCGGTGTCGATGCGGCACAAAGTGTCGAAATTGAACGTTGAGCCGTCCTTGCGGGTCACCAACACGGTCACTGTCTGGCGCGGCTGAAGCTTCCCGACGCTGGTGATCGTGAAACTGTCATCGGCAGTCAGGCCAAGCGTAGTCCGGCTTTCGCCTTCCATGAATTGCAGCGGTAATACGCCCATGCCGACCAAGTTCGAGCGGTGGATACGCTCGAAACTTTCGACGATGACTGCACGAACGCCAAGTAGGTTGGTGCCCTTTGCCGCCCAATCGCGTGACGAACCGGTGCCATATTCCTTGCCAGCGATGACAACCAATGGCGTGCCATCGGCCTTATGCTTCATGGCGGCGTCGTAGATGGGCATGACTTCGCCCTGATACTTGCTCATGCCACCTTCGATACCGGGGACCATTTCGTTCTTGATGCGGATATTAGCGAAGGTGCCGCGCATCATGACTTCGTGGTGGCCGCGGCGCGCGCCGTAGCTATTGAAATCGGCTTTTGAGACTTGATGTTCCATCAAGAACTTGCCCGCGGGGCTATCCGCCTTGATGCTTCCGGCGGGCGAGATGTGGTCGGTGGTGATGGAATCGCCCAAGATCGCCAGCGGCTTTGCCTCGATGATATCCATCACGGGCGCAGGCGTCATGCTCATCCCCTCAAAATAGGGCGGATTAGCGACATAAGTCGACCCGGCGCGCCATGTGTAGGTATCCGAACCTTCGACCTGAATCTTCTGCCAATGCGCATCGCCTTCATAGACCTTGGCATAACGCGCAGTGAACATCGAACGGTCGATGTTTGCGGTCATGACATCATGCACTTCTTGGTTCGTGGGCCAGATGTCCTTCAAATATACATCGCTGCCGTCGGTCGCCTGACCAATCGGCGTCGTGGTGAAGTCTTCGGTCACTGTGCCCTTAAGCGCGTAAGCCACAACCAAGGGCGGCGACGCCAAGAAGTTGGCACGCACATCGGGCGACACGCGGCCTTCAAAGTTGCGGTTGCCCGAAATGACGGAGGCGGCAACAATGTCATGGCCATTAATCGCCGCCGAAATCGGCTCCGCCAACGGACCGGAGTTACCGATGCAGGTCGTGCAGCCATAGCCGACCAAGTTGAAGCCAACCGCGTCCAAATCCGCGGTCAGGCCCGCACGATCGAGATAATCGGTCACAACCTGTGACCCCGGCGCAAGTGATGTTTTTACCCATGGCTTGGGGCGCAAGCCAAATGCATTGGCCTTGCGCGCAACCAGCCCAGCGGCAACGAGCACGCTTGGGTTCGAGGTGTTTGTGCAGCTTGTAATCGCCGCAATCACGACGTCGCCATCGCCAATATCATGCGTCTTGCCCTCAACCGCGACGCGCTTTGCGCTGTCATGCTTGTAGACATTGATCAGATCATCGTTGAACACATTGTCGACTTGCGTCAGGACAACCTTGTCCTGCGGACGCTTTGGCCCTGCAAGCGATGGAACCACGCTGCCCATGTCGAGCGAAAGCGTGTCGGTGAAAATCGGGTCTGCCATATCGGCATAGGCCCATAGGCCCTGTTCCTTGGCATAAGCTTCGACCAATGCAATCTGATCCTCATCACGGCCGGTGAGTCGCAGATATTCGATGGTCTTTTCATCGATGCCGAAGAAGCCACAGGTCGCACCATATTCCGGTGCCATGTTGGCGAGCGTTGCACGGTCGGCAAGCGACAGCGACGCAAGGCCTGGGCCATAATATTCGACGAAGCGGCCAACCACGCCCTTGGCGCGCAGCATCTGCGTTGCGGTCAACACAAGGTCAGTCGCGGTAACGCCTTCGGCCAATGCGCCGGTCAGTTTGAAGCCAACGACTTCGGGGATAAGCATCGATACAGGCTGGCCAAGCATCGCAGCTTCGGCTTCAATCCCGCCAACGCCCCAGCCAAGAACGCCAAGGCCGTTGATCATCGTTGTGTGGCTGTCGGTGCCAACGCAGGTGTCGGGGTAAGCGATGGTCGCGCCGTCAACGCCAGTGCTGGTCCATACGGCCTGCGCGATGTGCTCAAGGTTCACCTGGTGACAGATGCCGGTGCCCGGAGGAACCGCCTTGAAATTGTTCAGCGACTTCGATCCCCATTTCAGGAAGTCATAACGCTCGGCATTGCGCTGATATTCGATTTCGACATTCTGCTCGGCTGCCTTGGGGTGGCCGAACTCGTCGACCATGACGCTGTGGTCAATGACCAGATGTACAGGGACGAGCGGATTGATCTTCGATGGGTCTGCCTTCAACGCCGTCATCGCATCGCGCATCGCGGCCAAGTCGACAACGCAAGGAACGCCGGTGAAATCCTGTAACAACACGCGGGCAGGGCGATATTGAATTTCGCGGTCCGATTTGGCGTCCTTCTGCCAATCGATCAGTGCCTGCACATCCTGCACCGATACGGTGAAACCGCCATCTTCAAAACGGAGCAGGTTTTCGAGCAATACCTTCATCGAAAAAGGCAGACGCGATACATCGCCCAATTTCTCCGAGACCTTTTTGATCGAGAAATAATCCACAGTCTTGCCGCCAGCGGTCAAGGTGGAACGGGTTTGCAGGCTGTCTAATCCGATTGCGGTCATTGGTATTTACCCCTTCGAGCGTTGGGCTTTCGGCCGGATGGGGAAGACGACACGCTCACCGCCATCTGCGGCCACTGAACGCGCGTCAAACCAGCGTAAAAGCGGGAGATTCGTTTGCTGGCCGCGCCTTAGCGCTTATGGGGTAGGCGTGCAAGTGGGCGGGTTGGTGGACCCCAAGGCATTGACCGTCGATCAGTTGGGGAAAGGTTGCGCGCAAATTCCAGCGATTAGCCGTGCCTTAGCTGATCGGTTACCGCGTCGAGACTGCCGCGGACGCGCAACAATTGGTCCTTGCCAAATACAATCAAGCATTCGTCATGCGCGTTATCGGCGGTGCGGACGAATTGTACGATTTCCGGATTGACCGAGATTTTTTGGCCGCGAACGTCGGTCATGGTGACGAAGGGGATCATAAGCGTTCCTTTTAATGCATCTATGCTGCCAACAGGCCGTCGCCTTGGTTCCATGTGCGGCCTAGCACGTCTCGCGCTGGATCGCGAGGCGTGCAGGCTTCTTGGTTGCGGTTGGGGCGGTGCTGGCAATTTTATGTGCTTTTCTGCATTTCCAGCGGCTTTCTCCGTGGCGGACTGCACATATCGATATTTACCGACTGTTAACCATCCTTGCGCCATAATGCAGCGAACAGTCGCCTTTGGCAGATTGTGTTCGGACCAGATGAGGCACAATGGATCATGAAACGAAATATTATCGCGTCGGCGTTCCTCCTCTTATGGGCCGCGACGCCTCTTATTGCGGGTTGGGGCAGCCCCGCACGGGCGCAGACGCAAAGTGGCAGGGCGTCGGCCGTCACTTTACGCAGCGACGTAAAAATTGAACGGATCGAACGCGACGCGAACGGCATTGAAAAAACAGTCTCTTACACGCCAAAGGATGTCGCGGTGGTGCCTGGCGACAATGTGGTGTTCACATTGTTCGTCCATAATCCAAGCGCGCAGCCCGCTATGGGTTTTAAAGCCACGAACCCGATACCTGCGGCTGTCCGTTTTGAAGCCGTTGCCGAAGACTGGGCCGATCTGTCGGTCGACAATGGCAAAACTTGGGGCAAGCTTGCCAATTTAAAGATAAAGATCAAGGGCGCCGGCGGCGCGGCAGATATTGAACGCCCCGCCACGGCGCAGGATGTAACGCATGTCCGTTGGGTCTTTGCCGACGCGATCGCACCGGGTGCCCAGCGCACCGTTCGGTATCGCGGTGTTGTAAAATAGCTTTTTTCGGCAGTAACGCGGGATCAACGATCCGAGGCAATGGGCGGCGCTGACCTATCCTCTGCGCTTTTGTCGACCGCAACACTTGCATCCTCAAGATATCGGATCACCCTTTGCCTTAGCATGGGTATCATGATGATCGTACGTAGCTTTTCATCGGCCGTCTCGTTTGCCGGAGCATGGGTGGCAAACATGTGCCAATAGCGCTGCGCATCAACCCTGTTGCCGCGCGCTGCGGCAATGAGCGCCTCGGTGAGATAATAGCTCGCTATATTGTCCCGCGATAGGGGACGTTCGCCGGGGTAAATGTCGTCGATTTTCTCTGGTCGGTTCTGCGATATAGACGCGAGCACCAATAACAGCCGGCCTCTGGCGTAATAGCTGCTTTGATTTTGAAGCGCTTGATCCAATAATGACTGGGATCCGGGATAATTGCACATTGGACCAATACCGGCCAACACGGCAGAAAATACCGGGCTATCCGGGTTCGCTTCGAGCGTCTGGTCGGTGTAAAAGCGGGCGACGGCGCAGTCGCGTTTCATATAAGATAAGCGCGCCATGGCGAAATTCGCCCACGGAT
Source organism: Sphingomonadales bacterium 28-55-16 (assembly GCA_002278855.1). Lineage (GTDB taxonomy): Bacteria > Pseudomonadota > Alphaproteobacteria > Sphingomonadales > Sphingomonadaceae > Sphingorhabdus_B. The sequence continues at coordinate 263,389 of NCGG01000001.1, forward strand.
CATTGGGTGCAATTTTTACGCCCGCCCGCGCATATTGAATCCCGCGTGCATAAGCCGCCGCAGCTCTTTTTGGGTCTTTTTCACGTTCAATTTCGAAAATTGCCCGAACGCCAAGCATGGTGCCGGCAAGCGTTTTTTCAGCCACTGGCTTTTCTAAACAATCGGCGACCGTTTGCTCCATTACGTGTCCGTCAAAACGGATAAATTCAAAATATTTCAGCAAACATGAGTAGCCACCTGGGTTCCCGATCCGCGTGATTACCGCCTCATTTGACGCGATAACGCCATGTGGCCCGTTAATTTCGCCCATAAGCGGTATCAGCGCTGCGCGTATCTGCTCTGAATTTTTGGGCAGGATAAGGGTATGCGACCAAATGAGTACATTCGATGACGCATCGTCGATATTCAGAAATAAGGTGGCTTGCTGTGCATCGTCGGTGACCAACCGCGAATATAAACGATATATGCTGGCGTTGTCATCGGCCTGGCCCTGCGCGCTGTTCTTGTCACCAAGCCGCACCCGCGATATTTTAAATCTGGTCAGGTCGTCGGCCAGCAAACTCGCAATAAGCCGGGATGTTTGGCGCGCTTCTGGGGTGTCGCCACTGTCGATGGGAATGATTTCGAGGACAGGGCTGAAATAGGTTTCGTGGGCTTTGGACCCAAGCTGAAACGATTGAATGAGCGCTGCGCCCAGCACCATGCTCCCGAAAACGATAAGCCAGACCATGTAAGGGCGGCGGATAAAACGTCCAGATCGGGACCCAGAAGCACGCGGGGTTTCTGCCCGCGCGTTGTTGTCTGTCATATCAGGGCGCGCATCCGGTGTACGGCCGTCTTTGTGCAGTTCTTCGGCAATCGGCCTGTTCAGTGCGGGATAAGCAACCGACAATGGCGCAAGCCGGATGACATAGGATGTGGGTTGTAAATATATGCAGGCGGTGTCGTCTATCGCGGTTTGCGCATAATGGTTTTCCAATGCTTTGCGTAGGCGTCCCATTTGGACGCGGGCCGAGCTATCCGAAGCCGCGTCAAAATTTTCTTTCCGACCAAGCGCATCAACGGCAACAATGAACGACTTTAAAGTGCCTGCGCGGCCTGCGACCGTTTCCTCGACCAAATAGCGGAGCAATCCGGATAGAACGGGCGAACGCCGAAACACTGCGCTCGATAAGACAATATTGCTTTCGTCTATGATCCTGCCAGCAGACAATGGATCCAGAGTGTCATAAAAAACGTCGATGAGAGGCCTCCTGCGGTGACTGTCCCGTACAGCAGGTTGAGTGCGTGCGCACTGCTGGTGGCGTTACATGTAAAATGTAACCCCTGTTTTATTTGAGTTTGTGCTCGACCGATAAACGTGGTCGCAAGCAATAAGTTCCCGAATTTTCAATCAAAAAGTCCATGGGCGCGCTTGTGTTACGCACGCGTCACTTCCGACACAAAAACCGATGCCCTATTGCGTAAAATAAGGATGGCTGTCGTCTGATGGTTCGCTCGCGTCTCGACGTTATTGGTCGATGGCGGCGAGCGGGATTCGCCAATTGCCCCTCGGTTGGCGTGGATCATCAGTATGGCCATTCTGCTGCCATAAAGCGTGTATTGCGCAGATGGTGGCGGGGGTCTCGCCGAAGGAATATCGGGTCGCACCCTGGGAACAGGAAACCGATGAAGGCGGCGTCATCAAAGCTTACCGCGCACCCCCCGCGGTTTTGTATCGCGGTTTGTTAGAACATAAGGCATCGCATTGCCGGTGATGGCACAGATCGCTTGGCCAAATTTTCCTTTGGCTGGCTTTTGGCAGCAAGCCCCGCTAAAGCGCGGACATGAACCCCATCATCCTTGTCATGTCGGGCGGAGCCATTGGCGCAGCATTGCGTTACGGCCTGTCCCGCGCGCTGCCGATTAGCGCGGCAGGTTGGCCATGGCCAACCTTTGCGGCAAATGTCTTAGGCGGTCTATGCATGGGTGTGCTGGCAATGTGGGTGATGCGCGGCGACAATTCGGCAGAGCCGTTGCGCCTGTTTCTGGGCGTTGGCGTGCTGGGTGGGTTTACGACTTTCAGCGCCTTCTCACTTGAAATGGCGCAAATGGTTCAGCGCGGGCAGATGGGCATGGCGGCAATTTATGCCATTATGTCCGTAATATTGGCGCTTGGCGCGATTTTCGCTGGAATGGCGATAACAAAGGCAATTTGGGTATGAGTAAAAACGACGAAAAAGGCATCAGGCAATTTGTCGTTGCCCCCGATGATGACGGCATAAGGCTGGACCGATGGTTCAAACGGCATTTGCCCGATGCTTCGTTCAACATCGTATCGCGTTGGGCGCGCACCGGGCAATTGCGCGTTGATGGTAAGCGCGCCACGCCCGGCGACCGATTGCTTGCGGGGCAAACCCTGCGCGTGCCGCCCGCCGATGCATCGGCATCCTCGAGCGCGCGGCCCACACGCATGCGCCGCGCGCTGACGAACGACGAGATGGAATTCGCGCTGAGCATGGTGATCCACAAGGATGACGCTGCGTTGGTGATCAATAAGCCAGCGGGTTTGGCAACGCAGGGCGGGACCAAGACCGAAAATCATGTTGATGGTTTGCTGGACGCCTTGGGCTTTGAATTGGATAACCGGCCAAAGCTTGTCCATCGTTTGGACAAGGACACGTCGGGCGCATTGTTGCTGGCGCGTACGTCGCGGTCGGCAGGGCATTTTTCCAAGGCATTTTCGTCCCGCACCGCGCGCAAGGTTTATTGGGCGCTGGTTGTCGGCGTACCGGACATTGCCGATGGTTTCATCGACCTGCCCATCGGCAAACAGCCGGGCAGCGGCGGCGAAAAAATGCATGTCGACGAAAAAGAGGGGCAGTCCGCACGGACCCGCTATCGCATCGTGGAGCGTGCAGGCAACGCGACGGCTTGGGTCGAATTGCAACCCTATACGGGCCGGACGCACCAGTTGCGCGTGCACATGGCCGCGATTGGCCACCCAATTGTTGGCGACGGCAAATATGGCGGCAAGGACGCGTTTTTGACGGGCACGATCAGCCGCAAAATGCATCTTCACGCCCGCCGTATCCGCATCGACCATCCGTCGGGGCATCAAATTGACGTCCGCGCTGATATGCCCCCACATATGAAGTCCAGCTTTGACGATTTGGGCTTCGACATTGAAATGGGTGATGCCCTCATATTGGACGCGCCGAAGTTCAGCGACACCGCCGAGGGCAAGAAACGCGTCGCGGCCAACATCGCGAAATCCGCGCGCAAAGAACGCAAAGGCGAGCGCCGTTCACGCGGATCGACGCCGGACAAGCCAAAGGATAACAAACGCAGCCAAATGGCAGCCGGCAAAAAGATCGCCGCGAAAAAGCCGGTGATAAAAAAGGCAGTGACGGGAAAAGCGCCCGCAAAGAGAGCGCCGGCCAAAAAGCCGGTAGGAAAGAAGTAAAATCAGGGGTTCCCGCATACCGTCATGGTGCGTAATCCATCACCGACATGCTGAACGTGTTTCCGCATAAAGGGCAGGAGGTCAGGGGAAATAATGGCGATACGAAACGATCATCGGAAAACATCTGTACCTTATTGTCATGCGGAACATGTTTCACCTTCGGTACCTGACGTTCCGGTATATTGCTGTTCCTTGGACCAATTATGACGCACCGCCTCGCCATATTCGATTGCGATGGGACCTTGGTCGACAGCCAAGCGAATATCTGCATGGCCATGGAGCATGCGTTTGAGCGCGCCGGCCTTGCCCCGCCGCCGCGCCATAACATCCGGCAGGTGGTTGGGTTATCGTTGGTGGAATCCATGCGTGTGCTGATCCCGGATGCGGCGGATGAATGCCACCAAGACCTCACCGAACATTATCGAGCTGCATTTTTGTCATTGCGCAACAATGGCTTGGTCGATGAACCATTATATGACGGGATGGCATCATTATTGTCCGAAATGGATGCGTGTGGCTGGCTGTTAGGTGTGGCGACGGGCAAATCTGATCGCGGGCTGATCCGCTGCCTCGACCATCATGCCATCAAGGGATTGTTCGTCACGCTGCAAACCGCCGACCGCCATCCGTCCAAGCCGCACCCGTCGATGGTGTATCAGGCGCTGGCCGATGCCGGCGCCGATGCACGCAATGCGGTAGTTATCGGCGATACGGTATATGATATTCACATGGGCCGCGCGGCGGGGACGCGGACCGTTGGGGTGAATTGGGGCTATCACCAAGTTGAGGATTTGCGCGACGCAGGCGCAGACTATATCGCCGAAAGCATGGACGATCTTAAAACCTATCTCATGGATTTTGCATGACGCCGCCCGACGACAGTTCACGCGCAGAAACACGCGCGCAATATCGGTTTCTGGTCATTAACCTATGCCGCATCATCGGCGCGATCATGCTGGTTGTCGGCTTGGCCGTCATCGCACGCGAAGCATTTGGATTGCCCAAAGCTATTGGCTATCTGCTGTTTCTGGTCGGCATGATAGGTTTTATGCTTGTGCCTGTCCTGCTGTCGAAAAGATGGAAAAGTACACCCAAGATATGAGGCGATTTTGGAAAGCGGTTACGCTTGAACCCACCCATTTGGGCTACGCCCTTCGGCTTGATGGCCGTCCCGTAAAGACGCCCACGGGCAATGCACTTGCGCTCCCCACGCAAAAAATGGCGGATGCTGTCGTTGCCGAATGGGATGCTGTTGAGAAAGTGGTGGATCCCGCATTGATGCCCAATACGGGCTTTGCAAATGCAGCCATCGACCGGATCGCGCCGGACCATGATGGTTTTGCTGCCGCCATTGCGGCCTATGGCGAGACGGACAATTTTTGCTACCGCGCGGCGGCGGGTGAGGCGTTAGCCGATCGGCAGGCGCAGATTTGGGATCCTTGGCTGGATTGGGCCAAAGGGCGCTATGACATACGCTTCCGGATTGTCGAAGGCATCATGCATCAGCCGCAGCCAGCGGCAACGCTTGAGACTTTGCGCAGCGTCGTCGCTGCACACGGGGCATTTGAACTGGCCGCTATGGCAAAGCTTACACATTTGTCAGGATCGCTTGTCGCAACCTTGGCTGTCATGGAACGCGCAGGCGCCGCCGCAGATATTTGGAACGCCGCCTGTCTCGACGAGATTTGGCAGGAAGAGTTATGGGGCGCAGACCATTGGGCGCAGAAAAACCGGAGCGATCGTGAAGGCGAATTTATGGCCGCGGTGCGTTTCTTGGATTTGCTTGTACCCCGAACCTAGGTGAAAACCCGCCTCGCTGGTTAAGGGAAGGGCGGGTAATCGGGCTCTATAATCAAGGAAAAGGCCAATGACAGACAACGCGACATTCACCTTACGACCGCTTCCAAAGGCGGCGTTTGTTGCAGGCTATGCAGGATTGCTTCCGCAGGTCATTGCCGCTGCGATGGTGTTGTCCGGGATGGAGTATCGCTGGACAGGGCTGGCAGCGGCCTATGGCTATGCTGCATTTATCTTCAGCTTCTTGGGCGGCATGTGGTGGGGCCTTGCTGTTACCACGCGCAACAATGATGTGTCGGTCAACGGGATATTTGCGCTCGCTGTCGCGCCAAGCTTATTGTCGCTTGCAACCTATTTGCCATGGATTTGGGGCCTGACATGGCCCGGCCCCTCGCTGGCATGGCTTGGGATTTTCCTCATGCTATCGCCCTTGGCGGATCGATGGTTGTCATCGCGCTGCGCATTGCCACCCGGTTGGATGAAGCTGCGCTGGCACCTGTCGATTGGTTTGGGCGGAATAACGCTGTTCTTGGCGGCTTTCGCTTAGGGTCCTGACCCTAAGTTGCCGCGAGGTCGCGGACGAAGCCGATCAAGCCCTTTTGCCGCCGCCGTTTCATCCTTTCGGCCGCGAGAATTTGCAGAACTTTTATAAAGCAGGCCTGCACATCGTCGTTGATGAGCACATAATCATAACCGTCCCAATGCCCGATTTCCGACTTTGCGCGGCTCATCCGGTCTGCAATGACGGCGTCGCTGTCTTGCGCCCGGCTGTGTAAGCGGCGCTCCAGCTCATCAATCGATGGCGGCAAAATGAAGACGCGCACAACATCTGGTCCAGCCTCTTGATATAATTGCTGCGCGCCTTGCCAATCGATGTCGAACAGAACGTCGCAACCTGCTGCGAGCTTTTCTTCAACGGGCCCTTTTGGCGTACCGTAACGATGCCCGAAAACATGCGCCCATTCCAGAAATTCGCCGTCAGCGGCCATTTTTTTGAATGTGGCGGTATCGGTAAAATGATAATGAACGCCCTCGATCTCGCCGGGGCGCGGTGCGCGTGTGGTGTAGGAAACCGACAATGCGATTTTTTCGTCCGCATCCAAAAGCATGCGTGAGAGCGTCGATTTGCCTGCGCCAGATGGGGACGAAAGAACGAAGAGGAGCCCGCGGCGTTCCAATTCATGCGGCTTGTGAGGGTCGGTATGGGCCATAGCCGCTACTGCGCGAAAGCTTGGGCATGCGTCAAGAGGGAAGCGCGGTCCTCCATGACCTACGAAAGCGGATTAGCTCCGCTGGCGGCCCTTGCGTTTGTCATATATGCTTTTGGCAGCAAATGCGCCGCCAACGAGCAATAAACCCGGAATAGAGCGGGTTGCAAGGCGCGTGGCGACGATGCCAATGCCCGCGCCAAGCAAGCCATTACCGCTTTTGCGTCCGATAACTTCGCCGACAACGGCACCTGCGATTGTTTTTAGCATTTGTCGTCTCCCACGCAGCACGCCAACAAATTGTCACTCAAACCATGTCTTCGGCTCTGACATGGGTATCGAAAGTGGCTTCGTCAACCAGTCCGGATGCTAACGCGGCTTGGCGCAAAGTGGTTCCTTCGCGCAGTGCCCGTTTGGCGATGTTGGCGGCATTGTCATAGCCTATAATCGGAGCAAGTGCGGTCACGAGCATAAGCGATCGTTCCACCAAATCGGCTATCCGCGTGCGGTCAGGTTCAAGACCCGCGACGCAATGGTGGGCAAAGCTGTCCATGCCAATGGCGAGCAGATCAATCGACCGCAGGATGTTTGCACCAATCATGGGCTTGAACACATTCAACTGCAAATGCCCCTGAAGCCCACCAACGGTCACCGCTTGATGATTGCCGATGACTTGTGCCGCGACCATGGTCAGCATCTCGCATTGTGTTGGGTTCACTTTGCCGGGCATGATTGAACTGCCCGGTTCATTTTCCGGTAAATGCAATTCGGCAAGGCCCGAGCGTGGGCCAGAGCCAAGCAAGCGGATGTCATTGGCGATTTTGGTGAGCGCAACTGCGAGCGTATTGAGCGTGCCCGACATCTGCACCAAAGCATCGTTAGAGGCCAGCGCTTCGAATTTATTGCTGGCTGGCTCAAACGCGATGCCGGTTGCCGAGGAAATCTCATTGGAGATGGCTAAGTCAAAGCCTTTGGGTGCATTTAGGCCAGTGCCGACGGCGGTGCCACCCTGTGCCAGTTTTTGCACATGATGCGTGACGGCATGCTCTATGCTGTCGCGGCAGGCAGCCAGTTGCGCGACAAAGGCGGAAAATTCGTGTCCTAAAGTCAGGGGCGTTGCGTCCTGCAAATGGGTGCGGCCTATTTTAACGATGCCCTGCCAGCCGGCGCTTTTTGCGGCAAGCGCATCGGTCAAGCGATTAAGCGCGGGCAAGAGGTCATTGCGCACGGCCTGCGCCGTTGCGACATGCAATGCGGTGGGGAAGCTGTCATTCGACGATTGGCCCATGTTGACATGGTCGTTGGGGTGCACCGGCGTTTTACCGCCCCGTATTCCCGCAAGCGCCTCATTGGCGATGCCTGCGATAACTTCGTTCACATTCATATTCGATTGCGTGCCGCTGCCCGTTTGCCAGATGACGAGCGGGAATTGCGCGTCATATTGGCCGCTCAATATCGCGTCGGCCGCGGTGATGATGGCATCGGCGATGTCGGCCGGCAGCGCGCCAGAGCCCTTATGCGTCGACGCTGCCGCGCGCTTCACATGCGTAAGGCCATAGATAATGCCCATCGGCATGCGTTCATGCGCAGGGAAGGGGAAGTTTGCAATGCTCCGCTGCGTCTGCGCGCCCCAATACGCGTCTGCGGGGACATCTATAGGTCCAAAGCTGTCCGTTTCCGTGCGGGTTTCCCCCGTCACTTCTTCCGTCCGAAGTCCACGCTGACGACGTTGGAGCCGTCTTCTACTATGACAGAGGGGCCGTCATTGCCGGCTTCTTCATGCGGCTCAGGCGCGTTTTCGCCAGCGTCGACATGGAATTGCAATGCGAAGTCGACCGCCGGGTCAACAAAAGCTGTGATTGCGGAATAAGGGATGAACAGATGCGATGGGATCTGGCTGAACGACAGGCCCACTTCGAAATGCTCAGCCTCAACCTTGAGGTCCCAATATTTATGCTGCAGCACAATCGTCATTTCATCGGGGAAGCGCTCGTGCAGATGCTGCGGAATGGAAACGCCGGGGGCTTGCGTCTTGAAAGTGATATAAAAATGATGCTCGCCTGGAAGGCCATCACGCGCAACATCACCGAGCACACGGCCCACAACGGCACGCAATGCCTCCTGCACAACGTCGTCATAAGGAATCAGGCTATCAACATGCTCATCGGTCATCCTTACTAGGTGGACCGCTGAGCGTCTGAAATCAAGATGCTTGTTGCCTTAAGCCAACTTGCCAAATGCGTGTACGCAGCTATATCGGCGGCCATGCGTACAGGCTCTATCAGTCGCAAGACGAACGAAACGTCCATTGATGTTGAGGTGAACCTTGACGGCACTGGTGTATATGACGTGTCCACAGGCATTGGTTTTCTCGACCATATGCTGGAGCAATTGTCGCGACACTCGCTGATGGATCTCAAGGTCAAGGCGGTGGGCGACTTGCATATCGATCAGCATCACACAACCGAAGACACCGGTATCGCAATTGGCGAGGCCGTTCTGCAGGCGCTTGGCGATAAACGCGGCATCACGCGTTATGGCTCGGCTTATGCGCCGATGGATGAGACGCTGACCCGCTGCGCGCTCGATATTTCGGGGCGGCCCTATTTTGTGTGGAAGGTGTCTCTTGGCATGCCGCGACTTGGCGAATGGGATACCGAGCTGATTGAACATTGGTTCCACAGTTTTGCGACCAGCGCCGGTATTACGCTGCATGTTGAAAATCTCTATGGTTCGAACAATCACCATATTGTAGAAAGCTGTTACAAAGCGCTTGCCCGGGCGTTGCGCCAAGCGGTCGAGATTGATCCGCGAAAGGCGGATGCGATTCCGTCGACCAAGGGTACGCTTTAGACCGTGTCGCTTGCGCTGATTGATTATGGCGCGGGCAATCTGCATTCGGTGCATAATGCGTTGAAGGCAGCAGGTGCGAACGACATTCGCGTCACCAATGATCCCGATATCGTCGCCCAAGCTGACCGGATTGTTTTGCCCGGCGTAGGTGCTTTTGCGCATTGTATGGACGCTTTGTCCGCGATTGATGGCATGATTGCCGCGATGGAGCAGCGCGTGCGCGTGCATGGGACCCCATTTCTCGGCATTTGCGTCGGCATGCAGTTGCTCGCAGACGCCGGCGTCGAGCATAAAAGCACATATGGGCTTGGCTGGATTTCCGGCACTGTGCGCGCGATTGCGCCAGCTGCAGATTTGAAAATTCCGCATATGGGTTGGAACGATGTCGTTCCCAGCGAAGGGGCGCCGCTTATCGAACGCGGCGAGGCCTATTTTCTGCATGGCTATCATTTCGATGCAGCGAACGCCGCCGATGTGCTGGCGACCACAGACCATGGCGGCGCGCTTATTGCTGCGGTTGGGCGCGATAACATCATGGGTGTGCAGTTTCATCCGGAAAAGAGCCAGACTTATGGCATTGAATTTCTCAAACGCTTTTTGGAGTGGAAGCCGTGATTGTTTTTCCCGCGATTGACCTCAAGGGTGGCGAAGTCGTGCGCTTGGCGGAAGGCGATATGAACCGCGCAACGGTCTATGCCGACGACCCCGCAGCGCAGGCGATGCTGTTTGCCGAACAAGGCGCTGAGTTCCTGCATGTTGTGGATTTGGATGGCGCTTTTGCCGGCCGCCCCGAAAATGCCGAGGCGGTTGAGGGCATCATCGAAAATTTCCCCGGTTATATCCAATTGGGCGGTGGCATCCGTAACCCGCAAACCGTCGAACGCTGGTTCGACATGGGTGTCGCCCGGCTGGTGATCGGAACCGCTGCGTTGAAAGACCCGGTATTCGTCAAGGACATGGCGCGCGAATTTGAAGACGGCATTGTTGTTGCCGTTGATGCACGCGATGGTTTTGTTGCGACCGAGGGTTGGGCCGAAAAATCCGACATGCCCGTCATCGACCTTGCGCGCCGTTTCGAAGATGCCGGCGTTGCCTCGATCCTGTTCACCGATGTCGGCCGCGACGGCATGTTGACCGGTTGCAATATAGACGCGACGGTTGATCTGGCGCGGCGCGTACACATTCCCGTGATCGCCAGCGGTGGGGTGAAGGGCATTGATGACATTCACATGCTCGCGCTGCATGCCAAGGACGGCATTGAAGGCGTGATTACGGGCCGCGCAATTTATGATGGGCGGCTGGATTTGGCGACGGCGATTAAGGTGGCGGGGCGGGCATGACCGTCCGCGTCCGGGTCATCCCCTGTCTTGATGTTTCCAATGGCCGTGTGGTCAAGGGCGTCAACTTTGTCGACTTGCGCGACGCAGGTGACCCGGTAGAGCAGGCGCAGGCATATGATGCGGCAGGCGCGGACGAGCTTTGTTTTCTCGATATTGGTGCAAGCCATGAAGGGCGCGGCACGATTATTGACGTTGTGCGGCGCACCGCAGAGGTCTGTTTCATGCCACTGACCGTCGGCGGCGGCGTGCGCAGCGCAGAGGACGCGCGCGCATTGTTGCTTGCAGGCGCGGACAAGGTCGCGGTCAACAGCGCGGCCGTGACGCGGCCGGAGGTCGTCGCGGATATCGCAGCACGTTTCGGCAGCCAATGCGTGGTCGCTTCAGTTGATGCGCGCAGGACCGGCGACCGTTGGGAAATCTTTACCCATGGCGGACGCAATCCCACCGGCATCGATGCATGTGAACATGCCGTCAGATTAGCGGAACTTGGCGCGGGCGAATTGCTTGTCACAAGCATGGACCGCGACGGCACACGCGACGGTTATGACCTCGCATTAACGCGCGCGATTGCCGATGCCGTAAACATTCCGGTTGTGGCCAGCGGCGGGGTGGGCAATCTGGAACATCTCATCGCCGGCGTGCGTGATGGCCATGCCAGCGCGGTTCTGGCGGCATCCATATTCCATTTTGGTCAGTACAGCATCGCGGATGCCCATGCTGCGCTTCGGGCGGCTGGATTACCCGCGCGGGCTTAGTGCGCGAAGCGCAAAAATTCGTTTCTCGAGTCCTTGACCTGACATAAAAACATCCTATCTGGGCTCCGTTGGCACTCGTCTTGTGTGAGTGCTAACGTATATTCATTGCCGTCCCCTGCTTCATGCAGGAGTGGCGGGATGGCGAAACAGAAAAAGGATAGTTCAACATGGCATTTCGTCCATTGCATGATCGCGTTCTCGTCCGTCGGGTCGAGGCCGAAGCAAAAACAGCTGGTGGGATCATCATTCCCGATACCGCACAAGAAAAGCCACAGGAAGGCGAAGTCGTCTCCGTGGGTTCGGGTACACGTGCTGATGATGGCACTGTAACTGCACTCGACGTCAAGGCTGGCGACAAAATTCTGTTCGGCAAATGGTCGGGCACCGAAGTCAAGATCGACGGTGAAGACCTGTTGATCATGAAGGAATCGGACATCTTGGGAATCGTTTCCTAAGCACTCGCTTTACTACGTCATCGTGAACTTGCTTCAAAGGTGACGGTTTTGATTTCAAACTAAAGGAAAAATATCATGGCTGCTAAAGACGTGAAATTCGGCCGCGATGCGCGTGAACGCATCCTGCGCGGCGTAGACATTCTTGCTGACGC
>NCGG01000015.1 GCA_002278855.1 Sphingomonadales bacterium 28-55-16
ACTCGTCAAGGCCAAGTTCACGCTATTTCAGTCGGCGAATGCGATGTCGTCGACGTGGAGCTCCGCTTTTGGCGTTGCGCCCCAATCGTCGATCTTCGCGCGGCCCGCAAACCAGTAGCGTCGCCCGCGATCTGCGTGCAGCATTGTCTGGCCCAAAACGGTCTCGCCTTGACGGAAGGCCATGGCTTTGAACGACTGCCCGTCGTCGCCCGCCACAATAGCGCGGACATGGTCTTTGCCGACGATATCGCACTTGATAATGCGCAGCGGCCCCGTGACCACGCGCGGCCCTGGCCAGCCCATGCCATAGGGGCCAGCGGATTCCATCGCGTCGACAAAAATCGGGTTTAGGCCGCGCGGCGCGACGATGGCGTCGATTAAAAGGGCCTTTGATCCTGATGCGTTGCTGACGTCGACGGACAACCGGGCGTCCAACCAATCGGCCAGCGCATCGATTTTGTCATGCGATACGGTCAGCCCCGCCGCCATGGCATGGCCGCCGCCGGCCTCAAGCAAGCCAGCCTCGCGCGCAGATATGATCGCGGCGCCCAAATCGACGCCCGCAATTGATCGGCCCGATCCTTTGCCGACACCATGTTCGTCCACGGCAATGACGATAGAGGGCTTTCCGGTTTTTTCCTTAATCCGGCCTGCGACAATGCCAATGACGCCGGGGTGCCAGCCTTCGCCCGACAGCAACGCCACCGCGCGGTTGTGCTGCCCCGCCAACATAGCCTCGGCCTGTTCTTGCACTACTGATTCAATCGCGCGCCGTTCTTCGTTGAGCCGATCGAGCTCAAGCGCAATCTCTTGCGCCTCCGCCGCGTCCTCGGTGGTGAGTAGGCGCACGCCAAGGTCTGACTTGCCCACACGGCCGCCTGCGTTGATGCGTGGGCCCAAGGCAAAGCCGAGGTCGGAGCAAATAGGTGCGCGGGTGAGGCGGCTCGCCTGAATGAGCGCCGACAGGCCAATATTGCGGCGCGCGGCCATCACCTTTAACCCTTGTGCGACAAACGCGCGGTTTAGCCCCCTGAGCTGCGCCACGTCCGCCACGGTGCCCAGCGCGACCAAATCGAGCAAGTCCATGATCTTGGGTTCTGCGCGGGTTGCAAAATGGCCACGCGTGCGCAGCGTGCGGATGAGCGCCGCGCCCAACAGGAATGCCACGCCAACCGCCGCCAGATGCCCGTGGGCGGCCGCGTCATCGGTTTCGTCCAATCGGTTGGGGTTTACGAGCGCAAAGGCCTGAGGAAGCTCTGAGGCGCATTTGTGATGGTCGACGACAATGACCTCAAGTCCGGCCGCCTTGGCTTGCGCAAGCGCGTCATATGCCATCGCGCCGCAATCGACGGTTACGATCAGGCGGCTGCCGCTTTCGCCAATGCGCACAAGAGCTTCGCCAGACGGGCCATAGCCCTCCATCAACCGGTCGGGGATATAATAACCGGCATCAAGCCCCAGCATACGCAACAGGCGGATGAGCAACGCCGCGCTGGTCGCGCCATCGACGTCATAGTCCCCATAGACCGTAATCTGTTCGCCCGCCTCGACTGCTTGCGCCAAGCGCATTGCTGCATGCTCCATGTCCTGGAATATCGATGGGTCAGGCATGAAATTGCGAATGGTCGGGTTGCGGTGCCGTTCGATATCGTCGCGGTCAACGCCGCGCGCCATCAGCAACTGGGTCACCAGATCGTCAGGCTGAAAATCTGGGTCGCGGCCATCGGTCCCGCTACCCCGCCAATGCCAGGCTTGTTCAAGGATCGAGTGATTAATGTCGAGGACGGGCTTCATGCCTCTTCCCTATGGCGCGCTGCCAGTGCTAGCAAGTGGCGATGCGGCAATTGGCAATAATCTGGCACAGCATGACCGGCGGGTCTGAAAGTCTGGCGCGCGCGGCTTATGATGGTGCATGGCGCGTTCAGGACGTCGACGTGCAGATATTCAATGCTGCGGATGCCCATAGTGAACATATGTTGGCTGCAGACGGATATCTGTTTGTCTTCCCCGAGAATTTGGCGGCGATCAGCGGGGGCATGAAAAGCTTTTTTGACCGATGCTATTATTCGTGCCTTGGTGCGCTGAACGGGCGGCCTTATGCGATGATCATATGTGCCGGATCGGACGGCCGAAATGCGGTGACAGAGGCCGAGCGTATAGCCACGGGCTGGCGTTTACGGCAGATCGCACCCAGTGCCATTATTTGCACCCAAGCACAGACCCCAGAGGCGATATTGGCACCAAAGATCATCGATGCGCTTCACTTGTCGGCTGCGGCGGAACTGGGTGAACAGATCGCGACGGGTCTGCAAATGGGTATTTACTAAAAATCAGCCTTTATGGTCAGCCTTGCGGTGCTCGCTCTTGACCCAACGGACGGTACCCGATGACGCGCGCATGACAACGCTTTCGGTCGTGATACGGCCGTCGCGCAAGGTCTTTACGCCTTCAAGCAACGAACCATGTGTAACGCCGGTGGCGGCAAAGATACAATCACCCTTGGCAAGCTCTTCAAGGTCGTAAATCTTGTCCAAATCTTCTATGCCCCATTTGCGGGCGCGCATCCGCTCATCGTCATTGCGGAACAGCAAGCGGCCCTTGAACTGGCCCCCCACGCAGCGCAAAGCCGCCGCAGCAAGAACGCCCTCTGGCGCGCCGCCACTGCCCATATAGATGTCAACAGTCGTGTCTGGGTTTGTGGTTGCGATAACGCCGGCAACGTCACCATCGGGGATCAGCATGACGCCGCAGCCAATGGCGCGTAATTCAGCAATGATTTTTTCATGGCGTGGGCGGTCGAGGACGCAGACGATAAGCTCCTGCGGCGGAACGCCTTTTTCTGCGGCTACGGCCGCAACATTTTCGGCAACGGTCTTATCCAGATTGACGATATTGGGTGAATAGCCAGGACCAACGGCGATCTTGTCCATGTAGACATCGGGCGCATTGAGCAAATTGCCTTCTTCGGCCACGGCGAGGACCGCCAGTGCATTCGGGCCGGCCTTTGCGGTGATGGTGGTACCTTCCAAAGGATCGAGCGCGATGTCGATTTTGGGACCCGTGCCAATGGCGGAGCCCACTTTTTCACCAATGAATAGCATCGGCGCTTCGTCCCGCTCGCCTTCACCGATGACCACCGTTCCATCCATATATAGTTCATTCAAGGCGGCGCGCATCGCTTCGACGGCGGCGGCATCAGCTGCCTTTTCATCGCCGCGACCAATAAGCTTCGCCGCTGCGATGGCTGCAGCTTCAGTCACGCGCACCATTTCCAAAACAAGGACGCGGTCGAGGATTTGGCTTGCTGTAGTCATTTGAATTTCCTAGCTATCTATGAATAGAAATGCGCGAACTGGGCACCCTCAACGGAACGACATTTCGGGGCTTAGGCTCCGATAGGGAAGGCGGAGGCCCTTGTCGAGATTGCTTGTCGCAATTTGCCTTCTGAAGGGAACCGCGACACCCAAATCGCCCGTGCCCGACGAAGAGGCGGCCGAATAGCTTTACGCTTCCAAGATATGCATCACCATGGGTTCGCCGAGCAAGCTGTCGGAGTTCGCCAACGCGTTGATGGTATCGTTAATTGCTTGCTCCGGTCCGGCGTGCGTCACCATAGCAATCAAGGCCGATCCGTCGTCGCTCGCTTCGGTCTGGATAAGGCTTTCAATCGACAATCCGGCATCGCGCATGGCGGCAGTGATTTCAGCGAGCACGCCAACACGATCAGCCACGAGCATCCGCAGATAGGTTTTGCTGATCCGATGCGCAGACGCCGCGCGTGGAAGCTTTTCAAGCTCGTCGGACGGCATCGAAAATGCGGGGCCCGTTTCCTTGCGCGCGATATCGACCAAATCGGCGACGACCGCTGATGCTGTTGGCTTGTCGCCTGCCCCTGCGCCTTGGAACAGCAAGCGGCCAGAGAAATTACCTTCGGCAACAACGGCATTGGTCGCGCCGGTTACATGTGCCAGCGGGTGGCTCAGCGGCACGAGGCAGGGCTCAACGCGCTGAAAAATATTCGCCGATCCGTTGTCACCGTCAATTTCGGCAAGACCGATGAGCCGGATGCGATAACCCAGCGTTTTAGCTTGCGCGATGTCAGCCGCCAGAATTTTGCGCACGCCGCGGGCCTCGACCCCGCCGAAATCAATGACAGAGCCAAAGCTTAAAGACGCGAGTATCGAAAGCTTATGCGCGGCGTCAATGCCGTCAATGTCGAATGACGGATCTGTTTCGGCAAAGCCCTTGGCTTGCGCATCGGCAAGCACATGTGCAAAATCCAGCCCTTCGCGCTCCATCGTAGACAAGATGAAATTGCAGGTGCCGTTGAGGATACCATAGACGCGATCAATGCGGTTGGCGGCTGCACCATCGCGCAGGCCCTGTATAACCGGAATACCGCCGGCAACCGCCGCTTCAAATTTAAGCGCAGCCTGTTTGCTCTCAGCCAAGGATGCAAGCTCAGCGCCATGATGCGCGACCATTGCCTTGTTGGCGGTGACCAATGCGCGTCCATTCGACAATGTCTCGCGTGCCAAGGTCAGCGCGGGACCATCCGATCCCCCCACGAGCTCAACCACCACATCAATGTCCGCGGCGGTTGCAAGTTCGCCCATATCGTCGACCCAACGGTAAGGTGATAGATCAACACCGCGGTCCTTATTGCGGTCACGGGCGGTGACGGCCACAATTTCGATTTCGCGGCCAGCGCGCCGCGCAATCAACGCGCTATTTTCTTGAATCAAGCGGATAACGCCGCTGCCAACGGTACCAAGACCAGCGAGGCCCACTCTCAATGGGGCATTACGAATTGGGGTGGCCATGGTGTAACGACTTTCTGCCTAAAGGATGCGCATTGCGGCCGCGCATAAGCGGAATTTCGCAAAAACGCCAGTGCAAGCTTGCCCTATCGACGCTGTGGTCCGGCAAATCTGTGCTGTGTCGGACCTAGCATCACAATGCCGTTTGCCGAAAAGCAACAGAATTAGTTAATCAGCCTGACCTCGGCCCGCCACGTGGGTATCCAGTCGGTAGAACCTCTGCATTCACCCATAAAGCTGGCCGCGGTTAAACGAAACATGTGTCCGTCCCAGACATAGCTTTCCGAAGAGCCGCAATCCCCGAGACCGCGTGCCTTGGTATAGCTGCTGATTGTTTGGGTTGCCGCGTCCCAATTGGCATTTACCAGAATGGGAATATTGCTTTCAGCGGTGAAGCCTGTGGCGCCATAATCAAATTGTGCCGGCTCGAAAGTCCAAGCGCCCTCGGCATCACGCCGGCCTGTGTAAATGCCGGACGAAAAATTATAGGCCCCCGCGCCGCAGTTGAGCAGAACCAAAACGCGCGGCCCGTCAACACTGCTGCCGAGGCTGTAAGCGCTGTCCTCGGTCGATCCGAAACGTTCCGCAGCACATGGGCTGGTGTCCGACAAATTTACCAATGCCGATGTGTCGGGCAGGGCATCTGTTGGGATAATCTTGCGTGCGATGATAGCGGGTACCAACGGTCGCCTGCCCGCTTTGGGCGTACCGGACGTGACGACAATTGCGTTATTTGGCCCTGCAGCGCCCTGTTGTGCGTCGATGTAACGGAGCGCCGCCGATGCGCCTGCCAGCGATGCCTTGCCCAATTGGACGCCACGTTGATTTTGAAGCTGCACTTCATTGCCTTGTGCCATGGCGCGCAACAATTTCAGGGCGCTGGGGCCTCTTAGCTGCGCCGGCTTGCCCGCGGTTGGAACTAGGACATCCAACACGGGCTTGCCGTCGACGCGCACTTGATATCCTCCGGCTTGCAGGGCGGAGGAGGAAAGGTCGAGCGTGAGCGCTGTGTCAGCATCCGCCGAACGCGCGACAATGATGGACATATTCTCCGCTTCGCTTTCCGTATCCGATAAAGCAACAGCCTGACAGGCGAGACCATTGTCGCACCCGACCGTCCAGTCTTTGAAGATTTGTACTTTTCCAGGCGTCACGGCCACAGCCGGGAAACCAAGCGTTGCTGTCGCGGCAATTATTGCCAATCCGATCCACGTCTTTTGCATATGCGGGAAGCTAGCGCTTTTGTATTGCCTTCGCTAGGGCCAAAGCAACATGGAAAATTGGAGCTAAAAAATGCGTGCAATAGGTGTCATCGGGGCCGGTCAAATGGGCGCAGGCATTGCGCAAGTGAGCGCGGGCGCTGGCTATCATGTCTATCTATCCGACCTTGATCTTGCCAAGGCAGAAGAGGGCAAAGCCGGCGTTGCCAAGGCGCTTAGCCGGCTCGTCGCAAAAGAGAAAATGGAGCAGGCGGCGGCAGATATGCTTTTATCGCGCATTGAACCTGTGGGCAGCTATGCGCCGATGGCGGATGCCGGTTTGATTATCGAAGCTGCAACCGAGCGTGAAGACATCAAGCGCAAGATATTTGAGGCTGTCGGCAAAGTCCTTGACCAGCAGGCGGTTCTAGCATCGAATACATCGTCGATCCCCATCACGCGGTTGGCGCAATCGTCGCCCGATCCTAAGCGCTTCATTGGGGTCCATTTCTTCAATCCGGTGCCGGTGATGGGCTTGATTGAGGTTATTCGTGGCCTTGCGACCACCGACGCCACGGTTGACGTCGTGCGCCTATATGGAGAAGCGCTGGGTAAACAATTGGTGTTTGCCCATGATGCGCCCGGTTTCATCGTCAACCGCGTGCTGATGCCGATGATTAACGAAGCCTGCTTTGCGCTGGGTGAGGGGGTTGCCAGCGTTCGCGATATCGACACCGCATGCCAATTGGGCCTAAATCATCCCATGGGGCCGCTGACTCTTGCAGATTTTATCGGGCTCGATACCTGTCTTGAAATCACCAATGTGCTGTTTCAATCCACGGGCGATCCAAAGTTTCGCCCTGCGCCGGTGCTTCAAAAATATGTCGAGGCTGGTTGGTATGGCCGCAAGGTAAAGCGCGGCTTTTACGATTATACAGGTGCGGTGCCTGAACCTACGCGCTGACTTATGCGCCTGATCGCGCTAAAGCGAAGGCTTGGTCAAGGTCACTGACCAAGTCGCCCGTATCTTCCAAGCCGATTTGTAGCCGAATCAGTGTGCCGGGCGTATCCCACGAGACAACCGACCGGTATTTTTCCGGCTGGACGGGCAAAGCAAGGCTTTCAAATCCGCCCCAGCTATAGCCAATGCCGAACAATTCGAGCGCATCAACGAAGGCTGCTGCGGTTGCGGCGTTACCTTTATAGACGAATGAAAACAGCCCCGATGCGCCCGTAAAGTCACGCTTCCAAAACGCGTGCCCGGGGCATTCCGGCAAAGCGGGGTGGAACACGGCTGCGACATCGGCTTGTGTTTGAAGCCACTGTGCGATCTGCAGCGCTGAGGCCTCATGTGCTTTCATTCGCACCGACAATGTGCGCAGGCCGCGGCTGGCGAGATAGGCGTCGTCGGGCGACACGGTCTGACCCAACTGCTGTGCGGTCTGGCGCAATCTTGTCCAATATGTCTCGTGCGTGGTGACGCTACCCATCATGACGTCACTATGGCCCACAATATATTTGGTGCACGACAAGATCGCCATGTCGACACCCTTGTCGAGCGCGGTATGGAAATAAGGGGTCGCCCATGTGTTGTCGAGAAGCGTAACTATGTTGCGCTTTTTAGCCGCTGCGCAAATGGCGGGGATGTCCTGCACCTCGAATGTCAGGCTTCCGGGGGATTCCAGCAATATCGCCTTGCTACGGTCACAGAAAAGCGCATCATAGTCGGTGACGAGTGGATCAAAATAGCGTGTCTCGACACCAAAGCGTTTCAGAAAGCCGTCCGCCAAGGACCGACTTGGGTCATAGGCATTATCCGTCATCAGTAAGACGTCACCAGACTTAAGAACCGATAACAAGACGCACGCGATGGCCGCAACGCCTGATGGATATAGCATGGTTCCATGCGCGCCGGGTTCCATCTCAGTGAGCGCTTCGGCAAGCGACCATTGCGTTGGCGCGCCGCGGCGACCGTAGAAAAAGTGGCCGTCTTGATTGCCGGATTTGCCCGCCTCCAACGCGGCAACATTTTCATATAAATGCGTGCTCGCGCGCCACACAGGCACATTAACGACAGGGCCAGTTAATGCACGCCGGCGCCCTGCTGTGACTGTTTTTGTGGCCGGTTTTTGAGGCTTCTTAGAACTCAAGCCGCACCTTGGGCCTTCGGGGTGTCCTTATCTAGGCCCCATTCAGACCAGCTGCCGTCATACAGCGAAACGTCGGTCTTGCCGGTCATCCGCGCGCCAAAAAGAACAACCGCTGCGGTCATGCCTGAACCGCATGTGGTGATCAGGGGCTTGCTGAGATCAACACCAGCGTCTGTGAATGCTTGGGCAAGGTTGTCGCCGCGCTTCCATGTGCCATCGGCGTTAAACAATTGGCCAAAGGGCAGGTTGCGGCTGCCTGGAATATGACCCGACGCCATTTCCGGCCGCGGCTCTGCTTCTTCGCCCGTGAAACGACCGGCGCCGCGGGCATCGACAACATCGGCGTCATTACTGTGCAAATTGGCTAACAAATCCGCCTTGCTGCGGACGGCCTTGTCGTCTTTCCAGACAGTGAAGTGGCGGTGGCGCAAGGCGGGCTTGCCAGTTTCGAGTGCGCGGCCTTCGGCCTTCCATTTGGCGATCCCGCCGTCGAGTATTGCCACATCATGTGCACCGAACAATGTCAGCATCCACCACGCGCGGGTGGCTGATTTGAACGGGCTGTCGTCATAAACCACAATGCGGCTGCCATCGCCTAACCCAAGCGATTGCATGCGGCTGGCGAACTTTTCAGGCGGCGGCAAGGTGTTTGGCAGACTGCTATTGGCGTCAGCGAGCTCTTCAAGGTCCATGAACACCGCCGACGGGATATGCCCGCCTTCATATTCGGCCTGCGCATTGCGGCCTGCATCAGGCATGAACCAGGTTGCATCCACGATCCGCAGGTCGGACGCACCCATTTCTGTCGCCAACCATTCGGTGCTTACTAACAATTCCATGATTTTCGTCCTTGCCCGTATTTTGTGATTCTTGTGCGGAGCAGGATAAGCAGCTTTTCCAAACTATCCAAGCGTTTCGAGAAATTGCTGCGCATGCGCACGCAACGCAATCTTGTCGGTCTCGGCCATCCGCTCCCAATTTTTATACGGCATGGCCATGCGCGGATTTTTGCGCAGCTTATCCGTGTTGCGTGCAATGAACTCCCAATATAGCGCATTGAATGGACATGCTTTGGGTCCGGTGCGTTGCTTGACGTCAAAGCGGCAATGCGTGCAATAATCGGACATACGGTTGATATACGCACCACTGGCCGCATAGGGCTTTGACGCCAGCATGCCGCCGTCGGCGAACTGGCTCATGCCCAAGCTGTTTGGCAATTCAACCCATTCATACGCATCGGCATAGACCGCGAGATACCATTTATGGACTTCTTTTGGGTCAAGGCCTGCCAGCAATGCAAAATTGCCGGTAATCATGAGCCGCTGGATATGGTGCGCGTAGCTATGCGCGATTGTCTGGCCAATGGCCTGCGACATGCAATGCATATCGGTTTTGCCCGTCCAGTAAAATGCGGGCAGCGGCCGCGTCGCGGCAAGCGCGTTGCTCTCCACATATTCGGGGCCAGCATGCCAATAAATTCCGCGGACATATTCGCGCCAGCCAATAACTTGCCGGATAAAGCCTTCGGCTGCGTTTATGGGTACCTTGCCGGCCCTATATCGCACTTCAACCGCACGGCACAATTCAAGTGGATCCAGCAAACCGGAATTGAGGTAAGGCGAGAGGATCGAATGCCACAAAAACGGCTCTCCGCTGAGCATAGCGTCCTGATAATCCCCGAAATTGGGTAGAGCGTGGTCCAGAAAATGCTTTTGCTGCTGCAAGGCATCTTCGCGGGTCACGGCAAAACCGAATTTTTCCGTTGCACCCATGTTATCTGCAAAGCGACTCTCGACCATTTGGATGACATCTTGCGTCACGGCGTTTGGCGCAAAGTGTAATGGCTTTGGCATCGCGAGATCGCGCTTCGCCGGTTTGCGGTTCTCAGCGTCAAAATTCCACTGTCCACCTTCGGGCGCGTCTCCGTTCATCATCAAGCCAGACTTGCGCCGCATGTCGCGATAGAAAAACTCCATGCGCAACTGCTTGCGGTCCTTGGCCCAGCTTTCAAATTCAGCATGGGTGCACAAAAACCGATCATCAGGCCGGATTTCCACGGGAATATCAAAGCGGTCGGGCCAGCTATCCAACATCGCCTTGACGCGCCATTCGCCTGCCTCGGTGACGCACAGTGCGGACACTGTGTGCCGTTCAATGGCGCGGGCGATTTCCCCGGTGAAGCTGCCGCTGTTTTCCGCGTCGGTCAGCTTTACATAATCAACTGTCCATCCGGCACTGCGCAAATCCTCGGCGTGATGGCGCATGGCCGACAGGATATAGGCCATTTTCGATTTATGGTGCGGCACATATTCGGTTTCTTCGTCGACCTCCGCCATCAAGATGATGCATGCTGATTTGTCCTGCGCCGCCAAAGAAGACAGGCCGTGGCTTAGCTGGTCGCCAAATATGGGAATCAAAATTGTCATGTTTGCGCCATAGCGCGGCGCGCATTCGAGGACGATACAGGGTTTCAAGAAAGACGGGAGCGTACAGTTTAGACGAATCCCAGCCTATTTATTCCCGCGCCAAGGGCCATATCTGGCATCACCCGTTTGCTTCCCGTGGCGAAACCGCTAAATGCGCGATCATGAACGACACACTAAAGCCAAAATTCCTCGGTGCGCACAGCGCGCTTCCGCAGACGCCACAAGAGGCGCAGCTCGATTATGTCCCCAATCCGCGCCCGGATACATTGTATCTCGCGCGTTTTGCCGTACCTGAATTCACGTCTTTGTGCCCGGTAACGGCCCAGCCCGATTTCGCGCATTTGGTCATCGACTATGCGCCAGATGCAACGATCGTCGAATCGAAGTCGCTTAAACTGTTCTTGGGCTCATTCCGCAACCATGCGGCTTTTCACGAAGATTGTACCGTGGGCATTGGCCAAAGGTTATTCGCGGAGATGAAGCCCCATTGGCTGCGTATTGGCGGTTATTGGTATCCACGCGGCGGCATACCCATTGATGTGTTCTGGCAATCGGGCGAACCACCCAAGGGCTTGTGGTTGCCCGATCAAGGCGTTCAACCCTATCGCGGCCGCGGCTGAATCGGTTAAATAACCCGCTTAAAGTGCCGCGCCGATCGCCTCGTCTACGCCGGGGAATCGTTCATCGCAAAAACAGGCATTGACGTTGTCTTCTGCCAAGGCTCTGTCCTATTGACCGAATATGGTTGGGGACACAGAAATTGGGGAACGGCGCGTGAATAAGCTGCTGCGTGTTGGTGTGGCATCGCTCGTGTTGATGGCGAGTTTGTCGGGATGCGTTGCCGTGGACCGGGCGTTGCCCAAAGCAAATACTGCGCCATCACCGCATAGGCCACATTCTGCTGCGCCCGTTGTCCCAGCCGCTCCAACGCGCCCGCTCAATCGCCATGCGCCAACGGGTCTTGAAAATCTGTTACAAGAGCAGTGGCAGCTTTTCCCCGGTCGTACAGGTGTTGCGGTCATGCGGCTAGATGGCGGCGAATGGATCACTGGCCAACGGATGACAGAATTGTTCCCGCAGCAGAGTGTTTCCAAAACATGGGTGGCGTTAACCATATTGGACTTGGTCGACCAAGGTAAAGTTAGCCTGGATCAAAAGGTGCGGATTACGCGCGATGATCTGGCGGTTTTTCATCAGCCAATCCGCGACCGCGTGATCGCCAATGGTGAGATTGAGGTGACGGTTCTCGCGCTGCTTGAGCAAGCCATTATCGCTAGTGACAATACTGCGAATGACTCCCTTCTGCGTACAGTTGGCGGTCCCCAAGCGGTTCAAAGCTTTTTGGCACGAAAGAATTTGGGCGCCATTCGCTTTGGTCCAGGCGAGCGTTTGCTGCAAAGCGGCATCGCTGGGCTTGATTGGCGTCAGGACTACGCGCTTGGCAGCAGCTTTTATGCAGCGCGCGACGCACTGCCTTTCGCAAAGCGCAAAGCTGCGCTTGATCGTTATCTGGCGAACCCAATCGATGGGGCAAGTCCCGAGGCAATTGTCCGCGCATTGGCCCGGTTGGCGAGAGGGGAACTGCTTTCGCCAGCATCTACAAAGCTCATCTTGGGAATCATGTCGCGCACCTCCAGTGGGCCAAACCGGATGAAAGCGGGGGTACCCACAGGGTGGCGGTTCTTACATAAAACAGGGACGGGGCAGATATTGCCGCCTGTTTCGACGGGCTACAACGACATCGGAATTATGACGGCGCCTGATGGAACGCGTTATGCAATGGCTATCATGATGGGGAGCACGACCGCATCGATCCCCCAACGGATGTCGTTCATGCAATTTGTGTCGCGCACGGTCGCAACATATCACGACCAATAATCTTCGTCGCTTATCGACGGCAAGCAACGTGGATGGCCGATATCCGGTGTATGCCGGACAAAGAAAAGGGCCGTCCTGTAAACAGAACAGCCCTCATCAAAAGCTTTCGCTAAAAAGCGCGAATATTACTTCGCAGCTTCTTTCGCAGCGTCTGCAGTTGCACCGGCAGCAGCAGCTGCGTCGGTTGCAGTTGCAGCAGCGTCTGTTGCAGTTGCAGCAGCGTCAGTTGCAGTTGCTTCAGTTGCAGCAGCGTCAGTTGCAGCAGCGCCTTCTACAGCAGCGTCAGCAGCTTCAGCAGGAGCTTCTGTGGTTGCTTCTGCTTCTGTGGTTGCTTCTTCAGCACCTGAGCAAGCGGCCAAACCGAGCGAAGCGGCAAGAACGAGAGATACAGCAATTTTCTTCATATGGGAAACCCCCTAGCAAAACTTATGAAACCTGACAGGCGCGCTACAACAATTGCAGCTTGCCTGCGAAAAGCCCTCTAGCCCGTTCACAATTCGGTGGCAATGCGCTTTTTCACAGATTGATATTGTTCCGTAACAATTTTGCGCTAATCTCTACTATAACGGTAGAAAATATGCCGAATTTGAGCCGATTGACTTAATATAAAGATTTCTTTATATCATCGTCAAATGATGAATTTACTCAATATCATGCGGGCTTTGGCGGATCCGACGCGGTTACGAATCGCGTTTTTGGTGCTGCGCCTAGAGCTGTCGGTTGGAGAGTTGGTTCAGATTTTGGACCAAAGTCAGCCCCGTGTTTCCCGCCACATTAGAATATTGGACGAAGCTGGACTTCTGGAGCGGCGCAAAGAGGGGAGTTGGGTGTTCTTGCGCCCTGCCTCCATTTTGACCGATAGCCCGCTGGCATCGTTATTGGCTGAGGCAGATGTGTCGCAGGGCAAGGCGTTTCAGCGCGATGTGCTTCGGCTTGATGAGGTGCGCAATGCGCGGACGGATATGGCTGCGGCCTATTTTGCCGCTCATGCTGATGAATGGGATTCGCTGCGATCGCTGCATATCGCTGATTCGGAAGTCGAAGCTCGGCTGGCGCATATCCTGAACAGCGCGCCATTGGGGCGCTTTCTGGATGTTGGAACCGGGACAGGACGTATCGTAGAGCTGTTTGCCGCCGCATCGGAACGTTTTGTGGCTGTCGACAACAGTCCTGAGATGCTTCGGCTTGCCCGCGCAAAAATTGCCAATCTGAGCCCTGACATTGCAAGTAAGGTCGACATCAAGCTGGGTGATTTTAACATGTTGCCCGTTGGCGACGGGGAATTTGATACAGTCATCTTTCATCAGGTCCTCCATTATGCCCAGCATCCCGAAGCCGTGATCGCCGAAGCAGTACGCACGCTTGCGCCGAACGGCAGGCTGGTCATTGTCGACTTTGCCGCACATAATCTTGAAGAGCTTCGCACCGTTCATGCCCATGCACGGCTTGGCTTCGCAGATGATTTTATGAAAAAGGCATTTGCTGGCCACGGTCTCCAGTTGGTCCACCAAACGGCACTTGAAGCAGGTGAATTGGTCGTCAAAGTTTGGATGGGTCAAAAGCTGCCCAGTGTTCAGCCGCGACCCAGAAACGCGCATAACTTAAGGATTGTTGCATGATTCTCCCGCTAGCACAGATGCAGGAGGCCGGCCGCGCCGTGGCGTCCCCCCTTTTCGCGGGGCTTGCGGGCGATTGCGAAATCAGCTTTGAATTTTTCCCGCCCAAGACGGAAAAAATGGAAGAACAGCTGTGGGATTCGGTGGTGACATTAGCGCCGCTTGGTCCGCGCTTTGTGTCGGTGACCTATGGCGCGGGCGGCACAACGCGCGAGCGTACGCACAAAACCGTGGCGCGCATCGCGCGCGAGACTGACATTCCTGCAGCGGCGCACCTCACATGCGTCGAAGCGTCAAAGGCGGAAATCGCCGACGTCGCCAATGCTTATTGGGAAGCGGGCGTTCGCCATATCGTCGCCTTGCGGGGCGATGCCCCTAATTCTGATGGCAAATTCGTGCCGCATCCCGATGGATATGCGAGCGCTGCGGAGTTGGTAGAAGGGCTGCGTAAGCTCCACCCGTTCGAAATCTCGGTCAGCGCATATCCTGAAACGCATCCCGAAGCATTGTCGGCGGCCTCCGACATTGATTTCCTTAAGCGCAAGCTGGATTCAGGCGCGAGCCGCGCCATCACGCAGTTCTTTTTTGAACCTGAAACCTTTTTCCGGTTCCGTGATGCTGTCGCGGCGGCGGGCGTGGATGCAGAGATCGTCCCTGGCATCATGCCCGTGTCAAACTTTGCCGCCATCACCCGCATGTCGCACATGACTGGAACAGCCATTCCCGATTGGATGGCCCATCTGTTCGATGGTCTCGATGACCACCCCTCCGCACGGCAGCTGGTTGCCGCGACCGTATCCGCAGAAATGTGCCGTAAGCTATATGCAGGCGGTGTGCGCGACTTCCATTTTTACACGCTGAACCGCGCCGAGCTCTCATACGCCATCTGCCACCTGCTTGGAAAACGGCCAGCCGCAATTGTCCGGGAGGTTGCAGCATGAGCGCGCGTGCAGCATTCGTTGATCGCGCGGCGCAACAGATACTGGTTTTTGACGGCGGCTACGGCACCGCAATTCAAAGGTATAAACTGTCCGAATCCGATTATCGCGGCAACCTTGACCTGACGCATGATCAAAAGGGCAATAACGACCTATTGTCGATTACGCGCCCCGATATTGTTGGTGCTATCCACACCGCTTATCTTGAGGCGGGCGCGGATATGATCGAAACCAACACCTTCAGCGCGACCAAAATCAGCATGGCCGATTATGGCTGCGAACATTTGGTTCAGCGGTTAAACGTGGAATCGGCACAGCTCGCGCGCGCTTGTTGCGATGCCGCCGAGGCGAAGGATGGCATTCGGCGCTTTGTGGCTGGCTCGATAGGGCCGACGAACAAGACCTTGTCGTTATCACCCGATGTCAACGATCCGGGCTATCGCGAAATAGACTTCGACTATCTGAAAGACGTGTATCGCGCCCAATGCGACGCCCTTATCGAAGGTGGTGTCGATTTTCTGCTAATCGAAACGATATTCGATACCCTCAATGCCAAATGCGCGGCGATGGCGGCACAAGAGGCTGCTGCCGCGTGCGGACGTGATGTGCCCTTGATGATATCGATGACCATAACCGATATGGCGGGTCGAAACCTGTCGGGACACACAGTCGAAGCGTTTTGGGCCGCAATCCGGCACGTCAAACCGCTAACCATCGGGCTGAATTGCTCGTTCGGCGCAGATCTGCTGCGTCCACATCTGGCGGCATTGTCCAAGCAAGCCGACACGCTGGTGATGGCTTATCCCAATGCGGGCCTGCCCAATGATTTGGCGGAATATGATGAGCTGCCCGAAACAACTGCGCAGTTGATTGGCCAATGGCTCGATGATGGGCTGGTAAATATAGTCGGCGGCTGTTGCGGCACGACACCGGCGCACATCGCGGCAATCGCTAAGGCGGTGGCGGACCGTGCGCCAAGGTCAATCCCCAAGGCCGATGTCGTAACGCGGCTTGCGGGGCTTGAACCCTTCATCATGGCCGCCTGAACTATTTTAAAGTAGAACAAAAATGTCTTCTCCTTCTTCCGCTTCCTCCTCACGCTTCGTAAACATTGGTGAACGAACCAATGTGACCGGCAGCGCTAAGTTCAAAAAACTGATTCTCGCTGGCGACTATGAAGCTGCTGTCGAGGTTGCGCGTGACCAGGTCGAAAATGGCGCGCAGATCATCGATATCAACATGGATGAAGGCCTGCTCGACGCGCATGAGGCGATGACGACCTTCATCAAACGTATTGCTGCTGAACCAGATATTGCGCGCGTGCCCTTGATGATCGACAGCTCAAAATGGAGCGTGATTGAGGCTGGACTGAAATGCGTTTCGGGCAAGCCGATCGTGAATTCGATCTCGATGAAAGAGGGCGAGGAGGCTTTCCTGCATCATGCCCGCTTGTGCATGGCCTATGGCGCGGCGGTCGTCGTGATGGCGTTCGATGAAACGGGCCAAGCAGATACCCAACGCCGCAAGGTCGAGATATGCAAGCGCGCCTACGACCTGTTGCTGGGCATAGGTTTTCCGCCAGAAGACATTATTTTCGACCCCAATATCTTTGCGGTGGCCACGGGTATTGAGGAGCATAATAATTACGGCGTCGACTTTATCGAGGCCGTCAAAGAACTGCGCATATTGTGCCCACATGCGCATTATTCGGGCGGACTTTCCAACCTGTCATTCAGCTTTCGCGGCAATGAACCTGTCCGCAGGGCGATGCATTCGATCTTTCTCTATCATGCGATACCCGCCGGGTTGGATATGGCTATTGTCAACGCGGGGCAGCTCGACATCTATGATGACATCGATGCAGAATTGCGCGTTGCGTGTGAAGACGTCATCCTTAACCGCGACCCCGATGCGACTGAGCGCCTGATCGCGCTTGCCGAAAAATATCGCGGAACCGATGTCGCGCAGGAAAAGGCTGAGGCGGAATGGCGCGGCTGGCCCGTGCACAAGCGGCTGGAGCATGCTTTGGTCAAAGGCATGGATGCGCACATTGTCGATGACACTGAAGAAGCACGGCTTGCGATCAAAATGGCGGGCGGTCGTCCTATTGAAGTGATCGAAGGGCCCTTGATGGACGGCATGAACGTCGTTGGCGATCTGTTTGGATCGGGGCGCATGTTCCTGCCGCAAGTGGTGAAATCCGCGCGCGTGATGAAAAAGGCGGTTGCGCATCTCTTCCCGTATATTGAGGCGGAAAAAGTAGCTGGGGCCAAGGGTAAGGGCAAGATCATCATGGCGACCGTCAAGGGTGACGTGCATGATATCGGCAAGAATATTGTTGGTGTGGTTTTACAATGCAATGGCTTCGAAATTGTCGATCTGGGTGTCATGGTCCCATGGCCGACAATATTGCAGGCGGCGGTCGAGCATGATGCCGACATGATCGGGCTTTCTGGCCTGATCACCCCTTCGCTCGACGAAATGGTGACCGTTGCTGAGGAAATGGAAAAGGCGGGCATGACAATGCCGCTGATGATCGGCGGGGCGACCACGTCGAAAACCCATACGGCATTGCGCATTGAGCCGGTATATTCTGGGCCCGTTATCCATGTGCTGGATGCATCGCGGGCCGTTGGCGTTGCGGGCACATTGGTCAGCGATACAATGGCGGACAAATTTGTTGCGGATACGCGCGCTGAATATAGCGACATTCGCGATGCCCGTGCCGGCAAGACCGCAAAGCCCCTCACCACACTCGAAGATGCGCGTGCCAATGCGTTCGAAATCGACGAAAGCATGAAGCCTGCCCCGCCGCGTCAGCCGGGTGTTCATGCCTATGATGATTGGGATTTGGCGGACCTGCGCAAATATATCGATTGGACGCCATTCTTCCGCGCTTGGGAATTACATGGCAATTATCCTGCGATCTTGACCGATGAAATCGTCGGCGAAAGCGCGACCAGCCTATTTGCCGACGCCAATGCGATGCTCGACAAGATCATCAATGAAAAATGGCTTCGGGCCAAAGGCGTTGCCGGCCTGTGGCCCTGCTGGCGTGATGGCGATGATGTGGTGGTCTATTGCGAACAGACCGAGGCGCATGTGCGCTTGCCATTTTTGCGGCAGCAAATTGCCAAACGCGAGGGCAAGGCCAATATGTGTCTCGCGGATTTTATCAGCCGTGACGGTGACTGGATTGGCGGCTTCGCCGTTACGACTGGCCATGGCATTGGTCCGCATTTGGCGGCGTTCAAAGCCAATATCGATGATTATTCAGACATCATGCTGAAAGCTTTAGCCGACCGCTTGGCCGAGGCCTTTGCCGAACGGATGCACGAACATGTCCGCAAGGACTTATGGGGCTATGCGCCGGATGAGCAGTTCACATCCGAGGCGTTGAACCGTGAAGAATATAGGGGCATTCGGCCAGCCCCCGGCTATCCCGCCTGCCCCGACCATAGCCTGAAGCCGACATTGTTCGACCTGTTGGACGCCACCCATAAAACGGGCATCACGTTGACGGAGAGCTTTGCGATGCTGCCGACCGCTGCAGTAAGCGGTCTATATTTTGGTCACCCGCAGTCGGAATATTTTGGTGTGGCGCGGATTGGTGATGATCAGGTCGCGGATTATGCGGCGCGCCGGGGATTGGATCTGGACCGTGCGCGGCAATATCTTCGGCCAAATCTCAACGAATGAAGACGTTAAATTTGATAATCCTTGCTGGCGTGGACCGCGATGCTGCGTTTGCCGCAGAGCTTCTCGGCCATCTCGACATTGCGAAAAACCTCAGCGGCCTTGTGCGCGCCACCTTCTGACGACGCGGTCTAATATCTCCGTTTCGCCGCCGGTTTCCTGCCACAGCTCGCTGAATAATGGATCTTCTGAGGCCGGACGTTTTTCTTCGTTAAGATTATCGAGCGCCACGCGGATGGGGATGCTCACACCTTCACCACAGATGATGCATTCGCGGTTGCGTAAAGCTGGGATCGCGTCGAGGAAGCCACGTGCGCCTTCGGGCATCGCGGCACGGACGAAAGCTTGGTCGCGTTCGTTATTGAGGCGCATCGAAATGATCGTGCCACATTGCGATAGCACGCCTTCAGCCAAGTCGGATGGTCGCTGTGTAATCAGACCAAGTGACACACCATATTTACGGCCTTCTTTGGCAATGCGTTCAAGAATGGAGCGGACAGCGCTGTCCTTGGAAACGCGTTCGGACGGGATATAACGATGCGCCTCTTCACATACGAGCAGGATCGGACGTTGCGATTCATTACGTGACCATATGGCATAATCGAAGACGAGCCGTGAAAGCACCGCCACCACAGTGGACGTAATGTCTGATGGAACGCCGGATACGTCGATGATCGAAATCGGTTTGCCGTTTGACGGGAGCCTGAAAATCTTACCAACAAAATCCGCCATGCTGTCTCCGACAAGCATACCCGAGAACATGAAGTTATAGCGGGGATCGGCCTTCAATTCCTCAATTTTGCTTTTCAACCGCATAAATGGCGCAGACGAGGTGGCCTTGTCTAACCGGCCCATTTCATTTTGTAATATGCTGGTCAAATCGGACAAAAGATACGGAATTGGCGCATCGACTGTCAACTTACCAATCGTCTCCGTCATCCGGTTCTTGGACCGCGCCTGCAGCAGGCATTTTGCCAGAATATCGGAGTCGATCTGCTTGTCGTCGCCAGTTGATGTTACGAGAATCTCGCAATGTTCGGCGAAATTCATCATCCAATAGGGCATGGCAAGGTTGTTGACGTCGAACAGCGCGCCGTTGCTTTTGAATGCAGCGCTATATTCGCCATGCGGGTCAATCATCACGATATGGCCTTCAGGGGCGATGTCGCAGATTTTATGCAAAATGAGAGCCGCGGTCGTTGACTTGCCTGTGCCCGTCGAGCCGAGCAGGGCAAAATGCTTGCCAAGCATAGCGTCGACATACAGCGCGCCGCGGATATCTTTTGTTGGGAAGACAGTGCCTATTTCGATATTGGCGCGTGAATCGGCAGCATACACTTGTTTAAGGTCGGGACTGGACACCGCATAGACTTCGCTACCAGGCACGGGATAGCGCATCACACCGCGCCGGAAATTATAAATTTTGCCGGTCAGTTTTTCTTCGTCGCCCTCGCCCAAAAAATCGACCTGAGCGATAATGGCGCCATGGTCATGTGCGTGTATTTTTTGGGTTCGGATGCTGGCGAGCAGCCAGGTATTGCCGACCCGAATTTTAATCTGGCTGCCGACTTGTCCTGACATAGCAATGCTAGGGTCGCTGTGGGTCATGAGGCCATTCAAAATGCCCGTATCCAAAGTCACTTGTGACCCAGAGCCCGCAATTTCCATGACGAAGCCGATATGATGGAGCGGGCCGTTGACGGCTTGGCTGTAACCTTGCGGGTTCACATCTGGTGCAAATGTGGGCATGTCGGGCACATCCGACCGACCACTGACAATCTCTCGGCGCGCCGAATCGTCCATACTCAACTGCCCTTTTGCGATTAAGCATCTAGGCATATGTGGAGAAGGTAAAAAAATATTTACCATGCTCGCGGCGGCAGCATCGCAGCGCGGTTGCACGGTCATGACAGCGTGAATTAGAGCCGATTGAAGATAAATCCAGCGAACCACCCCAGCAGCAACGACACCAGCACCGCCATCGCGCCATAAAAAAGGGCGTAATCCTGAGCCAACACCGTAACCAGCTGCTCAAACCCGGTCTTTCGAATGCGCACCTCGACATTATCGTCGGCAACGATGACCCTGCCGTTGCGAATGAGCAAGGTTTCTGCGGTGTAGACCCCCACCGGCACGCTGGAGGGAATGTTGAGACGCGCGCGATACAGGACTTGGTCGGTGATTTCGACCGTACCCGCGTCTTGACGGAACAGACCATTGCGGCGGTTTAAATCTACCAACCCATGAACAAAGCGCCGTTGCTCGGCGGCGTCGACTTCACCACTAGGGGAGAGCTGTAAGCGATCCAAACCGAGTTCATAAATCGCGGCGGTCTTGCTGTTCACAATCTGATCGAGCGGCCGTGAAGATGCGATGGCATAATAAGCCGGAACAGAACGAAAATCGGTGCTGTCAGCATTGATCCAAATGCCTGCGATCTTGCGTTTTTCGCGCAGGGTGATGGATCGGGTCGGGCCACGCAGCACAACCGCTACATCGACCTTTCCCTCTGGCACAACGCCGCGCGGATATATGATAGCCCCGAATAACAACATTTCCGCGCCCGTGAATCCGGATTGAATATCGATCTGACGCTGTGAAACGTCAGGCACCAGCTTGGGAACATTTTGTGCGCTTGCCGCCACCGGAAGCAAATATAGAAATAAGGCTAACCAGCGTTTCATAATGCCTGCAACGTATAGATTTCGTCAGGCTGCCAACCCAGGCCAAGCGCCATGCGGATGGCGACCAGTAGAACGATAGTGGCAAGGAAAAGGCGCAGATACTCGGGGCGCATGCGTTGCGCCAAGCGCGCACCAATCTGCGCGCCGGTGACACTGCCGACAAGCAGAAATAGCGCAAGCACAATATCGACGGCCTTCGTGGTCAGGCTATGCATCATCGTGGACGCCATGGTCACAAACAAAATCTGGAACAACGACGTGCCGACGACAACCTGCGCGCCCATGCCCAAAAGATACAACATGGCAGGCACCATGATGAAACCGCCGCCAACACCAAGCAGCATGGTCATAATGCCAGTCACGAAACCCAATATCAGCGGCGCAAGCGGTGAAATGTAAAGCCCTGAGCGATAAAAGCGCCAGCGCATCGGCAGGCTGGCGACCAGCGGGTGATGCCGCCGTTTCGCCGCTACAACCGGTTTACCCGACCGCGTAGCACGCACGCTCGCCAGACTTTCTTTGGCCATTAAGCCACCGATGCTGCCGAGCATGAGGACGTACAGAATGTTGATTACGGTATCAATCTGGCCGACCGATTCCAATATTTCAAAGATTGCCGCGCCTGCGCCCGTGCCGAAGATGCCACCTACGACCAGCACACCGCCCATCTGGAAGTCGACGCCACCGCGCTTCATATGGGCAAACACGCCTGATACGCTTGCGCCTGTTACCTGCGTCGATGCGGACGCTGCGGCCACGGCGGGAGGGATGCCATAGAAAATCAACAACGGCGTTGTAAGGAACCCGCCGCCTACGCCGAACATGCCCGAGAGCACGCCGACGCCGCCACCCAGCAGGATGATGACCAGCGCGTTCACCGACAAATTGGCTATGGGAAGATATATATCCATGATCGACAGACGGACCCTAACCGCATTTCGCGGCAGGATAAAGGCTAGCGCTTAGAAACTGGTGGACAAGGTCACGGCGGGACCATTGCCAGGTTGGGCATCGCCCGCAATGCGAAAGCGCCAACTCGCGTCGATCCGCAATCTGGCAGGCCCAACGGATAACAGGCCGCGCACGGACGGCCCAACATCCAGACGCATTAAGTCACCTTGCCCGCCGGCCCATATGCCCCCACCCGCAGAGAGCTGCGCGCCCGTTTGGCTGACAAGCGGTCTGTGCGTGGTCAACTGCACGTCTACAAAGGCGCCTGCGTCCTTGCCACTGACAAAGCCTGCCTGACCATAGCCGTCGAGCGTAAACGCCAAGGGCAGTTTGCTGCCTGCATGCCCGCCAGCCAGATAGGCGGCGACCGTATCAGGCGCGTCGCGCCGAAACCGCCGCTCGATAGACATGCGCGCTGGAATAGACCTTATCGGCTGCCATTGGATTCCCGCCGCCCATTCGCTTTCCCGGATCTTGCTATGCGACGTGGAGAGTCTGCCGATAACAGCAAGCCGGGAAGTATCTTGCGCATCACGATATCGCAGTACTGGGATCGCTATCAAAGCCGCACTCTGGCTACCACCATATTGCCCATTTCCAAGCTGTCCCGCCTGAACCGCGCCATGTCGCCAAAAACTATACGCGTACACTTTAAATGGCGCATGCTTAGGGGGTGTCGGCAAATACAGGGGTGGTGGCCCCGAAGGTCTTTCCGGTCCCAGAGCGGGTACATGTTCTAGGTGCAGCAGGCGTTCATCCACGGATTGTTGGGAACCGCCAGCATCGCGATCTGAAGCAACTGATTGGAGACCAATATTGGCATGAAAATCCATCACGCGATACGGTGCGGGTGCCGCCTGAAATGCATGCGCATATCCATTGCCAAGCTGCCGATAGTCCGCAAATTTTGGAAATTTTTTGGCGAGCGGTCGTTTTTTTGGTATCAGCGACGCGGTGTCCTGACGCCGTCCATCGGCTTGTTGGTCGGAAATATTGAAGATGATCCGAGCCGTGGTCCACGTCACGCACAATAGCACAAGAAACCCAAATGCCTTGCCGCGCATCAGTCGCCTCTTGCCAAAGTTTCTGGAACGCTGTGATGCGCAGTTTTGTCCCAAACTAGCGGTCTTCCGAAAATATGCCGAACATAAGCAACAGTTGCCCGCCGCGCGGCCATAATGGCGATGATGTTGCTGACGACGCTGCGCGGAATGGACAGCAACGCTTCCTTTGGCCCATATACGGCCGCCACAAATCCGGCACGCACACCCAGCCGCCAGCACAAAAGGGCAGTGTTCAGCCAAAGGAGCGAGAGTAATAAGGGGGAAAGGGGTGCGGTGTGATGCATGCCCTCTGTTTCAGCCACAGCCAATATGGTGATCAACACGATCCAGATATAGGCAGTTGCAAGGACGATGGCGGCGAGAATAGATTTACGATCCTGAAGCAGCATCCACTTTTGCATGAGATTTCCCTGCCAACCAAGGCGGTCCCATCCGGCAAGAGCAATGCCTATCAGCCAGCGCGTCTTTTGCCGAACCGACGTTTGCAATGTATCCGGAAAGCATGCGCGTGTTGCCACCAATCTGCCTTGGCTGTCCGATAAGCGTGCCATAATCGTCCGCCCCCCAGCAGCACCAATGCGGATGCCCAATTCATAATCTTCGGTCAGGCTATTGGGGTCAAAGGGTCGGCCATTGTTCCTCTGCGCGAGCCGGCCCATAAGATTGCGCTCAATCGCGCACGCAACTCCCGCAAGTGGCAAAGCTGCGCCCAAAGCCTCACGCACGACCATGTTTTTGCCATGCGCCTCAGCGAATTCGTCGCAATAATGACCACTTATCCATCTGGAGTTCGGCGTGCGGACCGGTGTAACTGGTAATTGAACTGCGCCGCCTTTTGATACCAGGCAATCAAACACATGGAGTTCATCGCCATGAACCGCATCTTCCGCGTCGTGGAGAATAATGGCCTTTGCTTTGCGCCCACGCACAATTTCATCTGCAAGCAACGCCTGCCATAGCCGGTTGAGGCAATCGGCTTTGGTCGTGGGCCCATCATGGTCGACCAGCACAAGACGAATATGCATATTTGACCGAGCCGCGTCGATGACCGCGGCGGCAGAATCTGGGTCGTTTGGATAACAACCAACGTAAATGCGATAGGTGTAACCGCTATCGCTCCAGCTCCGTGTGCAATTGCGCAGCATGGCTCCAATGACCATGGCCTCGCCCCATGCCGGGACAAAGACTGCAAGCAAGCCGCAATCACCCATGAGAGGCAACTGACGTGCGGTGAGAGGCGGGTGGTTTCGATACACAATGAGCCGCCGATATATCGCGCGCACCCCCCAAATAATGTCTACGCCGAGATCATCGAGCGCCCCAATCAAAAGGAAGACAGCGCCAAACAACAACAGCTCATGTTGCACCATTTCAAGAATGGAGAAAATTTTGTGCACCATAGGCGTGGCTCTCCGTTCGGCGACTATCCGCGCCGTTGTGACTTCAAGAGGGATCAAAAGGCGAGAGCGGCGTTCAGCCGGGCTGATGCTGCCCCTGTTCATATCGGCGGTCTTTGCGGGTACCCACGACCATCACCCACAGAATTGGTATCGCCCAAAACGACAATAAGGCTTGGTAAGACTTCGGTACAAAATCCGGCGCCGATAGCGTCGCAAAATGGGTGGCAACGGCCACGGTCTGGAAACCCATGGCCCAAATTGGCCAGTATCGATCACTGGTCAGCGCCAGTATTAACAATGCGAGCAAGCACCCGCTGTCTACAGCAAACAACCCCCAAGAAATGCCCGCCCAGTTGGGGTTTATAAGCGCTGCAGCACTACTTAAGACGGTTGCTGAAATAAAAATGGCGCCGCCAATCTTGCCAGTGCGACCTCCGTTGATGCTGGCATAGACGGAGCATAACAAAAGTGCGACATTGTAAAGTAACAACAGAATGTCCATGCACCCATCCGCCCTTATTCTGTTGTCCGTGCACGGACAAAGAGACCCAAATTCAGCCGTTGACGACCCGAAGACCAGCAGGTCGCGTTAGCGGCCCTGGTACGCAGCCGAAGTTGATTTCTTGTAGGTTGCTATCACGGTGCGCCACGGCGATTTTACGGTGCGCATTCACAAAGCCCTTTCGGGCGTCGACCATTTTCGTCAAACCGTTGGCGACACCTTCGATGACTGCCTGCGTATGTGCAGGTGGCGCATCGGAATGCCGGCAGACTTCTATGACGGAATAGGTCAAGTTCGCCAAATCGGACAGAGCGCTGTCAATGGCTTGATGGGCGGAACGAATGTCTGATGCCAGTTGCTTGGCTGGTTCAAGCTCGAAATTTACCATTATTTTATCCTCTCTTATCCTGGTCTGCTTTTCAGCCAGTGCGAGAAGGGTTATTGAAACAGTCGAAACGTTCCCGTCAAAACCACCACAACAAATGCCATCACCAACGTGCTGAAAAACGCGATATTAAGAGCATGAAATACAATTTCTCTTTTCGATAATTCATGCCGTTCACCGCCAGTGGGTGGCACAGAGAAAAACGAAATTAGCTTCGTAAATCGATGCTGCACCCAACCGGCGGCTCCCTCTTGGCTAGCGATAAATTGGGGTGGTTCAAGCATCACCGTTTCGTATACGAAAGGTTGGGATATCGTGTGCGTTTCCAGTTCAGCGAATCTTTTGGCGGCATCTGTGCGGCTGGCGGTGTTCAGCTTGCGTCGCGCTGCGTCTAAACGTTGGTCGACCGTAAAGGGGGAGATGCCAAGCTTGCGTGCGATCTCCTTGGAAGTGTTATGTTCCAGGACCAGGCGCAGACATGCCTTTTGGCCTTCAGTCAATTCGGGGGGGCTTTGTGTGCTCATTGAAATATTGGAATCAACAAAAGACTTTTTTGACATCGGGTTGGTCATGGTCTCTGCTCCCTTAACTAAAGGCATAGACGATGCAAACTTGCTAAATCAAGGCAATTGCTCAATTTTTTACCTTTACTTGCCATGTCGTGGCTTGGTCGCCATAAAGTTTTGACATGACCATTATATTAAAACGATCAGCCAGATTTTCTGCTTTGCGTGCATTTTTGTCGAGCGAATCAGCTGGCGGATTATTGCTTATGGCGACCGCTGCTTTTGCCATGATCATGGCCAATTCAATTTTTGCGCAAAATTACAGCCAATTCATGGATGTAGTCTTCGGACCAGAATTGACGCCAAAGCTTGGACCAATGACGGTTCATCTTTGGATCAATGATGGTCTTATGGCGATTTTCTTTCTGCTTATTGGTCTGGAGATAAAGCGCGAATTTGTAGATGGGCATTTATCGACTTGGGCTGATCGCAGACTTCCGATGATTGCGGCGGCTGCGGGTATGATTGTTCCAGCCGTCATTTATCTGATTATTGCAGGTGGCGATCTCGCTTTGCATCGTGGTTGGGCCATTCCCGCGGCAACGGATATTGCCTTTGCCATAGGCGTGCTTGCGCTGTTGGGCAGTCGGGCACCTGCGTCGCTGAAGCTTTTCTTGACGACGATTGCCATTGTCGATGACATGGGTGCCGTCTTAATCATTGCTGTGTTTTATACAGCCGAGTTGAACCTTATGGCTTTGGCTGCGGCTGGCGCCATCTGGCTGTTCATGATGTTGTTGAACCGGCTTCGGGTCAACATGCTTTGGCCGTATCTGATCCTTGCGACCTTGTTATGGTATGCCACGTTATTGTCCGGCGTGCATGCCACGATTGCCGGCGTATTGGCTGCATTCGCCATTCCGTTCCGACGCACGCTTGCTGCCCCGGACGCAGCGAATTCGCCGCTACATCGGCTCGAACATGCCTTGGTGAAACCCGTGGCATTTGTCATTGTACCGATTTTTGGGTTTGCCAATGCGGGGGTTTCTCTTGAAGTCACCAGCTTCACTGCACTCACTGCGCCACTGCCCTTTGGCATTGCGATGGGGCTGTTCTTGGGCAAACAAATCGGGATATTTAGCAGTGTTTGGTTGTCGGTTAAGTTGGGTATCGCGGATCGGCCTCCTCATGCCAGTTGGACGCAAGTGTATGGGGTCGCGTTGCTCTGCGGCATCGGTTTTACCATGAGCTTGTTTATTGGTGGCCTCGCTTTTTCGGGGCCCACACAAGGCGATGCTGTCAAAATTGGCGTTTTGATGGGGTCGCTGCTTTCTGCTATTTTGGGTTATAGCATTTTGCGGTGCGCCGCGCCCCGCAAACGGGTCCATGGAGATACAGGATGAAGTTTGGTAAATTTATTCTGCCGCTCGTGTTGTTGTCTTCGGGTTGCAGCACGGTTCTGCCGCCATCGCGTGCGCCACAGGTCGTGCCTATAATGTCACTGACCAATATCTCGGATGCCTATGTTCAATTGACGTTGGAAGCTGGCACGCATGAGGCGGAATATGTGGATGCATATTATGGCCCGGCTTCGCTGCAATCCGCGGCGACGGCAAACCCACGTTCGCTTGCCGATTTGATTGTGCACGCCCGGATGCTCACCGCTGCTATTGACGCCGTATTGCCAGGCATCCAATCGGCGCCGGATCGCCGCCGCGCACGTGCGCTGCGTGGCATGCTTGTCGCTGCGGACACGCGGCTACAGATGCTTCAGGGCCGAACATTTGCGTTTAACGCAGAGGCTCAGGGTCAGTTTGCAACGGTTCCTGCATTGATGCCTTTGGCGCATTATGATGCGGTTTTAGCAAGCCTTGAAAAGCTCATCCCCGGCGATGGCCCTCTGGCAACCCGCGTGGATAGCTGTAACGAAGGCTATACGGTTCCCAAGGATCGGCTCAAGCCGGTTTTTGACGCAGCGATTGCCGAGTGCAAGCGGCGGACAGCAATGCACATGAACCTGCCTGTGGGTGAAACTTTTGATATGGCGTTTGTGACGGGGAAGACATGGTCCGGTTACAATTATTATAAGGGCAATTACAAAAGCCTGATCCAGATTAACACCGACCTGCCCATCCGCATCAGCCGCGCCGTCGATCTTGGATGTCATGAAGGCTATCCGGGGCACCATGTCCTCAACCTATTGGTAGAGGAACGGCTGGCGCGCAAAAACGGCTGGAAGGAGTATGAGGTCAATCCACTTTACAGCCCGACAAGCGTCCTGTCCGAGGGCAGCGCAAATTACGGCATCGATCTGGCATTTCCTGCAAAGGCACGCTTGGCGTTTGAACGGGACATTCTGTACCCGCTCGCTGGCCTCGACCCGAACACGGCGCAAGCCTATTGGACCATGCAGCAAATGACCGAAGCGCTTTCGGGCGCGCGGCTAACAATCGCGAAAATGTATCTGGACGGCGAAGTGACGCGACCACAGGCCGTTGCATTAACGCAGAAATATCTGTTGCTTTCACCGGCACGCGCCGAACAATCCATTGGCTTCACCGATCATTATCGCAGCTATGTGATCAATTATGGCTGGGGTAAGGATTTGGTCAGGGCCTATGTCGAACGCGGCAATCCGGACGAAACCGAACGCTGGCGTCGGATGGAGAAGATATTGAGCGAGCCGACTTTGCCGTCTGACCTGCTGCCTTAATGTAAAAGCAAAATCCTTATGAGCGCGACGCTTTTCGGCGATGCGCGTGGGTTAATCGGCCTGTGTGCGGCGGCTGGGATGGATCAGACCCTCGCAAAGTCCGCGGCGGCCCGCTAAGCGATGGGCTCACTCGTTCTGGAATGCCCCCGCTCATGCGTATGTTTTTTGACCCCCGCCAATTGGCCCATGCGCCGTCGCAAGAAATGCATAATGGCGCGTTCGTGCCTTATGCCGAAACACCAGCCCGTGCGCAGGCGCTCTGCGCGGGCGTGTCTGCATCCGAAACGCCGACCGACCACGGCGAGGCGCCGATATTGAAGGTGCATGACGCGGGCTATATTGCATATCTGAAAACCGCGCATGCGCGCTGGGTCGCGGCGGGACGGCCAGGTGATGTCATGGGCTATATCTGGCCGGTGGTTGCGCGCCGGGCGGTTAACCTCACCCGTATCGATGCGCTTGCCGGGCGGTACAGCATGGATAGCGCCACGCCGCTAACGGCAGACAGCTGGACCTCTGCCTATTGGAGCACGCAGTGCGCTTTATCGGCGGTG
Organism: Sphingomonadales bacterium 28-55-16; assembly: GCA_002278855.1. Classification (GTDB taxonomy): domain Bacteria; phylum Pseudomonadota; class Alphaproteobacteria; order Sphingomonadales; family Sphingomonadaceae; genus Sphingorhabdus_B. Next base: position 29,483 of record NCGG01000015.1, read on the forward strand.
GATGCCGTGCGGGCAGGCGACAAGGTCGCGGTTGGCCTGTGCCGACCACCAGGCCACCATGCAGGCGCGGATTATCTCGGCGGCTATTGCTTTATCAATCAGGCTGCGGTCGCTGCGCAGGCGGCACGGGATGCAGGCATAGAGCGCGTGGCGATACTCGATATTGATTATCATCATGGCAATGGGACGCAGGATATCTTCTGGAGCCGGGGTGATGTGTTCTACGCCTCGGTGCATGCGGACCCCGCGACAGACTTTCCCTTTTACTGGGGCCATGCCGATGAGAAAGGCGAAGGCGAGGGCGCAGGGACGACGCTTAATCTGCCCTTGCCGCACGGCACCGAAATGGAAGCCTTCCGCGATGCGCAAAGCACCGCGCTGGCGGCCATTGCGGGCTTTAAGCCCGGCCTATTGATCGTCAGCTTCGGCGCCGATACCTTTGTGGATGACCCGATCGCAAATTTCGCGCTTCAAACCGCAGATTATACGGTGCTGGCAAGCGATATTGCTGCGGCCGGATACCCAACAGTCGTTCTGACCGAGGGCGGATATGCTGTTGACCAGCTGGGCGACAATCTCGCTAGCTTTTTAAGCGGGTTTTGAACTTTCAAGGCAATCGGAAATAGACATTGTTTTGGTAATAAGACGCAAGCGGCTGACCCTGTGCATCGAGGGCGGGCGAGAAGCGTGCGCGCTTCATGACCGATTTGCAGACCGCGTTGTCAAATTCCTTTGGACGTGTTGTCGCCTGAATATGGCACGCTGTGGGCACACCGTCGGGCCCAATGCTGAGCCGGAAATTTACCAATGCAGGCTGACCAGCAAACAACATGCCTTTAGGATAATCATACGACTTAATCCACGTATCAGGAGATTTTAACGGCGTTGCCGCGCGACTTAACGTCTTATGTTTTTCAACATCAACACCCCAGCTTGCAACCAGATTATCGATACATTTGTCGAGTGCGGCGAATGGAGCGCCCAATGATCCCGTTTCAAGTGTCACGGGCCTATTAAGCGGTTTGCCGATTCGGACATATTTGACAGCCTTTTTGCGTTCTTGGCTGACTGGTTGGATATCGACATCGTTATTGTCCCCCCGGTTTTTAGTCGCAAGTTGTTCTGCTGCGGTGAACGGCGCGATCCGAGTGCTTCGGGTGAAAACGAATGCGGGATCTTCGGCTATATTTCCAATGAGATACGCGAGTTTTTGTTTTTGTTCAGTCGGCCCAAACTGGATGTCCGCGTCGCCTTTTTGCAGCCTTGTCTCAACAAGCTTGCCTGCAATCGTGAGGCGGAATTCATCATATGCGCTGAAACGGTCCATGAACAACAACATCGTTTGATTGCCCTCGCCAAATTGGCGACCGAGGCGGCAACGTTCATTTGCGTAGTTTACCTGCCATGATGAGGTTGGCTTTAAAACCAAGGGCTCGGAAGCCGCCGCGACACTTACTGTCGGCGTTGCGAGAGCTATAAGTGATGCAATATATGATTTTGCCATAGCTGTCATATTAGCCATCACAGCATCGCCGCCACAAGTAAAAAGGGCGACCATTTCTGGCCGCCCTGAAATTTTTATGTTATAATATAATCGTTTACAGCTTACCAACAAGCTCCGGAACGACCGTGAACAGGTCACCGACCAAACCAATGTCCGCAACTTGGAAGATGGGTGCATCTTCGTCCTTGTTGATGGCAATGATGACCTTGGAATCCTTCATACCGGCCAAATGCTGAATCGCGCCGGAGATGCCGACGGCGACATACACTTCTGGTGCAACAATCTTGCCGGTTTGACCGACTTGATAGTCATTGGGTACAAAGCCCGCATCCACGGCAGCGCGGCTTGCGCCAACGCCAGCGCCAAGCTTGTCGGCCAATGGCAATATGGTCGCTGCGAATGTCTCTGCATCCTTCAATGCACGACCGCCCGATACGATGATCTTGGCGGAAGTGAGTTCGGGACGCTCTTGCTTTGCGATCTCTGCCGAGAGGAAGGTCGATGTACCTGAATCGCCGCTGCCCGAGACGGCTTCTATTGTGGCCGAGCCACCATTTTCGTCTGCCTTGGCGAAGGCTGTACCGCGCACGGTGATAACCTTCTTGGCATCCGACGACTGCACAGTGGCAATCGCGTTACCGGCATAGATTGGTCGCGTGAACGTATCCGCGCTTTCAACCGATAGAATGTCCGAGATTTGCATGACATCAAGCAAGGCGGCTACGCGTGGCGCAATATTCTTACCGTTCGATGTGGCAGGTGCCAGAAATGCGTCATGTGTTGCCATCAAAGACGCAATCAATGGTGCGACATTTTCGGCCAATTGCTGCGCGTAGGCGGCATCATCGGCAACATGCACAGTGGTCACGCCAGCGATTTTGGCCGCCTGCTGCGCAACTGCGCCGCAGCCTGAACCCGCAACGAGCACATGCACTTCGCCCAGTTGCGACGCAGCGGTGACGACAGCCAATGTTGCATCCTTCAATGATGCGTTGTCATGTTCGGCATAAACGAGGGTCTTCATGCTGCCACTCCCATTTCCTTAAGCTTTGCAACCAGCGCATCGACGTCGGCAACCTTGATACCGGCGCTACGCACGGGTGGTTCGACAACCTTCAACGTCTTCAGGCGCGGGCTTACATCAACGCCATAATCTGCAGGTGTTTTCTGCGCGAGTGGCTTTGACTTTGCCTTCATGATGTTCGGCAACGATGCATAACGTGGCTCGTTCAAACGCAAGTCAGTGGTGATGATGGCTGGCATCTTCAGCGACAATGTCTGCAAACCGCCGTCGACTTCGCGTGCAACATGCACGGAATCGCCCGATACGTTTACGGTATTGGCAAAGGTGCCTTGCGGACGACCCGTCAACGCAGCGAGCATCTGCCCGGTTTGGTTGGAGTCATCGTCAATCGCCTGTTTGCCAAGAATGACAAGGCCAGGCTGTTCTTCGTCCATGACCTTCGCGAGGATCTTGGCAACGGCCAATGGCTCGACATCTTCCGCAACAACGAGGATCGCGCGATCAGCACCCATGGCGAGCGCAGTACGCAGCGTTTCCTGCGCCTTGTCGGGTCCAACCGACACTGCGATCACTTCCGTCGCAACGCCCTTTTCACGCAAACGCAACGCTTCTTCGATTGCGATTTCGTCAAATGGGTTCATGCTCATTTTGACGTTCGCCAAATCGACACCCGAACCATCGGGCTTAACCCGCGGTTTTACGTTATAATCGATGACCCGCTTAACGGGGACGATGATCTTCATATGTTCATCCTTCCTTACCGACTCAAGGGACGGGTGGATGCCGTCCCATTTTAAGAAACCTATGCTTGACGTTTACGTGAACGTCAAGCGCCAAAGCGGCGACGAATGCGATTTAGCGCGTTGTCCGCTACCGCTGAAACCCGTGTTTTTGCTGTGAAGGCATCAGGGTGGATGACGTCAAGCAACGCTGGCGTCAAAGCGTGTCTTTGCTCCAAAATGTCAATGATGCGATGATTATTTTCATCAACAAAAATGACCATGTTCTGGCGATGCCACCACTGCACAGCATCGTCGTGCCAAAATACCGGACGGATGATGTCAAACAGGCGATAGCCCTGCTGCGCAAAATGTTCGGCCCAATAGGACAAAGGCTGCTCGTTCACATGATGGGTGCCACCTTGTCCCGGAGGCGCGGCAGAAAACAGAATGACAGGGCTATGCCTGCACAACAACTGCACAAATCCGGCTGCCCGTTCCGGTTCCAAATGTTCCGCCACCTCAATGCAGGCAACAAGATCATATGTGCCCAAATCACCGTCAAAATTTGCCAGATTAACCGGCGTGAAATGCGCTGCGTCAATCAGCAAAACGGCGCGTGCGTAGTCACCATCAACGGCGCGCAAGGACGTTACATCATTTTCAAGAAATGCCTTAGACCAAGCGCCCGAACCACATCCTACATCAAGCACCGATTTCGGTGCGATCAGCTCAGTAACAAATGGCACGATCCGACTGGCGGACCGCGCCGATGTCCCATTTTGTCGCCGAAAAAAGCCAGAACGATAGACGTTCGTAAGAGCGCTATCGTTCATGCGATTAAGCTGCCTTGCGCACTTCCGCGACGATCTTCTCTGCCGCATCGCCCAGATCATTGGCGGAAACGATCGGCAGGCCGCTATTGGCGAGGATATCCTTGCCCTGCTGCACATTGGTGCCTTCAAGGCGGACAACCAATGGTACCGAGAGGTTCACTTCCTTTGCGGCGGCAACGATGCCGTCGGCGATAATGTCGCATTTCATAATGCCACCGAAGATGTTGACCAAGATGCCCTTCACGGCAGGGTCCTTCAGGATGATCTTGAATGCAGCCGTTACCTTTTCCTTGGATGCGCCGCCACCCACGTCAAGGAAGTTGGCAGGGAATTCGCCATTCAGCTTAATGATGTCCATCGTCGCCATCGCCAGGCCAGCGCCGTTGACCATACAGCCGATGTTGCCATCCAATTTGATGTAGGCAAGGTCATATTCCGACGCTTCAACTTCAGCAGGGTCTTCTTCGGTCAGGTCGCGCAATTCGGCGAGATCCTTGTGACGGAACATAGCATTGCCATCAAAGCTGACCTTGGCGTCGAGTACCAATAGCTCGTCACCATTCTTACCTTCGCAAACAGCAAGCGGGTTGATTTCAATCTGCTCGGCATCCGTACCGATGAAAGCGCTGTACAGGCCAGCCAGCACGGTTTGCGCTTGCTTGGCAAGATCGCCCGTCAGGCCAAGCGCCTTTGCAACGCTGCGGCCATGGTGCGGTTGAAGGCCCGCGGCAGGATCAATGACGATCGTATGTATTTTCTCCGGGCTGTCATGCGCGACGTCTTCAATATTCATGCCGCCTTCGGTCGACGCAACAACCGCGATACGGCTGGTCGCACGGTCAACCAGCAACGCGAGGTAGAATTCTTGCTTAATGTCGGCACCGTCGGTGATGTATAGACGGTTGACTTGCTTGCCTTCTGGACCCGTCTGGATCGTTACCAGCGTGTTGCCCAACATGTCCTTGGCATGGGCTTCAACCTCATCCAGATTGAATGCCAGACGAACGCCGCCTTTTGCATCTGGGCCCAGTTCCTTGAACTTGCCCTTACCGCGTCCACCGGCATGAATTTGCGATTTCACCACATATAAGGGACCAGGCAATTGCTTAGCGGCGGCAACCGCCTCTTCTACGCTCAGCGCTGCGATACCGGCAGGACAAGCCACACCGAATTTTGCGAGCAGTTCTTTGGCCTGATATTCATGGATATTCATGGGAGATTACGTCCTCGGGAAAATAGAGTTTCGGCGTTCGCTTAAGCACAGACGCGCGCTGAATGGAAGGGCCTGCGCCCATGTTTTTTGGCGCACGCAGAGGCGGGGAGATTGGAGAGATTTGATTATTGTCCGCTGGGACCACCGCACCTCTGCATGCAAACTTTCAGATGAGCAAATTGAGCGCAGTTAGTTCGGCGCGGAGTGACGCTGCATCCGTGAAATGATGTGCTGCAAAACCATTGGCTCGGGCACTCACGACATTGTCGAGATTGTCATCGATAAAAATGGCCTCACCTGGATTAAGTCCGAAGCGATCTAGGGCAAGCGCATAAATGGCTGGGTCGGGCTTAACCAATTTCTCCACCCCAGATACAAGGATATCGCCGAAGTGATCGAAGATTGGCTGCGTAGCCCGAAATCTGTGCCAAAATTCCGCGCCGAAATTGGTGATGACAAATAATGGGATGGCATTGCCGGCCAGTTCTTGGACGATGTCATGCGTGCCAGCGACGGGGCCGGGAATGGTTTCCATAATCCGCGCCGCATACGCCCGAATCAGCTCCGCATATTGTGGAAATTGGGCAATCCGCTCTGCGACCATATCGTCCAACGATCGGCCCGCATCATGCTGGTAATGCCATTGTGGGGTCACGACATGCGTGACGAAATATTCGCGTTCGGCCGCATCGGCAATCAGCTTCGCGTATAGATAGCGTAGGTCCCATTCGAACAGGACTTTGCCCACATCAAAAACGACGGTGGTAATATGGGTCATGTAACTGCCTCGCTAGAGAGGTCGAATTGGCACAAAAAAACCGCCCGCGAATCAGATTCGGAGCGGCGTTTTGCCTGAACCATCTGCCCGCATTGCGCAGGCAGGGCCAAATTAACCCTGGCGCGCCTTAAAGCGTGGCTGAGTCTTGTTGATGACATAAGTGCGGCCACGACGACGAATCACGCGGTTATCGCGATGGCGGCCCTTGAGTGACTTCAGAGAATTAACGACTTTCATCGGATTTACCCGTCTAATAAATGCATGAAGCTTGAATTGAAGGGGCGCTCCTATGGATCGAGCGGCGGAAAGTCAAGCGCGATTGGCGGCATCTTGCGGATTCAGCCGCCATAGATTGTTTGATCTGCTAGAGGACAGCCTTAAGGATCTACCGATGAAGAAAAATGCACGGCTATGGCCGCTTCTTGCGCTGTCCCTCCTGACCGCTTGTGTCGTGCCAACGGGATCTGTCGAGGTCACCCGCTTTCATTGCGCTGCCGAAGGCATGCCATATGGCACGGGCAGCTTTGCCCTCGCGCTTGTAGGCGAATCGGTTTCGGACCGGTCACTTGCTGGATCGCCCTATTCGGCTGCTGTCGCGCGCGAAATGCAGCGCATTGGTTATCGCGACGACATCGGAAATGCGGACGTGATCGCCGAAGTGCGTTTTGGCGCGACCGTGATTCGCGCTGACCGCCGCGCGCCTGCCACGCAAACCGGTATCGCAGCGTCCAAATTGGCTGCGGCGTTGTTTAAGGACTTCCCCGGTGTGTCCGGTGAGACTATCCGCATAGCTTAAACTTAATCGCGGTACCGGGCAGGCACCGCCCTTTGAACGAGAGCGAACCCAAAATGCCGATTACTGACATCAATGCCGCCTTCGACAGCGGCAACATCATAGTGCATGCCATCGATGGCAATGCGGCGACGCTGGCCATCCGCACGGACAAGGATTCGGAATTTGCGCAATGGTTCCATTTCCGCGTGGCATGCACCGCGGGCGAAGAACTGGAACTGCGGATAACAGGGCTTGAAGGCAGCGCCTATCCGGGCGGCTGGCCCGATTACCGCGCCTGCGTGTCCGAAGACCGCGATTATTGGGGCCGCGCCGAGACCAACTATGACAAGGCGAAGGACGGCGGCACGCTGACCATCCGCTATACGCCCGCAAGCAATATCGCGTGGTTCGCCTATTTTGCACCGTACAGCATGGAACGGCACCATGATCTCGTCGCAGAGACTGCATCGCTTGAAGGCGTGACCTATCGCTGCCTTGGCCATAGCATCGAAGGCCAACCGATTGACTGCCTTGAAATGGGCAATGGCGAAACGCAGGTCTGGCTGTACGCGCGCCAGCATCCCGGTGAGACTCAAGCCGAATATTGGATCGAAGGCGCCATTGATATGCTCACGGACCTCAGCGATCCGCACACGCGGGTGTTATTGGAAAAATGCCACTTTCATATTGTGCCCAACTGCAACCCGGATGGTAGCTGCCGTGGGCATTTGCGGACCAATTATCTGGGTGTGAACCTGAATCGCGAATGGGCCGAACCGTCTGCAGAGCGCAGCCCCGAAGTGCTTAGCATCCGCAACGCGATGGATGAAAAAGGCGTGCATTGGGCCATGGATATTCATGGCGATGAAGCCATTCCCGCAGCCTTCATGGCAGGTTTTGAAGGCATTCCTTCATGGACCGATGATCAGGGTGATCGCTATAATGCCTTCATCAACCGTCTTTCCGCGCGGACGCCCGATTTCCAGACTGTGTTGGGTTATACCAAGGCTGGCCCCGGCAGGGCGAATCTGACGATGTCGACGAACCAATTGGCCGAGCGGTTCGGTCCGTCGCACAATTGCGTCTCTATGACCCTTGAAATGCCTTATAAGGACACCGTCCATGGCAACGACCCCGACCAAGGCTGGTCCCCCGAACGCTGCCGCTTATTGGCGCGCGAATGCCTCGCGACCTTGGCGGAGATGGTGTAAACTGAAACATGCGGATTATCGAGGATGACCTAACAGGCATCGAAATCCGGGCCCTGCTGGAGACTCACTTTGCCGGGATGTTGGCCAGCTCGCCTGCTGAAAGCTGCCATTTTCTAGACTTTGATGGGTTGAATGCGCCGGATGTGACCTTTTGGTCGATCTGGGATGCTGGCACGCTTGCAGGATGCGGTGCGTTGAAAGCGCTGTCATCGACGCAGGGCGAGATCAAATCTATGCGGACCCATGCCGATCATTTGCGCAAAGGTGTCGGCGCGGCGATGCTGAAGCACATCATATCGGTAGCGCGGCAACGCAGCTATGTGCGGCTAAGCCTCGAAACGGGTTCGTCCGATGTTTTTTTACCGGCGCGCGCCTTATATGAAGCATATGGCTTTACATATTGCCCGCCCTTTGGCGATTATGCCGCGGATCCGTTCAGCTGTTTCATGACCTTGGCGATTTAGCGAACTTGCGTTAGTGCGCGGTCAAACGATTTAGGAACAACGCATGCCCAAACTCATCCTCATCCGCCACGGTCAATCGCAGTGGAACCTCGAAAACCGATTTACAGGTTGGTGGGACGTGGACGTCACCGAAAAAGGCGCAGCCGAGGCATGGGCGGCAGGTATGCTCATGAAGGACAAAGGCATTGCGCCGGACGCTGCCTTTACCAGCGTGCAGACCCGCGCGATCAAAACGCTCAATCTTGCGTTGGAGGCTATGGGACGTTTGTGGGTTCCAGTGACTAAAAACTGGCAATTGAACGAACGGCATTATGGCGGGCTGACAGGGCTCGACAAGGCAGAGACAGCGGCACAGCATGGCGCGGATCAGGTGAAGATCTGGCGCCGCAGCTTCGACATTCCGCCACCACCGCTTGCGGCCGGATCGCCTTATGACCTGTCTTCTGATCCACGTTATGCGGGCATCAAGATCCCGGCTTCGGAGAGCTTGAAAGACACGATTGACCGCGTTTTGCCCTATTGGGGAAGTGCGATATGGCCCGAATTAAAGGCAGGTAAAACGGTTTTGATTTCGGCACATGGCAACAGTTTGCGCGCGTTGGTTAAGCATTTGTCGGGCATTTCGGATGCCGACATAAGCGGGCTCGAAATCCCTACCGGTCAACCCATCGTGTATGAGTTGGACGACAATATGACCGGCGACTATTACTATCTTTCCGAACGATAATTGCACATTTTCCCTGCGTCTTAGCACTAGAGCGGCAAATGCGACGTTGCTGGATTGCGCCTTTTGCGTCACGCGGCTAAGGCCCGTGGTATCGAAGTTGTCAGGGGAGTGACAGGTGACCGAAGCAGCGCCGCTTATTGGCATTATCATGGGAAGCCGTTCGGATTGGGAAACCATGCGTGAGGCTTCTGCGACACTGACGGCGCTCCATATCCCCCATGAATGCAAAGTGGTATCCGCCCATCGCACCCCCGAACGCTTATATGATTACGCAAAAGGCGCCGTTGGGCGTGGCCTGAAATGCATTATTGCCGGCGCAGGCGGTGCCGCGCATTTGCCCGGCATGGCGGCATCCATGACGCGGCTGCCCGTGCTTGGCGTGCCGGTGCAGTCCAAGGCGCTGGACGGGATGGACAGCCTCTTATCTATCGTCCAGATGCCCGCCGGAATTCCCGTGGGAACCTTGGCGATTGGCAAGGCGGGCGCCACAAACGCAGCCTTGCTGGCAGCGGCAATGCTGGCGAATGAAGATCCCGCGCTTGCCCATCGGCTCGATGCATGGCGTGCGGCACAAACGGCGTCGGTCGCCGAAACGCCGGAATAAGTTTGCGCGATGGCTGCATTACCCCCGGGCTCGACTATTGGAATATTAGGCGGCGGTCAGCTTGGCCGTATGCTTGCGGTCGCCGCTGCGCAATTGGGCTATCGCTGCCATATCTTCGCGCCACCGGGCGATAATGTCGCGTGCGATGTGGGCGCCGCATATACGGTCGCCGAATATGATGATTTGACCGCACTGAAGGCATTTGCGCACGCATGCGATGTTGTAACTTTTGAATTTGAAAATGTGCCCGTGCCTCCGCTTGAAACGATCACTGGCCTTGTTCCGGTTTACCCACCCATCAAAGCGCTGGAAGTTGCGCAGGATCGCGCTGCTGAAAAGAATTTCGTGCGCATGCTTGGGGGAAAGACGGCGGAATTTGCAGTGGCGCAGGACGCGCGCGCATTGCCCGCAGCGATTGATGCGGTGGGCATACCCTGCATCCTGAAAACCATTCGCTTCGGCTATGACGGCAAGGGGCAGGCGCGCATCATGGCGCAGAGCGACATTGCCGGCGCGTGGGAACGGACGGGTGGCCAGCCCCTGATTGCCGAGGCGATGGTGGCGTTTGAGGCGGAATTCTCCGTGATATTGGTGCGTAGCCAAGATGGCGAAATCCGTTTTTGGGACAGTTCGCGCAACCTGCATGTCGGTGGCATCCTAGCGACATCGACGCTGCCGTCCGGCCCCTTGGTGGAAAGCCAGCAGCAAGCTGCGCGTGACATGGCAGCAGCCGTCGCATCGGCGCTGGATTATGTGGGCGTGTTCACCGCCGAATTCTTCGCCAGCGCGCATGGCCCTTTGTTCAACGAAATCGCGCCAAGGGTGCACAATAGTGGGCATTGGACCATTGAAGGGGCAGCGACCAGCCAATTTGAAAACCATATCCGCGCCATTTGCGGCCTACCGCTTGGCGCGACGGACACCGTTGCTGAACGGGTAGAAATGGAAAACCTGATTGGCGATGATGGCGACCGATTTGAACAGATTTTGGCGGATCCTGCCGCAAGTCTGCACCTATATGGCAAGGCAGAAGCGCGGCCGGGGCGTAAAATAGGGCACGTGACCCGCTTGTATCGGTAAGAAAAAGGCGGCAAGACGGGGGCATGAATCATCCCGAAATCGTTCTTGTCCTCGCCCGCGCCATCAATGGAACAATCGGGAAGGATGGCGCAATGCCATGGCATATTCCGGCTGACCTGCGCCATTTTAAGCAGGTCACGAAAGGACGGCCAATGATCATGGGACGCAAGACCTTTGATAGCCTGCCGGGCCTGCTGGAGGGCCGCCGCCATATCGTGTTGACCCGCGACACCACCTGGGAAGAAGAAGGCGCAGAGGTTGCCCATTCGGTTGAGGATGCGTTGAAGCGTGCCAATGGCCCGCATGTGTGCGTCATCGGTGGGGCCGAGATTTATGCATTGTTCTTGCCGCTGGCAGACCGCATTGAACTGACCGAAATCGCAGCAAGTCCTGCAGGCGATACATCAGTGCCCGCTTTTGATATGTCGATCTGGGAAGAAACCGCGCGCACGGAGCACGAAGCCGATGGCGGCGCTCCGGCATTTGATTTTGTAACGCTGGTGCGGCGCACCATTGCCTAAATATAGACGTTCACGGGGGAAATATGCGTAAAATATTTTGGATACCGGCAACATTGATTGCCGCTGCTGCTGTGGGTTTCTTTGGCTTCTTGCCTGGCTATGTCGAAGGATCAATGAACCAGGTCGACGGCAAAGCGTTGATCGCCGTCAGTGCCGAAGCCAAGGCTTTGCACAAGACGTTGAACATTGTTGATTTGCACAGCGACACTTTAATGTGGGACCGCGATCTCAACGACCGAGCGTCCCGCGGCCATGTGGATTTGCCGCGCTTGCAAGACGGCAATGTTGCGTTGCAGTTGTTTTCGTCGGTGACAAAGACGCCAAAAAACCAGAATTATGATGGCAATGGCGCCGATAGCGACAACATCACCTTGCTCACCTTTGCGCAGCTGCAGCCTGTAAAGACATGGCATTCTTTGGTCGAACGGTCCTTATATCACGCAGCGAAGCGTGGCGATGCCGTTGCGGGTGCGAACGGTGCGTTAGCAGCGGTCGATACAGCGGCCCAATTGGACCAGTTGCTTGCTGCACGACAAACAGCTCGGCGTCCGGTCGGCGCAATGCTCACGATCGAAGGCCTCCAGAATCTGGAAGGAAAGGCGACCAATTTGGATAGGTTGTACGATGCCGGTTTCCGTATGGCTGGACTCACCCATTTCTTTGACAATGAATTGGCCGGATCAATGCATGGCCTGAAAAAAGGCGGACTTACCCCCTTTGGCCGTGATATTGTCCGGCGAATGGAGGCAAAGGGCATGATTGTCGATATCGCGCATCTCAGCCATGCCGGGGTTGCCGAAGTGCTCGCTATGGCGACGCGCCCCGTGGTCTCCAGCCATGGTGGCGTGCAGGCGACATGTAAGGTCAACCGCAACCTGACCGATAATGAAGTCCGCGGCGTCGCGAAAACGGGCGGTGTTATCGGCATTGGCTATTGGGACGGGGCCTTATGTTCAACCGATCCACGCGCGGCCGCCAAAGCGATGAAGCATGTCCGCGACCTTGTCGGCATTCAACATGTGGCGTTGGGGTCGGATTATGATGGCGCAACCATCGTGCGTTTCGACACGTCGCAATTGGTTCAGGTCACGCAAGCGTTGCTGGACGAAGGCTTTACGGCGCAAGAAATTCGGGCCGTCATGGGTGAAAATGCGCTGCGGGTCATTCGCGCGGGGTTGGTTCCGACGCCAAAGGCTTCCGCAGTATAATGACCATTCCGCGCCTATCTGCCAAAGACCGGATGCCCGACGCGCTGCGCGGCGGTGTCGCTGCTTTGGGCAATTTTGATGGCTTTCATTTGGGGCATCAGGCCGTCGCTGGCGAAGCGATTGCGCAGGCAAAGGCGGCCGGTAAGCCAGCCATTATCGCTACTTTTGATCCACATCCCGTGCGCTTTTTTGCGCCGGAATCGCCTTGGTTTCGTCTGACCACGCTCGATCAGCGCCAGCGCTTGTTTGAAGATGCCGGTGCCGACGCGATGCTGGTGTTTGACTTCGATGCAGAGCTTGCGGGGACCAGCGCCGATGATTTCATCGTCAAATTGCTGATCGAGCGGCTTGGGTTTTCGGCGGTGGTCACTGGCCAAGACTTTACGTTTGGAAGCAGGCGTGGCGGCAATATCGAATTGTTGCGCGCGATTGGTGGCGCGCATGGGCTCTCCTCCACCGCTATGGGGCCAGTGGTCGATCACGCTGGTGTGATATCCTCGAGCCGTATCCGAAACGCGCTGAAAGATGGGGACTGCGCGACGGCAACCGCATTGCTCACGCGGCCTTTTGCCGTGCAAGGCATTGTGCAGCATGGCGACAAAAATGGCCGGCTCTTGGGCTTTCCCACAGCCAATATCGACATGGGCCATTATCTGCGCCCGCGTTACGGCATTTATGCCGTGAAGGGGCGATTGCCCGATGGCCGCGTGTTAAACGGTGCGGCGAACCTTGGCATCCGCCCGACCTTTGACCCGCCAAAGGAATTGCTTGAGCCGCATTTCTTCGATTTTGCCGAAGACCTTTACGGCCAGAATATCGAGATTGAGTTCCACGCCTTCATCCGTGGCGAAGCCAAATTTGATAATCTTGATGCGCTGATGGCGCAGATGGCAAAGGATTGTGATCAGGCGCGCGCCATTTTGGCGTGACTTTTAATTAGGCAGCGTACACCGACTTAACTTCGCCAGCGTTGCGCTCAAATAGTTGTCTAAAGCGCCAAGCTCCCCTAAGCACCGGCGCGATATGACCGAACCAGCTGACTCACCGAAACAAGACTATCGCGACAGCGTCTTCTTGCCCAAAACCGATTTTCCGATGAAGGCTGGCCTTCCGCAGAAGGAGCCTGGGATATTGGCGCGTTGGCAGGCGCAGGATTTTTATGCGGAGCTGCGCAATCGCCGCCGTGGGCGGGAAAAGTTCATCCTGCATGATGGCCCGCCTTACGCCAATGGCGACATGCATATCGGCCATGCGCTGAACCATATCCTCAAAGACATGGTCGTCCGCACGCAGACTTTGCTTGGCAAAGACGCGCCTTATGTGCCCGGTTGGGATTGCCACGGCCTGCCCATCGAATGGAAAGTTGAAGAGCAATATCGCAAGAAAAAGCTGAACAAAGACGAAGTACCTGCTGTCGAATTCCGCGCCGAATGCCGCGCTTTTGCCCAGAACTGGGTCGATACACAGCGCGAGCAGCTCAAGCGGCTGGGCATCAATGCCGATTGGGACAATCCCTATCTCACGATGGATTTTCAGGCCGAGGCAACGATTGTTGCTGAGCTGCTGAAATTCGCCGAAAGCGGCCAACTCTATCGTGGCGCAAAGCCCGTGATGTGGTCGCCGGTGGAAAAGACCGCCTTGGCCGAGGCTGAGGTGGAATATGAAGACATCGTGTCGACGCAGATTGATGTGGCGTTCGAGATTGTCGAGGCACCCAACGAGCCTTCGTTAGTTGGTGCGTTCGCCGTCATCTGGACAACGACCCCTTGGACCATCCCCGTCAATCAGGCTTTGGCTTTCGGGCCAGAGGTTGAATATGTCGTTTCTGAAGTGGCTGGCCGTCGCTACATCTATGCCCTTGATCTTGAGCTTGCATTCTTGTCTCGGCTAGGCGTTGAGTCTGTTAATCAAGGCCATGGAACGCTTAAGGCTGGGGCGCTTGCTAATGCCACCGTCCGCCACCCGATGCATGCATTAGGCGGTTTCTTTGCCAAGCCCCGCCCAATGCTCGCAGGCGACTTTGTTACCACCGACAGCGGTACGGGCCTCGTCCATATGGCGCCTGACCATGGGGAAGATGATTTCGATCTGTGCAAGGCAAACGGCATCGATCCGGTCTTCGCGGTCGAAGGCGACGGCAAATATCGCGCCGACTGGCTCTGGTTGGGCGGTGAGGGCAGCGTCATCAACCCCAAGTTCAACGCGCCTGATGGGCCGATCTGCACGGCCTTGCGCGCGGCGGGCGGGCTGATCGCAGCGTCGGCGGATTACAAGCACAGCTATCCGCATAGCTGGCGGTCAAAGGCGAAGGTTATCTTTCGCTGCACCCCGCAATGGTTTGTACCCATGGATAAGGCGGCGGCCGATAGCACGCTGCGCGAAAAGGCGATGACCGCGATTTCGGATACCCGCTTCATCCCCGAAAAGGGCCGCAACCGTCTGTCGTCAATGGTCGAAGGCCGCCCCGATTGGGTGCTTTCCCGTCAGCGCGCATGGGGCGTGCCGATCACCTTGTTTGTGAAAAAGGGAACCAACCAGTATCTTGACGACCCCGCCGTGCATGCACGTATCATTGCCGGTGTACGCGCGCAGGGTGTTGATGGTTGGTCCGACGACCGGGCGCAGGAGTATCTGGGGCCCGACTACGCACTTGCGGATTATGAGCGCGTCACCGACATTCTCGATGTTTGGTTCGATTCGGGCTGCACGCATGCCTTTGTTCTCGAGAGCGGACGTTGGCCTGACCTGCAATGGCCTGCTGACTTGTATTTAGAAGGCAGCGACCAGCATCGCGGCTGGTTCCAGTCTTCTTTACTGCAAAGCTGCGGCACGCGGGGCCGCGCGCCCTATAATGCGGTGCTCACGCATGGTTTTACAATGGACCAGAAGGGCATGAAAATGTCCAAATCGTTGGGCAATACGATCAACCCGTTGGACCTGATGCGTGATAGCGGCGCGGATATCTTGCGGTTGTGGGCGCTGACGGTCGACTTCACGGAGGATCACCGCATCGGCAAAGAGATTTTGCAAGGCGTGTCCGACCAGTATCGCAAATTGCGCAACACCTTCCGCTATTTGCTGGGCGCGCTCGATGGTTTCTCCGAGGCCGAAAAGGTCGCAGTCGCCGATATGCCTGAGCTGGAGCGTTATATGCTCCATCTGCTCGCCGACATGGACGTGAAGTTGCGGCAGGCGGTCGATGACTTTGACTTTAACAATTATGTCCGGCTGCTGACCGATTTTGCGAACGAAGACCTGTCGGCCTTCTTCTTCGATATCCGCAAGGATTGCCTCTATTGCGATGCGGCGACCGATCCCAAGCGCATGGCCTATCGCACGGTGTTGGACATATTGTTCCACGCGCTCGTCCGCTATGCGGCGCCTGTGTTGGTGTTCACCAGCGAAGAGGTTTGGCACACGCGGTTCCCCGATGCGGACAGCGTGCATTTTTCGGAATGGCCGGATGTTCCAGCAGCGCTCGACGCAGGTCTGGCCGATAAATGGACCAGCGTGCGAGCGGCGCGAATGGTCGCTACCGAACAGATCGAGCCAATGCGCCGCGAAAAAATCGTCGGTTCAAGTCTTGAGGTCGAATACACCCAAAGCGGTGGGTTCCAAGATGTGGATCTTGCCGAGATATTTATCGTTTCGGCAGTGCATCTTGGGACAGAAACAGGCGCAGTTAAAACCACCAATCACAAATGCGGTCGCTGCTGGCGGCACTTGCCCGAGGTCTTGGACGACGGCGCTTTGTGCGGACGCTGTGCGGATGTGGTTGGCGGGTGACAGCGGGGTTTTTCAGGGTGACGATGCGCGTTTGGTGGGTTAGAACAAAACCATGAACACCCACCCCAAATTTCGTCTTCAGGGCCTCATGCTCGCAAGCCTTGTGTTTATCACTGATCAGATCGTGAAATATGCGATGCTTGGGCCGCTGCAGCTGCAAAGCCGTGGCGTCATACACATCATCTCGTTCTTTGACTTTCGCTATGCTGAAAATCGGGGCGTTTCGATGAGCTTTTTAACCGCAGACAGTGACGGCGAGCGTTGGGCGCTGGTGGCGCTGACCGCCGTGATTGCGGCCGGCGTGGCCATCTGGATGTGGCGTGAGAAACTGCGCGGCGATGTGCTTGCTTTGTCGCTGGTGCTGGGCGGTGCGCTCGGGAATATCGCCGATCGCGTGCGTTATGGCTATGTCGTGGATTATGCCGACCTGCACTTTGGCGCTTTCCGGCCCTTTTACATATTCAATCTGGCCGACGCCTGTATCAGCATGGGCGTGTTGATATTGCTTGCCCGCGCCTTTGTGATAAGCAACAAGGCGTCCGATAGCGGGTCTGATGTTCAGGAACCTGCAAGCATCGCCGACATAACGGAGAAGTCATGAAGCGGATACCTATCTTAGCGGCGGCGTCAGTTGCTGTCCTCGCGCTCTCTGGCTGCGGCACGACAAGCGTTTACGAACGCGATCGGCCTGATGAATTTGCCGTTACCCGGTCCGTACCCATTCAGGTGCCTGCTGCGTTTAACTTGCCCGTGCCGACACCCAATGCGCCGCGTCCGCAGGATGGCGATACACAGCAGCAGGTTTTGGACGCCATGTTTGGCGGCAATGTGCCCACGTCACGTCCGCAGTCCGGCCAGTAAATGGATATGCATATGAATAAGAAATCTGTCCTTTTTGCTATGGCAACGCTCGCACTTCCGCTCCTTTCGGGATGCGCATCGGTCGGCAACTTACTCGGCGGCGGTGGATCGGCTGCGCCAGTTGCAAGCCGCGCTGCGCCGCTTGTGGTTCCGCCGGACTTCGCGCTTGAGCCAACAGCGGCAACCACTGCGCGTTCAGCCGATGCAAATCAGGAACAAACATTAGAGGCCTTGTTTGGCGGCACAGCAACGCGCTCGTCGGCTGAACGATCGATTTCGACAAGCTCTGGAATTGCCGAGGCTGGCATCCGTTCTTCTGTTGGTGACCCGCAGACGAATACAGTGAACAAGGGCAGCATCACCCGCGATATCATCGCTGCCCCTGAAGGCGACGGTCAAACCGCTCAGGCGATCATTCCAAATTGAGGCATTGAAAGCGGCGCGCCTTCAAGCGCGCACGCTTGCTTCCTCCACGCCAGCGCTGTTGTGGCGCAGGGCTTTCAGCACAGTTTCGACAATTTGCGGCGCGTTCAGGCCGGCTTGGTCATATTGCCTTTGCGGCGAATCATGTTCCTGAAACATGTCCGGCAGACGCATTGTGCGGATCTTCAGCCCTGTATCCATCAACCCTGCGTCACTGGCCAGCGTCAGCACATGCGCGCCAAGACCCCCGACAGAGGCTTCTTCGACCGTCACGATCACTTCATGTGTGGCAATCAGGTGGCGGATCATTTTCTCATCAAGCGGCTTGGCAAAACGCAAATCGGCAACGGTGGTGCTCAGGCCCTTCGCATCTAGCGCATCGGCTGCTTTCATAGCCTCGGCCAAACGTGTGCCGAGTGAGAGAATTGCGACCTTCTTTCCTTCGCGCATGATCCGGCCTTTGCCGATTTCAAGCTGCTCGGGCACTTCGGGCAACGCAACGCCCGTACCGGTGCCCCGTGGATAGCGGAAAGCGATTGGCCCGCTGTCGTGCAGAACGGCGGTGTAAGTCATATGCACCAATTCGGCTTCATCTGCTGGCGACATCACGACCATATTGGGCAAAGTAGCAAGATAGGTGATATCGAACGAGCCTGCATGTGTGCTGCCGTCGGCGCCAACCAAGCCAGCACGATCAATGGCGAAGCGTACGGGCAGATTTTGGATAGCGACATCATGCACCACTTGGTCATATGCGCGTTGCAAGAAGGTTGAATAAATCGCACAAAATGGACGCATGCCTTGTGCGGCAAGACCAGCGGCGAAGGTCACGGCATGCTGTTCAGCGATACCCACATCAAAAGAGCGTTCAGGGTGCGCTGCGGAGAATTTGTCCACGCCCGTTCCGCCAGGCATAGCGGCAGTGATGGCGCAAATTTTAGGGTCGGTTTCCGCAAGCTTCGCGAGCGTTTCGCCAAAGACATTTTGATATGCAGGTGGACCGCCGCCAGGGCCTTTTTCCTGCTTACCTGTAATGACATCGAATTTTACAACGCCGTGATATTTGTCGTCCGCTGCTTCCGCAGGGGCGTAGCCCTTACCCTTTTGCGTGACGACATGGATCAGCACTGGACCTTCGGCATTGTCGCGCACATTTTCGAGGACAGGAATAAGCTGGTCAAGATTATGGCCATCGATTGGGCCAACATAATAAAAGCCAAGCTCTTCAAACAAAGTGCCGCCCATGGCCATGCCACGGGCAAATTCCTCTGCCTTGGATGCGGCAGTGTAAATCCGACGCGACAGTCTTTTGGCAAGCTTGCTGGCAAGGCTGCGCAGGCCGAGATACTCGCTGGAGGACACCAGACGCGACAAATATGCCGACAGGCCACCAACAGGCGGGGCAATCGACATGTCATTGTCGTTCAGGATGACGACCAAGCGGTTACCGGCGGCCTGGGCGTTGTTCATTGCTTCATACGCCATGCCGGCGGACATCGAACCGTCGCCGATGACGGCTATCGCCTTGCCGGGCTTGCCCGCGATTTTGTTGGCGACAGCAAAACCCAATGCCGCCGAAATTGACGTCGAGCTATGTGCAGCGCCGAACGGATCATATTCGCTCTCGCTGCGCTTAGTGAAGCCAGATAGCCCGCCACCCATGCGCAATGTGCGAATACGATCGCGCCGTCCGGTGAGAATCTTGTGCGGGTAGCATTGATGGCCGACATCCCAGATCAACCGATCATCAGGCGTGTTGAAAACATAATGGATCGCAGTTGTAAGCTCGACAACGCCCAGACCGGCGCCCAAATGACCGCCTGTTACGGACACGGCAGAGATGGTTTCGGTGCGCAGTTCGTCGGCCAGCTGGCGCAGCTGCGACGCGGCAAGATTACGAAGGTCCGAGGGCACTTTAACCGTATCAAGTAACGGCGTGTCAGAGGAATGTGTCATATGGTGAGCTTAGCGCTGTTTTATCGGGCTGTCGAACGGGTAATTACCGCGCGTTCATCCGCAATCGGCACAAATTCCGCGTACTTCGATGACGGGGCGCACTTCTGCGAACCCTGCTTGTTCTGCTGCCGCGCGCACATGCATTGTCAGCGTGTCGTCATCAATATGGGTGGCCGTGCCGCAGCTGTCGCAGATCAGGAAAATGCAGTCGTGCAGGCATCCGGGGTGTGAATTGGCAATATAGGCGTTGGCGCTCTCGACACGGCGGGCAAGGTTCGTCGCCACAAACAGGTCCAAGATGCGGTAAACGCTATTGGGTGCAACGCGCTTACCGCGCCTTTGCGACACAAGGTCGGCGATATCATAAGCGGAGGCCGGTTTTACGAATGTCGTAAGCACCGCAAAAATGTCGGACCGCATCTCGGTCCATTGCTCCCCCGCCGCAACCAGTGCGCTTTCTGCGGCCTGCGCGAGCGATGCGCCTTCATGTTCGTGGTGATGATGTGCTGCCATATCCCCCATGTAAGCCGAGGCAAGGGGATGGTCAATTAGCGGTCGGGTGCGTTTCGTTGGCGCTTAGCTTCTGGCCCGCTGGTTCAGCAAGTGACCCACGCCCAGCAAAATGACGCCAACGACCGTGAAGGCAATCTCGACGCCGCCATGGGGTAGTGTCAGCGCCCCGCCCATCATGCCGATGCCAATCGCGCCAACGGTTGCCGGAAGGAATAGTCCGTGGTCCTGAAACCCTTGACCCAATGCTATCATACCAAGAATGATCGCCAGCCAAAGCCCGACTTCATGGATCACAGGGTTAAGAAACGCGCCGCTGGCAGACGCGAGCACCGCCAGCAATATCGTGGTTATGATGCAATGGAGCAGGCACAGACCAGCAATGCTGAGGCCAAGACCATCCCATCGCCATTTATTCCATGCGCGCGCCATAGGGGTGGCCCTACACCGATTCGCTGCACGTTACAACATTACATCGCTAAAATTGCAGTCAGGATATCAGTTTTTGCAACCTCCGACGCTTGCGATTGGCGTTAATCCGGCGCATATCGCCGCTTATGATTAACTCACGCAACTCTACCACTCCAGCTGTCGAAACTGCGACGTCACGGCCCGCCGCGCTGATCATATGGCTGATATGTGTCGCTGCCCTTGTCTTTGCGATGGTGGTGGTGGGTGGCATTACGCGGCTGACCGAGTCCGGGTTATCCATCACCGAATGGAAGCCAATCGCGGGTGCATTGCCGCCACTGAACGAGGCAAGCTGGCTGTCTGAATTCGAGAAATATAAGCAAATACCTGAATACACGCAGATTAACGGCCCCGCGGGTATGACGCTGGCGGAGTTTAAGTTCATCTATTTCTGGGAATGGGTCCACCGCCTGCTTGGTCGGGTCATAGGCCTGGCATTCGCATTGCCGCTCGCATGGTTTTGGCTGAAGAAGGCAATTCCAGCAGGTTATAAGCCCCGTTTGTTTGCGCTCCTTGCTTTGGGGGGACTTCAGGGCACGATTGGCTGGTGGATGGTGTCGTCTGGCCTTTCGGCGCGCACAGATGTCAGCCATTACCGTCTTGCCGTCCACTTGCTGACGGCGCTGACGATCCTGGGTGGCTTGGTCTGGACTGCACTGGATTTGAAGGCGCTTGCAAAGGATCCATCGGCACGGCCAGCAACGATGACGGGCTATGCGGCGATTGTGCTGGCCATTCTGTTCATCCAGCTGCTGTTTGGGGCTTGGGTTGCTGGCTTGAACGCGGGCTATGTCGCCAATACTTGGCCATTGATGAATGACAAAATATATCCCGATGGCGTCGACACCACGCAAGGTGTGCTTTTTGCGCTGATCAACGATCCATATCTCACACATTTCGTGCATCGTTGGTGGGCCTGGGTTGCGGTGGTCGCGCTTGTATTGTTGTCACGTCGCGTGAAGAAAGCTGGTGCTCGCGGGGCTTCTGTTGCCATCCACAGCATGATTGGCATCCAGATCATCTTGGGCATTGCAACGGTCATGACGGGCGTCAACATCGTGCTCGCGGTATCGCACCAGGCGGTCGGTGCTTTGGTGGTCGCAGCGAGCGTATGGGGCGCGCATGTTCTGGGGCGCAAAGCGGCTTAAACACTAGAGGTATTATTATACCTGCCGTAAAACACCCGCTTTTGCTTGACTATCACGGCTTTCATCGTCATTGGCACCGCTTCGCGTGCAGTGTCGTCATGATTCTGCGCTTCTACAAAATTTCGAAAGGTGTGATTAGCGATGAAAACGCTATCCAGAGTTACGAAATCGATCCGTCCACAGGACGTCGAGAAATCGTGGATCCTCATTGACGCAGAAGGTTTGGTTGTTGCCTGCGTGGCAAGACTAAGCCAAGCTATACCCCGCACGTTGATTGCGGCGACCATGTTGTCGTCATCAACGCGGACAAGGTGAAGTTCACGGGCAAGAAATTGACCGACAAGGTCTATTATCGCCACACCGGTTACATCGGCGGTATCAAGGCAATCACAGCCGGCAAGATACTGGACGGCAAATTTCCTGAGCGTGTCCTTGAAAAGGCCGTAGAGCGCATGGTTCCACGCGGACCATTGGGCCGTGCACAAATGCGTGCACTGCACCTCTACAACGGCACTGACCATCCACATGCGGGTCAACAGCCAACGACGCTCGACGTCGCTTCCATGAACCGCAAGAACAAGGTGGGTGCATAATGTCTGAAACTGCAACTTCGCTCGCTGATCTCGAAACGCTGGGCGCCGACGTTCAGGCACCTGCGCAGATCGCTGCTGTCATCCGTGAACAGGAAATCGACGCACAAGGTCGTGCTTATGCAACCGGTCGCCGCAAGGATGCGGTTGCCCGCGTATGGCTGAAGCCTGGCACTGGCAAGATCGTTGTCAACGGCCGTGACCAGGAAGTGTATTTCGCACGTCCTTCGCTTCGCCTCGTCATCAACCAGCCGTTCGGTGTAACCGAGCGCACGGGTCAGTATGACGTTATCGCAACCGTTAAGGGCGGTGGCCTTTCGGGCCAAGCCGGCGCGGTAAAGCATGGCATCGCACAGGCATTGTCGAAATTCGAACCCTTGCTGCGCAGCGCAGTAAAGGCCGAAGGCTTCCTGACACGCGACAGCCGCGTTGTTGAGCGTAAGAAATACGGCAAGGCCAAGGCGCGTAAGAGCTTCCAGTTCTCGAAGCGTTAATTCGTTTCGGCACGCAAGCGCCTATGCTTGCACTTATACAAAAAGGCGGCTCCGATTGGGGTCGCCTTTTTTCGTTGTGGACGAGCACTTTGCTTGGCACATGGTGTCCATGATCAAATTTATCCTTAGTGCATTGCTTCTCGCTCTCATCGTTTCCGGCTTGTGGTTCTGGAACAAAACCGATCCGCAGAAACTGGATTTCGCAGATCGGATGGCGCCGGGTGCTGCGGAATTTAAAAACCCGCCGTTGACGGGCATCGCATATGGCCTTGATGAACGGCAGAAGCTCGACATTTACGCGCCAACCCCAAAAGCCAAATCGCCGCTTCCCGTGCTTATCTTCTTTCACGGCGGTTCATGGCGCGATGGCGAACGGGAGGGCTATGGTTTTCTAGGGCGTGCCTTTGCATCGCGCGGGTTTGTTACTGTCATCGCCGACTATCGGAAGTCGCCAAAGGTGCGCTTTCCTGCATTTGTGCAAGACACGGCCGCCGCTATTGCCTGGGTCAATGCCAATATCGCTAAGCATGATGGCGATCCCAAGCGTATTTTTATTATGGGACATAGCGCTGGCGCGCATATTGCTATGATGGCAGCGCTCGACCCGCAATGGCTTGCCGCGAACGGTCTGCAGACGGACGTCATCAAGGGCGTCATTGGGCTTGCCGGGCCTTATGATTTTCTGCCGCTGACGAGCGAATCGTCGCAAATCGCCCTGGGCCAATGGCCTGACTTGACCGAGACGCAGCCCATCACCTATGCGCGCGCCGACGCGCCGCCACTTTTGCTGCTCACCGGAGATAAAGACACGGTTGTTAAACCGCGGAACAGCAAAGCATTGTCGGACAAGATCCAAGCTTTAGGCGGACAGCAGCAGTTAAAAATCTATCCCGATGTGGGCCATGCTGACATCATCATGGCGGTCGCGCGGCCGTTCCGCACCAAGGCACCTGTCGTGGCGGATGTGGTCAACTTCATAAAGGCGCACTGATGCCTTAAGGCAAAGCTTGGGGTCTTTGGCCGACGATCTTTTGGCGATAGGAGATGATGAGCAATGCTGCGTTCACTAAAGCCGCACCAAGCATGGCAAATGCCGCGCCGACTTCACCATAAATCGGCATCAGCCAAACCAGCAGCAAAGCGACCGTGATTGCGCCGACGAAGCTGCACAGCATCACACGTCCAGCTTTGCCTGCGGTCAGCAACGCGGGCTCTAACCCAAGCGTAGCAAATTGTACGGCGGTGGCCGCGCCCAATATCATCACCAGCGGGTAAGCCGCGACGAAATCAGCACCGAATATCCATATAATGACCGGCTGACCGGCCAATCCTACGATCGCCAATACCAGCACGGCTGCAACGCCGGAAACTTTCATCATCCGATTGAGCAAATTGCGGGCATCTTGTGGGTCGCCCGTATGCGCAACCCGCGCATATTCGGTGAAAATGGCCATCGATATCGCGTCGCCAACGCGCGCAAAGACTTGCCCCAATTGATAGCCCAGCCGGAAGAACCCGGCCGCCGTAGCGCCGACATAAAAGCCGACCACCACGGCCACCATTTGCTGGCTCGTCAGTTTAAAGCTGGACCCGATGTTTGACCATAAGGCGAATTTGGCGATGCCCGGAAAACTGTGCTGGAAAGCCATGGGTGTTGGCAATGTTTTCAATCGCAAGGGCAGTTGCAGCTTTCGCAGCACATTGGCCCAAATCCAAATCGTTGGGACCATCTCAGAAATCAACCAGACCGCCAGAAAGCCACAGACCGTGGGTTCCGTTAAAATCAGCAGACCCGTGCCACCCAGACGGATGATCGGGACCAGCATGTCCGGAATGGCGGCGTCGCCAAACCGATCGCTTATCCGCAATAGTCCCGTCGGCGTTGAACGCGAAGACAATACCAGAAGAGCGGTAAAGACGATGACTGCGATGGCTTCCCTATCTTCCCAGCCTTGATTGTTGGCAAGCGCCCACGCACCGACAGCCGCAACCAGGAATGCAATTATGGCGCCAGCCAGGTCAAGGATCAGGCAGAACCACGTCAATTCCGCCAGCTTTGCATGCGCACGGTCGTGAACAAGCGTGGTCCCGTACCGGATCAGTATTTGCCATGTCTGAAATGATGTAAAGCCGGATATGGTCTGGGCGAAACTAAAGATCAGCATGAACTTGCCGAAATTTGCCGCCCCCAGCGTTTGCGTGGAGACAGCAAGATAGACAAGGCTTAGGACCGCAGAAACCGTTTTGGGTAAAAAAAGCCACGCGCCAGATTGCAATATGCGGCGCCCACTCCCCTGTTGCTGCTCATCCGTCAAGTTAACATCCCCAATTTGGTGCGGGCCTAATGCACTTCGGCTCCTAATCAAAGACATGTCATTATATGCTAGCTAAAAAATTGAAGCTGGTTAAGCGGAACGGACATCGACGCTAGGCATTTGTTCTCATGGCACACCCAATCTGGTTAAGTGTTTTATTGCCGGTGTATAATGTCGAAGGCTATCTTGCCGCATGCCTCGACTCCCTTTTGGACCAGATTGGGAAAGATCATGGTGTGCAGATCGTCATCGTAGATGATGCGTCAACTGATGCATCCCATGCAATTGCGCAAAGCTTCTGCAGCCAACACCCGCACATAATCAAAGTGCTGCGCCACGGTGTGAACCAAGGCGTAAGTGCGGCCCGAAATCGCTTGATTGACGAAGCCGAGGGTGAACATATCTGGTTCGTCGATCCTGACGATTACATTTTGAAGGGTGCGCTAGGGCAGCTTCGCACTGTCCTCGACACCTATAATCCCGACCTCATTTTATGTGATTACCGCAAATCCCGCTTTGCCATCACGCGGTCTTTTTTTGGCCCACGCAAGCAGCTTTCATTAGACACTGGGCACTTGGTCTCCGGCGTGTTTAAAAGTCGCAAAATGTATTGTTGGCTGAAAATCAGTCGACGGTCCTTGTGGCGCGATGGTCCACGCTTTCCGGAGGGCAAGATTTTCGAAGACATCGCCACGACGCCTTGGCTGCTCTTGAAGGCACGAAATCATTATCATGTACCTTCGCCTTGGATTTTCTACCGGCAGCGCGCGGGCAGTATCATGGACAGCGTCAAGCGCAAGTCGGGTATTTTTGACGCCCGAAAGCATCAGGATTTGGCCGAAGCGCTCAGCGGATTTAAAGAGGCAATGCACGAGCGGTTGGGCGGCATCCCCCATTCTGCGGCCTATTATGTGTCAGACTTTTGCGCAAAAGAATTTGTCAAAACTGCTCTGCGCTTTGTGCGTTATGGGCATGGAACCGACGGTGGGCGCACAGTTGGACTTGATCATTATCTGGAGCAGTTCGAGAAATGTGCGCCAATGCATTTTGACAAACTGGCCGTCCACTATCTGAAAAGGCTGAGGTTTCTGCGATATTTGCTTTTGAAATATGCTTTGTACTTGGCAAATCGGTCGCACACATCCGATTTAGGCGATACGGGCTTGGCACCATGATTCAGCGACAAAATATGCACGGTGAAGCACCCATAACATTTCTGTTCAATCACGACGCAGGGCATCAGGCTGCGCATCTGGCCGGGATTGCAGGCGCACTCGCGTTACAACAAAAAGGACGCAAGGTCGTGGTGGCTTTCGGCAGCGATGCGACCCGAACAGAGGTGGAAAAATTGCTGTCGCAGGGTCAAAT
Source organism: Sphingomonadales bacterium 28-55-16 (assembly GCA_002278855.1). Lineage (GTDB taxonomy): Bacteria > Pseudomonadota > Alphaproteobacteria > Sphingomonadales > Sphingomonadaceae > Sphingorhabdus_B. Next base: position 56,069 of record NCGG01000015.1, read on the forward strand.
TGCGGCTCTCGACTGGTATCCATTGGCCCTTCCGAAAACACTCGAATGGCTCACGCGCGGCTTGAACAAGCTGGTGCCGATCCACCGGTTGCTGCGGCTATATTATCATAATGCGCAATTGCGTGAATCCGCTGCCATCGTTTCGACCGAGCGCACATGTCTAACCTTAAAGCGCCATTGGTCGAAGCACCGACCAAAGGATCATGCCCCGGCATTTGTCTATGTCCCGCATGGCTCGGGGGACCGAAACGTGGCGGTTCACCGCGCGCTTAAGGCGTTCGACTTATGCTTGGTCAGCGGGCAAAAGGTACAGGACCAACTTGTCGAAGCCGGCGTAGCAACGCCAGATAAATGCCGCGTTATCGGCTATGCAAAATTCGATATCTTGCGTGGGCGCGTCCCCGAGAGATTTTTTGAAAATGGCAAACCAACTTTTTTATACAACCCCCATTTCGACCCCCATATGTCGAGTTGGTTCGACCATGGTGCCGCTATTCTGGAGTATTTTTATCAAAATCCGGACCGATACAATCTGATCTGCGCGCCGCATGTCATGCTCTTCTACAAGAAAGTGCATATTTCGCCCGAATATCGCGTCACCCGCAAACGGCCAGATATTGACCCGAAATATTATAATGCGCGAAATATCCGGATTGATGTGGACAGCGCACGCCTGTTTGACATGAGCTATACATGGTCTGCAGATGCCTATATCGGCGATGTTTCAAGCCAGGTGTATGAGTTTCTGTATCGCCCACGCGCGTGTTTCTTCATTGATACACATAGCAAAACTGCACCGGATGCACCGCCAGAATATGATTTCTGGAACAATGGTCCTGTGGTCAGAAATGCGCAGGAGCTGTTACCTCTGCTCACGGATTATGCGGCGATTGCGGTTCAATATCGCGACGCCCAAGAACGCAGAATGGCCTATACTGCCGATCAGAGCGACCCGCGCCCCGCATCCGAGCGTGGGGCCGAGGCATTATATACATATGTCGAAAGCTTGAAATCCGCGGTCCGCGACGGAGCGACGGCATAAGCGTTACGTCTGTGCAGCATCCTGCATGCTGCGGAAATTCTTGATGCCCCAATGGGCCTTTACCGCTGCGGCTGCAAAGCTTTTGGACGGGTTTACCGCATAAGCTTGATCGGCGAAGTTCAGCGTAGGACTGTCGCTGATGTCGTCGGAGTAGAAGACGATATGTGCTGCCTTGCGGTCAATGCTGTTTTGCGCAAGCCAGCCTTCGACGCGGCGCAGTTTTTCGTCTGCGTAGCAATTATCCCCCAATATTTTGCGTGTCAGCCGGCCGTCGGATGCCCGGATATGGCGCGTGGCAATGACGGCTTGAAAGCCCAAAAGGTCACCGATTGTTTGGGCGTAAAATTCTGGCGCAGCGGTTGCCAGGACCAAAATTGCGCCACGTTCGCGGTCCGTGCGCAGTTGCGCGACAGCGCCGGGCTGCAATCCCTTTGTGACGACGATATCTGCAAATTCTGCAACAATTTTGGTGCATGTGTCGGTGCCCAATTGGCGCCCGATAAACATCTGAATACCAAATTGCTTCAATGGTTTGCGGCCATAAAGCCCAATACTATAGCCGATTAATGCCAATATCCAGATCGGCAGCCCCGCCAACCGAATGGGTGACGCGTAACGGGCGTAAAATAAGAGAAAATAGGTAAATGTAGGGCGACGGGTGATGGTGCTATCGAGATCATATATTGCAATATTCATATTTGACCGCCAAGCCCCGCCTCAAGGGACTGCCAGGCGCGCTGACGTACCCTCCTGATTTTTGTCGCGTTTAGGAGAAGCGAGTTGCAAGCGCAATGGACCTGCATTGTTTTGGCCGGACAACGGCCCGGGCCTGATATTTTGGCGCGGCATTTTGGGCTAAGTAAAAAGGCGCTCATTCCCGTACGTGGTGTGCCGATGATCAGCCATGTGGTCGCTACGCTGCATAAATCATCGCACATCGCCAAAATCATCATATTGTCGCAGGATATCGAGGCGTTGCGTCCTGCCGTTGATGCGGCGGGCGGGGGCATTTTGGTGGAAAGCCAAAGCAGCATTTCGTTAAGCATAAAGGCGCAGGTCGAGACTTTGGGCTTTGCCTCGCCGATTTTGGTGACAACGGCGGATCATCCATTGTTAAACGTTGAAATGATCGACGCATTCTTGAACCAAGCGGGAGGCGATCTTGCGATTGCGATGGTCGAACGCAAAACGATGTTGGCGCAGTTTCCGGACGCAAAACGGACATGGTTACGGTTTTCTGATGGTGCGTGGTCCGGCGCCAATCTTTTTGCCTTAATCGGCCACAAGTCGGTCTTCGCGCTCGAATTATGGGCCGATGCAGAGCAGGATCGCAAAAAAGCATGGCGTCTGTTTCTGCATTTTGGTCCTTGCCTTGCCTTACGCGCGCTCACCCGGACGATTGGGCTGCGTTACGCATTGGGACGCGCGGGCAAACGGATTGGTTTGGAGGCAAGGCTTGTTGCCATGTCAGATCCAGTCGCCGCGATCGATGTCGACAAGCTCAGCGATCATGTGCTTGCGGAAAAAATACTCACGGAACGTGAAGGTCTAAGCGGACATAACTCCACCGCCTGATCAACGCCCCATTTTCCGCTGACGGCGGCGCTGCACCGACGAACCAATGCCCATCGCTTCGCGATATTTGGCGACGGTGCGGCGGGCAATGTCAAAGCCCTTTGCCGTGAGCATTTCGACCAAAGTATCATCGGAGAGGATCTTGTCGCCTTCGGCCTCAATCAGCGTCTTGATATGGCTCTTTACCGCCTCTGCCGATGCGCCTTCGCCATCGGCAGATTGAACACCCGATGAAAAGAAATATTTCAGGTCAAAAAGCCCGCGCCCGCAGTGCAGATATTTGTTGCTGGTCACCCGGCTTACTGTGGATTCATGCATCTCAATCGCATCTGCCACTTGGCGTAGCGTTAATGGTCTTAAATGCGCTACGCCCCGCCGGAAGAAACCTTCCTGTTGCTTCACGACTTCAGTGGCAACTTTCACAATGGTGCGCTGACGTTGGTCCATGGCCTTGATAAGCCAATTGGCGTCGGCCATGCAATCGCTGAGCCAAGCCTTGGTGGCCTTGTCCTGCCCAAGCTCGGCGACATAATTTCGGTTGATGAGCAACCGGGGCAAATTGGCGCTATTCAGCTCAATCACCCACCCATCGCCTCGCGGCGTAACATAAATGTCCGGTGTCACCGCCATGCTGTCTTCGCTTTCAAAGCGGCAGCCAGGTTTCGGGTCATAGCTGCGAAGTTCAATCAACATGTCGTGCAAATCTTCGTCGTCGACGCGGCACATGCGCTTCAGCTGTTCAAAGGCGCCTTTGGCAACCAAGTCGAGATTGTCGATCAACCGCGCCATACAAGGGTCATAACGATCCGCGTCTTTTGCCTGAAGAGAAAGGCATTCAGACAGGTTGCGTGCGCCAACGCCCGTCGGGTCAAAGCGGTGGAGCGCTGCCAGCGCGTCCTCCATCTCCGCCATGGGCGCCCCAAGCCGTTGCGCCATCGCCAACAGATCTTCGCCCAAATAGCCCGTCGGTTCGATCTGCTCGATCATTTGCTGCACAAGGAAAAGCTGCCGGCCTGCAAGGCTTGACCCTGCCTGCGCAATCAAATGCTCCCGCAGGCTGAGGTCGCGTGCAGCAAAGCTATCGAAATCGGGCCCGTCTCCGTCAAAGTCGCCAGACATTGCGCTGGCCGAAAGGCCAAGCATTCCATCCGCACCGCTGACGCTATCCGATGGCGTGTCATGGTGAAAGGTTTCGGCGCTGAAATCGACATCAAGCGCTTCGGAGGCAGCATGGAGGTCACTGCCCATAACGTCGTCGCTTGAACGTTCATTGGTTTCCGGCGCAGTGTTTTGCGACAGGTCGTCGAACGACGTTTCAGGGGCGGAGTCGCCGCCGCCAACGTCAAGGACTGGGTTACGCTCGACTTCTTCTGCAATGAAAGCTTCAATTTCGAGAGACGACAATGCCAGCAACTTAATCGCCTGTTGCAGCTGCGGCGTCATGACCAGCGACTGGCTTTGACGAAGATCGAGGCGCGGAGCTAATGTCATGACGTTAGATTTTCGTCATTGCCCCCCACGTCACATTGCAAAACTCTCGCCGAGGTACAGGCGGCGGACATTAGGGTCGGCAACCAACGCCTCGGGCGACCCCGCAAACAGGACTTGGCCGCCGTAAATAATGCAGGCGCGGTCAACAATATCGAGCGTCTCGCGGACATTATGATCGGTGATGAGCACGCCAATGCCGCGCGTTTTAAGCTCCTTCACCAGATCGCGGATGTCGGCAATCGAAATCGGGTCAATACCGGCAAAGGGTTCGTCGAGCAGCATAATCGACGGATTTGCGGCCAATGCACGTGCAATCTCGCAACGTCGCCGTTCACCGCCCGACAAGGCCATCGCAGGTGCACTCCGCAAACGGGTAAGGCCGAATTCATCAAGCAGCTTTTCCAACCGCTCGCCGCGCGAGTCGGCATCGGGCTCCGACATTTCAAGAACCGCGCTGATGTTTTGTTCAACCGTCATCCCACGAAAAATCGAGGTTTCCTGAGGCAAATAGCCAAGCCCCAATATTGCACGGCGGTACATTGGCAGATTTGTAATGTCTGCGCCGTCTAGGGTAATCCGCCCACTATCCGGTTTCACCAGACCCATGATGGAATAAAAGCACGTGGTCTTGCCAGCGCCATTGGGCCCAAGCAAGCCAACAACCTCACCCTTTGCGACAGAAAGCGAAACATCAGTTAAAACCGCACGTTTATCATAGCTTTTGGCAATGGAGACAACACCAAGTCCCGACTGCAAGCCCGCATCGGTGGTCGCTTCCGCGGCAGGGAGGGGGGCAGTCATGCTATCCATATTTAATATTCGTCCGCAATCACGCTGTTGTTTTCTATCTAATAGCTAGTGAATACTGAACCAATTTGCAATTGGCATGGTTCATGCTGCGCAGTTTTGTATACAACCGCAGTTGAAACTTAATTTTTGCGCTGCGGCACGCTAAAGCTACCGGTAATTCTGCCGCCTGAATTTGTCGTACCAGGCGCACCACCGCCGTTTATTGTCGACCGGCCCGAGTTAAGGTCAATCACTAGTCTCGCGCCAGCGAGGCGGTTGCTGCCTTGGACTAGGTTCACATTGCCGATCAGCGTGATTAAACTTGAGTCGAGGTCATAAATGGCTGAGCTGCTCGTTGCACGCAGGTCATCTTTGGTGACCGTGACACCGCCGGTTGCGTCGAGCCGGTTCACATCAACCCCGCCATTGCTTGAATATGCGGCCGTGACCCGATTGGCTTTTAGCGTAAGCCCCGCTTGTGTCGCCGTTACGCCGCCGGACAATACAACGCGGTCCGCGCGGTCTTGCAACTCCATGGACGCCGCGGAAAAATCCACAGGCGCGTTGCTGTTGTGGTTACGGATGCTTTGGGCAGTTGATGCCGAAGACAATATTGCCACGCCGACCATCGCCGCGCAGGCACCAAAAGAGAGAGAACGGATAGTCATGAGCGGCTTACTTAATCGCATTCTGGTCGATACGCAAACGAACCCCGCCGTCCAAACGCACAATGCGGGTGTCAAGATCGGCACGCAGACGTCCAGCATGGAACGTTCCGACCTTTGTTCGGCCGCTGACGGGACCAAAGCTTTGCATCGAACGGTCTTTCAACGACAGCACGACGTTGCTGGCGACCATGTCATATCCAGCCGAGTCGACAGCCAAAGGTCCCTTTACGCGCATGGTTTCTTTATTGAGGTCGTAGACCCCACGCTGCGCGATGATCGAGGCTGGACCATCGCTTAGCGTGATCCTGCCAGACAAAGATGTCATGTCCAGCACTGGTTCAGCTGAAGTTTTCTGCACGGCGCTGCCAGCACGTAATGAAAATGGGCGTCCCTTGCTGTCATCGCCGCGGTATAATGCCTCGACCACACGCAGCCGTTCGCGGGAAAGGTCAACTTCATCTTTGTTCAGTACGAAGCTGAGTTCTTGCTTGCCGGTAAAAGGGCTGAACGCAAGCAATGCGACCAGCAAACCTATGATGCTTGGCAGGACAACGCGCAACGTCCGGATCAAACGATCATGCTGCCCGCCGGGCAGCGCCCAGCGTTGTCTTTGTGTGCGTTCGAGATCGGCTTGTGCGGACATTATAGATGCCTAACCAGATCGAACCTTAACTGTGCCCGAATATGTCGATTTCTGGCCAACCCGCAAGATCAAGGTCTGCGCGGTACGGCAGGAAATCAAAACATGCTTGGGCCAATTGGGTGCGGCCTTCACGTTCAAGGCGAATGACAAATTCGTTATGCAAGCGGTGCAGATAGCGCACATCGCTTGCGGCATAATCCTTTTGCGCTTCGGAAAGCACTGGGCCGCCCCAGTCGCTGGACTGCTGCTGCTTAGAGATATCGGTCCCCAGCATTTCTTTGACCAATTCCTTCAGGCCGTGGCGGTCGGTGTAGGTGCGGGTCAGGCGCGAGGCGATTTTGGTGCAGAACAACGGCGTCGCGACCACATGCAAATAATGCGAAATCGCGGCCAGATCGAATCGGGCATAATGGAACAGTTTCACGCGTGCCGGGTCGGCAAGAACGGCGCGTAAATTGGGCGCGCTATAGTCACTGTCGCGCCCGAAACGGACAAGATGTTCATCGCCGCGGCCATCGGAAATCTGCAACAGGCACAGCCGGTCACGCGCGGTGATCAAGCCCATTGTTTCGGTGTCGACTGCGACTGGACCTTCGGCCAAAACGCCTGCGGGCAAGTCTTCTTCATGCAAATATACGCTCATGCATGCCCCTTGCCCGACAGCGCTGCCCAAGGCAAATGAAAGTACAGCGATGACACCGCGATTTTCAGCCACAATATTTGCTATCGCGTAACCTTTTAATACGATATAGATTATTCTTGCGTAATCAAAAACGGTTGCGCTTGTGACGTGCAGTACAGTCGCCCTCGACTGCATAACATAGTGGTACAGGGCGGTGAGAAGGCAAGTAAGAAGTTATGGGTTTTGATCGCAAGCGTGCTGGCAAGGGCCGGGACAAAAGAGACGGTTTTGGTGATGAGAGCTACGACGGTTATCGTGCACCATCCCCCTATCAAAGTGATTTTGGTGGCGGCCGTTCAGGCGGCGGCGGGTATGGCGGCGGCGGTAACAGCGGCGGCAGTGGCGGCGGCGGAGGCTTTGGAGCCCCGCGTCGTGGTCCCGGTGGTCCCCCAATGCCTGCGCAAGTTATCGGTTCCGGCAAGGGAATCGTCAAATTTTTCAATGGCCAAAAGGGTTTTGGCTTCATTCAGGTAGACGGCCGTCCAGACGACGTCTTCGTACATATCAGCGCTGTCGAGCAGGCTGGACTAACCGGTCTTGCCGAAGGCCAACCGCTTGAATTCCAATTGGTGGAACGTGGCGGCAAAGTGTCAGCAACCGATCTCGTCATCGACGGCGAGCCAATGGCCGTTGCCGAGCGGGCTCCGCGTCCTGACCGTCCAGCATTTGATCGTGATCGTGCACCGCGCGGTGATGATCGGGGTGGATTCCGTGGCGGAGACCGTGATTCGGCTCCACGTGGACCGCAGCGCGAATCGACTGGCGAACGTGCCAATGGAACTGTGAAATTCTTCAACGACATGAAGGGTTTTGGTTTTGTGCAGCGTGATGATGGCGGCGAAGATGTGTTCGTGCACATCTCTGCGCTTGAGCGTTCGGGCATGGGTCAAGTGACACAGGGCGACCGTCTTGCGTTCGATATCGAAATCGATCGTCGTGGCAAATATTCAGCAACGAACCTGAGCACGCTTTCCGAATAAGCGCGTTTTAGACATTCAAAAAGGCGGGTGAAGCATTACGCTTCGCCCGCCTTTTTTGTATCCAGTGTTTATACGTTGCCGATTGTCGCTGCCAAGAACCAAGCGCGTTGCTCGGCTTGGTCGGTCCAGTCGTCCAGCAGACCGTCGGTCGCATTGTCGCCCGCTTTGTCCGCCAGGTCCTTTGCGTCCTTCAATGCCGTAATCAGCGTCTCGTTGTCTGCATGCAACTCCTTCAGCATGCTTGCAGCGTCCGTGGACGTTGAATCCTGATCCTTGATCCGCTGCTTGGATGCAATCGAACCAATCGAAGTCAGCGTGTCCTGGCCCAGTTTGCGGACGCGCTCTGCGACGAAATCAGTGGTCGCAATCAATTCCGTTGCCTGTTCGTCAAACAGCAAATGATATTCGCGAAAATGAGGGCCGGTTACGTGCCAATGGAAATTCTTCGTCTTCAAATATAGCGCGTAATAATCGGCCAGAAGGCCGTTTAACGCGTCGGCCAATGCCTTTTTGCTATTGTCACCAGCTGCCATGAAATCATTCCTTTTTGCGGGGGGAAGTGCATATATGGGAACGAAAGGGCGATTTTCAAATCTGCTGGCCTCAGTGCAGGCATTTAGCCCACGCTATGGACTTAAGTTGCAAGCACGAAGCCCCAGATCAGCAACAGCCCGCCCGAGAGCCACCGGATGGGCTTTAGAGGCACCGCACGCGCCAGCCTGTCGCGAAGGATCACTGCTGGAACGGACGCGGCCATGATGCCGACAAACCCGCCAACCGCGGCCATTTCCCAAAATGGTGCGCGCGCGCTTTGGGCGGCGATGATGAACTGGCTCTTGTCAGCAAACTCCAATATGAACAGCCCTAGAAATGCAGTCAAAAACGCGGGCGTTTTCCATGACAATAGCGGGTCGACATTGCGGCGCCAAAACAACATAGCTGCGCCAGCGAGCATATAAGATAATCCAGCAAACAACTGCACGGACCGATCGCTGATCCAACTGTCGATAACCGACCCAAATATTGCTGAAAGCGCACAATTCAGCAATGTCGCACATGCCAGACCGGCAATGATGGCATAATTTTTGTGGTAGCGCAGTGCCAACACGGCGACGAGGATTTGGGTTCTATCACCCATTTCGGAGAGAAAAACGGATAAGAAAGTTGTGAATGCTGCGTCCATAGGCGCTGCCCTAGCACATCAAGCTGGAAATGCGATTATTGCTGCAGCGGTAACGCTGTGCGAATCAGCAGCTGGCGCCAATGATCAAATTCTATGCCAACCGCGCCACGCCCCAACTCCGTTTCGCGCTGGCGCGGACATAGTTCATGAATTGGAAAAGCGGGTAATGCAGCGACGAATCGGCGCGAATTCAGAGCCTCCACCGCGCGCGACGCCATCGATGGTCGAATATTGGTACGGTTGGGCGGGGTATTCCCGCTTATGTGCTTGACTTTCCGCCTGCGAATCCGCATTGGCCCGCCTCTGTGAACAGCGCGGCTTTTTAACTGCGCAGTTTTTTGCGATATTTTTTGTACAAAGGAATGGGCCATGGCGAAGCCAGCCACGATTAAGATCAAGCTGCTCAGCACCGCTGAAACGGGCTTCTTCTACGTGACCAAGAAAAACCCGCGCAACATCACTGAAAAGATGACGTTCCGCAAATATGATCCCGTCGTGCGCAAGCATGTCGAGTTCAAGGAAGCCAAAATCAAGTAAGCCCATGCGCTGCTTGAAAGCTTAATCGATCAGGGCGCTTCGGGCGCCCTTTTTGATTCATGGAGGGGTCGCCCCGCAGATCCTTATGGTCACCCAATAATTCCGCGCACAGCCTCCAAAAACGCCATCACGGACATGGGCTTGGACAGATATGCTTTGGCGCCGGCAGCCATGATTCGCGCGTCATCGCCTTTGCAGGTATAAGCGGTGATCGCCAAAACGGGGATAGGCGATAGCTTTGCATTCTTTTGCATAGCTTCAATCAAGCTAATGCCGCTGACATTTGGAAGTTGGATGTCGATAACGACAAGGTCGGGCATGAATGTCTCGGCTTGCTTCAGCGCAAGGCGCCCGTCGCGCACCTCTTCGACGATAAACTGATGTGCGCGCAAAAGGTCGGTGAACAGCATGAGGTTGAGTGCATTGGCCTCAACAATCATCACCTTTTTACCCATGGCCGCATTTTCCCGCTTTGCGTTCGCGAAGTCCATGGCTTAAGCGAAAGCCATGCATGAAACAAACAGCAAGTTAGACGCATCGGGTATGGCGTTCCAAGCATTGGCATGGGCGTTGACAGAAGAATCGCGGGCAGAACGACTCTTGTCACTCACTGGCCTGACCCCCGATGGGTTACGCGGCAGCGTCATGGAGCGCAGCACACAGGCTGCGATCCTGTCGTTTTTGGAGGCTTATGAGCCCGACCTGATTGCGTGCGCGGCGGTTATTGGTGTTTCGCCTGCGACATTGGTGCAGGCACGGCAGGAGTTGGAAGCATGAGCCGGCCATTGTTGATCTCTGACTGCGACGAAGTGCTGCTGCATATGATCGTTCCGTTCCGAGATTGGTTGGATGAAGCGCATCATATTCATTTTGATCTCGTCCACGGCGATTGGGGTGAGGCGTTGCGCCATAAGCATGACGGCACCGTCGTCGAACGCGGTCAAGTGTGGGCGTTGCTTAACGGCTTTTTTGACACTGAAATGCACCGGCAACAGGCGATTGACGGCGCAGTGGCTAGCCTGAACAGCTTGCGCGCGCATGCGGACGTCGTGATCCTTACCAACCTTCTGGATCACCGCGCAGGGCCGCGCACAGAGCAACTGCGGGCCGTTGGTATCGACGCGCCCGTATATTGCAATCAAGGTGGTAAGGGTGAGGCGCTTGGGCGGATACTTGACGCGTATAAACCAAGCGTTGCTGTGTTCGTCGATGACCTTGGCCATCAGCATGAATCGGTCGGCGAACATTATCCCGACGTGTGGCGCCTGCATTTCGTTGGTGAGCCATTGTTGCGGGAACGCGTCAATCCATCGAAGGCGGCGCACGCAAGGCTCGACCGATGGGCGGATGCGGAAGTTTGGATCAGGGATAAGCTGGTGGCAAACATGCCAGCGCCCACATTGGAAAAGGTAGCATGATGATTGAAGCAAAACTGGCTGAACTGGGCATCACATTGCCTGAACCTGCGGCGCCTGTCGCATCCTATGTGCCTGCCGTGGAAGCAAACGGCATGCTGTTCATTTCTGGCCAATTGCCCTTTGTTGACGGCAAGGTTTTAACGGGCCGTGTCGGCGACACCTGCACGCTTGAGGATGCTAAGGCGGCAGCCAAAGCGTGCGGAATCATGCTGATAGCGCAGATGAAGGCCGCGTTGGGCGGCGATCTTGATCGTGTTGAACGGATCGTCAAGCTGGGCGTGTTCATCGCATCCGAACCAGACTTCACCGATCAGCCCGAAGCGGCCAATGGCGCATCCGATCTGATGGAAGCCGTGTTTGGCGATGCGGGCAAACATGCACGTGCCGCTGTGTCCGTGCCCGTGCTGCCCCGCAACGCAATTGTCGAAATCGACTGTGTTGTGCAGGTGCATGCTGCTTAATGGCCTTTTGCTTTTCCGTTACTGTCGAGCGTAGTCGAGACAGCGGAGGCGCGAGCATATCTTCCAGGCATTTCGACTGCGCGCGATGCGAACAGGCAGGGCGTTCAGATGCCTGATGTCACCGCCGAACTTCTAACCAAGGTCAGCGACATATCCGCTGACCACTGGGATGCGCTGAACCCGCGCGGCAATCCCTTTGTCAGTCATGCATTTTTGTCGGCACTTGAACAATCGGGCAGTGTTGGTCCAGGAACTGGCTGGTCGCCATCTCCTGTCATCATGCGCGATACAGATAGCGTTCCCGCAGCCGCGCTTCCCGCCTATCTGAAATCGCATAGCCAAGGCGAATATGTGTTCGACCATCATTGGGCTGACGCATTTCATCGGGCCGGTGGGCAATATTATCCCAAGCTGCAAATCGCCGCGCCCTTTTCACCGGTGCCGGGACCACGTCTGCTGCTGCGGGACAAGGGAATGGCGTTGCCGATATTGCGGGCCGCCGAAGCCGTGGTTGACCAGAATGGCCTATCGTCCGCGCATGCGACCTTTATCGAGGAAACCGAGTTGGAGCTATTTCGCGCAGCTGGCTGGCTGACGCGCGTGGGCACCCAATTTCATTGGCAGAACCGTGATTATGCCGATTTCGAGAGTTTTCTGGGGGCATTGTCGTCGCGCAAGCGCAAGGCGATCCGAAAAGAACGTGCCGGTGCACAGGCGGCCGTCCGCATACAACAGATTGCCGGCGCGGATATAACGCCTGAACATTGGGAGGCGTTCTGGATTTTTTATCAAGATACCGGCGCGCGCAAATGGGGAACGCCTTATCTGACGCGCGCATTTTTCGACATTATTGGCGACAGCATGCGCGACAGCATTGTCTTGTTCTTGGCCTATGATCAGGACTGCGCGATTGCAGGCGCGTTGAATTTTGTCGGGCCCGATTGTCTCTATGGCCGCTATTGGGGTTGCACCCGCGACGTGCCATTTCTGCATTTCGAACTCTGCTATTATCAGGCGATTGATTATGCTATCGAACATGGCCTCGCCCGCGTTGAAGCAGGTGCGCAAGGTGAACATAAATTGGCGCGCGGATATGAGGCTGTGCCGACCTACTCCGCGCATTATATTGCCAATGAAGGCTTTCGGGCGGCCGTGGCCGACTTTCTGGAGCGCGAAACGCAGGCTATGGAACGCGAGATTGGATTTTTGGGCGAAATGGCCCCGTTTAAGAAGGGCTGAGGCCTGTCAAACGGCTCTTGCAATCCTCTATTTAATCGCGCAATTAAATGGCGAGAGAGGAATCATATATGAGCACGCCAAGCCCACAGGAACTCGCCGCCTTTGAAACGCAATGCGATGCGTGGTTCGCCGAAAACACTGTCCGCGACCCGGGTTTCATGTTGCCACTGACCTTTATGGAAGTATCAACGGATCAACAGTTTGATTTCCTGCGCAACTGGCAGCGCAAGGTATATGAGGCAGGCTATTTCGGCATGTCCTGGCCAACCGAATATGGCGGCTATGGCATGCATCCCGAATATCAGCGTATCGCCACACGGATCATGAAAAGCCATGACGCGCCGATCATGCTCAACGCGATTGCCAATGGCTGGACCGGGCCATTGTTGCTCGATATCGGTCGTGAAGAAGACAAAAGGCGCTTTATCAAGCCCATGCTGTCGGCTGAAGAAATCTGGTGTCAGGGCTTTTCCGAGCCTGAGCATGGTTCCGACCTTGGCAGCGCGCAGACCAAGGCGGTCCGTGATGGCGACGAATATGTCATCAACGGTTCCAAAATCTGGACCTCTTTGGGGGACCGTGCGGATTATATGATCCTGCTTGCGCGGACATCAAATGATGGGCCAAGCAAATATGCAGGGCTGAGCTTCTTCCTTGCGCCAATGAAAATACCGGGTGTCGAAACCCGGCGTTTGAAGAAACTCACCGGTGAATATGGTTTTACCCAATGCTTTTTCACTGATGCGCGGATTCCGGCATCCGGCCTGGTCGGCGAAGAAGGGCAGGGCTGGATGGTTGCCATGAAGACGCTCGAATATGAGCGCGGCGCCAAGGTTAATCCGGTCGGGGGCTATTTCGTCAAGGAAATGGACGTGATGGGCGTGGTCGACATGGCACGTTCCGCCAAGCGCGGTGGCAAGCCAGTGCTCGACGATCCGGTTATGCGCGATAAATTGGTCGATTACATGATTGAGATTCAGGCGCTCAACCTCAACAACCAACGCCGCCGTATGGCGCCTCTGACGAGCGATCGTCCTATGGGGCTTGCCCTGATGAACAAGCTGGCGCGGACCGAATTGGTGCGTGAGCTGACCGAATTCTCTTTGCAGTTCCAAGGCACGCGCGCTGGCTATTATGTTGGTGATGAAAATGCGGTCGATGATGGTTATTGGCACCGGTCTTATCTCAACAGCTTTTCCGCCACGATCGGTGGTGGCACCAGCCAGATTCAGAAAAATATCATCGGCGAACATGTGCTTGGCCTGCCCAAGGGGCGGTGAACGATATTACACATCATAGCCCTGAGCGTGTTGAAGGGCGCTTTGCCGCGGAGTATATTTTCTGGCAACCAAGCGCCCCTTGAGGACGCAGCCCGATGGGGCTGTTGGCTAGGGGCTGGGGTTTTTGTTTGAGGAGAGTGAATTGTCCGAAGTTCTAACCCAAGCCGAAAACGGCGTCCTGATCATCACCATCAACCGGCCCGAGGCCAAAAACGCCGTCAACCAAGCGGTGGCGCAAGGTATCGCGGCGGCAATGGAGCAGCTCGACAGCGACAAAAGCCTGAACGCGGGCATAATCACTGGGGCTGGCGGCACATTTTGCTCGGGCATGGACCTAAAGGCATTTTTGCGGGGTGAGTTGCCCAGCATTAAGGGCAAGGGCTTTGCGGGGTTCATTGAATCGCCGCCCGCCAAACCTTTGATCGGCGCGGTTGAGGGCTATGCGCTCGCGGGGGGCATGGAAATCGCAATTGCCTGCGACCTGTTGGTGGCCAATGATAAGGCGCAGTTCGGCATTCCCGAAGTGAAGCGCAGCCTTGTCGCTGCTGCTGGGGGCCTGCTAACTTTGCCGTCGATCATCGGCAAGCGTATGGCGATGGAGCTTGCGCTGACGGGTGACTTTATCTCGGCACAGCGGGCATATGAGGTTGGTTTTGTAAACCGCGTTACCGAAGGCGCTGCCATTGACGCTGCGCTTGAGCTGGCGGCCAAGGTTGCTGCCAATGGGCCGCTGGCATTGATTGCGACCAAGCGCGTCATTAACGAACGGCCCGATTGGACGTCGGCAGAAATGTGGAAGAAGCAGAACGAAATTTGCGCGCCTGTTTTTAGTTCGCAGGATTCGCGCGAGGGTGCGTTGGCCTTTGCAGAGAAACGCAAACCCAACTGGCAGGGTGAATGATCGCCGCAATCAGAATGTTGGAGGAATAGAATAATGGGTCATCCCGCCGTCCACGCCGCCGCCAATCCGCATAAACCTGCCGTCATCATGGCGGGCTCGGGTGAGATAATCACTTATGGTGCGCTCGATACGCGGTCTAACCAGTGTGCACATCTGTTTCGCGCGCTAGGACTCCAGAATGGCGACACGGTTGCCTTCTGTCTTGAAAACCGGGCCGAGTTTTTCGATCTGGTCTGGGGCGCGCAGCGGGCAGGGCTTGTGTATGTTGCGGTCAGTTGCCGGCTGACCCCGTCCGAAATCGATTATATCCTCAACGACAGCGGCGCAAAGGCGCTGTTCGCATCGCCCTATTTGGGCGCAACACTCGACCAGATTGAAAGTCCGGTGAAGCGGTTCATCGTTGGCGGGGAACATGCAGGTTGGGAAAGCTTCGCTGCCGCCGTGGCCGCACAGCCGACATCGCCAATCGCCGATGAGCGTGCGGGTACGGACATGCTGTACAGTTCCGGCACGACAGGGCAGCCAAAAGGTATCCGTTTCCCCTTGCCAGAGGACGCCGATATTGCGGCACCTAATGTGTTAGCCGGTCTCGCCATGATGGCGTTCAAATTTTCAGGCAACAGCATCTATTTGTCGCCAGCGCCGTTGTATCATGCCGCACCTTTGCGTTGGTGCGCGGCAGTCCACAGGCTTGGCGGCACGGTTGTGGTCATGGAGAAGTTTGATCCCGAAGCTGCCTTGGCGGCAATCGAGACATATAAGATCAACGCCAGCCAATGGGTGCCAACCCATTTCGCGCGGATGCTAAAGCTGCCCGAAGATGTGCGTTTGAAATATGACGTGTCGAGCCTGGAAACCGCTGTGCACGCAGCCGCCCCCTGTCCTGTTCCCATCAAGGAAGCGATGATTGCATGGTGGGGCCCCGTGCTCCGCGAATATTATGCAGGTACCGAGGGGCAAGGGATAACCTTCATCTCCAGCGAAGAATGGCTGACGCATAAGGGATCGGTCGGGCGGCCGCTTAACGCGGTTATGCACATTTGCGATGAAAATGGGGATGATGTGCCGGCAGGCCAAGAGGGCACAGTATTCTTCGAGAGCACCGCATCGTTCAGCTATCATAATGATCCTGAAAAAACCAAAGGCGCGACCAACAAGCATGGCTGGACAACGCTGGGTGATGTCGGGCGGCTCGATGAAGAGGGCTATCTTTATCTCACCGACCGCAAAAGCTTCATGATCATTTCGGGCGGGGTGAACATCTACCCGCAGGAAATTGAAAACCATCTGGTAACGCACCCACGCGTTCGCGACGTTGCCGTTATCGGCGGTCCGCATGACGAAATGGGCGAAGAGGTCATTGCTGTCGTGCAGCCATTGGATATGGCGGACGCGGGCGATGCATTGCGCGACGAACTCACCATTTTTGCGCGGGAGAAGCTGTCGGGCATCAAAATTCCCCGCCGGATCGATTTTCGCGAAGAGCTTCCCCGCCACGATACCGGCAAACTCTACAAACGCCTGCTGCGCGATGAATATTGGGCGAAGCAGGACAAGCCATCAACTTAAGGCTATAATGCCACAGACTCATCAGGAGATAGACAATGACCACGCAGTATAAGAATCTCATCAACGGCGAAATGGTTGACAACGGCCAATGGATTGACGTCGTCAACCCCGCGACCGAACAGGTTATTGGCCAAGTGCCCGATTGCGGACAGGCAGATCTGGACAAGGCTGTTGCCGCAGCGCGCGCTGCTTTCCAGACATGGAAGAAGACCAGCGTCGAAGAACGCCGCGCATTGTTTGCGAAAATGGCCGACGTTATCAAGGCGAACAGCGATGAGCTGATGCGTTTGTTGACCGCGGAACAGGGCAAGCCGCACATGCAGGCGGGCAGCGAAATCGCTGGCTGCGTTGGCATGACACGCGCATTGCCGATGCTAAACCTTGAAGAAAAAATCACTGAGGACAGCGACAAGCGCCTCAGCCGCACGCGCCGCGTGCCCGTTGGCGTGGTTGGCGGCATTGTGCCATGGAATTTCCCGGTGTTGATGGCGATCCAGAAGATCGTGCCCGCTTTGCTGTCGGGCTGCACCATGGTGTTGAAGCCATCGCCGTTCACGCCGTTGGCGACCTTGCGCTTGGCTGAACTGGTTGCTGGCGTGTTCCCGCCGGGCGTCTTGAACATCATCACTGGCGGCGATGCGCTTGGACCGTTGCTGACCGCGCATCCCGATATCGACAAAATCACCTTCACGGGTTCAACCGCCACCGGCAAACGTGTCATGGAATCGGCATCGAAGGACTTGAAGCGCATTACGCTTGAACTGGGCGGCAACGACGCTGCGATTGTTTTGCCGGATGCAGACGTCGGCAAGGTCGCCGAAAAGCTGTTCTGGGCCAGCTTCTACAACGCGGGCCAAGTCTGCATCGCGGCCAAGCGCATTTACATTCACGAAGATATTTACGACGAATTGTCGGGCGCGATTGCCGCATATGCCAAAGCGGTCAAGGTTGGCGATGGCGCAGAGCAGGGCACTGCGATTGGTCCCATTCAGAACAAGCCGCAGTATAAGCGCGTGCTTGAGCTCATTCAGGACGCGAAGGACAAGGGCTATAAATTCTTGGCGGGCGGCGACCATGATGCTTCGATTCCAGGTTATTTCGTGCCTGTCACCGTGCTTGATAACCCGCCTGAAGATGCGCGTATTGTGGCCGAAGAGCAATTCGGCCCCGTCATGCCGTTGATGAAGTTTTCGACAATCAACGAAGTCATCAGCCGCGCCAATGCTTCGGATTATGGCCTTGCAGGGTCGATTTGGACCAGCAACCCCGAAGCTGCGGTTGAAGTGGCAGAGCAATTGGAAACAGGAACAGTGTGGATTAACGAATCCATGCACCTTGCCCCCAACGCACCATTTGCCGGACATAAGCAGTCAGGCTTTGGTGCAGAATTGGGCGAGGAAGGCTTGCTCGAATTCACCTATCCACAAGTAATCACAATCGCACGCGAAGCGGCTTGATTTAATCCTCCCCATCGCAAGTCGATGGGGAGGCCAATCTCACCCTTGACTCTCCCCTTCCACAGTTTAATCGTCTGATTAAATTTCGAACAACAGGAGAGAAAAAATGGCAGACGCCTATATTGTAGATGCGGTCCGTACCGCTGGTGGCCGTCGCGGCGGTAAGCTTGCGGGTGTTCACCCGGTTGATCTGGGTGCTGCGGTTCTCGATTCCATTGCTGATCGCAATGATTTTGACCCTGCGGCGATTGAAGACGTCATCATGGGCTGCGTCATGCAAGGCGGTGAGCAAGCGGGCGACGTCGGCCGCAATATCGTGCTTGCGTCGCGTCTTCCAAACTCCATCCCATCGGTCAGTATTGACCGCCAGTGCGGATCGTCACAGCAATCGATGATGTTCGCAGCGCAAGGCGTGATGTCTGGCACACAGGATATCGTGCTTGCCGCTGGCATCGAAAGCATGACACGCGTCCCAATGGGCTCAACATCCATGCTGTTCAAAAAAGAAGGCATGGGCACATATAAAAGCCCGCGTTTGGAAGAGGCCTATCCTGGCATCATGTTCAGTCAGTTCATGGGCGCAGAAATGCTCGTGAAGAAATATGGCTTTACCCGCGAAGACCTTGACCAGTTCGCACTTGAATCGCATCAAAAAGCGATCGCGGCAACGCAAAGCGGTGCCTTTGCGAATGAAATCGTGGGCATGGAAGTCGATACGCCAGAGGGCAAGATCGTCCACAGCACCGACGAAGGCATTCGTTATGATGCGACCTTCGAAAGCCTCTCGGGCGTTAAGTTGCTTCAGGAGGGCGGTTCCATCACTGCGGCCAATGCCAGCCAGATTTGCGATGGCGCATCGGCGGTTCTGATTGTGTCGGAAAAGGCGTTGAAAGAACATGGCTTGACCCCGCGCGCGCGGATCGTGAACTTGACGGTGACGGCGGGTGACCCAGTGATCATGCTGGAAGAGCCATTATTTGCGACCGACCGTGCGTTTCAGCGTTCGGGCATGAAGATTTCGGATATCGACCTGTATGAAGTGAACGAAGCTTTCGCGCCTGTGCCTTTGGCTTGGCTGAAGCATATTGGCGGAGACCGGTCCAAGATCAACGTCCATGGCGGCGCGATCGCTTTGGGGCACCCATTGGGCGCATCGGGCACGAAGCTGATGGCAACGTTGCTGAATGCGCTTGAAGCACGTGGCGGTCGTTATGGCCTGCAAACGATGTGCGAAGGTGGCGGTCAGGCGAACGTTACGATTATCGAGCGGGTTTAACGCGCAACCATCCACAAGCGTCATCCTGAACGTGTTTCAGGGTCTTAATTTTCACCGTCCAAAATAAGATGCTGAAACGCGTTCAGCATGACGGTCCAAAAGATCAGGAGTTTTTATGAAATTGGATTCAACAGTCGCAGCAGTCGTTACCGGCGGCGCATCGGGCCTTGGCGAAGCAACTGCACGGGCGCTTGCCGCCAAAGGCGTGAAGGTCGCTATATTCGATTTGCAAGCCGACAAGGGCGAGGCGCTTGCCGCTGAAATTGGCGGCGTGTTCTGCAACGTCAATGTCACCAGTGACGAAAGCGTCGACGCTGGCTTCGCCAAGGCGCGTGCGGCACATGGTCAGGAACGTATCTTGGTCAACTGCGCTGGCACAGGCAACGCAGCGAAGACGGCGAGCCGTTCGAAGGAAGACGGGTCGATTAAACATTTCCCGCTCGATGCCTTTGACCGGATCATTCAGATCAACCTGGTGGGGACGTTCCGCTGCATCGCCAAGTCGGCGGCCGGCATGCTGACGCTTGAGCCGATGGAAGACGGCGAGCGCGGCGCGATGGTCAACACAGCGTCGGTTGCGGCCGAAGACGGCCAGATGGGCCAAGCGGCTTATTCGGCATCAAAGGGCGGCATTGTGGGCATGACTTTGCCAATCGCCCGCGACCTGATGAGCGAAGGCATTCGGATCAACACGATCCTGCCGGGTATCTTTAACACGCCATTGATGAATGGTGCACCGCAAGCCGTTAAAGACGCGCTCGCCGCATCCGTGCCCTTCCCCAAGCGCCTCGGCCATCCGCATGAATTTGCGCAAGTTGCGATGACGATGATCGAATGTGGTTATTTCAATGGCGAAGATGTCCGCATTGATGGTGCGATCCGGATGGCGCCACGGTAACTGAAAGCAATTATGACACATAACCGAAGCCCTGAGTCGCAGCCGCTAGCCGGCGGCTGCTTAGGGCTTTGTTTTTATTGCGAGGCGCGCGGCTATGAATGAGTTCACCCAAATTCAATATGATGTTGATGACGGTATCGCGACGATTATCATGCACCGTCCGGAAAAGATGAACGCATTCACCAACGTCATGATGCGCGAAATGTGCGCGGCGTTTGATTTGGTGGACGGCGATGATGACGTGCGCGCTGTCATCGTCACGGGATCGGGCGATCGCGCCTTTTGCGCAGGGGCGGACCTTACCCCCGATTCAGGCGGTGATGTATTCGCGAGCAGGTCGGAGGTCGAATCACTGTCGGATGAACGCGTACGCGATTCTGGCGGGCGGCTGACGCTGCGGATATTCCAATGTACAAAACCCGTTATCGGCGCAATCAACGGCGCTGCGGTGGGCATTGGCGCAACTATGCAATTGCCCATGGATTTCCGCTTGGCCAGCAACACGGCCCGCTTTGGCTTCGTCTTTGCACGGCGCGGCATCGTGCCTGAGGCCGCCTCTAGCTGGTTTCTGCCGCGCTTGGTGGGTATGCAACAGGCTTTGGAATGGTGCATGACTGGCCGCGTTTTCGATGCTGCCGAGGCTTTAAACGGTGGCCTCGTCCGTTCAGTCCATGCCCCGAATGCGTTGCTGGAAGCGGCGCGCGCTTTGGCCCGCGAGATTGCGGATAACACGGCGCCAGTGTCCATTGCGTTGACACGTGCAATGCTGTGGCGGCTGTCAGCGGCAGACCATCCCATGGCCGCACATCAAATTGATAGCCGCGCCATTTACCGCCGGTCGCGGTCTGGCGATGCAAAAGAGGGGATAGCGAGCTTCCTTGAAAAACGCAGCCCTGTTTATCCCGACAAAGTTTCGACAGATTTGCCGGACTTCTTTCCATGGTGGGACGAACCTGCTTATAAGTAACCCCATGTAAAGGGAAGCAGGGCACCAATGGCTACAACAGGACCGAGACTGGCGAGCGATTCAGCGGACGGGAACAGTGCGCGCGATCAGTTGATTGAAGCCGCCAGCCAGATCATGCGCGAGGGTGATACGCTTGACCTGTCGCTGTCCGAACTGTCGTTACGCGCTGGCCTGAACAGCGCGTTGGTTAAATATTATTTTGGCAATAAAAATGGCTTGATGCTCGCGCTGCTTGACCGCGACATGGGCAATATCGTGCAAAGCCTTAATGCGTTGATCGCAAAAGACATGCCGCCTGCTGACAAATTGCGGATTCATATCGGCGCGGTGATCGACACTTATCATGCCTTCCCATATCTCAATCGCTTGCTGATGCGGATGGTCCGCGACAGCGCCCCTGCCGAAGCAGCGCGGATAGCCGATTTGTATTTAAAGCCGATTTCCAAGACGTATGAAGTGCTCATTACCCAAGGCGTGAAAGCTGGAAAATTTCGCAAAACAGACCCGCAGTTTTTCTACTTCACCGTGACGGGCGCGGCCGACCGCTTTTATTCTTCACGGCTGGTGCTGCGGCATTGCTATAATCAAGACGATTTCGACGAGAATATGCGCGATGCCTATCGTGAGCATACGATTGACCTGATCATGCGCGGGTTGTTGGTTTAGGCGACCGCCGCCTCTCACATTCCCAATGCAGCTCTAATTTCATCGCCATCGGCATCCAGCATGGGTGGATGGGCGTAATTGGACACCGGCGTTCCGGCATAATGCACAGGATGCTTCATCGACCGATAGGTTCCAATCTCCGGCGACTCCATCTCTTCAAAAAATCCGACATCGGCCAAATGCGGATCCGTGAGGACATCGGCCATGCGGTTATATTTCATCGCTGGAATGTCATGCTCTGCCAGCAGGTCAAGCCATTCTGCGGTGGTCCGCGTGGCGCTGACTTCCTCGATCAAGGCATATAGCTCGCCTGTATGCTTGGTGCGTTCCTGATAGGTCGAAAAGCGTGGGTCATCGAAGACATTGGGCCTGCCGCCCAATTCAAAAAATGTCGCCCATTGCCGGTCATTATAAGGGACAATCGCAATAAAGCTGTCCTTGGTCGGATAGGGCCGGCGCCGGGGGTTTACGGACCGCGTATAGCCCATGCGGCCATTGCCGGGGACAAAGGTTTCACCCCATAAATTCTCCACCATGTTGAACCAGGTGAAGCATTCGAACATCGGCACTTGGACAAATTGCCCGCCTTGACCGCCCGCGCGGCCAAGCAATGCCGCCATGGTTGCATTGGCTGCAAACAGACCGCTGACCTTGTCGGCGACAAGGCTGGGGGAATAAGTTGGCCGCCCGCCATCGCGCTGCGCGCTCAGTGCAGCAAAGCCAGACGCGGCTTGAATAAGATCATCATAAGCCTGTCGCTCGCCATAAGCGCCGCCTGCACCAAAGCCAGCGCAGTGGACATAGACAATGTTGGGGTTGATTGCCTTCACCGCCTCATAGCCAAAACCAAGCCGCTCGACACCCGCCATGCGGACATTGTGGATGAAGACATCGGCCTCTTCCAACAACGCCGCGAGCACGGCTTTATCTTCAGGCTTTTTGATGTTCAGGTTGATGGCTTTTTTGTTGCGGTTCAGCGCGGTGAATATCGGCCCATGCTGCTTGGTAGGCGAATCACCGCCATGGCGCATCAGATCGCCGGGCGTGTTGCCTTCGCTGTTTTCGATTTTGATCACCTCGGCGCCCAAATCGGCCAATTGCACCGTCGCATAAGGCCCAAGCACTACCGTGGCCATGTCGACGACCTTAATGCCCTTCAATGGCCCGGTTGGCTCTTTGTCCCATGTCAATTTCGGCCATTTTGCCATTTGCGCTCTCCTTATAGCTTGCATCGACTGCTAGCATATTTAAGCGTGCAGTTAAGAGATAATCGGGAGTGGGTGATGGGCAATTTTGATGCGAGCGCGCCAGTAATCATTGGCGTGGGTGAGGCCAGCCGGAAAACCGTCGCTGGCGAATGGCCAGCCCCGCGTGAACTGGCCGGTGCCGCTATTAAGGTTGCCCTTGCCGATACCGGACAAAGCGAGGGAGTGGCCGCCGCGATCGACACCATCGCGGCGATCCGCACCTTTGAGGATAGTGGCCTGAGCCTTGGCACAGGATCGCCGGATAATGCGCCGGAAGCTTTTGGCGCGGCAGGTGGGATCAGCGCGACGCGGCTAATCTACGCAGATGTCGGCGGACAAAGCCCGCAAGCGATGGTGAACGAACTGGCTGGTGATATCCGGCGTGGGGCTTGCGATATGGCGGTGTTGGTCGCGGCAGAAGCCACAGGCACTGCCAAACGCGCACGCAAGGCGGGCGTGACCTTGGACTGGAACCTGGCTTCAGACACTTCGTTCGACAATCGACTGTCGACTTTCCCGATATTGAGCCGCACCGAAATTCGCCATGGCATCATTTCGATGCCGCTTGCCTACAGCCTGATTGAAAATGCGCGGCGGATTGGCCTGGGGTTGGATAGCGCCGCATATGCGCAGGAGATGGCGGCGTTGTGGTCTGCCTTTTCTGCAAAAGCCGAAACACGGCTCCACGCGCAATTTCCCGGTTTTCGTTCACCTGAAGCCATGCAGAGCGACGACAATGCCAACTATCCGCTGACGGATATCTACCGCCGCTGGCATGTGGCGCAGGACGCGGTGGATTTGGGCAGTGCAATCATCTTGACGAGCGCAGGCAAGGCGCGCGCACTGGGTGTGCCGCAAGACAAATGGGTCTGGCTTGCCGGCTCCGGCGAAGCGGCCGAGCCGCCCTTGTCCGAACGTGCGGTCATTCATCGTTCCGCCGCGCTTGATTTTGCGGTTCCTGTGGCGCTGGATCAGGCGGGACTATCGCCGTCGGACCTTGGGCCAGTCGATATCTATAGCTGCTTCCCCTGTGCTGTCTTCGCTGCGGTCGACACCATGCATGACGCTGCGCGCGCGCTGGGTGATTATACGCTGACGGGCGGGCTCACTTTCTTCGGCGGTCCCGGCAATGGCTTTGCCATGTACAATATCGCCGCGATGGTCGATGCGTTGCGGCAAGATGGTTCAAAACCTGCGATGGTCACCGCCAATGGTGGCGTGATGTCGAAGCAAGCGGTCGGCATTTACACCGCAACGCAGCCGGTTGCTGCTTGGTCGGGTGAAGTTGCAAAGGGCTATGCGCCAAAACCGCTGGCAATGGATGATGCACCTAAGGGCAAGGCGCGGATAGTCAGCTTTGTACGCCCAGCGGGCAAGGACGGCTTTGGCCCGGCAACGGTGCTACTGGAGCTCGAGCACGGCGCGCGGGCCATTGCAGTCATGGAATGCCCGAACGATGCCGCGCTTGCGAATGCAATCGTTCACGTTACACCCGGGGAAAAGCGCCATATTGCGGCACTTATCTGATCATCTACAGTTCATCCTTACGCGCTTATGCTATGCCGCAGTACGCACTGGAGAAAAACGATGCATATCCTGAAACTGGCTGCTTTTGCGCTTCCTCTCACACTTGTTGCTGCGTGCGGCGCAGTGGACAGCACGCCCGCGCCATTGACGGAGAAACAGTCGGCACTGTTGACGAAAGAATTGAACGGCAAAGTGGCGGGTGCGTCGATCAACTGTATCAGCGACTATAACGCCAACAACATCATCCGCGTCAGCGACAATATCCTGCTGTACCGCGTTTCAAGCCGCTTGGTGTATCGTAACAATCTGCGCTCTACCTGCTCTGGTCTTGCCCGCGACAATGACATCATCGTTTCCGAACAATTTGGCGGCCAGAAATGCCGTGGCGATATTATCCGCTTGATGGACCGGATCAGTGGTATGACCGGCGGCGTCTGCAGCCTTGGCCAGTTCACCCCGTATCGCGCAGAAAAGACGGCGAATTAGCCGCGTTTTTCGCCCGACGTCTATCCCTGGGGCTAATCACATCTAAGGACAATGCTCCGCACTTGCGACTTCGCCTTTGGACTGGCAAAGGGACGCTTCCTAACGACGTTGAAAGCAAGATAGTCCATGTCCGAGATGATCCGTGTCACCCTTCCCGATGGCTCTGCCCGTGAAGTTGCGCGTGGCACCACCCCAGCGGATATTGCCGCCGCGATTGGCCCCGGCCTTGCGAAAGCCGCGATTGCGGCGCGCGTCGATGGTGAATTACGCGACATCATGCGTCCGATTGAGGCTGATGCACAATTGGCATTGGTAACTGTACGGGATGAGGCGGATGCTCTTGAACTCGCGCGCCATGACTTTGCGCATATCCTTGCCGAAGCGGTGCAGGCTCTTTTTCCCGGCACGCAAATCACTTTTGGCCCATCAACCGATGACGGTTTTTATTATGACGTGATGGCAC
Organism: Sphingomonadales bacterium 28-55-16; assembly: GCA_002278855.1. GTDB lineage: Bacteria > Pseudomonadota > Alphaproteobacteria > Sphingomonadales > Sphingomonadaceae > Sphingorhabdus_B. The sequence goes on from NCGG01000015.1 coordinate 81,514, forward strand.
CCGTTTCGCGTGGTCCATTCACGATGGATGATTTGCCTGCAATTGAAGAGCAAATGCGCGCGATCATCCGCGCCGATAAACCGCTGCGCCGTGAAGTGATAGCGCGTGATGCGTTGATTGCGACGTGGCAGAATGCGGGTGAAAGCTTCAAGGCGGAATGGGCGGCTGAATTGCCTGAGGGCGAAGAATTGTCGGTTTATTGGTCTGGCGATGACTGGATGGACATGTGCCGTGGGCCGCATCTGGCATCGACGGGAAAGCTTGATCCAGCGGCATTTCAATTGACACGCGTCGCCGGCGCTTATTGGCGCGGTGATCAGAAAAACCCACAATTAAGCCGCATTTACGGCACGGGTTGGCTGAACAAAAAGCAGCTGGATGCGCATTTGGTCCGGTTGGAAGAGGCCGCAAAGCGCGACCATCGTCGTCTGGGGCAGGACATGGATCTGTTCCATTTGCAACAAGAGGCGCATGGTTCGGTATTCTGGCATCCCAATGGCTATCTGATTTGGCGTGAGCTGGAATCCTACATGCGCCGTGCCATTGACGGGGCTGGTTATAAGGAAGTCAAAACGCCGCAGGTCATGGACGCGCGGCAATGGGAGCAATCGGGACATTGGGGCAAATATCGCGCCAATATGTTCGTGATCCCTGACGAAGTGCCCAATGTCGATGACGAAGGCCCCGTGATTTCGGGTGACGCCGACTGGATGGCGCTGAAGCCCATGAATTGCCCAGCGCACGTCCTCATCTTCCGTCAGGGGATTAAGTCGTATCGCGATCTGCCGCTGCGTATTTACGAAAATGGCTGCTGTCACCGCAACGAACCACATGGCGCGTTGCATGGCCTGATGCGCGTGCGCCAATTTACGCAAGATGATGCGCATATCTTCTGCCGCGAAGACCAGATTGTCGCAGAAGTTCAGGATTTCTGTGCGCTTGCAGACCGAGTCTACAAGGAATTTGGCTTTACCTATTCGATCAAGCTCGCTTTGCGGCCCGACCAACGCTTCGGTTCGGACGCCGATTGGGACAAGGCCGAAAACGAGCTGCGTGATGCGGTGGTCCGCGCTGGCCTTGCGACCGAAGAATTTGGTTGGGAAGAACTGCCCGGGGAAGGTGCCTTCTATGCGCCAAAGCTGGAATGGCATTTAACCGATGCGATTGGCCGGACGTGGCAAGTCGGCACCATTCAATCCGACCGCGTGCTGCCTGAGCGTTTGGACGCAAGCTATGTCGGCGAAGATGGCGCGCGCCATCGGCCAGTCATGTTGCACCGCGCGATTTTCGGCAGCTATGAACGCTTCATCGGTATCTTGATTGAGCATTATGCTGGGCGCTTCCCCGTCTGGCTTGCGCCCGTACAGGCCGTGGTCGCAACGATCACGTCCGAGGCCGATGGCTATGCGCATGATGTGACCGCGAAGCTAAAGGCGGCGGGTATTCGCGTCGAGGCCGACACGCGCAACGAGAAGATTAACTATAAGGTGCGCGAGCATAGCGTCGCCAAGGTGCCGCATTTGTTGGTCGTCGGTATGCGTGAGGCCGAGGAGGGCAAAGTCGCGATCCGAAGCCTTGGCTCCGATGGCCAGCGCATCATGACGCTTGAAGAGGCGATTACGATGCTGTCGCATGAGGCAACACCGCCCGATATCCGCTAAGCCCGATGCGCGTCCCTTAAGGAGAATGTCATGAAAACGCTTCCATTAACGCTCGCTGCGATATTGCTGCTCGCGGCGTGCCAGCAACCAGCGACGGAACAAACCGCTGAGATGCCAGATGCCACCGCCAGCTACAACGCTGCGCAAAAGGCCTATAAGGCCGCCAATGACAAGATGCATGCGGGCATGGGGATGATTGATGCCGACGCCGATGTCGCATTCATGCAGGCAATGATCCCGCATCATGCTGGTGCCGTTGACATGGCTAAGGTTGCGCTTGAGCATGGTAAGGACCCCGAAGTTCGCGCGCTCGCGCAAAAAGTCATCGCTGCGCAAGAGGCCGAAATAACGCAAATGCAAGCTTGGCTCGACAAAAAGGGCGTGCAGGCAGACAAGCCAATGACTGCGGCTGACCACGCGGCGATGGGGCACTGAACATTCACGGCTTGATTGGAATTTCGTCGACGCAATTGTTGCTGTTGGCGGCAGTGACCTTTGGCGCTGCCTATATTCGCGGGCTAACCGGCTTTGGCATGGCGATCATTCTGGTGCCGTTGTTCGGCTTGATTGTGAAACCGGGCGAGGCGGTGGTCATCGCTATATTGCTGCAGGTCCTTATTGGGCCGGTAGGGCTTAAGGTTATCTTGGCTGATGCGCATAGGCACAGCGCTTTCTTGATTGCGGCATTTGCCGTTTTGGCAACGCCGCTTGGGATCGTCTTGCTGATGCAGACTACGCCAGATGTTGCGCGGGTCATGATTGCAGTGATCGCAATTGCGGCGTTTTTGCTTGTGCTTCTGCCGCAACGTGGCGCGCTGCGTCCTGGAACCAAGGAAACGGCATTGACGGGCATTGCGGCCGGCATTTTGACGGGTTTTGCTGCGATGCCGGGGCCGCCTGTCGTCCCCTTTTATCTGCGTCAGCCGATCCCACCGAAAGAGGCACGCGCATCCATGATGTTGGTGTTTTTCGCCACCGCGATTGCGGGTACGATTTCGGCATTTGTACTTGGACTGGCGAACGGACGGCTGATGTGGCTTTCGCTTCTGCTGTTTCCATCCGTGCTGCTGGGCAATTGGCTTGGCGCCAAATCCTTTGGCAAAGTCCCGCCTGCAGTGTGGCGCAGTTGCGTTGCGGGTATCCTTGGCCTTGCGGGCATCTCAGCGGTTGTTCGGTTGCTGAGTTAAAGCCGCAGGATAAAGCTTATTTCCCGAATTTCCGCTGCGTTTTGCCATAACGCATTTTGCGCGTGCCCGGCTGGCCTTCGGTCGCGCGGCCTTTAGGTGCAGCGACATGTTGCTGGTGAGGGAGACCAAGCTCGGTGGCCTCCAGCGAACGGATTTCGTCGCGCAGACGGCCTGCCTCTTCGAATTCTAGATCGGCGGCAGCCGCGCGCATCTTCTTTTCCAGATCTTCAATATAGGCCCGCAAATTATGCCCGACGAGGTTGTTGGCGCCATCGGCGTCAATGTCGACCAGAACGGAATCCCGGCTGGCGGTGTCTGCGACGATATCGTGAATGTCGCGCTTAATCGTTGCCGGGGTGATATTATGTTCGACATTATATGCATGCTGCTTTTCGCGGCGGCGGTCGGTTTCGCGGATGGCGCGCTCCATGCTTCCAGTCATGCGGTCGGCATAGAGGATCACGCGGCCTTCAACGTTGCGCGCGGCGCGGCCGATGGTTTGGATCAAAGACGTTTCGCTGCGCAGAAACCCTTCTTTATCGGCGTCCAATATGGCCACCAACCCGCATTCGGGAATATCCAAACCCTCACGCAGCAAGTTGATGCCGACAAGCACGTCATAGACGCCGCGTCGTAAATCGCGGATAAGTTCGATACGCTCCAGCGTTTCGACATCGCTGTGCATGTACCGCACCCGAAGCCCCGCTTCATGCATGAACTCAGTCAAATCCTCGGCCATGCGTTTGGTCAGTGTGGTGACAAGCGTGCGGAAACCAGCTTCGGCCGTTTTGCGGCATTCGTTGATGCAATCCTGCACCTGATCTTCCACCGGCTTAATTTCGACTGGTGGATCAATCAGGCCAGTCGGACGAATAACCTGCTCTGCAAAGACGCCGCCGGATTGCTCCATTTCCCACCCGCCGGGCGTTGCGGAAACGCACACCGTTTGCGGGCGCATAATGTCCCATTCGTTAAAGCGCAGCGGCCGATTGTCGATGCACGAGGGCAAACGAAAACCATATTCGGCTAGCGTAAGCTTGCGCCTATGGTCGCCCTTGGCCATCGCGCCAATCTGCGGCACTGTTTGGTGGCTTTCATCGACGAACAGCAATGCATTGTCGGGCAAATATTCAAACAGCGTTGGCGGCGGCTCACCGGGCAAGCGGCCAGTCAGAAAGCGGGAGTAATTTTCGATACCTGCGCATGATCCCGTTGCGGCAATCATCTCAAGATCGAAATTGGTGCGCTCTTCCAACCGCTGTGCCTCAAGTAATTTACCTTCGGACACCAATTCTTTCAACCGCTCGGTCAGCTCAAAACGGATCGCTTCGCTGGCTTGTTTCATCGTCGGGCCGGGGGTCACATAATGGCTATTGGCGTACACCCGCACGCTGTTCAGCTTTGCACCGCTATGGCCCGTCAGTGGATCGAATTCGACGATTTCTTCAATCTCGTCGCCAAAGAAACTGACGCGCCAAGCCGTATCTTCATAATGCGAAGGGAAGATTTCCAGATTGTCCCCGCGCACGCGGAAATTGCCGCGGGCAAAGGCCATGTCGTTACGCTTATACTGCAGCGCGACGAGCTTGCGGATCAACTCGCGCTGATCAACGCATTCCCCCTTTTTCAGGTCGAAGATCATTGCGGAATAGGTTTCGACCGACCCGATGCCGTAAATGCACGACACCGACGCGACGATGATGACGTCATCACGTTCGAGTAAGGACCGGGTCGCCGAATGGCGCATCCGGTCAATCGCCTCGTTTACGCTCGATTCTTTTTCGATGTAGGTATCGCTGCGCGGGACATACGCCTCGGGCTGATAATAATCATAATAAGAAACGAAATATTCGACCGCATTGTCGGGAAAAAAGCTTTTGAATTCGCCGTAAAGCTGGGCTGCCAAAATTTTGTTTGGCGCCAAAATAAGCGCGGGGCGCTGCAGTTTTTCGATGACCTGCGCGACGGTGAAGGTTTTGCCTGACCCGGTTACACCCAATAAAACCTGATTTTTCTCACCCGTTAAAGCGGTCTCAACCAGCTCACGGATCGCCGTTGGCTGGTCGCCCGCAGGCGCGTAATCGGAAACGATCTTAAATGGCCTGCCGCCCTCCAACTTGGATGGGCGCACAGGGCGATGCGGAGTGAAGCTGCCAACCGTGTCCGGTTCTTCCAGTCCACGGCGAATGATAAGATCGGCCATGTTCTGCATATGTGCCCTAGGCGGCGGAAGGGCAAGGGCTGTCCGGTGAATGTCCGGTTTCGATGCAGTTTTACTTTCCTACATGGCGGCAATTTGTTCAACGCATTGTTATGAAATCAAACCTTAAATAAACTATTTTAGCCTGTCTGGGCCTATCATGGAGCAACGGGGTCTGTTGCGGGGTTATGTGCGGTAACGCGCATTGCTTTAGCCGAGACCTTAATGTGACTTTAGCGGTCGGGCCGTTTATCGATGTTGCGTTTTGGGATATGCAGCGACACAAGAAGATAATTACACATTAGCGAGAGGGTACATCCATGCACAAATTCTTCCTTATCAGCGCCGCGGCGCTGGCGTTATCTGCTTGTTCCGACAAGGGCGCGGACGCGGACGGCAACGGTAAAATCAGCAATGCCGAAGCGACAACGGAAATGGCAAAGGGTGGCGCTATGGCGATGAAGCCTGGCCTTTGGGAAGCGCAAAGCAAATATGACAAGATAGAGGCCCCCGCTATGCCCGCCGAAATGCAGGCAAAGATGAAGGCTCAGATGGCCGAGGGCATGGCGCAGCGCAGCTGCCTTACGAAGGCGCAGGTTGAAAAGCCCGGGCTGGAATTTTTTGGCGCGCCGCCGGAAGCCAATTGCACCTTTGACGCGCTTGACCGTTCCGCCGATGGCGTGAAGATGGCCATGACCTGCAAGCCAACCGGACCGATCATTTTGAAAAGCAAGATTGAAGGCAAATTTGCCGCCGAAACCTACACGCTCAATGTCGAGCAGAGCACCGAAGGCACGCCCATGGGCGCTGTCAAAATGACAGGTAAGATAACCGGTAAACGGATCGGGGATTGCCCGACATGACCGCTGGCTTTTTGAAAAGTGCAGCATCCGTGATCGCGTTGCTTCTTATCACCGGATGCGCCGACAACAGCGCGGACAAGGACGGCAATGGCGTAATCGACAGTAAAGAGCGCGCAGCGGAAATGGATTATGACGCCTTCATCCCCATGAAGGCAGGGCTTTGGGAAACCAAATTTGTTTTTGACGACATCAATGTGCCGACCTTAGGCAAGGCCCAAAAGCAGCAAATCATGAATGAGGTTGCCAAAAGCGCGTCAAGCCAGAGCTGCCTCACCGAACGCGAGGCCAAAAAGCCAGGTGCAGATTTCTTCGGCGGTGATGGCGCGGAAAAATGCGTCTATAAGGCGTTCGATGTGTCTGGGCAGAATGTAAATATGAAATTGTCCTGCACCATGGAAGGCATGGGTAGCGTCCACATGAAGCTGGCTGGCGTCATGGGGGAAACCGAATTCAATTATGAAAGCGCGGTGGATGTTCGCTTGCCCATCGTTGGGACTGTGGCAATGCAGGGCAAGGCAACGGGCAAATATCTAGGTGCATGCCCCGCGTCATGATTGGTTGGCGTGGCCAATGCATTGCCGCCGCGGCGGTTGCGGCCATGCTGGTATCAGGATGCGCGTCCTCCAATGGACTCAATAACACGGCGCCTGCGGTCGCCAAAGTCAAACCAGCACGCGTGATGGTCAACTTTACCGTGGACAGTATTACCCCGGCAACGGTCGCGGGCGATGCTGGCGTTGCGGGTCGTCCAGTCACGATAGATGATCCGGCGCGCGTTGCGTCTATTTCAAAGCTTGTGGTGGCGATTGCCGTTATGCGGTTGGTAGAGCAAGGCAAGCTTGGTCTGGACCGCGATATAAGCGACTATCTCGGGTGGAAAGTGCGCAACCCTGCTTTTCCGGATGTGCCGATTACGCTGCGTGCGTTGCTGTCGCACCAAAGCGGGTTGCGCGACGGGGTGGATTATATCGTCCCGCTCGATGGCAGCTTGCAGGCTGTGCTTCTTAACCCACAGGCGTGGGATATGGGCCATCCGCCCGGGACATATTTCGCATATGCTAACATCAATTCGCCCCTGATCGCGTCCGTCATGGAAAGTGCGACGGGGGAACGCTTCGACCGTTTGATGGCGCAATTGGTACTCACGCCGCTTGGGCTTGATGCGTGCTACAATTGGGGCGCTGGGTGCAGTGACGGGCGGCGGACACACGCCGTGACCCTGTTGCGACCGAATGGTGACCTTGCGCGTGATGCCGCGATGACGGGCCCTGATCCATGCGCGGTCTACGCCGCAAGTGACGGCAGTTGTGACATTGATAAAATGTACAAGCTCGGCCGCAATGGCTCGGCGTTCAGCCCGCAGGGCGGCTTGCGCATTTCCGCGCACGACTTGAGCAGAATTGGTCAATTGCTGCTGCGCAAAGGTGCGCCCTTATTGTCGCCCAAAAGCTTTGCAAATATGATCGGCCCTGTCTGGACATTTGACGGCAAAAATGGCGATGATGATAAAGGCTATTTCACGGCATATGGCCTTGGCGTGCACTGGTTGGTGGACAAAAAGGGACGGCAATGGTTCGGTCATGTGGGGGAAGCATATTCGCTTCGGGCCGGATTCTGGATCAACCCCGACGAACAGCGCGGATTTTATCGGTATGTGACGATGGTTGATGAATTCTCAATAGTTGGCCATTGCTTTGACCGGTGCCCGTGATAGCGTGAAACTGAGATCACCGGAATGACGGGCTATGGTGCGACAATACAGCGCTATATGCAGATAAAAGGGGGAGTATATTATGATTAAGAAAGCAATTTTTGGCGCACTTTTGGCCAGCGCGATCACCGCGACACCCGCGGCTGCGGAGCCGGATTACGCAGCTTCAGTGAAGGCGGACTATGACAAGTCGCTTGCGACATTGTGGGACCATTTCCATCGCAATCCAGAATTGTCGTTCCGTGAATATAAGACTGGCGCGCGTATGGTAGAGGAGCTGCGCGCTGTTCCCGGCATGGTGGTAACCGACAAAGTCGGCGGCACTGGCGTGGTCGGTATGTTGAAGAATGGTGCCGGGCCCGTCGTCCTCATTCGTGCGGACATGGATGGTCTGCCTGTGCAGGAACGCTCCGGCTTGGCCAATTCCTCCACGGTCCGGCAGGTCGGGGTTGATGGCCTCGAAATGCCCGTCATGCACGCGTGTGGCCATGATGTGCATATCACGTCAATGGTCGGCACCGCGCGGCAAATGGCGCGGATGAAGGACCGCTGGAAGGGGACGATCCTGTTCATCGTTCAACCTGCAGAAGAACGTGTTGGCGGTGCCAAAGCAATGGTTCAAGACGGCCTCTACACCCGCTTTCCTAAGCCAGATTATGCCTTGGCCTTCCACGTCGCAGCCGAACTTGAGACCGGCAAGATTGCCGCATCCGAAGGGATTCAATATTCGTCTGCAGACAGCGTCGACATTCGCGTTCCGGGTATCGCGACGCATGGCGCTGCCCCGCACCTCGGCCGTGACCCCGTCTATATCGCGTCGCAAATCGTCGTAGGGATGCAGTCGATTATCAGCCGTGAAAAGGGCCCATTGGACGCTGGTGTGATCACTGTTGGCGCGTTTCATGCCGGAACGAAGCACAACATCATTTCGGAATATGCTGACCTTCAAGTCACGGTGCGCGCCAACAGCCAGGCTGTGCGCGATCAATTGATTGCCTCGATCGAGCGTATGGCCAAAGGTATTGGCGCAGCCAACGGTTTACCAGCGGACAAATTGCCCATCGTGAAGGTCAATGAAAGCACGCCTGTAACCGTCAATGACGGCGCGCTCGCCCGCCGCTTGAATACAGCGATTGCGAACGCACTGGGCAAGGACGTTGTAGTACCATTCCGCCAGTCCAACATGGGCGCAGAGGATTTCGCGTTCTTCGTAGATTCGCAATATGGCATTCCCGGCTATTATTTTGCCGTTGGTGGGACCAAGCCCGAATGGATCGCCGCAGCAAAGAATGGCGGCGCGCCTGTTGCTGGCCATCATTCACCCTTGTTCAAGATCGACCCGGAGCCATCGGTGCGTTTGGGCATTGAGGCAATGACAGCAGCAGCGCTCGATCTGCTTGGCACCGGCAAGAGCTGATCGCTGCGAGCGGCAGGGTATAGGACGGCCAGATGGCGCGAAAAATACGCGATCATTACGAAGCGGACGACGCAACAGCTGCGCCTGAAATAACCTGCTGGCTCTGTGCACGACCGATGGGTGATATGACCGAATGGCACCATCCTGTCCCGAAAAGCCGGGGCGGGAAAGAGCGGCAGCCGGTGCATCCGATTTGCCACCGCACTATCCACGCCAATTTCACCAACAGTGATCTTGAAAAGCGCTTTGCCACCGTCGACGCGCTTTTGGCCCATGACGAAATCGGGCGGTTTGTTGACTGGATTGCCAACAAACCGCCCGACTTTAACGCACCGACGAAGGACAGGCGTTAATCAATGCTGCACGTGTGAATGGCCGTCATCCCTGGTTTTCCAGAGGGAAAACAGGATGCCGCCCAAGATAAGGCCGAAGGTCACGCCAAGGCTCAACACGGGCGGGAATTTGTCGCCGTCCATGAGGAAATGGGACACAAAGATTTTTGATCCGATAAAGACCAAAACCAGCGCCAGCGCATATTTCAGATAATGGAAACGATGCACCATCGCGGCCAACGCAAAATACAAAGCACGTAGGCCCAATATGGCCATGATGTTTGATGTGTACACAATGAAGGTATCGGTGGTGATCGCAAAGATCGCTGGCACCGAGTCTACGGCAAATACCAAGTCGGCCAAGTTGATGACGACCAGCGCAAGGAACAAGGGCGTCGCTGCGCGGACCATCTTGCCGGTCTTCTCGTCACGCACCTTTACAAAGAACTTCTCGTCATGAAGCTCTTTGGTCACCCGCATATGGGTCGAGATATATTTAACGACCGGGTTCTTCGCGACGTCCATTTCCTGATCACCACTGAACAGCATCTTGATCCCAGTGGCGATGAGGAAGCCAGCGAAAATATACAGGGTCCAACCATATTCCTGCACAATGGCCGCACCCGCCGCAATCATCAGGCCGCGCAAAACGATGACCGCGATGATCCCCCAAAGCAAAGCCCGATATTGATATTTACGGGGTATCGCGAAGAAGGTGAAAATCAGGCTGATGACAAAGACATTATCAATCGACAGCGCCTTTTCGATGAAAAAGCCCGTATAATATTTCATGCCCATGTCGGCGCCCTTTTGGAACCAGACCCACAAGCCAAAGAGCAACGCGATGCTGATGTAGAAAGCAGAGAGCTTAAGGCTCTCGGCGATGCCCATTTCCTTGTCTTCCTTGTGCAGGATGCCAAGGTCGAAAGCGGTCAACGCGACCACTATGCCAAGAAACGATAACCAAAACCAGACCGGCGTCCCCAACCAGTCCATCAACAAAAATTCCATGAAATAATTCCCTGTTGCACGTGAATGCTAGCACTATATGGGCCGAGCGCAGCCCGACCCAACGCAGTGCTAGCACTTACAAATTATATTTTGCTAAATCGTATAGGCCGCCCAAATGAACCGTCAGCGCGGCCTTGCAGCCTATCTTTTATCGCCAGCTTAAGCCGCTTCAGCTTTTGTATCCGGAATGCATTAGGCCAGCGCCGGGCAATTTCTGCGCGCAATTCGCGGTCTATTTTCTGGTGATATTGCATTAGGCGAAACGACGAAAAAGTCATGATAGCATCCTCACTGAACATAGTTGAAGTTCAATCGGATGCTCCGGGCTCGGCCAAACGTATTTCGGGGGTTTGAAGACCGCCTGACCAATGCACCGGAAACATCCGATGCGGCCGACATCACATTTCTTCCGAAGAAGCAAACGTCAGAGGGGCCCGGTCCGCCCACAAGTTATGGAGCGATTCGGTCTGAATTGCAAGATGCTTTGCCGCGTGCGCGATCGGTCTGCCGACTTAATCCCTCAACAGGTCGTTGATTGCGGTCTTTGCGCGGGTCTGTGCATCAACGCGCTTAACGATGACGGCACAGGAGAGATTTGGTCCGGGGCTACCATCGGGTAACGCTTTACCTGGTACCGAGCCGGGCACCACGACGGAATAAGCAGGGACTCGTCCAACAAAGACTTCGCCGGTTGTGCGGTCGATAATTTTGCTGGTTGAGCTGATGAAGACGCCCATGGATAAAACGGAACCTTCCTCGACAATCACACCTTCGACGACTTCGGAGCGCGCGCCAATGAAGCAATTGTCCTCAATGATGACTGGGCCCGCCTGAAGTGGCTCCAATACCCCACCAATGCCCACGCCGCCCGACAAATGCACATTTTTGCCGATCTGCGCGCAGCTTCCCACGGTGGCCCAAGTGTCGACCATCGTTCCCTCATCCACACGCGCACCGATGTTGACGAAGCTCGGCATCAGAATGACGTTTTTGCCGACATAGCTACCGCGACGCGCCACGGCGCCCGGTACGACACGGAAACCTGCTGCCCGGAAGCGGTCGGCATCCCAGCCGCTGAACTTCGAGGGCACTTTGTCATAAGCCGGCGCACCAGCAGACCCGTCATCGACAAGCACATTGTCGTTTAGGCGAAAGGACAATAATACCGCTTTTTTCAACCACTGGTTCACCTGCCATGTGCCATCGCGCTTCTCTGCGACGCGAAGGGACCCATCGTCCAATCCTGCCAAGGCCGTCTGCACGGCATCACGTACTTCGCCCTGAGTGGCGCTGGAAACACCGTCGCGTGCGTCCCAAGCGGCGTCCAAAATTGTGGCTAGCTGGTCAGTCATATTGCGCCTTCCATTGTGTGGATGGAGGAAAGCCAGTCCTTCAGATCGGCAATCTCGAGATCTACATATTCGTCTGTGCTACCGCTATCAGCTTCGGTGCCGTGATTCACCCAAATTGTTGTCATGCCCAACGCTTTGGCTGGCGCAAGGTTGTGCGCGGAATCCTCGACAAAAAGCGCCTGGGCCGGATTGATATCCAGTTCCGCGCACAGCCTGTCGTAGCTGGTTGCTGCGGGTTTTGGCACATGCTGCATCCGGTGAATATCGAAGATGTCTTCAAACAGCTGATCCAGTCCGCGCGCCGCCAAGACCCGGTCGGCATATGGCGCATCCGCATTGGTGAAGATGAGCTTCCGACCAGGAAGCGACGTAATCTGACGGCGCAAATCGGGATCGGGACGCAATAGGTCCATGTCGACATCATGCACAAAGTCCAGATAGCCATGTGGATCTACCTTGTGTTCGGCCATTAACCCACCCAACGTGGTGCCATATTTCTTCCAATATGTGTGCCGTATCTGATGCGCTTCATCGGAGCCGATATTGAAATGCTTTTCGACAAACAAAGCTATCCGGTCGCGTACTTGCGCCATGATATTCGCGTCTGGTGTGTAAAGAGTCAGGTCTAAATCGAAGATCCAAGTATCGATATGTGAAAGCATTTTATGCATGCTTTCCGCCTACCAAGCTGCGCCGTAATTCTCAACCTGGATGTTAAGAATTTGGAAAGTGAATCCTGCATAAGTGCAACGCGTCTCTCGCTGAAAGTTGCGCCTGCATGCACATATCAAAATTTGATCATAAGGTCGCACTGACCAGTTCTGTTGTTTTTGCACTCACTTTGACCGCATGTGGAGGCGGTGGCGGGGTAAACTCGACGCCTTCGCCCGCCGGTTCGGCGCCGCAGATTTTCACCCCTCCCCCTTCTCCACCTCCCCCCCCACCACCGCCGCCGCCAACAAATTTCACTACGAACGAGTTTATGCGGTCGGCGGGTTTGGGCCTTCATAATGCCGCCACCGCTTACCGCGCAGGTGCATCGGGGCGCGGAGTCACCGTGGGGGTCATCGATTCGGGCATCGACCCCAACAGCCACGAATTTGTAGGCCGCATCCATGCACAATCAGGCGATGTGACCGGCGCAGGTAGGCCACTGGGCGATGATGATGGGCACGGCACCGAAGTGACGCGCGTCCTGGCCGCTGCCAAAGATGATCGCGACGTGCATGGCGTGGCTTTCAACGCGACAATATTGGCGCTTCGGGCGGATCAGGCGGGAAGCTGCAATACGCCGGCCACAGGAGATGATTCTGCTGCCTGTTCGTTCTTCGACTCTGCCATTGCCGCAGGCGTCAACCGCGCGGTCGACAATGGCGCGCGGGTCATAAACATTTCACTCGGCAGTGCGGGCGGTGCAAGCAGCCTATTGCGATCAGCCATCAATCGGGCGACCGTGGCTGGAACCGTCATCATTGTGTCCGCGGGCAATGAAGGCAATAATACTGCGCCGGCTTTTGACCCGAACAACCCAAGCCCCTTTGCTCAGGCCCTGTTAGCCAGCGGGAATGGGCTCGTAATCATTGCGACATCGGTCGATGACAATAATGTGATATCCAATTTTAGTAACAAGGCGGGTGTTGCGCAAAATTCTGTTTTGTCCGCAATGGGCCAAGGCGTTTGCTGCGAATATCGGAATGACACGATCTATCGGTTCGTCGAAAATGGGCAAACTTTTGTCCGTGTTTTCAACGGTACGTCTTTCGCTGCGCCTCAGATTTCGGGCGCAGTGGCTCTGCTGGCGCAAGCCTTTCCCAATCTGACGGGGGCACAGATTGTAAACCTGCTCTTGTCGTCAGCGCGTGATGCAGGTGCCGCTGGTACCGATGCGATGTACGGACGCGGCATATTGGATATTGGCCGCGCCTTTGCACCCGCCGGAACCACGTCGCTTGCGGGCACAACTATGGCCGTTCCGCTGAGCGGAAATGGCGGCACGACGTCGGTGCCTATGGGGGATGCCGCTTTGTCCAACAGTCCCCTAAATGCCGTGGTGCTCGACAGCTATGGCCGTGCCTATGATATCAACATGGCTGAAGGCCTAACCGCAAGCGCGGCGCGTATGCGGCTTACGCCTGCGCTGGTCGATCAAGGACGTGCGGTCAGCCTGTCGCGGGGAACAACGGAACTTGCCTTCTCGATTAGCGCGCACAATGGCGGCAATGCCCAGCTTACGCCCTTGGCTCTGTCCCATGGGCAGCAGTATCAGGCGCGTATATTGGCAGGCCGCATCAGTGCCGCCATCGCGCGCGATACACGGTTTAGCCTTGGCATTCGCCAAGCAGCCGCTGGACAGGTTGCGGCATTGCAAGGCATGTCTGGTGGGGCCTTCCTGACCGCGACAGATGCGCGCATGGACAGCGGGTTCGAACGCGCACCGGATCAATCTTTCGCGATGCGCCATCAGTTGGGTCGCTTCGGCCTAACAGGGAGTGTCGAAGCGGGCGCAGCGCATGTGTTTGCGCGTGGCGGCGCTGCATTTTCACGCAAAACGCTCAACCGTTACCCTTATGCCGCAGTCGGGCTTGGCGTTGATCGCCCAATTGGCGCGGCCAAATTCGCTTTGGGCGCAAATTGGATGCGCGAGGATGAGACCATTTTGGGCGCTCGGTTCGCTAACTTCATCGGCCACAATGGCGCGCACAGCATGTTTGTCGATGGCAGGGGTGATGTTAAGCTGGTCGGCTCCTGGTCGCTTGGCGCAAGCTGGCGGCAGGGTTGGACTTATGCCAATGCTGGCGGATCATTGACGGGCCAAAGCGTGCTGCATAGCAACGCCTTCTCGATAGATGTGTCGGGCAGCGATGTTTTGGCGCACAATGACCGTATCGCGTTCCGGATTGCGCAACCCTTGCGCGTGACGCGCGGTGGGCTCGCGCTCAACGTGCCTGTGGCTTATGATTATGCAACGCTTGGCACAACATTCGGTATTCGGCGCTTTTCATTGGCACCAAAGGGGCAGGAGATCGCCAGCGAGCTTGCGTGGAGCGTACCGACGCACGGCGGTTATTTCTCATCAAACCTGTTTTGGCGCACAGAGCCGGGCCATTTTGACAACGCGCCCAACGATGTGGGCGTTGCCTTCCGGCTGCAATTCGATTTCTAAACCGTAAAGCTCTCGCCGCAGCCACAGCTTCCGGTTGCGTTCGGGTTCGTGAACACAAAGCCAGCGGCAAATTCATCTTCAACCCAGTCCATAATCGAGCCAACGAGATACAGAACCGAACCGCCGTCGATATACAGCACCCCGCCGGGTGTCTCGATTTTCTCGTCAAACGCAACGGCTTGAGTCACATAATCGACCGAGTAAGCGAGGCCTGAACAGCCACGGCGCGGGGTGGAAAGCTTTACGCCAATCGCGCCTTCGGGCGCTTTGGACATCAATTCTGCAATCCGCGCTTCGGATGCCGGCGTCAAGAGAACGGCAGCAGGGCGGGCGCGTGCTTTAACTTCGGTCATAGCATTCCAAGCTCCAGACGGGCTTCATCGGTCATATTGGCCGGGCTCCATGCAGGCTCCCAGACCAGGTTCACTTCTGCATCGCCAATGCCAGGGACTGCACCAACGCGCAGTTCAACTTCGCCGGGCATGGATTCTGCAACCGGGCAATTTGGCGTGGTCAACGTCATCGAAACGGCGGCATGGCCATCATTGATCTCGACATTGTAAATCAAGCCAAGGTCGTAAATATTCACCGGAATTTCCGGATCATAGATTTCCTTCAGCGCGGCGATAACCGCCTCGTACAAATCGCCATCAGGCTCGCCTTGGGCAGGTGCGGCAGGTTTTTGCGCAAGAAAGCCCTCAAGATAATCTTTCTGGCGTTCGAAGGTTTCCGGTGCGCTCTCTACCCGCGCTTTCGGCGGCTTTTCCACGCTATCGACTTCTTCTATGCGGATGTTCTCGTTCATCCAAAAATCCTCTTCACCCGTTCGAGGCCGCGCACCAGCGCCGCGACATCATCTTCATCATTGTAAATCCCAAAGCTTGCCCGTGCAGTGGCGGGCACGCCCAAATGGTCCATCAGCGGCTGCGCACAATGGTGGCCAGCGCGAATAGCGACATCTTCTTCGTCCAATATGGTGCCGATATCATGCGGATGCACGCCCTCCATCGAGAAGGAGACTATCCCCGCTGATTGTTCAGGGCCGTATACAGTGATCGAATCAATCGCACGCAAGGCGCCCCGCGCCTGCGCGGCAAGTGCGCTTTCATGTGCGAAGATCGCGTCCGGGCCGAAGCTGTCGATGAAGTCGATCGCAGCATGGAGGCCGATCACCTCAATGATCATCGGCGTCCCCGCTTCAAACCGCGAAGGCGCAGGGGCGTAGGTCGTCTTTTCAAACGTCACGCGATCAATCATGGCGCCGCCGCCTTGATATGGAGGCATCGTGTCAAGCGTATCGGCATGCGCCCACAGCACGCCAATACCTGTCGGGCCGTATAATTTATGTCCGGACATGACGTAGAAATCGCACGCGAGGTCGGCCATGTTCAGATGCATCCGCGGTGCCGCCTGACAGCCGTCGAGCAAGAATTTTGCACCAACCGCATGGGCGGCATCTGCCGCACGTCTGGCGTCAAGCACCGATCCCAACACGTTCGACACATGCGCCAATGCAACCATCTTATGCGCTGGCGTCAAATGCGCCTGTAGCCAGTCAAGGTCGATTTGCCCGTCGTCTGTTAGTGGGCATACATCGATATGCGCGCCAACCTTTTCGGCAAGCATTTGCCATGGCACGATATTGCTGTGATGTTCCAACTGGCTCAGCATGATGCGGTCGCCCGCCTGTATGTTCGCTGTGCCCCAGCTTTGCGCAACCAAATTAATGCCTTCGGTAGCACCACGCACAAAAACGATTTCGTTGGACGAAGCTGCACCCATAAAGCGCGCCACGCGATCCCGCGCGGCCTCGAATGCCACGGTCATATTCGCCGACCGCGCATACACACCGCGATGCACGGTTGCGTAATCAACGCCGCCAGCCCGCATCATCGCATCGAGCACGATCTGCGGCTTTTGCGCCGTCGCGGCGGTGTCAAGATAATGCCAGTTGTTGGCTAGACCCGGGAAGTGGTTTTTGACCCCGCTCACACCAATTCGCCCAATTTCTTCAATGCGGCGTCCGTGAGCATATCTTCATCGGCAGCGCCGTCAAAAACGCCCGCGACAAAGGCTTGCAACATCAGCTTCTTTGCATCCGCAGACGCAATGCCCCGTGCTTGCAAGTAAAACAGCCCCATCGCATCCAATTCACCAATCGCACAGCCATGTGCACATTTGACGTCGTCGGCATAAATTTCGAGTTCGGGTTTGGCGTTGGCGGTCGCGCTGCGGTCAAGCAGCATGGCCTTCACCGATTGCACAGAGTCGGTCAATTGCGCATCGCGTGCGACGGCGACTTTGCCAAGATAAGTTCCGGTTGCCGTGCCCGCGAGGACAGATCGGACAATTTGGGACGATGTTGCTTTGGGTTCGACGTGGGTGACGGTGGTAATGATTTCGAGGTTTTGGGTGGCACCGCCAATTTGCACAGCACCCAGTTTGAAATCCGCGCCTGCATGCAACGTCACATTCAATTCAACGCGCCCATAATCGCCGCCGATATTGAGGATATGGACTGCGGCTGCTGCGCCCTTGCCAATAGCGATATCGATTTGGTGGATCGATCCAATGTCCTGCAAGATCGTGCGGGCGAAATCGCCACCCGCAGGCACAATAATGCTTTCAGGCGCAGGCAATGGCCACGCGGCCGCCACAGCGGAAATATCGCTGTAGCGCCATGCTTCGTCGTTCCGGGTTGGTGCAGGAAGGCTCAAGCCGCCAGTTCCTTATACCCGTCACGCTCTAACTCCAGAGCCAATTCAGCGCCGCCGGTCCGCGTGATGCGGCCATCGGCAAGGACGTGTACGAAGTCGGGCTTCACATAATCCAGTAGCCGCTGATAATGCGTTATCAGCAACACGGCTTTATCAGGCCTGCGCATGATGCGGTTAATGCCGTCGCCAACGGTCCGAAGCGCGTCAATGTCGAGGCCGCTGTCGGTCTCATCGAGGATCGCGAGCGCGGGGTTGATGATGCCCATTTGCACCATTTCGTTGCGCTTCTTCTCGCCGCCTGAAAAGCCGACATTTACCGGACGTTTGAGCATGTCCATATCCATGCCAAGCGCGCCGGCCTGTTCGCGCGCAACCTTGAGGAATTCGGCGCCGGATAAAGGGGCCTCGCCTCGGTTTTTACGCTGCGCGTTCAATGCCTCGCGCAGGAATTGAACATTTGACACGCCCGGTATTTCGACCGGATATTGAAAGCCCAAAAACAAGCCAGCGGCGGCGCGCTCATGCGGTTCGAGTGCAAGCAGGTCATGCCCGTTGAAGGTCACTGAACCCTCGGTCACGTCATAGCCGGGCCGACCAGACAGCACATATCCCAAAGTCGATTTTCCAGCGCCATTGGGGCCCATGATCGCATGGATTTCACCGGCTTTCAGCGACAGCGTGAGGCCCTTGAGAATAGGCTTTTCGCCAACATTGGCGTGAAGGTTCGTTATTTGAAGCATGATCAATTAATTCCGTAAAACTGTGTGCGGACGTCGCGTGATAACAGGTTCATCCGACTGACCCTTCGAGCGAAATGCCCAATAACTTCTGCGCCTCAACCGCGAATTCCATCGGCAATTGCTGCAGCACTTCCTTGGCGAAACCGTTGACAATCAATGCGACGGCTTCTTCGGCGTTTAGGCCGCGGGCCATCGCGTAGAACATCTGGTCATCGCTGATCTTGCTGGTCGTTGCCTCATGTTCGATCTGCGCGCTTGGGTTGCGCACTTCGATATAGGGCACGGTGTGGGCTCCGCTGAGCGAACCCAAAAGCAGCGAGTCACACTGGGTGAAGTTGCGTACGCCTTCGGCATTGGGTGCGACGCGGACAAGGCCGCGATAGGTGTTGTTGCTGTGACCGGCGCTGATGCCCTTGCTGACGATGGTCGAGCGGCTGCCCTTACCATTGTGGATCATCTTGGTGCCGGTGTCGGCTTGCTGGTAATTGTTCGTGACGGCGACCGAGTAAAATTCGCCAACGCTATTCTCGCCGTTCAAGACGCAGCTTGGATATTTCCACGTGACCGCGCTGCCGGTTTCGACCTGGGTCCAGCTCACCTTGCTGTTCCGGCCCTGACATAAAGCACGCTTGGTGACGAAATTATAGATACCGCCCTTGCCCTCTGCGTCCCCGGGATACCAGTTTTGAACGGTCGAATATTTAATCTCAGCATCGTCCAGTGCGACAAGTTCTACCACCGCCGCGTGCAGTTGGTTTTCGTCCCGCATCGGCGCGGTACAGCCTTCGAGATAGCTGACATAGCTGCCCTTATCGGCGACGATCAACGTGCGTTCAAACTGGCCCGTATTTTCTGCGTTGATGCGAAAATAGGTGCTGAGCTCCATTGGGCAGCGCACGCCTTCTGGGATGTAGACGAACGTTCCGTCGGAGAAGACTGCGCAGTTTAATGTTGCGAAATAATTGTCATGCATCGGCACAATCTTGCCGAGCCATTTCTTCACGAGCTCTGGATACTCCTTGATAGCTTCAGAGATGCTGCGGAAGATGACGCCCGCGCGTTCCAGTTCTGCGCGAAAGGTGGTGGCGACCGAAACGCTGTCGAACACGGCGTCCACAGCTACGCGGCGCGCGCCCTCTACGCCGGCGAGCACTTCTTGCTCGGCAATCGGGATGCCCAGCTTCTCATATATGCGCAGGATTTCGGGATCTACCTCGTCCAGCGAACCCAGCTTTGGCTTGGCCTTAGGTTCGGCGTAATAATATGCGTCTTGATAATCGATTGGCGGCACGTTGAGCTTTGCCCAATCGGGTGGCGTCATCGTTTTCCACAATGCGAACGCCTTTAACCGCCATTCGAGCATCCATTCCGGCTCGTTTTTCTTGGCCGAAATGAAGCGAACGGTGTCTTCGGTTAGGCCCTTGGGCGCAAAGTCGGTTTCAATGTCCGAAGACCAGCCATGCGCGTAATCGGCAACTTTCTCAGCCGCGTCCCAGGCGGCCTTATCTCTCATGTCCAACTCATCGCTCATCGCGTTAATCCCGCCAAATTGATTTGTGCCAGCGCACCGCGCACGGCATTATTAACCACTGGCCAGTGCGCCTGGACATTGCAGCTGCCTTCTTTAGCGCAATGCTGCCCCAAAGAATGCTTTTGAGAATCGCAGCATGCGGTGAGGGCAATTGGGCCTTCGACCGCCTCAATGATGTCGGCGACGCTAATCGCGGCGGCAGGACGGGCGAGCATTATGCCGCCCCCCGTTCCGCGCGCCGAGCGCAGCAGACCGGCCTTTGTCAGAATACTGACAAGCTTTTGCGTGGTGGGCAGCGCTAGCCCGGTTTCAGCGGCAAGGTCGGTTGCTGATACGCGCGCAGAGCCACAATGGCGCGAAGCTGCGCTCATGATCACCACTGCATAATCGGCCATATTCGACAAACGCATCTTGCGCATCCTAATCAGATAAATTTACTCCGATTAGGCGCAGATGGTCCTTTTGGTCGCTTAAATCAAGCCAGAAAGGATTCAATCTCGCGGAAAAGCCTTTTGGGCCTAACTGTGCTGGCCGTGCAATTTCTGTTGCACATATTTTTCCAGCTTTTGCGTCGCGGCAACCGAGAAGCGCAAGCCCAGCTTGCTGCGCCGCCACAAAATGTCTTCTGCAGATTGCGCCCATTCATGATCGATCAAATAGTCAACTTCGGCGGCATATAGATCATGCCCAAAGTCCGTTCCCAAATCCGAAAGATTATGGGCATGTGCCAGCATCGCTTGGGTTTTGGTGCCATAGCTGCGCACCCATCGGTGCACGAGTGCGGGCGGCAAAAAGCCGTATTCACGCGCAAGTGAAGCGGCCAGATGGGCCGCGCCATCGATGGGAAAATCTCCGCCGGGCAGTGGCTCGCGCAGGGTCCAGCTTTGGCCTTTCAGTATTGGTAAATGCACCGCAAGCTTATCCACTGCGCTTTCTGCCAGATGTCGGTAGGTGGTGATTTTGCCACCGAAGACTGACAATATCGGGGCGGCCTCGCCGCCATCGACATCCAGTTCAAAATGATAACCGCGTGACGCCGTTTCGGGTTTACCCGCGCCATCATCGACCAAGGGGCGGACGCCCGCGAAGCTATAGATCACGTCTGCGGCAGTAATAGACTGTTTGAAATAAGCGCCCGCCGATTGGCAGATATAATCTATTTCCTCTGGCGTGGCGTGAATGTCGTCGAGCGAACCCTTATGGTCGGCATCGGTGGTACCGATGAGGGTGAAGTCATCTTCATACGGAATGGCGAAGAAAATGCGGCCATCGGGGTTCTGGCAGAAATAGGCCTGCGGCGTATCGAACATCTTACGCACAACGATGTGCGACCCTCTCACCAGACGGATCGTTCCGCCGGTTTTGCGGTCATGCCCAGTCGTGCGCGCAAGCAAATCCAGCACCGCTGGCCCTGCTGCATTGGCAACTGCGCGGGCCAATATGGGTGCTTGTCCGGCAATTTCGATATGCCACAGCCCGTCGCGCCGTTCGAGATGCGTCACTTCAGAACGGGTGCGGATATCTGCGCCATGCGCGCCAGCATCCATCGCGTTCAGAACAACAAGCCGGGCATCGTCGACCCAGCAGTCCGAATATTCAAAGGCTTTCACAAATTCCGGACGAAGCGGCTTTCCTGCCGGCGCCGTTTTCAAATTGACGGTGCGCGTTGCCGGGAGAAGTTTGCGGCCGCCGATATGGTCATAAAGAAACAGACCAAGGCGGACGAGCCACGCGGGGCGAATACCTTTTTGATGCGGTAGGATAAACCGAAGCGGCCAGATAATGTGGGGCGCGATGGCCCAAAGCCGCTCGCGCTCAATCAAAGATTCCCGCACCAACGCGAATTCATAATGCTCAAGATAGCGAAGCCCGCCATGGATGAGCTTTGTTGACGCTGATGAAGTGCCACGTGCGAGGTCGCCGCGCTCAAGCAGGATAACATGCGCGCCCCTGCCGGCGGCGTCGCGCGCAATGCCGGCGCCGTTGATGCCCCCGCCAATTACCGCCAAGTCATAAATTTGTTTGCTCATAAAAAGGCCCATGCGAATGCAGCTGACGCCACAAAGGCTGTTAGCGTAGCCAATATGACGGGAATCAGCGCCTTCGTACCGTGAGTCAGCAGCAAATCAAGTCGAGACCGCATCGCAGTGGCTGTAACCGCAAATAACAACATGGCCTTAGATGCGAGCAGACCATATTGCGCCACCCAGGCTGGCGCGGTCACGACGGAGTTGATCGCGACTGCGGCAAAGAATGCGACAATGAACCACGGCAGTTTCAGGCGCGATGCTATGCTTCTGGGCCGACCGTCGGTAGACCCTATGGCAAGCCCAATCAGCGCCACCGCAGGCGCGAGCAAAGCCACGCGCGACAGCTTGACGATGGTTGCGGTTTCACCTGCCGATTGCGAAAAGCTGTAACCGCCGCCAAGTGCTTGGGCGACGTCATGCACCGCTGCCCCCATCAGGAAGCCGGCTTGCTTGTCTGTGAATGCGAGTTGCGCCGCAATGATCGGATAGAAGGACATCGCAATTGCGCTTGCCAAAGCGACACCTACCAAAGTGAGTGTGAACTGTGACTGGTTTAGGCGTTCGCGTCCTATCACTGCGTATATGGCCAATGCTGCTGACGCGCCGCAGATCGCCGTTGCGCCGCCCGCTAACCAACCAGCATAATGGCTTTGTCCGCTCAGGCGTGCACCCAACAACCCGGCACCCATAACCAACGACATAATGCCAATCAGCCCCAGAAAGGCCAAAGCACCAATGCTGCCAATTTGCATTGCGGTGACTTGGGTGCCCAAAAGGACGATGCCCCACCGCAAGCAGGATGTGCCGCAGAAATCGAGGCCGGGATGCACCTTTCGCTCCGCTGACACAAAATTGAGCGCCAAGCCAAGCAGCAAACCCGCCAAAATGACGGGCATGCCATAATGCTCGGAGAACCATGTTGCCGCAACAGAAGCAACGCCGACGACCGCAAAACCCGGAAATAGCGCACTGAGCAACACCCGCTTTCGGGGCGCAGGATTATCCGCGGCAAGATAGGTTTCGCCGTAGAGGTCAGCGATGTAATTCGCGTTTATGTCTTGCGGTGTCATATGGCCTTCTATAGGCAGATGTGCGAGGAGTTCCAGCATAAAGCAGGGCGCGGGAGTGGATTAAATGGCCGAAACCAAGAGCATTAATTCAGGCCATGCGGTGCGGTTCATCCGTTATGGACTGATTGCGCTGTTGTTCTTTGGCACGGCGCTCAATTATCTGGACCGTCAGGTGCTGGCGTTGCTCAAGCCGACGCTGCAACTGGAGTTTGGTTGGACGGATCGGGAATTTGGGCATTTTGGATCCGCTTTCCAGATCGCAACTGCGGTCGCGCTTTTGGGGGTGGGTTGGTTTATCGACCGCTTCGGGGTGCGTTGGGGCTATGGCCTCGCCGTCGCCATCTGGAGCTTGGCTGGAATGGGGCATGCATTCGCCAGCAGTGTCGGGCAGTTTGTTGCGGCACGCGTGACACTCGCTGTCGCCGAGTCTGTGAACACGCCCGCGGCGATGAAATCAGCCGCGACTTATTTGCCCATTCGCGAACGTTCAGTTGGCATTGGCGTTATCAATAGCGCATCGAACATTGGCGCGATTTTGGCCCCACTCACCGTGCCGTGGATTGCGATCACTTATGGCTGGCGTGAGGCGTTCATCATAACCGGTGCGTTGGGGTTTGTTTGGCTTGTTTTCTGGTGGCTTGGGACAGCAAAGCTTAAGCCATTGGGTGCAGCAGCGCCGGCGACTGCAACCCCTGCTGCGAAGGGCGCGCCCTGGCGCGAACTTTTGAAAGAGCGCCGCACTTGGGCGGTCGCAGGGGCAAAGCTGCTGACCGATCTGGTCTGGTGGTTTATCCTGTTTTGGGCACCGGATTTCTTTGCGCGGCAATTTGGATTGGGTCAGGCGGAAATCGGCGCACCGACCGCTATCGTCTATGCGTTGGCGGCGGTTGGCGCAGTGACCAGCGGTATCTTGTTTCCCATTCTTCTGGGTAGGGGCATGACAGCGAACGCGGCACGCAAGAGCTCAATGTTTCTTTACGCCTTATTGATCTTGCCAATTCCACTGGCATTGCAAGCACCCAATGAATGGATTGCGGCGCTTATCATTGGCCTCGCTCTTTTCGCGCATCAGGGTTTTTCGACCAACATCTTTGGGATGGCCACAGATATTGTACCCGCCCGTCAGGTCGGCAGCGTGATCGCGATTGGCGCTTTGGCCGGTAATCTCAGCGGCGCAGCGATGCTTGAATTTGCGGGCTGGTCATTGGATTCAGGCCTTGGCTACGCGCCGATGTTTGCCATCTGCGCCAGCGCATATTTGCTGGCTTTGCTGTGGATCCACATCATGCAGCCAAGGCTGATTGTTGTAAATGATGCGGATTGATTAGCTGGCCTTTGCCAAGCCTTCGGTTTCAACCAATTCCTGCAACTCGCCCGCGTCGTACATTTCCATCATGATGTCCGACCCGCCAAGAAATTCGCCTTTGACATAAAGCTGCGGGATGGTTGGCCAGTCGCTATAATCCTTGATACCAGCCCGGATTTCCATGTCTTGTAAGACATCGACGCTTTCATAGGCGACGTTCAGATGGTCGAGAATGGCGATCGCCTTGCTCGAAAATCCGCATTGCGGAAACAAGGGGCTGCCCTTCATAAACAGGACGACATTATTGCCTTTGACGATCTCTTCGATCCGTTCGTGAACGCTCATGTGTAAATACTCCAAAAATTCTAATTCTGAGGAATGGCTGTCGTAAGTTGCAAGGCATGCAAAACGCCACCCATGCGGCCACCTAGGGCGTCATATACCGCCTTATGCTGTTTCACGCGCGGAAGCCCACGAAAACTCTCGCTCACAACGCGGGCGGCATAATGGTTGCCGTCGCCTGCAAGGTCGGTGATCTCCACCTGCGCGTCGGGCAAAGCGGCCTTTATCATGCCCTCGATTTCTGCGGCCTGCATCGCCATCAGGCGGGCTCGATAAACTGGCGGCGTGCTTCGACCATTGTGTCTTCCAGCGCTGCACGAATTGTTGCGTCGTCGACTTCAACGCCAGCCGATGTCAAATCGCCCAGCAATTTGCGCACAACGTCTTCCACGCCCGATTCCTCGAAATCGGCTTGGACCACGGAGGTCGCGTAAGCAGTTGTTTCTTCTGGGGTTAGCCCCATTTTCGCGGCCGCCCATTGACCCACCAGCTTGTTCCGGCGGGCAGTGATTTTGAATTGAAGCTCCGCATCATGTGCAAATTTGTTTTCAAAGGCGTTTTCGCGGTTGTCGAAAGTCGTCATATTGCCGTTCCTAACTGCTGCGTATCAAAGATAATGCCTATGCGTGCTATCAACAAGGCCATTGATATCAAATATGGACAACCAGCTTTCCAACGGCCGCACGGTCGCCAAGCCGCGCTATCGCTGTGCCCGCATTGGCCAGCTCAAATGTCTCCGAAATGCGCGGTTTGATTTTGCCAGCAGCATACAGGTCAAACAATTCAGCTATGTTCGCATGGTTCTTCTGTGGCGTCCGGGCGGCAAAGGCGCCCCAGAACACGCCGCAAATGTCACAGCTTTTCAGCAAAGTCAGGTTTAATGGCAATTTCG
This sequence comes from Sphingomonadales bacterium 28-55-16, assembly GCA_002278855.1. Lineage (GTDB taxonomy): Bacteria > Pseudomonadota > Alphaproteobacteria > Sphingomonadales > Sphingomonadaceae > Sphingorhabdus_B. The sequence goes on from NCGG01000015.1 coordinate 107,039, forward strand.
CGATGCCGGCGGGGAAGCCGACCACAAGAAACTTGCCTTCCCATGCAATCGAACGGACCGCGGGCTCGCTATAGTCACCGCCGACCGTGTCGTAGATGATGTTGAAGCCGTCACGGCCAGCCGCGGTCTTGAACATTTCGGCTACGGCCTTGGATTGGTCCTTATCGAACGGCTGATGCGGGTAGACGACAACCTCATCTGCGCCAGCCTCACGCGCGATGGCGGCTTTCGCTTCGCTTGATACGCCGGCTACGACACGGCCACCATAAGCTTTGGCAAGTTCAATAGCCGAGATACCAATGCCGCCCGCACCGCCGAGAACAAGGACATTGTCCCCAGCTTTCATATAGCCACGGTCCTTCAGCGCATGGATGGATGTGCCATAGGTCATGAGCAACGCGGCGCCATCGTCAAACGAGATGGCCTCGGGCATTTTAAAGCAGTTGAACGCCGCAACCGCGACTTTTTCGGTCAGACCGCCATTGCCGCACAGGCCAATCACGCGATCACCAACGGCAAAGCCGCTGACGCCATCGCCGATCGCTTCGACCACGCCAGCGATTTCGCCGCCGGGTGCAAAGGGGCGTTCGGGCTTGAACTGATACAGGTCGACTATCATCAAGGTGTCGGGAAAGTTGATTGAGCAAGCCTTCACCGCAACAACGACTTGGCCGGGGCCAGCAACGGGTTCTGGCAATTCGCCCATGACAAGCGTTTCAGGGCCACCGCTCGCGGTTGATAATAAAGCGCGCATTTCTCTCTCCTAGGCTATGTTGGGCGTCAGCCAAGGCTGCTGTGCCGATATTTTTGTCTCATATGTCGAGATCGCGTCGCTGCTTTTCAGCGTCAGCCCAATCTCGTCGACCCCGTTTATCAGGCAATGTTTTCGGAACGGGTCAATTTCAAAGACGAACCGGTCTTGAAACGGTGTTGTCACCGTCTGCGTTTCCAGGTCGATATGAATGTTGTCGGTCTGTGCAACTTCCATCAGCCGATCTATCGCGGCCTGCGGCAGTACGATCGCGAGCAATCCGTTCTTGAACGCATTGCCCGAAAATATGTCGGAAAAGCTGGGCGCTATAACCGCGGAGATGCCAAGATCAGCCATCGCCCAAGCGGCATGCTCGCGGCTTGATCCGCACCCAAAATTGTCGCCCGCGATCAATATCGGTGCGGCTGCATAAGCCGGGTCGTCAAACACATTGCCCGGCACTTCGCGCAGCGCTTCAAACGCACCTTTGCCAAGACCTGACCGGCTAATCGTTTTCAACCAAGGGGCGGGAATGATGATGTCGGTATCGACATTCTTCAGTCCGAGCGGATAGGCCCTGCCATTGACGCTGCTGATGGGCTTCATACTATCAATCCGTTTCGGTCTTTGTCTGTTTCCGGGTGATGGAGCCGGCATGAGGTTCAGGGGACAAAGGATCAAGCGCGCCCTTCTTCTGCGTCATACTGCGCCGACCTGCGTATAATAATGCTGCCACTAGGGCTGCTGACCCGACTGCTGCGCCAACCTTTGCTGTGGTTGACCACTTGTCGTCGCCATCGGATTTTTTATCGGTCATATAGCTGTTCCTTGATGGATTAAGCCTTAGCTTTGGCGTCTGTGACAAGTAAAGAAAATAGCTTATTTTTGCGCAGGCGCTAGTCCCATGCGTCAATGCCTTGCTACACTTTAGGTCGTCAATTCACGGACATCGGTGAGCTTTCCCGTCACGGCCGCTGCTGCGGCCATTGCAGGGCTTACCAGATGGGTGCGCGCACCCGGCCCTTGCCGTCCAACGAAATTGCGGTTGCTGGTGGACGCGCAGCGCTCTCCAGCCGGCACCTTGTCGGGATTCATGCCAAGGCACGCCGAACAACCCGGCTCGCGCCACTCAAGACCCGCGTCGATAAAGATGCGGTCGAGCCCCTCTGCCTCGGCCTGATGCTTCACAAGGCCGCTTCCCGGGACGACAATCGCCCATTTGATGTTATCCGCCTTTTTGCGACCTTTCAGCACGGCGGCAGCCGCGCGCAGATCTTCAATCCGACTGTTGGTGCAGCTGCCGATGAAGATATTTTGTACTTCAATATCTGTCATACGCGTGCCGGGCGTTAGCCCCATATAGGCAAGAGATTTCCTGGCGGCATCTTGCTTCGATGGGTCGGCAAAAGCGGACGGGTCAGGAACAATTCCGGTGATCGGCAACACGTCTTCGGGGCTTGTGCCCCATGTGACGCTGGGCCCGATGTCGGCGGCATTTATGGTCACGACCTTGTCATACACTGCCCCCGCATCGGTCGCGAGCGAACGCCAATAGGCAACTGCTGCGTCCCACTGCGCCCCCTTTGGTGCCATCGGACGGCCCTTGAGATAGGCAAAAGTGGTATCGTCAGGCGCGACCAAACCAGCGCGTGCGCCATGTTCAATCGCCATGTTGGAAATGGTCAACCGACCCTCAATGCTGAGCGCGCGAATGACCGCGCCGGTATATTCGATCACATGGCCAGTCCCGCCGGATGCGCCGAGCACGCCAGTGATGTGGAGCACAACGTCTTTGGCAGACACGCCGGGGCCAAGTGCGCCTTCGACACGGACTTCCATGGACTTCGATCGCGTCAGTTGCAGCGTTTGGGTTGCAAGTACATGCTCGACCTCGGATGTGCCGATGCCAAAGGCCAAAGCCCCGAGGCCACCATGGCAGGCAGTATGGCTGTCGCCGCATACAATCGTAGTTCCGGGCAACGAGAAGCCTTGTTCTGGCCCGACAACATGGACGATGCCCTGCTTAATGTCGGTGGCGTTAATATAGGCAATGCCGAACTCCGGCGCGTTACGTTCCAACGCTTCCAATTGCTGTGCGCTTTCGGGGTCAGCAATCGGCACATGCTGCCCATTGCCGTCTAACCGCGCGGTGGTGGGTAGATTGTGATCGGGCACGGCCAGCGTAAGATCAGGTCGCCGCACGCGGCGTCCAGCAACGCGAAGGCCTTCAAAGGCTTGCGGGCTGGTGACTTCGTGGACAAGATGGCGGTCGATGAAAATCAGGCATGTTCCGTCATCGCGTTGTTCCACGACATGGGCGTTCCAGATTTTTTCGTACAGTGTTTGCGGTGTTGGCATAATAAAAATGCCATAGAAGCGATTGCAGCGAAATCAAGTGAGGCGTCATCACTTGCACTTCAAAGATACAAACTTTACGTCTATTGGGAGCGATATGAGCATAATCAGTATCATCCTTATCGTGCTTGCAACGGTCTTCATTATGGAATGGGTCGCGTGGTCCAGCCATAAATATATCATGCATGGCTGGGGTTGGGGATGGCACCGCGACCATCACGAGCCGCACAATAATGCCCTGGAGAAGAACGATCTTTACGGCATCGTCGGTGCAGTGATGAGCATATCGTTGTTCGTGATAGGCAGTCCTCTTATGCTGGGCGACAATGCGTGGGCGCCTGCTACATGGATCGGTTTGGGCGTCATGTTTTACGGCGTCATCTACACCGTCGTCCATGACGGCCTCGTACATCAACGCTATTTCAAATATGTCCCGCGCCGCGGTTATGCCAAACGGCTGGTGCAGGCGCATAAACTGCACCACGCTACGATCGGCAAAGAAGGCGGCGTGAGTTTTGGATTTGTGTTCGCGCGTGACCCAGCCGCATTAAAGGCGGATCTCAAAAAGCAGCGCGCGGCAGGGACGGCTATCGTGCGCGATGCCGCCATCGACGCCTAAATTTCGGGTTTACGCCAGATCCAGCTGAGACAAGTCACGGCGACACCAAGCGGAACAAGCGACCAAGGCATTGCTATTGCGGCACATGAAATGGCGATGCTCACGCCAAAGGCTAGCGTCGCTGACCATTTTGCCCGTCTACTAATTACGCCCTTTTCCCGCCAAGCCACCAAATGATGTCCATAACGCGGGTGATCGAGCAATCGAGCCTCGAGTGCAGGGCTGCTGCGGGCGAAACAAAATGCGGCCAATATCATAAACGGCACGGTCGGCAGCAGAGGCAGAAAAATGCCTATCGTGCCAAGCGCCACCGCCAGCAGTCCCCCGGACAGATACAGTTGGCGCTTAATCAATATTGGTGAACCGCTTTGGTCACATAATAGCTGTCGAGACCTTCGGGACCGCCTTCGCTGCCAAAACCCGATTCCTTCACCCCGCCAAATGGCGCATCAGGCATCGAGATAACGAAACTATTCAGGCCAACCATACCCGTATCCAGAGCGTCGGCGACGAGATTTGCCTGTCGGGCATTTTCCGTGAAAGCATAAGCGGCAAGGCCGAAGGGCAGGCGGTTGGCTTGCGCCACCGCTTCGTCAAATGTCTTGAATGGCCGCATCAAAGCCACGGGACCAAAAGGCTCGTCGTCCATGACTTTTGCCGACATTGGCACGTCAGACAATACCGTCGGCGCGAAGAAAAAGCCTTGCTCCCCGCGTGACCCGCCGGTCAGCAGCTTGGCGCCTTTCGCGGTTGCATCGTCTACCAGCGCCGCAATTGCCGATGGGCGTCGGCCATTGGCTAATGGCCCCATGACGCTGCTTGCATCCAATCCGTTGCCGACCTGAATCTTCTGCGTAAGCGCAGCAAAGCCAGCCACAAAGCGGTCATATACGCCCTCTTGGACATAAAAGCGGGTGGGCGAAATGCACACTTGGCCTGCGTTGCGGAACTTGGTCGTTGCGGACAATGTGATTGCCTTTTCAAGGTCGCAATCATCGAAAATGAGGACTGGTGCATGCCCGCCCAATTCCATCGTCGTGCGCTTCACGCCATCGGCTGCCAGCTTAAGCAAATGCTTGCCGACAGGGACGGATCCGGTGAAGCTAACTTTGCGGATGATGGGAGAGGCAATCAGGTGGCGGCTGACCATGTCCGGCACGCCGTAAACGAGTTGCGCGACATTGCCGGGGACGCCGCCGTCAATGACGCACTGCATGATTGCGCTGGTGCTTGCTGGCGTTTCTTCGGGCGGTTTTGCGATGATGGAACATCCCGCCGCAAGGGCCGCTGCCATTTTCTTGCACATCAGATTGACCGGGAAGTTCCACGGCGAGAACGCTGCGACTGGTCCGACCGGTTGCTTCAACACCAAAGCGCGCTGCCCCGTCGGCCGGACAAGAACCCGGCCATAGCTGCGTTTGGCTTCCTCGGCGAAATAGTCGAATTGCGCGGCGCAAGAGAGCACTTCGGTGCGAGCTTCAGTAATGGGCTTACCTTGTTCCGTGGTCAGCAAGATGGCAATGGCCTCTGCGCGTTCGCGAATATGGTCAGCAACCTTGTGCAAAATGGCCGCGCGGGCATTGACGTCCACTGTGCGCCAATGCGCAAACCCCTTTGCCGTTGCTGCGAGCGCCTCGTCGAGGTCGGCTGCAGTTGCCAGCGGCACTGCCGCCAACGTCTCTCCGGTCGCAGGATTAATGACAGTATGGCAATCGCGGCCTGCGCCTGTGCGCCAGCTGCCGTCAATATACAGACCCAAGTCAGTGGTATAGCTCATCGGTTTTCCTGCAAAATTCCTATATCTTGCATGTAGGCGTCACATTGTGGGTTTGGAACCCCTTGCAACGCGTAATAGCCAGAAAACCGGAACGCCCAGCAACAATAATGCAACGCCCCAGATCAGCGCCTCGGCGCCTGCGCCATATATGGTCCAGCATGAATATATAGCGGCCAGCAGCAGAACGATCTTAAAGCCCGCACTTACTTTTAAGACGCCTGTGGTGATGAGCCGGAAGGCCGCTGCTGCGCAGCCGAAATACATAACAAGCACAATTGCGGTGGTGAGCACTATCAGGAATTCGAACATCGACGCCATGGACCGGTTGCTGTTCATTAGGATGACGAGCGTCAATAGACTGGTGGTGAACAAATGGGCATTGCGCGGCGTCCCGTTTGCTGATGACTTGCCCATGAATTCGGGAAACAGGCCGTCGCGGGCCAAGGCGGCGGGCAGTTCGGCTTGGCACATGATCCATCCGTTTAATGCGCCAAGCGCGCTGATCGCGCCAATCGCGGCAATGGCCGTGCCGGCGTTGGTGCCAGCATAGATGTTCACGAAATCGGCAAATGGCGCGGCTGACGCGCTGGTAATTGCGGCGGGTAGCATCAGGACAACCGCCGAGCAGACCAAGATATATATGCCACCAGCACCGGCCGTACCAAGCAAGGTCGCGCGGTTTATCGTGCGTTCGGGGTCTTGTACTTTGTCGGCTGGCACCGTCGCGAGCTCAAGGCCGAGCATCGCCCATAAGGTCAATATAGTCGCCGTCGAAATGCTTGCAGTCGAGATATCTGCCGGATCAAAGGTGCGGACAACTTCAGTGCCCTGAATCGCCAGCACATAGGCCGCAAGGCCAATGACCGCGACGAGGGGTAGCAACTTTGCAATGGTCCATATAATCTGCACCTGCCCCGCCAATTTGGTTCCGCGAATATTGATCAGCGTGAATGCCCAGACGATGGCGATGGTAATGGCGGCCGACACACCGTGGGTGCCGACAATCGGAAACAGCTGACTGAGATAGCTGACGGCGGCCGTTGCGATTGCAGCGTTGCCGACCCACATCGAAATCCAATAGGCCCAGGCAATCGCAAAGCCCGCACCATCGCCAAAAGCGGCGCGGGTATATGCGTAAGGCCCGCCTGCCTTGGGCAAGGCCTTGCTAAGCGCACCAAAGACTGCGGCAACGCACAAAGCTCCGGATATGGTGATGAGCCATCCGATGACCGAATTCCATCCCAGTGGGGCAAGGCTTGCGGGCAGCAGGAATACGCCCGAACCGATCATGCTGCCCATGACCAATGCGAGCGCCATCCAGAATCCCATCGGGCGTCCTGTTACGGCGGTATTTTCTTGCACCTTAAATCCCCCTGTCCCGCGTTAGCTTGCATGGAACAGAGGCAAAAGCCAATCTTTGTTTAATGCGCCAGCAACACCGGTATGCCCAGTTCACCCAGCATGAACCGCGTCACACCCCCGAACATCGTCTCACGCCAACGCCCATGGCTATAGGCGCCCATGACAAGATAGTCGGGTCGCCATGCAGCCACTTCTGCCAGAAGCCGCTCCTCGACGCTCTGATCGCCTTTTGCGGCAACAGCGATTTCCGCACTGATGCCTTGGCGCGATAAATAGGTCGCCGCATCGGTGAGCGGGAATTCTTCGGGTGCAATCTCAATTTCGGTTATCCGCACATGTCCTGCAATCTGAAGCATTGGCAGCGCAGCGCGCAAGGCATTGGCGGCTTCGAAACCGCCATCATAGGCGACCATAGCTCGGTCGAATGATATCGCTTTACGTGATGCAGGTACCGCCAAAACAGGTGTACGCGATGCCGTCACGACATCACTGACCCATGCACGTGCCGGGCCTGCCATACCCGCATCATCCAACGACATCACCAGAATATCGGCAAGACGTGTGGCATTGATCAACACGTCGGATGTGGTGCCGTCGAACATCTGCCAATCCCACGGCACATCTTCCGACTTTAAGCGCGCATCGATCCGGCTGCACAGCTTCCCCCTTTCTGTCTCGGCAGCGTCAAACGCTTCGGCAATGAAATGGGCCCCGCCAAACATGTCAAAGGCGACATAGTCTTGCGACGGCCGAGGCAAGACAAGCGTCATATGTCCCTTGAAGCGCCGGGCGAGGTCTAGCCCCACCTGCAAACGGCTTTCAAAGGCTGCGTCGCCGCCTGCATGTACCATGATAGATCTCATCATCATTTCCTTACCTAATGGCCGGCAGAGATCCGCCGGTCTCAAAGTAGCTATTCTTGACCTAAACGCGGCAAAGTCATTGATGGACATCAAACACATCAAAAAACTTTCAAAGCATGGGATATTATGTCAGCCATGACACATGCATGATGGAAAGCTGGCTTTAACGAATGTGGTGGTGCGGCCTGCACGCGCCTCGGACGCGGAAGCCATTGCCCGCATTTATGCACATCATGTGCAGCATGGCACTGCCAGCTTTGATGCTATTGCGGGCACAGCGGCTCAAACCGAAGAGAAGATCCGCGAGATATCGTCGAAGGGTTGGCCGTTCATCGTAGCGGAGCGTGCCGAGACGATCATGGGCTATGCCTATGTGACCGGGTTTCGCGACCGGCCCGCTTATGGCTACACGTGCGAAGACTCAATCTATGTTGACCCCGACTGTGTTGGGCGGGGCGTTGGCGTCCTATTGATGCGTGTATTGATGGAGCAAGCCAGAACATCCGGCTTTCGTCAGATGATTGCGGTGATTGGCGGCGGTGAGCCCGCTTCGGTGGCGCTGCACCATAGGATGGGGTTTGCGCACGCCGGGCGCATGCGCAACATTGGGCGCAAATTTGGTCGCTGGCTTGACACAGTCTATATGCAGGCGGAATTGGGTGAAGGAGACAGGTCGGCGCCGTCGAAGGAACCAGCCTGAGGCATAAGTGCGGGTCGATCGCACGCAAAGGAGAGAGAAATTATGGCAGAGTTTGAACTGGTCGCAGATGGCCTTCGCTTCCCTGAGGGGCCCGTGGTCATGCCCGACGGCAGCGTCATATTGGTGGAAATCGCCGAAGGACAAATTACGCGCGTCCACCCTGACGGCAGCAAGAAAGTGATTGCAAAGCCCGGCGGTGGACCAAATGGCTTAGCGATTGGACCCGATGGTAAGCTGTATTGCTGCAACAATGGCGGGTTCGAATATATGGAAGCCAATGGCTTTCTTGCGCCCCATGGCATTGCGCAGGACTATTCGGGCGGGCGGATTGAACGGATCGATATTGATACCGGCGCGGTAGAGATTCTGTATAAGTCGGGTGACCATGGTTGCAGCCTGCGTGGACCTAATGATATCGTGTTCGATGCGCATGGCGGCTTCTGGTTCACCGACCATGGCAAGATTGATTACGCCAAACGCAGCCATGACGTTGTGGGCATCTTTTATGCAAAAGCGGATGGCAGCTTTTTGGAAGAAGTGATCTTCCCATCCAACAACCCCAATGGCGTTGGCCTGTCGCCCGATGGCAAGACATTATATGCTGCAGAAACCTATACCTGCCGCCTGATGAAGTTCAACATAACTGCGCCCGGAAAGGTGGCTGGCGATGCGGGCCCCGGCGGACCGGGTATTCCTGTCTACCGTCCGGCCGGCTATAAATTCTTCGACAGCCTTGGGGTGGAGGCAAATGGCAATATTTGCGTCGCCACCATCGGTGAATCCGGAATTAGCGTCATTTCGCCTGATGGGGAGCTGGTCGAATTTGTCGCGACCGATGATATTTTTACCACCAATATTGCGTGGGGCGGCGATGATATGATGGACGCCTATATTTGCCTGTCGGGCAGCGGGCGTCTCGTTAAAACCCGCTGGGCGCGGCCGGGGCTTAAGCTGCAACATTAGGCCATGGGCCAGAATTGGAAATCGGTATATGCCACGACACAAGGAAGCGCATTTCATCGATCGTATCGGCTGGCTGCGCGCGGCGGTTCTTGGCGCCAATGACGGCATAGTATCAACCGCAAGCCTGATTGTCGGTGTCGCCGCCGCGCAAGCGACGCCCGCAACCATCCTGCTTACCGGGATTGCGGGGCTCGTTGCCGGCGCTATGTCGATGGCGGCTGGCGAATATGTGTCCGTCAGTTCGCAGGCAGATACTGAAAGCACCGACCGCGCACGCGAAAAGCAAGAGCTGGCGGCATTTCCAGACAAGGAACGCGAGGAACTGATTGGCATCTACCAGGAACGAGGGCTCGATCGGGCGCTGGCCGAGCGGGTGGCCGACACGCTGACCGCGCATGACGCGCTGGCCTCGCATTTGCGGGACGAGCTTGGCATGGCAACGCATACCGCGGCGCGGCCAGTGCAAGCTGCATTGGCTTCGGCGATGGCTTTTGCGATTGGGGCGTCCTTGCCCCTCGCGATGGTGCCCCTGTCGCCTGCTGTCTATCTCAGTTGGACCGTTTCGATCGCGGCGCTTGTGTTCCTTGCCGTTCTTGGCGCAGTTGGCGCAAAAGCTGGCGGCGCACCCATTGGCAGGGCCATTTTGCGTGTTACGTTTTGGGGGGCGATGGCGATGGCGGCGACGGCTGCTATTGGCGCGTTGTTTGGTACAGCGGTCGGCTGAGGAAAAACATGACTTTTAATACTGTAATCTTCGATTTTGGCGGCGTGATTACGTCCTCGCCATTTGAGGCCTTTAACCGAATGGAGGCAAAAAACGGCTTGCCCAAGGATTTTGTCCGCAGCGTGAATGCCCGCAACCCCGACGATAATGCCTGGGCGAAGTTCGAGCGGGCAGAGTGCAGCGCGGCCGAATTCGATGCGTTGTTTGCGGACGAGGCGCGCGCTTTGGGGCATGAACTTGACGGGGCTTCGGTCATCGCCTGCCTGGCAGGGGACATCCGGCCCGATATGGTGGCCGCGCTCGACATGCTTAAATCTAAGGGCTTTGGACTTGGCTGCATCACCAACAATGTCCCGTCCGGAAAAGGTGCCGGCATGGCGGTGAGTGACGAAAAAGCCGCTGCGATCTCTGCCGTGATGGATCGTTTTGACCATATCATTGAATCGAGCAAGGCCGGCGTACGCAAACCCGACCCGCGCATTTATGTTATGATGTGTAAGGCTCTCGACGTCGACCCATCACAATGCATCTATCTTGATGACCTGGGCATCAATTGCAAGCCGGCTGCGGCGATGGGCATGGCTGCCATCAAAGTTACCAGCGGGGATCAGGCTTTAAACGATTTGGGCACGCTATTGGCGTTGACCTTCACGCCTGTAGGCGTCTAGGCGCAAGGCGTTCCGGTTCTCCCAATATTTGGAGCATTTCATGGCGACAAAACTCTTCCCCGATGCAAAATCGGCGCTCGACGGCCTATTGAAAAACGACATGTTCATCGCGAGTGGCGGTTTTGGCCTTTGCGGACTGCCTGAACGCTTGCTCGACGCTGTGCGCGACAGCGGCGTCACGGGCCTCACATTCGCTTCAAACAATGCCGGCATCGACAATGAAGGCATTGGCAAGCTGCTCCGCACCAAGCAGGTCAAGAAGATGATTGCGTCTTATGTCGGCGAGAATAAAGAGTTTGAGCGGCAATATTTGGCAGGTGAGCTTGAGGTCGAATTTTGTCCGCAAGGCACGTTGGCGGAGCGTATGCGCGCGGGTGGTGCTGGTATTCCCGGATTTTACACAAAGACCGGCGTTGGCACGTTGGTTGCCGAGGGCAAGGAAGTGAAAGAGTTTGGCGGTGCGGACTTTATCCTCGAGCATGGCATATTTGCGGATCTGTCCATCATTAAGGCATGGAAGGCGGATGAAAGCGGTAACCTCGTCTTCCGCAAAACGGCGCGTAATTTCAACGTGCCAGCGGCGACCTGCGGCAAGAACTGCGTGGTCGAGGTGGAGGAACTTGTACCCGTGGGCAGCCTTGACCCAGACTGCATCCATTTGCCCGGCGTTTACGTGCAGCGCATGATTGTCGGCGCGCCATATGACAAGAAAATCGAGTTCCGCACGGTGCGTGAAAGGGAGGGTTCGTGATGGCTGAAAAACCTGTTCCCATCGACCTTGTGCCATATACGGACATGTTGGGCGACGCCCGGGAATTCCTGCGCGTATGGGCGAAAGACGGCGGGCCAGTCACCTGCTTCATCAACCCTGTGCCTGTCGGCGGTGATCCGATGGGCTATGGCATCGCATTGGTAGATTGCATCCGCCACGGCGCCAAGACCTGGGCGCGGGCAACGGGCATATCCGAAGCCCAAGCACTTGCGCGCATATGGGAGGGCGTCGATGCCGAGCGCGCGAACCCGACCGATGTGCCGTCCGAACATCCGACCACCGATGAAGATGGATTGATACATTGAGCTGGACCCGTGACGATATGGCCGCGCGTGCCGCACAGGAACTGCGCGACGGATATTATGTAAACCTTGGCATCGGTATTCCGACGCTTGTGGCAAACCATATTCCGCCGGGCGTACAGGTCACCCTTCAGTCCGAAAACGGCATGTTGGGCATTGGGCCATTTCCTTTTGCGGGGGAAGAAGATGCCGACCTTATCAACGCGGGCAAACAGACGATCAGCGAGCTGCCCCAGACCGCCTATTTCGACAGTGCCGCCAGCTTTGCGATGATCCGTGGCGGGCATATCGACCTGACCGTATTAGGTGCGATGGAAGTTGCGCAAAATGGCGATATTGCCAACTGGATGATACCGGGCAAGATGATCAAGGGCATGGGCGGTGCGATGGATCTTGTCGCGGGCGTGAAAAAAATCATCGTGGTGATGGAACACACTGCCAAGGATGGATCGCCCAAATTCATCCCCGCGTGCACATTGCCGTTAACCGGCAAGAATGTCGTCGATATGATCATCACAGATCTCGCGGTGTTTCAGCGGCCCGATACTTCGTCGGTGTTCAAGCTGATTGAAATCGCTTCCGGGGTCAGCGTTGATGATGTTCAGGCAAAGACTAGCGCGCATTTTGAGGTTGCAGTCTGATCGGCAATATGCGGCGCACTTTATCAGCCTTGATCGCGGCCGCTTTGTTGGCGCTAGCCGGCCTATATGCCATGCGCTCTGCGCCTGACGGCAGTCAGGTCGTTGCTATGCTGCGCACATTCACCAAGACCGACGCCAATTTGCCCGACCAGCCGCATGAATGGCACGGACGGATCGACTATGCGAAGCTTGATCAACAATTCGCCGCAATGGCGCGGAGGTCGGAAATGGCTGGCCTTGCCGTGGCTATCGTTGAGGAAGGCGAACTGCGCTTCGTCCGTGGCTATGGCGTGGTTGACCGGAATAGCAATGTACCGGTGACGTTGGATACGGTGTTTCGGTGGGCATCGGTGTCAAAAACCGTTGCGGGTATGTTGGCAGCGACCTTGTCCAACGAAGGCTTGGTTGATCTGGAACAGCCCGTCGCCCGTTGGAACACCTCACTGCGTTTGCCCGAAGGTGCCGAAGCGCGGCTGAGCTTTGAACAATTGCTGTCGCAGCAAACAGGGCTCACAAAAAACGCGTTTGACGAGCGGCTTGAGGACGGCGGTGACCCCCGTAAGCTGCGGAGCGAGTTGGTCAGCGCGCCGCTGCAATGCCAGCCAGGCTCGTGCCATAGCTATCAAAACATCGCTTTTGATGCCGCCAGCGAAATTCTGGCGAAGGCCGCAAAGCGATCGTACCCAGATGCAGTGAGCGAACGTTTCTTTTTGCCGCTGGGGATGAAAAGTGCGAATTACGGCATGTCGGGGCTGACCAGCGCGAAAGATTGGGCGCGCCCGCACAATGGCCGAACTGTTCGTGTGTTAAAGGACAGCTATTGGCGCGTGCCAGCGGCCGCGGGCGTTGAAAGCAATATCGTCGATTTCTCCCGCTGGCTGCAAGCGGCAATGGGCGCCCGTCCTGATGTTTTGCCTGAATCGGTGTTGCGCATTGCCCAGTCGCCGCGCGTAAATACTGCGCCAATCTATGGCGGCGCATTGCGGCAGGCGAATTCAAAGGCCAAATATGGACTTGGCTGGCGCAGCCTTGATTATGACGGGCACCGATTGATCGGTCATTCGGGTGCCGTTGACGGCTATCGCGCGACATTGATCTTTGATCCTGCTACCCGCACGGGGGTTGTCGCCATGTGGAACAGCAATTGGGGTACACCGTTTCGCATTCCGTTTGCCGTGCTCGATAGTTATAATCAGCGCACGGATTCGCGCTGGTTGGAACTGGACACTAAAACGCAGTGACCAGCCTGGGTCCGCGCCGTCATGAGAAAGGCCTACGCATATGCGTTACACATTGATCACCGCAAACCGCAATTATTCAAGCTGGAGCTTGCGGCCTTGGGTGCTGATGACGATGCTTGGCATCCCTTTCGAGGACCGCGTTGAACCATTTGCCGCGGCAAGCAATTATGATGCGTTTCGCGCCTTTTCCCCAACTGGGCAAGTGCCTGTGCTGTTGGATGGCACGCGCACGGTGTGGGATTCGCTTGGTATTACCTTATATCTGGCCGACCGGCATGAGGGCGTGTGGCCAACGGATCCCGCAGCGCGGGCGTGGGCGCAGTGCGCCGTCACCGAAATGCATGGCGGCTTTTCAGCTTTGCGTAACGATTGCACGATGAATGTCGGCGTCAGGGTCCGACCCAAGCCGATGTCTGCAGCGTTGGAGCGCGATGTCGCGCGCCTCACCGAATTATGGGCGCAAGGTCTGGATCGTTTTGGCGGCCCATTTCTGGCGGGGCCGCAGTTTACCGCCGTCGACGCCTTTTTCGCGCCCATTGCCTTTCGCGCGCGCACTTATGGTCTTGATTTCGGGCATGCTGGACAGGAATGGGTGGATCACATGCTTGGCCTTCCTCCGATGCTCGCCTGGGAGAAAGACGCCTTGATGGAAAGTTGGCGTGAAATTGGCCATGAGGAAGAGCTGCGCGCCTGTGGTGAAGTGATTGCCGACTATCGTCAGGCGTAATATAATGCTGCTATGAAAAAGGCCGCCCTAATGGGCGACCTTTTGTCGGCTTTGACGGTGACTTAAACTTTGTCGCCCATCACGCCCTTTGCCTTGCCCATCAGCCTTTGGGCTTCGCCCTTATGTTCCTGCGCGATCCCTTCGCTTTGAAGGCGGGGGTTATCCAAAGCTTTACCCGCAGCCTGTTTGATATTGCCTGCGATTTCATTGCCGAGGCCTTTGGCCTTGTCTTTCAATTCGCCCATAAATGCTTCCTTTCTGCGTAATTCGGCCACGCGGGGATTGCGGGCCGATACCAAGATGAAACGCAGGCGAGGGCCTTTCGGTTCCGCTGCTTGATGCCGTTAGACGCCGGAAAGCAACGCTTTGGCAAAATTATCGCCTTTGTCGGGGGCGAACCGCAGGAATAAGGATGGTTCGATAAGTTCCAGTTCCATCAGGCGGAATATGCCATCGCCATCACGCAAGATATCAACGCGCGCATATGCCAATGTTCGGGTGTGGGTAATTGCGGCGGTTGCGGCAAAGGCGCGCTGTGCCAGCGCTATTGCTTGATCAGGCGCTTCTGCGGCTTCTTCCCTGCCGCCATATTGTTCTTGCACGCGAAAGTCGCCTTTTGCCGGGCGCTTGATGATCGCATGGCTGAATACCCCACCAAAATAGAATAACGAATATTCGCCCTCGTCGGCGATATTGGGCAGATAGGGTTGGATCATCATGCGGTGCCCAGCGACCGATTCGGGGACGGCATCGCCGCGCGCCAATCGGAAAGTACCATCTGCCCCGCCCGAGATCGGCGGCTTGACGACTAATGTTTCGACATTGAAGGTTTTCCGCGCTTCTTCAAGTGCGACCTTGTCGAGTGCGGCACTTAATATGGTCGGGACCGACGGAATGCCGACAGCGTCGAGTTCGGCCAGATATGCCTTATCGCTATTCCATCTCAATATGCTGACGGGATTGTTCACCCGCACATTTTCGGCCTCCAACCGATCAAGCAAGCCAAACCACCGCGGGCAATCGCGGGGATAGCCCCATGCCAGCAAGGGCGTCACAAGATCGAAGTTCCTAAAATCCTCCGCCTTCGTCCAATCAATGAACGTCGCGCGCGCGCCCAACAGCCGCGTATAATCTGCCTTTATATGGGACCAGTCTTCCTCATATTCCGGCGTCGGGCACAATATCGCGATGCGGGTCATGTTCATTCGCCCGCCATCTTCAATATTTCTTTCCACTCCGTTGCGCGAACGGGTGCGACGGACAGGCGGGATTGCCGCAGCATTTCCATGTCTGCGAGTGCGGGGTTCGCCTTAATCGCCTTCAACGTCACGGGGTGCTTTAACGGGCGCAAAGGTTTGACCTTAACCGCAACAAAGCGTGCCTTTTCGTCTGTCGGGTCAATGAAATGCTCGTGGCTGATCGTGATGATGGCAACGATCTCCAGCCCGATATTGCTGTGGTAGAAAAAAGCCTCATCCCCGATCTTCATTGTGCGCAGGTTGTTCGCCGCACTATAATTGCGCACGCCGTCCCATGTGCCTTCGCCTTCCGCTACAAGATCATCATAGCTGTAAACGTCGGGTTCGGACTTCATCAGCCAATATTGTTTTGCCACGTGTAACTCCTTTTCGCTGGCAAGCCTTTAAGGCAGGCAGTAATGCGCTGTCCATGACACAAATGCCCGTTATCTCACTTGGCGGCGGCGATGCCGATGCCCTTGGCCAGCAGCTTGGCCGTTCTTTTCAAACCTATGGCTTTGCGACCGTCGTTGATCATGGACTTGATCCCGCACTTGTTGCCAAGGCGTGGGCGTTAACCAAGGCGCTCTTCGCACAATCCGAAGCGCAAAAGATGAACGGGTTCGAAACCGCGCTTGCCGGACAGCGCGGCTATACGCCGTTCAAGACCGAGATTGCCAAGGGCGCGGATTTTCATGATCTGAAGGAATTCTGGCATGTGGGGCGCGATATATCGCCCGATAGCCCGCTTGCAGGGTCGATGCTGCGCAACATCTGGCCGGACGTTCCAGAGTTTAAAGAGACGTTTCAGTTGCTCTTTGCCGAGATGGACAAGGTCGGCGCGCGAATCTTGTCGTCGATTGCCCGCTATCTCGATTTGCCCGCAAGCTGGTTTGACCCAGCGATTGAGGATGGGAACTCGATACTGCGCTTATTGCATTATCCGCCAATCGCGGGCGATGCCGACGGCTGCATCCGGGCAGGTGCGCATGAGGACATTAATCTCATAACGCTGCTGCTGGGGGCCGAGGAGGCCGGTCTGCAGATATTGCGCCCCGATGGCAGCTGGATGGACGTGTCACCGCCTCAAGGGGGGCTTGCGGTCAATGTGGGTGACATGCTGCAGCGCCTGACGAACAATATGCTGCCTTCAACGACGCATCGCGTGGTGAACCCTATTGGTGCGCGATCGCAGTTTAGCCGCTACTCCATGCCCTTCTTCCTGCATTTACGGTCGGACTTTCCAATCGCAACTTTGCCGCAGTGCGTAAGTGCTGAACATCCCGATCGTTATCCCAACCCTATTCTCGCCGATGATTATCTGCGTGAACGGTTGATCGAGATCGGTTTGCTCAAGGCGTAATATCTGCCGTGGGCAGGGTGCGCCCAACGGACGAATGGCGAGAATCATCGTCCAAATGCCGTGCTGGGTAAGAATCAGAGTCGCAGAAGATACGAAAACAGCCAATTTTTCGCGGATGCGGAACTCTTACCCGTTCCAACCATTACCCAATACACCGAAAGCCAAGGGCGTCAGATCGAGCAAAAACCGCAGAAAAGCGTCAATTTACGACAAAAGTGCATTTTTTTTGTAATAAAATTGCAAATGGCGGTTGACCGAATCTCGAAGTCACTTTAGAGGCCCTCTCACCGGACGGGAAGCAAGCGTTTCCGCGGTTCGGTCGCTAACAATTAGGTCACCTACTCCTCTGGTAGCAATATCAGGGAACCATAGGTGTCCGCTTTTTTGTCGGTGGTAACCGGGTAAAACTGGTTCGGCTCTTTGACATTGTGATATTTAGATGAAGGGACATGTGGGCGACGGCGCCAGGTCCGGGGGTTTTTAGGCCCCGGGTGCTTGGTTAAAAATT
>NCGG01000016.1 GCA_002278855.1 Sphingomonadales bacterium 28-55-16
GAGAATGTGGATGCCGTTGCGCGCGCCGAAGATATACGGCTTCATACGCGGGTTCCAACGGTGTGTTTGGTGGCCGAAATGGGCCCCAGCTTCAAGCAAATGCTGCATGGTTACGACAGGTGCCGCCATGGTACTTCTCCTTCCGGTTGAGCCTCTGGGAAACTAGAACTTCACGATTGCCTAAAAGACAATGATCAGCACCGGTATGTGTGTTTCCCATGTGGAATGACGGCGCCGTTATAGTTGTGGGCAGGATTCGTCAAGCACCAACAGACCTACAAGGGCTCGATATCCGATATAATTGCATTAGCAATCGATTCAGGACGCGTCGCACGGATAACGAATCACAAATGGCAGATGGAAGCTGGACCGCCGCAGTCGAGACCCTTGACGGCTACGCACGCGCCCTTTTGCCAAACAGCTGTTCCGTAAATGGAAGCAACGGCCTCACCGGATGCATGCAACAAGCGCTTCAAAAATGGCACGCAGAACGTCGTGGAACCCGCAATATGCCGTGATTTCAGGACCATGCCCGCGTGCGTGACCCGCCCAGTTCTGCGGGGGCAAGTCGCACAGATCCCATGCTCGTTCCGCTTTAAAATTGCCCATTGACAAGTTGGAACAAATAGTGAACATATACGGATATCAGGTTATATACCGAATCAAACATTCCCGCTGAATTAGGGTGGGAGCCGAAAGGACCAGTGCCATGACTATCATCGCTTCCCTTCTTTTCTTGATCGCACTGAGTGTATCCATTGCTGTCATCATTCTGTCGATCCGCAATGCCATGCCACGCATTCACGAAGTGATTGATATGGAACTTTCTCCGTCGCTGAAACGGGAACGTCGGATTATATTGGGCGAAATGCGGCGTCTGACACCGGCGGCGATTATTCCTTTTCCTGCAATGGCACGCGTGCACAACACGCCCCGTTTGGCTGCTTGAATATCGGGCATGCCGGTGCGCTGCATTTAGGTGATTTAAGCGACATCTGCCCAAAATGGGTGCTATCTTAGCCGCGGCAGGCGTCTCCGCCTGTATATCGCGCGCGCCCAATCTTCATTTCGCTCTACCGCAGGCACAAAAAAAGGGCGGGTGCTTTCGCCCCACCCTTTTTAACCAATTTCTTGGTTTGTGTCTTAGTTGACAGCGTCCTTGAGCGCCTTGCCAGCCTTGAACTTTGGCTGAGTCGATGCCTTGATGGTCATCGGCTCACCGGTGCGCGGGTTACGTCCGGTCGATGCCTTACGCTTTGCAACGCCAAAGGTACCGAAACCAACGAGACGAACTTCGCCACCGCTCTTCAGAGCACCAGTGATTGCTTCAAATGTTGCTTCTACGGCTTTGCCGGCATCAGCCTTGGTCAAACCGCTAGCTTCGGCGACTGCACTGACGAGATCTTGCTTGTTCATGTGGGAACCCCCCTCTCAAAAATTTATAATAGACCCATTTATCGCTAAATTGAGTCGCGGCCAAAGCCGGTGGCCGGATAATGAGGAGAATGTTGACGCTGTCAAAGGAAATATCGGCCCAAAACCGTCATTTTCTGTGAAAAACCGCACGTCCTGCCTATTACATACAAATAATGGCAGGACGCACCGGCTTAATGTGTGACAGACGCCCCATTTTCGCTGCCGATTCCGGCGGGCAAGGCGGCTGCAAGATCATCCGCCTCAGTCCATTCCACGGCGACCAATGGGGATACAAGCGCACGCGCAAGGACCTGATCGACATGGCTGACCGGGATGATCTCAAGACCATTTTTTATATTCGCCGGAATATCTGCAAGGTCCTTTTCATTCTCTTGCGGAATGAGCACGGTTTTAATCCCGCCACGCAACGCCGCCAGCAACTTCTCTTTCAATCCACCAATGGGCAATACGCGTCCACGCAGTGTGACTTCACCCGTCATTGCAACATCGCGGTGCACAGCAATACCCGTTAGCGTCGACACGATGCATGTCACCATGCCAATGCCTGCCGAAGGGCCATCCTTGGGCACAGCGCCTTCGGGAAGGTGAATATGTACATCTTTTCGGGCAAATAGGCTTGGCTTGATGCCATAGCTCGGCGCACGCGCCTTCACATAGCTCAACGCGGCCTGAATCGACTCGCTCATTACTTCACCCAGCTTACCTGTGGTCTTGATCTGCCCTTTACCTGGCACGGTAACCGCTTCGATGGTCAGCAGTTCACCACCCACTTCTGTCCACGCAAGGCCAGTGACGGCGCCGATCTGATTTTCTTCCTCACCCATATCATGGCGATATTTGCGCACGCCGGAAAAGTCCGCGAGATTTTCTGGGGTGATGGCAATGCTCTTATCTTTGCCTTCCAAGATGCGGCGCAGCGCTTTGCGCGCCAGCTTTGCTATCTCGCGCTCCAATGTCCGGACACCGGCCTCACGCGTGTAATATCGAATGACATCACGCAATGCATCATCACTGACCGAAAACTCTTCAGGCTTAAGCCCATGGGCCTCAATCTGCTTTTCGAGCAAATGGCGTTTGGCGATTTCCAGCTTTTCATCTTCGGTATAGCCCTCTAGGCGAATGATCTCCATCCGGTCCAGAAGGGCTTGCGGCAGATTCAGGCTGTTTGCCGTGGTCACAAACATCACATCCGACAAATCAAGGTCAATTTCTAGATAATGGTCGTTGAACTTGTTGTTCTGTTCTGGATCCAGCACCTCAAGCAGTGCCGACGCGGGGTCGCCACGGAAATCCTGCCCAAGCTTGTCGATCTCGTCGAGCAGGAACAACGGGTTCATCGTCCCCGCTTTTTTCAGGTTCGCCGCGACCTTGCCCGGCATCGATCCTATATATGTACGACGGTGGCCACGTATCTCAGCCTCATCGCGCACGCCACCCAAAGACTGACGGATAAACTCGCGCCCCGTCGCCTTGGCAATCGATTTGCCAAGTGAGGTCTTGCCCACACCCGGAGGGCCAACGAGGCATAGAATCGGCCCCTTGAGCTTGTTCGTCCGTGCTTGCACGGCAAGATATTCGACAATCCGGTCTTTCACCTTTTCCAAAGCGAAGTGGTCCGCATCAAGCACGTCTTGCGCCTTGGCGATATCACGCTTGAGCTTTGACTTCTTGCCCCATGGAATGCCCAAAAGCGTGTCTAGATAGTTGCGAATGACCGTGGCTTCGGCCGACATAGGGGCCATTCCGCGCAGCTTTTTCAGTTCCGCATTGGCCTTTGCCTTTGCTTCCTTCGACAGCTTCATCGTGTCGATTTTACCCTGAAGCTCGGCAACCTCGTCACCGCCTTCGCCATCGTCATTGCCAAGTTCGCGCTGAATGGCTTTCATCTGCTCATTCAAATAATATTCGCGTTGGGTCTTTTCCATTTGGCGCTTCACGCGACCACGGATTTTCTTTTCAACCTGTAAAACGCCAAGCTCGCCTTCCATGAAGGCAAAGGCCATTTCAAGCCGGCGAAGCGGGTTCGCTTCGACCAACAAGGACTGCTTGTCCGACACTTTGAGCTGAATATTCGCGGCAACGGCGTCGGCAAGTGCAGATGCTGTGCCAATCTCGGTCAACTGCACCGCTGTCTCCGCGGGCATTTTCTTGTTTAACTTCGAGTAGCTCTCAAACTGCTCGGTCACGGACCGCATCAGCGCCGTCGCTTCGGGGCTATCCACGTCTTGCTCAACAACAAGGCGCACCGTCGCTTCAACATAATCGTCGCCATGCTCGATCAGGTCGCGCAATTCGCCGCGTTGCTTGCCTTCCACCAAAACGCGCACGGTTCCATCCGGCAACTTCAAAAGCTGCATGATCGTTGCGGTCACGCCAATAGTGTAAAGGTCGTCCTGGACGGGATCATCCTCGGCCGGGTCAAGCTGGGCGACGAGGAAAATTTCTTTATTGGCCTTCATCGCCTTTTCTAAGGCAACAACCGATTTATCACGACCAACAAACAACGGCACAACCATGCCGGGGAAAACAACAATATCGCGCAGCGGCAATAATGGAAGGTTCAGATCCATAGATACTCCAATTGGCGGTTACCCAAAACGGCAACCCGCCTGTTCCCCCTCAATATGAGCGCTTTGCGCACGCTTTCAATGCATGTGCACGGGTTACGCACAATTTATTGGGGAAAACCATATTGGCGCTCGGCCACTACAGCCATTCGCCTTATTAAAATGGCAATTTGAACCCTGGAGGCAGCGGCAATCCGCTCGACATCTTGCCCATTTCGGCATTGCTAGCGGCATCGGCTTTATCACGGGCATCATTAAACGCTGCGGTGATAAGGTCTTCCAACATGCCCTTGTCCGAGGGTACGATCAGGCTATCGTCAAGCGCAACGTTCAATATCCTGCCTTTTGCTGTTGCCCGAACCTTCACCAGACCGCCGCCAGAAACACCTTCCACTTGGATCGTATCGAGCGTTGCTTGGGCTTGCTCCATCTGCAGCTGGATTGTCTGGGCCGCTTCTTGCGCCGCCTTGATCATCTCTTCCATGCTCTTCATGCGCTTTTGCTCCATTTCATATCATTTTCGTCGCCGTCGAGCAGCTCCGCCCCAGGAAACGCGGCAAACGCCGCTTTGACCAAAGGCGACTCCATTATCGTGCGTTTTTCGACCTCAGCTTTGGCTTGCTCTTGCTCCAATAAGCTCGGCTGAGCCGCCCCTGCGCGCTCTTCAACGTCCCAGCGTGTTCCGGTAACTTTGGCCAAAGCATCACGCAATTCGGCCACGAAACCCGGGCCGACTGGCCCCGCCAACTGGTAAGCAAGTGAAGGTGGTGCATATTCGACGAGGCGAACCACATCCCGCAGCGTCATTTCGAGGCTAACGAACCCGTCACGCGCAAGACGATCCAAAAGCCCGCCAAATGTCGCCGGCATCAATGACTGCACCGACGCGGAGGCTGGCATATCGCTTACCGTGGGGGCAGACGCGGATGGCGGCGCATTGAACGCGCCTTCCCCAATCATTTTGGCAAGCTCACCAGGATCGGGCAGCGTCGCGGCATGAATTACCCGCAACAGCGCCATGTCGGCCGCATCCAATGGAACCGATGCCCGCGTGACTTCCTCCTGCCCCTTTAACAATAATTGCCAAAGACGGTGCAGCACCGGGAAAGATAAACGATCGGCATGGTCCTCAACCACGGCGGTCGCGGCCGCATCCAAAGCGCCGTCGCGCGGCGCGCCAACCTTCGCGAGCGTCAGGCGATGCACTTCGGACAACAATCCAGCAAACATAGCCAGTGGCTCAACGCCCAAATTATACTGGTTCTTTGCCTCCGCGAGCATCGCTTGTGCATCACCCAAAAGAATGAGGCCAAAGAGACGCCGGATCGCGCCACGGTCGGACAGCCCCAACATGTCGCGCACTTGGGCCGCAGTGACTTTTCCGTCCGCTTCCATATCGGCATGGGCAATAGCTTGATCGAGGATCGACAAGCCATCGCGAACCGAGCCTTCAGCGGCCTGCGCAATCAAAGTGAGCGCCTCGGTTTCGGCGTCTACGGATTCTTTAACCGAAATTTCAGCGAAATGCGCAGATAGCTTCTCCGTCGAAATCCGCTTCAGATCAAAGCGCTGGCACCGTGATAAAACCGTAATCGGCACCTTGTTGACTTCCGTCGTTGCGAACAGAAATTTGACATGACCCGGCGGTTCTTCAAGCGTCTTCAGCAACGCATTAAATGCGTTTTTGGACAGCATATGGACTTCGTCGATGATGTAGATTTTGTAGCGTGCGGAAACGGCCGAATAGCGCACAGCCTCGATAATCTCACGCACATCGTCAACGCCTGTATGGCTTGCGGCGTCCATTTCGATCACATCGATATGCCGGCCCTCGGCGATTGCGACGCACGGCTCGCATGCCCCACATGGGTCAATAGTCGGGCCGCCCTGGCCATCGGTTCCAATGCAGTTTAACGCCTTGGCGATGAGACGCGCGGTTGATGTCTTCCCCACCCCGCGTACGCCTGTCATCAGAAATGCATGTGCCAGCCGGTCCCGCTTTATGGCGTTACCCAGCGTTTGGACCATCGCGTCCTGCCCGATTAGCTCGGCGAAAGTCTGCGGCCGGTATTTGCGTGCCAAAACGCGATATGCAGCGCCCCCAGCAGTTGCAGGCGGGGGCGTTGGTTTTGCCGTCGAAGGCAAATCCAGACCAAGCCCCAAAGCATCATCGGGCATGTCCGGGTCGCGTTCAGCGAATTCTGGGAGATTGGAGTCGGGCATTATCATCATATTAATGTGCTCACCGACCTTTGTCGAAGTCTTCTCATCCGAAACTCGGGGAAAAGTAGGAGCCGGATGACCCGCAGCGAATTCGTTGTGGCTGCTTCCGTCAGGATCTGACCAGGTTGGCGAGTGCCACGTCCATCCGACTCCCTTAACCGCAATGCGAAACGTTGCATTCACCGTGATTGGTTAGACTCTCTTTGACCAGCGGGGATGAACGGCCATGAACAACAGCCCACCGACCAATAGGACATATCTTCGATATGAAGACGCTGCACAGGAAGACCGGAGCGCGCCGCGCATTCGGCTTAAAATCCCTGCAACCATGCGCCCTTCAGGATCCCCCGGTTTTTCGGTGATCGTGCGTGATCTGTCGCTGTCCGGCGTTGCCTGTGAGGCTTTGACCGGGATGGCAGCTGGCACGCGGGTGTGGCTAACCCTGCCGGGCCTCGCTGCGCTTCAGGCAAAAATCATTTGGAACGACGGCACTATTGTAGGGTGCGAATTTAGCACTTTGCTGAACCCCGCGGTGCTGCAGGACATATTGGCACGGTTTCCTGCCTGAGTTCACGCGTTGCGCAAATACCAGTCATAATCGATGGTCGGCACTTGGCCAAAATAGCGATCCTGCTCGACACGCTTTACGATCGTGAACATGTCGACAAAACGGTCCCCCAGATAATCACGCATCAATTTGGACGCATGAAAGCGGTCAACTGCTGCAAACCAGTTGCTGGGCGGCTTGTCATCGCCTGATCCATCGCGGTCATAGCCATTACCAACGACCGCTGGGCCGGGATCGATCTGATGCGTGATGCCGTGGTGCATGCCCGACAATACGCCCGCGACGGCAAGATATGGGTTCGCGTCCGCACCACAGGCGCGATGTTCGACATGACGGCTTGATGTCGGGCCAGCGGGGATACGGAAAGACACAGTGCGGTTGTTCACGCCCCAAGTGGGTGCAACCGGTGCGTAGCTGTTCGCCTTGAACCGGCGATAGCTGTTGGCGTGCGGTGCAAAGAGCGCGAAGCAGTCTCCGATGCTGGCGATCATGCCACCAATGGCGTGACGCAACATCGGTGTGCCCTCGGGATCCTCGGCGGCAAATAGGTTCAGCCCGTCGCTGTCGTTCATGGACACGTGAATATGCATCCCTGAGCCGGCTTGTTCGGCAAATGGTTTCGCCATGAAAGTCGCCTCAAGACCATGTGCTTGTGCCACCGCCTTGACCACGCGCTTATACATGATGGCATCATCGCACGCCCGCAACACATCGGGCTTGTACCGCAAGGTCAGCTCGCACTGCCCCGGCGCAAATTCCGAAATCGCGGATTCCAGGGGCAATCCTTGGATATCGCATGTTTCGTATAATTCGTCGAAAAAGGGACGGAAGTCGTCCAATTCCCGCAGGCCATAGACTTCAACCATTTGCGGCGTTTCGCCGTTATACTCTGGCCGCGCCGGGCGGATGGAACCATCACGCGCACGCTTTGGATCCAACAAATAGAATTCCAGTTCAACCGCCAAGGCGGGCGTCAGACCCATTTCGGCGAAGCGGTCAACGACAAGACCGAGCACATGACGCGGATCAAGGTCATGTGGCTGACCATCCAATTCATAAAAATCGACCATGAATTGCGCGGCATTGTCGCCCGCCCAAGGCGTGCGGACCAACGTGCCGGGGATTGGTTTCATCGAACGATCGGCGTCGCCATCTTCCCATACCAAGCCCGTTTCCACGGTGTCCTGACCAGTTATATCGACAACAGCGATTGAACCGGGGAAAAAGCGGCCAATTTCATAAACCGACAACACTTCATGCTGGCGAAGCCTTTTACCGCGCGGGACGCCACCAAAGTCGGTGTAAATCATCTCGACAGAGTCGATTTCTGGATAGGCCGCAAAAAAAGCCTCCGCCTCACTTCGTGGCGCGATGATAGCCGATGATTTTGCCCGCTTGATTGTCATGTTGATGCTTTCGTCAGCTCTAATATTCAGTTGCTAATAGCTCAGTCAGCGCAGAGTTCAACTCTGCCGCAAGGCGGTCGACTTGCGCCGCTTGCGTCACTGGACTGACCAGCATCATATTGTGGAAAGGCGCAAGCAAGATGCCGCGATTGGCGAGATACAAATGGATGGTGCTTTCGAGTGCATGATCCATCGCCGCCCGGGCCTCACTGCCATTGCGTGGCGGGATAGCGGAACAGACAAGTTCAACGCGCGCGCCAACATGGCTGACATGCCAGTCAAGCGCATGTGTGGCGATCACTTGGTTTAGTTGCGCCACGAGCCTGTCTGCCATCGAGCGCATATGAGCATAAGCGTCGCGGGTAATCACCTGCCCCAACATTGCATGCATGGCGGTAATCGCGAGCGCATTGGCAGATAAGGTCGTGCCGATGCCGCTATGCCCTGCGGGGCGTGATGCGTTCAGCGCGGCCATCCGTTCTGCAATCTCGGCGGTGAAACCATAGACCGCACATGGCACGCCGCCGCCGATGGATTTGCCGACCACTAAGATGTCCGGTTTTGGGCCATGCATATTGCTGTGCCCACCATAGCCGGACGAAATCGTGTGGGTTTCGTCCAGCACCAAAATTGTACCCGTTTCATCACACAGCCGGCGCAATTCTGTCAGGAAGCCGGGTGCGTCACGCACCATGCCGATATTGGTCATCAACGGTTCGGCCAATACACAGGCAATGTCGCCACCACGCAACGCATGGGCAAGCGCATCGACATCGTTAAACTCAATAGCCACGGTCGTCGGCAGCAAATCCTGCACCTGCCCGATCAGGCTTGGCCGATTGACCGCACGGCCATCGCGCACGTCCACGAACACATCGTCGACGGCCCCATGATAGCAGCCGTTGAAGATCAAAATCTTGTCGCGTCCCGTGATCCCCCGACACCAGCGAATGACCGCACGGTTCGCTTCGCTTGCTGTCGTCGTCACTTGCCATTGCGGCAAACCGAACATTTCGGCGAGCATAGACCCAAGCTCTGCGCCCTTTGCGGTGGGCAGCATGTAGCTTAAGCCCTGCCCTGCTTGCGCGGCAATCGCTTCGGCAAGCGGGCTAGGCGAATGGCCAAACATGCTGGCCGTATCACCTAGACAAAAGTCATCGAAAAGCTGTCCGTCAATGCTCGTCAGGGTCGCTCCGGAAGCGCTCTGAGCGACGATCGGGAACGGACTGGACCAATCCAGCATCCAATGGAATGGCACGCCCTGAAACCATCCCTGGGCGCTTTGTGCATGCGCCTTCGACTTCGGGTTGGCGGCAATGAAGCATGCGATTTCGCGTTCACGCATCTGGCTGATGGCTTGCCGGTCAATCATAGCCGGTCGCGCATCGCGTAATACAGCAAACCAAGCGTCGCCAGTGGCCGTGCCAGCCATTTCCCGCCGGGAAAGCGGCTATGCGGCAGATTAGCAAAAACGTCGAAGCGGGACATGGTGCCGACCACAGCCTCCGCCATCAATTCACCTGTTAAAGTGGTTACAAGCGCGCCGTGGCCAGAGAAGCCATGGGCGTAAAAGATATTCCCCTTGCGGCCAATATGCGGCAACCGGTTCATGGTCACCCCCACCGCACCGCCCCATGCGAAATCGATCGGTGTTTGCGCGAGTGAAGGAAATACTTGCACCATATGCTTACGGACGAACGCCGCGATGTCGCTGGGCGGTTGTTGGACATATTTCTCGCCGCCGCCAAAGATCAGGCGTTTATCCGCGCTTAGCCGGAAATAGTTCAACACGAACCGGCTGTCGGCAATCGCGGCATCGCTTGGCAGAAGTTGGTCGGCATGAGGTAACGAAGCAGTCGCGATGTTATAGTTCATGATCGGGACGGCATAGCTCTCAAGCTCCGGCGCGATATCACCTGTCCAATTGTCAGCCGCAATGACGACATGCTTGGCACTTACTAACCCTGCGCCTGCCGTTATCTCGACGTGTGATCCTTTATCCGTTGGAGCTCGGGCAGCGGTATTTTCATAAATCCGCACACCAGCTTGAAGCGCAGCCTTTGCCAGTCCAAGCGCGTAATTCAGCGGATGGAAATGCCCGCCTTTGGGGTCATATACCCCGCCATGATAGCCACCACCGTTGATGTGGTCACCCATGTCCTCCGGCGCCACAACCTTAATGGATTCCCACCCAAATTCGCGGGACAAAAATTCTGCCTCGCGCTTCATGTCGTCGAAGTGCGCGGGTTTGAACGCCGCTTCCAAATGTCCAGATTTCAGATCGCAATTGATGTTGTGTTTTTCGATGCGATCATGAACACGCGCGCCGGCGCTCCACGCCAGATCAAAAATGGCCTGCGCCTGTTCGCGCCCGAATTCAGCGTCAATTTCTTGCATCGACCAGCGCAGCCCGGGAATAAGTTGCCCGCCATTCCGGCCCGATGCGCCAAAGCCAATGGTCTGCGCCTCAAGCAATACGACCGACAAGCCTTTTTCGGCGCAGGCTAAGGCTGCAGACAAGCCCGTGAAGCCGCCGCCAATAACAACGACGTCGCAATCCAAAGCGGAACCAAGTGAACACTGGGTTTCCCAGGCATCAGCCGTCGCTCGATAATAGCTGTCATTCAACCGATCAGGCATTACACCCTCAACAACAAATGCTCACGCTCCCAGCTTGATACGACCGACTGGTAATTGAACAACTCATAGTCCTTCACGGCATAGAAGATGTCAAAAAACTCTTCGCCCAGCAGATTACGCACCGGCTTACAGGCGCTGAACCGGTCCAACGCAGCCTCTAACGTGCGGGGCAAGGTGCGCGCACGGTTGTACGCGCTGCCCGTAATTGCCTTGGCCGGAACCATCCGTTCCACCATGCCAATATAGCCACACACCAACGAAGCAGCCATGGCAAGATATGGGTTGGAATCCGCCCCCGGCAGGCGGTTCTCGACGCGGCGGTTGGCCTTGTCCGAAATCGGCACGCGGAAACCGCAGCTTCGGTTGTCTTCGCCCCATTGGACGTTGATGGGCGCGGCGCTGTCGGGCCGCATCCGGCGGAAGCTGTTTACGTTGGGGGCCCAAAGCGGCGATATCTGTGGCATAAACTTCACAAGGCCAGCGATATAACTGCGGAACAGCGCGCTGTCCTTACCATTGGCGTTGGAGAAAAGATTTTTGCCCGTTTCAGCGTCCACCACCGATTGGTGAATATGCATTGCGCTGCCCGGCTGCCCGGCCATGGGGTTCGCCATGAAAGTCGCATATACGCCATGCTGCTTGGCGACAGCCCGAACGGTTCGCTTAAACAGAAATACCTGATCCGCCAGCTTCAAAGGGTCGCCATGGACGAAGTTTACTTCAAGCTGTGCCGCGCCCATTTCGTGGATCATCGTATCGATATCGAGGCCCATCAACTCACAATCATCATAAATATGGTCGATGATGTCTTCATATTCGTTCATCGCCTCCAACCCGTAAGGCTGGCTTGCCGTTTCGGCACGCCCGCTTGATCCCGTCGGTGGTACCAGCGGAAAGTCAGGGTCTACATTCTGGCTAACAAGGTAAAATTCAACCTCGGGCGCCATGATGGGTTTCCACCCGCGTTGCGCATACATGTGCAATACTTTTTTCAATATTGTACGCGGCGCAATTTCCACCTCGGTTCCATCGCCATGCAATACGTCGGCGATGACAAAGGCTGTCGGCGATTTGAAACCCGGAGCGACGCAAATCGTTTCGGGGTCGGCAATCAGGATTTTATCCGGATCCTTGTCCCAAATATCAGCAATATCTTCGGGATAATGGCCATCAATGGTGCAGATGAATACGCTGCCCGGGATGCGCAGCGATTTATCACGGACCGAAGAGAGGAATTTTTTGGCCGGTAAAACCTTGCCCCGCTGTACCCCGTTTATGTCAGGCACGATGCACTCAACCTCATCGATTTTGTGCTCAGCGATCCAATTCGCAAGGTTGACGGACATTGTGTATCACCAATTTTGTGTAAGCCTGATAAGCGCATGCCGGACTTGAAAGGTCAAGCCCGGCATGCATCTATTTCGAAATGGACCTGTTTTACACAGGCTTTAGAAATCAATAATGAATTAGAAGCCGTAGCTTATCGAAAAGACGATGCCAGCTGCACTGTCTTTAAATGCGAATGTCGTTTGGCGGTTGGTGTCCACATAGGATGCACCAACGGTGAAGCCAGCAACCGCAGCGGTCAACCCAAGCGACCAATCCAGTTTCTGGCTACCAGCGCTGAACGCGCCGTCTTCAAGACCAACAGATCCCACAATCGAAATAGGCGTATTCGGCACAGCAACAGAGGCGCTCGAAGCGACGTAAACATTATCGCTATTGCCGGTATTGTCCTGACTTGGAGCATAGCTCAATTGCAGGCCCAAATTTGCAGGGCCGACAGTCGAACCAAGCTTTCCAGTGAACTCAATATAATTGAGGCTCGATACACCGGGATACACATAATATGTTGCGCCGATATCATAGGTCACAGAATCGCCGCCGGCAAAACCAGCATAAAGATCAACTTCAACATCATCACCAGCGTTTTCCGCCAGATTAGAACCCCAAGCCCCAACATACAGGCCGGATTCATGTTTAACGGTTACATAAGGCTGAACGGCAAAATCTGTATCGGACAACGAAACGCCACGGAACCGATAATCGGAAACACCCGCAACACCGCCGGTAACCGTAATCGGGCTAGACGCCTCTGCTGCGCCTTCTTCTTGCGCAAAGGCAGGCACCGAAATCGCCAGAGCGCTCATTGCAACGCTCATGCTTGCCAACTTCAAAATGGAATTACGCATAATATTACCCCTTCTTAGGTACAATTGAACCGATACCAAAAGCATGCGCATTGCGCCGCCCTCGGCAGATGCCGTTCTCATCCCGCTTGATCTGGTTGCCTGCGCCATATTGCATATGTTTTTATTCGCGCGTCATTGTGCAGTTGCACAACAAACATCAAAGTTCGCACCAAGCAAGCCATTTTGTGACAATGCCACTGTCCTTTTTGGGTTATGTGACAAAACCGCAACAGTCTTTTGCGCGATACTGATGCCGATGCCATGAAGCGCACAATGGCGCATTATTATGGCGAATGCGTGATCTGCTGGGGCCGTTTTTGTTGGATCAACGCAGTTAAGATGCCTTTCACGCGTTTATGGATGAAACAAACGCGGCGGGACGGTGCGGTTCACCACTTCGCGCAACGCAAAGGCCGTTTCGATGCGTGCCACTCGCGGCAATCGCGCAATTTCTTGGCGATGGATAATCTCATAATCTTCAATCGAGGCGGCGCGCACCACCAACAAATAGTCATTTCGCCCGCTCATGAGGTTGCACCGAATGGTCGACGGGCTGTTCACGACCGCAGCTTCAAACGCGGCCATGGCCTCTTCGCTTTGGCTATCGAGCGTGATCGTGACCATCACCGTCGCCGACAAACCCAATTTGCGCAAGTTCACATCCGCGCGATAGCCACGCAATATGCCTTCGTCTTCCAATGCTTTTTGCCGACGCGCAGCAGCACTTGGCGATAACCCCGCCGCCTCGCCCAACTCCATTTGAGTCGCGCGACCATTTGCCACCAAAGCACCAAGTAATTTACGGTCGACCCGATCAAGTTGCATATTATTTCTGCCTCTATGTAAAAGTACGACGAATATATGCGCCAATCCTATAAATAAGTCGAATCTTTGCGCAGTATCGGCGGCAGGACAATGCTATTTTTGCGTCAGACATATTTTCAGGAGCAGAAATCATGCGTGTTGGCGTCCCAAGTGAAATCAAAGTTCATGAATATCGTGTTGGCCTTACCCCCGGTGCGGTCCGCGAATATGTTGCCGCCGGTCATCAAGTAACTGTGCAATCCGGCGCTGGCGCTGGCATTATGGCCAGCGACGATGCGTATCGCGCCGCCGGTGCCGACATCGCTGCAACAGCAGCTGAAATTTTCGCTGGCTGTGACATGATCGTCAAGGTCAAGGAACCCCAGCCCAGCGAATGGGTTCAACTGCGTCGCGGTCAACTGCTCTTTACCTATCTGCACCTTGCGCCGGACCCTGAACAGGCAAAGGGCCTGATCGCAAGCGGATGTACCGCCATTGCGTATGAAACCGTCACCGATGACCGTGGTACCCTGCCCCTGCTTGCCCCCATGAGCGAAGTCGCTGGCCGCCTCGCCATTGAAGCCGCCGGCCAAGCGATGCGCCGCAGCGAAGGGGGCGCAGGCATTCTGCTGGGCGGCGTTCCGGGTGTGCCGGCTGGACGCGTTACTGTACTTGGCGGCGGTGTCGTTGGCACGCATGCGGCGCGCATGGCTGTTGGCTTGGGCGCTGAGGTGACCATCGTTGACCGCTCTATTCCGCGCTTGCGTCAACTTGACGAGATGTTCAGCGGGCGGGTCCGTACGCGCTATTCTACGCTTGAAACGATTGACCATGAAGTCAGCATTGCAGACGCTGTCATTGGCGCTGTGCTTATTCCGGGTGCAAGCGCACCGCGTCTTGTGACGCGCGAAATGCTCAAGCGCATGAAGCCGGGGTCAGTGCTGGTTGATGTCGCGATTGACCAAGGTGGCTGTTTCGAAACATCGCGGGCAACGACCCATGCCGAGCCGACTTATGTGGTCGACGGCATTATCCATTATTGCGTCGCCAACATGCCCGGCGCAGTGCCGCAGACGAGCGCGGCTGCCCTCAACAACGCCACTTTGCCATATGGACTTGCATTGGCAAACAAGGGCGTCGCAGCGCTTGAAAGCGGTACGGAAACGGGTCGCGGATTGCTTGTCGGTTTGAACGTGCATCAGGGCAAGGTCACCAGCCAAGCCGTTGCCGAAAGTCTTAATCTAGAATTTGTCGCGCCGGTAACCGCCCTCGCGGCGTGACTTGATCGTTTGCCGGTGCTAACGGCGCGGCATGGGTAAAGAGGGTCGCATTACTGCGCATCAGATTGCCGCGATGCTTGGGGTGTCACAGCCGACGGTTTCGCGCGCCTTGCGTGGTGATAAGAAAGTCAATGAAACCACACGCGCGCGTATCGTGGCGTTGGCGAACGAGCTTAATTATTCGGTTGACCATAATGCCCTGCGTCTGCGTACGCAGCAGACCTATTCCATCGCGCTCGTCATCTTGTGTCGGCGCGGCGAGAATAAGGCGAACATCAATCCGTTTTATCTATCGCTGCTCGGTTGCATCGCGGCATCGGCATCCGAACGCGGCTATAATTTGATTATCTCGTTTCAGGATACTCCCGCCAACTTCTTTGCCAACTATACGGGCAGCCGGCAGGCCGATGGCCTTATCGTCATTGGCAGCGGCCAGAATGTTGAAGGCTGGCAATTTTTCGGCGAATATGCACGGTACGGGACGCCCATGATCTGCTGGGGCGCGAGTAAAGAAGATCTGATTTCCATCAAGAGCGACAATGTGCAAGGCGCCCGCTTGGCCGTTAACCATTTGCTGCAAAGCGGTTGCAAGCATATTGCATATATAGGCCCGACCAACAGCGAGCAGCCGCAGTTTCAGGATCGGCTGACGACCTACATGGACGAAATGGCCAATAAGGCTATGCAGCCCATTTGCCCGCCCCTGCCCGAAAATGCTGTGCGGGAGGACCAAGGCTATGCCGCGGTCAAAGGCCTGATCCACGACAAAATCGCTTTCGATAGTTTGTTTTGTGCAAACGACTTTATCGCGCTGGGCGCCATGCGGGCGCTTGACGAGCACAGCATTGTCATTGGGAAGGATGTCCGTGTTATCGGTTTTGATGGCATCGCAACGGGCGCCTATGCGCAACCGCCGCTTACGACAATCGAGCAAGATTACGTCCAGGCCGGTGAAATGCTCGTGGAGGCGTTGATTGCGCTGTTGAACGGCGAAGCGCCTGGCACCACCCCTGTTCCGGTAAAGTTACTTGCGCGCGGAACAGCTTAGACAGCCTTTGGTCTGCCTTTTTCTTGCGTGTGCATCATTTGAGTGCGAAACCGTGACACAGACCAGACCTCAAAACGAGATGTAACAGGTAAGGCTGACGGGAACTTTGATGTCATGGCAGTGGAAAAATGGGATCATGGCGCACACTTATTCTAGCGGGATGTTAAAAGGGCTGCTCAGATGAGGAGCCTCAATATTCTGCTGCCGGTATTTTTGTTGTGCGGCTGTGGTGGAGAGCAATCACAGTCTGCACCGCCGGTTGTCATATCTCCAGCACCTACTGCGACCCCAACGCCAAGTCCTGCCCCTGCACCATTTGTTGCGCTCAAATTTGCATATGAAGCGCATCGCTTTTCAAACCGCGATGTCGTGCCAGAATACACATATGCAGGCGTGGTTTATTCAGGCGGACTGGCTGGCATATTCCCGCAAGGAAGTATCAGCGTAGATTTCCAGCGTGATGGTTATCCCGAGGTCGTAGTGCCGCTCAATAAGGCG
This sequence comes from Sphingomonadales bacterium 28-55-16, assembly GCA_002278855.1. Taxonomy (GTDB): domain Bacteria; phylum Pseudomonadota; class Alphaproteobacteria; order Sphingomonadales; family Sphingomonadaceae; genus Sphingorhabdus_B. Next base: position 16,664 of record NCGG01000016.1, read on the forward strand.
TACGGGACACCTGCATATGCCGCCATGCCCTATCTACTTCTATCCAATGCAAACGGACGGTTAATGTATGATGCGGCGCATAATGCAGCCATGCCTTCTGTCTTCGGCGCAAGAAGGGCCGCAGTCTTGTCGGTAGGCGGCAAAAACGCGGCCTTCTTTGTCGCCCACAATGTATCCGGCGTTTATGGAGATCCAAAGGCGCACGGTTCTGCAATTCTGCTTGGGCAAAGGGCTGGTGCAGTAACGACGCTATTGGACGCCCTGCCGCGGATCACAACCAAGCAAGGCTTGCCAGACAACGCTACCGACGCGCACTCAATGGCAACAGGCGACATAAATGGCGATGGCCTTGACGACATATTGATCGGGAATTGGAACCCATGGGGAGGTTTCCCGCCTACCATCTTGCTGCAAAGTCCGAGTGGCCAGTTTACCGCGTCTAGCGACAATTTTCCTGCATCCCTGCTGTCTGTGCCTTTAACAAACCCGAATTCTGAGGGCAATGAGAACAACAACTTACTGCTTGATCTGCATTTTGTCGACGTGAATGGAGACAAATACGCTGATCTGATTGCTGGCTTCGGCCATGGCTCCACGCCGAGCTTTTTGTTCATAAACCGGAACGGTCAATTCAGTTTTGAAGACCGAATTGCTCTGCCCCCAAGCGTGTATGGCATTAACACCAGCTTGCATATGGCGACAAAAAACGGCGACATTGATAATGATGGCGACCAAGATCTGGTCATATTATACTCGCGATACGTGCCTTATTATGGCGGGAATTATATCCAGATTTTACGTAATGACGGCGGAAAGTTCACGGACACCACGGAAACTGCACTTCCCCAAGACCAGAGCTACATAATGGCCAAGCGGTTGGAGTGGTCATCTGATGTCTTCATGCGTGATCTTGACAAAGATGGGCTGGTCGACATCCTACACGGCCTTAATGACGGGCGCCTGATGGTCTATTTTAACAAGGGCGCAGGGCAATTCACCAGACTAACCACAACACTGCGCAACAACGCTGTCGGTCGATTGGTTGCCGTTGACGACTTTAACGCAGACGGCAAACAGGAGCTGTCATATTTCGAATATACAGGTGGTTCGAGTACCGAAAACACCTTCGCCCTAACTGTTTACGAACTGGACTTTCAAAAGCCATAGTGACTGTTTCGGCTCCGTTGGCTGCTGTCAGTTGATTAAAGCCCCACGGTGGAAGCGCTCGGAGGTCCTGATGCAAGCAAAGAGCAGCAATCTAATATATTGGTGCTGAAGTGGAATAAGAGCGTAATTGGTGGACAGGGCTGGATTCGAACCAGCGTACGGAAAACCGGGCAGATTTACAGTCTGCTGCCTTTAACCACTCGGCCACCTGTCCACATCTTCGACGGGGCATCATGTGTTCGCATGAGGGCCGGTCCCGCAGAAGAAGCAGCCCAATGGCGAAACGGCCCTTGCCTGTCAATGCCTCAAGTGGGAAAGGGGGCCAGAACATCCTCTTTTTAATTAACGGGTACATAAAATGTCTTCACACAAAAGCCACCGTCGCCGTGGTGCAGCGGTCACAAGCGGCAATCCGAAATTTTATGGACGGCATGCCGTCTATGCCGCGCTCGACAATCCCGAACGCCGCCTGATCAATCTATGGGGCACGCGAGAGGAAATCGGCAAGATCGTCGTACCCGACGGACTTACCGTGCAATATGCGGAAGTGAATGATTTGGGGCGCTTTGTGCCTAAAGATGCGCCGCATCAAGGCCTTGTACTGGAAGTTGCGCCGCTTGAAGATGTCTGGCTGACCGATGCGCTCGCTATTGCGAATGATGACAACCGGCCTTTGCTCATTCTCGATCAAGTGACCGATCCGCACAATGTCGGCGCGATTTTCCGGACCGCGGCGGCCTTTGGTGCTGTCGCAGTCGTCACCCAAGACAGGCACTCCCCCCCCGAATCTGGCGCTCTGGCCAAGGCAGCATCCGGCGGATTGGAAGTCATGCCTTGGGTGCGTGTCGTTAACCTTGCCCGCGCGCTGGAAGAAATTGCAGAGGCTGGCTATTGGCGAATCGGCCTAACGGGCCATGCAGAAGTAACATTGGACCAAGCGCTCACACCAGGACGCAACGCGCTTGTGCTCGGTGCGGAAGGCGACGGCATGCGCCACAATATCCAGGAGCATTGTGACCAGCTCGCAAAATTGCCGATGAGCGGACAGATGGAATCGCTGAACGTGTCGAACGCCGCGGCGATTGCGCTGTATGCGGCGACCGTACGGCGCGGATGAAGGGCGTGCGCTGATGGGTATCCAGGCACAGCAACTGCATGCTGCACTTGACGCGTTGGCCGCGATTGAGCCGGGCATCGCCTCGGCGCTCGCCGTAACGGGCTATCCGGACGAACGGATACGCGCGCCCGGCTATGCGACATTGTTGCGCACGATATTGGGGCAGCAAGTGAGCGTTGCGGCGGCTGCATCCGTGTGGAATAAGCTGGAGGCTCTGCTGGGTCCAGGATGCCCCCCAGAATGTTTGCTAGCGCAGGATTTCGATGCGCTGCGCGGTTGTGGTCTAAGCCGACAGAAACAGGGTTATGTCCGTTCGCTCGCGGAACTGATCCTCTCGGGCGCATTGCCGCTCGATGCTTTGCCTGCCGATGATGAGGAGGCGATTGCCTATCTGACCCAAGTGAAGGGCATTGGCCGCTGGTCGGCAGAAATCTATCTGCTGTTTGCCGAAGGCCGCACCGACATTTGGCCCGCAGGTGACCTTGCGGTGCAAGAAGGCGTTGGCCGCTTGTTAAAACTTGAAGCGCGGCCGTCCGAGAAGGAAATCCGTGTCATCGCCGAACGGTGGCGACCACATCGCGGCGCGGCAGCGATTTTTACGTGGCATATCTACGCCAAGGGCTTCCAAGCAATTTAGGGCTTAAGGCCTGTGTTCAGGCCCATTACTTCCAACAAAAATGTCTTTGGCTTTTTTAAATAACGGCTTTGGCGGTTGACGCTCAGGCCAAGCAAGGCGGCAGCCTCCATCGCGAAATGCACGCAGTTGCGCTTACCCAGATTGTAGCTTTTACCCGGCAAGCCGCGCCATTTTTCCACAAACGCCATGAAGCGCCTGTATTCGGCATCCGACATTTTTACCGAGAAATGCGGATTGCTGCGGGCGATATATTTGGCATCCTTGGTTTCGATCATGCCTTGGACTGACCCCATCAATATCGCGGGCGACACGCTTGTAGCGGTAAAACCATAATTGGTGTCGACGCCCTCCCCCGTCGCATCGACATGGCCTTTAAGCTTAACAAACGCGTGGGGAAAATGGTCGCCAAAATCATGGCTGTAGAAAGTTGCGACGACTTCACCTCTTGCAGAGGCGGGAAACTGGCTTAAAATCGCGATAATCAGCAACACCCAATACCGAAACATAGGCCCTCCTTAGCGCCGCATGATCTATCCGGCCTGTGTGGCATCTGCAATAATCAGTTGACGTTTTGCACAAATTGATGTGGCTGACAGTTATGTGAATAAGAGGGAATCATCATCATGTCGGCAACACAAAAAAGCATATTTATCACGGGCGCTGCGTCTGGCCTTGGCCGCGAAGTCGCACGTTACTTTGCCGATGCGGGCTGGTTTATCGGCCTTGCGGATATCGATGAAAAGGGACTGGACGAAACCGCTGCATTGTTGCCGGCCGGCCAATTTTCGCGCCACAAGCTGGATGTCGCTGACCGTGCGCAATGGAAAAAGGCCGTTGCCGCATTTGCGAAGCACACCAATGGCCATATGACCGTATTGTTCAACAATGCGGGTATTGGCGCGGGTGGTCCCATCCAGGACATGACCGATGAAGATATTGACCGCATGATCGCGATTAACCTGACTGGCGTCATCAGCGGCACGCGCGCATGTTTCGATCTACTCAAAAACACCCAAGACGCATGCGTTTTGTATACCAGCTCAGCCGCAGGCATTTACGGTTCGGCCGGCTTAAGCGTCTACAGCGCAACCAAATTCGCGGTGCGAGGACTGGCCGAGGCGCATGATATCGAATGGCGTCCATATGGCATTAAGTCACGCAGCCTAATGCCTGGCTTCATCGACACCAACATCATCGGTAATGTCGACGCCAGCAGCAACATGACGGGCAAGGAAAGGCTTCAGTCCGCTGGCGTCGAAGTCAGCCCTGTGTCGATCATTGGCCCCGCCGCATGGGAAGCAATCCATGGCGACAAGGTACACACGCCCGTGAATAAAATGGCAAAACAGCTGGCCTTTTCAGCGCGTTGGTTCCCCAACCGGTTGCGCAAACAACTGGGTCTGTTGGGCGGCCTTGGGGATGTGGTGCAACTTAAGCCGTAATGGCATCAATGGCGGTGGCGAGATCAATGTCACGTTGTGACAATCCGCCAGCGTCATGCGTTGTCAGCAAAATCTCGACGCGATTATAAACGTTGAACCATTCGGGATGATGGTCCGCTTTTTCGGCCAAGATCGCAACGCGGGTCATAAAACCAAACGCCTCGGCAAAATCGCCAAAGCGCAAGCTACGGCGGATGCCTTGGGCGTCCGCATCATAGGTCCATTGCGGCAGTTGGTGCATCGCGACGGCCCGGGCCGCCTCATCCAGTCTTGAAACCTGCATTTAACAATCCTGCTTTTGCAATTGAACGAATATTTGCCTAAGTCGCGCTATGGCCTCTCGTCAAGCATCCTCACCATCGCTTAGCGCTGAAAACATCGCGGTCATTCGCGGGAACAGACTTGTGTTGCGCGGCCTGACGGTGGCGGCGCGCCCTGGTGACATTATCTGGATCAGAGGCGCCAATGGATGTGGGAAATCCACGCTGCTGCGCCTTGTTGCAGGGTTGCTGTCCGCGACTTCGGGCATATTGAAGGCGGAGGGTCGCATTGCCCTTGCCGATGAAAGTCTGGCACTCGATGCAAATTTGCCCCTTGAGCAGGCGTTACAATTTTGGGCGGACATGGACGGCGCATCCGCGGCGCAACGGAGCGCAGCGCTGACGGATATGGATTTGCAGGATCTGGCACATATTCCGGTGCGCTTTCTGTCCACCGGTCAGCGCAAGCGCGCAAGCATTGCGCGGGTATTGGCGTCAAAGGCCGATATCTGGTTGCTTGACGAACCTTATAACGGCCTCGACACTACAAGCTGCGCGCGGCTTGACCAAGCAATCATTGCACATGCCGCTTCGCGCGGGATTGTTCTGGTTGCGGCGCATCAACCGCCGTCCATCAATGTCGCGCATAGCCTCGTGCTTGGCAACCAAGGCGTTGCCGCGTGAAGGCCTTTAGCGCTCTGGTCGCCCGCGAAGTGCGCTTGGCATGGACAGGTGGTGGCTTGTGGCTTCCTATTGTCTTCTACCTCGCGGTCGCCACGCTTTTTCCCTTTATCACGGGTCCGGACAAGGCGCTGCTCGCGCGGACAGGTGGTGGTATATTGTGGATAGCGGCGCTGCTAGCGACGCTTTTGCCCATTGAACGCCTAATTCTGCCAGACCGTCAGTCGGGGGTGCTTGATCAATTGGCGCTGCGCGGTTGGTCCGATGAACTTGTCGCAACGGCCAAAATCGCAGGTCAAATTATTGCCTTTGCCGTGCCATTGCTGCTCGCAACGGTGGTGGGATCAGCGCTGATTGGATTGCCGGAAGCGCAATTGGGCATTTTGCTGCTTGGCCTCGCGCTCGCTTTACCCGCATTGTCGGGGCTTTCGGTCATGATCGCGGCCCTTACGGCCGGTCTTAGCGGCGCGAGCGCGCTTGGCGGGTTGTTGCTCGTGCCACTCACCATTCCCTTGCTGATCTTTGGCGCAGGCACTTTGGCGGAAGACCCCCGAAATGCCATGCAGTTGCTTGCGGCAACGTCGCTGGCGATAACGGCGCTGTCGCCCTTTGCGGCGGGCGCAGCGTTAAGGGCGGGGCGGATCTAGCGTCCAAAAGCCCATGCACCATCTTTGCATGGGCTTTTATCCGCAATCAATTATCTAAAACGCAAATTTATTGCGCAGAAATCTTCTGGGCATAGCCATCCGCCACCATCGCCTCGACCATGTCGAACAGCTTTTCTGGGTCCTGCGCACGCAGGACGGGAATGCTGGCTTCCATGCCTTCCGCGATTGTAATTTCACGTTTTCCCGTGGCGACGGCGTCCCATATGCGGCTTGCAACCTCGTGCGGGTCGATCCCGTTTTCAATCGCGGCGTCGCTTATACCGCGCACGGAGCCATCGGCGTTGAGTGCATTGCGCGACACGTTGGTTTTGACGGAACCCGGCGCGACGACCAGAACCTTTACCCCCTGCCCGGCCACTTCGCTGCGCAGGGCATCGGCATAGCCAATCAGGCCGTGTTTTGCCGCACAATAAGCGGTGCGCATAGGAATGCCGGCCTTTCCTGCCACGCTGGAGATCATCACAATCTGGCCGCTGCCACGGGCCACCATATGTGACAGCAGCGCCTGCGTCAGCGCAATCGGCGCGAGCAAATCGACATCAACAATGCGCTGGTAAACCGACAAATCCGTGTCCACGGCCGGTGAGCGCTGCGAGATACCTGCATTATTGACCAGCACATCGACGCTGCCTTGAAACGCAATGGCCTGCGTCACTTTGTCGGCCAAGCCATCATAGTCCACGGTATCAAACGGCAAGATTAAACAACGCTCTGGTGCGCCCGTTTCATTCGCAACGCGGTGCAGTTCGGCAACATTGCGTCCAGATAATATCGCACAACCACCGCTGGCGACAAAAGCCTTGGCCAGCGCTTCACCGATCCCCGACGATGCACCTGTGATCCATGCTGTTTTGTGTGTTTGATCCATCATAATTGCTCTCCTTGTTGCGTATTACGTCAACACAGGCTTGGCCGCTGTCAAGACATTCTGGCTTGCACTTTGCCATTCACCGCACCACATGCGGTTCATGCTTATAGAAACCGAACTCACGCCGAATCCTTCGACCATCAAATTCCTGCCTGGCCGGGCGGTCATGGACACCGGAACGCGCGACTTTGCCTCGCCTGAAGAGGCGGAAGCCTCCCCTCTGGCCGAAGCGCTTTTTGCGCTGGGCGATGTCACGGGCGTGTTCTTCGGACATTCGTTCATTTCGGTAACGGCTGCCCCGGGCGTCGAATGGGCAAGCCTAAAGCCCGATGTGCTTGGTATATTGCTTGACCATTTCAGCGCCAATATGCCCTTGTTCAAGCCGGCAGCAGCCGGTTTCTCGGTGCCATCGGGTAATGCAGACTATCCGCTCGACGATCCCGAAGATGCCGACATTGTGGACCAGATCAAGGAATTGATCGAGACCCGCGTCCGCCCTGCGGTTGCCAATGATGGCGGCGATATCGTCTATCGTGGTTTTCAAAAGGGCGTGGTATTCTTGCAAATGCAAGGTGCCTGCGCAGGCTGCCCATCATCTTCGGCCACGCTGAAAAACGGAATTGAACAATTGCTCAAGCATTATGTTCCCGAAGTCACCGAAGTACGCGCGGCTTAAACTTCCATTGCGAAAGTGAATATCATGTCAGAACCATTGAACGATGCTGTACTTGACCAGCTTTTTCGGGAAGCGCGCAGCTATAATGGCTATTTGGATACGCCCGTCACGCAACAACAGCTGGAACAGATTTGGGATGTTATGAAATTTGGCCCGACATCGGCCAATTGTCTGCCTGCTCGGATCGTCTGGTGCACCAGTGACGCAGCCAAGCAAAAACTTGCCGCCTGCAGCATGCCAACCAATGGCGAAAAAATTCTTCAAGCGCCCGTGACGGCCATCATCGGGATGGATCTCGAATTTTATGAAAATCTGCCAGACTTGTTTCCACACACCGACGCACGCAGCTGGTTTGTTGGCAATGATGCGCTGATTGAAAAAACGGCGTTCCGCAACAGCAGCCTGCAGGGCGCTTATTTCATGCTGGCGGCCCGTGCGCTTGGGCTCGACACCGGGGCGATGTCGGGGTTCAACAATGCGGCGGTTGATGAAGCCTTTTTTGCAGGTACAAAAGTGCAGTCAAATTTCATCTGCACCTTGGGCTATGGTGACAAGGCAAGCATTTTTGAACGCAGCCCCCGCCCTGCATTTGACCGCTTTAACAGCGTTATCTGATACCGAAGCGGCAGCAAACGGTTATGCGGACATTGGTCATAGATACCGCGACGCGGGCGTGCTCCGTCGCTTTATTCGACGGCCATGACCTCATATCGGCACGGCATGAAGTTATCGGGCGTGGCCATGCGGAACGTTTACTCCCGCTTATCGCTGCATTGCCAGATAGCGGGAAGGCAGACCAAATTTGCGTGAATGTCGGGCCCGGAAGCTTTACGGGTATCCGCGTAGGTGTCGCTGCAGCAAAAGCGCTCGGTTTGGCATGGCATATTGATGTGCAAGGCTATGGCTGCCTCGCGCTGGTCGCCGCGATGGCCCGAACGCAAATGCCCGAACCGCTGCCAGTCGATGTGATTATGACCGGTGGCCATGGTGAGTATTTCTTTGAAGCTTTTGGCGCGGATGGGCAGTCAGTCGGTCCGGGACATTCAATTCTGCCGGGCGCCATATCATCGCTTTCCACCGCCGCAAATGTTGCAGGCGACATTGATCCGCAGCGCGTGAACGGGATTTGGTTCGACCTCCTGCCTGATGCGCGCCATTGGGTTGCCCTTCCAACAGGCAGCGTCCTTCCGCCGAGCCCAATTTATGGCAGGGCGCCCGACGCGAAACCAGCGGCAACCCACCTATGATCAGGGTCGTTGATGGCGACGCGAACAATATTCCGGCCGTCATGTCGGTGATGAATGATGCATTCGACCCAGGTTTTGGCGAATCGTGGACGGGCGCGCAGTTGTTATCGACACTTGTTCTTCCGGATTGTCAGCTTTTAATAGCTATAGCTCAAGACAGTGTCTGCGGTTTTGCATTGAGCCGCTGGGTTCTTGATCATGAAGAACTGTTGATGATTGGGGTCCTGCAAAAATTTCAGGGCCAAGACATCGGCAAACTGCTTTTGTCCGAAACAGTTTGTCGGGCACGCGCCGCAGAACGAACAAAATTATTCTTAGAGGTTCGTGATGGCAACAAAGCGTATGATTTCTATCTTAAATTTGGTTTCTTACCCATTGGCCGTCGTAAAAATTACTACAAAAACGCCGGCGGCATAAGTCCAGATGCAATTACTATGGAGCTAAACCTACAATATTGAATGCAACTTTAGGTGGATATTGACGATTTAACTTGGTCCAGATAAAGGTTTAAAGATTAAAAAACAAAAAAACTGGGTCCGGAGAATTTAAAATGTCACAAGAAAGTAACGATGTCACCGAATTGTTAATTACACTGACCGCCGATATTGTCGCTGCCCATGTAAGCAACAACAGCGTCGCCGTTTCGGATGTATCAACCTTAATCTCTAACGTGCACGCCGCACTCGCCGGAATTTCTGGCCCTGCGGTTGTAGCTGAAATTGTCTTGGAACCCGCGGTGCCCATCCGCAACTCTGTAAAGCGCGATTTTATTGTCTGCTTGGACGATGGAAAGAAGCTCAAAATGCTCAAGCGTCATCTTATGACACATTATGGCATGACGCCTGATGATTATCGCGCCAAATGGGGGCTGCCAGCCGATTATCCCATGGTTGCCCCTGCTTATGCCGAACAACGCCGTGAATTGGCCAAGGCGATTGGCCTGGGACGCGCGCCCGGATCCGGCCGTAAGAAAAAGGTAAAGTAAGCCTTTTGCTTATCTGGAAGAATATAAGGCCGGGGACATCTCCGGCCTTTTTCTTTGACGAATCATAGGGTGACACTAAATGTCTGTTAGGATGGATAACAAAATCGACATTGAGGCGCTCTGCAACGACCGGGGCCTGCGCATTACGGACCAGCGCCGCGTCATCGCGCGCGTCATTTCCGATGCAACCGACCACCCTGATGTTGAGGAACTATATCGGCGCTCGTCCGCCATCGACCCCAAAATTTCGATCGCCACCGTGTACCGCACTGTTCGCCTTTTTGAGGAAGCGGGCATATTGGACCGCCATGATTTCGGTGATGGCCGCGCCCGGTATGAAGCATCGCCCGAAGCGCATCACGACCATCTCATTGATGTCGAAACCGGCAAGGTCGTCGAATTCGTCGACCCCGAGCTTGAGGCGTTGCAGAAAGTTATCGCCGAACGCCTTGGGTATCGGTTGGTCGACCATCGTATGGAGCTTTATGGCGTCGCCATCGACCGCAAGGATTGAACGACGCAATCCAGCTGCGTTTGTCGCGGGGCAGTTCTTGTTTTTGGTCCGTCTGTTCATCATGGCCGGCAGTTTGATAGCCAGCCTGTTGCTGCACAATATATGGCGCGTGTTCCGCACATCATCTCCTTGGCCGCGCCTGTTCCTGTTGTCGATTAGTTGGACCAGCGGCATCGCGACCGCAACGACCGGCACCCGCGTGCGCAAAAATGTTTTCTATGCGGCAAACCACCATAGTTGGATCGATATTCCGGTGATGTCCGGCGTCACCGGTTGCACGTTCGTTGCCAATGACGGCATTGAAAGCTGGCCGCTGATTGGATGGCTTTGCAAGATTAACAATACAATCTTTGTTAGCCGCGAAAATCGTGCAAGTGTTGGTAATCAGGTGGATGATTTACGCGCCGCCATGACCGGAGATCAGCCAGTCACGATCTTTCCCGAAGGCACAACGCATGACGGATCGGGCCTATTGCCATTCAAACCGTCGCTGTTCGCGGCGCTCGTGCCCCCGCCTGCGGGGATGCTCGTTCAACCTGTCTATCTCAGCTACGGTCGCCACACCCCTCGCGTCGCTTGGATTGGGGAGGAAAAGGTCACCGACAATTTCTGGCGGTTATTGTCACACCTCAAACCTATTAGGGCGACGTTACATTTTCTCGAGCCATTTGACCCGGCCGATTATGCCGACCGCAAGGCGATTTCTGCGGAAGTTCGGGCACGTATCGGCGCTGCGATGGAGGGTGGCGGCAACGTGGCGCGCTATGTATAGACACGCGTTATGAGCACGGATTCCCCAAAAACCTATTCGATCAAAAACTATGGCTGCCAAATGAACGTCTATGATGGCGAACGCATGGCCGAAATGTTTGAAAGCCAGGGCATGACCCCTGCCGATGAGAAAGCGCATGCCGACCTTGTCGTCCTAAACACCTGCCATATTCGCGAAAAAGCGGCGGAAAAGGTCTATTCCGAAATTGGCCGCTTGCGCCGCAAGGATGGGACAAGCCCCATGATCGCAGTAGCCGGCTGCGTCGCGCAAGCCGAAGGTGGCGAAATCAGCCGCCGGGCGCCCGAAGTCGACATTGTCGTTGGCCCGCAAGCCTATCACAATCTGCCCGATATGGTGGCGGCGGTCGGGCGCGGCGAACGTGTGGTTGACCTCGACCTGCCCGGCCTTGCCAAATTCGGCCACCTGCCTGCGCGCCGTAAACAACCGCCATCTGCGTTCTTGACGGTTCAGGAAGGCTGCGACAAATTCTGCACCTATTGCGTTGTGCCTTACACCAGAGGCGCAGAAATTTCGCGTGGTTGGGCCGAGCTGCTTGACGAGGCAAAAGCCATTGTGGATGCCGGCGCACGCGAAATCACGCTGCTTGGACAAAATGTCAACGCATGGACCGGTGAAGACGACACGGGCCAGATGCAGGGTCTGGATGGTCTCATTCGCGCGCTCGACCGGATAACGGGCCTTAGCCGTATCCGCTACATGACGAGCCATCCGAACGACATGACCGAAGGGCTCATCGCCGCGCATGGTGATGTTGAAAAACTAATGCCATTCCTGCATCTGCCCGTGCAATCAGGTTCAGACCGCATCCTCAAAGCCATGAACCGCAGCCATAGTCGTGACCGCTATATGCGCATTCTGGATCGCGTCCGTGCCGTGCGGCCAGACATCGCCTTTTCCGGTGACTTTATCGTCGGTTTTCCAGGCGAAACCGATGCCGATTTTGAGGACACGTTAAGCCTTGTCCGCGAAGTTGGCCATGCGCAGGCTTATTCGTTCAAATATAGTCCGCGTCCTGGCACGCCAGCTGCTGATATGACGGATCAGATAGCAATGGACGTCATGGACGAACGCCTGCAACGGCTACAGGCGCAGATTGTTGCTGACCAGACAGCGTTCAACGACAAGACCGTAGGGCGCACCACAAATGTCTTGTTGGAACGGCCCGGAAAATTTGCCGGACAGCTTATCGGCAAATCACCATGGCTTCAGTCCGTTCATGTGCTTGCGCCTGACCTTTCAATAGGCGATATCGTTACCGTAGAGATAACCGATTCTGGACCGCTTAGCCTGAAAGGTGAACCAACGATGAGAGCAGCAGCCTGAATGGCAAAAAAAGCCCAAGCGCAAGCCGGTGACTTGTCCCGGCTCGAAATGAGCTTCGACAAACCGCATTTAATCAATGCAGTTTTTGGCGAATTTGACCGCAACCTCGTGACCATTGAAAACCGGCTGGGGGTCTATATCTCCGCGCGCGGCAATCGTGTCCAGATTGAAGGCGAGGCGGGTGCCATCGGCCGCGCGCGCGACGTTCTCAATGATATTTATTCCCGCCTCTCCCGCGGACAAGAAATAGATACGGAAGCTGTGCAATCCATCATCGCCATGACCGCCGAACCCACATTAGAGGGCATTGTCCGCAAGGACGCGACGGACGCGCCGGGCATTATGATCCGCACACGCAAGAAAACGCTCGTGCCGCGTTCGGCCACGCAGATTCCCTATATGGAGGCGCTTGCCCGCGACGAAATTATTTTCGCGCTTGGGCCAGCAGGCACCGGTAAAACCTATTTGGCTGTCGCGCAAGCCGTTGCCATGTTGATTACTGGCGCGGTTCAACGTCTTATCCTCTCACGCCCAGCGGTCGAGGCTGGCGAACGGCTTGGCTTCTTACCTGGCGACATGAAGGAAAAGGTCGATCCGTATCTGCGGCCAATTTATGACGCCTTGTATGACTGCCTGCCTGCCGAACAGGTCGAACGACGCATCGCATCGGGCGAGATTGAAATCGCGCCAATCGCCTTCATGCGTGGCCGGACACTGGCCGATTCATTCATCATTCTGGATGAGGCGCAGAATACGACTGCCGCGCAAATGAAGATGTTTCTAACCCGCTTTGGCATGAACAGCCGTATGGTCGTGTGCGGAGACCCGCATCAGGTCGATATTCCCGGCGGCGAACGCATGTCGGGCCTGAATGACGCGGTTCAGCGTCTTGAAGGCGTTGACGGTATCCAGACCATTCGTTTCAACAGCAGCGACGTTGTCCGCCACCCACTGGTTGGCCGTATTGTCGACGCCTATGAGGGTGGAAATGATTGACGTTGACGTCATGCTGGCCACAAATCAGGGCGGCATTGACTGGGGCAGTATCGAATTTGGACAGGTTGAAGTAGAAAAGGCCGTCGATGCGGCTGTCCGCTTTGCCGCGATCCCTGAACTGGCAGACCCGGTCGTTCCCGTGAGCGTGAGCGTGAAATTGTCCGACAATGCGGAGGTTCATGCGCTGAACCGCGAATGGCGCGATAAGGACAAGGCGACCAACATATTGTCCTTTCCAATGCTCGATGACGAGGAATTGGATGCCTTGCTTGCCGGCACCTATGATGCACCCGAAATCATGCTGGGCGATATGATCCTGGCCTATGAAACCTGCGTTGCCGAGGCGGACGAGAAAAAAATTCCCGTCAGCTATCACGCCACCCATTTGGTCATTCACGGCATGCTGCATTTGCTAGGCTATGACCATATTGAGGAGGATGAAGCCGAAGCTATGGAGGCACTTGAAGTAAAAGCGCTTGCATCGATGGGGCTTCACCATCCATATGACGTATAAATCGACCAATAAGAGGCCAGTACGCTTCCATTATGCCTGAGGGTGACAGTTTTAGCGGTTCGAAAACCGCAACCGACGACGATAATGACGGACGAATATGGCAGCGGCTGAAGGCGATGTTCTTTGGCCGCGACCATGAGCCGACCTTGCGCGAGCAGCTTGAAGAAGCAATTGCCGAGCATGAGGAGGACAGCGATGATAACGGACAATCGGAGAATGACGGCGATTTGACCGCTGTTGAGCGTACGATGCTCCGCAACTTGCTGCATTTCAGCGAGCATCGTGTCGACGACGTCATGGTGCCACGCAGCGACATCGTTGCAATTGATGAAAGTGCTGGCTTTGCCGATTGCATTGCGGCCTTTGCTGAACATGGTCACAGCCGCTTGCCGGTGTACCGCGACACGCTCGACAGCGTGATCGGGATGATCCACATCAAAGATGTGTTTGCTGTCCTGGCCTCAGGGCAAGACCGACCTGATAGCCTTGAGTCCTTCATCCGCCAGCCGCGCTTTGTGCCACAGAATATGAGCGTACTTGCGCTGCTGGATGAAATGCGGCGCACACGCACCCACCTTGCTATTGTCCTTGATGAATATTCAGGGACCGAGGGCTTGGTCACGATTGAAGACCTTGTCGAAGAAATCGTCGGCGAAATCGAAGACGAACATGACGATGAACCTGAATTGCTCTTCATGCAAATAGCCCCCAATCTGTGGGAAGCCGACGCGCGGGCGGAGCTCGACGATCTCGCCGACGCCATTGACGCTAAACTCGCCGAAGTAGACGAAGACGTCGACACGCTTGGCGGGCTTGCCTTCGTTATTGCTGGTCAGGTGCCCGATATTGGCCAAATGCTAAAGCATGAGGCAAGCGGTTGGACGTTGGAGATTTTGGAAGCAGATGAAAAGCGGGTGACCCGTATCCGCCTATACGCGCCCGTTTACGACAAGGGCCCACGGAGCGAATAAGCATCTGAAGTCCAAGATATCAGGCATTTATCCGGCAAGCTTAGCCGCCCTGCCCCTCCAGCTATCGGCCAGTGTCTCAAGCGCGGCAAGCGCGCGTAATTGTGCGCCCGCCCCTTGCGCGCGATGTCCGCCGCCAATGAGCAGCTTGAACGTGCGCGCCACCGTCCAGTCATGTTCGGCTTGATATACCATCTGAATACGGTCGCCTGGTGCCACTTCGCCTTCTTCGATCACGCGGAAATAGCCGCCGCAACGGCCGCTGCTGATGACCGCACCCGACAGGCCATGCACGCCGAAATGATGGTCAAGTTTCCAACATGGCTGACGCCCTTGCGCCACCTCAACCAACGCCCGCCCAATGCGAAACCTGTCGCCAATGCGCAAACTGTCTTCGGTCAAGCCGGATGCGCTGATATTTTCGCCAAAGGCGCCAGCTTGGTCGAGCAAGGGATGCACAAAACCCTCTGCTGCAAAATGCGCAATCCATTTGGGATAATGTTCGGCTGGGTAGAAATGCACAGCTTTGTCCGCGCCGCCATGCACGGTCGGGTCCGCAACCTCGTCTCCCGCAAAACCGTGCTTGTGCAACATGACGGGGCGATCGACTGGGGTGCGCGCCATAGCGCTCATCGTTCCGTCGGCGCGAAACGGCTTTGGCTTTCCAATCAACAACACATCAATCTGGCTTAACATCATATCCAACTTCTATCCTAGCACATGCACCATTCCCATTGGCATTTTGCGTCGCCGCCGGTAAAAGCACGGCTATGCAAACCAGCGATCTTCGCATTGCGCTTTTTAGCGGCAATTACAATTACGTCCGTGATGGCGCAAATCAGGCCCTCAATCGGCTTGTAGGCTATCTTCTGCGCCAAGGCGCATCGGTGCGGGTCTATTCACCTACGGTCGCCGAACCCGCCTTTGCACCGACCGGAGACCTTGTGAGCGTTCCGTCGGTCGCCATTCCCAGCCGCCCTGAATACCGCATTCCGGTGTCCTTATCGCGCGCTGTGCGGCGCGATCTTGAGGCCTTCAACCCAAATATCGTGCATATTTCAAGCCCTGACCGGGTCGCGCGCAAGGCGGTAAAATGGGCGCAAAAACGGCATTTGCCGGTATTATGCTCGGTGCACACGCGGTTCGAGACCTATCTGCGTTATTATAATCTGTCATTTATGGAGCCAGTCCTTGAGGCATGGATCCGCCGGCTCTACCGGAAATGTGATGCATTGGTTGCCCCGTCCGAGAGCTTCGCGCAGGTCCTGCGCCAGCAGCGGATGAACTATGACATCGACATTTGGTCACGCGGCGTGGATCGGGATATTTTTGACCTTAGCCGACGGGATATGGATTGGCGGCGCGGGCTTGCTATGGCGGACGACATCCCCGTCATCGGCTTTCTCGGACGGCTCGTGATGGAAAAGGGCCTCGATGTCTTTTCCGATACAATTGACCAACTCAAACGCCGCAAAGTCCCGCATCAGGTTCTGGTGATCGGCGACGGCCCCGCCCGCCCTTGGTTTGAATCGCGCATTCCCGATGCAAAATTTGCCGGATTTCAAGTCGGCGCGGATCTGGGCCGTGCAGTTGCGAGCATGGACATGTTTTTCAACCCTTCGGTGACCGAGGCTTTTGGCAATGTGACACTCGAGGCGATGGCGAGCAGCCTCCCCGTGGTCGCCGCAAAGGCAACCGGCAGCCAAAGTTTGGTCGAAGACAAAGTATCCGGGCGACTGATTACGCCGGGTGCGATCATCCAATTCGCCGATGCATTGCAGGCTTATTGTATCGACGCGGATTTGCGCGCACAGCACGGCGCGGCGGGCGAACAACGCTCGCTGGACTATAGTTGGGATGCCATCAACCAAACCATGGCCGACACCTATCTTCGCCTGATCCGTCAACATGCGGCGCGTGCCGTTGCTTCGCGTTAAGGCGACCTTACATTTGCGCAGCGTGGGGCGTTCATGGCTATCCTGTGATGCCTGTTCGGGCAGGATCATGATATGAGCGACCTGTTTGGAGATAGCCCGCAAGCGCCGTCGCGCACGCCTGAAAACGCGCCACTGGCGGACAAGCTGCGTCCCGCAAAGCTTGATGAGATAATCGGTCAGGAACATCTGACCGGTCCCGAAGGGGCGATTGGCCGCATGGTCGCGGCCGGCAAATTATCTTCAATGATCCTGTGGGGACCACCGGGCACGGGCAAGACAAGCATCGCCCGCTTATTGGCCGATGCGGTCGACATGCATTATAAGCCAATCTCCGCCGTGTTTTCGGGTGTAGCTGACCTTAAAAAAGCCTTTGCTGAAGCCGAGATTATGGCCCGCACCGGCAAGAAGACATTGCTGTTTGTGGACGAAATCCACCGCTTCAACCGCGCGCAGCAGGACGGTTTTCTGCCATTTGTGGAAAGCGGCGTAGTCACGCTGGTCGGCGCCACCACCGAAAACCCGTCCTTTGAGCTCAACGCCGCATTGCTTTCGCGCACGCAGGTCATGGTGCTGCACCGTCTGGACGAGGCTGCCTTAGCAACTTTGCTCAGCCGTGCGGAGGTCGTGATGGACCGCGCGCTGCCCGTCACCGACGACGCACGGTCGGCGTTGATTTCAAGCGCCGACGGCGATGGCCGCTTTTTGCTCAATCAAGCCGAAACCTTGTTTGCAATTCACATCGAAAATCCGCTCGATCCACAAGCAATGGCAGCATTATTACAACGGCGAATGCCCGTGTATGACAAGGATCGCGAGGGACATTATAACCTCATATCGGCGCTGCACAAAAGCTTGCGCGGGTCCGACCCGCAAGCGGCATTATATTGGATGGCGCGCATGCTGGTGGCGGGCGAAGAGCCGCTATATGTGCTCCGCCGTCTCGTCCGTTTTGCCAGCGAAGATATCGGCCTCGCCGACCCGCAAGCCTTGGTGCAGTGCCTCGCCGCCAAGCAAGCATATGAATTTCTCGGCAGCCCAGAAGGTGAAGTCGCTATCGTTCAAGCGTGCCTGTATCTGGCCACGGCGCCGAAATCGAACGCAGCGTATAAGGCGCAGAAATCCGCATGGAAAATGGCACGCGACACCGGATCGTTAATGCCGCCAGCGCATATTCTAAATGCGCCGACAAAGCTGATGCAAGATATTGGGTATGGCGCGGGCTATGCATATGATCATGACAGCGCGGATGGTTTTTCAGGGGCAAATTATTGGCCGGATGCCGTACCGCCGACGCAGCTATATCAACCTGTCGAACGCGGCTTTGAGCGAAAGATAGTTGAACGCCTCCAATATTGGGATCGGTTGCGCGCGCGCAATGGCGAACCGAACGCACAGTGATGCGACAGTTTACGCGTTTTGCGTGCGCCGATTGGTCCGGCGCGAAAGGCAGCCGACATCCCGGCATTGCTTTGGCCGTTTGTGAAATGGGCGATGCAGCGCCCAGCTTAGTGACGCCACCCAACAAAGTCTGGTCGCGCCAAGCGGTGGCCGATTGGCTTCTGGCGCAAGATGATGACTTGCTCATGGGCTTCGATTTCAGCTTCGCACCGCCCATGATTGAACGCGGCAGTTATTTGCCGGGTGAAGACCTGCCTTCATCGGCCAAGGATTTTTGGGCCTATGTCGACCATGTCTGCGATGATCCGGATTTGGGTGCGGCATCCTTCCTCGAAAGCCACCATCGGCGGCATTTCTATTTCGGTGCGGCCGACGGCACAAAGTCCGATTATCTATTCTGGCGCCAATGCGAGCTGGTGAACCGGAACAGCAGTGGAAAGGCGTCGACCGTCTATGACGCCATCGGTGCATCGCAAGTCGCAAAGGCCAGCTTTGCTGGTATGCGTTTCCTCAACCATGTGCGCGATACAGTCGCCATCTGGCCATTTGATCCTGTCCCCCCAAACGGCACGGTGGTTGTGGAGATTTATACCACCATCGCCGCCCGCGCAGCCGGGATCGCCAAAGGCCGAAGCAAGGTGCGCGACGGACAGGGACTCGACAATGCGTTGCACGCCCTAGGTTCGCAGCCCCACAAACCGTTCGAACGCTACACCGACCACGCAACCGACGCCCTGATAACCGCCGCCTGGTTGCGGAATGTTGCCGGAAATCCTCAATTTTGGGCACCAAATGCACTAAATAGCAAAATTGCTGCAACTGAGGGCTGGACCTTTGGAGTCATTTGACGCTATGGGACGCGCCGAGTGCCGGCTTAGCTCAGTTGGTAGAGCACCTGATTTGTAATCAGGGGGTCACGAGTTCGAACCTTGTAGCCGGCACCATTTCTTTCAATGGCGATGCGCTTGATATGCGGCTTGATATGGGAACAGGATGGCGCACGCGCGCCAAAGCCGATGCGCCAACTGACGATAGACGCAAGGTCGATCCTACAAATCCCGGCCTTGACCTTCAGCGCGCGTATTGACATATCTCGTGCCAATATTTTCATTCTATTTGGATTTTTGTTATGGAATTTGAGACCCTGATCAAGGCCCGCAAGAGTATCCGTGGCTATCTGAAAGATGCGGTACCGCGCGATGTAATCGATGAAATCATCGCGGTGGCCAAATGGGCTCCGTCCTCCATGAATACCCAGCCTTGGTACGTGCATGTGGTAACAGGTGAACCGCTCGACCGGATCCGGCAAGGCAATACCCATAATATGGTCAGCGGCGTCCCGCCAAAGCGTGATTTCCCGATGAAGGAAGCGTATGAAGGCGAACACCGCAAGCGGCAGGTAGAGGTTGCGGTCCAGCTCTTCGAAGCCATGGGCATTGCCCGCGATGACAAGGAACGTCGGACCGACTGGGTCATGCGCGGCTTTCGCCAATTCGATGCGCCAGTCTCCCTCGTGCTGACCTATGACAAATATCTTGAACCCGCCGCGATCAGCCATTTCGACCTGGGTGCCATAACCCATGCTATCGTTCTGGCGGCGTGGGAGCGCGGCTTAGGCTGTGTGATTAATGGGCAGGGTATCATGCAGTCGTCGGTGGTGCGGGAACATGCAGGAATCCCCGATGACCAGAACATCATGATCTGCATTGCCATGGGCTATCCGGACGAGGCGTTCGTTGCCAATGATGTCAAGTCGCGGCGCGAGGACAATGCCAGCTTTGTCCGTTATGTCGGCTTTGACACTGCGGACTAATGCTCACCCCAAGCGCTGCCAGTTAGTCTAGCAAACTGCCTTCCTTAGGTGCATGATGGTGTTATACGGGTGACGTGTAGCGTCACACGACCTGATCGATGGGGAAGCATATGAAGAAATTTGGTCCGGTTCTGGTGGCGCTTGTTATAGCGGTCCTATTAACGCTTTTTGCTACGACCCCGCCAAAGGCAATTCCCGCGCATGCCCCCGCGCCAAGCTTCTCCGCCGTCAGGGCCATGGCGGATGTGCGGACCATGGCGCAAAATCCGCACACCACTGGCTCAGCTGAAAACGCGGTTGTGCGCGATCACATCATGCGGCGCATGCAAGCGCTCGGGATGGAAGTTTCAACCAGCACCGGCCTCATCGACGCCAAGGGAACAAAACGCCTAAATCACTGGAGCGGACGCAATGATCCACCCGCCAGCTTGGTCAATTTGATCGGTATTCTCCCCGGAAAAAATCGCAACGCGCCGTCGGTTGTGCTGATGTCGCATCATGATACGGTTTGGGGCTCACCCGGTGCAGCCGACGATACAGCAGGCGTCGCGGCAAGCTTGGAAGTCGTCCGCGCAATCCGCGCCCAAGGGCAGCAGGAACGTGATCTGGTCATGCTGGTCACCGATGGTGAAGAACTTGGCCTACAGGGCGCGCGTCAATTTTGGGCGGACCATCCATTGCGCAAAGGCGTCGGCGCAGTGATCAACATGGAAGCGCGCGGTGGCGGCGGACGCACCACTTTGTTCCAGACATCACACCAAAATGGTGCAGCAATGCAGGTCTATGCCGATGCGGTCCGCCGCCCTGGCGCCTCGTCACTCGCCGCTTTCATCTACGCGGTCCTACCCAATGACTCCGATCTGACACCTGTCATAAAGCATGATTACGCCGCCTATAATTTTGCCTTCATCGGGCGGTCCGGCCTCTACCATTCACCCATGGCGACGCCAGATAATCTTGATCAAGGGTCGTTGCAGGACATGGGTGGGCAGGTTCTCGACCTCACCCAAGCGCTCCTTAAGGCGGATAGACTTCCCCAAAGGGCCCCGGACATCGTATTCTTTGACGCATTCGGCATCTTCACTGTGATCTATCCCATTTGGGTTGGCTGGGTCATGATGATCATGGCCGCCGGCGGACTGGCCATGGTCGTGCGCCAAGACGGGACCGGCGGTCTAGCGGCCGGTGCAGGACGCATGCTCGCGCTGATCTTAGGAAGCGCCGCAATGCTCTTTGCGCTCAACCTTTTATCCCTTGGGCTTGAACCCGCCAATTATTACGACCGCTTGGCCGCGATCCCGCGGCTGGAGGTCATGGCGGCGCTGGGCGCGCTGGCGGCATTTTTTGTGCTATTTGGCACCTGGCGGCCAAGCCGCGTCGGTGTCGTAGGAGCCGCGCTGCCGCTGTTCATCATGGGTCTGGTAGCGCAAGCGCTGGCCCCGACGGCTGCCTATTTTGTCGTTTTACCGCTGCTGCTTACAACATTTGCGCTTTTGGCGCGGCATATTGCCGTGCAGATTGGCGTTGCCGCGCTCGTTGGCGGCTTCACCTTGTCGCTGGGTCACCAGTTGATGCAAGGCGTGGGGCCGACGCTTCCTTTCGCCGTCGCGCTGCCATTGGCGTTGGCTATTCTATCAACCCTGCCGCTTTGGCCCGGCGTGGCGGCACGAACGGCGCGGGCGATAGCGGCCGCCGCTTTGCTAGGCGCGGCTTCCGCGTCGCTTTGGGTCTTGCTTGATGCGCCCGCGGCGAGCCGAGCCGCTTATTCCGATAGCAAAAAGTAAAAGACGGCCTGCATGAAAAAATGCCTGATACTGGCTGCATCCTTGTGCACGACGCCTGCTTTTGCAGAAGATGCGTTGAACCTCAGTGCTAGTACGCGCGTTCGGTATGAGAATATCGAGGGCCAGCCACGCGTCGGTTTTAATGAGTCCGACGCCCTTTTTAGTGTGCGCAATATTCTCACCGGAGAATATCGCACGGGTAACTGGCAGTTTGAAGCTGAGCTATATGACAGCCGCGCCTATGGCGCTGTTGATGGAACGCCGCTTTCAACAGCTGACGTAAATGCCTTTGAGTTGGTGCAAGCCTATATCGGATATGAAGCCCGCGGCGCATTCGGGTCTGGCACAAAGTTTAATGTGCAAGCGGGAAGGTTCATGCTCAGCTTGGGATCGCGCCGGCTTGTTTCGTCGGATGACAGTCGCAACACAACCAATGGTTACACGGGCGTTCGCGCAGATATCGGCTTGCGTGACGGACTTTCCGCGACACTGATATACGCGTTACCGCAAGTTCGCCTTCCAGACGGCCGCAGCGACTTGGTGCGCAACCGCATACAGATGGACCGCGAAAGTTTCGACCTTGTCCTTTGGGGCGGACTTATCGGTCAAAAACGGCCGTCAGCGCGCGATGGCATCGAACTGTCTTTCTACCATCTTGATGAGCGCGATTCCGCCGACCTTGCAACGCGCGACCGCGCGCTGTCGACTGCCGGGTTCCGTATCTATCGCGATGCAGCCCCCGGCAGCATTAGTTATGAGAGCGAAACCATGTACCAATTTGGGTCCATCAGTGCCGCACTAACGCCGGCTGCGCCTCAGCTTGATGTCTCCGCATGGTTCACGCATCTGGAATTGGGGTATAGTTTGGATCGCGCTTGGGCGCCACATGTGTCGCTGGAGTTCGACTATGCAAGCGGCGACGGCCGTGGAACAAAGTTTGGCCGCTTTGATACCCTGTTCGGCATGCGGCGCGCCGACTTTGCTCCATCGGGATTGTACAGCGCCGTTGGCCGGTCCAACCTCATCGCAACGGGCGTTCGGTTAGAGGTCACACCATCCAAGCGCTTGGACGCCTTTGCCGCCTATCGCGCGCTTTGGCTTGCGTCGGGTTATGACAGTTTTTCGACCACTGGGGTGCGCGATGCGGCAGGATCGTCAGGACGTTTCGCGGGACACCAATTCGAGGCGCGCTTGCGCTATTGGCTTGTCCCGAAGCGTCTAAGGTTGGAGTGGAGTGCGCTGATACTGACCAAAGGGCGGTTTTTAGAGACAGCGCCTAACGCACCCGTGTCAGGCAACACGCTTTACAACGCGCTAAATGCAACAATCAGCTTTTAGGCCGTTCGCGCCATAAAACACTGCCCGCAGCGCGCCCACATCTTGCATTACGTCTGGGTCAGCGCGCCCGGCGGCACCGGTCCGAACAGAAACGGACATTGTCCCAATCCTTCGCCCATTTTTTGCGCCATGCGAACGGCTTTTGGCATGCAGCGCATATTTTTGAGGGCAAATCACCCTTTTTCACCATTTTGGGCATGTGTAATCCATATGATTGACGCGACCTGCGTAAACGTTCGTAACATTTTTATCGCACAAACGAGTATATTTCTGTGAATGGCATTAAGCAATTGCTGCGCAGCAATAGTCGCGTTATTGCGTGTTATGCCTTTCGGCTGCTCAGTGGGATGCTGGGAGCAAATTTTATGTGTCATCCCCAAGAAAAACCTGGCAAACCGGGACGGAAAGAACAACAGGAGAGTGAATATGAATTTGGGAAATCATTTGCTGAAGGCGGCAATGTTGTCGTCCATAAGCATCGCTTCGCTGAGCGTCGGTTCAGCAGCCTT
Organism: Sphingomonadales bacterium 28-55-16; assembly: GCA_002278855.1. Taxonomy (GTDB): domain Bacteria; phylum Pseudomonadota; class Alphaproteobacteria; order Sphingomonadales; family Sphingomonadaceae; genus Sphingorhabdus_B. The sequence continues at coordinate 40,299 of NCGG01000016.1, forward strand.
TGCGCAAGATAATACGCCACAAGCCAGCGAAGAAGTTGATGAAAACGTCATCATCGTGACCGCAACCAAGCGCGAACAAACGCTTGAAGAAGTGCCGGTTGCCGTTTCGGTTACATCAGCTGCGGCCATTGAGCGGGCACAAGTTCGCGATCTTAAAGATTTGCAGACTTTGGTTCCATCGCTTCGTGTCAGCCAGCTGCAAAGCTCGGCCAACACCAACTTCATCATTCGCGGCTTCGGCAACGGCGCTAACAACCCAGGCATCGAAGGCTCGGTTGGCGTATTCATCGACGGTGTTTACCGTTCGCGTTCGGCTTCAGCGATCAGCGATCTTCCAAACCTGCAACGCGTCGAAGTGTTGCGTGGCCCACAATCGACCTTGTTCGGCAAAAACGCCTCGGCTGGCGTTATCTCGATTGTTACTGCTGCACCAAGCTATGAATTCGGCGGTTCCGCTGAAATCAGCTATGGCAATCGTAACGCCATCGTCGCGAAGGCCGACATTACCGGCCCGATTTCAGACAATATTGCTTTCAGCCTTGCTGGCGGCATCAACAAGGCTGATGGCTACGGCACCAACCTGACTGACGGATCAAAAACGAGTGAGCGTAACCGCTGGTATGGTCGTGCGCAGTTGTTGATTGAACCTTCAGACAGCTTCAAGCTGCGCTTCATTGGCGACTATGACAAGATTGACGAAAATTGCTGCTTTGTAGGCAACGTCTTCGACGGTCCAACGGGCAACGCCGTTCGTGGCGTTGGTGGCAAGGTAAACTCGCGCGGTATCTTTAGCTATGGCGAGTATCAGAACTTCGCATCGGAAAACAAAATCACCAATGGTGGTGTGTCGATGCAGGCTGATTATGAACTCGGTTCGTTGAACGTAACTTCGATCACGGCTTATCGCAAGTCACGCGCCAAAACGAACGCGGACAGCGATTTCACCAGTGCAGATTTGATCGGCGCAAACCGCGGCGATGTGGACATTACGACAAAGACGCAGGAATTGCGTTTGGCGTCGGATTTTGACGGTCCATTCAACTTCTTGCTGGGTGGCTATTATTTTGATGAGAGCATCAACAACAAGCAGGCACTGACGCTTGGCCGTGATTTCCGCGCATATGCCAACCTCCTGACCGCTGGCGCTTATGTTAGCCTTGAGCCTACCATTCGTGCCTTGGCAGGCGTTCCATCGTCCGCGGGTCAATTTGGTGGCCAAGGGCAAGGACGCTTTGAAGATTGGGATTACAAGAACAAAGCTTATTCGGTTTTCGGAACGGCAGATTTTGAACTCACCGATGGTCTGGTTTTGACCGGTGGCTTCAACTATACCAAGGATAAGAAGACCAATGCGAGCAACACGACAATCACGGATGTTTTCTCCGCGATTGATCTTGTAGCTGTAGGTCAGAATGCGGGATTGCCTGCATCACTTCCTGCAGGGTTTGTACCTCCAGGTGGCACTGCACTTTCCGCCGGACTGTTCCCGCGGATCAATAGCTGCGCCACTGTGACCAACGCGCCTGCGGCTTCAACGCCCAACCCAACGCGCTCGGGCACATGTAACCCGTTCCTTGGTCTTCAGGCATTGCAATTCTTGCCGCCGTTCCTGAACCTTCCAAATGCCGTTGAAGATGGTCGCACCAGCGATGGCAAGTTGACCTATTCGGCACGTATTGCATGGGAAGCGACGGACAATATCAACCTTTACGCCAGCTATGGTACAGGGTTTAAGGCAACATCGTGGAACATGTCGATTGACTCGAGTCCTTTCGTAGCGGATTTCGTCGCTGGTTCGCCAGCACAGGGCGCACCTTTAACAGCGTCTGCAATTCGTACCGCCGGTCTTGCATCAGCCAACCTCACCAGCGGAACGCGTTATGCGCTTCCTGAAGAGGCAACGGTTATGGAATTGGGCTTGAAAGCAAAGTGGGAACGCGTTGCATTCAATCTGACAATCTTTGACCAAGCGATCAAGAATTTCCAAGGCAACAGCTTCATTGGTACGGGCTTCGTTTTGTCCAACGCCGGTAAGCAGTCGGTCAAGGGGATCGAGTTTGACAGCAGTGTCAACCCGATCGACGCACTGCAATTGCGCGCTGCCTTTGTCTATCTCGACTCGAAATATGACAGCTATGTCGGCTCACAATTTGGTGACATCAGCGGCCGGTCGGTCGGTGGCATTCCAAAGTTGTCGACAACCTTGGGTGCAACCTACACAGCAAAATTGAACGATGGCGCTGCGCTTATTCTGAACACCGACTACCACAATGAATCCAAGACGGTGATGAATGACGATCCAGCTGCTGCCCAATATAAGCGTGAAGTAAATGACCTCAGCGCAGCGGTAACGCTGCGTTTGGACAGCGGTCTGCAATTCTCGCTTTGGGGCCGCAACTTGACGGATGCGAAGTATCTTTCCGTCATCTTCCCAAGCGTTGTGCAGTCCGGTTCGACGTCGGGCTATCCAAACGCACCACGCACTTATGGTGCATCGATCAAGTACAAGTTCTAATTTCCTGAATTCCTCAGGATAGAAGAAGCCGGGGCAGCCATCGCTGCTCCGGCTTTTTTATGACCAAAGCGCGTGCGTCACAGACATAGGCGCAACCGCCTGCAGGACGCGTGCGCCACCTAAATATCAAATGCTATTTTAACACCGGGAAAATGGTGCCCGAGGGCGGATTTGAACCACCGACACGCGGATTTTCAATCCGCTGCTCTACCCCTGAGCTACTCGGGCTACGCGGTAAAAACCGCGTGGGAGCGCAGCCTATAGAGAGGCGATACGCCCCTTGGCAAGCGCAAAATCAGTCTGCGCCATCGGAACCGAAGCTATCTTCATAATCCGCCAATGGCCCTGGCACACGATAGCCTTCATCCAGCCACTTCAGCAGGTCACGATCCTTGCACCCCTGGCTACAGAAAGGTTTGGATTCAGCCTGTTGCGGTTTCCCGCATAAGGGACATGCATTAGCTTTGTGCGACATGGACATACCCATAGCCTGCGGCCTTTTCATCCGCAACCACGACCATATCCGCACCCGCAGCGCGAACCGCCTGCGTCCGCCATATCGCCCAATTCTGCGATTCCAGTAATGTTGCAACATTAGGCCGTGCAGTAACCGTACGCGCTCCAAAGCCGGACGATTGCGCAACCGCGCGCAACAACCAATAGGCCTGTGTCTCGTCCGACAACGCAGCGATACGCGTGCCAAAGAGATGGTCAAGAACCGACGGCCGTGGCCGCGCCCGCAAGACTTGCATCATACCATAGCCGTTAATGGCTGTGCGTTCAAAAGGCCGCCCGTCAGCAATCGACGCAGCATCAAATATTTCAGCGATCTGCGTGCGCTGTGCTTTGGATTCCATCGATACAAAATCGACCATCAACATCGCGCCGATTCGGTATAGCCGCAGAAGGCGGGCGATTTCTGTCGCTGCGACCCGGTTGATATCAAAGGCATGACCAACGCCATCCACATCAAAAACCAATCCTGCCTTCGTACGCTGAAAGCTGACTGTAACTGTATCCAGTTGCGACTGGCCCGACATGGCTATGTCGAAGCCGTCGGCAATGGATGCGCTTATCACAGGCCGGTCTAGGGCCGCCAGACGGGCATCCCACAGAGCGCCCTTCTGCGACGCCTGCGCGTATCCGCTATCGCGCAACAATATCTCAGCTGGCTTAACTCGCCCGGGTTCCGCGATGGCTTCACGCGTCACATCGAAAGGCACGCGCGTGCCTTCTGGATCACTGATTTTGCTGCGCAGCAAAACTTCGCTGTCATCGTCGGCAATCACATAAGCGCCCGACGGCGTTTTACGGTCAATACGGCCCGCGCCCGTTTCGCCTAATACCCAAGAAGCGTCACGCTGGATGTGGATTTCAACGATATTGCCGTTCTCGACCAGCGCAGCGCGCCGCTCGCCTGGTGCATCGTCACGCCATATCTCAGGCAAGCGGATAACCCGACGCCCGCAACAGACTGCGCGTTTCATATAAGGGCAGCCCGATAACGCCCGAATGGCTGCCCGCCATCCAGTCGATCAACGCTTCTGCCCTGCCCTGAATAGCATAACCGCCGGCCTTACCGAGCCCCTCGCCGCTTTCGATATAGCTTTCGATCTCGTCGGACGACAAGCGCTTGAAGCGGACAATGCTGTCGCAAATGCGGCTGCGCAAAAGTCCATCACCGTCAATCACCGCGACCGCGCTGAGGACATGGTGGCGGCGCCCGCTTAATAACGTCAGAAACCCGCGTTGCATGTCCGCGTCGGCAGCTTGCGGCAATATTCGGCGGCCCACGGCCACGGTCGTGTCACCCGCAACCACAATCTCCCCCGACGCCCGCGGGACGGCAACTGCCTTTTCCTCTGCCATACGAAGCGCATACACGCGCGGCACCTCGCCCTTGCGCGGTGTCTCGTCAATATCTGGAGAGGCAATTCGCGCAGGCGCAACGCCTAGACGCGCCAGAAGGTCACGACGACGCGGGCTTGAAGACGCCAATATGAGTGTAGGATTCAGACCCAAGGTCTGCGGCCCTTACTTGAAGCGGTACGTGATCCGGCCTTTGGTCAGATCATATGGGGTCAATTCGCACAGAACTTCGTCGCCCACGAGAACGCGAATACGGTTCTTGCGCATTTTTCCGGCAGTATGGCCCAATACTTCATGGCCATTTTCAAGTTCCACGCGGAACATAGCGTTGGGCAGCAATTCACGGACTGTTCCACGCATTTCGAGCAATTCTTCTTTTGCCATTCGGCCCCTTAAATCTTCAAAAGTCTAAACTTGGTGCGCCTGTAAACCTAATGTTCGAAAAAGGGAAGCGCTACAGTATAATCACACCATTGCGACAAAATGCGGTACAGTTTAGGCGCGCAGACTTGAATTTTACGTTATGCTTCCAACGTAGCATAAATATACACTGAGCTTCCCCCCCATGAACTTATCCCACTTGAGCGCAATTTTGCTCGTATCTACCTCTGTTCCGGCAATGGCGGTGAACGATGCCCAAAGCACGGGCAGCAGCCTAGCCATTGCCAATGACGGGATCGAAAACGGGGTGGACGAGGCGCCTTCGGGCGAAATCGTCGTTACGGCTGAACGTATCAGGGGTTCGGTCGATACCGACGTCCCGCCGGTGGAGCAATTGAACGAAGCGGATATTGCGGCGGTCGGCGCATCATCGCTTACTGACCTTGTTGCAGCCGTAGCTCCGCAGGCCAATTCGGGGCGTGGGCGCGGGGGTGGTATGCCGATCATCTTGCTGAACGGCCAACGCGTATCAGGTTTCAGAGAGCTGCGTGATTTACCGCCAGAAGCCATTCGCCAGGTTCAGATTTTTCCGGAAGAAGTCGCTCTAAAATATGGATTTCGTCCCGACCAACGGGTTATCAACTTCATCTTGAAGGATAATTTTGCCTCTTTCGCAACGGAAATGGAACATGCACAGCCGCAGGATGGCGGCTTTGGCACAGACCAAATCGAAGCCACGTTGACACGGATAGGAAGCAAAACGCGGTTCAACCTCGACATTGAACTGGAAAGGTCGACTGCACTGACAGAATCGGAACGCGACTTAATCGCGTCGGGCGGTTCGCTTTTAGCCCGCGGCGGCAATATCAGTGGCCTTGGTGTTAATGGAGAGATTGCGCCAGCACTCAGCGCTTTGACCGGTAGCCGCGTGACGCAAGCTGCTGTGCCTTTAGGTGTTATCAACCCTTCGTTGCCGCAATTTGCGGGCACTGCAAACCGCTTGAATGACACAGATATTGGCGATGTCCGCACATTGCTGCCCCGCACCGAACGACTTGAAGTGAACGGCACGTGGAGCCAGTCGATTGGCCCGCAAACAATATTATCGTTGAACGCCAATTACGCGCTGAACGGCAGCGAGTCTTTGCTGGGTTTGCCCGGGACAAGCTTCGTTCTGCCGGGTAGCAGTCCGTTTTCACCCTTTGGTCAGGATGTGACACTCAGTCGCTATTTTGACGCAGCCCGTCCGCTTGAACGCGAAAGCGAGACACATGTTTTCCAGACTGGCGGCACGTTCAGCCATGCGCTGGGTGCATGGCGGTGGACGGTCACGGGCAATTATGCGCGCACGGCCAATGACACACGCACAACGCGCAACGCAGATTTCACCGCAATACGCGCTGGCGTGCTTGCCGGAACCATCAACCCGTTTGCAGCCGATTTCGGGGCAAACTTGCTGTTCCTCGCGCCCGATCTCGCCAGCAGCCTGAACCAGAATATCGATGTGCGCAGCACGCTGGCAGGAACAGCTTTCAAATTACCCACTGGTGACGTGCAAATGACCTTTGCCTCAGGGTTCACCCGTCAGATGCTGGACAGTGAAACATGGCGTTCAGGCGTCACCCATAATGTGGCGCTGCGCCGGAACATTATGAACCATTCGGTCAACGCTGAATTGCCGCTTACTGACCGGGACTTTGGTCTTGGCGCGGCGATGGGCGAATGGGCAATTAACGGCAATATCGGGTATAGCGATCTGTCCGATTTTGGAACGCTGTTGGAATATGGTGCTGGCCTGCGTTGGGCCCCTGCCCGCAATTTGACCTTTCAGGCATCCATCACGGGTGATGAAAACGCGCCCGGAATTGGCCAGCTCGGTAACCCCGTTTTGGTCACGCCCAATGTTGCGACTTATGATTTTACCCGCGGCGAAAGCTTATTCATAAATGTGATCACCGGCGGCAACCCCGCGCTTATCGGCGAAAAGCGCCGCGATCTTATCCTGAACGCCAACTGGACACCGAATTTCATCAAAGATTTCGCACTTCAGTTCAGCTATTTCAAAAACAACAGCCGCAATACAACCGCCGCATTCCCGTTACTCACACCCGAAATTGAAGCCGCCTTCGCCAGTCGCGTTGTACGCGATTTAGATGGCCGCTTGGTGAGTGTTGATCAGCGCCCCGTCAATTTCGACCGCGAAACATCGCAACGCATCCGCTGGGGCTTTAATGTCTCGGGCAGCATCGGCGCTGCGCCTGCCACCGGAGGGCCGTTTGGTGGCCCTCCGGGTGCTGGTGCACCCCGAGGCCTCGGCGCGGCCACAGGCACCCCTTCTGGCGCCCCACGCGCTGGCGGCGGCCGCGGGTTTGGTGGAGGTGGTTTCGGCGCCGGTGGCGGACAACCAAGCCGCTGGAATATCGCGTTGTACCACACATACCGTATTCAGGATGAAGTCCTGATCCGGTCGGGCGTGCCGGTGCTCGACCTGTTGAACGGTTCGGCCACAAGCAGCAATGGTGGTGCTGCGCGGCATGAGGTCGAACTGTCGGGCGGTGTGTTCCACAAAGGCTTCGGTTTGCGTCTGCAAGGCACGTACAAGAGCGGAACAACGGCCAATGGCAGCGGCCTAGTTGGCAGTAACGACCTGCGTTTTAGTGGCGTTGCCGCCATCAACACATTTCTGTTCATCAATCTCGACCAACAAGCCCGCGTGGTTAAGGCTGCGCCCTTCCTGAAAGGAAGCCGCATCACTTTGCGTGTGGATAATATTCTAAACGATATCGTCGATGTGCGCGACCAGAACGGAAACGTGCCGCTCGGCTATCAGCAGGGCTATATCGACCCGCGCGGCCGCGTTTTTGAATTGAGCATTAGAAAGCGGTTCTGACCAGCGGGCGGCTCAATAGCCAACCGCTTGCTGTTATAAAAAAACCCCGCCGGAATCGCTTCCAGCGGGGTTTCGAAGCTTATTGGCTTTACGACTTACATGCCGCCATGGGCCAAGGCTGCCAATAGAAGCAAGGCCACGATGTTCGTGATCTTGATCATTGGGTTTACAGCAGGTCCTGCAGTATCCTTGTAAGGATCACCCACGGTATCGCCAGTTACGGCTGCCTTGTGGGCCTCCGAACCTTTACCGCCATGATTACCGTCTTCGATGTACTTCTTGGCATTGTCCCATGCGCCGCCGCCCGATGTCATCGAGATAGCAACGAACAGTCCGCCCACAATCACACCCAGCAGAAGCGCGCCAAGAGCCGCAAAACCTTCGGCCTGACCTGCAACAGCAGTGATGATGAAATACACCGCGATTGGTGTCAGTACGGGCAACAAGGAAGGAATAATCATCTCCTTGATCGCTGCCTTGGTGACGAGATCGACGGTACGCGCATAATCTGGCTTCGACTTAAAGGTCATGATGCCTGGATCGTTTGCGAACTGGTCACGCACGTCCTTCACCACTTCGCCAGCCGCACGGCCCACAGCGGTCATGCCCATCGCACCAAATAGATATGGCAGAAGCGCACCGAGCAGAAGCCCGACGATGACATAAGGGTTTTCAAGGCTGAAATTGACCTGAAGCTCAGGGAAATATTCGCGAAGGTCGGCGGTATAGCACGCAAACAGCACCAGTGCCGCAAGACCAGCCGAACCAATGGCATAGCCCTTGGTCACGGCCTTTGTCGTGTTGCCAACAGCGTCGAGCGCATCGGTCTTTTCACGGACAGATTCGTCGAGGCCAGCCATTTCGGCAATACCACCGGCATTGTCGGTAACTGGGCCATACGCGTCGAGCGCCACGACCATGCCAGCCAAAGCCAACATGGCAGTTGCGGCAAAGGCGATGCCGATGACGCCAGCGAGCTGATACGCAATGATGATACCCGCACAGATTACAATCGTTGGCATCGCAGTTGATTCAAGGCTGATCGCCAGACCTTGAATAACGTTGGTGCCATGGCCTGTTTCCGACGCCTTCGCAATCGAACGGACCGGACGGTAATTGGTGCCCGTATAATATTCGGTGATCCAAATGATCAGGCCAGTGATGACCAAGCCAAGGAACGAGCAATAGAATAATGTACGGCCGGTGAACCCGCCCACATCATTTTCCATGCCACCCAAAGCGTAATTGATCGCAAACCAGATAGCTGGAACCGACAAAACCGCAGTGACCAAAAAGCCCTTATACATGGCGCCCATGATATTCTTTCCGCCGCCAAGACGGACGAAATAGGTGCCGATGATTGAGGTGATGACGCACACGCCGCCGATCAACAATGGCAAGCTCATGAGGTTCATGAACAGCGCACTGTCGGTCACGCCCTGCACCAGCAGAGCAATCAGAACCATCGTCGCACCAACGGTGACGACATAGGTTTCGAACAAGTCAGCTGCCATACCAGCGCAATCGCCAACATTGTCGCCCACGTTATCGGCGATCACCGCAGGGTTGCGTGGATCGTCCTCGGGAATTCCAGCCTCGACCTTGCCGACAAGGTCAGCGCCGACGTCAGCGGCCTTGGTAAAGATACCGCCGCCCAAACGTGCGAAGATCGAAATCAGCGATGCACCAAATGCCAATGCGACAAGCGCATCAATCACGGGGCGGCTGTTCGGTGCCATCATCGCAACATCGGTCAAATACCAGAAGAAGCCAGCAATCGCGAGCAAAGCAAGACCAGCTACGAGCATACCCGTAATGGCGCCTGCGCGGAAAGCCATGGTCAGACCAGCCTGAAGCCCTGTCTGAGCCGCAGCAGCGGTCCGGACGTTCGCACGCACCGAGATGTTCATCCCGATATAGCCCGCAACGCCCGAGAGCACCGCGCCGAGCACGAACCCGACGGTCGGAATGAGACCAAGGAACAGCGCTACCAACACCGCAACAGCAACGCCGACAATGGCGATGGTACGATATTGACGGCCAAGATAGGCCTTTGCGCCTTCTTGAATAGCTGCAGCGATTTCCTGCATTTTGTCATTGCCGGCCGAGGCGCTGAGCACCTGGCGGCTGGTTACGATACCGTATACGACGGCAAGCAACCCGCATATTATTGCAATAATAGTCAGAGACATGAAATATCTCTCCCCTCCTGTGTTAACTATATTAGTCCTGTTAACGCCCCCCTCCAGAGCGGCGCAAGCCGTCAGCGTATAAGGCGGCATAGCAAGCAATGGCAACCCATAAACGCCGCGTTTTCTGCCGCTTAGGTTATTGGTGCTGATAACCAAGCGTAGGCGGCAGTTTTACGGACCCAGCACCGTCTTTCAGCGTCAGGCCTCCGCCCGAATAAACGGTTCCAATGGCGATTGCGGGCACGGGCAGCGTCACGTCTGGCTGTGCTGTGAACAACAATTGGTAATCATCACCCCAGCTTGCGGCCTGCAAGCGGCTTTCGAGACTGTCGGTGCGATAGCTGATATAGAGCGGCGACAGGGGCACGCAGGCAAGGTCGATTTGTATGCCAACTTGGCTGGCCGTTGCCATCCGTTCGCTATCCAGCAGCAAGCCGTCTGAGACATCCATCATGGCGGTTACAAACGGCGCCAGCGCCTGACCATCGGACAACCGAGCCTCAGGCCGGTTGAATGCCTCGGCCAGTGGCCCAATCGCATCAAAGCCAGCGTCCATAAGCTCAAACCCGGCAAGCGCATCGCCAAGTGTGCCCGTGACATATAATATATCACCGATTTGTGCGCCTGCCCGCGATGGTACTGGACGATGCGTCGCAATGCCAAGCGCGGTCAGCCCGAGCGCACGCTTGTCACCGCGATTGGCGACAGTATCGCCGCCAAGCAACGCGACGCGGTAATGCGCCAGCACTTCTTCCAAACCAGCCGCAAATGCTCGGTCCCACGCGTCATCGCCCAGCATGAAGCCAAGCAGCACGCCAACGGGCGTGGCGCCCTTTGCGGCAAGATCGGACAGGTTGGACGCAACCAGCTTCCATGCGACATCCGCAGGATTTGCGTTTGACCGGAAATGCACACCCTCGGCCATCATATCGTGCGTAACGATTAATGCCGCGTCACCCAATTCGAGCACCGCGACATCATCCAACAAGCCGCGCGCAGCAGGGTCTGTGGCAAAGCTACGCAAAATATTGATAAACGTGGATTCGGTGGTCATGGCGTAACGTTAACCTATCGCATGGGCATGCAGAACCTTAATCGGCAAAAGGTCGTTCAGCCCGCGCGTACGTCCTTTGCAACGGCATCCAGCAGGCCATTGACGAACTTTGCGTCCTTTTTGTCGAAAAACGCATGCGCGACATCAAGATATTCGTCGATGACCGTCGCGGTTGGAACATCGGGCCGCGCGATCAATTCATAGGTGCCACAGCGCAAAAGCTGCAGCATCGTTTTATCGAGGCGATCCATCTTCCATTTTTCGCCAAGCTTGCCATCAACCAACGCGTCAATTTCTGCGCGACGGGCATCAACGCCCGAGACAACATCATCAAAAAAATCAGGGTCGGCAGCCGCATATTGCGCATCTTCGATTTCCTGCCCCAGACGGTGCGCATGAAATTCGTTCAACAGACGCGCAATGCCGATATCTTCCATATCCATTTGATACAGCGCCTGCACTGACGCAAGACGGGCGGCCGAACGGGATTTGGATTTCGCACTGGCGTTATTCGCACTCATAATCTTTTCCTGACACTCGCCGCATGGGCGGGTAAACCTTCGGCATCAGCAAGCGTCGCCGCGGCTGGACCGATAATGTTGATGGCATGTCTGTCGAGCGCAATGAAACTGGTCCGTTTCATGAAGTCGAGCACCGACAAACCAGACGCAAAGCGCGCACGCCGTCCGGTGGGCAATACATGATTTGGCCCCGCGACATAATCGCCAATTGCTTCTGGCGTCATCCGGCCCAAGAAAACCGACCCGGCATGCCGGACGAGATCAAACAAGCGTTCAGCGCGGTCATCGTCCACAGCCAGTTCAAGATGCTCGGCCGCAAGGCGGTTTATCAACGGCATCGCACCTTCCAGATCATCGACAACGACAATAGCACCGAAATCAGTCCAACTCTGTCGCGCAACTGCGCCCGTTGAAAGCGCGTTAAGCTGCGTATCGACTGCGGCTGAAACTTGGTCTGCGAAGTCAGTGCTGTCGGTGAATAGGATCGACTGGCTTGTGGGATCATGCTCGGCCTGGCTAAGCAAGTCGGCGGCAATCCAATCGGGGTCATTTTGCGCATCGGCAACCACGACAATTTCCGAAGGTCCAGCAACCATATCGATGCCGACGACACCATAAAGCTGGCGCTTGGCTTCCGCGACCCACGCATTGCCGGGGCCAGTGATGACATCGACTGGCCTAATGCGTTCCGTACCATAAGCCAACGCCGCAATCGCTTGCGCGCCGCCAACGCGCCAAATTTCATCGACACCCGCCAAATGCGCTGCAGCCATCACGGTTAGATTGGTCTCACCGCCCGGCGTTGGCGTGACCATGACGATCCGCTGTACGCCTGCCACTTTGGCTGGGATCGCATTCATCAAAACGGAGGAAGGATACGCCACGCGGCCGCCGGGCACATAAACACCCGCCGCATCAACCGCTGACCAGCGCGCGCCAAGCCGCACATTGTCACTGTCGCGATAGTCGCGATTTTCAGGCAGTTGGGCTTTGTGATAAGCCTCGATCCGTTGTGCCGCGAGCGTCAATGCATCGCGCAAGTCTACATCCAGCGCATCATAAGCCGCCTTGCACTGCGCGGCGTCGATCTGCCAACCGGAGCTATTCAAGTCGAACCCGTCAAACCTTTGGGTCATCTCTGCAAGCGTTGCATCGCCATGCGCGCGGACATCGCGGATAGTTTGCACGACAGTGCTCGACACGTCGGCATCAGCCTCACGCCGGCCATTTACCAGCGCGTCGAATGCTTCGGAAAAACCGGTGTCGGAGGCGTTAAGCCGCTGCACGTGATCCTGTCAGATCTCGAAAGCGTTGCACCATCGGCGGAATAGTGCCGCTCATCATCTTATACGCCGCACGGTTGACAATGAGGCGCGCGGACACATGGGAAATGATCGCCGTTTCAACGAGCCCATTTTCAGCCAGCGTCTTGCCCGAAGACACCAGATCCACAATCCGGCCCGAAAGCCCAAGTGAAGGCGCAAGTTCCATCGCGCCATTCAACTTCACACATTCGGCCTGGATACCGCGTGCATGATAATAACGGCTCGTGGTGGTGGGATATTTGGTGGCGACACGGATATGCCCGCCATTTACGTCTTCCGTTGCGCCTTCCGGCATCGCGACCGATATACGGCAGCGGCCAATGCCCAGATCAACAGGCGCATACAGCTCGGAATAATCAAATTCGTCGATAACATCGGACCCGACGATACCGATGTGCGCAGCACCATGGGCAACAAAGGTCGCCACGTCGAATGCGCGCACACGAATGATGTTGATCGCAGGGTCGTTTGTCGCAAATAGAAGCGCGCGGCTAGCCTCGTCAAAAAACGCAGGCTCAGGCTCTATGCCCGCCGCTTGCATCAACGGCAAAGCCTCGTCGAGGATCCGTCCCTTGGGGATTGCAAAGATGATTGGTTCAGTCACAATGACCGCGCTTTACGGGTCGCAAGCGGAAAGGGCAATATGGCAGAAAATATAGCATCGGATGATTTTGGACGTTGCGTGATGGATGACGCGCATGTGGCAGAGGGCATAATGGTGCAGGCCGAACATTGTCGCCGCAACGACGCACCCGTCACCGCAAGGATCGCAGAGGCGCAGCTTGCGCTCATGCAAGGCGATACCGAAGTCGGCAAACGCATTGCAAACTGGCCGGGGCTCCCGCTGGAGGATGCCCTACCCTTGCGGCTTGCTGGCGGGCTGCACCATCTGCACCTGACGGGCGCAGATGATCGCTTGGGGCCAATTTATCGCGGCGAAGTGACGGATCAGGCCGAAGTCGACGCCATCATCGCCGCAATTACGCATGACCATGATGCGCGATTATTGCCATGGCTAGATGGTCCGCCGCAAACCAACGAAGCCGGGCGTTCCGCCAACTTCATGGCCGCATTGCTTTGGCTGTCGCCCAAAATCGGTTCGCAATTTGAACTGAACGAGCTTGGCGCAAGCGCGGGTATCAATAGCATGATGGACCGTTATCATTATGACTTAGGCGGCGTCAGCGTGGGGCCAGAAAATTCTCCGATGCGTATCAAACCCGATTGGCGCGGCCAGCCACCGCCCGATTCGCCTGTAACGATCACCCACATTTATGGCTGTGATCAGGCCCCCATTGATTTATCCGACCCCGCGTCCGCATTGCGGGTAAAAAGCTATGTCTGGCCTGAAAATCTGGATCGGCTGGCACGCATGGACGCCGCGATTGCTCTTGCCGCCGTGCAACCACCCAATGTTGTAAAGGCCGATGCGCTAGACTGGGTGTTGGAGCGCCTATCTGCGCCACAAGACCCGCATATCGTCCGCATATTCAACCATTCGATTGTGTGGCAATATATCCCAGAAGACCGGCGGCAGAAAATCCGCGCAGCCATTGAAGCCGCTGGACAAAAAGCAACGCCCGAACGACCGCTCGCTTGGGTCATGCTGGAAACCAATCGCGAGACTTTCAAGCATGAGCTATCGGTCAAATATTGGCCTGGCCCCGACGAATGGCATTTGCTGGCCGAAGCACATGCCCATGGTGCGTGGATAGACTGGCGCGGCGATTAGGCCAAAAATTGCTCCATCGCCGCGTTCACCGCATCGGGTTGTTCCCAAATGACAAAATGTCCGCAATTCTCGACGGGAACAATCGTCACGTCTGGGACCAATTCTTCGATGCCATCAATATTACTTGGCGGCAAAGCAAGGTCATCCATGGCCCAAACGACTAAAGTCGGGATCATCAGCGGCGGAAACGCACCAGCGGCAAAGGCCGGAATTTCCGCATCTTCATCCATCCTTGGCACATATAACGAAGAGGCGCGGTACCAATTGAGCATGCCGAAACAGGCATCGCGATCCGCCCAATCCGCAAGCAACGCGGCACGTTCCTCAGGCTCCATCGCGCTCGGCCTGTCCCATTTAACGGTCTTAAGCATGAGCCCGGTCAACCCCTGAGCCTGCACAAGCGCATCATTCGATGTATCGCGAAAATCAATCATATACTGGCTGGATGCGCGCTGGTTCATGTCGGTAATCAACAGGCGTTGAAAAAGATATGGATGCGGTGCGTTGGCGATAATGGCGCGCGGCACACGGCCTGCCCATGCAGGGTTCGGGGCGCCGGGTTGACCATTTAACGCAACGCTCCATGCAATTGCGCCGCCCCAATCATGGCCAGCGACCACAAATTCCTGCACATTGAGCGCATCCGCCAACGCAAAAATATCGGCGGTCAACTTGTCGGCTGTATAGGCATCAACCTCCCGCGGTTTTGATGTCCCGCGATAGCCACGCTGGTCCGGGGCGATGCAATAAAAGCGGTCGGCAAAATGTGCGATCTGGTGGCGCCATGTGCGGTGCGATTCGGGAAAGCCGTGCAGAAATATGATCGCAGGATGCGCTGGATCCCCAGCCGTAAAGACATCCATATCGATGCCCGTCGACAGCGACAAGCGGTGTGGGGAAAGCTGTATCATATCATTCTGCCTTGCTGCTCAATTCACGCGCTTGACGCGAATACCGGAATTGTTGACAACCAACATATAGCTGCCAACCGCGCCACGCTTTATCTTAAACTTCAAGCCGTTTTTTAGTATCAACCAACTGGCCTCAGTGGTCTGCCAAATGCCCGCGTCGTTTACCGCAAACTGGTATTTGCCATTGCCTATGGCCTGAACGCCAGACAGTTCACCTTCGACTTGCTTGAACTCTTCATCTTGCTTCTCGTCGCTTTCGCCAAAAAACGGCATTTTGGGCAAAGCAAATCCGAACAGCGATTTTTTCGCCGCTCGGACTTCGCCTTGGTCCAGCATCACAACCTGCTTATTTGCGGTTGCGGTTTCCAGTGCCTGCGTCGCAGTGTCGAAACATTGCAGCCGTGCGGCCGCGTCGGTTATTGATCGGCATGCTATAATGTCGGTATAAACCTTCGGACGAACAACCTCTTTGTCAGCGGCATACACCGATGGCGCACATATCGCGGCCAGCAAGATAGAATAGGTCAGCTTAGTCATGGGTTCGTCTCCATTGCGGGCCGTTTTGTGCGTTTGAGAATATCTAAATTTCGCCCGGCGCACGCGCTTTGATCGCCAATGCATGGACGCGCGTGCCAGGAATATCGCCCAGCGCCTTGTTCACCATACGCTGCCGCATCAGGCGCGACACGCCTGCAAATACAATGCTTTCAATCTCAATCGTAAAATGGGACTCGCCGGAGCCATCATCGCCGCTATGGCCATGATGCTTTGCACTGTCGTTTACAACGGCAAGACGGCTTGGTGCGAATGCCGTTTCAAGCAGCATTTCCATTTCTATGTGCGCGGGACCTTTTTTCATATGACGCTCTTCCCATATGGCAGGTTTTTCGCCAAGGAAAATCATGGCCGCCGACCGTTTCACTGACCGATTTCACGGCCGCATTCGCGGCGCGGCGCGGCCATGCGCCCATCCGCGCTGCCACGAAGCGGGTGAATTTCGTGCGCCCGATCCGCACGGTCAGGCAGCGTCAAGCAACGGTCCCGGCGATTATCAATATCTCTGCCTCGACCATGTCCGCGCGTTTAACGTCGGCTATAACTGGTTCGCCGGCATGACAGCTGACGAAATTTCGATGGCGCAAAGCCCTATTCATATGTGGCCGAGCGAAACGCGGGCGTTTCGTGCGAACGGCAATGTCGATTCGCCACCCAAATGGGCGGACTTCAAAGATCCGCTGGATGCCATTTCCACGCGGTTCCGTTCGCGCTTACCGAAGGAGCGCGACGATGGCCATTTTCTGTCGCCGGAAGACCGCAAGGCGTTAAAGACGCTAGGGCTTGGGGAGGATGCGGACCGGCGGGCGTTGCGCAGCGCCTATTCGGCAAAGGTGCGCGCCTATCATCCCGACAAAAATGGGGGCAACCGGTCTTATGAAAAGGCTTTGCAAGACGTGATTGCTGCTTATACGCATTTAAAAAAGCAGAGCGCGTTCGCGTAACGAACAACCTCCCCTTCCCGTTCGCGTCCGGCATATTCCCCACGAACGGCACAGGGACATCAAAACTGAACCGAGAAGAGACGACATGACCGACATTCCAAATATCCAGCCCGACAGCCGCGATGCAACAATCCTCGCAGCACCTGACAAAATGGTCAGCGTGCGTGAAGTGTTCGGCATCGATGTCGACATGGAATGCCCCGCTTTCTCGATCGCCGACGAACGGGTCCCAGACACCGACGACAGCTATGTCTTTGACCCTGACACGACATTGGCGATCCTCGCTGGCTTTGCCTATAACCGCCGTGTGATGGTTCAAGGCTATCACGGCACCGGAAAATCGACGCATATCGAGCAAGTTTCCGCGCGCCTGAAATGGCCGTGCATCCGCATCAACCTCGATGCACATATCAGCCGTATCGACCTCATAGGGCGTGACGCCATCGTCTTACGTGATGGCCAGCAAGTGACCGAGTTCCGCGAAGGACTTCTGCCTTGGGCTTTGCAAACACCAACGGCATTGGTGTTTGACGAATATGACGCGGGCCGCCCCGATGTGATGTTCGTCATCCAGCGCGTACTTGAAACCGAAGGCAAGCTTACGCTTCTGGACCAAAACCGCGTCATTCGTCCAAATCCCTATTTCCGCTTGTTTGCGACCGCCAATACCGTTGGTCTGGGTGACACCAGCGGCCTGTATCACGGCACGCAAGCGATTAACCAAGGCCAGATGGACCGCTGGAACATCGTCGTTGGCCTGAACTATTTGCCGGCGCAGGTCGAAAGCGAAATCGTTTTGGCCAAGGCATCGGGCACAGACGCCGCGACGGTCACGAATATGGTGAAGGTTGCCGAGATGACCCGTCAAGGCTTCATCAATGGCGACATTTCGACCGTGATGAGCCCGCGTACAGTCATTACTTGGGCACAAAATACCGCGATTTTCAAAAATGTCGGTTTTGCATTCCGTTTGTCATTCCTGAACAAATGTGACGATGCAGAACGCGCCTTGGTCGCCGAATATTATCAACGCGTTTTTGGCCAAGACCTGCCTGAAAGCGTTGTAGGTAAATCAATATAAGGCACGGCTATCTCGCCGTTCCAAGTTGAAAGGACGCTTTATGCAACGCATCGCACTGGCACTCGCACTTATGCTCTCAACCACGCCGGCTTTCGCCGCGCTGAAAGCTGGAACACGGGCAACCGATTTCACCACGCAAGCCGTTCTGGCTGGCAATGTCGACACCTTCAACCTGAACAAGGCGCTGAAGCGCGGCCCGGTTGTGCTGTATTTCTATCCAAAGGCGTTCACATCGGGCTGTACCGTCGAGGCGCATGAATTTTCCGAAGCCGCAGATGATTTTGCCGCTTATGGCGCATCGATTGTGGGCATGTCGGCAGACAATTTGGACTCGCTAAAGCGTTTTTCGGTTGAGGCCTGCCGCAACAAATTTACCGTTGGCATCGCGACCAAGCCAATGATCAAAGATTACAAGGTTAGCCTGCCGATGGCGGGCATCAGCAACCGCACAACTTATGTCATCGCGCCCGATGGGAAAGTGCTGTTTGCGTATTCCGACCTTGGCGTAAAGGGCCATGTATCTGGCGCCTTGAACGCAGTGAAAGCTTGGCGGGCGGCCAATCCCAAAGGCTAATGATGCGTAAAGCGCCTCTCTTGCTTTTACCCCTGCTGCTCGCAGGCTGCACAGTGGCTGTTGCATATGGCGACATCCCGCACAGCACGCTTGCCCAAAATCCGCGCTGCAACCCTGCGCAGAGCGATAGCGCGGCGGTTGCAGGTAAGGATTATTTTATCGTTACCAGCCGACTGCCGGACTGTCGCAATGACAATATGCAGTTGACCAATCACCGCGCCGACAAAGTACGTTTCGGTCGATTTTCACCGCCGCAAAAAATCAAGCCAACCAAAGGCGACAGCCAAGTGGTCGTCCCCTTGGCGTTCCAGCCCGAAGACGAATGGTGGGCTGGCCTGTGTGATGCGGCGAACCTGCGCAAGGGACGGGTGTTGCTATATGTGCACGGTTATCGGGAGACATTGCAGACCACTGCCCGTGACGCTGTCCAAATAGGCATTTTGAGCAATTTTGACGGGCCGGTCATCCATTATAGCTGGCCGTCGCAAGGCAATCTGCTGAGCTACGCCGTCGATGAAACCAACATGTATTGGGACGAGCGCAATTTCCGCAATTTCTTAACCAAATTGGCGCGGACCGCTTGGGTCAAGGAAATCGTGATCGTTTCGCACTCTCTGGGTGCGCGGCTTGTTATCCCGGCTGTCGCTTATGTTGACCGCGCCTCAACCAACGCAGATTCCAGCAATATCTCCAACATCATCTTGGCATCACCTGATGTGGACCGCGAAGATTTCGAACGCGACATCGCGGAAGAAGTACTCGCCGCAAGACGCGTCAACAATGACCGGCGCGTGACCGTATATGCCTCGCTCAGCGATCGTGCGCTTGCCGTATCGCGCGCGGTGCATGGCTATCCACGCTTGGGCTCACCTTATTGCTTCAATCCGTTTGAAGCGCAGGAATTGAAGGCAAAGGGCCTGCCGCAACGTTGCTTTGCCACCAAGACACAATATCAAACCGAGCCGTCCAAAACGGGGTTCACGATCATCGATACGACGGACGTGTCCGGCGGCGGTGCCGGCCATAGCGATTATCTTCGTAGCGCAGTTGTATGCAAGGATTTCGCGGCCGTTGTTAATGGTGCACGGACGACCCCAGACCGCGTCGCGACCCAAAACGCCCATGTCTTTACATTGCGCGGGTCCACAAAACGCACCAAAGAAGAAAGCGCCGCCGCGTGCAAAAGAATGCCTGACTGATGTCGAATGAATCCCCCCTTGAACAATTTAAGCACGTCCTGACCGGCACCGCCCGCGCACTTGCGCATGAGCCGGAAGTCGAATTGGCCTTCACCGCCGATGCGCCAAGCCAGGCTGGCAAGAATTTCAAAGTGCCGATGCCCGGCCGTTTGCTCCCCCCCGATCAGGTCGCCGAAGCACGCGGTTTTGCCGACAGCTTTGCCCTGAAGCTGAAACATCATGACGCCGCGCGCCATGCGGCCTTACGACCAGCCGAAGTCATTGCCGGCGCGGCCTTTGATGCGGTGGAAAACGCGCGGGTTGAGGCGTTGGGTTCGCGCAACATGGCAGGGATCGCGGCAAATCTTGCCCATGCGCTTGAGCTTAAATTGCGCACAGACCCCATCAGCCGCGCGCAGGCCCCGGATGAAGTGCCCATCTCGACCGCATTGTCTTTAATCGTGCGCGAGCGGCTCACCGGCGCGCCCGTGCCCGCTGGTGCAGCCGCTGGCGTAGACATGCTGCGCGAATGGATCGAGGACAATGCGGGCAACGACCTCGATGCACTGGCGCTTGCATTAGATGATCAACGGGCGTTTGCCGCACTCACGCAATCCATGTTGGCGCATCTGAACCTCACCGAAGGCGATATTGACCCGTCGGACGCCGACGAAGGTGGGGATGACGCGGAAGACGCCCAAGACCAAGACGGCGACAGCCAAGATGATGGTGAAGGCGAATCTGGTCAAGCCGAAGCCCGCGCCGAGCCGCAGCAGGGCGAAGGCGAAGAGACCGAAGCCGATTATGACGGCGAAGATATGGATGATCAGGACGGCGCCGACGGCGAAATGGGCGATGACGGCATGCAGCCTGTCACCCCACAGCGCCGCAATTGGGACCATTTGCCGCAAAGCGATTACAAAATCTGGTCGACCAAATATGACGAAACGATCACCGCGATCGAATTGGCCGATGAAGAAGAGCTCAACCGCCTGCGCGCCTATCTCGACCAGCAATTGTCGAACCTGCAGTCGGTCGTGACAAAGCTTGCCAACCGCCTGCAACGCCGCTTGATGGCGCAGCAAAACCGCAGTTGGGATTTTGACCAAGAAGAAGGCATGCTGGACGCCGCGCGCCTTGCCCGCGTGATTGTGTCACCGGGCAGCTCACTGTCCTATAAAATCGAACGTGAGACGCAATTTCGCGATACGGTCGTGACTTTGTTGATCGACAATAGCGGTTCTATGCGCGGACGTCCGATCAGCATTGCCGCGATCAGCGCCGATATCATGGCGCGCACCTTGGAACGTTGCGGCGTAAAAACGGAAATTCTCGGCTTCACCACCCGTGCGTGGAAGGGTGGACAGGCACGGGAAGATTGGCTGGCCGCGGGGCGCCAGCCCATGCCCGGCCGCCTGAACGATCTGCGCCATATCATATACAAAAAAGCTGATGAGCCATGGCGTCATGCGAAGCGCAATCTCGGCCTGATGATGCGCGAGGGGTTGCTAAAGGAAAATATCGATGGTGAGGCTTTGCTTTGGGCACATAATCGCCTGATCGCCCGCGCCGAAGACCGCCGCATATTGATGGTCATTTCGGATGGTGCCCCCGTTGACGACAGCACCTTGTCGGTGAACCATGGCGGCTATCTGGAACAGCATTTGCGCAAGGTCATCGAGATGATCGAAACGCGCTCGCCTGTCCAACTGGTCGCGATCGGTATTGGCCATGACGTGACACGTTATTATAAACGCGCGGTGACGATCATGGACGTCGAACAGCTCGGCGGCACGATGATTGAGCAACTCGCAGGGTTGTTTGACGAGGAATAGGCTTGCCTTTCGTACCCCGCATCATATGAATTAATCAGCTGATTACATTTCTGGGGGTTATATATGCACGTTACCGAAGCCGTTGCCTCACGGCGCTCTATCCGGCAATTTACCGATAAGCCGGTCGATCAGGAAACGCTGCAACGCGTGCTTACCAAGGCACAGCGTTCCCCCTCGGGCGGCAATACGCAGCCTTGGAACGCCGTCATCCTCACAGGACAGCCGCTGGCGGACCTGACTGCCAAGATCAAGGCCAAGGCCGCCACGGCCCCCATGGGCGACGGGCATGAATATGATATCTATCCCAAAGGCCTTGAGGGTCGATATGAAGACCAGCGCCGCGGCGTGGGCAAAGCGATGTTCGATGCGCTTGGGCTAGCCCGCGAAGACGGCGCTGGCCGCGTCGCGCAGATGATGAAAAACTGGGACAGCTTTGGCGCGCCCGTGCAATTGTTCACATATACCCGCAAATATATGGGCCCGCCACAATGGTCGGACATGGGCATGTGGCTGCAAACGGTCATGCTCTTGTTGCGCGAAGAAGGCCTCGACAGTTGCGCGCAGGAAATCTGGGCCATGTATGGCACGACGATGCGCGAACTGCTGAACATTGATGATGCGCACATCTTCTTCTGCGGGATGGCGATTGGCTATCGTGACGCAGACGCCGCCGTGAACAATTTTACCGTCCCGCGTGTGGAGATTGATCAAGCAATCCGCTGGGACGGGTTTTGAAACGTTGACGCTTCTTGGATAAGCTGATTAATTCAACGCTATGTCCTTCGTTAAATCTCTCTTCTTTTTCGGCCCATTTTTCTTTGGTATCGCTTTTCTTGCGCCTTTGGTTGCGCAAGTGATGCTCAAGCTGGAATGGCAGGCGCCTTTTGCATTGTCGCCGCTGCAATTCGGCCTGATCATCGGGACCGTGCTGGGGTTGATTGCGACCTATCGGGGAAAATGGATATGACCAGCCACAGCCTGCGGGCCCGGGAAAAGGCAATTGCCGACCAGTTTACGGGGGGTATTCCCTGGCTCATGGTGTTTTGGGGCATAACCAATACCGCCATTTGGCTGGCATTATGGCCGCTCGTTTTTGCAGGTATAATACCGATATGGCTCGGCTTCATCATCGCCACGATCAATATCACGATGAGCTATCTGCCGTCGCATGATGCACAGCATTATATCATCGCGCCAAAGGGATCGAAGCTGGAATGGTTTAACGAGCTTGTGGGGCACTGGTCCCTCATCCCGCTTACCTTGCCGCTGCGCACGGCGCGGATCACGCATATGGAGCATCATAAGCACGCCAATGATCCGCTTCTAGATCCCGATTATTCAACCCATGCAAAGGGCCCATTGCACGCACTTTGGAAAACGGTCGTCAATCGCCAACCAAGGGCAAAGGGTGGATTTAACCGTTATGGCGAGATGCTACAGCAATGGGACAGCCCTGCGGCCAAAGCCGCGCTGAATGATGCGATTATCAGCAAAACCCTGTTTTTTGGCATCCTCGCAGCATTGGCACTGAGCGGTTATGCCATAGAAGCGGCCTTGCTCTGGTGGCTGCCGCGCCATTTTGCACTGACCTATATTTCCTTCTACCTCAGTTGGGCGCCGCATCACCCCGCCGATGGAAAAGGGCGTTACAAAGATACCAGAGCCTTCAAAAGCCGGTTGGGCAATATCTGGTCATCGGGCATGCAATATCACATCGTCCATCATCTTTATCCCACGATCCCGCTGAACAAGACCCCCGCTGCATACCGCGCGCTGCGCCCGATATTGGCCGAACGTGGGTGCAATCTCGAAAATATGTGAACCAACCGCAATTTACGCCGCAGCCTTGGACAAAGCATCGCCTCGAACATGTTCACCCCGCGGTGACTTGACCTCCGCATCCATTTCCAGCATCGCGGCGCTATGACCGAATTGCGCCTCTTCAACAGCCTGACCCGGCAACTGGAAATCTTCACCCCTGTGCATGCTGGCGAAGCGCGGGTTTATACCTGTGGGCCGACGGTCTACAATTACCCGCATATCGGGAACATGCGCGCATATGTTTTTGCCGACACGCTTGGCCGCGTGCTGTCGTATAAGGGCTATAAGCTCACCCACGTCATCAACATCACCGATGTCGGCCATCTGACCGACGACGCAGACACCGGCGAAGACAAGATGGAGAAAATGGCGGCGGAAAAAGCGCAGTCGATCTGGGACATTGCGCGCCATTATACCGAAGCTTATTGGGCCGACATCAAGGCGCTGAACATCCGCCAGCCCGCGCATTGGTCGATCGCGACGGATTATGTCCCTGCGATGATTGCCTACGCCGCGAGCATTGCGGCCAAGCATTGTTACGAACTCGACAGCGGTCTGTATTTCGACACGTCGACCGTCGCCCATTATGGCGCGCTGGCCCGCGCCAAGACCGAAGACGGCGAGGGCCGGATCGAACAGGTCGATGGCAAACGCAACGCCGCCGACTTTGCCATCTGGCGCAAGACGCCAGCGGGCGAAACGCGGCAAATGGAATGGGATTCCCCATGGGGCAAAGGCGCGCCGGGCTGGCATCTCGAATGTTCGGTCATGTCGGAGGCTTTGCTTGGCTTGCCGTTCGACATCCACACCGGCGGCATCGACCACCGCGAAATCCACCACCCCAATGAAATCGCGCAAAATCAGGCGCGCTGCGGCAGCGAACACAGCGGCGCCCGTTTCTGGATGCACAATAATTTCCTGATCGAACGCAGTGGCAAAATGTCCAAATCATCGGGTGAATTCCTGCGCGTGCAATTGCTGATCGATAAAGGCTTCCACCCCCTCGCCTACCGCTTGATGTGCCTACAGGCACATTATCGCAGCGAGCTGGAGTTTAGCTGGGAGGGCTTGCAGGCAGCGTTGGTAAGGCTGAAGCGTATGGTGATGGCCAATCGCAAATGGGCGGATCATTTGAAGGAGGGTCGCATGACCCCTGGTGATAGCTGGGAGCATGAGCAGGTGACCAACGCGCTGGTCGCCAACTTCAATATGGCGGTATCCAGCGATCTCAATACTGCGGATGCTTTGACTGTGCTGGAAGCGACGCTAGCGCTGAAAGGCACTGCTCCCGAATGCATAGTTACTGCGGTCGACCATATGGATGGCGTGATGGGTCTTAACCTCGGCCGTCTGCAACGCACCGACCTGCGCATCCGGCCCAAAGCCGCGATCATCACTGAAGACGAAATCGAAACCGCGCTCGCCGCCCGCAAGGAGGCGCGCGCAGCAAAGGATTTTGCCAAGTCCGATATCATCCGCGACGACCTCATCGCCAAGGGCGTCGAAGTTATGGACGGCGATCCGCTTGGCTGGGATTGGAGATTAGATATATGACGAAAACCAAACTTGTAATGTCGGGGCTTGTGCGTCCGCTCATTGAACCGCGTTTGCCCGACTGGATCGAGCCGCATTTCTTCATGTCCAAGGAAGAGGCATTGACGCTCGCGCCGCAGGCGGAGATTGGCTGGTTCGACATGTATGACAAGGGCGATATGGCCACCGTCATTAATGCCGCCACCAACATGAAATGGCTCAACAGCATCTATGCCGGCGTCGACGGCATGCCGCTCGCGCAGTTGAAGGCGCAAGGCTGCGTTGTCACCAACGGTGCAGGTATCAATGCCGTCACCATCGCCGAATATGTCGTGATGGGCATGCTGACTGTCGCGAAAAGCTACCGTGAAGTTGTCCGCGCGCAGGAACGCCGCGAATGGCTCATGGATTCACCCGGCAAGGTTGAACTGTTCGGGTCAAAGGCTTTGTTGCTTGGCTATGGCGCGATTGGAAAGCTGATTGAAGAACGCCTTAAACCCTTTGGCGTGGATGTGACGGTCGTTCGCCGTTCGGCAGGACCCAATACGCTCACGCCAGACCAATGGCGCGCGGTATTGGGCGATTTTGACTGGGTCATCCTCGCCGTACCCGCCACCGCAGAGACCGACGACATGATTGGCGCCGCCGAGCTTGCGGCGATGAAGCCAAGCGCAACGCTCATCAACATTGCACGCGGATCAGTCGTGGATCAGGAGGCGTTGGTAACAGCGCTTCAGACCAAGCAAATCGCGTCGGCCTTCTTGGACGTGACCACGCCTGAGCCGTTACCAGCGGACCATATATTGTGGACGCTCGACAATGCGCATGTCACCATGCATTTGTCGGGCCGCGCGCAGGACAAGATGTTTGTCCGCTCAGCTACGCGTTTCTTTGAAAATCTGGAACGCTATCGCAAGGGCGAAGCGCTCACGCCAATGGTGAATTTGGATCTGGGATATTGAACATGCCAAACCCCGCTGAAATATGGCACACAGTCGCCTTGTCGCGCGATGTTGATGCCATCGCCGCTATCCTGCATGACGACTGTGTCTTCGAAAGCCCAGTCGTCCATACACCCCAATTGGGCAAGGCGATCACCGCAAAATATCTGGCGGCGGCAGGACATACTTTGGGCAATGCGGAATTCAAATATGTCGGCGAATGGCACCGTGAGAATAGTGCAATCCTAGAGTTCCAGACCGTTATCGACGGCGTTGCCATTAATGGCGTTGATATGATCAGCTGCGATGACGAAGGCCTGATCACCCATTTCAAGGTCATGGTACGCCCATTGAAGGGCATGAACATGCTCCACCAGAAAATGGGCGAAATGCTGCAGCAGATGACCAGCTGATTGGCTGCGTTGCTGCTGTAGACAGCTCAAGAACCACAATAAAAAAGGCCGGAAGGTTTCCCCTCCGGCCCGTTTTTGTTTCAGCTTGAACTGAGGGTTTGGACTTAGAAGTCCATACCGCCCATGCCGCCCATGCCGCCCATGCCGCCTGGCATGCCGCCAGCGCCACCAGCTTTGTCTTCTGGTGCGTCGGAAATAGCGGCTTCTGTTGTGATCAACAGACCAGCAACCGATGCTGCATCTTGCAACGCCGTACGTACAACCTTGGTTGGGTCGATAACGCCTGAAGCCACGAGATTTTCATACACATCGGTTGATGCGTTGAAGCCCATGGTCTCGTCATTTTCGCGCAACAAATTGCCCGAAACAACAGCGCCATCATATCCAGCGTTGGCTGCGATCTGACGCAATGGCGCAACAATCGCCTTGCGGATGATGTCGATACCACGTGTCTGGTCATCATTGGCGCCCTTAAGGCCTTCGAGTGCCTTTGTGGCGTACAGAAGTGCTGTACCGCCGCCTGGGACGATGCCTTCTTCAACGGCTGCGCGGGTTGCGTGCAGCGCGTCATCAACGCGGTCCTTGCGCTCTTTCACTTCAACTTCGGTCATCACAGCAACACCGCCGGCGAGCTTCGCCAAACGTTCTTGCAGCTTTTCCTTGTCGTAATCCGACGTGGTGTTTTCGATCTGCGCACGGATCGCTTCCACGCGGCCCTTAATCGCATCGGTTTCGCCAGCACCGTCGACGATGATGGTGTTGTCCTTGTCGATGGTGACGCGCTTGGCTTGACCAAGCATGCCCAAAGTCACGGTTTCAAGCTTGATGCCGAGGTCTTCGCTGATCATTTCACCCTTGGTGAGGATCGCGATATCTTCCAGCATCGCCTTGCGACGATCGCCAAAGCCTGGTGCCTTCACCGCAGCAATCTTCAAGCCGCCACGCAGCTTGTTAACGACCAAAGTTGCAAGCGCTTCGCCTTCAACGTCTTCAGCGATGATGAGCAATGGACGGCCCGACTGCACCACAGCTTCGAGGATTGGCAACATGGCTTGCAAGTTACCGAGCTTCTTTTCGTGGATCAGGATGTACGGATTGTCCAACTCGACCGACATTTTTTCGGTGTTGGTGATGAAATATGGCGACAGGTAACCGCGGTCAAATTGCATACCTTCGACAACTTCGAGCTCGCTTTCACGGCCCTTAGCTTCTTCGACGGTGATAACGCCTTCTTTGCCGACCTTCTCCATGGCGTCTGCAATCATCTTACCGATTTCAGCTTCACCATTTGCAGAGATTGTACCGACCTGTGCGATTTCCGAAGAACCAGCAACTGGCTTCGAACGCTTCACGAGGTCAGCAACAACAGCGTTAACCGCTGAATCGATGCCGCGTTTCAGGTCCATAGGGTTCATACCCGCTGCAACCGACTTCATGCCTTCGCGAACGATCGCTTGTGCAAGT
Source organism: Sphingomonadales bacterium 28-55-16 (assembly GCA_002278855.1). GTDB lineage: Bacteria > Pseudomonadota > Alphaproteobacteria > Sphingomonadales > Sphingomonadaceae > Sphingorhabdus_B. The sequence goes on from NCGG01000016.1 coordinate 68,028, forward strand.
ACGGTAGCAGTGGTCGTGCCGTCACCGGCAATGTCGTTGGTCTTAGAAGCAACTTCGCGGACCATCTGTGCGCCCATATTTTCGAACTTGTCTTTCAGTTCGATTTCCTTGGCGACGGTAACGCCGTCCTTGGTGATGCGCGGTGCGCCAAAGCTTTTGTCGATAACAACGTTACGGCCCTTTGGACCAAGCGTTACTTTTACAGCGTCAGCAAGAATGTCTACGCCGCGCAGGATGCGTTCACGCGCATCGCGG
>NCGG01000040.1 GCA_002278855.1 Sphingomonadales bacterium 28-55-16
CTTTGACAAGGTCATCGTGCCCGAAATGAACACGGGCCAGTTGAAGACCATATTGCGTGACCAGTTCCTTGTGGATGCGCAGCCCGTGAACAAAGTGTCTGGCCAACCATTTACCATCGCCGAAATTGAAGCCGCGATTGAGAGTGCTTTATCATGAACGATATGACCCCCGTTAAAGCGACAACGCCCAAGGATTGGGAAACCGATCAAGAAGTTCGCTGGTGCCCCGGCTGTGGTGACTATGCGATCTTAAAGGCGGTGCAGCGCACCATGCCTGAAATCGGCGGCACGCCTGAAAACACCGTGTTCATCAGCGGCATCGGCTGCTCTTCGCGCTTCCCATATTATATGGAAACCTATGGCTTTCATACCATCCACGGCCGCGCGCCTGCGGTTGCGACGGGTGTGAAGCTCGCCAATCCCGATCTCGATGTATGGATCATCACCGGCGATGGCGATGCGTTGTCAATTGGCGGCAACCACACGATGCATTTGCTGCGCCGCAATCTGGATTGCCAGATCATGCTGTTCAACAATGAGATTTACGGCCTGACCAAGGGCCAATATTCGCCAACATCGCGCGTTGGCACCAATAGCCCATCGACGCCTTATGGCTCGGTTGATCGTCCAGCGACGCCATGCGCGTTTGCGCTGGGTTCAGGCGCGCGGTTTGTTGCGCGCGGTTTTGACGTTTCGAAGAATCTGCCTGAAGTGCTGAAGGCGGCGCACGCCCATCGCGGCGCGGCGTTCATCGAAATCTTCCAGAACTGCATTGTGTATAACAAGGACGTGTTTGAAGATTTCGCCGCGCCAAAGGGTGCCGACGGCCATCAATTGTGGCTGCGCAATGGCGAGCCGATGTTGTTCGGCAGCGAAAAATCCGGCGGTACCAAAGGCATCGCGCTCGACAATATTGGCCTGACGCTGAAGGTTGTCGATGTCGTCGATGGCGATTGGCAGAGTGCCGGCGTCATCGTTCATGACGTGACCAACCGTTCGCTCGCGCACATGCTTGTGGAAATGCCATTTGGCGAATTCCCCATGGCACTCGGCGTCCTGTACGACGATCCACGCCCG
>NCGG01000017.1 GCA_002278855.1 Sphingomonadales bacterium 28-55-16
TTCCACCAGAACTTCGCCAGCCTTTGGACCTTCCAAATCCAACTCGACAATTTCCAATGGCTTCTTCGCTTCAAATGCAACTGCAGCGCGGGTCTTCATAATGTTTGGGCCTCCTCATGATCTACAAAAGGCTTTTCCATTAACCGTGCGGCCGCGCAAGTCTAGATTCCGGCATACCATTCATAGTCGCCGACATCCTCCCAATATCCGCCCTTTCCGCCGTAGAATTTGGACAGATCGTCGGTTGCCTCAATGCGCATAATATATTTCGCCTGCTTATAGCCCAATTGCCGCTCAACGCGCAGCCGGATCGGCGCGCCATATTTTACGGGCAGACTTTCCCCATTCATGCCCCACGCCAATATGGTCTGCGGATGATAGGCATCGACCAAGTCAATCGATTCATAATAAGGCAGCGCGCCATAATTGTCGGCGCAATGAAAAACGATATATTTGGCGCGGTTCGACACACGGGCCTGTTGCAGCAACAGGCGAAGCGGCGTGCCTTGCCACTGCGCAATCGCACTCCAACCTTCCACGCAGTCATGCCGCGTGATTTGCGTGCGCGCGGGCATGGCGCGCAGCGCGTCCAGCCCAAGGACCAAAGGATTGGCCACCATGCCGTCAACACGCAACCGCCAGTCAGCAAAGTTGCTCTGAAGATGCCCGAGATATTCCGCCGAAGTTGCGGTCACCGAACCATTTGTCTTAAAGACGGGCGAAATATCGGACAATGCAAATTCCGGCGCCAGCGCCGCGCGGTCCATTAACGCCCGGTGCGTTGCTTGGTTAAGACCGTCCACCCTACGCAGCGCGGATCTAAAGGTCGCATTCTCATTCAAGGCGTCACAGCCGCTCAAGATCAGCGCGCCGCTGCCCAAAGTCGCGCCGCGCAACACGTCACGGCGGCGCAAAAATTTGCGACCATCGGTCATGGCCGTTCTCCAACTTGGTCGGGCCCGCTGGCCGTGATATGCCGCCCTGTGACCATCGCCCGAACCCCCTTAATCGGGCCTGAAAGGAGAACCATGATCAGGTGCACGACCACAAAAAGCGTCATCAGCGTCGCGGCAATGAAATGGAGCGACCGGGCAGACTGCCGCCCACCAAACAGATCAAGCAGCCATGGCCAAGCTGCGTTCATAGCCGGTGACATTGTGATACCCGTCAGGATCATGGTCGGCAGCACGACGAATATCACGCCAATATAGCTGAGTTTTTGCAGGAGATTGTAAGTGCCATGCATGTGGTCAAAACGCAGCCGCGCATGATTTTGGATATCTTTCCAAATGGCGCCCAAGCTCCATTCCGAACGCCGGACATGCAAGTCTTTGTATATATGGCCGTTCAACAGCGAGCCCAGCATGAAGACTGTGAGGCCAAACGCGAACAGCCACGCAAAAGCGAGATGCCACCTGCGCGCAGCCGCCAGACTATAATAGCTTGGGATGGTCGCCCAACCCGGAAAGGCAACCCTGCGCACATCGCCGGTTGAATCCAATGACAGGCCCAATACGCCAGTGGTTTCAACGCCGGCACTCCCCACTCTTACAAAACCGGTCGTGCGCGTATCGTCAATCTGCAGCCATGCGTAATCTTCGCGCGAACCAAACGCACCCCAGTATAATTGCGGGTGGGCGTTAAAGATCATAAGGCCACTCATCAGCAATATGGTAGCCACAACCGCGTTCAGCCAATGCCAGATACGTGTGACGATATGGTGGCGCTTCGTCATATCCCGCGGCGCTGCCTGCGTTGCATCCATAAAAAGTGCTCCTGCGCAAAGTCCATGCTTTGATACCCTACTCTCATGATCGACAGCAACGTCGAAATTTGGTCGCGGATGCATCGGCGTCACTTTTTGGGACATCTATCCCGCGCACGCCGGACGTCTCTTATATTCGCGGGATGTCGAACCGACAGGACGATGAAGACACACATAGCTGGGCAAATATGGCCCTTAGATGGGTGATGTAGAAATTTTAAATATCGGAAAAATTAGAATTTTTCGCCTGTAAGCCGCTGGCACAGCATGTCCAACTGGTCCAAACTGCCATATTCAAATGTCACCGCGCCAGCGCCCGCTGCGTTTTTCTGCGCAATCCGGACTTTAAGGCCCAGAAGATCGCCAAGATGCGACTCGACGGCACGGATATCTGCATTCTCTGGTTGACCAACAGATGCTGTCCTTTTCGGCTTCGGGGCGCGTTCTTGTTGCACCAATGCTTCCGTTGCACGCACGGAAAGGCCATTTTTGATGACCAGCATGGCCAACTGGACTGCATTTTCACTGCCCAGCAACGCGCGCGCATGCCCCATGCTCAGCTTTTCCTCCATCACCAGATCGCGCAGCGTCTGGGGCAAGTCCAGCAAGCGCATCATGTTGGCAACATGGCTTCGCGATTTATGCACCAGCTCTGCGAGTTCGGCGGCACTGTGGCCAAACAATTCTGTCAGCTTTTTATAGGCCTCGGCCTCTTCAATTGGATTTAAATCTTGCCGCTGGATATTTTCGAGCAGCGCAATTTCCAACGTTTCGGCATCGTCAAAACTACGAATGATTGCAGGAAGATCGTGCAGCTGCGCACGCTGCGCTGCGCGCCAGCGGCGTTCACCCGCAACAATCTGATATCCGCCTTGGAATGGACGGACGACGATGGGTTGAATTATCCCATGCTTCGCGATGCTGGCGGCCAACTCATCCAACTTGTCATCGGAAAAATGCCGTCGCGGCTGATCCGGATTGGGACGAATATCAATAACCGACAGCATCGCAACGCCCTGCCCGCGAGAATCACGATCGGCATTAGATTTTGCGACCATGCTGTCACCACGCAATGCCTCACCCAATAAAGCGTCCAAGCCCCGCCCAAGGCCCATTTTCTTTTTGAGTGGTGACTTTTCTGACGGATTATCGTTGCTCACGCTGCTAGCTCCCGGGCCGGTAGGCGGCCAATCAATTCTCTGGCAAGTTTCATATAGGCCTCTGATCCCGAACAGCGATGGTCATAGACCAAGGCCGGAAGCCCATGGCTCGGCGCCTCCGACAGGCGCACATTGCGTGGAATGACGGTTTCGAACACAACATCGCCCAAACAGCTGCGTACATCATCAGCCACCTGCTCGGTCAGCTTATTGCGTTTATCATACATGGTCAGCGCGACCCCCATGATCGTCAGAGCCGGATTAAAGCGGCCACGAACGCGCTCTACAGTCTGTAACAACTGGCTAAGTCCTTCCAACGCGAAAAATTCGCACTGCAAGGGCACCAGAAGTGAATCAACCGCCACCAGCGCGTTGACCGTGATCAAACCAAGCGAGGGCGGGCAATCAATCAGGCAGATGTCCCAATGGGTATCGGATTTATCAAATGCCGTTTTCAGACGGCCCGTGCGATCTTCATACTCCACCAGCTCAATTTCCGCCCCCGACAGGTCAACTGTCGCAGGTACGATGTCGAGATTCGGGATGAACGTCGGGATCGCGGCATCTTTTAAAGACGCATCGCCCAGCAACAGATCATAGCTGCTATGCACCCGCTCTGCTTGCTGTAAACCCAGCCCCGTGGAAGCATTGCCTTGCGGATCAAGATCCACAAGAACGCACCGCCAACCGCACGCGGCCAAAGCAGTCGCCAGATTTATGGCTGTGGTTGTCTTGCCAACACCACCCTTTTGGTTCGCTACAGCAATACGGATCATAGCCTTTGCCCCTGTGTTTCGACACGCGATTGCGCATGTCGGCGCCCCGATAATGTGCCGACCAGAATGCCGGCGTCCTGGTCAGTTATGCTCTTCATAACCTGGAAATCTCCGTCCCAAGCGTGCCGCGCATCTTGCCACTCGTGATCTGCATTACGCCCCTTTGGCAGCAGCCACAAAGTGTTATTTGTCGCGAAGCGCTCGGCAAGATCAAACAATTTCGGCAGTGGCGCAAATGCGCGCGCGCTGATGACGGAAAAGGGCGCAGTTTCCAGACGTTCTAATGCCACCCCAGCGACCTGAACACGATGGGTCAGGTCCAACATTTCAACCGCGCGCTGCAAATAATCAATGCGACGCGCGCGCGATTCTACGAGCGTCACATTATAGTCCGTCAGCAACGCGATAATCAGCCCGGGAAAGCCAGCACCCGAACCCAGGTCGAGCCAGCGGGTTGGAGCAGAGGAAGGATTCCGAAAGCGCAACAGCTGCGCACTATCGACAATATGGCGGGTCCAAATATGATCAAGCGTTGACGCAGAAATCAAATTTTGACTATCGGCCTCGCGCTTCAAAAACGCCACAAAGGTCTCAAGTGCTTCCATTGTTTCACGTGAAACACCCAAATGGGTTTCAAGCCAAACCACCGCCTCTTGTTCGGTCATACGCTTTCTACCACGCTGGCTTTGGCCCGTTTGGCATGCACCAAAATGGCAGCCAGCGCCGCCGGCGTAATACCCCTAATACGCGAAGCCGCGGCCAAATTTTCGGGTTTTGCCGTCTGTAAGCGCTCGACCATTTCGTTTGAAAGCCCCGCTATCCTGCTATAATCTATCGCTGTAGGCAGCCTGATTTCTTCATTGGCCGTTACGTCATGTATTTCAGCTTCCTGGCGTGCCAAATAGGGTGCGTATCTGCCATCCTGCTCGACCTCCATAAGAAGATCGTCTGGCCATGCAGCGCTTTGATGACCAAGCAACGTGGCGACGGACAGCTGCGGGAAGCGCAGCCATTCAAACAGGGACATCTTGCCGGCGTCTTGTTTGACCGAAAGACCGCGTTTTATGAGGGCGTCAGCGCTTGTCTGGCAATGCAGGTGATTTACCAAATCCTGCCGCTTCGCCGCACGGTCGTGAAAAGCAGCTGCGGTTTTATCCGCCACCGCCCCTATGGCAATCGCCATAGGCGTCAGTCTAGATTGCGCATTATCCGACCGCAGGCGAAGGCGATACTCTGCTCGGGCCGTCAGCATGCGGTAGGGCTCAGTCACACCTTGCAAGGTTAGGTCATCGATCATTACCGCAATATAGCTATTGGTCCGATCAATCGCCGGCATCGCCTTCCCCAAATGCCGTGTTGCCGCGCCGATACCCGCAACAAGCCCCTGGGCCGCTGCCTCCTCATAGCCGGTCGTTCCGTTAATTTGGCCGGCACAATAGAGACCTTCAAAACCGCGCACCGCAAGGCCAGAATCCAGACAGCGGGGATCGATATAGTCATATTCCACCGCATAGCCCGGCACGACAATCTCGCATTGCTCCAGGCCCGACATTGAACGCACCATCGCCGCCTGAATGTCCGTCGGCAGCGATGTTGAAATGCCGTTGGGATAAATCAGATGACTATCTAAGCCCTCAGGCTCCAGAAAAACCTGGTGCCCTTCGCGGTCGCCAAAACGGAAAATCTTGTCTTCAATTGAGGGGCAGTAACGCGGGCCCCTGCCTTCAATGTCGCCACCAAAAAGGGGGGAGCGGTCAAGCCCGGAACGAATAATGTCGTGGGTCTGGCTGTTGGTACGCGACATGGCGCAGAATAATTGCGGGACATGGCGGCGGTGGCGCATGGCTGACATGGTCCACTCTTCACCGTCCGACGGCTGCACTTCCAGCTGCGCCCAGTTGATGGTCCGACCGTCCAGTCGCGGCGGCGTTCCCGTTTTCAAACGCGCCATCGGCAAATCTGCTTGTCTGAGTTGTTGCGCAAGCAACATCGCCGAATCTTCGCCAACCCGGCCGCCGTCCAAGCGCTCTTCACCGCGGAATAATTTGCCCCCCAGAAACGTACCCGTCGCTAAAATGACGGCGGGCGATGTTACAATAGAACCATCACCCAAAACTAAACCCGCAACTCGCGTTGGTGCCTGCGGTAGAAAATGGAGCGCAGCTGCCTCCCCCTCAATAACGCGCAAGCTGGGAAGACCGTTAAGCTGGTTTTGAATGGAGGCTTTAAACAATTTTCGATCGGCCTGAATCCGAGGGCCTTGCACAGCGGCGCCCTTGGATGCGTTGAGCATTCGGTAATGCACCGCCGAATCGTCAGCGGCGCGGCCAATCAAACCGTCAAAAGCATCGACTTCACGCACCAAATGGCCTTTTCCAAGACCACCGATAGCCGGATTGCATGACATGGCACCAATCATCCGTCTATCAAAGCTGACCAGCGCGACGCGCAGCCCCATGCGCGCAGCTACCGCGGCCGCCTCTGTGCCCGCATGCCCACCACCCACAACAATGATGTCGAAATCAGTCTTCATCTGTCGCACATAGACGAACTGTTTGGCGCGGTCAAAAAAGAGACAAAATTTGTTTCACGTGAAACACTATTTCCCCACACAGAATTTGCCAAAGATGGTGTCGAGCAAATCCTCTGTATGTGCGCGCCCCGTAAGTGCATCTAGAGCCAAGCGCGCTTGGCGGAGATTTTCCGCTATAATCAGCCAATCATCCGACTCATTACATGCGCCCAGAGACTCCGCAGTCTGCGCAAGCAATGCTCGTTGCCGCGCATTGACGGCAAATTGATCTGGCGGTGGCAATAATGTTTTTGCGGTCCGCGCTACAATATCCAACATTTCGGCGATGCCCGAACCGGACACCGCAGACACCGCAATTGCGTCTGCGGATTTTGCGACATGCATACTCCAATCGCTTTTTGTTGCGACCTCAATCAAGTTCGGATGCGGCGGTCCAGCCCCTTCCGCACCAAGCCACAAGAGAATATCCGCTTGTTGTATGGCCGCATGGCTACGATCGATTCCGATCTTCTCGATCACGTCTTCGCTGTCGTCGCGTAATCCCGCTGTGTCTGTAAATATCAATGCGACACCCTGCACACTCACCGGTACGTCAATCATGTCGCGGGTCGTCCCTGCTATGTCGGACACAATAGCCGCATCACGGCCAACAAGCGCATTGAGCAAGGTCGACTTGCCACTATTGGCGGGCCCACCCAGAACCACCCGCAATCCATCCTTCAATTTTTCTGCAGGCGGTGTTGCCAATAGCCGCATAATTTCTGCCCGCAAATCTAAGCAACTATTTGTAATAATTACATTATTTTGGCAATCGACGTCATCCTCGTCAGAAAAATCCAGCTCAGCTTCGGTAAGCGCTGACAAGCGTAATACTGCCTGGCGCCATTCCTCAATCGCCGAACTAAACGCGCCGCCGAACATAAGGTTGGCGGCACGGCGTTGCCATTCGGTTTCTGCCGCCAAAAGATCTGCCAATCCTTCGGCTTCGTTGAGATCCATTCTGCCATTGGCAAAGGAACGGCGGGTAAACTCACCTGCTTCTGCCCGCCTGACCCCCTGAAAGGCATCCATAGCCGCCTCAACGGCGCGAACAACGGCGCGGCCACCATGCAGGTGCAGCTCAGCCAAATCCTCACCTGTTGCGCTATTGGGCGCCGGGAATGTCAGCACCAGCGCTTGATCTAAATTTTCATGGGTTTCAATTGCGCGCAATACGCACAAGGAAGCCCGTCGCGGTTCTGGCAACCGTCCGGCAAGTGCGCGCACCACATCAAAGGCTGCCGGCCCGCTGATGCGGATTATTCCAATCGCAGCAGGCGGTGCGCCGCTGGACAGCGCGAAAATTGTGTCAGTGGAATGCATCGAAATGGGCTATTTTTTGTCTTTGCTGTGTACGCCCGACATCGCCGCTTTAGCGCCCGTCTCGACCAACTGCTGAAACATCTGCAGCCCCATTTGCCCCAAGGGTGCGATTTGCTTGCCGAGTTCCTGCAGCTGATCGATGCCGCCAGCACCATTCATCAGGTTGGTCACCTTTTCGACATAGGCCTCATTGGCCTTTGTCACATCCGGCAACCCAAGCAACGCGCGCGCCTCTTCGGGCGAACAATCGATTTCAATGTTCATCTTCATGGGCTGCGCTCTCCTATTTGCCGACAGGATCACTATAAAGATTAAGTCGAATCACGCAAATGCGGAAGAATGTCCGCCAGGGAGCTGAATATGGGTGAAATGGTGCAGATTAATGCGCTGGGCGAAGATGCGGTATTTCCCGCTTATGTGGCCACGCCGCTTGGGCATGCGAAAGCCGCGATCATTGTGATACCCGAGATATTTGGCCTCAACGCAGGTATTCGGCAGAAAGTCGACCATTTGGCAGCTTCGGGCTATCTTGCGGTTGCACCCGACATCTTCTGGCGCTTTGCACCGGGCGTAGAGCTCAACCCCGATGTTGAGGCGGAGCTTCAGGAGGCTTTTGGCTATTTTGGCCAATATAATGCCGATGATGGCGTACGCGATCTAGAAGCGGCTATTCATGCCATCCGCACAGGGCTTGGGAACCAAGCGCCTATCGAAAAGGTGGGTTGTGTTGGCTACTGTTTGGGTGGACGTCTGGCTTATATGGCCGCAGCGCGCACGGATATCAGCGCGTCGGTGGGCTATTATGGCGTGATGATTGATCAGATGCTGAACGAAAGCCACGCCATTGCTAACCCGCTGATGCTGCATATCCCTACCGCGGACCATTTTGTTGGTCCAGAAGCGCAGGCCGCCATATATTCTGGCCTTGGCCATAATGCCAAAGTGACGCTGCACGACTATGTCGGCCTCGACCATGGTTTTGCAGCCGAGATGGGCGCCCGCCGGGATGACGCCGGCGCATTGCTCGCAGATAGCCGCACCGCGGCGTTTTTTGCAGAACATCTGGGCTAGGCCTTTAGGCTTCCCCCTTTTTTGCGGGGGAAGCCTGTTTAGCCGCTGATCATCGCGATCACATAATGGCCAATCCCCAAATTGGGGTCAGTCCAGCCTTCATAGATCATCTTGCCGGCGACATAGACGATAACGGCCATGCCCAACCATGCGATCCACTTATAGCGTTCAATATATTGTGCGATGATGTTCGCGGCGATGCCCATGAGCGCAACGGCAAAGATCAAGCCGACGATCATGATGCCTGGATGATCCTTGGCAGCGCCTGCCACAGCCAGAACATTGTCGAGGCTCATCGATACATCGGCAACCGCAACCGCCCATGCCGCAGCCGCAAAGTTCTTGGCAGCCGGAATACCGCTATTTTCGTCACCTAAAACTTCAGGAGATCCCGGCGATTCTGTTGCTTCGCTGCGTTGAAGGTCGCGGTACATTTTCCACGCAACCCAGATCAGCAACAATCCGCCGACGAAGATGAGGCCAATGACGCCCATCAACAAATTGACCATCAACGCAAACACCACGCGCAACACAAGCGCTGCGATAACCCCGATGAAAATGACCTTTTTGCGCTGTTCCGCAGGCAGGCCAGCGGCTAATGCGCCAACAACAATCGCATTATCCCCCGCCAATACCAGATCAAGCAGGATGACAGAAGCCAAAGCGGTCCACGCGCTGCTGGTATTCAGGTTGGAGAAATCATTGACGATATGTCCCCAAATTTCGGCAGGTCCGCCCAACGACGGTGCTGCTGCCGCGAGAAAAAGAAGGTCAATCATAAGGGATCTCCGAAATATATGACGGATGGCATTGGTTCATAAAAGTGGTGGAGGAGTTCGCGCCACGCTTGATAGCGTTCGGAAGTGCGGAAGCCAACCTTATGGTCATCAACCGACGACCATTGGACAAGCAAAAGATAGGTTCCGGTTTTCTCCAATGCTGGACGAACCTCCATGCTGATAAAGCCCGGCGAAACAGAAATAAGCGGTCTAGCCTTTGCTAGGCTAGCCTCAAACGCCCGTTCTTCTCCGCACCGAACGTGCAACAATGCCTGTTCCAGCACCATCGTTATTGCTTACTGGTTCATCGAGTCAAAAAAGTCTTCGTTGGTTTTTGAATCCTTCATCTTGTCGAGTAAGAACTCCATCGCGTCGATGGTGCCCATTTGCATGAGGATACGGCGAAGAACCCACATTTTCTTGAGCTTGTTTTCCTCAACCAACAATTCTTCCTTACGCGTACCGGATTTGCCGACATCCAGCGCCGGGAAGATCCGCTTGTCGGCGACCTTGCGATCCAGCACAATTTCGGAGTTGCCTGTACCCTTAAACTCTTCGAAAATAACTTCATCCATGCGGCTGCCGGTATCGATCAAGGCCGTCGCGATGATGGACAGTGACCCACCTTCTTCGATGTTGCGGGCGGCGCCGAAGAAGCGCTTTGGACGTTGCAATGCGTTGGCATCCACACCGCCGGTCAGCACTTTTCCAGATGATGGGACAACCGTGTTGTACGCACGGCCAAGCCGCGTGATAGAATCGAGCAAGATGACCACATCATGCTTATGCTCAACCAAACGCTTGGCTTTTTCGATAACCATTTCCGCGACTTGCACGTGACGCGTTGCGGGTTCATCGAAGGTAGAGGAGACAACCTCACCCTTCACCGAACGCTGCATATCGGTAACTTCCTCAGGCCGCTCATCGATCAACAGAACGATCAAGAACACCTCTGGATGGTTTTCGGTGATCGCGCGGGCGATGTTTTGCAACAATACAGTTTTACCGGTCCGTGGCGGTGCAACGATCAGGGCGCGCTGCCCTTTGCCCTGCGGGCTGACGATATCAATCACGCGCGCTGACTTATCCTTGACCGTTGGGTCAAGCGAGTCGAGGATCAGTTTTGAATCGGGGTATAAAGGCGTCAGGTTATCAAAATTGACGCGATGGCGCACAGCGTCCGGATCGTCGAAGTTGATCTTCATGACCTTCGTCAGTGCAAAATACCGCTCGCCATCCTTGGGCGCGCGAATTTCGCCTTCGACTGTATCGCCGGTGCGCAAACCGAATTGGCGTACCATATTTGGGGACACATAGATATCGTCTGGACCCGCGAGATAATTGGCCTCAGGTGAGCGCAAAAAGCCAAAGCTGTCGGGCAAAACTTCAATCGTGCCGAGACCCATGATCTGCTCACCATCTTCGGCAAGTTCCTTTAGGATCGCAAACATAAGGTCCTGTTTACGCAATGTGGACGCGCCCTCGACACCTAGCTCTTCAGCCATCGATACAAGGTCAGCGGGGTTTTTGCTTTTCAGCTCTTTCAAATGCATAGATAATTCCGTTGGATGGACCATTGGCCTGGATGGATGTTGGGCGAAGTGCCCGATGTGAAGGCCGGTTTTAGAAAGACAACCGGTCGAATATGGAAAGGTTGGTGGCGCAGTTTTTATAACGATCGCGCCGCATGCCCAGAACAGGCTTAGATGTGCAAATACTCTGGGAAGGCCGCGCAGTCAACTGTTCTAAAATCACAATAGTTTAGTCGGTCCCTTAAACCGCCGGCGCTTAAAAGGGCTTGGCGATGACCAATATCACAATGATCGCTGATGCAATGCCCGGGACTTCGTTGAACAAACGCAATTGCTTACCCGTCAAACGCCGTTCACCGCGTGCCAACTTTTTGGCATAGCCAACGGCCCAGCCATGGTAAGCCGACAATCCCAACACAAACAATAATTTGGCGTGAAACCAGCCTTGGGCCATCGCGCCTATGTTATAAGCAAGCAATAACCCCAAAACCCAAACCACAATGATTGAGGGGTTGAGGATGATTTTAATGAGTTTGGATTCACGATCGACCCATTTGGCGGCTTCTTCAGAACCCTCAGCGCTTTCCTGATGATAGACGAAGAAGCGCGGGATCATAAACAACCCCGCCATCCAGAAAATGACAAAAATGATGTGGGCAGACTTCAGCCAAATATAGAGCACAGATAAGATTTCCGTCATAAAAACGGCCTTTATGGGTTAACCCTTGCGGACCAATTTAAGAAGCAATTCAACATTTTCTATCGGCGTATCGGGCTGAATACCATGCCCAAGGTTGAAAATATGGGGCCGGTCTTCAAATGCGGACAAAATATTATGCACCGAATCCTTCAATACATCACCACCCGCGATCAGCGCAAGTGGGTCAAGATTGCCTTGAACAGGCAGCCCTTTAGGTAATTCGCGGTTCGCCCAATGCGGGTCGACGGTTTCATCAAGGCCCAAGGCATCAACCCCCGTACCTTCTGCATAAGCGGCAAGCTTGCCGCCGGCGCCTTTCGGAAAACCTATAACCACAGCATTGGGATTGCGGGCCTTCAACCTGCGGACAATTTCAGCATTTGGGGCGATAACCCATTTTTCGAATTGCGCGGGCGATAACGACCCGGCCCAGCTGTCGAACAATTGCACTGCATCAACGCCAGCATCGATCTGGTCACCCAGATAATTCACGGTGGCCGAAATGATGGCTTCGATCAGGGCGCCAAAACGCTCAGGCTCCATATAAGCCATTCTGCGTGCCTCTGCTTGGTCTTTGCTACCTTGGCCATGCACCATATAGGTGGCGACCGTCCACGGGCTTCCAGCGAAGCCCAAGAAGGTGGTTTCAGGTGGAAGCTGGGCTGATACCTTACGCACAGTATCAATGACGGGTGCTAGCCGCTGTGGAGCCGGCACAAAATCTTCAAGTTTTGATTCCGCCAGACGTGGCGCAAGGCGTGGTCCTTCACCCGTTTCAAACCACAGATCTTGGCCCATGGCATGCGGTATTACGAGAATGTCGGAAAACAAGATTGCGCCGTCAAATCCAAAGCGGCGAATGGGTTGAAGCGTGATTTCACATGCCGCGTCACTGTCATAGGCCAGTGCCAGAAACCCACCTTTTTCGGCACGGAGCGCGCGATATTCTGGCAGATACCGTCCCGCTTGGCGCATGAGCCACATGGGTGGAACAACCTCTTGGCTGCCCTTAAGGACGTTAAGCAGTTTTTTAGGGCTTTGCGCTGACATAAAGCGACTGAATCCAATCAAAATATATATTTATATTAAGGATGATGAAAGATGATGTGCTGTTGATAGCGCGAGCCTTAAGAGCTTTTGCTGATATTGCCAACAGCTTGACGCAACTGCACGAACGCGCAGTAACGGAGTCGCGATATTCATCCCCATTATCCACAGCTTGTGGATATCGAAATCGCCCTGTGGATAGGCTGTGATCGAATCGAGCCCTAAAGTCGGGTCACTGGGGGAGAAATGGTCCCACAAAACTTGTCCCTTGATTTATCCCCAACCTACCAACAAGACTGTTAGCCATGAACCAGCGTTTTCATTTGCACTTATTGTCAGACTCTACCGGCGAGACTTTGGAGAATATTGCCAAGGCAGCTTTGGCCCAGTTTGACGGCGCAGAGCATGTGGTCAAGCATTTCTGGCCAATGGTGCGTTCCGAGAGCCATTTGGATCGTATATTGACCGATATGGCGGCCAATCCCGGACTTGTGCTGTTTACCTTGGTCAATCGGGACACACGCCGCAAATTGGAAACAAGATGTCGGGCCTTGGGCTTGCCTGCGGTGGCAGCGCTCGACGCGGTTAGCGACGCGATGTCGAATATGTTTGGACAAGAAGCCAAGGCCAGACCTGGCCGGCAACATGTTATGGACGCGGCCTATTTTGCGCGGGTCGAGGCGATTCAATTCACCATTGCGCATGATGATGGGATTAACGCACAAAATTGGGAAGAGGCTGACATTGTCCTTGCTGGGGTGTCGCGGACGTCGAAAACACCCACCAGCATTTATCTCGCCAATCGCGGGTATAAGACCGCAAATATTCCCATCGTGCCCGAATCGCCGCCACCGCCAATATTGTTTCGGTTAAAGCATCCTATGGTCATTGGCTTGATCACGAGCGCTGAACGCTTGATTCAGGTGCGGCGCAACCGATTGCTATCTTTAAATCAGTCGCCCGACACAGATTATGTCGATGAAGAGAAGGTCCGCGCCGAAGTTGCGCACGCGCGGCGGATGTTTGCAGACAATGGCTGGCCCGTGCTGGACGTGACGCGTCGTTCAATTGAAGAGAGCGCAGCGGCAATCATCAATCTGTTTAATGAGCGCGAATTGGCACAGGCAGGTAATGTGGACATTCCATCATGACGCTGATCTTGGCGTCACAAAGTGCTGGGCGGATCGCGATGTTGAACGCGGCCGGTGTCGCGGTTGAAGCGGTTCCTGCTTTGGTTGACGAAGACAGCATCAAAACATCTTTGACCGAAGCTGGCGCTAAGCCGCGCGATATCGCCGATGCCTTGGCTGAGGCCAAGGCGTGCAAAGTGTCGCGCAAGGTACCAACTGGGCTCGTGCTGGGCTGTGACCAGATCTGCGTAGGCGCCGATGGGCATATTTTCGACAAGCCAAAAACACCCGAAAATGCGCGCGCGCAGCTCACCCGTCTTTCCGGAACCGTACATAAGCTGATCAGCGCGGCCGTGATATGTGAGGGTGGCGCACCCGTCTGGCGCGTGGTTGACACGGCGCAAATGACCATGCGTTCGCTAAGCCCCGCCTTCATCGATAATTATGTCGAGGCGTATTGGGAAGACATCCGCCACTGCGTCGGCTGCTACCGGATCGAAGCTGAGGGCGCGCAATTGTTCGCAAGCGCCAGCGGCAGCCAATTCACCATTATCGGAATGCCATTGCTTCCGGTGCTTGATTATTTGCGATTGAGGGGCTTTTTATCAACATGACATATTATGCTGAAGTGATCGGGCACCCGATTGCGCACTCGAAATCGCCCTTGATTCACAATTTCTGGCTTAAGCAATTGGGCTTGGTGGGTGATTATCATGCGCGGGATGTGCAGCCGCAAGATTTGGAGCGTTATTTTGCTGAGCGTGCCGCCGATACCGATTGGCGTGGATGCAACATTACGATCCCGCACAAGATCGCGGCGCTGGATTTTGTAAGTGACCCAGGCGAGGTCCGCAACTCCATTGGCGCGATCAATACGGTGTTTCGCAATGGGTCAGGTGCGCTTGTTGCCACCAACACAGATGCGGGTGGCTTTTATGGTCCAATTGCGGACATCCCGATTGCCGGCGAGACGGCTGTGGTCATTGGCGCAGGCGGCGCCGCGCGCGCGGTTCTATTCGCTTTGGCGCAGGCCGATATTGGTGAAGTGGTCTTGATGGCGCGTAACGGCTTGAAGGCGGCGGGCCTGTTGGCGCATTTTGGCCTGAAGGGCAAAGTCATCGGGCTTGATGCGCGCGTCCCCGACGCAGCATTGCTGGTGAACGCCAGTCCGCTGGGTATGGTTGGGCAAGCAGCACTTGAAATCGATCTTGCGCCTTTGCCGGAGCATGCGATTGTCTACGACCTCGTCTATGCGCCAATTGAAACGCCGTTGCTCAAGGCCGCCCGCGATCGTGACCTGGAAACGGTCGATGGTCTTGAAATGCTTGTCGGGCAGGCAGCTATTGCTTTTGAATTGTTCTTTGGCGTGGCCCCGCCCGACGATGGTGAGGACGCGCTGCGGGCGCTGCTGCTCACATGAAAAAGCCGTTGATTATTGGCCTTACCGGGTCAATCGGCATGGGCAAGTCGGCTGTCGCAGCGATGTTTGCTGATGAAAATGTCCCTGTCTTTGATGCGGACGCGGCGGTGCATGACTTGCAGAAGGCGGGCGGCGCGCTGGTGCCCGTTATTGAGTCTGCGTTTCCCGGCACAACGGGTGCAGAGGGCGTCGACCGCAAGGCACTTGGCGCTGCTGTCTTTGGCGACCGCGACCGGTTGGCATTACTGGAATCGATCATCCATCCTGCCGTCGCTGAGCGCCGCATGGCGTTTCTGACAGCGCATCAAGATTCAGATATGCTTTTGTTCGATATTCCATTGTTGTTTGAAAAAGGCGGGCAAGCGGGCGTTGATGTTGTGGTGGTGGTGAGCGCGCCAGCCCCCGTTCAGCGCGCACGCGTGCTGGCACGACCCAACATGACCACCGATAAATTCGAACATATATTGGCGCTGCAAATGAACGATGCTGACAAACGGGCACGCGCTGACCACGTCATTGATACCGGCAAAAATATCGCCGAAACGCGCGCCGATGTGCGCGAACTTGTTAAAAAGCTACGCACGGGTCTTGCATAAGGCCGTAAACAGGCTCACATCTCATTACAGAATGCGTGAAATCATATTTGATACCGAAACGACTGGCTTTGACCCTGCAACTGGGGATCGGATGGTTGAAATTGGCTGCATCGAAATGGTCAGCCGTGTGATGACAGGCAATCATTACCACGCATATTTTAACCCGCAGCGTCCAATGCCGTCCGCTGCTGAAAATGTGCACGGCCTGTCGGACCGATTTCTGTCTGACAAACCCGTCTTTGGCGACAAGGCTGACGAACTTCTTGAATTTCTCGGCGACAGTCCCCTCGTCGCGCATAATGCGAGCTTTGACTTTGGTTTTCTCAACCACGAACTGCAGCATTGCGGACGCGCGCCTGTTTCCATGGACCGAATGGTCGACACGGTGGCCCTCGCACGCGTTAAAAATCCTGGCGCGAAACTATCACTGGACGCCTTGTGTAGCCGTTATGGCATCGACCGCAGCCACCGCATCAAGCATGGCGCGTTGCTCGACGCCGAGCTGCTGGCGCAATTATATATTGAGCTGACCGGTGGCCGGCAAATTGGCCTTGGCCTCGCCGATAATGATGTTTCTGCTAAAGCTGTGGCTCAGACGGACGTTAGCAGCGTTCAGACATCGAAAGTATTTCGGCCAGTCCGCGCGCATTCGGCGTCTGCAGAGGAAATGGCGCGGCACGCAGAATTCATAGCCAAGATTAAGGACGCGCTTTGGCTCCAGTCGGAGTCAGCGCTTTAACAAAAGGAGACAGGCATTGGACATCAGGGTTTCAGGACATCAGGTCGACACCGGTGAAGCACTCCAGACCCATGTGGAAAAACGACTTGGGTCCATTGCCGAAAAATATTTCTCAAAAGCACTATCCTCGCACGCAACTTTTGGCCGCGCGCCGCATGATGGATTTACCAGCGACATCGTTATGCATGTTATGCAAGGGCTCGTTCTCAAAGGCCGTGGCGAGGCGCAGGACGCGCATATCGCCTTTGACCGCGCTGCGGAACGCATCGAGAAACAATTACGCCGTTACATGCGCCGTTTGCAGGATCGGCATGTACAAACGGCTTACGCTTTGGCGCAAGAAGAAGCGGCATACACTGTGTTTGATGCGGGCGATGGTAACGATGAAGCGCCATTGCCGGACGCGCCAGTAATTGTTGCGGAAATGCGCGTTGATATTCCGGAATCCACTGTGTCAGACGCTGTCATGCTTATGGATTTACGCAACACACCGGCTTTATTATTCAAAAACACTGGAACTGGACGGCATAATATGGTTTACCGCCGCGAAGACGGCACGATCGGGTGGGTTGAACCAAAATCTGCACCTTAGGCTTCGGCCAAAATCTTATAGTTTTCTAAACCAATTCAAGGGATTGTGCTGCGGACACCCGGGCGCTTTTGAACAAGATATGATACGACTTTCTACTAGGCTTGTTGAAGGAGCCGTAGCTGCTGATTTGATATGTTCGGGGAAATCCGACTTGTTGGCACAGCTATCGGTAATTGCGGCTGAAAATTATTTTGTGGATGCGGATGCCGTGCTTGACGGTATGGTCGAGCGCGAGCGGCTTGGTCCGACGGGCTTTGGCGGCGGCACAGCTATTCCGCATTGCAAGGTCTCCGGTATCGATATGCCTGTCGCGGTGTTTGTGCGGCTTTCGAAGTCCGTGCCTTATGACGCCGTGGATGACGAGCCTGTTGACCTGGTGTGCGCGCTGATTTCACCTGCGCAAGACGGGGCGTCACATTTGCGCGCCCTGGCGGAGGTTTCGCGCTTATTCCGTGATGAAAAATTCCGCGCGCAACTGCGCGGTGCAGCAGATTCGTCGGCCATGTATGCCGTGCTCACTTTTTCTGAAGAGCGTGACGCCGCTTGATTGAAGCGCGGCTTGCCAGTGAAGTGCAAATCTCTGCACTCAAGCGGTTGGCGCAAGCAGAAGGCGATTTTGCTACTGTCCTAAAAAGGGGGGATGCCATATCCGGCGCGATCCTGTTGATTGGGCAAGTGCGTGGTGCAAATCCCATAATCTACGAACGCTACCCATCATTGGATGGCCAATCTGCTTGGAAAAGCGTCGATTTGACCAATTCGAGCGATCCTATCGTGCAAGATTATTGGAAAAAGCGCGCCATGCGCGACCCAGATTTATGGGTTTTAGAACTGGATGTCGCATCCGGTGCACGGTTGGACGGACTCTTGGCCGCGCTGAATTGACTTTGTTGCGCCGCATCATAAATGCGCGGACATCGAGTAGCGAAGGTTGTCGCACGGGTCACAAATGGGGTGTCCGGACAAACACGCGAGTCGGATGCAACAAAAGACGAACAATAACAAAGTAATACCGTTTCGTCTGCTGGTGCCGCCGCTGTAATGTATGATTAATGTTGAAATTTTTCCGCGCCACTTCTTTGGTGGCTGTTTCTTGTATCTGGGTTTCTGCAGTCGTTAATGCTGATGCCAGTTACGCCTTTGGCCATGACCAAGGCACTTATTCAAAAGCCACTACCATAGCCGTAGACGCCTCGCAGATCGCCGCCGAACAGGCGCAGTTGGATCTGGCGAAAAGCGGTAAGGTCACAGCGACGCTTGCTGACAATGGCGACATTATTTTCGTTCCAGGTAACGGCGGCATGCCGAAGATGGAGCCTCAACCTTACACTGTGACACGTGACAATAGCGACGATGCAATATCCGCCGCGTCGCTGGCCGACCTCGTTGGCACGCAAAATGTCAATGACCGTTTAAGCAACGAAGAACGCTGCCTTGCCGGTGCCGTCTATTTCGAATCCAAGGGCGAATCGCTGACGGGCCAGTTGGCAGTAGCGCGCGTGGTGCTTGCGCGCGCCAATTCGGGTCGCTTCCCCGCCACATTGTGCGGCGTTGTCTTTCAGAAGAGCCAGTTTTCGTTTGTCCGTGGCGCGGGCATGCCCCCCATCCGTACGGGCAGCAAGGACTGGCAAGAAGCCGTCGCCATCAGCAAGATTGCGCTGAATGACAGCTGGAAAAGCCCGGTTGAGGGCGCGCTGTTCTTCCATGCCCGTCATGTAACACCAGGCTGGCGCCTGACGCGCATTGGCAGCATCGACAATCATATTTTCTATCGTTGATCTGCGATACATTGACGAGACGATAAGGGCCCCGAAATGGGGCCTTTATTATGTTCTTGTTTCGTTCTAAATCCCAAAAATGGATTCGGCTTCGACATCTTTATCCTTTTCGGGGGCGCCTGCGGTAGCGCGGGGCGTCTCCCGTTTGTTTTTGCGCAACCAGATCATGGTGCAACCCGAGGTCAGCTTACGCAATAATCGCCGTGCCGACCTGATGGGGATCACCCTCAAGGGTGAGATTATCATTGTCGAAATCAAATGTTCGCGTGCCGATCTTTTGGGCGACCAAAAATGGCCTGAATATCTGGACTATTGCGACCGATTTTTCTGGGCGGTGCCGGCGGGGTTCGATATTGGCCCGCTGCACGGGGCGGCTTTCATGCCCGAACGTGCCGGGTTGATTATCGCGGACGCGTATGACGCCGAAATCGCCCGGCCCGCGGCTTTGGCGCCGGTCGCGCCGGCACGCCGAAAAACCGAAACGCAGCGCTTGGCACGCCTCGCCATGCGCCGGCTGATGGGCATAGCGGATCCCGACCTGATGCTTGCCGGGATCGAGGTTGAATAATATCCTGCGCTAGCTCTTTTTAGGGTTATACCAAATAGGCGATGAATAAGCGCGTTCCTGTGCTTTTAGCTCGGTCCCTGGCAGCAGTTTTGCGCCATAACGCAAGGCATCAAACAACACCCAGCGTGGTGTGGGAATTTCGATAACGCGCACATAATAAAATGCACGGGTGTTGCGGTCGAATTCAGGGTCGGTCCACACCACACGCAATTCGGGGTCGCCGATGCTGTTGGTATAGCTGGCTTTGGCGATGTTCACGGTGTCGCCCACGGCAGGCACTTTGCCATTCGCGCCCTTTTGCCTTTTGTCCGCGTCGGCCCACACAACGTCAAAGACCTTTTCTTGCAGTTTGCCTGACGCGTTCACCCAACCCTTGACGACTTGAACGCGGTCGAGATTGGCGCCCATTGGGTCTTTCAGAGCGGAAATCATGAATTTGGGTGCGCCATTGCCGGGTTTAAGATCCGCGCCCATGGGCACGCCTTTTGCGTAACCAGCCTTTACCCAATCGCTCGCAAAATCCTTTTCATTGAAATCCCAACCGCCAAAGAAACGCACTGTCATGCGCGGGCCAGTTGTGGCGTACACCTCGCGCCGCATCATCGCGTCGAAAATGGCGGCGCGGGTATTGGCAGTCGCCCAGACTGCAGCATATCCGCCTGCAAGATAGTGCCAGCCGAAACGTCCCACCCTTGTGCCAAGATTTTGGGCCTGCGACGCCCGCTTTGCATTTGGTTCGACGCCCGCATGTTTGCCAAAGAAATTGTTTTCGTCCGCTGTCGCTAGCGCGGTATGGCTATCGGTCGAACCGATAACGCCAAACTTATAAGGGTTCACGCCGGTGCGCGCTTCAATCGCCAGACCGCGTTTCAACGCCTCACGAATATATTCGCCTGCATAGTCCTGCGGTTTTTTCTTTTGCTGCATGGTGAGGTTGCCAAGCTCCCACCCAGCGGTCCCAAATCCCGCAAACTCGTCATTGGGGGACAGAAACGAATGGGATTCGCTGTCGCCCTTGATCTGCGTGATTTCTGCTACGGGTTCGCGCGCGGCGCGACGCCGGGCATATTGCGCGGTCATCGGGCCGCCGTCCGGACCGACCAGTTCAAACATCAGGCCATTGGACAGGTTGCTGTTATGCGGGATCGCAAGCACTTTCCCGCCGGTGACCTTTTCATAATTGTCCATATAGTCCCACAATTGGCTGACAGGCGTATCGCCCTGGCCGGGATCGTAGGGGAGCACTTTGTCGGTGCGGCTTTTTCCGTCGCGGAACATGACAACGCGGTGCAAATTATTGCCGCCGGGCATCAGCGTATATTCAAAGCCCATGAACGCGGTAAACTTGCCAGGCTCATTGTAGCGCTCAATCAACGAACTGTGGTTTGTCCAGATGTTGGTTGAAGTTTTGCGCTGTTTTTCGGGATCGGTTAGAGCCGCAGGAAGGGCGTTGCGACCAACGGCGTCAATGAGTTCGGCGGTCACGCGCTGCATGCCCTCTGGCCCTTTATGCATTTCGTCATGCCATCGCCGCAATGTTGGGTCGCCGATTAAAAATCCGGGCGCATCGTACAATGCTTTGGTCGCGCCAAGGCCGCCAGAGTGGTCGGCAATCACGAGAAAATCGAGGGGCCGCTCAAGCTTGGCCTTCAGCCCGCCTGTCGATGTAACTTCTTCTCCGCGCGCAAAACGCAGCGCCTCTTCAGGCCCAAGCTTTACACCAAAACCAAAGGCATCAATGGAATTGGCGGTGTGGAGATGTGTGTCGCCCCAAAGCAGCGTGTTTGCCGGGCCAGACGTGACTTCGCTATCGGACGTTGCTTGCGCTTCGCGCGAATCATCCATGATGCGTTTGTCGCGATATTGCTGCCACCCGTAGGTAACCCCCGCGCCAATCGCGACAATGGCAACTGTGCCCAATATAATCTTGCGTATTCTGGCCATTCCAAACTCCCCTCGCACTGAAAATGCTACGGAAATTCAAGTGGGTCAAGACGGCCTTGAATTCCGTTACGTTATCGGTTGCTTCATGCTCCACATGAACCCTGACGGGCGGGCATCGTCTATGTTAGAGAGACCAATTTTCTGGTTTTCGGCTCCCAAAATGGACTCGGCGCGATAGGTGCCAAACACACGGTCCCAGACCGTCAGGGCAAAGCCGAAATTATGCTTCTGTTCGTCGATTAGGGTGCTGTGATGCACCAGATGCATGTCGGGCGTTACAAGAAAAAGCCGCAGCACGCGCTCAAGCTTGCGGGGCAAGCGGATGTTGCTGTGGTTGAAAAGCGCATTGGTGTTGAGCCAAAGTTCGAACGCGAGCGCAACGATCACCGGCACGCCGAGCAGGGCGACAATCGCTGATTTATATACAGTCGACACGATCAGTTCAAATGGGTGGAACCGCAACGCTGTTGTGACATCCAGATCGCGGTCGCTGTGGTGAACGGCGTGCATGCGCCACAGATACGGACTGCGGTGCATGATCAAATGTTGAAACCACACCGCGAAATCGAGAAGGATAAACGCAATGATTGCGTCGACCCAAACGGGCAAAGCGATCAGGTTCAGTGCGCCAAACTGATTTGCATCCGCCCAGTTTGCAGCGACACCTACGACGACCAAAAACGATAACAGCCGTCCAACAATGGCATTGGTGGCGAAGAATAATGCATGCGTTCGCCACCTAGGGTAGCGCCCGAGCACCAGTTTGCGGCACGGCCAGATAATCTCTGTCCCGGCCAGCAGCACAAACAATAAGGCGGGGATGGCTATTGCATATATGCCAAGCCCCGCCGAAATCATGTGCGTTATGCGTCCGCTTGTTCGAGGAACGGATAGTCGGTATATCCCTCGCCGTCGGGCGCATACCATGTCTTGAAGTTATCCGGCGTCAGTTCCGCACCAACGCGGAGCCGCTCTACAAGGTCTGGGTTGCTGATATAAGGACGGCCAAAGCTGATGGCATCTGCAAGGCCGGAGGCGAGATCTGCATCTGCGAGCTCTTTGGTATATTCCTGGTTGAGCACGAGCGGGCCCTTAAACACCTTGCGAATTTCCGGTGAGACGCGCGGCACATCAGTTCTTCCGAAATTTCCGTAAGGTTTGATGTCGCGCAGCTCAAGGAAGGCGATACCGATATCTTGCAACGCAGCAGCAGCAGCGGTGAACAACGCAACGGGGTTGCTGTCGTCTGCGCCTTGCGTTTCGCCATTGGGAGACAATCGAACCGATGTCCGCTCCGAACCAATGGCATCGACAACTGCTTGCGTCACTTCACGCAGCAAGCGGATACGGTTTTCGATTGGACCGCCATATTCGTCGGTGCGGAAATTGGTGTTGTCGCGCAGGAACTGGTCAATCAGATAGCCATTGGCTGCGTGAATTTGCACACCGTCAAAGCCAGCTTCCATCGCATTTTTTGCCGCCTGCACATAATCAGCAATGATTCGCGGGAATTCAGAGATATCCAGCGCGCGCGCTTCGGTGTAATCTTTCTTGCCTTCAGGCGTATGGGCCAAGCCTGGCGCAGTCGTGGCCGAAGATGACACGGGTTGCGCGCCGCCCAAGAAATCCGGGTGCACAAGGCGACCCATGTGCCACAATTGCAGGATGATCCTACCACCGGCATCATGCACGGCTTTCGTCACTGGCTTCCAAGCCTTGACCTGCGCATCGGACCAGATGCCGGGCGCTGAAGGCCAGCCCAGCCCTTCTTGGCTGATGCCCGTGGCTTCGGCGATGATAAGGCCTGCGGAACTGCGCTGGCTGTAATATTCTGCCTTAAGGTCGGACAGGGGCACATGCTCCCCTTCGCTGCGTCCGCGCGTCAGGGGCGCCATGAGTATACGGTTGGGCGCCGAGATGGCTCCGAGTTGAATTGGGTCGAACAAAGTTGCAGTCATGCGATTTCCTGTCATTAAGGCGTTGCTTTGTCGCCAAGATGCGGATGAAAGTTGCAAATTGCAACGGGGGTTTATGCAGCAACAGTTTTTCCATCAGCAAAAACCGACTTTGCTTGCCTTTGCCGCATTGCTTGCAGGAAATGTCGCGATTGCCTTTGGGCCGCTGCTTGTGCGCTTTGCGGACAGTGGGCCGATTGCCACGGGGTTTTGGCGTCTGGCGCTTGCGACCCCGTTTTTGTTGGCCGTTGGCTATCGTTTCGGTTTCCGCATGTCGACCGTCAGGCGTTCGTCACTCTGGCTCGTGATTTTGGCGGGCCTGTTTTTCGGTGTGGACATTGCTTTGTGGCATATCGGTATTTTTCAGACAAAAATGGCGAATGCCACGCTATTTGCGAATTGTGCCAGCCTTCTGCTCGTCCTTTACGGCGTGATTCTCGCGCGCAAAATGCCGTCCAGATGGGAGAGCATCGCCATCGTTTTTGCGTTTCTGGGGGCGGCGCTGCTGATGGGGCAAAGCCTTGAACTGTCGCCGCGCCACTTTGCGGGCGATCTCCTGTCGCTTGGTGCGGGGCTTACCTATACTGTCTATTTGGTATCGATGATGAAAGTACGCCAAGGCACCGAAAGCTGGGGCGCGCTTGGGATGGCAAGTGCAGTCGCGGCGGTTGTGCTGCTTGCATGCGCTTTTTTCGCGGGCGAGCAGATCATACCTTCGGAATGGTGGCCAGTCGTTTTGCTGGCCTTCACCTCGCAGTTTTTCGGTCAGGGTTGCCTGACCTATGCGCTGCCGCATTTTAGCCCGCTCGTGATTGGGCTCGCTTTGCTGCTTCAGCCGGCTTTGTCGGCCACGGCCGGATGGCTGGCCTTTGGCGAGACGCTTACGGTAATGGACTTTACCGGCAGCGCGCTTGTCATGCTCGCTTTGGTGCTGGTGCGAAAGCAATAGCCCTTTTCTTGCGGGCAGCGAACGGGTACATATAGCTTATGCCAGAAAACACCCACTTTACCGACCTGACGCTTGATGAAGTCCGCGTCGCCCTTGCCCCGGTCATCGGCCGTCATGCCGGTTTTGATGGCTGGTCCGACGCCGCCATTCATGCGGCTGCGGACGAGACGGGCGTCGACCGCGACGTGGCTATGCTGGCGTTTAAGGGCAAAGCGATCGACATGATCGATGCGTGGATTGACGGCGTTGACCTCGAACTTGCACAGCGCTTGCCTGCCGAAAAGCTGGGGGCGATGAAAATACGCGACCGCATTACCGCTTTGCTGGCGACTCGGTTGGAGATTATGGCGCCCGACCGGGAATCGCTGCGCCGCGCGCTTGCAATCATGGCCATGCCGCAGAACTTGGCCAGGTCGGCAAAAATGGGCTGGCGTTCGGCGGATCGCATGTGGCGTCTGGCGGGCGATAGCGCGACTGACCTCAACCATTATACCAAGCGCATGACGCTGTCTGCGGTGTACGCAAGCACGTTGAGCGTTTTTGTCAATGATGACAGCGACAATTTCGCAGATACCCGTGCCTTTCTCGACCGGCGGATCGACAATGTGATGCAAATTGAAAAGGTGAAATATCAGGCGAAGCAGCGCCAGGAATTCACGCCAAGCCTGTCACGATTTATCGGCCGGCTGCGCTATCCTGCGCGTTGAGCCTTCAGCCTGAGATGAATCCCTATTGATGTTATTGCGAATCGGTTGCAAATAGCGCGCGTGCAACTCGACCTCCTTCCCCTCAACCGCATGGCGGTCATTCGGACCATCGATTGGGATGCTTTGCCCGATCAGGAAGGGCATCGTTTGCGCGCGCTTGGTTTTGAACCCGGGGTCGCGATCGAGGCATTGCACAAGGGCATATTGATGTGGCGCGATCCAGTGGCGGTGCGTGTTGGCCGGATGACGGTCGCCTTGCGCAATAACGTCGCCGCCGCGATTGATTGCGAGTTATCGGCATGACCGAGATGACGCCATTGGTCGCTTTGGTCGGCAACCCCAATGCCGGGAAAAGCGCGTTGTTTAACGCGCTCACGGGCGCACGGCAGAAAATTGCCAATTATCCCGGCGTAACGGTCGAACGCAAATCGGGCCGCACCCATTTTGCCGATGGCCGCCCGGTGGAAATGATTGATTTGCCCGGTGCGTATAGCTTGCACCCCGACAGCCTTGACGAAGCCGTCACGCGCGACGTGGTCTTGGGCAATTTGCAAGGCCATCGCCGTCCCGACGCGCTGGTCATCGTGCTCGACGCGGGCAATCTCGACAATCATTTGCGCTTTGCGCTTGAACTGATTGCGCAAGGCCTGCCGACGGTGGTCGCATTGAACATGATCGACTTGGCGAAGCGAGACGGACTTCAACTCGATTCGCAATCACTGGCGCGCGCGCTTGGCGTGCCCGTTATTGAGACGGTAGCCGTGCGCCGTCGCGGACTTGAGCCGTTGATGGTGCAGCTCGAGGACGCGCTCAAAAATGCCTGTCCGGCGACCGAACCGGTGGCTAGTTCCATCGGCGCGCAAAATCAGCGCGCCCGCGACATCGCACGCTCGGTCATCATCAGCGAAACTGCTGGCCGCCAATGGACACGCAGGCTCGATTCCGTGCTGTTGCATCCGGTCGGCGGCGTGGTCATCTTGCTCGGGTTGCTGTTCCTCATGTTTCAGGCGGTCTATGGCTGGTCCGAGGCGCCGATCGGCTGGATTGAAAGTGGTTTTGCCTTGCTGAGTGATAGCATTAAAAATGCTATGCCCGACAGTATGCTGCGGTCGTTCCTAACCGATGGTGTCATTGCTGGCGTGGGTTCAGTGATCGTTTTCTTGCCGCAGATTCTGATCCTTTTCCTCTTCATATTATTGCTTGAGGCGTCAGGTTATATGACGCGCGCCGCCTTTGTCATGGACCGGATGATGGCGGCGGTCGGATTATCGGGACATAGTTTCATTCCCTTGCTGTCGTCATTCGCTTGCGCGATCCCCGGTATCATGGCGACGCGGACGATCATGGATCAAAAGGAACGTTTGGCTACTATTCTTATTGCGCCACTGATGACCTGTTCGGCGCGCCTGCCCGTCTATACGGTTATCATCGGCGCATTCATTCCGGCGTCCAATGTTGGCCCCGGCATTGGCCTGCAAGGGCTTGTCCTATTCGGCCTGTACATTACCGGCATATTGGGTGCGATGTTGGCGGCTTCGGTCATTCAACGCTTTGTCACGCAAAGCCGGACGAGCAGTTTCCTGATTGAAATGCCGCGCTATCAATGGCCGCGCGCCAGCGACATTGCGCTAAACCTGTGGCAGCGCGCATGGGTGTTTCTGCGCCGTGCGGGAACGATCATTTTTGCGGCTACGATCATTTTGTGGGCACTTCTAAGCTTTCCCAAAGCACCCGAAGGCAGCAATATCTCGCAGGTTGAATATTCGGTTGCCGGGCGTATTGCTGACGGTCTTGAACCCATCGTCCGGCCAATCGGCTTCAACCACGACATTGCATTGGCGCTGATCCCTGCAATGGCGGCGCGTGAAGTCGCGGTTTCGGCGCTGGCAACGGTCTATGCCATTGACGCGGCAGATGACGATGCCGCCGCCTCAAGTCTTGGCCCAAAGCTTGCGGCAGACTGGTCGCTGGCCACTGCGCTTGCCTTTCTTGCCTGGTTTGTTTTTGCGCCGCAGTGCATCTCGACGATTGCCGTCACGCGGCGCGAAACCAATAGCTGGAAATGGCCAATCTTCATGGTCACATATCTTTTTGCACTGGCATATGCCGCAGCAGGGATAACATATTGGACAGCGCGTTCCTTCGGCTTATAGCGGACCAACGAAAACTTTTGCATGTAAGGGCAGCATCATGGCGGGAAGCGTCAATAAAGTCATCATCGTCGGCAATTTGGGCGCGGACCCCGAGGTTAAATCATTCCAAAATGGCGGCCGCATTTGCAATTTGCGGATCGCGACGTCCGAAGATTGGAAAGACCGCACGACCGGTGAGAAAAAAGAGCGCACGGAATGGCATTCTGTCGTGCTGAATGCAGATGGCCTTGTCGGCGTGGCCGAGCGCTTCTTAAAAAAAGGCAGCAAGGTGTATATCGAAGGCCAATTGCGCACGCGCAAGTGGCAGGATGCTTCGGGCAATGACCGTTACACGACCGAAGTTTCGGTTGCGGGCTTTGACGGCAAGCTTGTGATGCTCGACGGTCCCAAGGGTGGATCCGGCGGCGGCGGTGATAGCTGGGGCGGCGGTGCATCTGGAGGCAGCTCGTCCGGCGGCAACAATTGGGGTGCTGGCGGCGGCGGTAGCGCTGGCGGATCGTCTGGCTTTGGCGGCGGTGATTTCGACAATGATCTCGACGACGATGTACCGTTTTGATCGTACAATATAGGCAAGGTTGACGGGATATTGAGCAGGGGCCAACATGAAAAAAGCAATATTGGTTCTTGTTCTGCTGAGCGCGATTGCTGCTTATTTCTTTTTTGACCTCGGCCAGATTCTCAACCTCGACAGCTTCAAAGCAAGCCAAGCCGAGATCGTCGCCGCCAAAGACGCGAACCCTGCTCTCTACATTACCGGGTTCTTCCTCCTATATGTTGCGGTAACGGGTTTATCGATTCCTGGCGCAGCGATTATGACGCTTGTTGCCGGCGCCTTGTTTGGCGTTGTCGTTGGTACGATCATCGTCTCCTTTGCGTCTACTATTGGCGCCACCTTAGCCTTTTTAAGCGCCCGCTTTGTCCTGCGCGATTGGGTGCAGGGGAAATTTGGCGAACGTCTGCGCGCCATTGACGATGGTCTACAAAAAGACGGCGCCTTTTATGTGTTCACGCTCCGCTTGATCCCCGTATTCCCGTTTTTTGTTATCAACCTGTTGATGGGCTTAACCCGCGTAAAAACGCGGACGTTTTTCTGGGTGAGCCAATTGGGGATGTTGCCAGCAACAATCGTGTTTGTGAACGCTGGCACGCAGATCAGCAAGATTGAAAGCACCGCAGGCTTATTATCCCCGACGCTGATTGCATCCTTTGTCGCGCTTGCGTTTTTTCCGTGGGCGGCAAAGGGCATTGTCGCCTTATTGAAGCGCAGCCGTGGCTGAACGCTGGCAAAAGCCGAAACGGTTTGACCGCAACCTGATCGTTATTGGTGCCGGCTCTGCTGGCTTGGTCTCTGCATATATCGCGGCAATGGTGAAAGCCAAAGTGACGTTAATCGAAGCGCATGCAATGGGTGGGGATTGCCTGAATACCGGATGCGTTCCTTCCAAGGCGCTGATCAAAAGCGCGAAGGTTGCTCATCAGATTGCCGATTCGGCCCGCTTTGGCATTGATGTGGGCGCGCCACTGGTCGACTTTCCAGCGGTCATGCGCCGCGTGCGCGATGTCATTACCGCAATTGAGCCGCATGACAGCGTCGAACGATTCACCGGCCTTGGGGTCGATTGTGTGCAAGGCTATGCGCGGTTCTTGGACCCTTGGACGGTCGAAATTGACGGTGAACGACAACTGACGGCCAAATCTTTCATAATCGCCACCGGCGCAGCGCCATGTATTCCGCCGTTACCTGGCGTCGAAGACAGCGGCTATCTGACCAGTGAGACCTTGTGGGATGTGATGGCTACGCGGCCAGAGGTGCCCGCTCGGCTGGTGATTTTGGGCGGTGGCCCAATTGGATGCGAGCTTGCGCAAGCGTTCCAGCGGCTTGGATCGAACGTGACTCTAGTCGAAATGGCGGACCGCTTGTTGTTGAAGGAAGACGCCGATGCCGCCGCCTTGGTAACGGCGCGTTTGGCATCGGAAGGCGTTTCTATCCATACGCGGCATCGCGCATTGCGGTTTGAAGCGGGCAAGTCGCTGGTCGTTGCGGGGCCAGAGGGCGAAGCGGCCATAGCGTATGATGACATTATCATCGCGGTCGGACGCACGCCGCGCGTATCTGGTTTCGGTTTAGAAGAACTTGGGCTGGTTGTTGACGGACGGCTCGTAAACGACGTGTTTTTGCGCACCAACATGCCGCACATTCTGTGCGCAGGGGATGTCGCGGGGCGCCAGCAGCTCACCCATGGCGGCAGCCATGAAGCTTGGTATGCCAGCGTCAATGCGCTTGCCAGCCCCTTCAAAAAATACCGCACCGATTACCGCGTCCTGCCGCGCGTAACCTATACAGAGCCCGAACTGGCGACGGTGGGCCTTACGCAAGCTGAAGCGGAAGAGCAGGGCCTGTCCTTTGACCTGACGCGGTATGACCTCGATGATCTCGACCGCGCGATTGCGGAGAGTGAGGCGCATGGCTTTGTCAAAATCCTGACCGCAAAGGGCAGCGATCGGATCTTGGGTGCAACCATCATCGGCCAGAATGCCGGCGAGATTCTTGCCGAAGTCACCTTTGCCATGAAGCACAATATGGGGCTGCGCAAAATTCTCCAGACCATCCATCCTTATCCCACCTGGGCGGAAGCGAATAAATATGCCGCTGGGCAATTTGGCCTTGCGCGTAAGCCAGAGGGTCTGCTGAAATGGGCGGAGCGCTGGTTCCGGTGGCAGCGCGGTTAGCGGAAGCTTTTGATCGCAAGGACCATGCGCTGGCCTATGGTGAGCAGGCACAGCATAGCAAAGACAATGGCCAGCGTCGGAAAATAGCCGGGAATCAGGCAGAATAGCAGGAAGAAAGCGATGGTCTCGCCGCCTTCCATCAACCCGGTCGAATAGATGAAGGCCTTTGGCCCATGCGCTCCGTCATCGAACGTTCGCCGCGCGGCTATGGCGGCGAAGGCCAAGAAGCTTACTGCGGTTAATGTAAAGCTGGCGACCAGCAGCAAGGCAGGCATTTGGTTTGCGGGGTCCATCCAGGCGAAAGCGATTGGCACCGACAGGTAAAACACATAATCGCAGATTATATCGAGATAGCCGCCCAATTCGGTCGGCCCATTGATGCGCGCAATCGCCCCGTCCAATCCATCGCAGATCCGGTTCAGCAGGATGAACACCCATGCTGCTGTAAAATGCGATTGGGTGATGAAGAAAGCAGCGCCAAGCCCAAGCCCGGCCCCGCCGATCGTCAACGCGTTTGCCGAAATGCGCGCGCCAGCGACCCATGTTGCAATGCGGATGAGCGTCGGATCAACCAACCGCCGCAGCGCGACATCAAACATGATACGCAGCCTTCATTTTTTCGCCAATAAGTCCTTCAGGCCCGCCAACGCGCCTGTCGGAACAATATCTTCCTCGCTTTGCACACCAGCGGCTTTGAGCATTTTCTCTGCCGCTGGGCTCCGCGGATAGGGGTTGAGGGACAGTCCAAGCGATTGGGCAACAGCTTCGCCCAGATCAATGGTCTGGCCATCGTGAAACATCGTGTCACAGTCCTCTGGCGCGAGTTCAAGTTCAACCTCGCCATTAACAACCGGTTCTGGAACGAAACGGATATGGACCGCTTCGTCCATGCTGGCTGGAACGGGGTCATGCGAGGCAATGCAAAATTGCGCGAGATCTGCGGTGAAGCGGCCCGTGGCGACCACCCCTTCAGCATCATGCGCCAATGATATTTCGGCCTTCAGCGAATCGAGCGCAGCAAGGTCAAAACGTGCCATCAGACCAGCGCGTGCGTCTTGATCGGCGGACAGTTGGATATTCCGGCTGTGGTTTCCAACTTCAGACAGCTTGATCACATGGCTGAATTCATTGTCCGTCACCATTTGGCGTCGCCTTCGACGATAATGTCGGGCAATTGCGCGCCAAGAGCCCGCTCAACGTCTAACAGGCCCCGATGCGTGTGGGCAAGTGCCTCTGGTGATGGCGTAATGCTGCGATAAATGTTACGAATAAGAGCATCATCCAGCACATTGTTATCAGCCATAGCATTGCGCAGTGCGCCAAGCCTGCCGCCAACCGCGCTCATAATTTGGCCGATATGTTTCCCGACAATCATGTCGCCGATTCCAACTTCGCGCAATTGTCCGTCCATGTCGTCGACGAACACCTCCGTCAGTCTTGCCATATCCAAGGCGTGGGCTTTGCTCGCTTCAAGCCGCAACAGCACAAGCGACAATATGGCCGCCACCATGTCGAACCGGCCATCAAGGCTGTCGGGTACTTGCCCTTCGACATACCAATGCGGCTCGCGCGCCTTTGCCACGATCTGGTTATACAATGGGACCAATTTCAATTTGGGGTCGGGTTGCCCGTTACCGAACAGTCTTTTCAATAATGTCATAGCGGCGCTTGCATCCTTACTCATCCGGCATTCATCTGGGATTGTATATTGATATTGCGCCTTAAGGATGCAATGGCAAAGGCCCAAGTTTAGTGGATAAGCGGAGAAGTCTATGCGCGCGTCGCAAATTGTTAGCCTTGCAACATTGATTGCCGCTTTGTCCCTGTCTTCGGGTTGCACGCGCTTGAAATCACATCAGGGATATATTGGCGACCAAACGTTGCTGAATTCGGTTCAGCCGGGTGTCGACAACAAGGAGTCGGTTCAGGCATCGCTTGGCCGCCCGACCTTTGTCGGCCAGTTTGACCAGAATGACTGGTATTATTATTCGCGTGACGCGAAGCAACTGGCATTTTCGCAGCCTGTGGCGGACAATCAATATGTGCTTAAGGTCCGTTTCGACAAAGCGGGCAATGTTGCATCAGTGTCGCAAACCGGCAAAGAACTGATTTCCAAGATCAGTCCAGCGGGCGATAAAACCCCGACGCTTGGCCGCAACACAAGCTTCTTTGAAGAAGTCTTTGGCAACATTGGCGCCGTCGGCGCCGGCGGTGGTCAAGGCGCGACGCCGAACAGTCCGAATTAATCTACAGTTCCGACCAACGTTAACGTGCCATCCTGCGGCCGTTTACGCGCAGCCACGGCACCTTGCTTTGCGGCTGCGTTACTCGGTAACGCCCGCAGCCGCCAACACCGCAAGTGTCACCAGGTCGCTTGTGCTTGACGCCATAGTGGCGACTTGTACTTGGCGCTCTATACCCAGCAGCATTGGCCCGATAACCTGATCTCCGCCCAATTCGCGTAACAGCTTTGCCGAGAGATTTGCTGACTGAAGCCCCGGCATAACAAGAATATTGGCTGGGCCGGACAGTCGGCAGAACGGGTAATTTTTCATCAATGCCGGGTTCAAAGCGACATCGGGCGGCATATCGCCTTCATATTCAAAGTCGGGCCGGCGCGCGTCGAGTATGGCTACTGCATCACGGATATTGTTGAGCCATGTTCCGGCAGGATTGCCAAAGGTCGAGAAAGACAAAAATGCCACGCGGGGCACATGGCCCATGCGACGGGCCACAGCAGCGGTCTTTTCAGCGATATGTGCCAATTCATCGGCAGTTGGCCGCTCGTTGACCGTCGTATCGGCAATGAACACTGTGTGCGTTTTGCCTACCATGACGTGAATGCCAAAAGGCACGGCATCCTTTTTCGGGTCAAGCACGCGGCGCAGTTCGCGCAGCGTCTGACCGAAGGTGCGCGTCACGCCCGTGATCATGGCATCGGCCTGATCCATCTGCAGCAGCAATGCGCCAAAGATGTTGCGGTCACGGTTGACCATCCGTTGAATGTCGCGGCGCAGATAACCGCGCCGCTGAAGCCGGTTATACAAACGGTCGACCATTTTCTCGACAAGCGGACTTTGCACGCTGTTATGAATTTCATATTCGTCCGGGTTCGCGCCGAGCTCGATCAGCTTTTCGATCACGCGCGCGTCGCGGCCAATCAACACTGGAACGCCATAGCCATCCTGTTTGAACTGGACGGCCGCGCGCAACACGACATCCTCTTCAGCTTCAGCGAAGATCACGCGCTTGGGTTTTGCGCGGGCGGCTTCATAGACCTGCGTTAACGCGGACGTGGTTGGGTTTTGCCGCGCACGCAGGCTGGCGCGATAGGCGTCCATATTGGCAATCGGCTTTTGCGCGACGCCCGAATCCATCGCAGCCTTGGCAACGGCGGAGGCCACAATTTCCATCAGGCGCGGATCGAACGGCGACGGGATGATATAATCCCTGCCGAATTTATGCATCATGCCGCCATAAGCCGCGGCCACTTCTTCGGGCACTGTCTCGCGTGCCAATTGTGCCAATGCATGCGACGCAGCAATCTTCATCGGTTCGTTGATCGTGGTCGCCCGTACATCCAATGCGCCGCGGAACAAGAAGGGGAAGCACAAGACATTGTTGACCTGATTAGGGAAATC
Organism: Sphingomonadales bacterium 28-55-16; assembly: GCA_002278855.1. Lineage (GTDB taxonomy): Bacteria > Pseudomonadota > Alphaproteobacteria > Sphingomonadales > Sphingomonadaceae > Sphingorhabdus_B. Next base: position 33,628 of record NCGG01000017.1, read on the forward strand.
CGAACGGCCGGTGGCGATAATTGCATCAGGCCGTGCCGCGCGCGCAACTGGTGGGGAAATTTCGGGGTCGGGATTTGCCATGGCAAAGATAATCGGCTGATCCGCCATGGATTTCACCATATCTGGGCTTAGGGCATTGGCAGCGGAAAGGCCCAAAAAGACGTCAGCGCCTACGATGGCTTCGGCCAAGCTGCGCGCACTGGTCTTTGCGGCATGCGCTGATTTCCATTGGTCCATGCCCTCGGTGCGGCCCTGATAGATGACACCCTTTCGATCGCACATGATGACATTATTGTGCGGCACGCCCATGCCCTTGATCAGCTCCGTACAGGCAATTGCCGCAGCGCCGGCACCATTGCAGACAACTTTGATGTCTTGCAGCGACTTACCTGTCAGCTCGCAGGCGTTTATCAATCCCGCGGCGGCGATGATCGCGGTGCCATGCTGGTCATCGTGAAAGACCGGGATGTTCATCCGCTCTTTCAATGTCTGTTCGATAATGAAGCAATCGGGCGCGGCAATATCTTCCAGATTGATGCCGCCAAAGGTCGGCTCAAGCAATTCAACCGCGTCAATGAAACGTTGTGCATCTTGCGTGTTCACTTCGATGTCGATCGAATCGACATCAGCAAAACGTTTGAAAAGAACAGCCTTACCTTCCATCACAGGCTTTGAAGCTAAAGCGCCCAGATTCCCCATGCCAAGGATCGCGGTTCCGTTCGAAATTACCGCAACCAAATTGCCTTTGGCGGTATAATCATACGCTGCGGCCGGGTTATCATAAATGGCCTGCACAGGCACGGCGACGCCGGGCGAATAAGCAAGCGACAAGTCGCGTTGCGTTGCCATGGGCTTGGTTGCCACAATTTCGATTTTCCCGGGGCGGCCTTGCGAATGGAAATCGAGCGCTTCCTGCGGGGTTATTTGGACATCGCTATCGTTCATTATTGGCCCTGACCGGTTATCATTACTTTATCAGTCCCTAACGCGCTGCTGACGCAAGGGCAAGCATTGCCCCGCTCGTCGGGCTTCGCTAACGCATAGCATATGACGGGGGAAAACACACCGACACCTATGATGGTGCAATATTTGGGCTTGAAGGCCAAAGCGGGCGATTGTCTGCTGTTTTACCGCATGGGTGATTTCTTCGAACTGTTCTTTGAGGATGCGCGGGCAGCGGCAGCGACGCTGGATATCGCTTTGACCGCGCGCGGTGAACATGATGGCAAGCCGATTCCGATGTGTGGCGTGCCTGTGCATGCCGCCGAAGGCTATTTGGCGCGGTTGATCAAGGCAGGGCATCGCGTGGCGATTGCTGAGCAGACCGAAAGTCCGGAAGCAGCCAAGGCGCGGGGTGGAAAGACTTTGGTCACCCGCGATATTGTGCGTTTTGTGACGGCGGGCACGCTGACTGAGGACAGTCTGCTAGATAGCTGGGCATCAAATATGCTCGTTGCGGTGGCGCAGGTCGGCGAGTTTTACGGGCTCGCGGCGGCGGATATTTCCACGGGTTATTTTGAACTCGTAACCGTGGCGGGGGGGGCGGTTGAGGCCGAGTTGGCGCGCTTATCCGCCAGCGAGTTGGTCGTTCCGGACGGCATCGCGCAGCTCCCGCCAGAGGCCATTATCCGGCCACGCGCGGATTTTGAAAGTAGTTTTGGCAGCGATTTGCTAAAGCAGCATTTCGCGCTCACCACGCTTGACGCCATTGGCCCCGTGACACGCGCAGAGCAAGCGGCGGCGGGCGGGCTGATGTCTTATCTCGCGCATGCCGGACAGGGCAAAATGCCCTTTCTCAAATTGCCAGTGCGCCGCGAGGTGCACGAACATCTTTTGATTGATCAAGCAACGCGCGACAGCCTTGAGATTAACAGCGCAAGCAAAGGCGGCCGCGCAGGGTCTTTATTGGCTGAGGTTGACCGTACAATCACCGGCGCGGGTGCGCGGCAACTCGCGTCCGACCTTGCCGCGCCATTGATGGACAAGGCAAAGATCGACGCGCGGCTATCGCTTGTGCAATGGTTTCATGATGCGCCGCTAACGCGCGATGCCGTCCGCGCAGCGTTGCGCCAATTGCCCGATATTGCGCGTGCGCTTGGCCGTATTGTAGCAGGGCGGGGAAGCCCAAGGGACTTGGGGCAAATCCGCGACGGGTTGGACGCGGCGCGCGTGTTGCGCGAACGCCTCGCCGGCGTGGCGGATCGACCCGCGTTGCTCGACCATCTTTTGCCCGCATTGGATGGCCATGGGCAGATGGTCGATCTCCTTACCCGCGCTTTGGTGGCATCACCGCCGACGGACACAACGCAAGGCGGCTATATCGCCGAGGGCTATGATGCGGCTTTGGACGTGTTGCGTTTGGCGGGCCGTGATGGCCGTCAAGCCATCGCGCAACTGGAGGCGCGCTATCGCGATGCAACGGGCGTGGCTGCGCTCAAGATTCGGCACAACGCGGTGCTTGGCTATTTTGTCGAGGTGCCTGCTAAGCATGGTGATGCACTGATGGCGCCCGGGACAGGCTTTACCCACCGTCAGACGATGGCGGGCGCCGTGCGGTTTAATTCGCCCGAACTGCATGAGGAGGCGGTCCGGATTACGCAAGCGGGCGGCCATGCGCTGGCGGCCGAGGCTGCGCATCTTGAAGACCTCATTGCGCATATCCTCAAGCGCCGCGACGCTATTGCCACAAGCGCCGACGCCCTTGCGCGCATTGACGTATCGGCGGCGCTGGCGGAACGCGCGGCAGAGAGCAATTGGTGCCGTCCAAGCTTTGTCGCGCACCCATGTCTTGAAATACAGGGTGGACGCCATCCCGTTGTAGAAAGCGCTTTGGCCAAGTCCGGTGACCGGTTCATCGCCAATGACTGCACATTATCGCCCGAAAAACGGCTGTGGCTGGTTAGCGGCCCTAACATGGGCGGCAAATCGACATTCTTGCGGCAGAATGCGTTGATCGTCCTGTTGGCGCAGGCGGGCAGCTATGTCCCGGCAACCGCGGCGCGGCTTGGGTTGGTCGACCGTTTGTTCAGCCGTGTTGGCGCGTCGGACAATCTGGCGCGGGGGCGGTCAACCTTCATGGTCGAAATGGTCGAAACCGCCGCCATATTGGCGCAAGCAACCGAGCGAAGCTTTGTCATATTGGACGAAGTTGGACGCGGCACCTCGACTTATGATGGCCTTGCCATCGCATGGGCGGTGGTTGAGGGGATCCATGAAACCAACCGCTGTCGATGCCTGTTCGCCACCCATTATCATGAGCTGACGCGACTGTCCGAAAGCCTGAATGCGCTGTCGCTGCACCATGTGCGGGCGAAAGAGTATAAGGGCGACCTTGTGCTGTTGCATGAACTTGCCGATGGCCCCGCCGACCGAAGCTATGGCATCGCGGTGGCAAAGCTTGCCGGCCTGCCGCCGCAAGTTGTGGCACGCGCCAGCGCGGTGTTGGGTAAGCTGGAAAAAGGGCGGGCCGAAACGGGCGGGCTTGCCGCTGGACTTGGTGACCTGCCCTTGTTCAGCGCAGCTATGGACGCCGCCGAGGCCAAGGTGGACGCCTTGCGTGAAAAGCTGACGGACCTCGATATCGACGCGCTTAGCCCGCGCGCCGCGCTTGACCTTTTGTATGAATTGAAACGCGCTGCCGGCGAAAGCTGATTAGGTTAAGGACAGAAAAAGTCCAGCCAGCGCCGCACTCATCAGGTTTGACAGTGAACCCGCAGCCAACGCTTTCAAACCTAGCTTAGCAATCATGGGCCGCTGATTGGGGGCCAAGCTTCCGGTGACGGCCATTTGGATCGCAATCGAGCTGAAATTGGCAAAACCGCACAAGGCGAAGGTGACGATGCCGACCGTGGGCGCGGACAATTCTTTCAACGCGCCTAAGTCAATGAAGGCCACAAATTCGTTGAGGACAATCTTCGTACCAAATAATCCGCCAGCCTGAAGCGCTTCGTGCCATGGTACGCCGATTAGGAACATGACGGGCGCAAAGACATAGCCAACAATTTGCTGAAAGCTTAAGCTCGGCAAGCCAAACAAGCCACCAATGCCGCCCAATATGCCATTGGCCAAAGCGACCAAAGCAACGAAGGCAAGCACCATGGCGCCTACGGCCACGGCAAGGCGAACGCCCGTTTGCGCCCCTTGCGCTGCGGCCATGATAATATTTGCGGGCTTTTCCTCACCATCGTCATGCACCATCACAGGTTCATCATCCGGGTGCGGATTGGCCAATGCCGGGTCGCCCTCTGCCAAGGCAACGGGTGGCATATCTGGCATGATGATTTTCGCCATCAATATCCCGCCGGGAGCGGACATGAATGCTGCCGCCAGCAGATAATCAATCCGGATGCCCATCGAGGCGTACGCAGCCAAGATAGTTCCGGCAACGCCGGCCATACCAACGGTCATGACGCAGAATAATTGTTCGGGTTTCAAGCCAGCGAGATAAGGGCGAATAACCAAGGGCGATTCCGACTGGCCGACAAAGATATTGGCCGCGGCGCACAGGCTTTCGACTTTTGAAATGCCGGTGATTTTCTGCAAACCACCGCCAATCCAGCGGATCACATATTGCATGATGCCCAAATAATAGAGGATCGAAATCAACGAGGCGAAAAAGATGATGACGGGCAAGGCGGCAATCGCAAAGCTGTTGCCGCCAATTTCAGGCGCGGCCAGCGGGCCAAAGATGAACTGCGTGCCTTTGGCCGAATAGCCAAGCAGATTGGATACGCCAGTCGACGCTGCATTCAGCACTACTTTGCCGGTTGAGGTGTATAACACCAATGCCGCTACACTTGCCTGTAACGCGAAGGCAGCGCCCACCACACGAAATTTGATTGCGCGGCGGTTTGACGACAGCAAAATGGCGACTGCCAGAATCACGACCATTCCCGCCAGGCTCATCAAAATTTGCATTACTAACTTCCCCGAAAACCATCACCCTGAACTTGTTTCAGGGCCTTACTCCGGCACAGCGAAAGTAAGATTCTGAAACAAGTTCGGCGTGACAGCAATTTATTGTTCCCGCGTTCGACCTAGCGCTATCGTTAACCTTGCGCCAATAAAATTAGACGCTAGTCAGATTTGTATGACTGATCAGACCACATCGGGCACCGTGTTAAGTGCCATCCCGCGCTCGCTTTTCGTCTTTGCCATTTTTTATGGCGGCATGGTTCCACTGGGTGGATTTCTGGGTGCCAAGCAGGTCGCTATTGGCCCGATTGCGGTGGAGGCGGGCATATTTCCATTTCTCACATTGATCGCGGTGTCGAGCGCGATTGCCGAAATGCATGGCCGGGCCGTTGCGGACCGTTTGGTGCGTTATGGTTTTGTGCCTTTGTTCATTGCTATTGGCCTTGCCTATTTCGTGCTTCGGCTTCCCACAGATCCCGAAATGTATGCACCAGCGAAAGAGGCGTTCCCGATCATCGTCGGGCAAAGCGGGCGGATGATGGCGGCCGGCATATTGGCGTATGGCGTTTCGGTTTCGCTGAACGTCTGGCTGTTTGCACGGTTGAAGGGCACATCGGGAAAGTTTCTGGCGGTGCGCGGTTTTATCGCAGCGGCGCTGTCGCAAATTGTCGACACTTTGATCTTCATCACTGTGTCCTTTTATGGCGTCCGTCCGATTGCTGACCTCATGGTCGGTCAGATGATCGCAAAAATTATCCTGTCGGCGGTCATGGTGCCATTGGTTATCGCACTTGTGGTGCGCATTGGCCGGAAACTTGATGCGGAGCCATCAGCATGACCATCGATCCAGTCAATCTCGCCAAGGCCGAAACCCTTACGGAGGCGCTGCCATATCTGCAGCGTTATGCGGGCAAAACCTTTGTCGTCAAATATGGCGGACATGCCATGGGCGACGCCAGTCTGGCGCGTGACTTTGCGGATGATGTCGTGTTGCTGAAAGCGGTCGGCATCAACCCTGTGGTGGTGCATGGTGGTGGCCCGCAGATCGGCGCAATGCTCAAGAAATTGGGCGTCGAGAGCGAGTTTGTTGACGGCCTGCGCGTCACGGATGCCGAAACCGCAAAGATTGCCGAGATGGTGTTATCTGGCGCGATCAACAAAGAACTTGTTGGCTGGATTAACGCAGCTGGTGGCAAGGCGCTTGGCATTTCGGGCAAGGATGGCGGGTTCGTTACCGCCACCAAAGTGCAGCGCACACAAAAGGACCCAGATAGCCATATTGAACGGAATATCGACCTTGGCTTTGTGGGCGAGCCCACGACTGTTGACCGCAGCATCATCGACACTATCAGCGCGGCGGGCATGATACCCGTTATCGCCCCGATCGGCGTTGGTTCAGATGGTCACACCTACAATATTAACGCCGACACCATGGCCGGCGCCATTGCGAGTGCCTTGGGTGCTTCGCGCCTGTTCCTGTTGACCGATGTTGCAGGCGTGCTCAGCAAATCTGGCGAGCTGCTCACGGACCTTGATCCTGCCGCAATTGCCGAATTGCAGAGTGATGGCACGATTAGCGGCGGTATGATCCCCAAAATCCAGACATGCGTTGATGCGGTCGAATCGGGCGTTGATGCAGCCGTCATATTGGATGGTCGCACCAGCCACGCGATGCTCATTGAAATGTTCACCGTGAAGGGTGCGGGCACGCTGATCCACAAGTAAACTGAACATTGCACTGTTTTAGGCAGTTGATACAGTGCCCCAGCTCGGCTAATCGCACGGGCGAACCTTTTGGGAGAATTCCATGCTTCTCGCGCTCATTTCCATAATCGGCTATTTGATGACGATCCTGTCGACTGTCGTGATCATCCAGTTCATCTTGAGCTTGCTGATTTCGTTCAACGTGGTCAGCCTGTCGAACAACATCGTCGCGTCCATTTGGCAGGCGCTTTCTGTCATCATTGACCCATTTCTAAAACCCATTCGCAAGATCATGCCCGATACCGGCATGATCGACTTTTCGCCCATGGTGCTGTTGATCGGCCTGCGCATATTGCAGATGCTTTTGGCGGGCCTTCACAATGACATTTCTTTGGCGGGCATGTGAGCATGGCTGCGATCATTGATGGCAAAGCCTTTGCGGGCAACTTGCGTCTGCGCGTTGCCGCTGCCGTTGCGTCCTTTGTTGGGCTGACCGGGCACAAGCCGGGGCTTGCCGTTGTGCTGGTGGGTGAAGATCCGGCCAGCCAAGTCTATGTCGGATCAAAGAAGAAGGCGACCGTCGAGGCTGGCATGAACAGCTTCGAACATTGCCTGCCTGTCTCAGTTTCGCAAAATGAACTGATTGCGCTGGTGGAAACACTCAACGCCGATGCGGCCGTTGATGGCATATTGGTACAATTGCCGCTGCCGCCGCATATTGATGACAAGGCTGTCATCGCCGCAATTGATCCGGCGAAGGATGTTGACGGTTTTCATGTCGTCAACGCAGGGCGGCTTGCGGTCGGTGAAGAAGCGTTTGTCCCGTGCACGCCGCTTGGCTGCCTGATGCTGTTAAAAGACCATCTGGGGGATTTATCCGGCAAAAACGCCGTGGTCATTGGACGGTCAAATATTGTTGGCAAACCGATGGCGCAATTGCTTTTGGCCGAAAACTGCACCGTAACGATCGCGCACAGCCGAACGCAGGACTTGCCCGACGTCGTTCGCCGTGCGGACATTGTCGTGGCTGCGGTTGGCCGTGCGGAAATGGTGACCGGCGACTGGTTGAAACCCGGTGCCGTGGTCATTGATGTCGGCATCAATCGCCTTGAACCTGAGGCGGGCCAAAGCAAAGGTCGCCTCGTCGGCGACGTTGCCTTTGACGCGGCCTTGGCGCATGCTGGTGCAATCACGCCTGTGCCGGGTGGCGTCGGCCCGATGACCATTGCGTGCCTGTTGCGCAACACGGTGGTTGCCGCATACCGCCGCGCTGGAATTTCCGTACCCGAAGGCATATGATACGATGAAAGCCGGTCCCGCCCTTCTTTTTGTTGCAGCATTGGGCGGTTGCGCCGCAGGACCAAGCCCCGAGTTTCGTAACTTCGCGCCAAAGATTGCCAATCCAAGCGCGATTGTCGCCGCAGAGATCGGTTTCAATCAACTGGCGCAGGAAAAGGGACAATGGACAGCGTTTCGCCAGACCGCGGCCAAAGACGCAGTGATGTTCGTGCCACAGCCTGTCTCGGCGCTTGAATATTTGAAGGGCAAGACAGATTCCGCCAAGTCGGTGAAATGGCAGCCCTACAAGGCCTTCATGTCCTGCGATGGCAAAACCGGCGTGACGACCGGTGCATGGCAAAAGAGCGACGGTTCGATCGGCTATTTCACAACCATTTGGCAGTTTGTCGAAACCAATGCGGCAGGTGACGGCGCATGGAAATGGGTGCTCAATCATGGCGATACCCTGACCGCGCCCCGCGTATCTGAAGAAATGATCGCTACAAAAGTTGCAAGCTGCAAAGGCAGTGCTGCCGCATCGCTTGTTGCGCCGCCCGAGGGCGCCGCGATGCAGACCGGCTATGCGCGCGACCAATCGTTAAGCTATAATTGGGTGGTGCAGCCAAACGGTGCCCGGACCGTCAAGGTCACATTATGGAATGGCACAGTTTCCGAAACGGTCATTTCAGATCAGGTCGCGGCACAAAAATGATTGAGCTGTTTCTCTCGGCATTCATAACCTTTTTTGTCGTTATCGATCCACCGGGCTGTGCGCCCATTTATGCCAGCCTGACCAAAGGCGCCAATGCCACGCAGCGGCGCAACATGGCGTTGCGCGCGACCATGGTCGCGTCGGGCATATTGCTGGTATTTGCATTATTTGGCGAGCGATTGCTCGGTGCGCTGCACATTGAGTTGAACAGTTTCCGCATCGCTGGCGGCATCATGCTGTTCTTGATCGCGATTGACATGGTCTTCGAAAAGCGGACTGAGCGCCGTGAAGAGCGCGCCCAAAAAATTATTGATACGCCTGAAATTGAAGATGTTTCTGTTTTCCCGATGGCTATGCCGATGATTGCTGGACCGGGCTCCATCGCCTCGGTCATGCTGCTGATGTCGCAAAATAGCGGAATTGATCGCGCAGGCATCATTTTGGCGGCGCTGGGCGCAGTATTGCTTCTGACCTTGCTGGCGTTGCTGGCAGCGGGCCCAATCATGCGCGTGCTGGGTGCCAATGCCGAAGCCGTGATCACGCGGCTTCTGGGCGTCTTACTGGGTGCGCTGGCAGCGCAATTTGTGATCGACGGCCTGCGGGCCAGCTTTATGGGCTGATTACTGAAGCGTCACGCGGTCATCAGAGCTGTCATGCCGTCCGAAAAACTGCATCAGCTGAACAATAGTATCCGCCCGATCAGATAGGCCGCGGGCCTCAAGCAAGGCCTGTTTGGCGGCGAAGTCGAAGGGCGCAATTTGTGCGATGGCATTGACGAGCGAATAATCATCCAATTGCGACACCGCTGACCAATCGACGCTGTACCCTTGCGCTTCGGCAAATCGCCGCGATTCGATTTCGATAGATGCGCGCTCGGTGAGCGACAACGACTCGCTCGCTTCGTCTTCGTTCCACAATTCGGCTTCTACCTGCCGAAAGCTGGTCGTGACGTTCAACTCGTTCACCACTGAAAAGCGTTGCACACCCTCTAGGATGATATTGTACCGGCCATCTTCAAGCGCTTCGACGTCTTGGATCCGCGCGAGACAGCCAACGTTGAACAAGGGCGGTTGATTGCCCTGTCCCTTTGGCTGAATCATGCCAATGTTCCGGTCGCGGGCAAGCGAATCGCTCACCAGATCGCGATAGCGTGGCTCAAAGATATGCAGCGGCAATTGCATGCTTGGAAAGATGATGGCTCCAGTCAGCGGGAATACCGAGATGCGGCGCGTGGTCATCCGAAAAGGATCGCTGACAATTTGCGCCGTGTGGCTGCTACCCAGGGGTCTTCCAATCCAATCAACGCAAAAATCTCCAAAAGGCGGGCCTTGGCGGCCCCGTCGTTCCATTCGCGGTCAGCCGCGATGATATGCAATAAGGCATCGGCGGCGCCATCGCGGTCGCTTGCGGCCATTAAGGCGTTGGCGAGCTCAAGCCGGAGAGCATGGTCATCGGGCGACGCTGCGACCGATGCCTTTAATCCCGCCATTTCTTCAGGGGGAACGGCAGCCGCGGCAATGCTCAACATCGACCCTGCCTTTTCCAGCATGGAATTGCCGCGCAGTTCCGCGCTGAGGCTATCGAATATGGCCTGAGCCTCGTCTTGGCGCCCCAATAAGGTCAATGCGCGAATCAAGCCGGACAATGCTGCAGGATGCTCCGGCAGAACCGAAAGTACTTCGGCGAACACAGCATAAGCTTGTTCGGCGTCGTCTTGCGCCAAAAGGATTTCGGCTTCTTCAATGAGCGGCGCCAGTTGTTCTAAGGGGTCTGGGGTTGCATCCCCAACGACAATGGGGAGCTTCTCCAACAACTGGTCCAGCATCTGCCGCAATTGCGGCTCTGTGCGCGCTGGCGACAGGTCGGCGACAGGCTGTCCCTGAAAAATAGCGTAGACCGTTGGTATCGAGCGCACTTGAAATTGCGCGGCGATGAACTTGTTCTCGTCAACATTGACCTTAGCCAAAATCACGCCGCGATCGGCGTATTCGGCCGCGACTTTTTCCAAGATCGGCGTCAGTTGCTTGCACGGCCCGCACCATTCAGCCCAGAAGTCGAGGATCACCAGCCGCTCCATGGACGGTGTGACGACATCGTTCCGGAATTGCTCAACGGCTTTCTGTTCGTCGGTGGTTAGGCCCATCGTCGCCAAGGTTATTTCTCCAGTCTTGAGGATTCGTTTCGCCCCCTATGTGGGCAAAGCGATGCGTTTCACAAGACAGGCTTTACCCAATTTTCGTAAAAAGCGGGCATTTGGTGCTTGCGGGGCGATATACCCCATGCTAACGGCGCGCCTCACCCGTCAGGATTTAGATACCTGACCGCCAGAGCGGGCGTAGCTCAGGGGTAGAGCACAACCTTGCCAAGGTTGGGGTCGAGGGTTCGAATCCCTTCGCCCGCTCCAGTTTTCAATGCTTTAGGCGATAGGGCCTTTGCAACCGAAGGCGGCCTTTCGGCGTGCGTTTTTATCAGCGTTCTGATTGGAACGCCCCGAGTAAAAATCCTGAAAATTCAGCGCCTAAGTCAGCCGTGGATGGAGCATTGCCGGTTTACGCGATTGGTATTGCGCTCATCTTTGTGTTCAGTTCGCCCGTAAAAACCGATGAGCTTGCTCATCCGTAACGCTTCCGGGCCGTTGTTGATCTCGGTCATTTTTACCCCACTCCCCATTCAAACTTTTAGAGCAACACCCAACGGATAGCACTTCCGACGATCGCCAAAGCCGTCACGCTCAGCAGCCAAATTCCAAAGAACCAGCCCAATTGTTTGGCGCGCGGCATCAATGATATCCGTCGTGGCCGACTTTGCCGCGGAACACCCAATAGGACCATGCGGTGTACGCGACGATGATCGGGACCATGATGGATGCGCCGATCAACATGAAGACTTGGCTGCGATGTGGTGCCGCGGCTTCCCAGATCGTGACCCGCGCCGGAATGACGTTTGGCCAAATCGAAATGCCAAGGCCAATCAAGCATAAGCCGAACAAGGCGAGTGCCCAGAAGAACGGCTGCGCGTCTTTGGTCTGGCGCAGGCTGCGATAGAAGAGGAACGTCACGGCGATGGTGGCAATCGGCACTATCGCCGTTGCCAATACGCCGGGATAGCTCAACCAACGCAGATAATATTGCGCCTCAAGCGTCAGCGTGGCGAGGCTGATGAGGCCAATCATCAGCAGCAAGCTAATGCCCAAACGTCCGGCATACGTGACCGCCTGACGCTGCAATGCCCCCTCAGTTTTCCAGTTCAGCCAGCACGCGCCCAAAAGCGCATAGCCGACGACCAGCCCAAAGCCGGTCAAAATGCTAAATGGCGATAGCCATTCCCACCATCCACCTGCGTAGGAACGGCCTTCAACGGTAATGCCTTGGAGCAGTGCGCCAAGCGCTATCCCTTGCGCGAAGGTGGCAATGAAAGAACCCAGCGTGAATGCGCGGTCCCAAAGTTCGCGATGTGCGGGATCGCGCCAGCGAAATTCGAATGCAACGCCGCGAAACACAAGGCCGAGCAGCATCGCGATCATCGGTGCATAGAGCGCAGGCAAGATAATCGCATACGCCAGCGGGAAGGCCGCGAGCAAACCGCCAACGCCCATCACCAGCCATGTTTCGTTTCCGTCCCAGACAGGCGCGATACTGTTCATCGCGGTATCGCGGTCCTTGCCCACTTTGAAAAAGGGAAACAATATGCCGATGCCAAGGTCAAAGCCGTCCATG
>NCGG01000026.1 GCA_002278855.1 Sphingomonadales bacterium 28-55-16
AAGGATAAGATAGATGGCAATGACCGATCCTTTGGGTGATATGCTCACCCGTATCCGCAACGGCCAGCGGGCGAAGAAAGACTCTGTAGTCTCGCCAGCTTCCAGCCTGCGTACCCGCGTTCTCGATGTGCTGCAGCGCGAAGGCTATATTCGTGGTTACAGCGAAGAAGCTTTGGGTGCACATAAGGGCATCCGCATCGAGCTGAAATATTTCGAAGGCGCGCCTGCTATTCAGCATGTCGCCCGCGTTTCAAAGCCTGGTCGCCGCGTATATTCAGGAAGCCAAGAGCTTCCGGTTATCCGCAACGGCCTTGGCATCACCATCGTTTCGACGCCTAAGGGCGTTCTGTCGGACGCCGAAGCGCGTGCACAGAATGTCGGCGGCGAAATCCTGGCGGAGGTATTCTAATGAGCCGCATTGGTAAGAAACCTGTTCCCATCCCTGCCGGCGTTACCGCCAGCATGGAAGCGGGCACGCTTTCGGTCAAAGGACCGAAGGGCGAACTGAAAATGCCGATGAGCGACCTTATCTCTTACGAGATGCAGGACGACGGTCTTTTGGTAAAGCCTGCCAACAGCAGCAGAGCGGCACGCGCCTTTTGGGGTATGCAGCGCACGCTGGTGCAAAATCTGGTCACTGGTGTGACAGAGGGCTTTACTAAGGTGCTGGAAATCACTGGTGTTGGTTATCGTGCCAACAGCCAGGGCAAGATGTTGAAGCTTCAACTTGGCTACAGCCACGATGTCGACTTCGCGATCCCGGATGGCATCGAAATCAAGACGCCCGATAACACCACGGTGGAGATTTCGGGTATCGACAAGCAGAAGGTTGGGCAGGTTGCTGCTGAAATCCGTCGCTGGAGGAAGCCAGAGCCTTATAAGGGCAAGGGCATCAAGTACCGCGGCGAATATATCTTCCGCAAGGAAGGGAAGAAGAAATAATGGCAAAACTGTCTCTCTTTGCACGTCGCCGTCAGCGCGTGCGTTCGAAATTGCGGGCGCAGGTTGCTGGACGTCCTCGTCTTTCCGTGCACCGCACTGGCCGCCACATTTACGCGCAAATCATTGACGATTCGAAGGGGTCGACCATCGCGTCTGCTTCAACGCTCGACAAGGACGTGAAAGCGAAGAATGGCTCAACGGCTGAAGCTGCTGCCGATGTCGGCAAGCGGGTAGCCGAAGCTGCCAAGAAAGCTGGCATTTCCAGCGTGGTATTTGATCGTGGCGGGTTTCTGTTTCACGGTCGCGTCAAAGCGCTTGCTGATGCAGCGCGCGAAGGCGGATTGGAGTTCTAATGATGGCTGATAACACTGAAAGCACTGCACCCGTCATCGATGGCGCAGCACCTGAAGCAGCCGCTCCTGAAGGCCAGCGTCGCGGTCGCGGCGGTCGTGGCGGCGGTGACAATCGTGGAAGCGGTGGCGGCGGTGGTCGTGGCCGTGGCAATGATCGTCGTCCTGCACAGGAAGAAGATGATGGCACGATCGAAAAGCTCGTCCACATCAACCGCGTGTCGAAAACAGTTAAGGGCGGTAAGCGCTTTGGTTTTGCTGCGCTCGTCGTGGTCGGCGATGGCCAAGGTCGCGTAGGTTTTGGCCATGGTAAGGCGCGCGAAGTGCCAGAAGCCATTAACAAGGCCACGGCTGCTGCAAAGAAGTCCATGATCCGCGTTGCTCTGAAAGATGGCCGCACATTGCATCATGATGGCAAAGGCCATTTCGGCGCAGGTAAGGTTACCCTGCGGTCGGCACCTGCGGGTACCGGCATCATCGCAGGCGGCCCAATGCGCGCTGTCTTCGAAAGCCTTGGCGTTGCAGACGTTGTGACCAAATCGGTCGGTACGTCGAACCCCTATAACATGATCCGTGCTACCTTTGCGGCGTTGGCTGAACAGACCAGCCCCAAGTCGGTAGCGCAACGTCGCGGCAAGAAAATCGCCGACCTGCTTGGTCGCGGTGGCAGTAAAACTGCTGAAGCCGACGCAGAAGCTATTGCGGAGTAATCGATATGGCGAAGATTAAAATCAAGCAGACCGGTTCGCCGATCCGCCGTCCCGCCTCGCAGCGCGCAACTTTGAAAGGCCTTGGCCTTGACAAGATGAACCGCATTGTCGAGATCGAAGACACCCCCGAAGTGCGTGGAATGATCCACACGGTTCGGCATATGGTCCAAATTCAGGACTAATAACATCAGCGCGAATTAAAGCGAAAGCGAGTGCACGACATGAAATTGAATGATATTAAAGACAACGAAGGCGCACGCCATCGTCGTATGCGCGTCGGCCGTGGTATCGGTTCGGGCAAGGGTAAAACCTCCGGTCGTGGCCAAAAGGGCCAGACCAGCCGTTCAGGTGTTTCGATCAACGGATTTGAAGGCGGCCAGATGCCACTTCACATGCGTATTCCAAAGCGCGGCTTCAACAATATCTTCGCGAAGGACCATGCCGAGGTAAACTTGGGTATGATCCAGAAGTTTATTGATGCCAAGAAAATCGACATCAAAGCCGTTGTCGACCACGCAGCACTGAAGGCCGCGGGCCTTGCACGCGGCGGCAAAGATGGCGTCCGTTTGCTTGCGAAGGGTGAGCTCACCGCAAAGGTGAATTTCTCCGTAGCTGGCGCTTCGAAGGCAGCTATCGAAGCTGTTGAAAAGGCGGGCGGCAAGGTCGATGTTTTGACTAAGGTTTCGGCAGCGGAAAAAGCGCTCGCAAAGAAGTCTTCTGTCAAGAACGCAGCTAAAGAAGCTGCGGCCAAGAAATAAGATAGGGGCGACGACTTCGCTCTTGTCATGCCAGCCCCGCTTCCCGATATGGGGTGGCGGGGTTTGACATTTCTGGGGTTCACCCAGATACAGTCAGGCGAAATTTGTGGGTTAAGCCATTGCGCGACGTGCGTGTACTCGGCTTTCATCCTGACATAAGGAAAGTATATCATGGCATCTAGGGCCGACCAAATGGCCTCGAACCTCAATTTATCGAAGTTCGGGCAGGCAACAGAGCTTAAGAACCGTATCTGGTTCACCATAGGCGCGCTGATCGTATTCCGGTTGTTGAGTTTTGTGCCGCTGCCGGGCGTTGACCCGATCGCGCAGGCTGCCCTGTATGCCAACAACGCCGCCGGCGGTGTTCTGGATATCTTCAATACCTTTTCGGGCGGAAGCCTTGAGCGCATGAGCCTCATTGCACTTGGCGTCATGCCCTATATTACAGCTTCGATTGTCGTGCAGCTATCTGCCTCACTTTCTCCAACGCTCGCTGCCATCAAGAAAGAGGGCGAGAGCGGTCGTAAGAAGTTGAACCAGTATACGCGCTATGGGACCGTATTGCTGACTGCGGTTCAGGGCTATTTCTTGGCCGCGGGCCTCGAAAGTCTTGCAGCTGCCAACGGGATCAGCGCGGTCGTTGAACCTGGCCTGATGTTCCGTGTCGTTGCGACCATCAGTTTGATTGGCGGCACCATGTTCCTGATGTGGCTGGGTGAGCAAATCACCTCGCGTGGTATCGGTAATGGGATCTCGCTTATCATTATGGCGGGCATCGTGGCGCAGCTGCCGATGTTGGTAGTGCGCTTGCTTGAGGGCGCGCGAACGGGTTCGATCAGTGGATTTCTGATTTTGGGCTTTATTGGAATGTTCGTTGGCCTGACGCTTATCATCTGTTTCATGGAGCGTGGCCAAAGGCGGGTACTCATTCAATATCCAAAGCGGGCAACGCAGCGTGGGATGATGCAGGCCGACCGCAGCCATTTGCCGCTCAAGATTAACACCGCTGGCGTTATCCCGCCAATCTTTGCGTCGTCATTGCTGTTGTTGCCGCTGACGATTACGCAGCTTGCGGGTAACAAGGCAGCGGGCGAAAGTCAGATGGGCGACTTCGTGATTTCATTGAACCAATATCTGCAGCACGGCCAGCCTGTGTATCTGTTGCTATATGGCTTGGGTATTGTCTTTTTCTGCTTCTTTTACACGGCGGTCGTCTTCAATCCGGAAGAAACATCTGAAAATCTGAAAAAGGCTGGTGGTTTTATCCCTGGTATCCGTCCGGGTAAAAACACCGAAGCCTATCTCGATTATGTGCTGACGCGTATCACGGTTTTGGGTGCGGCCTATTTGACTTTGGTATGTTTGCTGCCAGACTATGTATTGGGCGCGACGGGGCTACGCAGCGTTTTTGCCGTTGGCGGAACCAGCTTGCTCATTTTGGTGAACGTCACCATCGATACCATTTCACAGATCCAGAGCCATCTATTGGCGCACCAATATGGGGACCTGTTGAAGAAAGCGAAGCTCAAGGGTGGACGCGCCCGCTGAGGGGCGCGACATCGAAACGATCGGGGACACGTTTCATGAATATCATCCTTTTGGGGCCTCCGGGCGCAGGCAAAGGCACGCAAGCGGCGTTTCTCGTCGAGAAGCATGGCATGGTGCAGCTGTCGACTGGAGACATTTTGCGCGCAGCTGTCAAAGCAGGGACGGACGTTGGCAAAATGGCTGACGAAATCATGAAGGCAGGGAAATTGTTTCCCGATGAGCTCATGGCGGAAATTCTTGGCGAACATATGAACGCTATTCCTGCGACCAAAGGATTGATCTTCGACGGCTACCCTCGCACAGCGCCGCAGGTAGCGCTTTTGGATGGGCTCCTTTCAGCACGCAGCCGCACGCTTGACCATGTGATTGAACTGGTTGTGGATGAGGACGCATTGGTTGAACGCGTCGTTGGCCGCTTCACATGTGCGAACTGCGGCGATGGTTATCACGACGCCTTTAAGCAACCTATGGTTGCCGGGACATGTGATAAATGCGGCGCGCATGAATTTAAACGTCGGCCAGATGATAACGAAGAAACGGTGCGCACGCGGATGGCTGAATATCGCGCCAAGACAGAGCCGATCTTGCCTTTATATGACGTGCGCGGCCTTGTAAGTCGCGTTGATGGCATGGCGCCGATTGACGAAGTGACCGAGGCTATCGACGCCATTATTGGCTGAAGCCGCTTCGCGGTTTGATCCTGAAGCAAGTTCAAGGTGACGGACATGGAAACGGTTGTTACAAGCCAATTTCAATGAAAAACCCGATTATCACCGTCGCCCTTCTGGCTGCCGCCGCAGCGTCGCCGGCCTTGGCCGAAGTTAAGGCCGCGTCAGAAAGCGGCTTCAATATCATTCATGTCGCGGCTGTAAATGCGACGCCGGATGAAATTTGGAGGCGTTTGCTATCGCCCAAAGATTACTGGAACAAAGCGCATAGCTGGTCTGGCTCGACCGCCGGTTTTTATATTGATGCGCAAGCAAATGGTTGTTTCTGTGAGTTATTTCAGGAGACCGATGCGGGCGGAAAGTTGAAGACGGTTGGCAGCGTGGAGCATATGCGCGTAATATTCGCACAGCCGGGCAAAGTATTGCGTATGCAAGGTGCGCTTGGCCCGCTGCAATCGGAGGCAGTGCTCGGAACGCTTACGGTTGCAATCGGCCCATATAGGGAAAACACGGGAACGACGGTGAGCTTCTCTTATGTTGTGGGCGGATATATGCGGTACAAAGTGGCTGAAATAGCGCCCGCCGTTGACAGAGTGTTGGGTGAGCAATTCAAGAATATGCTGTCACCATTTGTCGGAACCGGGCCTGAAGCTCCAAAAGCAGATGGCTTTAAACTTGATATAGAGAAAATCGAGGAACCCGCTGCGCGTGAAATCGCGCCGAAGGATGCTGCGAATTCTGGGAATGGCGACCCGGACGCTCAAGGGGCGGACGATCTTGCTATCCGCGAACTGTCTCCTTCGGAGCCGCAATAATTGGTTGCGCAGGGCAAGAAACGCGGTCCCGGCAATAAGGTCGAAATTGGTTGGTGCGAAATGGTCGATATTCCCAGCCTTGGCCTGTCGCAAGTGCATGCCAAAATGGATACAGGTGCGGCGACATCATCCATTCACGCCACGCGGATCAAGCCAATATCGCGTGATGGCAAGTCCTATGTCGAATTCTGGTTCCGGTTGAATGCGGGCGAAAAGCCCAAACGCTATGAAGCGCCGGTGATTGACCGACGGATGGTGCGTTCGTCAAATGGTGAACAGCAGGAGCGTTATGTCATCTCGGCGCAATTTTGTTTTGGTAAATTGTGTTGGAACGGGCAGCTCACCTTGGCAAATCGACGATCAATGGCGTTTCCCTTGCTAATTGGTCGACGGGCGCTAAGGCGCGGCTTTCTCGTGAACAGCGGGCGACGGTGGGTACTGGGGAAGCCCACCATTCAAGGAAGCACAGGCATATGAAAATCGCTATGTTGGCGCGAAACGCCAATCTTTATTCCCACCAGAGGCTCGTCGAGGCTGCGCAGGCGCGGGGCCATGAGATTGATATATTGAACACGTTGCGGGTGACGATGAACATCACCTCGCATCGCCCAGAGGCCTATTATCAGGGCGCCAAGCTGGGCAAATATGACGCAGTCATTCCGCGCATCGGTGCGTCCATTACCTTTTACGGCCTTGCCGTGTTACGTCAGTTCGAGATGATGAACGTGTGGTCATTGAACGAGAGTGTGGCGATTGGCCGTTCCCGTGACAAATTGCGTTCCTTGCAGATATTGGCGCGCAAAGGGCTTGGGCTTCCGGTGACGGCCTTTGCCCATGATCCGCGGCAAACCGACGAAGTCATCCAGATGGTGGGCGGTGCCCCTGTGGTGATCAAGCTATTGGAGGGCACACAAGGCATCGGCGTGGTTTTGGGCGAAACTGAGAAGTCAGCGCGGTCGGTTATCGAGGCGTTTCGCGGCGCAAACGTCAACATCTTGGTTCAAGAGTTCATCAAAGAAGCCAATGCGACCGATATCCGATGCTTTGTCATCGGCAATAAGGTTGTCGCGTCGATGCAGCGCAAGGGTGCGGAAGGCGATTTTCGGTCCAACCTGCATCGCGGCGGGTCGGCATCCTCGATCAAGATTACGCCTGAGGAGCGTTCAACAGCGGTGCGTGCGGCGCGCGCCATGGGGCTTAACGTCGCTGGCGTCGATATGCTCAGGTCCAATCATGGGCCCGTCATCATGGAAGTGAATAGCTCGCCTGGACTTGAAGGTATCGAAAAAGCCAGTGGCAAAGATATCGCGAGCAAGATCATCGCGTTCATTGAAGAAAACGCCAGTGATGGCAAAACCAAGACCAAAGGCAAGGGATAGTGCGCCTCTGGCCTTGACAGTGAGCGCGACTCACCGTAAGGCGCCTCTAATTCCGAACATCTGGTGCAGCCAGCAGCGCGTTTACGCGTCCGCTGGTTTTGTGCGTTTCGGGATATCATCAGCGTTGAGATAGGGTTCGTCCTTTCGGGGGCACCTGTGGAGCAGGAGTAAATAAATTGGCACGTATTGCCGGAGTTAACATTCCAACCAACAAGCGCGTGATCATTGCGCTTACCTACATTCACGGTAT
>NCGG01000027.1 GCA_002278855.1 Sphingomonadales bacterium 28-55-16
TTCCACCAGAACTTCGCCAGCCTTTGGACCTTCCAAATCCAACTCGACAATTTCCAATGGCTTCTTCGCTTCAAATGCAACTGCAGCGCGGGTCTTCATGTCAGCTTTCCTTAATGTCTTGCTATTCTGCGCGGATTTTACTTGAACACAATGGTGCGATTGCCATTCAGCATCACGCGGTGTTCCAGATGGAGTTTGACTGCGCGTGCCAGCACGCGGCTTTCTGTGTCCTGGCCTTGGGCGATCAAATCCTCAACCGTGTCGGCGTGGTCGACAATCGACACATCCTGCGTGATGATTGGACCTTCGTCCAAATCCGGCGTGACATAATGCGCGGTGGCGCCAACCATTTTTACGCCCCGTTCATAGGCCCGATGATAAGGCTTTGCGCCCTTGAAGCCTGGCAAGAAACTGTGGTGAATGTTTATAACACGTCCATCGAGCTTGCGACAAAGCTGGTCGGACAGAACTTGCATGTAGCGCGCGAGGATGATGAGATCGACTTGCTGTTCCTCAACCATCGCAAGCAATTTTGCCTCTTGGTCCAGCTTGGTTTCTGGCGTGATGGGTAAATGGTGGAACGGGATGCCTTCATGCTCTGCGCGGCGCTGCCAATTGACGTGATTCGAAACAATGCTCGTTACGTCCATCGGCAATCGCGATGTCGATGTTCGGTACAGCAGATCGTTCAAGCAATGTCCGCCTTGGCTTACCATGATCATTGCACGCAGTTTTTTGCGTAAATCGTGAATCTGCCAGTCCAACTGAAACGCAGCGGCGACAGACATAAATGCGGCGCCAAAGCTTTCGGTCGTTGTGTTTGCGTTGCACGAAATGGCAATGCGCATAAAAAAGCGACCGGTGTTTTTGTCACCATATTGCGAGCTTTCGATGATGTTACAATCTTGGCTAGCGATTGAATTGGCAACGGCAGCGACGATACCTTTTCGGTCCTGGCACGCAATTAACAAAACAAAGTCGGCTCCCATTTGCATCTTTTATCCCTATTCTCGTGAGGCTGGGGGACCGCGTAGCCTCCCCATTCCGCGCTAACCATTGGGTTCTGCTATATATAAGGTCTTCTAATCGCGACATGTAGATGATGTAATTGGTTGAAGAATTTATTTTACCAATCACGAAAATTTGGTCAGTTGCCTGAGTGGGTCTCCAGTTTCAGTCTGCAAGGTGGAGATTAAATACCCTCGCAACGTCGGGGGATGGTTGAGGGGAAGAAAATTGAAAAGTTATTTGAAGATTTCGACTGCGGCGATTGTGCTTGCAGCATTGGGGGCCGGAAGTGTCCCTGCATTCGCTCAGGAAACCGAAGCTTCGCGAGATGAGGCTGCCCCTGGTGACATCGTCGTTACAGCCAACCGTCGTGACCAGTCTCTGCGAGACGTTCCGATGACGATACAGGCGTTCGGCACAGACACGCTCAGCGAACTCAACGTCACGTCGATTAACGAGCTGGTCAAGTATACGCCCAACGTGACTTTCAGTAACAATGGACCAGGCAACGGTGCCATCTTCATGCGCGGCCTGTCGGCTGGATTTGCCGGTCAGCAGTCGTCGGCAACGATTAGCGGCTTCCCGAACGTCGCGCTTTATCTCGATGACCAGTCGATGCAATTTCCGGCGCGTAACGCCGACGTATATCTTGCCGACATTGAGCGCGTAGAAGTGCTCGAAGGCCCTCAGGGTACTCTGTTCGGCGGCGGCGCTCAGGCTGGTGTGGTTCGCTACATCACCAACAAACCTAAGCTGAACAAGTTTGAAGGCGCGGTCGAGGGTAGCTTTGGCGGCACATCCGGCGGTGCTACTAACGGGTCGTTCAATGCCATGGTTAACCTGCCGATCATTGAGGACAAGCTGGCAATCCGCGCGGTCGTCTACGCCGATCATCGTGGTGGCTATATCGACAATAAATATTCGACGTTCACACGTGAGCCAACCGATCTTGGTTCATATTACCTTGCCTATAATGGCAACGGTAATCGGCTGACAGCCGCTCAGCAGACCCGTGGCGGCAAGTACGACAACGCCCCGCTCGTCAAAGATGACTTCAACCCAGTTGACTATACCGGTGGCCGGGTTGCGCTGAGCTGGCAGGTTGCGCCCGACTGGGACCTGCTTGTGAGCCAGGCTTATCAGCGTCTCGACACCGAAGGCACCTTTGCGGTCCAGACTTATGACTATGACTATAAGCCGTTGACGGGTCTGTCGTCCACGCTGTTCTCGCCGCAGTATAGCAAAGATGATTACTCCAACACCGCTTGGACGCTGAACGGCAAACTCGGCGATTTCAGCTTGGTATACACCGGCGCCTACCTCACACGAAACATCACGCAACAGGGTGATTACACCAACTATTCGCGTGCCACATACGGCATCTTTTATCAGTGCACCGGTGCAGCCAACTATTATTTTGGTACTTATGGCGCCGCGCCTTATTGCTATGAGCCGACCGGCTATTGGAAGGACCAGGTCAAGAATACGCACGAGACCCATGAATTCCGTATTTCGACGCCGAGCACTGGCCGTCTGCGCGCCATTGCCGGTGCGTTTTACGAATCGTTCGCGATTGAAGACAACATGGATTGGTCCTACAAGTCCATCCCAAGCTGCGGTCTGTCGCTCACAGCGGCGCAAATCAGGGCGGCTGGTACGGTCTGCATGGGTAATGTTGCGCCTAACCCAGCTGCCACGCTCAACGTTCCCGGCCCGCGCGGTCCTGGTGTCGCCTTTGGTCAGGATATTCAGCGCGGCTTTAAGCAAACTGCACTCTTCCTCTCGGTTGACTTTGATATAACGCCAAATCTGACGATCACCGGCGGAACCCGTTATTACGATTATGATAACTATGAAACCGGATCGGTCTATTCGTCTTTCAATGCGGGCTGCTACCAAGTTCCGGTCTGCGCAACGGGTTCGAACCTTGATGCGCAGAACCTAAAGTCGAATTACCATGGCTTCAAGAGTAAGGGCACGATCACGTGGAAGCCACAACCGGGTACGCTGCTTTATGCAACGTTCAGCCAAGGCTTCCGTCCTGGCGCTTTCAACCGTGGCGCCTCTTCGCGCGTTAAAGATCCAGTGGCGCCGCACGCAAACCAGCTGCTGGTGCCAGCAGCCTATCGTCCGGACAACCTCACCAACTGGGAAATGGGTGTGAAGACTGACCTGTTCGACCGCATGATGACGTTGAACATGTCTGCCTATTTCATGAAATGGAAAGACACGCAGATTGGCTTCTTCAACCCAGCTGCAGGCTTCGGCAACACCGCGTTTGCGACCAACGGCCCAACTTATGAGATCAAGGGTATCGAGGCGCAGATCTCCGCTCGGCCAATGGACGGGCTGACGATCCAGAGCTCGGGGTCGTATAACGACAGCAAGCAGGCGAACTCGCCTTGCTTCATCGCCAACAACCCGGTCGTGTCGTCGTTCGGTAAGTGCATCACGCAGGTCTTTGCAGGCGGCGTGGTCAAGCCGGTCCAAAGTCCGTTTGGCGATATCGGTGGTATCACGCCGTTTAGCCCGAAGTTCCAAGCCAATATCCGTGCGCGTTATGATTTTGCGGGTGCAGGTGGCATGGAATGGTTTGTTTCAGGTGGCGTGAATTACACAAGCTCGATGTACAACCAGCCAGCAACCTATCCGGCGGGTGACGTAGCGGCCAACGGTAACGTCTTAGGGCCAAATGGTATCATTGTTCCTGCAACGACCGTGTTGCGTTACAAGATGCCAGCCTACGCCCTCACCGACGCGCAAGTTGGTTTCAAGCGTGATGACTGGACAGTGACGCTGTTTGCCGACAATTTGTTTAACAGCAAAGCGGCGACCTTCACGAACTCTGCGCAGTACATCAAGACCTCGACAATTGTACGTCCGCGGACTTATGGCATCAAGATCAGCACGAAGCTGTAATCGACTGCCAATTATTGAATGGAAAGGGGCGGTGCGACAAGCGCCGCCCCTTGCTTTCTGGCCGCACTGCGATTTTTGTAAAGAACGCGTCGCTCACCGATAGGAATGTGCGGAATGGCCTCCCAACTAGACGTGTCTGTCCATGACAATAGCGAGCCCGCACTGGGCGTCGCCGATGCGCTCACATTAGAGATTAGTGCACTTCACGCGCTTCAAGCTGAGGGCGATTATTCGGCTGCAGTTTTAGGCGCAACGCGTCTGCTATCTGATCATCCTTCGAACCGCGACCTATTGCTGATCGAGGCGCATTCGCTCCGAATGATGAAGCAGACCGATGCGGCTCTGGCAGCATTGGAGCGGTTTGAGGCGCATCATCCACATTTTAGCCAATTGTACCTGGAACGCGGCTTGTGCCATGTCGCCAAGCGCGACGCCGCAGCCGCGATACAGTGTCTCCGCACGGCAGTGTCGATGAACCCAGCGCTGGTTATGGCGTGGCACATGCTCGATGGGCTCTATCGTATGACTGGGGATAGCGATAGCGCGGACCTTGCTGCGCGGCATTCAGCCAGCCTTTCCAGCCTACCGCAGCCCATCATTCACGCTAAAGTGCTGCATGGTGATGGCGAGATAGATGCCGCCGAGGCTTTAATCCGTCGCTTTCTTATAGAGGCGGGTGACCATCCCGAAGCGATGCGTATTCTCGCCCAGATCGGACATATGCGCAACGTGCTCGACGACGCAGAAATGCTCTATGCGGGTGTTCTGGCGATGGTGCCGGACCACGACGAGGCGCGTCATGAATATGTTCAGGTGTTGATCGCGCGCCACAAATTTCTGCAAGCGCGTGAAGCGTTGGAGCCGCTGTTGTTGCGCGATCCGCGAAACCACGCCCATCGTACGCAAGCTGCGACGATCAGCGTCGGTTTGGGCAGTTTCTCTAGCGTCATTCCCGAATACCGGCAAATGCTGTCTGAGATTCCAGGGAATACAATTGATCTGCGGGTGCGCCGGGCCGATCTTAACCTTTGGCTCGGCCATGCGCTGAAGACTGAAGGACTGACCGACGAGGCTATTGAAGCCTATCTGGCCGCAACGGTTGACCGGCCCGATTTCGGGGATGCGTGGTGGAGCCTTGCCAACCTCAAAACATATAGGTTCACGGTCGAATCCATCGCGGTAATGCGCGAACGGCTCGACGCCGCCAATACCGCTGAAAATGACCGTGTGCACATTGCGTTTGCCTTGGGCAAGGCACTTGAGGATCAAGGCGCATATGCCGAATCCTGGGCGGCCTATGACCGGGGTAACCGCATGCATCGCGCAAGCAACGGCTATATCCCCGAAGTTTTTGAGACGAACACCCGCGAGCAGAAGCGCGTTTGCACAGCTTCGTTTTTTGCCGAACGCTCAGGCTGGGGCCTCGACGACCCCGCGCCCATCTTCATACTTGGCTTGCCGCGTTCAGGTTCTACGCTGATTGAGCAAATACTCGCATCACACAGCATGGTAGAGGGCACGCAGGAATTGCCTGACGTCCAGCGGATCGTGCAAGAACTGCAGGGGCGCACTCTCAATTTCGACAATCCACGCTACCCCGCTGTGCTGCCAGACCTTGATGAAGTAGCCGTACGCCGCTTTGGTGAGCAATATATAGCTGACACGATGCCCAACAGGGTTATGAATCGTCCCTATTTCGTCGATAAAATGCCCAATAACTTCCGGCATGTCGGTCTGATCCATTTGATCTTGCCCAATGCCAAGATCATAGATGCGCGCCGGAGCCCGATGGCGTGTTGCTTCAGTAACTACAAGCAACTGTTCGCGCAAGGTCAGGAGTTTACCTACGGGATCGAGGATATCGCGCGCTATTACCGCACTTATGTTGAGCTTATGGATCATTGGGATACGGTTCTTCCAAGTCGCGTGTTACGCGTCAGGAACGAGGATTTGATTGACGATCTGGAAGGCAATGTGCGGCGCATCCTTGACTATTGCGGTCTACCCTTTGAGGCTGGATGCATAGAGTTCCACAAGACCAAGCGGAGCGTGCGCACGCCCAGTTCCGAGCAAGTCCGCCAACCAATTTTCCGCGATGGGCTTGACCAGTGGAAAAAATTCGAACCCTGGCTTGAGCACTTAAGGGATGCGCTTGGGCCGGATTTGGCACAAATTTAGGAGTGATTTTATGGTGAACAATACGCAGCCCGTTCCTGTAAGTGCCGACGAAGTCTCTTCGCTGGGCCAGCGTTGGTATGTCCTCATCATCATGATGTTGGTGTATACGATCAGTATCGCCGACCGTTATGTACTGTCGACACTGCTTGGTCCCATCAGCAAGGAACTGAATCTAAGTGATATCGGTGCCGCTTCGCTCGGTATTCCGCTGGCACTCTTCTATGTGCTTATGGGTATTCCGCTGTCTTGGCTGTGTGACAGATCAAATCGGCGGACGCTCTTGGTGGCTTGCGTCGCGGTTTGGTCACTGATGACGGCGCTGACAGGCTATACGCGTGGCTATTATGATCTTCTTCTGGCGCGCATCGGTGTGGGTGTTGGCGAAGCGGGTGGAACGCCAGCCTGCAACTCGATCATCGCGGACTATTTCCCAGCAGACCGCAGGTCCATGGCCATGACCATTTTTGCGCTTGGGGCGCCAATTGGTGCCTGGCTTGGGTCGGACCTTGCCGGCTATGTCTCCAAACTGCACGGTTGGCGCACTGCATTTCTTGTCCTTGGCGTTCCAGGCCTCATTCTCGCGATCATCATCATGGTGACAATCAAGGAGCCCAAGCGCGGACGCCTTGATGCTGTGGTGGAAGATAAGGCGCCAAGCGTCGTGGAGACGATACGTTTCCTTTGGTCCCAAAAAGCAGCTGTTCATGCGATGATGGGTGCAGGTCTCTCCGCCTTTTGGGGCTGGGGCCTGATGTGGTTTACCCCGCTGTTTCTTCAGCGGACCTATGGCATGGATGAAGGCGCGGCGGGCGGACTGCTTGGCGAGATCTATCTTGTTGGCGGTATCGGCGCGTCGTTGGTGACGGCCTATGTCGTTGCACGGCCGAGTTTCACTGATCCGCGCAAAATCTCGAATTTGTTGGCCGTAGTCACCGCAGTTGCGACAATTCCATCCTTCATTGCCTATTGGACCTATGATTTGGGCGTCGCCAAGCTGATGTGGTGGATCTTCATCCCGGCCATTTACTTCTACATTGGCCCAGCGATGGCGCTTTGCC
>NCGG01000028.1 GCA_002278855.1 Sphingomonadales bacterium 28-55-16
GTATTCAACATTTGCCCCACATCGCCTTCGTCCCCAAGGATTGCTTCCATGCTGCGAACGCATAAGCAGACTTTATCATCCGCTAAATCATACCAGATTTGCTTTGACGCACGGCGCGTTTTGACGAGGTCGTTGCGGCGCAGTTCCGCAAGTTGCTGGCTAAGCGCAGGTTGGCCGATGCCCGTTGCGGCATCTATTTCGCTCACCGTGCGTTCACCGCGCAAAAGGCAAGATAAGATCATGAGCCGCTGCGGCTGCGCATAGACTTTTAGCTTATCCGCCGCTTTTACGGCGCGATCGCGACTTTCAAAAAGTGAAGTCATTTCGCATCGGCCAAATGGCAAAACCAATCATCGTCACCACTGATTTCGGCGCTGTTTATAATTGGCATTGCAAGCAATTTGTCCCCGGGTTGCCATCCCTCTGGAGCAAGGCCAGCGCCGCCTTGAGTAGCTTGCAATGCGTAAAGAAGGCGCAGCATTTCACTGACCGATCGGCCTACATTATGCGGATAAGTGGTGATGGCGCGAATGATGCCGTCGGGGTCGATGAAATAGGTTGAGCGAACCGCGGCGCTATCGGCCGCTGCATCATCAATCATGCCATATGCGCGACCAATCGCCATGGAAGGATCTTCTATGATTGGGAACGGAACATGTATTCCAAATTTGTGTTTAATCGCAGTGACCCACGCAATGTGCGAATGGATACTGTCCACGGAAAGCCCGAGCAATGCACAACCAGTTGCTTCGAACGCAGCGGCCGACTTGGCAAGTGAAACAAATTCTGTCGTGCACACGGGCGTAAAGTCCGCAGGGTGCGAGAACAAGATGAGCCATTGGCCTCGATATTCTGACAGGCTCCGCTCCCCGAGCGTGGTTCGCGCGCGAAAGTCCGGCGCTGTTTCGCCGATCCTAATGGGCTGTGCGGCAACTGCTTTCGTGTCGTTCATTTCTTCATCCTGTTCATCTGTCGGCGCTGCCACGAGACTCTTATTGACGCAACATTGATAATTGATTACACAATTTATGTAAATATGAATTTATAGGAGTTTCCCATGCCCGACTCAGCGTTAGAAAATGCCATCGCGCAGGTGAGCGATGCCCAAAAGGGCGTTCCTATAATTCGTGCCTTTTTCGACAAGCCGACTTTCACGGTCAGCTATGTGGTCCACGATCCTGAAACCAAGCAGGCTGCGATCATTGATAGCGTGCTTGATTTTGATCCTGCTTCGGGGCGAACATCGTTCGCGTCGGCGGATGCAATTATCACATATGTTGCACAGCAGGGCTTGGCCGTTGATTGGCTGCTCGAAACCCATGCGCATGCCGATCACCTGTCAGCAGCGCCTTATCTGCAACAGAAGATCGGCGGCAAAATTGCAATTGGCGCACATATCGTCACCGTCCAGAACGTGTTCGGAAAGCTGTTTAACGCAGGCACTGATTTTCAACGTGACGGGTCGGACTTTGACCGGCTGTTTGCCGATGGCGACCATTTCCAAATTGGGAAGCTGGACGTAACCGTCCTCCATGTCCCCGGCCATACGCCTGCGGACATTGCCTATGTCATTGGTGATGCCGTGTTGACGGGCGACACAATGTTCATGCCCGATTACGGCACGGCACGCGCCGATTTCCCCGGCGGCGATGCGCGGCAATTGTTCCGGTCGTTGCGCCGGATATTGTCGCTGCCTGCCTCGACGCGCCTTTTCATGTGCCACGACTATTTACCGGCTGGTCGCACCGAATATGCATGGGAAACGACGGTGGAGGCAGAGCGTGCAGGCAATGTCCATGCCCATGACGGCATAACAGAGGATGAATTTGTCGCGATGCGTGAGGCGCGCGATGCAACGCTGGATATGCCGCGCCTCATTTTGCCGTCGGTGCAAGTAAATATGCGTGCTGGCCATATGCCCGCCGCGGACGACAATGGCATCACGTACCTCAAAATCCCGGTCAACGCCGTATGATGCCAGCCTTTCCCAATGCCATGCCTGTCGAAGGCTTTATGGGCGGCTTACTGATTGGGCTTGCGGCTGCGATTATGCTGCTTGGCCTTGGCCGGATTGCCGGCGTCAGCGGGCTTGCGGCGCGGGCAACGGGCATCGCCGATACCGGAGCACCCCGAAATGTCGCAATCGCATTTGTTCTTGGCCTTCCGCTTGGCGCGCTTCTGATCTCGCAGACCCTTGGTGCGGTCCACGTCAGTTTTCCAGCATCCATCTGGCCGCTCGTCATCGGTGGCTTGCTCGTTGGCTATGGCACACGGCTCGGATCGGGCTGCACCAGTGGCCATGGCGTATGTGGTCTATCACGCCTTTCGCCGCGATCCATGTTGGCAACCGGCATGTTTATGGCAAGCGGGTTTGTGACCGTGGGGCTTCTTCGCGCCGGAGGTTTGCTATGACCCGGGCGCTCATTGCATTGCTCTCTGGCCTGTTTTTCGGTGCCGGGCTTGCCTATTCTGGCATGTCAGATCCTGCGCGTGTTCAGGCGTTTCTGGACCTGTTTGGCCAATGGGATCCAACGCTCGCCTTTGTTATGGGGGGCGCCATGCTGCCGATGGCAGGTGCTTGGGTCATTAAATCGCGGCTGTCGGCACCGCTTGCCGCGCCAGCCTTTGATTTGCCAGGCACGGCCACGCTGGATCGCCCGCTCGCCATTGGGGCCATATTGTTTGGAATGGGCTGGGGCATTGCCGGCCTATGCCCAGGACCTGCGCTTGCTGACTTGGCGATTGCGCCGGGCGATGTCGCGCCATTTGTCATTGCGATGTTTGCCGGCATGGCCGTGCAGCGCTTCGTACCTTTTCCATCCCAAAAAACAAAACAGGCGGGGGCCTAAATGACGTTCAAATCCATCACGCCAAACTTTTCTGTTTCAGCGCAATTGACACCAGAAGACGTGCATCAGGCCGCCGTGCAGGGCTTTAAATCGATCATATGCAACCGGCCAGATGGCGAAGAGGCGGGGCAGCCATCCGCCGCCGCTATCCAGAAAGAAGCAGAAGCCCGTGGCCTGTCATTCACGTATATTCCGGCCGTGTCAGGCGCAGTTACGGACGATGATGCGGCCAAGATGAAAGCGGCTCTTGCCGATATGCCATCCCCCATTCTTGCCTATTGCCGTTCCGGCGCGCGTTCCAGCAAACTTTGGGAAATGGCGACAAAAGGTCAGGATGCAGCGCCATCCTCCACCAAAATCTATGATGTGGTTATCGTGGGCGGCGGCAGTGCCGGAATCGCCACAGCCTCCAGCCTATTAAAACGCAATCAGAAGCTATCGATTGCCGTTATCGAGCCGTCAGCAGATCATTATTATCAGCCTGGCTGGACTATGGTTGGGGCCGGCGTTTTCTCGGCTGAATTCACCAAGCGCACCGAAAAATCAGTCATGCCCAAAGCGGTTGACTGGATTAAGAAGGCAGCCTCTGGCTTTGCGCCTGAGGACAATAAAGTGCTGCTCGCCGATGGCAGTTCGGTTGCCTATCGTGTGCTGGTGGCATGCCCCGGGATTAAGCTGGATTGGGAGGCCATTGACGGCTTGACCGAAACGCTCGGTCAAAATGGTGTAACGTCCAACTATCGTTACGACCTTGCCCCTTATACCAACCGCCTTGTGAAGGATTTCAAGCAAGGCCGTGCGCTGTTCACGCAGCCGCCGATGCCGATCAAATGTGCCGGCGCACCGCAAAAATCAATGTATCTGTCGTGCAGCGCGTGGGAGCGTGCCGGGGTGTTAAAAGACATTGATGTGCAATTCCACAACAGCGGCGCAGTGCTGTTCGGGGTCGCGGCCTATGTGCCCGCATTGATGGAATATATTGAACGTTATGACGCGCACTTAAATTTTGAATCGAAGCTGGTTGCCATTGATGGCCCTGCCAAAATTGCGACATTTGAACAGAAACGCGGGGACATCGTCACGCGGGTCAAGGAAAAGTTCGACATGATCCATGTCGTTCCGTCGCAAGTCGCACCAGATTTTGTGCGCAACAGTCCGCTGGCTGCCGCAAGTGGCTTTATCGAGGTCAATGAAGCGACATTGCAGCATGTGCGTTATGCAAATGTCTTCGCCTTGGGCGACGCCTGCTCATCATCAAACGCCAAGACAATGGCGGCGGCCCGCAAGCAAGCGCCAGTGGTCGCTGTGAACGTATTGGCTGCTCTCGAGGGCAAGCCGCCGGTCGCCGATTATGACGGCTATGGCAGTTGCCCGTTAACGGTTGAGCGCGGCAAGATTGTGCTCGCCGAATTCGGCTATGGCGGAAAATTGCTGCCGAGCTTCCCGAATTGGCTAATCGACGGCACGCGCCCATCGCGCCTGTCATGGCTGTTAAAGGATACCATTCTTCCGCCGATTTACTGGCATGGCATGCTCAAAGGGCATGAGTGGATGGTCAAGCCACACACAATAGGGTCAGCGAACTAAGCTATGATCGATACATTACATTATGCACTTGGTGCCTTTTCGGGCGTCTTAGTCGGCTTCGTTTTGGGGTTGGTGGGCGGAGGGGGATCCATCTTGGCGGTACCTCTGCTGCTCTATTTGGTTGGCGTGAAAAACCCCCATGTTGCGATTGGCACCAGCGCATTCGCAGTCGCCGCAAACGCCGCTATTGGCTTGTGGAACCATGCAAAGGCCGGAACGGTGAATTGGCGCTGCGGTTACATCTATGCCGCGGCGGGCGTCGTCGGCGCTTTTGCGGGATCAACCATCGGCAAGAATATAGATGGACACCGATTGCTCGTCTTATTTGCCATATTGATGATCGTTGTGGCCATAATGATGTTTCGCAACCGCGGCGATGTCGGTGTCGAGGGCGCGCAATGCAACCGCGAAAATGTCGGGAAAGTGGCTGGCTACGGCCTTGCCACTGGCGTCTTTTCAGGCTTTTTTGGCATTGGCGGAGGATTCCTGATTGTTCCGGGGCTTGTCGCCTCAACCTCAATGCCGATCGTTCGCGCCATCGGAACATCGCTCATCGCCGTTACTGCGTTCGGACTAACAACATCATTCAACTACACCCTGTCAGGGCTGGTAAATTGGCCACTGGCTGCAGTCTTCATCTTCGGCGGAATCTTTGGGAGTGCATTGGGGACACGCGTTTCAGGCATATTGTCGGCAGACAAGGGTAAATTGAATACCATATTTGCCTCATTTGTCTTAGTGGTGGCGTTCTACATGCTCTGGCGCAGCGCCATGGAATTGCTGGCATGAGTGATTTGAATTCATCACAAAAAATTGAACACCGGAATGCTAGTTCGGCAGGAGCGTTGAGATGATTGAACAAGAATGGGCAATAATTTTGGCCCGCGCACAATTTGCTTTTACCGTAAGCTTCCACTTTCTGTTCCCGGCTTTTTCGATTGGGCTTGCGAGCTTTCTCGCGGTTCTTGAGGGGTTATGGCTCAAAACCGGTGAGGGCGTGTACGCTAATCTCTATCGTTACTGGCTCAAGATATTCGCAGTCGTTTTTGCGATGGGGGTCGTCTCGGGTATTGTCATGTCCTACCAATTCGGCACCAACTGGTCGGTATTTTCGGATAAGGCTGGACCCGTCATTGGACCATTAATGGCCTATGAAGTGCTGACGGCATTCTTTTTGGAAGCTGGCTTTCTGGGCGTCATGCTTTTTGGCATCAACAAGGTTGGGCGTAAACTTCACTTTGTCGCAACGCTGGCCGTCGCCATCGGCACCTTCATTTCGGCATTCTGGATTTTGTCAGTGAACAGCTGGATGCAAACACCGGTGGGATATGAGATTGCGGCCAATGGTCAGTTCATGCCCGGTGATAGCTGGTGGACAATCATCTTCAACCCCAGCTTCCCGTACCGCCTCGTCCACACTTTACTGGCGGCCTATCTGACCACTGCCTTTGCCGTGGGCGCGGTTGGTGCGTGGCATTTGTTGAAAGACAAAAGCAATCCGGGGGCCCGCAAAATGTTCTCGATGGCGATGTGGATGGCAGCCATCGTCGCGCCGCTTCAGGTCGTCGCGGGTGACTTTCACGGCATCAACACGCTCGAACATCAACCGGCTAAAGTGATGGCAATGGAGGGGCATTATCAAAGCCATCCCAACGGCGCGCCATTGATATTGTTTGGCATTCCCAACAGCAAAGAGCGAACGGTCGATTACGCCATCGAAATTCCCAAAGCGTCGTCGTTGATCCTGAAGCATGATCTGAATGCACCGCTCGCTGGGCTTGATACCATCCCCGACGCAGACGAGCCGCCGGTTAGCATTGTCTTCTGGGCTTTCCGGATCATGGTCGGTCTCGGCATGGCGATGGTAGCTATCGGCATGTGGAGCCTGCTCGCGCGGGCGAGAAAGCAGCTATATGAATGGTCGTCGCTCCATAAGGCCGCATTATTGATGGGCCCGTCTGGCTTCATTGCCGTGCTTGCCGGCTGGGTCGTGACCGAAGTTGGACGGCAACCCTTCACAATTTATGGCGTGCTGCGCACCGTCGATAGTGCGTCGCCATTGGATGCACCGGCGGTTGCTTTCTCGCTTCTCGCCTTTGTCGTCGTGTATTTCGCAGTGTTTGGCATGGGCATTTGGTATTTGCTGCGCTTGATGAAGAAAGCACCGGAGGCGCATGAAAGCGGGCTGGATGGTGCCCCTATCCGAAGCGCAGGCATCACCCCTGCAGCCGCGGTATTGGAAGGAGCATCGGTATGATCGATCTGACCGTCATTTGGGCCAGCATCATTGGCTTTGCCATCATTGCTTATGTTGTCATGGACGGCTTTGACCTTGGCATCGGCATATTGTTTCCCTTTTTCAAAGTGGGCAAGGACCGCGATACCGCGATGAACAGTATCGCGCCTGTCTGG
>NCGG01000018.1 GCA_002278855.1 Sphingomonadales bacterium 28-55-16
GGCTCCGCGAACGTAGCCGTAGCCGGACAGGCCAGCGCCGCCGCCAGCAAGGCGGTGCGCAATTTGGGAAACATGTTAAAACTCCTGAACCGTGGACGCGTTCAAGGGCCGGGCGCGCGGCCCGCCCTCATGGCGCGGTTCAGGCGGAGGGTGGTTGGGTGGGTGGCGCCTGACTGAAAGAGGTCAGCACGTCGGTCTTCACGAACAAAAATTGCTTCTTCGAAGCAAACGCGCTTCCCAAAAGACTGTCATGAACCGTTGCAAGCACAGGTGGCAGATGAGAGTGGGTATTGCTTTCGGCATTGCCTGGTGAAGACTGGTTGTCTCGACGATGATCTTCTGATGCCGCTTCAGCAGCCGAAATCTCGCCTGACGAATGTGCATGTGAATCCTCGGGATGCGCCATTGCCGGGGCGTGAGACATCCCCGCGACAAGCGCTATACCAAGAACAAGAGACATCACCCAACGCATATTGGCTCCCTTTATCTGGTAGCTGAACGGAGGTCAAATGCTATTTCAGCCAGATGCAAGATTCGTCCGGCGGATGTCTCGCAGATAGGGTTGGAGCTAACCTCAACAATCGGTGATCAATACCTGTTCTCATCGTCGAAGCGAGCGAACCTCGCCAATATAATGGCCATAAAGAGAATATTTCGAGACGCCCCTTATCGGCCTGTCAATGTCCGCCTTCCTTATAGCGTTGCGCTTCGTCGAATTTCATCCTCGGCGCGAATTTGGGCGTGAAGTTGTTCGGGACCGAACTCCGCAATGGGGTTGCCATTTACGATAAAGCTTAAGGTTCCCTCTACCGTGAGGATGTTTGCATAGGCAACTTACCGACATGCCACGCAGGCTGCGCTTTAAAGGATGAGGGACATCACAGGCTCCAGTACGCCCTGTGCGCGAGCCGTTTCCAAAATGCTGACAAGTGGATGCCCGCTGCGATGGCGCCTAAATCGATCAGGGCGCTCCGCACACTGGCCCGTTCATTTCAATCTTCTGGATATATTTTCGAAGCGAAACACGTCATTAAGACCGCAAATCGGCGAATATGATTTAGCCGTGGGCGCGGTCGGGGGGTCCAGCGCCCACGGCAAGGCCCATTCCGCTGCGAACCAGGACTTCTTCTCATTTGGAAGCCTCGAGCGGCACGTCGAGCGGGGGCCGATTGGATTTGAAAAATGCTCCGCATGCCCAAAAATCGGTAAGGAAGTGGAGCGCATGGCTGCTGGATTGGGTAGGTGGTCACGCATGGAGTGCTTCGGTATCCCTGCACGGGATGGTTTCGGTTTGAAGCGTTACGTGATGGATGCTGTATTGCTTTTCGAGCATTTCTGCGACGGCTGTGCGAACCGCTTCGCCTGTTGCCTCCGATTGAAGCACCAGATGCGCTGTTAAACTGGCATCGTCGCCTGCGACCGACCAAATATGCAGATCGTGAACACTAGCCACGCCGAAAACGCCATTGATTGACGCCCTTACCTTTGCCAAGTCGAGATTGCGCGGCACGCCTTGAAGCAGGATGTGCGTTGTGTCGCGTAACAAGGTCCAGGTGCGCGGAAGCACCCACAGCCCTATTGCAATGGCAACGATAGGATCGATCCAGGTTTTGTCCGTTAGCCAGATCGCAATGGCGGCTGCAATAACGCCAATTGACCCAAGCATGTCGGCCCAGACTTCGAGATAGGCACCTTTCATGTTGAGGCTAGTTTCTTTGCCGCCCGCCAAGACCCGCATGGCGATAAGGTTCACGACAAGTCCGAGGCTAGCAACCGCCAGCATACCAATTGATTCCACCGGTTGCGGGTCGAAGAAACGCGAGATGCCCTCATACAGCACATAGCCCGCGACCACGAACAGCAGCACCGCGTTGAACGCTGCGGCTAATATCTCGAAGCGGCGATAGCCATAGGTTCGCTGTGCATCTGCGGACCGCTGTCCAATTCGCACAGCGACGAGCGCAATGGCGAGTGCGGCGGCATCAGTGAACATGTGAGCGGCATCGGACAGCAGCGCGAGGCTGTTGAACCAATATGCGCCAACAAGTTCTGCAATGAGAAAGCTGCCGGTAAGACTGAGCGCAATCGCCAGACTACGCGTGTTGGCGCCATTGGTATGACTATGGCCTGGAGAACCATGTCCCTGATCGCCGTGATTATGTTCCGCGCCCATGTCAGATATCCCTTGCCGGAGCCGAAGTGCTAACGTCTTGTGCCGGTTTGAAGGTCCAGAACAGCAAAAGTGCGTTGATCGTCACAAGAATCGTGGCTCCCGTATCTGCGATGATTGCTGTCCACAAATTGGTGATGCCAAATACTGCCAGAACAAGGAAAACCAGCTTCAATCCAACCGCGAGCACAATATTGACGATGATCGTGCTACGTGTTTTGCGGGCTAAGCGGATGGCGTCTGGAACAGCCAGCAGTCTATCCCTTAAGAGCCCGACATCGGCAGTCTCGATAGCAACGTCGGTTCCGCCACCCATTGCAAGGCCCAGCGAAGCTGTCGCCAGAGCCGGTGCATCATTGACCCCGTCGCCAACCATTAAAATCGGCATTTCGGCTTTTAGCGCAGCGATCCGGTCAAGCTTGTCAGCAGGCATGAGTTCGCCTTCCGCCTCCATGCCGAGAGGTGCTGCCACAGCCGTCGCAGTCCGCTGGTTATCACCGCTGAGCATAAGAGATTTGATGCCGAGTGCTGTGAGCGCGGCAATCGCAGGTTTTGAATCTGTCCGCGGCTCATCCCTGCTGGCAATAATGCCGACAAATTTGGTGTCGGCGAACAACACGGCAATCGTTTTGCCCTGCCGCTCGAGCGCATCTATTCGACTCATAATTTCAGGTGTGAGTGATTTCGACGCACGCGGGCTGAGCAGCGCGATCTTCACGCCATCAACAATGCCTTCAACGCCTTCGCCCTGACGGATGACCACGTCGGTAGCTCCGGGAATTTCAATGCCCTTTGCCACAGCTTCGGCAACGATGCCGCGTGCGACCGGATGGGACAGACCCGTTTCGACCGCTGCGGCAAGTCTCAGAACCTCGGTTGCATCTCCTTCAACATCGGTGACGACCGGATGACCCAAGGTGAGCGTTCCGGTCTTGTCGAATGCTGCAATCTTGATCTTGGCAAGCATTTCAAGCGCTGCGCCGCTTTTGATAAGAATCCCGTGCCGCGCAGCCGTGGCGATGCCGGTTGCAATAGCGGCAGGTGTCGAGAGCACCAGCGCACAAGGACATGCAATCAACAACACCGTGAGCGCACGGTATATCCATGTTGACCACTCACCGC
The DNA here is from genome assembly GCA_002278855.1 of Sphingomonadales bacterium 28-55-16. Taxonomy (GTDB): domain Bacteria; phylum Pseudomonadota; class Alphaproteobacteria; order Sphingomonadales; family Sphingomonadaceae; genus Sphingorhabdus_B. Next base: position 3,293 of record NCGG01000018.1, read on the forward strand.
CCATAAGCATTGGTGGTACTACGGCGATGAGCGCTGCGATCAGTATAGCAGCCGGCGTATAATATGCGCTGAAACTGTCGATGAAGCGCGCCGTGGGCGCGGTGCTGGCTTGTGCTTGCGCTACCAAATCACCGATGCGGGCAACGACGCTGTTGCTGGCATCCTTGGTTACGGTGACCTTCAGTTGGCCGTCGCCGTTTATACTGCCTGCAAAAACCGGTGCGCCAATGCCCTTGTCGACCGCTGACGATTCTCCCGTAATCGCGGCCTCGTTCAGATCAGACCGGCCATCTACGATTGTTCCGTCCGCTGCGAGACGATCACCGGGTGCCACCAGCATCACCATGTTGACGGTCAAGGACGTGACGGGAACCGTCTTGCGCTCGCCGCCTACTTCTATCGTTGCTTCGGACGGCAATAATTGCGCCAAGGCGGTTAGACCGGAACGGGCACGCGCAGCAGCGAACCCTTCGAGCAGTTCGCCGAGCGAGAACAACGCGACCACAACAACTGCCTCGGCACCTGCATCAATCGGCAACGCGCCGACAACCGCAATCGTGACCAGCGTTTCGATGCTGAAAGGCCTACCCTTTAATGCCTTTTCCAATGCCGATTTTGCAAACGGTAAAACAGCAATAAGTGCGCCAATGGCATAAGCCCAATCGCCCCAAGCCGGAACCAACACGCCAATCAAATAAGCCAGCCCGGCACAAATACAGGCAAGGATGAAAATCCGAAGTCCATTCGCCGAACCATGTTCATGCCCGTCACCATCTGTGTGGGTCTCAATCGGCGCTTCAGCTTTGATCACATATATTCCTTCAAAAAGTATCGGACAGCAAATCAATCGTTGTCAGTGCACTGAACTTACGCCTGAACTGTTTTATGAGGCCGGCCCATATTTGGGTTCCGGCCTCATAGCGGGTATGAACTGTTCCCGCGCTTATGCCGGCTCTGCACCTTTGTCGTCATCGCTCACGAACATCCGCTCTCCTGTAGTTGTCACGTCGCTGTAATCGCCCGCAACATGCTGTTTATGACGACCGCGCAGCAACAGATGACTGATCGCAGGCAACACGAAAAGCGTCAGCAGGGTAGACGTAATCAACCCGCCGATCACGACAATCGCTAATGGCTTCTGCACTTCTGCACCGACACCCGTTGCAATCGCCATCGGGACAAAACCTATGGCCGGAACAATACCGGTCATGAGGACCGCGCGAACGCGCTCCATCGTGCCTTCGCTAATTGCCGTATCGATCGGTTTGCCTTCGTCTATGCGCTGGTTGATGCTCGACATCACGACCAGCCCGTTCAGCACCGTCACACCCGAAAGCACGATGAACCCGACCGCCGCCGATACCGAGAAAGGTAATCCGGTCAACAGCAACGCAAACACGCCGCCAGCAAGCGCCAAGGGTATTGCGGAATAAACCGCAATCGCCTGACGCACGCCGCCAAGTGCCATGAACAATATGCCGAAGATGGCGGCAAAGATGATCGGGATGACTATCGACAACCGTGCCGAAGCGGCTTGCAGATTTTCAAACTGACCGCCCCATTCAATAAAGCTGCCGGTCGGTAGCTTCACTTGCGCGTCTACCTTCTCCTGCGCCTCTGCAACAAACGATCCCAGATCGTTGCCGCGCACATTGGCCTGCACGACCACCCGGCGTTGGCCGTTTTCGCGGCTAACCTGGTTCAGGCCCTCGGAGAAGCCGAACTGGGCCAGTTCGCTTAATGGCACCGACGCCCGAGCACCGCCTTCCCCGGGCAGCAGCACAGGAAGCGCTCCTACCGCATCGAGATCGTCACGCGTTGCCCCGTCAAGCCGGACGACGATGTCGAAGCGCCGGTCCCCTTCAAACACGATGCCAGCTTCGCGCCCGCCAAGAGCGGCAGACACGGTGTCGCTGACATCCTGAAGCGTTAAACCATAGCGTGCGATAGCGTTACGGTCGAACTGGACGTCAAGGACCGGGAATCCAGCCGTTTGTTCAACCTTGACGTCAGCAGCACCCGGCACGGTTCCAATAATGGCTGCCACCTGATTTGCTGTCCGGCCCATTTCATCGAGATTGTCGCCATATATCTTGATGGCGACATCGCCGCGCACACCAGCAATCAGTTCGTTAAAACGCAGCTGTATTGGTTGGCTGATCTCAAATGCGTTGCCAACCAACGGTTCCAATGCCTTTTCGACGCGCTCGATGACCTCGTCTTTGGTATCAACGCCCTCAGGCCATGCCTCGCGCGGCTTCAGAATGATGAAGGTATCTGATGCGTTCGGAGGCATCGGGTCGCTGGCCACTTCTGCGGTGCCGGTTTTGGAGTAGATGAACGCAACTTCAGGCAACGCAGAAACCGCTTTTTCAACCTTTAGCTGCATCTCCTGTGACTTGTTTAACGAGGTTGAAGGAATACGAAGCGCCTGCATTGCCAGATTGCCCTCGCCCAGCACCGGTATGAACTCGCTACCGAGCATGGTGAAGACCAGAGCAGCGGCGGCAAATGTCCCGCCGCCTGCGCCAATCCAAGGCCACGGACGTGCAATGACACGTTGCAACACAGGCTCATAGCGCGTCTTTACCCAAGCAATCGCTTTCACGTCCTTTTCGGCAACTTCGCCGCGAATGAGCAATGCCACCATTGCAGGCACGAACGTCAGCGAAGCAATGAACGCGCCAGCAAGTGCCAGCATCACCGTGATCGCCATCGGCGAGAAGGTTTTACCTTCGACGCCGGTGAAGGTGAGCAACGGAACAAACACGAGGAAGATGATTGCCTGCCCGTAAATCGTCGGCTTCACCATTTCACGAGACGCTTCAAACACCTCGTGCAGGCGTTCGGTCAGCGTGAGCATTCGCCCTTCATGATGCTGTCGCTCGGCAAGACGCCTCAAACAGTTTTCGATGATGATAATTGAACCATCGACAATCAGTCCGAAATCGAGCGCGCCAAGGCTCATCAGGTTACCCGGCGTGCCGGTAGCATTCATTCCCATCGCCATCATCAGGAATGAAATCGGGATGACCAATGTGGCGATGATCGCAGCGCGGAAGTTGCCAAGGAGCCAAAAGAGCACTGCCGCAACAAGCAAGGCACCTTCGGCCAAATTCTTCTCGACGGTGCCAATTGTGGCATCAACGAGTTCGGAGCGGTTGAGCACCGGTTTCACGACGATACCCGGCGGCATCGACTTTGCGACTTCTGTAAGCCGTTCCGCCGCCGCCGAGGCCACGAGCCGACTGTTGCCGTCTGCAAGCATCAAAACCGTTCCGACAACCAGTTCATTGCCATTTTCCGATGCGGAACCGGTGCGCAGTTCGCCCCCAACTTTAACGGTTGCTACATCGCCAACCATGACAGGAACGCCGCCACGGCTTGCGACCGTAGCGCGAGATATTTCATCGACCGTCCGGATGCGGCCATCGGCGCGGACTAAAAAGGCTTCGCCGCCGCGTTCGACAAAGTTTGCGCCAACCGAGATATTAGCGCGCTCAAGCGCCTCAGCGAGCTCAGAAAAGGATATGCCGTAAGTGGCAAGTTTGGAGGCATCCGGTTGAACAACAAATTGCTTTTCATAGCCGCCGATCGAGTCGATCCCGGCAACACCCGACACCGAGCGAAGTTGCGGACGAATGACCCAATCCTGTATGGTCCGCAGATAACCGAGCTTGGCTACATCATCGGTCAGGGTTTCGCCGGTCGGCGTTAGGTACGACCCATCGGGCTGAAAACCCGGCTTACCTGCAACCTTTGGATTTTCCTTGGTTCCAGCCCTGGAATAATCAACGGTGTACATCAGGACTTCGCCAAGGCCGGTCGACACCGGTCCCATCTGCGGCTCAGCGCCTTCAGGCAATGTGCCTTTGGCCTGATTGAGCCGCTCGGCGACCTGCTGGCGCGCGAAATAGAGGTCGGTATGATCCTCGAAAATCACCGTAACCTGACTGAAACCGTTACGCGAAATCGAGCGTGAGGTTTCAAGCCCAGGAATCCCCGCCATCGCGGTTTCAACCGGAAAGGTTACAAGCCGTTCAATGTCGAGCGGCCCCAGATTGGGTTCGACAGTATTGATCTGCACCTGCTTGTTTGTGATGTCGGGCACGGCATCAATCGGCAGCTTCAAAAGCTCCGACAGGCCGTAAGCCGAGATGATAAGCGTCAGGATGACCACGCCCCAGCGGAAGCGGATCGACGCGTCTAAAAGTTTATCGATCATATCAATGCTCCGCCTCGCCCTTGCCGAGTTCTGCTTTGAGCATGAACGCGCCCTTGGTGACGACGACGGCACCTGGTTTCAGTCCATCGACAATCTCGATACGGCCACCGCCACGCTTGCCAGTGACAACTGTCGTAGACTGAAAACCCTTGGCGGTTTTGACGAACACGACTTCCTTACCTTCAACGGTTTGCACCGCTTCCTCGGGTAATGCGATCAGGGTAGTATCGCCGCCGCCGCGTGGCGTGATGCGGGCGCGAAGACCTTGACCAGGCGTCAGCCCACCGATGCCTTTCGGCGTAAGGACAATCGTTGCGGTCTTGCTTTCAGGGTCGAGGCTGGGTGTCGCGGAGCGGACCACGGCGTTGACAGTTTCGCTGCCAAGAAGTTCGATCACAGCGGTATCGCCGGGCTTGATACGCCGCGCGTCGGTGGCCAGCACTGATGCGTTAATCTGGATACGGTTCGGATCGGAAACGCGGAAGAGTTCTGTTCCTGCCAGCACGTAAGAACCCAGTTTGGCATCTGCCTTGGTAACACGGCCCGAAATCAGGCTGATGACGCCCAAGGTTCGGCCGTCTCCTGACACCTTCGCGGCGGAAGCGGCTGACTGTGAGCGCCGTGCTTCGGCCTCAGCTGCGGCCAACGCCGCTTGTGCGCCCTCCAAATCTTGCCGCGCCGTAACCTTGGCGTCGAACAGCTTTTTCTCACGCGCATAGGTCGAACGGGCCAGCGCGAGATTGGCCGATGCCGAACTGCGTTCTGCGGCAATCGACGCGGCATCGCGGCTTTCCATGACCGCCACTGCTTCACCGGCACGCACGAAGTCGCCCAGTTGGAGGTTGATGCGGACGACGGCTCCATCCGCACGTGCGGTCAGCACTGCTTCGCCTTCGGGTGTCGAAGCGACGACGCCTTGTGCCAAAATCTCGGCACCCAATCCGCCCGATTGCAACGCCTCGGTCACGATACCAGCGGCTTTGGCGCGAGATTCCTCCATGAGGATTTGGCCTTCGACATGGCCTTCTTCTTCGGCCTCTTCGGCGGGCGCAGCAGCGGCAGCCGTAGTTTCCGGAGCGAACATTGTGCGGCCAAGCATTATCCCGCCGCCACCAAGCACGAGCGCCGCAACGGCCACTCCAGCTGTAAGCTTGTTTCTGTTATTTTCGGTTTCCATAAGATTGTCCTTTACAGCGCGTTTGCGTGGATGAGAGCGGCAAGCGCTTCGGCACGGTCGAGCCGCGCCTGGATGAGATTGAGTTTGGCGGTGGTCAGTGCAGTTTGCACATCGAGCAGTTCCAGCAGCGAGAATTTGCCGGCATTATATCCGATCCGTGTCAGTCGGAGGGCTTCTTCAGCCTGCGAGATGCCAAGCCCCGCCAGCGCCTCATAACGTACCTCGGCAGCGCCTAGCAATATCCGCGCATCCTGACGGACTCTGGTTGCTTCCATCCGTGCAAGCATTGTGGCCGATTCTGCCGCCAGACTTTCAGATTGGGCTGCATCAATGTTACCGCGATTTCGGTCGCGGAACGGCAATGCAATCGAGACACCGGCGACCAAAGCCGTTTCTCTTCCTTCAGCAAAGCGCCGGACACCGCCGCTTGCCGTAACATCGGGCACGGCGTTTGCGCGCGCCAGCCTCACTCTGGCAAATGCCGCGTTTTTCTGCGCTATCGCAAGCTGTTCGTTCAGCGAGGGCAATTCAACTGGCACGTTGGGAGGTGCCGATTCATCAGTAAATGTGGCGGATAATTCAGGATCGTCGCGCCAGATCAGCGTTGCCAACAGGCGCCGCGAACTTAACAATTCACCCAATGTGCGCGCCTGTTCCGCCCGTGCCTCAGCCAACGCAGCCTCCGCACGAAGCTGGCGCAAGGGCGGCTCCCGACCGGCATCGACAAGGACTTTTGCTATCCTCGCCAGCTCTTCGGCGGCGGCGGTATTGTCGCGTGCAAGCACAGCCCGGTCTTCGTCAGCCCGAAGCTCGGCATGTGCAAGACGGATATCACGATCCAGATCCGCCAAAGCAGTCTTGTAGGATAGAAACGCAAAATCCCGTTCGGCGCGAGCGACCTCCACCCGCGCGCTGCGCTTGCCACCAAGCTCAAGCCGCTGGCTTACTGCCAACGTGGTTTCAGTACTCCGAAGCCCCTGAAACGCACCGCTGCCGGCAAAATTTTCGACCTCTAAGCTCAGTTCGGGATTAGGCGAAATACCTGCCTGGCGGGCACGTGCTTCGGCGGCTTCGGCCAAAGCCTTCGCCTGCGTAACGCGAGGGGAACTTCCGACTGCCGATTTAAGTGCATCCGATAGCGTGATGGGTTCGGCATTGACGGTCGAGCCGGTTGCCAAAAGCGCGCCCGCCAAACAGGCTGCACGCAAGGATATAAACATGATGTTGAAACTCCTGAACCATTGTCACAGGCAAGGGCGCACTCATGCACCCCTGCAAAGCGGCAGGTTCAGGCGGCGGGAGGTTCTGTGGGTGGTGCCTGAGAAAGCGAAGCCATCGCGGCATGCAGACTGGCTACAAAGCTGTTTGGCGCCGCGGTCAATGTCATGGTCCCCGAGGGCCCATCGATCCTTAAGGCAATACTGCAGTGATGATGGGCGACTGCATGGCAAGGTTTTTCGCCATCGTCGTCACGCGTGTCCTGACCCGCGTCACTGTCAAGCTCGTGAATGTCCAGAAACTCTTCGGCATGTGAAGCGGAAGCAGCCTGGGCATGGGCAACGGTCGGCATGATTACCGTGCCAAACAAGATGGCAAAGACCAGCAATAAGGAGGTAATTCTGCCCTGCATATCGCCGCCCGTAGCATTAGCTTTGTTGATGCGCAATTGTACAATCATTCAGTTTCCCCCCGCAGCTTGGCCCGCAAGTCTGGCGGAATGTCCATTTGCTGGAATGCGCTGACGTTGGCCCTGCCGGTGTTTCCTGCAGGAATCCGTCCTAAAATCGCGCCAAGGGGTGCCAAGGCCAGCCGGAATATCTGCCCTGCAATTTCGCGTGCATCCCTTTGGCTGATTGCAAATCGAAGCATGGCCCAGTGGCTGGAAAGATGCGGCCCGAGATAAGGCTGGGAAACAATATGTGCACGTTCGAGCGCACTCCAGGCGTTGGCCGTATCCCCCGAGGCCTTGGCATGTGAGAAAATTTCCATTTCCTCTGCAATCACTTTGCGCGCTTGCAAGGATCGCGCAAGGCCGCGCCAGCGGCGCTGACGGTGCCAGTAAAAGACCTGCGCAAATGCCCATATGAAGGGAGTCATTAATCCAGCCGATATTTCCACATCATCGCTATAATGTGTGGTGCCTTTGCCATCTGGCGAAATGACGATCCAGTGGTCCCATTGCGTGATCAGCGCGCTATATCCATTGTCGCGCAGCCGCTTCGGCCATTCGCCGCTCGCTGGCCGGTGAATAGAGGTTACAATCCATTGCGTCCCGAACGGCAATATCCCGAGCAGCCTCAGTTTGACCTGATACCGTCCACCCGGCTTGAAATGTTCCAGCGGTTCGCTGCCAACGGTAATGAAAAGCACCAGCGGCCACGCGATATGAAATAGGAGCCGCGCAGTTTGCACCTCTGACCAAACGATCTGCGCCGGAAGGTCGATTAACGTTGACCGCGAGACTCTCATGCGACCACCGTTCGCAATTCGGTCATTGCCTGCCGAAAAACCTGAACGCCGCCGGTAAGCGCCAGTGAAGCCATAATGGTTGCAACAATCAGGTCAGGCCACGCGCTACCCGTGCCCAGCACACCAAGAGCAGCGAACATCACCGCGACATTGCCGATGGCGTCGTTCCGCGAGCATATCCAGACCGAGCGCATATTGGCGTCGCCCGTCCGGTAACGGTAAAGCAGCAACGCAACGCCGACATTGGCGCCAAGCGCCACAGCGCCAACGGCACCCATAGCGGCAAAGTCCGGCGCTGTGCCATTCACAAAAGCGAGGATCGCGCTTGTAAACACCCAGCCAGCAAATCCGAGCATGAAGAGCGATTTGAGCAAGGCTGTTCGCGCCCGCCATGCCAGGGTCGCACCGACGACGGCAAGGCTGACGGCATAGTTTGCAGCATCCCCCAGAAAATCGAGCGCATCGGCCTGAAGCGCGCGACTGTCTGCTGCTGCGCCAGCTACCATTTCTACAAAAAACATTGCGGCGTTGACGACCAGTGCCACCCACAGTACGCGCCGCCAGCGCGGATCGGCCTTGGCTACTTCGCCTCCGCTGGCGCTCTCACAACAACTATTTGCCATCTTTTATCCTTCTGGACAAACTCCGAGTCGGACATCTAACTACACCCTCTAGCAACTAGAGGGTCAAGCAATGAAAATTGGTGAGCTTGCGAGCGCGACGGCGACAAAAGTTGAGACTATTCGTTACTACGAGTCGATTGACCTACTTGCCCCGCCTGCGCGCAGCGCTTCCAATTATCGTGATTATGGCGGCAAGCATCTAAACCGGCTGTCATTCATTCGCCGGGCGCGGGACCTTGGCTTTAGCTTGGAAGCGGTACGCGAATTGCTCGCGCTTTCTGATAACATTGGTCAAAGTTGCGAAGCTGTGGATCTTATTGCTAGTAGCCATCTGGCAGAAGTGAAACGCAAGATTGACGACCTAACTGCCCTTCGCAGCGAGCTGGAACGCGTTATCGGCAGCTGCCGTCACGGCACCGTTGGCGAATGCAAGATTATCGACACGCTGGCGCCGCGTAGCGCATGTTAGGCAGCGTGAATCGATCACCCGATGTTTATCCGATCCATTTATGTTGGATCAACGCTCACGACAGTAAAAACGGTCATCGCGATTGCGGCGATCAGGACCTAAGACCGGGGGCAATTGGGAACTGTTTTGATCAGCGGCGGTTTAGCAACCAAATGGCTAGTTGCTGTTACCCTCACATCGCAAGGAAAACATAATGCACGTCCAAGACATCATGACACAAAATCCCACTTGCTGTGGGCCCGACACCAGCGTGCAGGCAGCAGCTAAGATGATGATGGATAACGACTGCGGCGAGATCCCTGTGTTAGATGACAAGGGCATGCCCATTGGCGTCATAACCGACCGTGATATTGCATGCCGCTGCGTCGCCGAGGGGAAGGCACATGACACACGCGTTGGCGACGTGATGTCGTCGCCAGTTGTAACGGTGACGGCTACGATGAGCATTGCGGATTGTTGCGCAACGATGGAAGAAAATCAGATCCGTCGTGTGCCGGTTGTGGATGACGCAGGCAAATGCTGCGGGATGGTATCGCAGGCCGATGTTGCTCTTGGTTTGGATACTGAAAAAACCGGCCAACTCGTTCGTGATATGTCGAAACCCAATCATGACCAGTCGCACACGGACTGATTTTTCGTTTCGCCTCAGCAAGATCGGTATTATGCGATAACTAATGTAGCTAGGCTTCGTATTGACTAACAGTCACGAGCTTAAAAATACTGTGAAGATAAGTTTCGTCGATGCGGCCGTTGAGGGCTTAAGGAGAAATATGTTTTAACAAGATCCGATGGCCAAAAGGACATCGGATCTTTTTATCCAAGCTTAATGTCCGCGACGATATTCACGGTGGTCGCGGCGATGGTGACGGTTATCACGGTGGCGATTGCGTTCGCGGTAATTACGGCGCGGATGCCGATCGTAGTTATCGTAATGGTCGTAGTAGCCACCTGAATAGCCAGAATTGTAACCACGACGAACCGGCTGGTAATAACCATAGCCGCCATAACCGCTGCCAACACTTATGCTGATGCCGCTGTGCCTCGGTTATGGTGCCTTTCACGCGCCGAGGTGGGAGATGCAACCATTGCCGCAACCGTGGCTGTTACAACGAAGATGAATTTCATTTTCATAACATTGCTCACTCTAAAATTCCGCGCCCGGGTGAGGCCGGATGAAGCATATCGTTTTGCCATTGGGTAAATGAATTGAGACTGAATTATTACCGGCTTGAAACGGTCTGGTACCAGCGCGCCAAACCGGATTTATTTCTTGCGTTCAAACTTTGAAAACCCTGCCATTGGTGCGACGATTTGTCTGCTGGGCGGGGCATCATTTTCTATGGACCGGGACGCGTGGCGGGCCGAAATACGGAATCGTAATAGGCGTTTAACGGTTCCTACTATTCCAAGTCTGGATCGCGTCATCGAGCGAACCACGATTATGCTGGGCGAGCTTTGCGATCTCGGCTGCCGCCACATAGCCCAACTCTGACACCAGTTGCGTTGCACCGGCAAGACTGTTGTCGACAGTAGATTCGCACTGCGCGCGATCGGCTTCGAGTCCGACGATGCAGTTTGTGCGAAGCATGTCCATTGCGGCCGCGAGCAGTTCGATCCCTTCATGAAGAGAAGCTATAATGAGCGGCTCGAACGCATTGAGTTGGAGCTGCCCCCCCTCGGCGGCGAATGTAATGGCCACATCCAAGCCAAAAACCCGAAACGCGACCTGATTGACCGCTTCGGGAATAACCGGGTTGACCTTGCCGGGCATAAGCGACGAGCCCGCCTGTCGTCCCGGCAAGATGATCTCGCCTAAGCCACCACGCGGGCCGGATGCGAGCAAGCGCAAATCGTTACAGATTTTCGATAGCTTGGAAGCGAGCCGCTTGAGGAAGCCGCTGTAGAGGACAAACAGCCCCATATCCCAGCTAGCCTCATACAGGTTCGTCGAACGGACGACCTTGATTCCGGTGATATTGGCAAGTGCCGGGATGATCCGGTCGCAATAGGCACTTGAAGCACCAATACCGGTGCCGACGGCCGTACCACCGAGATTAACCTCGCTAAACAGAAGGCCCATTTCTCCTCCACGATGCGCATCCTCGGCCAGACTATGAGCGAATGCCCGAAACTCATCCGCCAGGTCGATGGTTACTGCATCTTGAAGCTGTGTTCGTCCAAGCTTGCGGATCCCTGCAAACGCAGTCGCCTTGTCTTCAAAAGCAGCGGCAAGAGCATCAATCCCGGTGATGAGAGTTTCGTTCAATCGAAAGCATGCAATCCGCACAGCGGTGGCATAGACATCGTTGGTCGATTGGTTACGGTTCACATGGTCGTTTGGATGGATTATGTCGTAGCGCCCAGGCTCAAATCCCGCCAGCACCAGTGCGCGGTTTGCAAGTACCTCGTTCATGTTCATGTTGGTGGACGTGCCCGCGCCGCCCTGTAGCACGTCGACGGGAAACTCTTTGCGCCATTCACCTCCGATTACTTCGTCGCAGGATTGGGCAATATGTGCCCCTATGCTTGCAGCTATCTCTCCGTTTTCCGAATTGACGATCGCGCAGGCTTTTTTGACCTGCGCCAGCGCGATGATCAGGTGTGTAAGCTCGGAAATCGGTTTACGGGAAAGCGGGAAATTTTCGGTCGCGCGCTGCGTCTGCGCGCCGAACAGCCGGTTTGCGGGTACAGCGACTTCGCCAAGCAAGTCTTGCTCTATCCGGATGCCGAGATTGTTTACGCTTTCTCTTTTCAATGCAAAATTTGTCCAAGAAAGGTCTTGGTACGCTCGTGCTGGGGATTGGCAAAGAACTGGTCAGGTGGGGCGGATTCCAGAATCTCTCCTTGATCCATGAAGATGACACGATTTGCTGCCTGTCTTGCAAATCCCATTTCGTGCGTGACGACAAGCATGGTCATTCCGTCGTCTGCAAGGCCCAGCATCACATCGAGAACTTCTTTTACCATTTCGGGGTCGAGCGCCGAGGTCGGCTCGTCGAACAGCATGATGCTGGGTTCCATGCACAGCGCCCGTGCAATGGCGACGCGTTGTTGCTGGCCGCCCGACAACTGCCCTGGGCGCTTGTGCGCCTGGTCGGGGATGCGAACACGCTCGAGTAGCGCCATAGCTTTTGCTTCTGCGTCCGCTTTAGGCAATTTCTTTACCCAGATTGGCGCCAGCGCACAATTCTCAAGGATCGTAAGATGTGGAAACAGATTAAAACTCTGGAAGACCATCCCGACCTCGCGGCGGATTGCTTCGAGTTGCGCTGGCTCTGACCCCACCTCTCGACCGTTGACCCGGATTTCACCCGCCTCATGCTGTTCAAGCTGGTTAATGCAGCGGATCAACGTCGATTTTCCCGATCCCGACGGCCCACAGATCACGATACGTTCACCGCGCGCCACGTCGAGGTTAACCGAACGCAGTGCCTGAAAACTGCCGAAATGCTTCTCGACATTCGAAAGCGTAACGGCTGGGGCAGAATTGTCATCAGTCATTTTACGGGAGCCTTTGCGCGTTGCTCCATCCGGTCAGCAAAGCGGCTGAATCCGAAGCAGAGAATGAAATAGATGAGCGTGATGAAAAGATAGGTTTCGATAGACGGCGAGCTCCATTCGGGATCAGCTAAGGCTGCCTTGCCGGAACTTATCAGATCGAACAGTCCAACCACCAGTACCAGGCTGGTATTTTTGATCATAACTATGATCGTATTGGTGAGTGCGGGGATGACGACATTGATAGCTTGCGGCAATATGATCTTCGCTTGCAACTGCGCGAACGACAGCCCTATGGCCTCGCCAGCCTCGAACTGGCCTTTGGGGATCGCCTGTAACCCGCCACGAATAACTTCAGAAAGATAAGCCGAAGCAAAAAGGTAGAGTGCTATCAGTGCTCGGAAGAATTTGTCGGGCAAAATTTCTTCCGGCAGCATCAGCGGTAACATAATCGACGCAATGAACAAAATGCTCAACAGCGGTAAAGCGCGCGTCATTTCGATAAACAGTGTGGCTAGAAGTCGGATAACTGGCAATTTGGACCGTCTGGCGAGCGCGAGGAGGATGGCGGTCGGGAAACCAAGGCCGATGGCCACCACGGTGAGAATTAATGTCACCGGCAAACCGCCCCACAGATCAGATTCAACGTTGGCGAGACCAATACCGCCGCCCATTAACCACCACGACAATCCAAGTCCCCCAGCCCAAACCCAGGCTAGACGCTTTGACCAAGCGCTCGGTCTTACAGAGTAGATCAGCATGCCAATCAATAGTGCGCAAACCAGCAAGGGGCGCCAGCGTTCACCGTCTGGATAGATCCCGAACAAAATCTGGCTGTGCTTTGCAATGACAAAGCTCCAGCAGGCTCCAGAGGCCGATTTACATGTTTCGGGGATAGCCGGGAAAAAGGCAGCATCTGTGATCGCCCAGCGGACAAGCGGGGGCAGCGCAAAGAACAGTATGCCAGCAAAAACGACCGTGATTAAAATATTTATCGGTGAACCGAACGACCGTGCTAAAAACGGAAGCGGGTTCATCTTCCGGGAAAGTGAGCTTGTCGAGATCATCGCTCGATGACCTGCACAGATCGGTTCAGGCGGTTCATTACCGCTGACAGGGTGAGGTTGATGAGGAGGTAGGTAGCAATGATGATCAACGTGCCTTCGATGGCATGGCTAGTTTTGTTGATCACCGTTCCCATCACGACCATGAAATCGGCATACCCAATTGCAATCACAAGCGTGCTGTTTTTCACGATATTGATATATTGGCTATTCATCGGCGGTATGATCACGCGCAACATTTGCGGGATGACAATGAGCCGCAATGTCCGCCAACGCGATAGACCGAGAGAATAACTGGCCTCCCATTGCCCCGATGGCACCGACAGCAAGCCAGTGCGAATGATCTCCGCTACAAAGCCAGTCGTATAAAAGGTTAATCCGACCACCAGCGAGAAGAATTCGGGCGAAAGAATGAGTCCACCTTGGATATTAGGACCACTCGCAATAGGGAAATCGGCGCCAATTCCATCGCCCGTCATCGTGAGCGCAAAAATCGCCGATCCTGCCAACAGTATAGGAGTCCACGGCGCCCACATGGGCCGCTTGCCTCTCTGTTTTCGTTGATGGGTGGCCAGCTTGCCCGAAGCAACAATCATGGCAAAGACCAAGATAACCCCCAGCAGCACCCATTTGCCTGCGATCGGAAAACTGATCCAAGGAATGGCAAAACCGCGCTGCGACACAAGGACATGGGGCATCAGTTGTGCGGCATCAGCAGTCGGCAGCACTTTCCCGATAAAGCTATAAAGAAATAGCAGCAGCAAAATCGGCGGCGAATTGCGCGCAATCTCTACCCAGCTGCGAGAGAGGCCTGAAGCAAGGGGATTATCACCGATGCGGGCGATCCCTACGAAAAGTCCCAATATTGTTGATAAAAGGGCCACGATCCCAGCAACGACTAAGGTATTGCCGATACCTACAATGATCACCCAGAGATTGCTGTTATCGGGCGAGTAGGGCAGCCATGTTTCTGATAGGCTGAAACCAGCGCGGTCAGTTAGGAACTCCGAACCGGTTTCAATGCCGCGATCCGCAAGATTGGCTGAAGCCGTGGCAACAATAACTGCGACTGCCGCGAATAATAAGAGCAGCGCAATCGCCTGATAAGCGAGATCACGACGCGCGCGTGTCCAGAAATGCCGGTGAGTAATTTCCCCCATGATGGACGCCAATCAATCCCACGGCAGCGGAAACATCAGACCGCCGTTCGTATAGAGTTTGTTGAAGCGACGATCAGCCTTGATCGGTGTCTTTTCGCCAAGGTTTCGGTCCCAAATCTCGCCGTAATTTCCGACCTGCTTGATCACATTATAAGCCCATTTGGGATCCAGCCCCATGGATCGCCCGAAGCTCGGATCGCCCCCCAGAATGCGTTTGGTCACCTCGTCGCCATTTTTTGCTTTGTCATCGACATTGGCTTGGGTAATTTCATTCTTTTCCGCCCAAATGAGCACGTTGAAAGTCCAGCGTGCGACGTCAAAAAGCTTGTCATCTCCACGTCGAATAGCAATGCCATTTGGTTCTATCGCGTCGCCGGCATACATTGTCGTGTGTTCGGCAGGGTTTTCGGCGACCGTTGCGATGTTGCCCTGCGCCGCCAATCCATCGGTGACATATGCATCACAACGGCCGGCGAAATAGGTATCGCGTGCCGTAATCGTGGAATCAAAGTAAACGCGCTTCATCTTGAAATCATTGGCGGCCTCAAGTTCATCAAGGGCACCCTCTACAAGACTGCCACCGCCCTGCATACAGATTGTCCGTCCAGCCAGCTTCTTTGGCTCATCAATGTTCTCAGCCTTACGCGTAATGACTACATCACCATCGTAAAGCGTCGTGGCGACAAAGCGGATCGCCATGTCACGCGTAAACGTCAAAGTGGAGGTCCGTGACAAGATATCAATCTCACCCGTCTGCACGGCTGGCAACCGCTGCGCGGCATTCAGCGGGACGAACCGAACCTTCTGAGCATCGCCTAGAATGGCGACCGCTATTGCCCGGCAAACATCACTGTCAAATCCCCGCCAAACGCCCTTCTCGTCAGGACGGGAGAGACCGGGAATGCCCTGACTTCCGCTGCATATCAACTGGTCACGTGCTTTGATTTTATCTACTAAGCTTTCTTTCTTGGTTCCACCAGAGCAACCGGCAAGACTGGCAGCAAGAACCAACGCGAGCGAAGCGGTGTGACTGAATTTTCTCATTACAAGCGATCCTCCTTCTTGTTCATGCCATTGCGGCAGGTCTGGCCGACAGCAAAATATCGAGACCCTCTTCCAAGCTTGCGGTAAGGTCACCCGGATGTTCGAGCCCGATGCTCAACCGGACAACAGGACCGTCATGCGGCGCGGCGGTTGCTGTACGGAGTGGTGGCTGTTCGAGCACCGCGACCACGCTTTTGGTTCCTCCCCAGCTTGCACCAATGGCAAACTGGTTCATCGCCTCGATAGCGCTTGCCAGAACAGGCTTTGTCCATGGTTCGAGGAACAGCGTGATCAACCCGGTCGACCCGCTAAAGTCGCGAGCCCAAAATGAGTGACCCGGGTTGCTTAGAAGTGAAGGGTGCCGGACTTCGCGAACCGCCTCATGTGCAACCAGCCTGTCCAGCAGGGACAACGCCGTCGCCTCACACCGATCAAGCCTTATAGCCATCGTCTCCATGCCCCGAAGCACGAGACTCGCTTCGTCGGCGGAGACGCCCTGACCCATGAAACGCGAATGATCCTTGAGTTGCCTGAATACAGCCTCATCATTTACTGCTATCGAACCCATGACCACATCGGAGTGGCCGGAAATATATTTCGAAACAGCGCAGATCGATATATCGATGCCGAGGTCTAACGGCTTACAGCGTAACGGCGTTGCGTAGGTATTGTCAGCAGCGGTCATTATCCCCTTCTCGCGACATGCTGCACTGATCGCGGGTACGTCTTGAACTTCCAACGTCATGGAACCGGGCGATTCGACCCATACCAGTTGAACGCTAGAATCCAGCAGTGCGTCAATCTTGCTGCCGATTAGGGGATCATAGAATACGGGTTTGATACCCAGTCTTCCCAGAAACCGGTCGGCGAATGGTCTCACAGTATCATAGGCATTGTCGGGAAACAAAACTCGCTGACCCGCCGCAGCAAACGTAAGGGTGGTGAGCGCGATCGCGGCGAAGCCGGACGGGACCACCATTGCACGCGATGCGCCTTCGAGCGCTGCGATGGCATTTTCGAGCGTCCGCGTGGTAGGCGTGCCATAAAGGCCATATGAATAGCCGTCATAAATGGCAGAGCGACGATTTTTATAGGCTTCCACGGTTTCGAAAACGATAGTCGATGCGCGGTGCACTGGCACAGACAAGCTGGCAAAAGCACCCTCTGCCGCCGCGAACTTGAGACATTTGGTTTCGTCGTGCATCAATCTCTCCTTGAAGGACAGGTTAAACGTCAGCAGGACCATATTCAAATTGAACTATGGTCTTTCATTATGCGTTTATGTTATACTAAAGCATGAACCTTAGTCTGATAGAAGCATTTAACGCAGTTATGCGAACCGGATCGACCACCCGTGGCGCAGAATTAATGGGCGTGTCACAGCCTGCTATCAGCCGGTCGTTGAAGAGGCTTGAAGATGTCACCAAACTCAAACTGTTCGAACGGGCCGGACCTCGCTTGATCCCGACACCAGAGGCAAACCTGCTATATCAGGAAATTCTCGACACCTATGTCGGTATGGACCGTCTGAAACAGGCGGTCGCACGCATTCGCGCCGTGGGCACAGGATCGCTTCGGATCACAACTTCTGCCGCGCTTGGGCTCTCGCTCGTGCCCCGGGTCATCAAGCTGTTTACCGACCGCCATCCAGGCGTAACGGTTACCTTCGAAATTGCCAATTCGAGCATTGTGAGAAATCTCGTTGCGAGTGGAACCCACGATATTGGCTTGTGTGCAGACGAAATCGACACAACCAATGTCATGGCACAGCCATTCATTGCGACACGCGGCATATGCGTGATGCCATATGATCACCCGCTGGGCGCGCTGGATACGGTTACGCCCATCGACCTTGACGGCGTTCCGCTTGTCTCGCTTTCTCCGGATGATACGGCTCGCAAGCAACTCGATGCAGCGCTCCGTGCTGCCGGTTCGCAACCAAAGATAGTCGTGGAAACACAGTTTGCGGCGAGCGTCTGCCAGCTCGTGGCTGAGGGCGTCGGGGTTGGCCTGACCAATGCGATGGCCTTCGTTGCGAGCGAATTTGAGAATAGAGGCCTTATGGCCCGCACATTCGAACCATCAATCGCATTTCGGGCGCTCGTTATTCAGCCGCCCCAGCGCGCGCGCTCCCGTCTCTTGGATGACCTCCTAAAAATTCTCGATGCCGAGCGCGATACGTTGCAAAAGGCATGCGAAACACGCTTCGGGTCGGTTTAGTCGGTATCCGACGCGGCGGCAAAGATCGCCGCCGCTTGCTTTTGGACGGTCATGCAATCACAAATTGTGCGCTGATTTCGACAGCAACGCCGAATGGAAGGCTCGCCACGCCGATGGCAGCGCGCGCATGCTTGCCTGCGTCGCCCAAAACGGCGACCAGAAGATCCGACGCCCCATTGATAACGGTCGAATGTTCTGAGAAGTTTGAGGACGACCTGACAAACCCTGTGATTTGAATGCAGCGAACAACCCTATCGAGATCGCCACCAACTGAGTCCGCGAGAACTGCGAGAACCGATATTGCACACAATCGTGCCGCTTCTACGCCGATATCCACAGGGATTCCCTCACCAAGGCATCCGGTGATCAGGCCATCAGGTCGGCGCGGGAGCTGGCCGGATATTGTCACGACGTCGCCATGGCACGTATACGGAACATAGTTGGCTACAGGTGGTGGAACGTGCGGCAGCTTAATGCCCATTTGTTCCAATTTGTCGCGGGCGGTAACTGGCATGGTTGTTTCCGGTTGGCTGGATTGTTGCTGAGGCCGCTGGCGGTCGGCAGCCTCAACTCTTTGTCACGACAATCACATTTTCAGAACTTTGCAGTGCCGCGGACGTACCAGAAGCCTCCGCTAAAACCGAAGGGGGAAAATTGCGGATAGATGATGCCGTTGTTGTTTTGTCCGATACGCCGGTCTTTGTCGGGATAGACGTCAAAGACGTTATCGGCACCAACCGCGAGACGGAAAATGTCGTTGATGTCATAACCGAGCTCGAAGTCGACCAAAATCTTTGACCCAAAAGTCTGGTCGAAAGAGCTGGCGGTCGCCACGGCGTTCGGCACGGCATCAGTCCACTTGCCATAATAACTTGCCCGGACGAGTGCCGCAAAAGGACCTTTTTCGATATTAGCCGAGATATTTCCGCGCCATTTAGGGTTGAAGGCACCAATTTCGATACGACGCTCGCGATCGACAGCCCGGGCGTCGCGAACATTTGCAACCTCGTTCTTCGTGTAATTGACCGAAGCGGTGAGACCCAATTTGAAACCGCTGTCGAAACGCCAGTTCTTAGAGAAGACCGCATCGACGCCTTCGGTTTTCGAGTCAAAAAAGTTGCCGAAAAACCGGACCGATTGGACATCGCCGGGATTTATTCCTCTGGCGAGCATTGCTGCCCTATCCGCAGCCGTGATGGGAATCCGGGACGTGAGCGCGATCCGTTGATCGACCTTGATGTTGAAATAATCGACTGTGAACACCCAGCCACCGGGAAAATCGAAAACAACCCCGCCGGCAATACTTTTCGACTTCTCGCGGTCAAGTGGCTGCGCCCCGTAGAATTGAGCAACCGGATCGTCCGGCGGTCGTGTGGCAGTAAGCAATAGCCCACCGGTCACGAGATCGATATTCGTTGCAACGTCGGAAATATTGGACTGTCCCGGCGTTGGCGCGCGGAAGCCAGTGCTGTAGGAGCCGCGCAGCGCCATCCAGTCGGTAAGTTCATAACGACCCGAAATCTTGTAGTTGAACGTACTCCCAAAATCAGAGAAGTCCTCGTACCGGCCTGCGATGCCAAGCGTAAAGCCGGGAGCGAGATCTCCTTCCACGTCGAGATAAGCTGCCCAGTTGGAACGCGAAAATACGCCGGCAGTCGAAGGGTCATACCCCGGAAAGCCTGACGAACCGACGGCAAGACCTACTGGCAGGCCAGTGTTGGGATCGATCACCCGCGCGAAAGGTCCGGCGACATAAGAAGCAACCTCACCCGCTGTAATTTCGAAGGTTTCGCGCCTGAATTCGCTTCCGAACGCGATGTTGAGTGGTTCGGCAAGGCCGATCTCCCAAGGATAGACAAAGTCTGCGTGAAACTGGGTTTCACGCTGCTCGACCTTGCCTGGTTTGAAGCTCGTCGGCGAGTTTGGGCCAAGCGAAGGATTCACTGTGTTCGACAAACGATATTTCAAGCTATTCTGGGCTAAGATAGCACTGAAATCGTAGCTCAAGCCGCCAGTTTCACCTTTGAGACCGCCTGCTAAGCTCATATCCTTGATTTCGGTCCCGAAAATCGGGGTGAACCCGCCCGGAAATTGCGTAGCAAATGTGAAGCGTGCGCCGCCAGGGGTCGTCGTCAGCGGCACACTACGAAATATATCGGTTCGTGTAACAGGGTTGCGGTAGAAAAATTCGGTGTCGCCGGTGCTCCAGCCATAATTACCGAAGAGATACACGGTGGCGTTGTCCGAGGCTTCTATTTCCGAATTGATAAACAGCCGCGCAGCTTCACTGTTGACGTTACCCCATCGCTGGGCAGGCACTGGCACAGCAGTATTACCCGCGTTGATCAATCCCTGTGCGTCTGGTCGCTGGGCACCGCGAGATGTCGGTTTCGAACGGACATATTCGCCGCTTATGTTAAAAAAGCCATTCGCTGTTAGCGGAACACCGAGATTTGCCTGAAGCGAAACGTCCTCGCCATCACCTTCATAATATTGGCCATAGCGAGCGCCAAGCGTCAGGCCATCGCTGGCATCTTTAAGCTGAAAATTGATCACTCCTGCAATGGCATCGGAGCCATATTGGGCAGCCGCACCGTCGCGCAAAACTTCGATATTCTTGATAGCAATCGACGGAATACTCGACAGATCAGCGCCTTGTGCGCCAGCGGCAAGTGGTTGGTTGGTAATCTGGACAAGCGCTGAGCGGTGTCGCCGCTTGTTGTTGACGAGAACTAGCGTCTGATCAGGTGGCAATCCACGGAGGCTGAACGGTCGGACAAAAGCGGAACCATCCTGAGCAACGAATTTCTGCACATTCAGAGATGGCACGACCGTCTTGAGAGCATCGTTGAGGTTCGAGGAACCCTGGCGATCAAGCGTCTCACTCGACACGATATCGATTGGGCGCGACGACTCAATTGCGGTTATGCCTTCGCGGCGGGTTCCAGTCACGATGATTTCAGAGCCAGGCTCATTATCTGCAACAGTTTCTGTAGGTTCGTCCTGCGACCATGCTGGTGTCGCCATAACGGTCATCGCCAGCAATATTGCTGTACCTGATACCGAACCGTTCAACCGTCCCAGCTTCCCCAAACAGCGTCTCCCCATGTCCCATCCCCTTTCAATTGACCATAGGCTGTCGATGCGGCTCTTTTGGCTATCGGCTGGCCCCATCTCCTCATCATATTGCGATAGGCCTAGCCTAACTTCAAATACGGTTTTCTGTGGATACTATGCGCGAATGGTATAATGAAATTTGTCGATTACTGGGATACTGCAAAGGTCTTCCGAGGCGCAAGGTGCAACGAACATAGATATCGAGGTTATCGCAGAATTGAGAATCATGCCCGATCTGGAAGCCAATGTTGGTCCAGTCGCTGTACAGTAACGTGCAAAATCTGAGGCCGCCCAAACGCAAATTACACAATGGCAAAGGTCTCCTTTTAAAGGGCCGGTCCTTTCATTCCATTGAACTGATCGGCATTCCTGCCTAGGCAAGACCGTTGACGCCCTTCGGCCTGGCGGCTGGTGCTCGTGCCGCTCGGCTTCGTGTCGCTCACTGAGAATGTAATGATGGTGGCAATGGCGCTCTGGATGCTATTTGGGGCGACCGCGATTAGCGCCACGATGTGAGCAACCGGGGCGGGCGACCGCCCCGTTACCCACTTTATTGCGCTGCCTTACCCTCGTCGGTAAGCATTTTTTGAAGATCGGCGATTTCTTTGGTCTGCATATCAATTGTTTTCTGCGCCATCTCGCGGACCATCGCATCGTCGGTTTCTTTTAACGCCACTTCC
The DNA here is from genome assembly GCA_002278855.1 of Sphingomonadales bacterium 28-55-16. Taxonomy (GTDB): domain Bacteria; phylum Pseudomonadota; class Alphaproteobacteria; order Sphingomonadales; family Sphingomonadaceae; genus Sphingorhabdus_B. The sequence goes on from NCGG01000018.1 coordinate 25,039, forward strand.
GACATGGACAGCGCGCCTTTGTGATGCTCGATCATCTTGCGAGTCCACATCTCTGCGGCGTCCGTGCCTTTGGCTGCCATCATCTTATCGTGCATGTCCGTTTCGGAGGCCATATACGGATTTGAAGGGTCAGGTGTCATTCCGGATTTCATCGCAGTGTCTCCGCCGGCTTCTCCTTTCATCCCGGTTTCAGTCGGAGCTTGTGCTGCTCCATCTTGTTGTTGGCCACATGCGGATGCAGTCAGAACGACTACTAGCGAGGCGAGAGCAAGTTGCTTTTTCATCTGCGGTTCCTTTTGGTTAGTAAAGAAAACCCCCTGCACCGACGTTCGTTCCGCCGCATCTTGTGGCGCTTGGTCTAGTGCTTCGCATACACAAAAGGTTTTGATGATCCGAAAGCGACGACGTCATATTGGTCTGCCTTCATGCCCGGAACTTCCATGCCCGCCGAACCGATCGGCATTCCCGCAACTGCAAGGCCGCGCACGCCTTTCGGCTTGGCTGCAAGCACACGCTTTATATCGGCGATAGGCACATGACCCTCGAAAGCCATGCCGTCGATCAACGCGGTGTGGCAGGATGCGAGTCCAGCAGGTAATCCGACCCGCCGTTGCAGCGCTGGGCGGTTCGCATCGTCCACGACTTTCACGCTGCGTCCAAAGGCCTTGCGGACTTGTGCCGCCCATTTTTCACAGCATCCGCAGCCGGGGTCGCGGTGCATCACCGCTTCACTCGCCGCCAGTGCAGGGGTTGTAACCAAGGCTAATGTCAAAAAGATCTTTCTCATGTTCAATTCCTTCAACAAGCAAACGCGGAGAGCCATTGCCAGCCCTCCGCACGAGATCTATTTACTTGTGATCCATGCCGCCCATGTCATGGCCTTTATGCTCGTCACTGGACTTGGCGTCCTTGTCCTTGCAGCAGGCCATCTTGCCATGTTCGTCCTTTTTGCAGCAGCAGCACTCCTTTTCAGGGGTAGGTGCCGGATCGGCGGCAAAGGCAGCGGTCGACATGGTGAGCGCGACAGCACCCAAAAGATACTTAGTTTTCATGATTTAACTCCGATTATAGATGGAAAAAATTAGTGCGCACTGCGCCTTCGCGGAGGCGGGGTTGGCGGTTTGAGTGCGCCGCCCGCCAATTGCGCGCTGGCCAAAAGATTCTGGACCGCAATGACCCGCAAGGGCTGCGTCAAGTTGGCGGTTGCCACTGGCGGAAAGGCACAGGCATGACACGAACGCGCCGCGTCGCCACCGTTCTTTCCGCCCTTTCCTTCATGATGATCGGAAGCGTCCTCGCAATCCGCCGTCATTGCGATTATTTCTGATTGAAAAGGCGCGTCGCAAATAGGTGCTGCCCGCAACACGAGCGCAAAAGCAAGAACACAGGCTGCGAGTATCTTCATGCTTTGCGCCGCTTGCGCCGAAACGGCCAACGTATGAATAACAAAACCGTGCCAGCAAGACCTAGGACCAAGCCTCCAATAGCAAAAGCTAACAACCACCATGTGTTGAAATTCTCGTGGTTCTTCCAATCCATTATGTGGAGGCTCCAGAAGAAATCGTAGAGCCGCCATGTGCCAGTGCGAACGGCGGTGATTTCCCCGGTATCGGCGGCAACAAAGATGCTGGTCGCATCGGGGTCGGAATAAGCGATACGCCATGCTGGGAGCGCTGCGCGGTATTCAGGGCTTTCAGTCGTAACGCGCGATGCTTTGGAAACCGGCTTCGCGTCTGACTTCCACGCTGCATTCGCAATCGCCGTTGCTTCGGCGGCACCGACCGGCAGAATTGGCTCGCCTGTTTGGGCATCGAAGAGTTTGATACCTTTGGCAGACGTCACTTCTGCTACAGCGCGACTTCCCATCATGCGCCAGTTGATAGCTTCAACGAGTTCTCCAGCTTTCGCTCGGATTTGCTCTGGGTCAGCAAAGCTGCTGCCTGCGGGAATCGTCATCACCGTTTCACGGTCAACCAGATGCTCGCCACGCACCTTGTCGATCGGCAAAAAGCTCATGATCACGCCGCTGGCAAACCAGATCAGCAGTTGCGCGCCAATAACCAAAGCCAACCATTTATGGATGCGGCTGGCAGTCAGATGAATGCGGGTGCGTCGGCTGCTCAGAACCAGATCCTTATCCCGGCAACAAGGCTGATTGTTTCAGGGTCTTCGCCCGCCGCCCGTGAAAAACGAGCAGTGGCGCCAGTCTGTTTACGCCATTCCACGCCAATATAAGGCGCAATTTCCTGCTCGATCTCATAGCGCAGGCGTAATCCAGCTTCGAAATCTGTCAATCCAGACCCGACACCGATAGCGCGAATATCCTGAAAAGCGATATTTGCTTCGACCCGAGGCTGCAAGATGAGCGACTGGGTAAGCCGCTGGTCGTAAGATGCCTCAAGCCGTGCACGGACCTCGCCCTTGTTCGAGACAAAGCCAGCCGCGTTCAACTTGAACCAATAGGGCGCAATGCCTTCAACGCCTGCAACGAGATAGGTGCGCGACGGGTCTGGCTTGATGTCATACCGAACTCCGGCTTGCAGGTTCCAATATGGCGCGATTGCCCGGGAGTAGAGCGCCTGCAATTCGAGATCATCAATGCGCTCCCCGAACGCCCCTTCCCCTTCAAACTTCAAACCGAAGCGGTTGATGTTACCGCCCGTAAAGGCCTCGCCTTCAAACCGGTAGCTGTCGCGGCCCTTCTGAACCCCAACTTCGAGCAAGTCGATCGTCACCAGCGAATAGCCCATCCCGCCAACTTCATATGCCAGTTCCTTGCGAGAACGCGCCATCACATCGCCGCCGAATATGGCGTCTGCCGCATGATCGCCCGGCGGTGCCGGGGCTGGCACATTGCCGACTTCATCTGTCGGAGTCGGTTCGGCCACATCGGCATTCATATCATGTCCGGCATGGGGATCAGCCGCTTCTTTAGCTGGTTGCGCAATGACTGGCGGCTCATCAGCTGCGCCCATGTCATGTCCTGCATGCGGATCGCTTACAGGAGGGGATTTGTTCGGCTCGGCCTTCTCGGCAGGCATGTCATGCCCTTGATGGCCCGACTGCGCGAAAGCGGGAGTTGCAAGCAAAGCGGCGGCAGAAAGCAGCAAAGAATAGTTCATTGCCCTTCCTCTTCGTGCCGAACGGTCACAACGCGAAACATTCCTGCATGCATGTGCATCAGCATATGACAGTGGAAGGCCCAGTCACCCATTGCGTCGGCGGTAAAGTCAAAAGTGACCTTGGCCCCCGGCAACACGTTGACCACATTCTTGCGGGGATATTGGCCCTTCTGCCCATTCACCACTTCGAAAAAGTGGCCATGCAGATGGATCGGGTGCGGCATCATTGTGTGATTGATCAGGTTCACGCGCACGCGTTCATTGTGGCGAAACGGCAGCGGCTCGGTCTTCTCGCTGTATTTCTCGCCGTCCATCGACCACATATAGCGTTCCATATTGGCCGTGAGATGGACGTCGATTTCGCGTGAGGGCGTGCGCTGGTCGGGATTAGGTTCAAGCGCTCGAAGCTGGCTAAGCGTCAACACACGGTGCGGGACTTTCTCCAAACCGGTTGGCCGCTCGTTATTGCGATCCATCGGCATCGGCGCAAGGCTGGCCACACCCGGCCCCATTTTTACCTGCGGCGCAACTGACGGGTCACGCATGTTCATGGAACTGTGATCCATGCTTCCCATTGCAGCCATTTCTTCAGGGGTCATCTTGCTATGATCCATACCGGCCATGTCGCCGCCACCGCTGCCATGATCCATGCCCATGTCCTTCATGGTCAGCAGAGGCCGTTCGCGAAGCGGCGGTATCGGAGCCACCATTCCCATTTGCGGGGCCAGCGTCGCACGGCACTGGCCTGAACGGTCTATGGATTCTGCGATGAAGGCGAAGGGTATCGCCTCTTTGGGTTCGATGATCACGTCCCAAGTTTCAGCAACCGCAATTTGGAACTCGTCAGTTTCAACCGGAGTTAGAGGCAAGCCGTCGGCAGCCACTATCGTCATCGGCAGGCCGGGCACACGGATGTTGAAATTGCTCATCGCTGCCGCATTGATAATGCGCAACCGCACCCGCTCACCCGGCTGGAAGATGCCGGTCCAGTTGCCCATGCTATCGTGGCCGTTGATGAGATAATGATAATAAGCGCCTGTCACATCGGCGATGTCGGTCGGGTCCATCAACATCTGACCCCACATCATGCGTTCGGACAGTGGCTGATCCTCACCTTTGGCAAGGCCAGCAAAGGTCTGTTTACGCTTGTTGAAATAGCCTGCCTTTTGCTTTTGCTTGGTAAAGTTCACATGCGCGTGTGCAAAGCTCCAGTCCGATAGCACCAAGACATGCTCGCGGTCATAAGCAATAGGATCTTTGCCAGCGGGATCAACAATCAACGCGCCATACATGCCCATCGCTTCCTGCATGTGCGAATGGCTGTGATACCAATAAGTGCCGTGCTGCTTCATCGGAAATTCGTAGGTGAAGCTCTCGCCGGGGCCGATGCCGGGATAACTCACTCCTGGAACTCCATCCATGTGAAATGGAAGCAGCATGCCATGCCAGTGCACCGAAGTATCTTCGTCGAGCGTGTTGCGCACCACCAGCTTTACATTTTGACCTTCACGAAGGCGAATAAGTGGCCCGGGTAGCGTCCCGTTAATTGTGTAGGCATGGCCAGTTTTCTTGCCGAGGCGGAACGATGATTGGCCGACGCTGACCTCAATGTTGTCGCCTGATAAGACGCCGGGCTGACCTGCAAGACTGTGCAGCCCGTGCGAACCGCTTTTTGCCCAAGCGGGAAATAAAGGAGCAAGCGCCATGCCGCCGCTTGCAAGAGCAGCGCCGCGCAAAAGGTTTCGGCGATCAACGGGAGTTTTCAGTATCATGCGGCGTCCATTTTTGGGTTCTGACTATGATACGCAGGTCAGGAACTAATCCCTCAATAATTCGGTCAATTGTCCGCGCGCTCGGTAAAGTCGGGTTTCAACCGCCTTTTCGCTGATACCCAGAACCTGCGCGGCCTCAGCTTGCGTCATCCCTTCGATTGTCCGCAACACCAGTGGCTCGCGGATGGCCTGCGGCAACATTGCTATCGCCGCCTGAACGCGCGCAAGTTCAGCACGATCAGAAATCTGCTGGTAGGCGGTGATCGTATCGTCAGCGATGTGTGCAGCCGCCTCGATAGGCAACGCAAACGAAAAGAACCGCCGAACCGAACGTCGCCGTGCCCAATCGCGGCACTTATTGATCGCAATACGAGCGATCCATGTCCTGAATGGCCGGTTGGCATCATAGCTTTTGAGCGCAGCGAAGGCAGATACAAATGCTTCTTGGGTTACGTCAACTGCGGCATCCTCATCGCCAATCGTAGCTCGTACGACGCGAAATATCGGCTCACGATAACGGCCAAGCAAAGCGGTGTAGGCGGATTGCCGCCCACTGAGTGCCAGCGCCGCCAACTCACCATCTGAACAGTCGTCGAGAGCAAGGCTCATTTTTGATCGGCAGTCAGCGCCTTGACCACGGCTGCATCAAACTTAGCCACCTGATTGGACCTGAGCAGCGCACGCATCGCAAAAATATGCTCAAGCGTTTCTTTTTGAAGCTCCCCCATCGCCATGTGTGACTGGTCAACAGCAGCTGCTACCTCAGTGCCATAACCGTGTTCGTTCTCGATAGCCGCTGCCAACTTAGCGTTGTCGGCACGCATTTCTAATTCGAGTGCCTGTTTGCGAATGGCAAATTGCTTCTCCAACGCCTCCAGCTTTGCATGTTGAGTATCGTCGAGATCCAGACCGTTATGGAGCAACGCATGAAGTTCATTCTCAGCGGGTACTGGCGGATCAACAATCATCCGCCCTGCCACGACGCCCCCGATTGCTGCCAGAAAAACTATAATCGCGAAAATTATAGTTTGACGCATACCGCTCATGCGCCGCTGTCCAGCAGTGTCGATGGTGCAAGAGCCGCTGGCGCACCAAAGGGCGACAGGCTCGATGCAGCTCTGGCTGTAGTGCTCGGAACCACCGTGCTGACTAATCCCATTCCCACCGCTGCGATGATGGCAAACCCAATCATACCGCCTGACAACGGGGCGGAATTGGCCTGCCTATCGGTAAGTTGTGATAGCACCGCTTCATCTATCGTCATAAGCCGAGTCGGCAGCGGTACTGCGCGCAGTCCATCAAGCATATCGTCAATGTTGCTCATGCCAAGATCTCCAATCTTCATGTCATATATACGCGAGATCAACGCAAACCCCTCAACGGTTTTCAAATGAGGGTATCAACGTTGGCGTGCGTATTAGAGTTAGAACACCTTGTTTGGAGAACCCTAATGTTAAAGCTTCGTCTCTTATTCGCCGCCCCGGTCCTCGCTGCGTTGACCTTTTCTGGCGCGGCTTTTGCTCACGCCAAGCTCGTTAAGTCTACGCCTGCTGCTAATGCGGTGGTTACGAAACCAACCAAAATTGTCCTGACCTTTAACGAAAAGCTCATCGCTAAGTTTGCCACCACGACACTCACGATGACGGGGATGCCCGGCATGAAAGACCATGCGCCGATGAAAATCAGCGGTTTCACTTCGGCGATGAGCAAGGATGGCAAGACCATGACGCTAATGATGAAGCGCGCTTTGGTTGCAGGCACTTATGAGCTTAATTGGGCTGCTGCTGGTCCAGACGCTCACCGGATGGAAGGCAGTTTCACATTTACCGTGAAATAAAATTGTGACGGAACAACTCAACATCGGCGTCAGGTTTGCCCTCTATGCGAACATGATGCTGTTATTTGGTCTGCCATTGTTTGGTATTTATTCCTTGAATGCAGCGGAGCGGCAGCAGGATGCTGTATTCCCATTTCGCGCCTTCACTGGCTGGCTTTCCCCGATTGGAATTGCACTTTCATTGCTCAGCATTACGGCGATGACGGCGTCAATGATGGGTGTTCAATTGAATGAAGTTGATGCGGCTTCGATCAAAACGATGATAGTTGATACGCCGATGGGCAACGCATGGGCAGTTAGGGTATTGGTCCTAATTTGCATTCTATTTGCCGTCATTCTGAGCAAAACTGAAGGCATCCATACGCTGGGTTTTGTGACTTTGGGGTCTGGAGTTGCTCTTGGTTCTCTCGCTTGGACGGGCCACGGAGCCGCAAGCGAAGGCATGGCCGGAAGCGTGCAGTTAATTGCTGACATCATCCATTTGCTTGCGGTGGGCGCTTGGCTTGGTGCTCTTGTAATCCTTACGTTCATTTTGTTTGGTGCCGGCAAAACACCCAGCGAGAGTTATTTGAAGATGGGGCACCGGCTCTTGAAAGGCTTTTCGACGATAGGCACCGTCATCGTTTCGCTGATCATTGCGTCTGGGTTGGTAAATAGCTGGATGCTGGTTGGCCCCAACAATTTGATGACTCTGCAATCGACGCTTTATGGACAGTTGCTTATTGCGAAGCTTCTTTTGTTCGGCATCATGCTGGCTCTCGCCGCCGTTAATCGCTTCACGCTGACCCCTGCGCTCGAACGCGCTTTACAAAGCACAAGCCCCACGTTGGCTGTGACCAAGCTACAAAAAAGTCTCGTGGTCGAATTAACTTTGATCGTGGCTATTGTCGGCCTTGTAGCTTGGATTGGGACGTACCAGCCTCCTTCGGCAATGTGATGGGAACGATGTTGATTACATTTCTCACCCTCGCCCGTTGCGCCGGAACGAATTAATCGCGGGTCCGTTCTCTTGTCAGAGCGACGTCCATGTGTTGTTACCGCTCACCTGATCAGATCAGTCACTGACTACCATGCGCACGTTGAATTAAGCATCAAAGGAAATAACTATGAAATTGTATCTTATAACAGCCGCGGCATTTGCTTTCACGTCTCCGGTGTGGGCGCAACAGGCACCCATGCCACCCATGGATCACAGCAAAATGCAGCCTTCCGAGAAAAGTCCGATGCCACCTATGGACCACAGTAAAATGGACCACAGCAAGATGGACCATTCCAAAATGCCGATGGAGCGTCCTGACATGATGGCGATGATGAATGATCCAAACAACCCATATGGTGCGACCGAAATGGAAATGCACAAAAAAATGATGATGGCAAACGCAGGGCTTCCGTCTGAATTGTGGACACGCAAAATGATTGAGCATCATCGCGGCGCAATTGCTATGTCACGGGTGGCGCTTGATAAGGCAACTGACAAGCAAACCCGCAATATGGCGCAAATGACGATTACCGCACAAACGCGGGAAATCGCAAAAATGCAGGCCTGGCTGAAAAGCCACGGTAAGGCTGCCCAATAACGAAGCCTGACATAGCAGGAGAGGTAACGACCTATCGTTGCCGATCATGTTAATGACATTGGCCGACTCAACGGTTGCATTACGCGACAGACGGTCGGCCAGCGCCAACTCTAGCTGCTACTTAGCGTAGTTCGGGCATTTCCTCGTCGGAACCCAACATAGGCATAGTTCCTAACCAGCTATGTTTTGGACCACCGGAATGATAAACAATCACTCCGACCGAACCGGGCAGTTGTGGTTTTCATCAAAACATTTCTCCAATCGCAGGTTGAACGATATGTCATCTGGAAATTCTCATAGCGCTCCGGCATCAGCGTCCGATGAAGATGGTGAAGCTGCAACCCAAACCTCTGCACTGGATCCTGTCTGCGGGATGAAAGTTAATCCGGCCACGACGGCACATCACGCAACACATGACGGCGTTCATTATCATTTTTGTAGTTCGGGGTGCCTAGCCAAATTCACCGCCGACCCCGCTAAATATTTATCGGGTAGCAAGCGTGCAGAACCTGTTGCCGCACCTGGTGCGATGTGGACATGCCCGATGCATCGCGAGATCCGTCAGCAAGGACCCGGAACATGCCCAATCTGCGGAATGGCATTGGAGCCAGAAGAGCCGTCGCTTGATAACGCACCCAATCCCGAACTCGTCGATTTTACACGGCGATGGTGGGTTTCGGCCGCGCTTGCAGTGCCACTCCTTATTTTAACAATGGGAACCGAATTTCTGGGCCTACACTTAGTCGACCCCGCTTATTCGCCCTGGATCCAGTTTGTTGATTGTCGTTGAGAAGTGACCCGTTATTTTCACTGAGAAGTGACCCGGGTGGTTGTCATATCCCGCGTTGCGGGTTTTGGGTCAAGAGGTTGG
>NCGG01000019.1 GCA_002278855.1 Sphingomonadales bacterium 28-55-16
GCGCCGGGCATGAGCCTGATGGAACAATCGCGCCTTAATCCACCAACACCATCAGCCGGAAGCCGCACCAGCGCTTCCGCGTCGGCCGTCCCCTTTTTTTCCGCAGGCGAACCCGCGCGCGGCTTTTGTAGGAAATTATGATGCGCGTGTTGGAAATTAATGGCGCCGCGTTTTATCTCTCTCTGCGGTCTCTGTGCCTCTGCGTGCACAATAGACTCATGCAGAGACGCAGAGACCGCAGAGGTTCAGCACAATCATGAAAGCGGTGCGTGTCGAGCGAAGACAAGACACCCCTAAAGCATGCGCCGCCGCACCAAAGCGCGGAGTAAGACCCGCTTAAGCGACTTTGGAGTCAGCCCCAAGGATCAACGGATCGGCGACTTTGCCGACATTGACCGTCGCGCGTGCGATATTGGGCGTCGTCGATGATTTATGGCGGAACTTGCCTTCAATCTGGCCGCCGGGCGCGATGGTCAGGTTGCTGTAAACAACGTCGCCCATGATCCGCGCGGTGGATTCGATGACCAGGTCATTGGCCTCAATCGAACCTTCGACATGGCCCGAAAGCTTTGCTGATTCGGCGGTGACTTTGCCCGCAATTATGCTGCCTTCGCCCTGCACCAAATTGCCACAAGTGACATCGCCTTGCACCTTGCCGTCGACATGCAGGTCAACGCGCGCGGAAACATTGCCGACGATTTCTACGTCGGCTGCGATGATTGAAAATGTATGACCAGAATTATTACGCACGCTAACATTATTCCTTTGCGGCAGTGTCGGCACGGAATCCGGCGACGGTTTGGACTTTGAGAACATCAGGATTTGCCTCCAAAAACTTACGCGGGTTAATCGCCTGACCATTCAAGCGTACCTCGAAATGCAGATGGCTGCCAGTCGAACGACCTGTGCTCCCCATTCTTCCGATTTGAACGCCGCGTTCAACGATTTGCCCCGACCGGACATTTAAGGCCGACAAATGCGCATAGCGCGTCAGTAAGCCATTGGCATGCATAATTTCAACACTGTTGCCATAGCCGCCATTATAGCCCGCGAGCGTCACTTTACCTTCGGCGGCTGAAAAAATCGGTGTGCCAACCGGGCCTTTGAAGTCCAGACCCGCATGCATCGCGCCCGCACCCGAAAATGGATCGCTGCGATAGCCAAAGCCGCTCGACATAAACATGACGGCGGCGGGCATTGCGGTCGGGATCGCGGCCAATGCGCGCTCCATGGCATCCATGCGGCCCAGCGCAGCGGCGAGTTTCAAAAAGCGTGGGTCGCGGACGTCCTTTTTGCCGCGACCAAAAAAAGGTTCAAACACACCACCCTGCGCGTTGCGGGCTTGGCGCGCCAACGCCTCCGGGTTCAGGCCAAATTGACGGATCGCGGCTTCGGCCTTCACGGTTCGCGCCTGCGCCATTTTGGTCATTTGTTCGGCAAAACGAATTTGCCGCGCTTCTATGCGGGCAAGGCCAGCGGCTTCGGGCACCAAGGCACTGATCGTCTTTACCGCTTTGTCTTGTTCCGTTGTGGTCGGTGCGGTCGGCGCCGATGTCTCGGCCGCGCTGAGATCACCCAGATATTGGTCACCAAGGCTTTCGAGCATTTCCTGCCGGCGTTCCAAATCTTTGGTCACTTCGTCGATTGAGCCGCGATAGCTGGCCACCCGCTCTTCTGCGGATTCGACTTTGGCTTCTTGTTTGCTGAGCGCAACACGTTGCGCACTGACGGTCATTTGATTGATCGCCATGCCGAACGTGATCACCAACCAGACACCGATAACCGACGCGAGGGTCCCAGCAGCGCGGCGTTGCACTTGAGCAGATATCTTCAAGAACCGGACTTGGCCATTGGCCCGCATGAAAAATTCGCGGTCAATAAACCATCCAGCGGCCCGGTTTTTCAAACCCGACATTCTGGTCTTAAGTGACACGACCTACCCCGTTTTGCGTTCGAGCCATGCGCGTAGCAGACGAAAGATGGCCGAGCGAATCGCGCGATGCCGACTCGTGACGAGTCGGGTGAGTCGTGCGATGAGTTGTGGAAAACCCTGCCAAAATGCGATTTTGATACGTCCAGTTTCGCAAATTCAGATCTGAAAATCCGCGTAAAAACACGTAAATTCAATGACATTGTGCCGATTCGCATTTGTTCCATAACTGATGCGGGCCAAATATAGGGGATGACTTTCCCTTTTGACGCCACTTCTCTACGAGTTGTGGATGATGACCGACAGCGACACCTTGATAGCGCGTGTGACAGCCAATGCGCGATCTGCCGCGCGGCTTTTGGCGGGCGCGGATGACGCGACAAAGGCGGCTGCGTTGCGCGCCGCTGCTGCGGCTTTGCGTGACAGCGCGGCCGATATTCTCGCGGCGAATGCCAAAGATGTCGATGCTGCGGTTGCGGCGGGGATGTCCCCTGCGATGTTGGACCGGCTGAAATTGGATGCAGGCCGCATTGCGGCGATGGCGTCGGCAGTGGAACAGGTTGCAACGCTCGAAAATCCCGTCGGGCAAATTATCGACAGCCGCAGCCGGCCCAACGGCCTTATCATGGAACGTATCCGCGTTCCGGTGGGCGTGCTTGGCATCATTTATGAAAGCAGACCCAATGTGACGGCCGATGCCGCGGCCTTAGGGCTGCGCTCTGGCAACGCCGTCATCTTACGCGGCGGAAGCGAGGCGGTGCACAGCAACCATGCGATCCACGCGGCAATGGTGCAGGGTGTGACGCACGCAGGTCTGCCCGCCGACGCCGTTCAGTTGATCCCCACACAAGACCGCGCCGTGGTCGGTGCGATGCTGCGCGCGCAAGGCGCGATCGACATGATCATTCCGCGCGGCGGCAAGTCACTGGTTGCGCGCGTGCAGGACGAAGCCCGCGTGCCCGTGCTCGCGCATCTCGACGGCATTTGCCACAGCTATGTCCATAAGGATGCGGACCCTGACATGGCGCAAGCCTTGGTCGTCAATGCCAAAATGCGGCGCACAGGTGTGTGCGGGTCAACAGAGACATTGCTGATTGATCAGGATTATCCTGCGCCTGCGCCATTGATCGCTGCGCTGCTCGATGCCGGCTGCGAAGTGCGGGCGGACGATATATTGATGGAGCTTGATGCCCGCACGGTGTCGGCCGAAGCCGATGATTGGGACACCGAATATCTCGATTCGGTCATTTCGGCCTGCGTGGTATCGGGGCTGGATGAGGCGATAGCGCATATCGCCCGCCATGGTTCACACCACACAGACGCGATTATCACGCAAGATAGTGATGCCGCCGCCCGCTTTTTGGCCGAGGTCGACAGCGCTATTGTCATGCACAATGCCTCCACCCAATTTGCAGATGGTGGTGAATTCGGCTTGGGTGCCGAGATCGGCATCGCAACTGGCCGCTTGCACGCCCGCGGTCCGGTCGCGCTAGAGGGGCTGACGACGTATAAATGGATCGTCCGCGGCCAAGGCCAGATACGCCCTTGAAAACGATTGGCCTCATGGGCGGATCGTTCAATCCGGCGCATGGTGGCCATCGCGCGATCAGCTTGTTCGCGATGGATTCGCTTGGGCTCGATGAATATTGGTGGATGGTCTCACCGGGCAACCCGTTGAAACCCAAATCGGACATGGCGCCTTTGCCCGCGCGGATGGCATCGGCAAAGGCACACACAAAGCGCACAGCGATTAAAGTCACCGCAATCGAACAGGCACTTGGCACCGTCTACACCGCCGAAACGCTGAAGAAACTGGTCGCGCGTTACCCGAAAACGCGGTTCATCTGGATCATGGGCGCGGACAATTTGGTGCAATTTCACCACTGGCGGCAATGGCGCGATATAGCCCGACTCATGCCGATTGCAGTTATCGCCAGACCCAGCTATAACCCCCAAGTCGTTGCGGGTCCCGCAATGGCCTGGTTCAGGCGGTTTGTCCGGCGTTCGGACCAGCGTCATCACTGGACGAAATGGAGTACGCCGGCGCTTGTCTTTTTGCGCTTTCGTCCAGATCCGCGTTCGGCCACCGCTCTTCGGCGTGCGGACCCATATTGGTTTCACCGATATAAGGAACATGGAACGCGTGACGGCGTCACCCGAAATATTGTGCTTTAAGGAGCCATCTTGATCGATACTGTATCCGTTCCTGCCCCTGGCAAAGCCACCGCAAAGGCCAAGGAACCCACTTTGACCCCCGACGCGCTGCATGCGTTGATCCTTCAGTCGCTTGATGATGATCAGGCGCAAGAGGTGGTCACCATCCCGCTTGAAGGCAAAAGCAATATTGCCGACCATATGGTCGTCGCATCTGGCCGTTCGTCGCGCCAAGTGGCGTCGATGGCGCAAAAGCTTGCTGAGCGGATTAAAAAGGCCGGCCGTCATGCCCGCATCGAAGGTTTGCCATCGGCGGACTGGGTGCTGATTGATGCCGAAGATGTGATCGTGCATCTGTTCCGTCCCGAAGTCCGCAGCTTCTACAATCTGGAACGCATGTGGGCATTTGGCGACGCGCCTGAAGTCGCGTCGCAATAAGACCGGGCGCGCGCGCAGATGGCGATGCGCCTGCATATCATTGCGCGTGGCAAAATTGGCCGTTCCCCTGAATCGGAACTGGTCGATCGCTATCTGAAACGGATCAGCTGGCCAACGCGGCACAGTGAAATGCCGGATCGGGGCGGCGAGCTTCCGGCGTCGGACAGCCCCCATAAAACCGTCATCATGGATGAAAAGGGCGAGCAGCTCAGCTCGGTTGAACTGGCGCGCCTGCTTGAACGCTGGCGCGACGACGGTGTGCGCGAAGTGCGCTTCCTGATTGGCGCTGCGGATGGTTTTGATGACACTGCCCGCGCTGGCGCCGACAGACTGATCGCATTTGGCAAGGCGACCTGGCCGCATTTGATGGCGCGCGCGATGCTTGCCGAACAATTGTTCCGCGCCACATCGATCATTGCCAACCACCCCTATCATCGTGAAGGATAGGGCTATGCGGTTTTGGCTTATTCGCGCACTGTTGATATTGGCGCCCTTGGGAATTGCAGGCGGTTTGATGGCGCAGGAAAATGTTTCAGGCGGTCCGCAGCCCAGCGCGTTACGCGCTCTGCAGGAACGCGCGCTGGCCGCCGAGCGCCGCAGCGAATTGCTTCGGCAAGAGGCAAGCAACGCCCAAAGCACTGTCGACCGCTTCATTGCCCAACGCGCTGTGCTGTCGGCTGAAATCGACGCAGCGGAAGCGCAAATTGATACTGCGGCTGCGCGCGTGACGATTATATCGCGCCGCCAGAAAGCACAGCGCGCACAACTGCATGCCGAACGTGCGCCCATCCTGCGTCTCAATGCGGCGCTGCAGCAGATGGCGGGAAAGCCCTCTTATCTGTTGATGATGCAGCCCGGCCAGCGTGCAGATTATATCCACCTGCGGGCCATCATGGCGACAGTGCAGCCCATGATCATGAACAAGACCAGCGCCTTGCGTCAGCAGATTGCGGCGCAAAGCGAACTGGAGGCGCAGGAGCTATCCGCGCTTACAGCACTCAGCGACGCCCGCGCTTTGCTGAAACGTCGCCAAGTTGCTTTGGCGGCATTAACAGCGGATGTTTTGGGCAATAGCGCCACCATGTCGGCCAATGCCGCAATCGCGTTTGAACAGGCTATAGCCCAAGGCGAGCGCGCCCGTGATATTGTGGGCCGGATCGACAATCAGCGGCTGGGCACGGCAAAGGCCGCAGAATTAGCCGCGCTTGAAGGACCCTTTGTGCGCCCCGGAAGCAGCGCGCAGCCCCGCCCGATCGACGGCGTCTATGTCCTTCCTGCCGCAGGAAAACTTGTCATTGGCTTTAATGAACTCACCGCTACCGGTTATCGCGCGCGCGGCATTCGGCTGGCGGTCCCGCAAGCCGCACGCATCGTCGCTCCGGCTGCCGGAACGATCTCCTTTGCGGGGCGTTACCGCAGCTATGGCCAGATCGTGATTATCGAACATGGCAACGGGTGGAACAGCCTGATCACCAACCTCGATTCGGTCCAAGTCACTAAGGGCCAGACAATAGATCAAGGCGCGTTGCTTGGACGCGCGGGCAGAAACTTGCCTGAAATCGGCCTTGAACTGCGAAAAAACGGCCGCGTGATGGACGTCGCTGCTATGCTTTCGTGAATTGGCTGCACGTGGTCGGTGCGGTATGTTGTTTCCGCGTAAACGTGCTTTCCCCTTAGGTTTAGTCGAGATATAGCAGCCATAATATGATGAATTGGAATTGGTCTATGAAGAACCGTTTGCTGCCCTTAACCTTGGCCATTGGCGTGGCGCTTTCAGTGCCGGCCACCGTGCTGGTCGCGCAAAGCATGCAGCGGCAACAAGCGCAGGCACAGCAGATTGAGGATCTGGATGAATTCCTCGCGGTGTATCGCAAGGTGAAATCCAGCTATGTCGACCAGGTGGACGACAAGCAGCTGATGGAAGGCGCCATTCAAGGGATGTTGGCGAGCCTTGATCCGCATAGTGGTTTCCTAGACCGAACCGACTTTAGCTCGCTACGCACACAGATTGATGGTGAATATGGCGGCCTTGGTTTGTCCGTCACGATGGAAGACGAAGCGGTAAAGGTTATCGCGCCGACCAAGGACGCGCCTGCCGACAAGGCCGGCATCAAGCCGGGCGACTTCATCACCCATCTGGACGGCAAGTTGATTGTCGGCGGCACGCTGGATGAAGCGGTCGAAGCGATGCGCGGCGCGCCCGGTACGACAATCAAGCTGTCGATCTTCCGCCCGGGTCGTGATGCACCGTTCGACGTAACGCTCACCCGCGCCATCATCGACTTGAAGCCTGTGCAGTGGGAAGTGAAAGACCGTATTGGGATTATTTCCGTCACGGGCTTTTCCGAACAAACTGGTGCGGACGTGGTCGCGGCGGTCGCGGGTATAAAGAAGACATTGGGCGGCAATCCACTGGGATATATTGTGGATTTGCGGTCGAACCCCGGCGGCATATTGGATGAGGCTGTGGCCGTATCCGATGCATTTTTGACTAAAGGCGAGATTGTTTCCGAGCGTGGCCGTGACAAGAGCGATGTTAACCGCTGGTGGGCCGAACGCGCGGTGCCTGGCGACGTGACCAATGGCGCACCCGTTATCGTCCTGGTCGACGCGGGCTCTGCTTCGGCATCTGAAATCGTTGCCGGTGCTTTGCAGGACAACCATCGCGCCTTGGTCATGGGCGAACGCAGTTTCGGCAAGGGGTCGGTGCAAAATGTCTTGCCCTTGACCCGCGACACGGGCTTGCGTCTTACGGTGGCGCGTTATCATTTGCCCTCGGGCCGATCGGTGCAGGAAGGCGGTATCAAGCCCGATATCCGCGTTCCGCAATTGACCGACCCCGACTATAAAACACGCGTTTCTGTGCGCGAGTCCGACTTGCGCCGTCATTTGGTCAATGAACTGAAAGACGACAATAAGGATCTGGAAAAGGACAATGCCGACGATCCCCGCTTCGCCATGACGGCCGAGCAGTTGAAGGCAAAGAATATCGACGATTTCCAGCTGTATTACGCAATGGAAACGCTGCAGCGGCTCGGCCCGCGCACCATGAAGCTCGCGGCAAAGCCAGTGAAGGGCAAAACGCAGAATTGATGGGTGGACGTGAAATCCTGAATCCCAAGGCTGGCAGCGCCAAAATATATTCAGGATGATGATAAAGACAGGTATCTGTGCAGCTATGACATTGAAAATTGATAAGCCGCATATGCTTGCATTTCTGCTACCCGCAGCATTGTTGGCGGGGGCATATGGTTCGCAATATATTGGCGGGCTGTTCCCGTGCGAAATGTGCTGGTGGCAACGTTATCCACATTTTGCGGCGGTTGCGGTGGCGCTGATTGCCTTTGGCGTTGGCAATCCCGCTTTGCGCAAAGTTTTGGTCGCGCTCGCTGCTTTTGCCATTGCAACAAGCGGAATCATTGGCGGGTTTCATGCCGGCGTTGAATATGGCTATTGGGAAGGTTTGACCGCATGTACCGCGACGATTTCGGGCAGCGGCGATGCTTTGCTCAAGTCGATCATGAACGCGCCTCTCGTGCGTTGTGACGTTGCGCCATGGACTTTATTCGGCATTTCGCTTGCTGGGTATAATTTCCTCTTGTCGTTCGGTGGCGCAATGCTCATCTTGGGAATGATATGGCGCAGCAAGAAAATCTAACAACCACCGCGCAGCGGGAAATGGCAATCAAACGCATGATCCGCGTGAATCAAGCGGGCGAATTTGGCGCGAAACGCATTTATGCCGGACAGCTTGCGGTGATGGGCGATCGCACGCCTGCCGCGCGCAGCATTGCGCATATGGCCGAGCAAGAGGAGCGCCATCTCAACGCCTTTGACAAGATGATGGCCGAGCGCGGCGTGCGGCCCACAGCCTTGCATCCGATTTGGAGCGCAGCCGGTTTTGCGCTTGGCGCTGTGTCCGCCGCCATCGGTCCCGAGGCGGCCATGGCCTGCACCGTGGCTGTGGAGACCGAAATTGACCGCCATTATAGCGAGCAGCTTGCCGAAATCGGCGATAGCGACCCTGAATTGGCCGCGATGATTGCGGATTTCCAAGCGGACGAGCAGGCGCATAAGGCAACGGCTTTGGAGCAAGGTGCCGAACGCGCGCCGGCTTATCCCTTGATGAGCGCATTGGTCCGCATGGGGTGCCGCACCGCCATTGCCGTATCGAAACATATTTAAGCTTCATGCCGCATTCAGCCTGCGACCTTTACCGCAGGTTATATTTTTTGGAGATAATCGCGTGAAAGCAACGGCCAGAATTTCTTTAACGGCTATCGCATTGATGCTGTCGGTTCAGGCATCGGCGCAGGATGCGCCAGCAGCCACGGCCGGTGATGAGAAGATCAACCAGCTCATCATTTACGGCAACGACAAATGCCCCGAAAGCAAAGGCGACGAGATTGTCGTCTGCGCCCGTTTGGGGGAGGCCGACCGCTTTCGCATACCGACGAGCTTGCGCGGCGATTTCAACGACCCGCGTAATCAAGCGATGTCTGAGCGGATCAAATCCTACGAATATGTCGGCGCCAGCGGAACAATGAGCTGCTCACCATCGGGCGCCGGTGGCTTTACCGGCTGTGGCCTGGCGGAGATCAACAAGGCTTATGCCGAAAAGGCGCAGGACCCTGGCATTACTTTTGGCCGCTTGATCGCCGCCGAACGCGCCAAACGTATGGCCGGCGTCGATGCCGAGGCGGCGGAGGTAGAGGCCCGCGTGCAGGCATTTGAAAAAGGCCGCGCTGAACGTGAGGCGAAATTGCAAGCCGAATTGGAGGCCAAAGAAGCCGCCAGTGCCGACGCACAGCCGCTTCCTGATCCAAAATAAGCGCGCGGTTTAGCCTTTCGCCTTCTGCGCTGCGACCCAGTCCTTTATCTGCTGCTCCAACACTTCGAGCGGCACAGAGCCCTGACCAAGCACCGCGTCATGGAATGCCGCCAAATCAAATTTGTCCCCGAGTTCTCGGGTCGCCATGTCGCGCAATGCGCGGATCTTTAGCTCGCCCAATTTATAGGCCAGTGCTTGACCGGGCCAACTGATGTAGCGGTTAACCTCAGCCTCGATATTCGCGGCGGACAAGGCGCTGTTGTCGGTCATAAAGGCGATGGCCTGCTGCTTGCTCCATCCCTTGGCATGAATGCCGGTGTCGACCACCAAGCGGCATGCACGCCACATTTCATAAGATAGCCGCCCCATGTCCTTGGCGGGGGTGTCGTACAGCCCCATTTCGATGCCAAGCCGTTCGGAATAGAGGCCCCAACCTTCGGTAAATGCGGTGAAAGACACGCCATATTTGCGGAAATCGGACAAAGGCAGTTCTTGCTGCAGGGCAATCTGGTTGTGATGCCCGGGAACGGCTTCGTGCACCGACAGCGCCGGGATTTCCCAAAATGGTCGCTGGTTCAGCTTGGATGTGTTGACAAAATAGGTCCCGGAAATGCCGATCTCGGGTGATCCCGGATTATAATAAGCCGTGGTCGTGCCTTCGGCCGTTTCTGCGGGAATTTCACGGATGCCATACGGCAAACGGGGCAGGTGCCCGAACAATGTGGGCATCTTGCCGTCGATGATTTTGGTCACCCGCGCGACCTTCTCCATCAGTTCCTCGGGCGTCTTGGCATAATATTGCGGGTCAGTCCGCAAATGCGCGATAAAGGCTTCGCGGCTTGGATAGCCCGCCTTTTTTGCGACTTCGACCATTTCGGCCCGAATCCGTGTCACTTCGCTGAGGCCGATTTGGTGGATTTGTTCGGCAGTCAGATCGGTCGTCGTTTCTTCGCGGATGCGGAAGGCGTAATAGGCCGCACCATTTGGCTGTGCGGAAACGCCGGGCGCCTTGGCGCACGCTGGTTTGTAGTTCTCCGTGTACCAGGCAAGCTGCTTGTTCAGCGCTGGATAGATGACCGTGCGGATGGTTGCTTCGGCATTGGCCGCAAGCGCCGCAAAGTCAGCTTCCGAAATATTATCCGGACGCTTTGCCGCATAAGGGCCGAAGAAACGCGACTGACGTATGTCGGATGCGATCAGACCGCTAACCGTCCCTTCAAAGCCAGTCAGCGTTTCACAAGGCTGCGTAAATTTGCCTTTGATCGCGACATTGGCAACAGCGATATTCTCGTCATTTACGCGCGCATATTGCGTCAGTCGCGCATTATAGGATTCAAAATCCGTCTTGGTCTTGAATGGCAAGTTCCGGGCCATGCTGGCAAGCTGCTGATGCCAGCTTGAATACGTGGTGAAATTGATGGCGCGTTGCCCAAACGCATTGCCTTCAACGGTTGACACCAACGACCGCCGCAATATGCCAGCCTCTACTTTCGATGCTGCATCCAGCGCATTTGTCGGAATGCTATCAAGACGGACCAGAAACTTCGCGGCGTCGGCAGCTCTGCGGTCCTGCGCGGCCAATGTGTAATCGCCAAGCTCATTGGCGTAATCATTCACACCAAGGGCGCTTGCGTACACGGGCGCTTCCTTCAACATATTGGCCCAGACGTCGCTTACGAGATTGTTCAGATCCTTATTGGCATCGGCATAAGCGGGCGCGGAAAACGCAAACAGGGTTCCGGCGAGTAAATATGTGCGCATCGGGATTCTCCGTGAAATATGATTGGTAACCATAAAGCAGGAGCGCGCATGGTTTACCAGTCTGTTCCGCACAGACATGCAAATGGTCAAATGACAATAAGAGGCGCTAGACGGGCCGTGAAAACGGGTTGACGGGCACACCGGATTTTGTGATTTCTGCGCATTATGCGCGATGATAAAATCAGGGGCCCGGCGTCTTACTTTCCTTCGATTGAAGCGAAATATGGTCGCCCTATTTCAGCGTGGACCGAACGCGTCCGCTCCGCGCTGCCTGCACAGCATATGGCGCTTGTCGCCATGCTAAAGGCGCACGGAATGGGGCATGGCCATGCCAATGCGATTGTGGCGCACACGCTGGCCGAGCAATAGCGTCGGTTCGAAACCGCCGGTTTTATTCGGCAGCTTCCAATGCTTCATGGTCGGACAGAGGCTGGCTCAAGCGGGTCAGCATTTCCTTCGGGCAAATCTGCCAAAACTCGCCGCGTCTGCGATCCCAATCCTCAATGATCGATTTGGACCATGCGCTGTCGGTTGTTCGGGCGTGTTCGGTGATAAGTGCCTTCAGCTGTTCTTCCCAATAGGCGCTTTCCAAACGTTGCCACACGATGCTGTCAGGATTGGCCATGGCGGCGAAGTCACCACCGGCATCGAGCACAAAGGCCATTCCGCCCGTCATGCCGGCGCCGAAATTGCTGCCGACCTTGCCCAATATGACCGCCATGCCGCCGGTCATATATTCCAGCCCGTTTGAACCGCAGCCTTCGACGACGACATGCGCGCCAGAGTTGCGGACGGCAAAGCGCTCACCTGCTTGCCCTGCCGCGAACAGCCGGCCCGATGTCGCGCCATACAGCACCGTGTTGCCGATGATGCTGTTGTGATGACTGACCAGCGGGCTGCTGACGGTTGGACGCACGATTATTGTGCCCCCAGATAGGCCCTTGCCGACATAGTCATTGGCATCGCCGAAGACTTCCAATGTGATGCCTTGGCACAAAAATGCGCCAAGCGATTGGCCGGCAGAACCACGCAAACGGACATGCACATGCCCTTCTGCCAGGCCCTTCATACCGTACAGCCGCGTGATTTCCGAGCTGAGCCGCGTGCCCACCGCGCGATGCGTGTTGCGGACATTGTATGTCAGCTGCATCTTTTCGCGCCGTTCGAACACGGGCCGGCCATCATGGATCATTTGCGCATCAAGGCTGTCGGGCACTTCGTTGCGGAATGTCGGGATGCTGAACCGGCGTGCGCTGTCGGGCGCGTCGACTTTGGCGAGGATCGGGTTGAGGTCGAGGTCGTCGAGATGCTCTGCACCGCGGCTGACCTGCCGCAACAATTCCGTGCGGCCGATCACTTCGTCAAGGCTGCGATAGCCAAGCTTGGCGAGAATTTCGCGCACTTCTTCCGCGATGAACGTCATCAGGTTGATGACCTTTTCCGGCGTTCCGGTGAACTTCTTGCGCAGGGCTTCATCCTGAACACACACGCCCACAGGGCAAGTGTTCGAATGGCATTGGCGCACCATGATGCACCCCATGGCAACCAGGCTGAGCGTCCCTATGCCGAATTCCTCGGCGCCCAATATCGCGGCGACGACAATATCGCGACCGGTCTTCAGGCCACCATCGGTGCGCAGTTTGACACGATGGCGCAAGCCGTTGAGCGTCAACACTTGGTTGGCTTCGGACAGACCCATTTCCCATGGCGTGCCTGCATATTTAATGCTGGTCTGCGGACTTGCCCCCGTGCCACCGACATTGCCAGAGACAAGGATAACATCCGCATGCGCCTTAGCGACGCCCGCAGCGATTGTGCCAATGCCTGCCGCACTCACCAGCTTCACACAGACCCGCGCCCGCGGGTTAATCTGTTTCAGGTCGTAGATCAGCTGCGCCAAATCTTCGATGGAGTAAATATCGTGATGTGGTGGTGGCGAAATCAACGTCACGCCCGGTGTGGAATGCCGCAACCGTGCAATCATTTCGGTCACCTTAAAGCCAGGCAATTGCCCGCCTTCTCCAGGCTTTGCGCCCTGCGCGACCTTGATTTCGATTTCCTCACAAGCGCCCAAATATTCGGCGGTGACACCGAAGCGGCCACTGGCAATCTGCTTGATGACGCTGTTGGCATTGTCGCCATTTTCATATGGCTTGAAACGCTTACTGTCCTCGCCGCCTTCGCCCGACACGGCCTTCGCGCCGATCCTGTTCATGGCGATGGCAAGCGTTTCATGTGCCTCTGGCGACAACGCGCCAAGCGACATTCCGGGCGTCACAAAGCGTTTGCGAATTTCGGTGATGGCCTCAACCTCGTCAATCGCAACGGGCTCCTTAGCGAAGTTGAACTCAAGCAAATCACGCAGGTAAATCGGCGGCAATTCTTTCACGCCTTGCGCAAATTGCGTGTAGGTTGAATAGCTGTCATTTGCGACGGAGCTTTGCAACAAATGCATGAGCCCCGCGGAATAGGCATGTTCTTCCCCGCCGTCGCGTTGCTTGTAAAAGCCACCAACGGGTAACCGCGCAACGGCAACGTCAAACGCGTCTTCATGGCGGTCACGGGCGTTCACATATAAAGAGTGATAGCCTTCGCCCGAAATCTTGTTCGGCATGCCAGGGAAGAAGTCATTGACCAACGCACGCGACAGGCCAACCGCTTCAAAATTATAGCCGCCACGATAGCTGGAGATAACTGCGATGCCCATTTTGGACATGATCTTCAGCAGCCCTTCGTTAATAGCCGTGCGGTAATTTTCGATGGCTTGCGATAATGTCAGGCTGCCCAGCAGGCCGCGGCCATGGCGGTCGGCAATCGCGGCTTCGGCCAGATAGGCGTTCACGGTGGTTGCGCCAACGCCGATGAGTACGGCAAAATAATGTGTATCCAAGCATTCGGCCGAACGGACGTTAATCGACGAATAGCTGCGCAGGCTATTGCGGACCAAGTGCGTATGCACAGCCGCCGCCGCAAGGATCATCGCGATTCCCACCCGGTCTGCGCTGATATTCTCGTCGCTCAAAAACAGTTCGGACTTGCCCATGCGCACAGCGGCCACGGCTTCTTCACGGATGCGCGTGATAGCAGCGCGCAGGCCTTCTTGCCCTGCAGAGATGTCATAGGTGCAGTCGATTTCGGCGCCAAGCGGTCCGAACGCGGACTTTAGCTTGCGCCAATCATGCGCGGTCAGGACGGGGCTATCGAGCACCAACACATCGGCATTCTGGCTCTTCTCGTCCAAAATGTTTGCAAGGTTGGAAAAGCGTGTCTTCAGGCTCATCACATGCCGTTCGCGCAAGCTGTCGATCGGCGGGTTGGTCACTTGGCTGAAATTCTGGCGGAAAAACTGGCTGATGAGGCGGGGCTTGTCGCTGATGACGGCAAGCGGGGTGTCGTCGCCCATCGAACCAATGGCTTCTTTGCCATCTTCGATCATCGGCGCGAGGATCATCTCGACATCTTCCAACGTCATACCCGCGGCGATTTGCCGCTTGGTCAATTCGGCGCGCGACCAAGCGGGCGTGCTGTCTTCGCCAGCCTCTGGCAAGTCCGTAAGGCGGCGGAAGCCATTGACCAAAGCGCCATAATCCTGTTCGGCGGAAATACGGTCCTTCAACTCGCCGTCGCGGTATAATTTGCCTTCATCCAAATTGACGGCAATCATTTGTCCAGGCCCAAGGCGGCCCTTTTCCAATATTGTCGTTTCGGGCAGGATGACCATGCCGGTCTCCGAACCAATGACCAGCAGATTGTCCGACGTCCGGCTATAGCGCAGCGGACGCAAAGCGTTGCGGTCCACACCCGCGACAGCCCAATGGCCATCGGTCATCGCCAAAGCCGCGGGGCCATCCCAAGGCTCCATCACGCTGGCCATATATTCATACATCGCGCGGTGTGTGGCCGGCAAATTGGGGTTTGATTGCCATGCTTCGGGGATCAGCATAAGCTTGGCCGTCGGCGCTTCCTTGCCCGATCGGACCAGAGTTTCGAACACCGCATCCAACGCAGCGGTGTCTGATGAGCCAGCAGGAATAACGGGCTTGATATCATCGGACTGCGCGCCAAAGGCGATGCTGGCCATCTTGATCTCGTGGCTTTTCATCCAATTCTGGTTGCCACGGATCGTGTTGATCTCACCATTATGCGCAAGGCCGCGGAACGGCTGCGCCAACCACCATTGCGGGAAAGTGTTGGTCGAATAGCGTTGATGGAAAATCGCGACCCGGCTTTCAAACCGGTCGTCTTGGAGGTCGGGATAAAAAACCGACAGCGACTCCGCAAGGAACAGGCCCTTGTAGACAATCGAGCGGCACGACATTGAGCAGATATAGAAATCACGAATTTGCGCAGCGATGATCTTCTTCTCAATGCGGCGGCGGACGAGATATAGATTCTTTTCAAACTCGGTCGCGTCCACTTCGTCGGGCATTGGGCCAGCGATCATGATCTGCTCAATTTCGGGACGTGTTGCCTGGGCCTTGTCGCCGATCACGGACACATCCACGGGCACCTGACGCCAGCCATAAATCGTATAACCAGCGTCGATTATCTCCGCCTCAACAATCGTCCGGCAATTCTCTTGCGCGCTCAAATCCGTGCGCGGCAAAAATACCATGCCAACCGCAAGCCGGTTGGGCATTGGCCGATGGCCGCTGTCCGAAATCGCATCATCAAAGAAGCGGACGGGCAAATCTATATGCAGCCCAGCGCCATCACCTGTTTTGCCATCGGCATCGACTGCACCGCGATGCCATACGGCCTTCAATGCCTCAATCCCCGCCGCAACGACGCGGCGCGACGGCTTGCCATTTGTCGCCGCGATCAAGCCAACGCCGCAGGCATCGCCTTCGGACTCCGGATGATACATGCCTTCGCGCGCAAGACGCTCATGTTCGGGGGTTGGGTAAAAAACGGTCATGCTGCAACCTTTTCGCGGCTTGCTTTTGATTTGAGATAATTGTGCATATGCTGCGTCACATCGCGGCCATCGCGGATCGCCCAGACAACAAGGCTTGCGCCGCGCACGATGTCGCCAACTGCAAAGACACCGTCGAGGTTGGTCATCTGCGTAGTGTGGTCGACGCGCAAGGTGCCCCAACGGGTGACGTTGAGGTCGGGCGCGTTAAACATCACCGGCAGGTCTTCAGCTTCAAAGCCAAGCGCGGTAATCACCATATCGGCGTTGAGCGTGAAGTCGCCCTCCGGGTCGTTTTCGGGCGTGCGGCGGCCAGAGGCATCGGGGGCCGCAAGCCGCATCTTGGCGACATGCACGCGCGCGACTTTGCCATCGCCGTCAAAGCCCTTGGGGCTGGACAACCAGACAAATTCGACGCCCTCTTCTTCGGCATTGGTCACTTCGCGCTGCGACCCCGGCATATTATCGCGGTCGCGGCGGTAAAGGCATTTTACCGACTTTGCGCCCTGGCGGATGGCGGTGCGGACACAATCCATTGCGGTGTCGCCGCCACCTATGACGACAACATCTTTACCCTCAGCATTCATCGCGCCGCTGTCGAAAGCGGGCACAGCGTCACCAAAGCCCTTGCGGTTGGAAATGGTCAGAAAATCGAGCGCAGGGACGATGCCCTCAAGACCACTTCCTGGCGTTGCAATCGCCCGCGCTTTGTATACGCCCGTGGCAATCAGGACGGCATCATGCTTGGCGCGCAGATCATCCAGCGATGCGTCGCGGCCAACTTCAAAATTGGCATGGAAAACGATACCGGCATCTTCAAGACGATTGATGCGGCGCATGACCACGTCTTTTTCAAGCTTGAAGCCGGGAATGCCATAAGTGAGCAAGCCGCCCATACGGTCATAACGGTCATAGACATGGACGTCATAGCCCGCGACGCGCAGATATTCCGCCGTCGTTAATCCGCCGGGGCCAGCGCCGATGATACCCACCGATTGGCCACGCGATGGCCCAACGGCGACGGGTTCAACCCAGCCTTGTTCCCATGCGGTATCGGTGATGTATTTTTCAACCGAGCCAATGGTGACGGCGTCATGGCCCGAAAATTCGATGACACAATTGCCTTCGCACAATCGATCCTGCGGGCAGATGCGGCCGCAGATTTCCGGCATGGTGCTGGTTAGGTTGGACATCTCATAGGCTTCGCGCAAACGCCCTTCGGCGGTGAGGCGTAACCAGTCAGGTATATGATTGTGCAACGGGCAGTGCACCGAACAATAAGGCACGCCGCATTGCGAGCAGCGCGATGCCTGATCGGCCGCGGCGTCTGGTGCATAACGGTCGGCGATTTCGGCAAAATCCTCCGCACGCATTTCGGCGTCCCGCTTATGCGGATAAGCCTGCGGCTTGGAAATAAACTTTAGCATCGGATCTTTGGCCACAACACGCTCCTTCAGAAGCGCTGCGCGTAACGCGGCAAATCCGCTCTGTCACGTGGAAATCCAACAAATAGGTCAGCTATGTTGACTAAATAACCAAAATTGAGAATATAAATTAACGTAGCGCAATTATATTTCAATATAAAAGGTCCGATGCGGAACCTACCGCAGCATGAGCCACAACAAAGCACCGGTTCCAACTATGATTCGGTAATATGCAAAAGGCGCAAATCCATATTTGCCGACAATGGCGACGAACGCCTTCACCACCACGACCGCCACCAGAAATGCCATGGTGAAACCAACCGCGATCATCCCCAGATCGTCTACGTTCAATAGCGCCCTGTCTTTCCATAAAGCATAGACTGTTGCGGCCATCATTGTGGGTACGGCCAGAAAGAAGGAAAACTCCGCCGCCGTCTTGCGTTCGACACCCATCATCAACCCGCCCATGATCGTCGCGCCGGAACGGCTCACGCCCGGCAGCATTGCGGTGCATTGGACAAGGCCAATCGACAATGCTGTGCCAAAGGGTATTTCCTCAACTGTGTTAAAGCGGACCTGTTGCACGACCCGCTCCAACAATAATATGATGATCCCGCCGACGATCAACGCGATGGCAACAATCGCCGGCGTCTGCATGGCTGCGCGGATGGCGTCATATGCGACAACGCCAATCACAAGTGCCGGCGCAAACCCAAGAAAGATGTTACCCGTGAAGGCCATTGGCCCCTTTTCCATCTTCAACAGCCCAGTTCCAACGGCCCAGAAACGCCGCCAATACACCAGCAGCACCGCCAATATCGCGCCGAGCTGAATGGCAATCTTGAACGCGACAGAACTATTGTCGGTAAACCCAACCAGCTCGCCCGCTAAAATCAAATGGCCAGTGGATGATACCGGCAAAAATTCTGTCAGCCCCTCGATAAAACCGAGCAGCAACGCGATCATGGTATCGCTCATTTTTTGGGGCTGCTGCCAAAGCGGCCATGCTTGCGGTAGATATCCAACCAATCCGCAGCGATCACGTCTATCGGCGTCGGCACGATGGCATAAGCAGCCAGTCCATCCGTTCCGGTCACCACATTGTCGCTGCCCAGCATTTTATACTGGTCCTCCGTAATCGGCGCACCCGGCATCCAACCTGTGCCCTTCGCGAGCATCTTCGCGGCAATATCGGGGACTTCGACAAACACAGGCGTGCGCCCTATGGCTTTGGCAATCCATTGGTTCAGTTCCATCATCGAGAATATTTCTGGTCCGCCCAGTTCCAGCACGCGCCCGTCCTGCTGGACAAGCGCTGCGGCAACCGCCTTGGCGACATCACCGACAAAAACCGGCTGGAACCGCGTGGCAGCGCCAATCACCGGAACAACCGGCAACATCCGAATTAACCCTGCAAAGCGGTTGATGAACTGGTCTTCGCGTCCGAAGACGATGGACGGCCGCAATATGACGGCGGACGGGAAGGCGGCATGGACAGCGGCTTCCCCACCGGCTTTGCTTTGGCCATATTCCGCGTCGCTATGCGCATCGGCGCCAATGGCAGACATATGCACGAAGGCCTTCACGCCGGCGTCCGCAGCCACGCGCGCGACAATGCCTGCGCCGATATTCTGCACCGCGTTCATATCGGCAAAGCTGCCGACCAGATTGATGACAGCGTCGGCGTCTGCCACCGCGCGTGCAACGCTGGCGGGCTTGCGAATATCGGCTTCCATCAACTGCACCTGACCCAGATTGCCAAGCGGTTTGATGTGGTTGGCGCTCTGTGCATTACGGCACGCCACGCGAATTCTCGCGCCTTGGCTAAGTAATGTTTGCGCAACATAGCGGCCAAGAAAACCGCCGCCGCCAAAAATCGTAATCAACTTGCCTTGCATATATGCTCCGTCGTGCAACGTAATAGCCTGCGCGCGCTTTGCACCACCGCCCGTAAGCTTTCAAGGCCGACCTGCGCGAAATTGACGCGCGCGCATTTGGGATGGACGGCCATAGCCGTTTTATCGGGCATGGGCGCGGCACAGCCGTTGACAATATCACCTAATCGCTTAAAGGAGCGCGCCTACCCGACACGCAGCCAATAGCGGCGTGTCACGTGCCCGGATGGCGGAATTGGTAGACGCACCAGCTTCAGGTGCTGGCGCTGGTAACGGCGTGGAGGTTCGAGTCCTCTTCCGGGCACCATTTTTCTGTTGATCGATGAATGGCATCAGACCGTTCGGATTATGGTCTGCTCGCAACAATCACCGCATCGCGCGCTTTTTCTGGCCGGATATAGATGGATGAAAACAACGGGGACAGACGCTTGAGCTTCGTCTCAATGTGCTCGATCAACATTTCGCCTTCCCCCATGGAGATCCGGTCGTCGAAATCGGCGCTGATGGCCACGAAACGGCATTTGGCGCGGAATGAATGGTTCGAATGTGATTGACCGACGTTATGTCCGCGCAGGCTTCAAGCGCTTCGCGCACTTGCCGGATGATTTCGGGGTGCGCGCTTTCGCCAATGATCAACCCCTTTGCCTCGCGCGCCAGAAAAATGGCTACCGCAGCGAGAACCGAGCCGATGAGGATCGAAGCGATCCCATCTAACCGTGGCGCGTTGAAATAGTGGCTCGCCCAAACGCCCGCGCCTGCGATAACAAGGCCGGCAAGTGCGGCGGTGTCCTCGAACAGCACAACGAACAATGCAGGATCCTTCGAACCAACAATAGATTGCCACCAGCTGTCTCCGAATTCACGCGAAGAAAGGCTTTTTACGGCAACAAACCAAGAGGTTCCTTCAAAAAGCAATGCCACTGCCAGAACGATGTAATTGATGGTCGGGTCGCGTAACGGTTCCGGATCATTATAGTGGATGATGCCTTCGTAGATCGACACGCCCGCACCCACAGCAAAGATCAGCATAGCAACGACGAAGGCCCAGAAATATAGCTCGCGTCCATATCCGAACGGATGTGTGTGGTCGGGGGGCTTTGCAGCTGCGCTCTGGCCGTGGAGGAGAAGCAGCTGGTTACCGCTATCGACGAGGGAATGCACGCCCTCGGTCAGCATCGATGACGATCCGGTGATGCCCGCTGCGATAAACTTTGCCACGGCGATGCCCAAATTGGCCAAAAGTGCACCATAAAGAACGATGTTCGTTTTCACGTGCGATACCCAAAATGCGGGCATGTTTGCTGTTCTCCTGCACTATATGGCCAGGATAACTATCGAACCGGGATAATTGTGCCGTCGGTATTTCGCTGGTGCAGCGGCGCTTAGGGTTATGCTGACGGGCAGCTAGCCCCGAACAAATTCAGACCAACGTCACAAGACCAATGACAGCCCCCGTCATCGCCGAAGCCATGTTCCCTGCAACCCAGCTTTTCATACCCAGCGCCGAGACCTCTGCACGCCGGCCTGGTGCCAAGGTAGAAATGGTGGACACCAAAAGACCGACACTGGCCAAATTTGCGACACCGCACAGCGCATAGGTGATGATCAACTGGCTGCGCGCATCAAAGGTACCTGCGGGCAATGCTGCCAAATCCAGATAAGCGACATATTCGTTCAAAATTGTTTTTGTACCCATCAACGCACCCGCCGCTGGTGCCTGATCCCAAGGAATACCAATGCTCCACATAAACGGGGCAAAGAGCCAACCAAAGCCTCGTTTCAATGTGAGCGGGGCGCCGTCGACAAAAGGCAACCATGCCAGCATCTGATCGGTCAGATTGACGAGGGCAAACACGACGATGATGATGCCAATGACGGCCAGCACCAAGCTCACACCCTCCATCGTGCCCTTAATGATAGCATCCATGCTGCTTTCATATTTCAGATCAGCCTTTGCATTGTCGGCGCCCACTGTTCCGTCGCCGGGGACCATCAGCCGCGCAATCAAAATGGCGGCAGGCAGCGAAATGAGGGACGCCACAATCATATGACCCACAGCGTTTGGCACAGTCTTCGACAGCGTGGATGCGTACAGGACGAGAATAGCGCCTGAAATCGTGGCCATGATAAGCACCATGATCATGAACAGTTCAGCCCGGCTCATCCGTTCGAACCATGCCCGCAAAACCAGCGGGGACTCGACAACCCCAAGAAACATCGTGGTTCCGGCCCCAAGGCCAACAACACCGCTCACGCCCATTGTCTTTTGCAACGCCCAAGAAAGGCCTTTGACCGCTGCGCGTAAAATGCCCCAATGCCACAACAAGGCCGAGATTGCAGAAAATACGATGATGAGTGGCAAAATCTGAAAAGCGACAATGACCGGAGGTGCAACGCCGGGTTTAAGCAAAAATGGGATCGGCGCGCCGCCCGTATAGCCGAACATATAACTGGAACCGACCAAGGTGGCCTTTTCAATCGACGATACTGCGGTGTTAACGTAGCCGACCAAAGTCCAAATAAAAGGCACCCGCGTCACCGCAAGCGCAATGGCAATCTGCAAAAACAAGGCGCCGAATATCCACCGCCATGAAGGGCGCGCCGCCTTATCTTCCGACAAGATCCACGCCAACAGAAGCACCAAAGCCATGCCGATCAACCCTTGGCCCTGCTGCAGAATAGCCATCACATCCATCATATTGTCCAAATTGCGTGTAACTGACGCCGTTGCGGCGCCGCATCAATATCCGACATTCAAGATTACGCCATAGCTAAGTGGCATCGTGAAGCGCGGGCACATCAAAACAACCGAATGGGTGCCGGAAAGCTGTCTAGCGCGGGCGTTGATCTCTCGCCTTCGGGTTCTTGTTTGCATAACGCACCGTTGACGGTATCGGATATCCGTAAGTCTTCGGCGGAACCTTGATATGTGAGGTGCGGTTGGGGCGTGGGGATGTCTGTTTGATCCGATCGATTGCCTTTTTGTATTTGGGTTGCGCGGCTGTGCCTTTGCTTGCCCAAAATTCTGACGTTCAAACACCTGCGCTTTTAGCTGAGCCGCAAGGTGCGGTCGCGCCCCGAACGCCGATTATAACCGACATGGAGTTCGACGAAGCCATCCCTTCGCTCGATGATGCCCCTTTGGAAAGCATACAAATATGGGATGCGGCGCAGGAAGCCCGTGAAGAGGGTGGCACCGCGCAGCAACAATTGGCGCAAACCGCTAAAGACCCGGAGATTAAAGCGGCTCAGGACGGCGATATGGTTGAACTTTTGCCCGATCCGCCCGTTACAGATCCGCTTTTGGATGACCCGCTACCGTCTATCGACCGATTTGATGCAGAGCCGCCGCCCGAACCGACCCAAGCGGCCGAACGCGAAACGCAGGCGATGCGTTATGTTGTGCGCGTTGAAGGTTTGGACTCAATCAAAACCGTCGACGTGACACAGGATGCAGATGCCGTGGCAGTTGAGGCGGATGCGTGGCGTGCTGCGCGCGCGCGGTTCAACAATCTGTCGGCGTTAGAAGATGGCGGAGGCCGCGCAGAAAGTCGCGCTGAGGTTGCCCAACGCGCGCGTGCGGACCGACAATTATTGTTGGACATTCTGAACGGTCAGGGCTTTTTCGACGCCGATGTGCGGCTGAAGTCCGATATGTCCGCGACCGATGCCGGAGCGATGAATGTCGTCCTGACCGTGGTTCCAGGCCGCCGTTATTATTTGGGGCAGATCGCCTTTACCGCGCCTGCAGTGCAGCCCACAGACCTTATCAGTAGCAATTTTGTGCCCAAAACCGGTGACGCCATTATTGCAGATATCATTATGGCGGCGGAGGCGAATATTTCGGTCAAGCTGCCACAAAATGGGTATCCCTTTGCCGTCGTTGGCCAACGCGACATTTTGTTAGACAGCGCAACCGGTGTTGGTGCCTATACCTTGCCCGTTGATACGGGCGCACGCAGCTATTTTGGGCAGCTGCGCACCGAGGGAACGCCCGCATTCAATGCTGAACATGTTGCTATATTGCGGCGATTTGAAACGGGGGACCTATACGACAGCCGCAAGGTCGATGATCTGCGTGCAGCGTTGATTGCAACAGGGTTGCTTTCAACGGTCTCGGTTGAAGCGGTCCCGGGGGAAGGTCTTGCGCCTGATGGGACCCCTTATGCCGATTTACTCGTCCGTCAGGAGGCGGCTCCACCGCGCACATTAGCGGCAAGTGCCGGTTATGGCACGGGGCAGGGTCTTCGCGCGGAGGGCAGTTGGACCCATCGCAACCTGTTTCCGCCAGAGGGCTCGCTGACGGTCGCAGGGGTTGCAGGCACAAGGGAGCAAGCTGCAAGCCTTGCCTTTGCCCGCGCGAATGCAGGGCAGCGTGACCGGAACATGGAAATTTCGCTTTCTGCATTGCACAGCAATTATGATGCATTTGAGGCGTATACTGGACGGCTTGCAGGAACGCTGGGCTTTGCTTCGACACCGATCTGGCAGAAGAAATTCACTTGGTCGATCGGCGCTGAAATATTGGCCACCTATGAAAATGCGTTTGATTTTGCCCGTGGTGCGCGTGACCGGCGCATTTATTATGTCGCCGCTTTGCCCGGGCAATTGGGCTTTGACCGATCAAGCGACTTGCTTGATCCGGTCAAAGGCTATCGGTTGAACTTGCGTGTATCGCCCGAAGCGTCTTTGGGCGCCGGCACGAATCTATACGCACGCGTCATTCTTGATGGGTCTTATTATTACACAGTGTATGACAATATTGTGGTTGCTGCGCGGGCCCGCGTGGCAACGATATCGGGAACTTCCCGCGATGATCTTGCACCGTCGCGCCGGCTTTATGGCGGTGGAGGCGGGTCAGTGCGTGGCTTTGGCTATCAGCAGCTTGGTCCTAAAGATCCGAATAATGACCCGATCGGCGGGCGCAGCTTGAACGAATTCGCACTGGAAGGGCGCTATCGGTTTGGCAATTTCGGTGTGGCCGGCTTTGTAGATGCAGGTCAGGCTTATGAATCCAGCATACCCAAATTTGACGCATGGCGCGTTGGCGTGGGTGTTGGGGGGCGTTTTTATACCAATTTTGGTCCTGTTCGGCTTGATCTTGCAACCCCATTGAACCGCCGAACGGGTGAATCTCGTTTCAGCGTTTATGTATCCATTGGGCAGGCATTTTGATGGTCTGGCGGCGCGTCGTTATCGGGATTGCGGCCGTTGCGACGCATTTATGCGCGCTATTGGCCGGCAGCTATATCTGGCTTGATAGCCAATCGGGGCGTAATTTTGTGGCGCAGCAAATTGGCGCGCTGGAATTGGAAAACGGCCTCAACATTCGGATCGGGAAAATCGAAGGGTCGATATATAGCGACGCAGTTTTGTATGACGTTCGCTTTCGCGATCCAAAGGGGGATTTTGCACGCGCGCCCGAAATCCGGCTCGACTGGAACCCGCTTTCCTATGTGATGCGCGGTGTTGCCATCAATGCGCTGACCGCCAAAGAGCTCAATGTGTCACGGATGCCCGCGTTTCGGGCCGTACCCGATCGGGGTGATCCGCTTCTGCCCGACATCGATATCAACATCGAACAGCTGCGTGTGGACCGTATCGTTTTTGCCAAAGCGGTAACGGGTAGGACGCATATGGCCGCGCTGTCGGGTACAGTGCATATTGCAAACCGACGCGCCGTTATCGACGCGACCGTTGCCAGCGAAGGAGGCGACCGCATCCTGCTGAAACTCGATGCGGTTCCCGAAGATAATCGTTTTGATGTCGATCTGAAGCTTGATGCCCCCGCAAAAGGCTTGATCGCTGGCCTGATGGGCCGCGAACTGCCCATGAAGGCCAATTTGAGCGGCCAAGGCAATTGGCGCAGATGGGATGGCACGTTGACGGCGCAGATGGCTTCCGAAAACGTCGCAAATATTGCGCTGACCGCGCGCGCGGGCATGTTTACGGTCAAGGGCACGACCGCGCCTGCCAAAGTGATGACTGATAGCTTGCTTATACGCGCGCTATCGCCCGTCGCGAATGTGGACATGGCGGCGACTTTTGCAGACCGGGTGGCGCAGCTCAAGGGCACCGTCCGCTCGGCCGCCGTTGAAGTTGATGCTGACGGTATAGTCAATTTAGGTGCGGGTACGTTCACAGACCTTGCGCTGGATTTTAGCATAGCGCGCCCGGCGATCATTGGGTCAGATATCAGCGGGACCAGAATTTCCGGTAAGGCGTTACTGAATGGCGCGTTTGCAGGGCCAACTATAGCCTATTCCGCCAGCACGCAGCGGCTTTCCTTTGACGCCACAACTTTTGAAGATGTGACCATCCGAGGCGAAACGGCAGGCAAAGCAGACCGGTTCGTGATACCCGTCAATGCGGCAGCACGGCGGGTGACAGGCATCAGCGAGATTGCGGGCGGGTTGCTGACCAACGTTCGGCTGAATGGTGATCTGGCGGTCTCTGATGGGCGATTACTATCCGACAATTTAAAAATCCGCTCTGACCGGATAAACGCGACGGCCTTGCTTGTGGGGGATATCAACAAGGGATCCTACACCACTGCGCTCAACGGCAAAGTGGACGGATTTCAGATCAATTCGGTTGGCCTGTTCAATGTGGTCGCCGATGTTGATCTCGAAACGGCGCGTGGCCGTGGCTACGCGCTTGTCGGGACCGTAAAGGCGCGATCAACGCGGCTGGTCAGCCAGGGTTTTCAGGATTTCCTTGGTGGACAGATGTTCGTCAATGCGGGCATTCGTTATGGTACCGATGGGATATTGCAGATTACCCGCGCCAATTTGGTATCGCCCTTGTTCCGGCTGAACGGCGGCACCGGTACATATGCAACCGACGGCGGTCGCGTCGTGTTCAGTGGCCGTGGCTATTCAAACCAATATGGCCCAGTGCTGGTCGGGATGACCGGCACCTTTGAACGCCCGGTTTACCGGATTACGGCCACCAACCCCGGCTTTGGTGTCGGCATGGCGAACGTTGTTGGCGAGGTGACGCTCAGCCCGCGTGGTTATGCCATCGCATTAACCGGGACGACCAACTATGGAACAATTGACGGGGATGTTGATGTCCTGTCGGGGAAGGGCCCACTAACCATCGACATCAGGCGCGGCAATTTTGCAGGCATCGGCCTTACTGGGCGGATCCAGCAGGCCGCTTCAGGCCCATTTGTAGGCACATTATTTGGCGTCGGTTCGGGCTTTGACGGAACCATTATATTGTCGGCACAAGGGAAGTTTCAACGCGCCATTATCGATGCGGTTGCCCAAAATGCTGCGCTTTCGGGTGCGCGGAAACTTGCCATCGGGCGCGGCATCATGAACGCGGACATCGTCTTGTATGACAGCCCACAAATCATCGCCAATGTTCAGGTTGAAAATGCGACCGTGAATGACATTTCGTTCGCCGCTGCTCGGTTCAACGGGCACTATCGCGCGGGCTCTGGCACGGCGCAAATTTTGGCTGAAGGTCGAAGCCACGTGCCCTTCCGCGTAGCAGGCAATGTCAATTTTACCCCGCAGCTTTGGCGGATCGCGGCCAAGGGCCGGGCCAATAGCGTTGATTTCGAGACGGACGGGCCAATTCGGATCATTCCGCGGCGCTCCAGCTATGACATACTGCCAAGCACGGTGAAGGTCGCGGATGGCGTGTTGCGCTTGGCCGGCAGCTATGGCGACGCAATTACGCTTCAGTCGCGCTTGGACAAAGTCGACATTGCTGTGCTGAACCCCTTTCTTCCTGGACTTGGAATTAATGGCCGCGCAACGGGGAGCCTTGATTGGTCGCAGGCTTCGGCGGCGGCATTCCCCAGCGCCGATGCGCGGCTTGAAATCACCCGCTTTGTGCGCACCAATCTGGGGTCGCGGTCACAGCCGGTTGACATCAGCCTTGTTGGAAGACTGCTACCCAGTGGTGGCAACGCACGCGCCATCGTCCGGATGCGCGGCGCGGCAGTGGGCCGGGTTCAGATTGACCTGACGCCTTTACCCCCGGGAAATGCAGATTGGACCGAACGATTGCTGGCAGCACCTTTGTCGGGCGGTATCCGGTACAATGGCCCCGCAGATGCTTTGCTCTCCTTGGCCGCATTGGCCAACCAAAGTCTCACAGGCAATATTGGCGTGGCTGCTGATTTTTCGGGCCGTGTGGAAAGCCCGCGGCTTACCGGCGTCGTCCGGGCCAATGACCTGATTTATGAAAACGACCTCTACGGCACGCGGCTGACAGCGCTGCGCGTGCGCGGCGTATTCGCCAACGACCAATTGGATGTCACTGAGCTCAGTGCAAAGGCGGGGAGCGGCACAGTAACAGGCAAAGGGATTGTCAATCTGAGCGCAGACAAGGGCTTTCCCGTGCAGCTTAATCTTGACCTTGACCGCGCTCGGGTCGCACGCAGCGAGCTGATATCGTCTACTGCATCGGGCCAAATCAGCGTGACGAGCACGGCGGAAGGGGCGGCGCTAATCAGCGGTACGCTGCGACTGCCGGAGACGCGGTACAAAATTATCCGCCAAGGTGCGGCAAGGGTCGCGACACTGTCTGGCATTCGGCGCAAAACACGTATTGGTCGTGCGCGTGTGTCGGGCAATGCAGATGCGGTCAGCAGCCTGCCAAGCAATTGGAAGCTCGATATTCGGCTTGAGGCGCCCGACGCATTATATGTCAGCGGCATGGGGCTTGAATCCGAATGGGGTGCGAAGTTGCGCGTTACCGGCACAAGTGATGCGCCATTGATTTCAGGCGAAATGGAACTGGTGCGCGGCACCCTTGGCTTTGCTGGGCGATCCTTTGAACTGGAGAGTGGACGCATTTCCTTCAATGGCGGTCTGGCCAGCAATCCTTCCATCCGCGCAGCAGCTGCCAGCGAGGTCGATGGAACAACAGTGCGCGTCAATATTCGCGGCACTGGACAGAATCCCGATATCAGCTTCAGCTCAACCCCTGCCTTGCCACAGGATGAAATCATGGCACGAATCTTGTTTGGCAATTCCATCGGCGAATTGTCCGCTATTCAGGCGGTTCAACTCGCCGGATCGTTGAACAGCCTGCGCGGCGGGGCAGGCGGGCTCAATCCGCTTGGCGTGCTGCAATCTGCCACAGGGCTCGACCGCTTACGCATATTAAGTGCTGATACAAAAACCGGGCGGGACATGGCGGTCGCCTTTGGCCAATATATCACCAACGACGTGTATGTCGAAATCGTCACTGACGCGCGCGGCTATACCGCGACGCAATTGGAAATTAGCCTGACGCCGGCTCTTTCCGTGCTGAGTCAGATCAGCAGCGGCGGTAGGTCGAACCTTAATGTGCGATATAAAAAGGACTATTGATGCGGCCTAGCCTTCTTCTGTTGCTGGCGATGTTGCCGTTATTAACCTTGGCGGGATGTCAGCAGGATTTTGACTCCCAATATGCTGAGACAGAAAAAAAGGTAAAAGCCGTTGAGGCTAAAATCGATGCGGAAATGGCGAAGGAAGCCAAGCGTGAACCGGGTACAAATGTTAAATCGCATTAATGTCCACGCTTTTGGGGCACGCCCTCTTCACATTATGCTTCACCGGCCCTAACAGACACAAATGTGGCATCTCCATCAATATCCGCTGTGTCCGTTTTCGCGCAAAGTACGCTTGTTGCTCGGTGAAAAAGGTGTGCCCTATAGCCTGGTGCGGGAAAATCCTTGGGAGCAGAGGGATGAATTTCTGCACATGAACCCAGCCGGGCGGACGCCGGTCATGCGGGATTCTGAACGCAATATCACGTTGGTAGATTCAGTCGCCATTTCGGAATATATCGACGAAACTGTGCCTGCGAGCCCAATGATTAGCGGAACGGCGCAATATCGGGCTGAAATCCGCAGGCTGGTATCTTGGTTTGACGAGCAGTTTTATGGGGACGTCACACAGCCGCTTTTGCATGAGCGGATGAAGAAGCGGCTCATTGACCGGCAGCCTCCCGAATCCAAGGTCCTGCGCGAAGCAATGAAGTTGGCGAACGGGCATCTGGACTATATCGACTATCTGATCGACCACCGCGCGTGGCTGGCGGGATCAACAATGACCATGGCCGATTTGGCCGCGGCTGCGCAAATCTCAGTCGCCGATTATTTGGGCGGAATCGACTGGAACGGTCACGAACAGACCAAGGCATGGTATGCGATGTTCAAATCGCGTCCCAGTTTCCGGCCCTTATTGTCCGAGCGGATGGAAGTTATTGCACCACCCAAGCATTATGAGCTGGTCGACTTCTAACTGCTTGTAAAACTGAATAATTCGGAAAAAATTATCACCAATTTGGGTGCAATTATACCCAAAATGGATATACTAGCCTTTCGTATACGAACCGACGGCAGTTGCCTTAGCCCGCTTTCACGGGGCATGAAGACGTCGTCGATCTCTGGACCGGTCGGCTGGGCCTCCGTCACCTCACATCCCGATGTGGCGGAGGTCCGTTCGCATCATATGGGGATACGATATGGTGTCGATAGTTTCCACCGTCGCCTATCTTGGCTTGGAAGCCCGCAGCGTCGAAGTGCAGTGCCAGATCGCCCCCGGGATGGTCGGCTTCGCCATTGTGGGTCTTCCCGATAAGGCAGTCGCCGAAAGCCGCGAGCGCGTCCGTGCCGCCATTTCTGCGCTTGGTCTTGCGCTACCACCCAAAAGAATCACGATAAACTTATCACCCGCGGACTTACCGAAAGAAGGATCGCATTATGATCTACCGATTGCGCTGGCGTTGCTTGGCGCAATGGGTTTGATCGATGCAGAGATATTGGCCCAATTTGTAGTGGTCGGCGAATTGGGTCTCGATGGGCGGGTTGCAGGCTCGCCCGGGGTGCTTCTGGCAGCGCTGCATGCATCCGCGCGCGGGCTTGGGTTAATTTGCCCTGCGGCGCAAGGGTCGGAAGCTGCATGGGCTGGCGAAATAGAAGTGGTGGCACCGCCCGATTTGTTGGCCTTGCTCAACCATCTGAAGGGGCAATCATTATTGCGTGTGCCGGAACCCGGTGTTGTCGAAGCGCGCCAAGGCGGGCCTGATTTGAAAATGGTAAAGGGCCAAGAGACCGCGAAGCGTGCGTTGGAGATTGCCGCTGCGGGTGGCCATAATCTTGCGATGGTGGGGCCGCCGGGGGCGGGCAAGTCATTATTGGCCGCATGCATGCCCGGGATCTTGCCCGAACTGACTCCGGCAGAGGCCTTAGAGGTTTCGATGATTGCGTCGGTTGCGGGGTCTTTGGAGGGCGGGCGGCTGTTGCGGACGCGTCCCTTTCGCGCGCCGCACCACAGCGCGTCCATGCCGGCCTTGGTTGGCGGCGGGTTACGCATCCGTCCTGGCGAGGTCAGCCTGGCACATCTCGGCGTTCTGTTCCTCGACGAACTGCCTGAGTTTCAACGTGGTGTTCTCGACAGTTTGCGGCAGCCGCTTGAAACCGGTGAAGTCAGCGTTGCGCGTGCCAACAGCCATGTAACGTTTCCGGCGAATGTGCAGTTGGTTGCCGCCATGAACCCCTGCCGATGCGGTCATCTTGGCGACGCAGCGCTTGCCTGTAGCCGTGCGCCGCGTTGTGCCGCGGACTATCAGGCGAAGATATCGGGTCCATTGCTCGATCGTATTGATTTGCACGTTGAGGTGCAGGCGGTGAGCGCGGCGGACCTCGTCCTTCCGCCCCCGGCCGAAGGTTCGGCTGAGGTTGCTGCGCGCGTGCACGCAGCGCGGCAGCGTCAAAGCGAGCGGTTACAGGGCACGCCTATGCGCACCAACGCAGACTTGGATGGAGAAATGCTTGCGGCCTTCGCTAACCCGGACGCAGCTGGACAGAAATTGCTGGCGCAGGCAGCCGAAGCAATGCGGCTTTCAGCACGCGGTTACACGCGGATCTTGCGGGTTGCGCGCACGATTGCCGATTTGGCTGAGGCAACGGATGTGGGCCGAATCCACATTGCCGAAGCGCTCAGTTACCGCAGACAAGCGCCGCGCAATTGATGCCTAATAGGCAGTTGTGCAACTGCATGGATGTGCGCAGGCGAGGATAGGGTGTTCCGTCTTGCGCCCGCCATAGGGTATGGAGCGGATGATCCGAGGAAAGGCGTGTTTTTCCAACGCGCGCTGTTTGGGTCAAAGCCTCAAGGCGAAATGGTGCGGATGGCGGGACTCGAACCCGCACGCCCTTACGGACAACAGATTTTAAGTCTGTAGCGTCTACCATTCCGCCACATCCGCTTGCCCACGCGCAGACAGCATTCCGCCCGCACGGTCAAGTGCCTTTGCACAAACTCCTTATTTGTTGAGGCGT
The DNA here is from genome assembly GCA_002278855.1 of Sphingomonadales bacterium 28-55-16. Lineage (GTDB taxonomy): Bacteria > Pseudomonadota > Alphaproteobacteria > Sphingomonadales > Sphingomonadaceae > Sphingorhabdus_B. The sequence goes on from NCGG01000019.1 coordinate 31,644, forward strand.
TCGCGGACTTCTTTGCCGGGCTTGAAATAGGGCACGCGCTTCGATGGCACTTCAACCGAGGCACCGGTGCGTGGGTTGCGGCCCTTGCGCGGACTACGGTCACGTGTGGAAAACGCACCAAAGCCCCGCAATTCAACGCGGCCGCCATCGGCAAGCCTCTGGATGATTTCGCCAAAAAATAGGTCGACGATCTTTTCGATCTCTTCTGTTTTCAGCTCCGGGTTTTCGGCCTCTAGCTTCTTGATCAACTCGGAACGGATCATGTGGTATCCTTTTTTTGTTGGCGACTTTTTGGTGCGTAACGCGCCTACCAAAATTAAATTTGGATGAGCAACCCAAATTGGCAGATATTTTTCAATGTTACAACGGTGTTGCCGCCTGTTCGTGCCACAGCCCATCAAAAAACCCGCCCCTTATGAAAAGGAGCGGGTTTCAATTCCGAAATCACGGATGATGTGTTCAGCCGAAGCTTACTTCTTTACGCCCTTGAGTGCTTCACCCAGGATGTCGCCAAGCGATGCGCCGGAATCCGACGAACCATATTGCTCAACAGCTTGCTTTTCTTCCGCGAGCTGCAGTGCTTTGACCGAGAAGTTTGGCTTTTTCGAACGGTCGAAACCGGTGATCATCGCGTCGAACTTCTGACCAACCTGGAAGCGGTCCGGACGTTGCTCGTCACGGTCACGGCCAAGGTCGGCGCGCTTGATAAAGCCAGTTGCGCCATCTTCGCCCGCTTGCACTTCAAGTCCGCCATCGCGCACTTCAAGAACAGTAACAGTGGTGGTGCCACCCTTCTTCAGGCCGCTTGCCGAAGCCGCGCCGGCTGCCGATGGGGCACCCTTTTCCAGCTGCTTGATGCCAAGCGAAATGCGCTCTTTCTCTGCGTCAATGTCAAGAACGATTGCCTTAACGGTCTCGCCCTTGCGGTGAAGATGCAAGGCTTCTTCGCCGGTGATGCCCCATGCGATGTCGGACATGTGCACCATGCCGTCAACGTCGCCGTCGAGACCAATGAACAGACCGAATTCAGTCGCATTCTTGACTTCGCCTTCGACAGTTGAACCAACTGGGAACTTGTCCGCGAACGATGCCCATGGATTGTCGTGCGCTTGCTTGAGACCAAGCGAAATACGGCGCTTTTCCATGTCGATGTCGAGAACAACAACGTCGACTTCTTGGCTTGTCGAAACGATTTTGCCAGGATGTACGTTCTTCTTTGTCCATGACATTTCCGAAACGTGGACCAAGCCTTCGATACCGGCTTCGAGTTCGATGAACGCGCCATATTCGGTGATGTTCGTGACCGCACCCTTAAGCTTGGTGCCGACTGGGTATTTGGCAACTGCGGCATCCCAAGGATCGCTTTCCAACTGCTTCATGCCAAGGCTGATGCGCTGTGTGTCCTTGTTGATGCGAACGATCTGCACCTTAACAGTGTCACCAATGTTGATGACTTCGCTTGGGTGGTTGATACGCTTGTAGCTGATGTCTGTGACGTGCAGCAGGCCATCGATACCGCCCAAGTCAACAAACGCACCATAATCGGTGATGTTCTTGACAACGCCGTCGATGATCTGGCCTTCGACGAGGTTCTGGATAAGGCCAGTGCGTTGCTCTGCGCGGGTTTCTTCGAGGATAGCGCGACGCGATACAACAATGTTGCCACGCTTGCGGTCCATCTTGAGGATGACGAAAGGCTGCGCGATGTCCATCAACGGGCCGACGTCGCGTACGGGACGTACATCGACCTGCGAACCGGGAAGGAATGCTACGGCGCCGCCAAGGTCGACAGTGAAGCCGCCCTTAACGCGTCCGAAGATAACGCCATCAACGCGGTTGCCAGCGTCGAATTCGCCTTCAAGGACATCCCAAGCTGCTTCGCGACGGGCGCGATCGCGGCTGAGCATCGCTTCGCCGTTCATATTTTCTACGCGGTCAACGAAGACTTCGACTTCGTCGCCAACCTTAAGGTCGGCTTTCTGGCCGGGCATAGCGAATTCACGCAGCGCCACTCGGCCTTCGGATTTGAGACCGACATCGATGACAGCATGGTCATTATCGATTGCGGTTACGGTGCCTTTTACGACGCGGCCTTCAAAGCCACCGTCTGCGCCACCAAGTGATTCGTCGAGAAGTGCCGCGAAATCGTCGCGGGTCGGGTTTGGCGAAGTTGCCATA
>NCGG01000002.1 GCA_002278855.1 Sphingomonadales bacterium 28-55-16
GACGCGCGCAATTGGCAAGGCCAAAGCAATGGAAATGTGCCTGACGGGCCGGATGATGGACGCCGCAGAGGCGGAGCGTTCAGGCTTGGTTGCAAAGGTCGTTCCGGCATCTGAGTTGGTCGACGAAACCGTTAAAACCGCAACGGCCATTGCTGCCATGGCGCCTTTGGCCGCGCTTGCGTGCAAGGAAATGGTCAACGCTGCATTCGAAACAACGTTGCAGCAAGGCGTCGTGTTCGAACGCCGCCTGTTTCACGGATTGTTTGGCACTGAAGATCAGAAAGAGGGCATGGCCGCGTTTGTCGAAAAACGTCCCGGGAATTGGACAGGGAAATAAGCATGAAAATAGCATTTATCGGATTGGGGAACATGGGCGGCGGCATGGCCGCAAACCTTGTTAAGGCGGGGCACGCGGTAAATGCGTTTGACCTGTCGGTGGAGGCATTGACGCGCGCGCAGGAAAATGGCTGCGCCACGTTTACCTCCGTGCGCGACGCGGTCGATGGCGTTGACGCAGTCGTATCGATGCTGCCCAATGGCAAGATCGTGGATAGCGTGTTTGAAACCGATGTATTGAGCCACGCCCCCAAGGGTGCGATATTGCTCGATTGTTCAACAATTGACGTTGATACCGCGCGCAAGGTGACGGCGGATGCGGTCGCAGCCGGCTATGACATGGTTGATGCGCCGGTGTCGGGCGGCATTGCGGCGGCCAATGGGGGCACGTTGACCTTCATGGTGGGTGGCACCGATACCGCCTTTGCGCGGGCAGAGCCGATCCTGTCGGCGATGGGCAAGGCTGTCATTCATGCGGGCACATCAGGGGCCGGTCAGGCGGCAAAGATATGCAACAACATGCTGTTGGGTGCATCGATGATTGCGACCTGCGAAACCTTTTCCATGGCGGAGAAGCTTGGGCTCGACCTTCAAACCTTTTACGACATTTCGTCGAAAGCCTCTGGTCAAAACTGGTCGATGACCAGCTATTGCCCCGTTCCCGACGTTGGACCGACATCGCCTGCCGATAATGATTATCAGGGCGGTTTTGCGACCGCACTGATGCTGAAGGACCTTAAGCTGGCGATGGAAGCGGCGCAGTCCGTCAACGCTGATGTACCAATGGGTGCGCGGGCGGCCGAACTATACGCGCGATTTGATGCAGATGGAAAAGGCAGCCTGGACTTTTCAGCGATTATTCAAAGCCTTTGAATCGGTTACGCGATTGGGCAGTTTGATGTGATTTTGATCACGAGATTGAACGCACTGCAATGCTGTTTTATCACTGATTTTATGTCGGGTGCTCTGTCCTTATCGCGCGGATAGGTTGTCGCATAACCCCCTCCCAACAATCCTTAGGTTATGCCGATGACCTGATGTTGGGCATATGCGAAGTTCGCGTATGTTTTACAAAAGCGTCAAAAAGCCATCGCATGCGCCCGCTGCTTCTTCACCCATTAGTCGCGCGGACCTACCCGCGTGGGTGTACGCAAAGGCTGAGCCTATGGCTCACGCAGCAGAGTCGCAAGCGCCGGCGGATGCCACAGACGACTTGCTGACCAGAACCGAGGTGGCGCGATATCTGCGCGTCTCTGACCGCACAGTCTCGCGCCTCATTCGCAAGGGCCAATTGCCCGCTTCACGCATCGGACGAGCCGTCCGGATCCGACAATCAGACCTGCTCCATATGCTTGATGGAAAGCCCAGCATTTCTGAAGATTTAGGTGCTTGTCGTGAATAGGCGCCGGCTCATACTGGGTTGGAATAATAGTATACTTACTCACGAATATTACCTATTGTCCGCTCCAGTCCTCACGAGGTTCAGATGACCCATAACGACCAACATAAACCCACCCTCGCAGATGCGCTTGTTGCGCTGCTGGACGCGCCGCTGACCGACATCCAGAAGCGCGACACGCGCAGCGCCGTGATAACCTTCTGCAAAGCGCTGGGTCTGTCGCCCAATGAAGTGCCTGCCAGCCCCATTTATATCCGGCGTAAATTGGAAAGCATCTCGTATGTTGCGCTTGGCTACTCAAAGGGCCGCTGGGCGAATATCAAGACCGGTGTGGCGCGCGCGGTTGGCCTTGTGGGCAAAAGCTATCCGAGCCGCAACACAACTCCGCTGCTGCCTAAATGGGCTGCGCTTTTGAAGATGCTACCGGCGTCCCTTAAACGGAAAGTTTCGGCGGGCGCGCGGTATCTCAGTGGCCTTGGTGTGGATGTGGATGCCGTGTCATTGAGTGACCTGCATAGCTACCGCGATACCATATTGAACGATCGCATGCGTGCAAATGCCGAGCAGGCCTGGGACCATTTTTTGTGGGGGTGGAACTTTGCGGTTACTCAATTTCCAGACACATGGCCGCAAATCACAATCCCGCGTGTCGAGAAACGCGAAGTCTATGTCTATCCGTTCGCATACTTCCCAGCTTCGTTCGAGGCTGATGTGAACGCTTATGCCGACCGCATGCGTAATATAAACTTGGACGACGATGGGCCTGTGCGACCTTCACGGCCCGCGACCATTGATACCCGCACCCGCCAGTTACGGACCGCAGCATCCGTGCTTGCTCGCTCAGGCGTTGACCCTGCGACCATCACCGGCATCGCCCGTTTGGTCGAGGTCGATAACTTCAAGCTGATTTTGCACTTTCACATGGAGAGGGCTGGCGGAAAAACATCTGCCGGTGTTGCGCAAATGGCAGCCTGCCTGCGCAATGCCGCCCGCCACTATGTCAAGGTGGATGATGAGCATGACCGTAAGCTCAGTGCACTGTGCAAAAGGGTATCTGTGCAGACAGGCGGGCTTACGGCCAAGAACCGTGAGCGGCTTCGGCCGTTTGATGATGCAGAGCTTGTAAGGCAGTTCCTATGCCTGCCAGACACCATCCGGCAGCAAGTGGAGCGTGATAAGCGCGCGCCTGCTCAAAAGGCGGTGTTAGCACAGGTGGCGGCGGCAATCGCGTTGCTGCAGGCAACACCTATCCGCAAAGCCAATCTTTGTGCGATCGATATTCACCGACACTTGAAGCCGCAGCGCAAGGGCGTCCATCTGGTCATTAGCGAAAGCGAAACCAAAAACAGGCATCCGGTGGATTTTAACATCCCAGAATATGCCTTGGATATCCTGCGCTGGTACATGACCGAGTATCGGCCATATTTGGTCCGTGAACCAACTGATGCCTTGTTCCCGGGGCGCAATGGTCAGCACAAGACAGCCCATACGCTTGGTCTGCAGATCAAAGACACTGTCTTTGAGTTTACCGGCCACACGTTTAACGTTCACCTGTTCCGCCACTTTGCCGGGAAGGTGTTCCTCGACCAGCAGCCGGGCAATTATGAAGTGGTACGGCAGGTCCTCGGACACAAACGGTTGGATACGACGACGAGCTTCTACTCCGGGGCTGAAGCCAAGCGGGCAAGCGCCATGTTCAATAATGTGGTTGATACGCTGCGAGCTCAGCATGCACCCATTGCCTCAAAGCGGAGGTCAGACAAATGAGCGGCGGTCGTTATGGTCCGAACAAGACGCCGGAGCGGCGGTGCATGCCACTTGCGCTGTGGCCAGAGGCTGACCGCACTGTCTGGCAAAATGCCCTGACCCCGGGTACCATTCTTGATGATCACCTTGGGGCATTGGCGCATCTATCCGTTGCGTCCAATTACAAAGTCGAACGCGGATATGGGCGGTTCTTGACCTACTGCAGAATATACGAGCCTGACTGTCTAGAGGAGGCTCCTGCAGAACGTATTAGCCCACAGCGGGTAAGGTCTTACGTCAACCACCTCACAGACATAGGTAACGGCACGCAGACCATCATGGCACGCCTGCAGGATCTAGGTAGCATGGCGTCCTTGTTCGCGCCCGAGCGGGACTGGTCGTTTATCAATCGCCTCGCAGGCCGCATCCGCGCCCGTCACAAGCCTGCCCGCGAGAAAAGCCGCATATTGATGACCGATGAGTTGGCGCAGCTTGGCTACGACCTCATGCACGCCGCGCAAGGGGACGACAGCATATCGGATGCCGTGCAATATCGCGACGGGCTCATGATCGCCTTGCTTGCCTATGTCCCCATCCGGCGCAAGAACTTCACCGCCCTTCAAATCGGCAGCAGCATCGTGCGGCGACAAGGTCAGTGGTTTATCCAACTCACCCCTGAGCAAACCAAAACCCACGCATGGTTCGAGACGATACTGCCGCCGGCCCCGGAGCCATACCTGCAGCGCTACCTCGAGTTCTATCGTCCAATGCTGGTGGCCTGCACGGGCCGCTGGCAGAAGCCAACAGGCGATGCCCTTTGGATATCGAACCATGGCTCGCCGATGACGCAGGATGGTCTTTACAGCCGCATCTGCCGGCACACAGGCGAACGGTTCGGGGAGCACTGCTCGCCGCACATGTTCCGCGACGCGGCAGCCTCAACGCTGGCAACCGAGGCACCGGAGTATGTCCGGTTGGCAGCGCCGCTGCTCGGCCACCGCAGTTTCCAAACCACCGAGAAATACTACCGTCAAGCCAAGGCCCAAGAGGGGCATGACAGATTTACACAAGCAATTACCGCACTGAGGGGAGAAGGATGATGGCTAAAACAAACTCAATGACGGCTGAAGATATTCTGGCGTTAGCTGATCACATTATTTTGCCAGATGACGATGCGTTCCAGGAGCTTGCCAAACAGCACAAGCTCAGTGCTGAACAGGCTTGGGCGCTTACCCGAACCGTCAAAAGCGCGATCGAAAAAGTGACGCTCCATGCAGAAAAACGATATGACGTTCCAGCTGCCGATATCGCCACAGAACGAGCAGAAACTATTCTTGATCTTCTAAAAAAGCTTCATACTCAGATTACCATAGGGCGCGATACACTGCACCATATCCAGCCGCCCGAAAACCTTGGGCTGCTGGGCTCAATGTTGTCATTTCAAGCACTCAACGAACTGAACCCCAAAATCGAGTTCGAACTCGACGTAAGCGATTTTGTCGCTGATCAGACACGTCTAAACTTACCCAAGGGCATAATCGACGTCGAACGCTACTTTGCGCAACCCAAACAGATGTATGATCTAAAAAACAGACCCGACATACTCATTTTCATCATTGATAAAATGTGTGCGCAATTTGAGAGTTACCTGATCGAAAGGCGTCCGAACAAGGGCGGCGCACCAAGCAATTGGGTCCGAGACACCATCTTATTTGATCTAGCCTGCAATGCCCGATCAATTCTCGGAAAGCGCCCTACGTCATCGGCTAAAGGTCCTTTCGACAGGCTTTGCAGTGATGTATTTTCCGCGATTGGGCTAGAAGCGTTTGACCAACCTTCTGCAGTTGCCCGAATGCTCAAAAAATACCGGGACGAGGTTAAGTTTTGGAACTCTGACAAATGACGCGCTCCGCTTTTATTTGCACAACCATGTTCGGAATTCATCTGGTTCTGCCAATGGCAGGGGCATTCGAATCTGACATCGGTTATGCATGTCCAGTGCAGCCCGCCCGAATCAGACAAGCGAGAGAGAACCCGCTGTTAGCGGTATTTCGCAGCGCGTCGAGTTCGTTGCGTTTGAAGGACAGCTGCCCGTTTCAGACGCCGAGCTTGATGCGCTTGAGCAGCTTTTGGGCCCTGATTTGCAGCAACTATTCCAATAACCCACCAGCCCTCACTGCGGCTGGTCGACGCCGTAACTGAGAGGTCGATATGGCATTTTCTTTACCCCAAGCGGATTTGCCAGCAGGCAAGCGGGCAGTTTTGTATCTGCGGGTCAGCACTGGAAGGCAGGCTACAGGCGACGTCTCCATTCCGTCCCAACGGGACCTTACGCAACGCTTTTGCTTGGCGAATAACTGGCATGTTGTGGACGAGTTTGTGGAACCGGGCGCGTCTGGGACGGATGATCGTCGTCCAGTCCTCCAAAAAATGATTGAACAGGCAAAGGAAGGACGGTTTGATGTTATCTGCGTTCACTCTTTCTCGCGCTTTTATCGCAATGGCGCCGAGATGGAGCTGACCATTCGCAATCTGCGCAAATATGGCGTTGAGGTCGTGTCCATGACGCAGCCAACTGGTGATGATCCGTCACAGACACTGATGCGTCAGATCATTGGCATCTTTGACGAATACACATCTCGCGAGAACGGAAAGAACGTTACGCGTGCGATGCGCGAGAATGCAAAGCAGGGTTTTTGGAATGGCGCTAAGCCGCCGCTTGGATATCGCATCTGCGATGTAGAGCTGCGCGGAGCCAAAATGAAAAAGGGTTTGGAGGTTGACCCTGTTGATGCCGAGACCGTCCGTCTGATATTCCGGCTTTACGCCGAAGGAGACGGACAGAGCGGCCCCATCGGTGTGAAAAAGGTAACCGAATGGTTGAACTCCAACGGCTACCGAACCCGTGTTGGTGCTACGTTTGGCATAGGACCGGTTCACGGCATTCTGACCAATAAATGCTACGCGACAGGCAAGTGGCCCTACGGTGTGAAAAACTTCAAAACCAAACAAAATCACGACCCCAGCACAGTGATCGAGATAAACATCCCGACCATTATACCCATGGAATTGTTCGAGCAGGTACAACGACGGCTTTCAATCAATAACCCGAAGGTTACGCCGCCACGTGTGGTCAACGGACCAACCTTGCTGGCTGGCCTTGCTGTATGTGCTTCATGCGGTTCAGGTATGACCAAATCGGGTACACGCCGTCGCGGCAAAATCTACAGTTATTATAGCTGCGCTGGCTGTAAGCTCGGCGGTCGGTCTGTTTGCAAGGGCGGCAATATACCGCTTGAAAAGCTGGATGGGCTAATTCTGGACAATGTGACCCAGCAGCTATTTAATCCTGAGCGGATGGCCATAATTCTTGGGGCGCTCGTGAAGCGGACAAATACCAAAGATGCTGCTCTAGATGACCGGCGGAACCGGCTACAAGCCGAACGCAAGGACAAACAAGAAAAGCTAGCCCGGCTTTACCGCGCCATCGAAGACGGCATTGTCGAGCTCGACGACGACATCAAAGTGCGAATCGCAACCATCAAGCAAGAACGCGACATCGTTCAAACCTCGCTTGATCGTATCCAGGTGCAAGTTACCAACAGCCAAGAATTGACGCCTGACAGGATCGCGGCGTTCGCTAAACTTGCACAGGACAAACTGCTGAAGGGCGAGGCGCAGGCGCGCCGTGCATATTTGCGATCAATCATCACGCGCATCGAAGTGAGCAAAGAAAAGATCCGGATTATCGGGGATACCAACGTACTGGCAGGAGCGGTTTCAGGCCGAAAAGACGGCCCGCAAAATGTTCGCGGTTATGTTCGCAATTGGCGCAGCACGCAGTCCTGCTATAAATGGTCTCCGTTCGCTGATAAATGCCGATAAACAGCGTAAACGTCAAAAATTAACAGCGAAAGTGCAGTACACCCATTCGGACAATGGCGCGATACAGTCATTTCCAGCGCTTTATCCGGAAAAATAACAGCGAATGCATCAGCGAAACTTATTTCCAAGTCGTGATGACAACTGTGAATATTCAATCCCCTTATGCGGAAAACAAAATTTAGCGAGACATGGTCGCGATGCGTCGCTAAAAGCACATCAGTCGAAAAGGAAAACCGAGTCCCGCAACCGCGGTGGATTTGGGCCTGTCGGCGCCAAATCTTCTGTGGTTGTATTTTAGCAACTGGGCTGCGGCCCCACAGAAGGAATGATGTTTTGACAACCTTTCGACAAAGCAACGAAGCAGCGATGGGTGCTGCTGAACTTCAAGCTCTCGTTCGCCATAATGTTCGGCTCGACCGGGTAGTTTACAGACCCGAGACTGAGCTAAAATTCTATCGTCGCAAATTGCGCACCCGCTCCGATGTCTCTCAAGAGGCGCTTGCTACTTCGATAAGTACCTTTGGCTTTGTGCTTCCGATATTAATCGACGCCAATAATATTATTATAAGCGGCGAAGCCTTGTTGCAGGCTGCTCGGAGCCTTGGACATTCCGAGGTGCCGACGATCATGTTGGATCATCTCGACGAAAACGAGACTCGGCTCTTGCGGATTGCTTTAAACAGACTGGCTGAACAAGCGGACTGGAATAGGGTGGAGCTTGGGAGCGAGCTGGCCGAACTGCTCGCTGCTAACATCGAAATAAATGTCGAGGTCACTGGATTTTCTTCAATCGACATTGACGGGTTGGTCCAGGAACTAGTCGCACCAACGGAAGATGGGTTTGAAGGTCTTGACCCTCTGAGCCCTGGTCCAGCAGTCTCCCACCTCGGCGATCTGTGGGTGCTAGGCGACCATGTCGTCTACAATGAATCTTCCACCGTGGAAGCTAATCTCGAGTTGTTGATGAACGGGCAAAAGGCACAAATGGTGCTAACTGATTCCCCATACAATGTGAAAATTTCAGGGCACGTGAGCGGATTGGGAAGGCACAAACATAGAGAGTTTGCGCAAGCCAGCGGAGAGATGAGCGAGGGTCAGTTCATCGAGTTTCAGACGACCAGCACGACCACACTAGCCAAGTTCTGCCATGATGGCGCGCTTCTTTATCTCTTTATGGACTGGCGTCATATGTGGGAGATGTTGAGCGGAATCCGTGCCGCGGGGCTCAGGATGGTGAACCTGGGGGTTTGGGTCAAACAATCGGGGGGAATGGGGTCGCTGTACCGCTCTCAGCACGAACTTTGCTTCATTGCTAAGAAAGGATCCGCGCCATCTCGTAACAATGTTCATCTCGGAAAACATGGTCGAAATCGCACGAACGCATGGCATTACAATGGCATGGCTGGCTTTGGCGGGGACCGTGATGCCTTGCTGGCGAGCCATCCTACGCCCAAGAATCTCATCATGTGTCAGGACGCTATTCGAGATGTAACCAATCGCGGTGAAATAGTCCTGGACGGCTTTCTTGGCAGTGGCACAACGTTAATTGCTGCAGAGCGGACGGGCCGGCGATGCTACGGGCTGGAATTGGACCCGCTATACGTCGATGGCATAATTGCGCGCTGGGAAAAGCTGACTGGCCGAAAGGCTGTATTGGCACAAACTGGTGAGCCTTTCCAGAAAGTCGCGGAGCGCCGGCTATCCGAGGGCGACGCGTCCACAGGATCCGATCATGCCCGGGTCGACATCAATCCGCCTCCGCGCAGAAAGCGCGCGGCATGACCGACCCGACTTCCTTCGTTCTTTAGCCCGAAAGGGATTTTAGTATGCCATTTCGTCCAATTGCTCGCAAAAACCACACAATCTCGCAAAGAGCTCAATTCTCTGCGATGCCCGCAGGAGAAGTCGCAGAGGCGAACGTTCGCGCGCGCGCTCGACGACAAGTTCCATCATCCAGTAGCGGAGCCTCTGGTTCCGGCGATGACAATGATATCCCGACTGACAGTCTCGAACAGGATCAGTGCGCAGCTGCTTTGCAAGACGCTGATAATGTCGATCTGAATAATTCTGATAGCCGAAGTCTGAAAAGACGCGGCGCAAACTGGAATGATGACGGGAGTTATAAGATAGGCAAAGGCAAACCGTCGCCAGACCATTATTTTCCAAAGGGAAAATCCGGAAACCCTAAGGGGCGCCCAAAGGGTAAGCGGAGTATCAATACCCAAGCCAAAGCAATTTTCGACGTCAAAGTGCCGGTTAAAGTAAATGGCGAAACCCGAATGCTTGATGCCACAGGCGTTATGCTGACAAAGCTCTACGAGTTGGGCGCTAAGGGCAAATTGGCAGCGATTGCCCAAGTTCTCGCGATCCAACGTGAGCGGTATCCGGAGGCGGTATCAGCTGCTGCAAACCGGCTAAGCAATGACGAGTTAAGACTTATTGACACAATCTTGACCGAAGCCGGGTTTGCTGCGTCGCCGGTCTCGCGCGCAGATCGTGGGAAGCCAACTACGCCGGAGGATGAGATATGAGTGCATCCTCTCCAAAGCCGTCTCCTGATGTACGCCGAGCGCTCTACGACGAACTATTGCGGCGATCGCTTGGGCATTTTCATGCCGAAGCGTTTTCTATCCTCCACGGCGGAGAGCAGATTGAGCCCGGCCCTTACATTGAAGCAATGGTGCACGTGTTAGAGCAGGTCGCGCGCGGAGACATAAAGCGGCTCATAATCACGCTTCCACCGCGTCATGGTAAATCCGAACTGGTATCCGGATCGTTCGGCGCGTGGTTGATGGGTAACGATCCATCGGTTAAGGTGACGGTTGCAAGCTACGGCATGGATCTTGCCCGCCCGTTGGTGGATAAGGCGCGCACTATAATGCGAGACCCAAAATATCGTCAGTTGTTTCCCCAAACCCAAATTCAGCAAGGCAAAGATAAAGCTGAACTGTTCGCGACGACGAAAGGCGGGGAGTTCCGAGCCGCGACCCGAGCAGGCGCAATGACTGGATTGGGCACCCATTTTCTCATCGTCGACGATTTTCAGAAAGCGGCCGAAGCCCTTTCCTTGGTAGAGCGGGAGAGCGCAATACTCACGTTTAAATCAACGTTCTTTTCCCGCTTCGACAATCTGGCGGATGGCCGTATCATCATCGTTCAGCAAAGATTGCATGAAGATGACCTAGTTGGCTGGGCTTTGCGGCACGGCGATTGGCATCACCTCAATCTTCCCGCGGTTGCCGAAGAAGATCAGTCCATAGCTTTGCCGCGTGGCAAAATATGGCACCGCAAAAAGGGCGATCTACTGGCGCCAAATCGCGTGCCGCTTTCGTATCTTGAAGAGCAGAAGCTGATCATGGGCAATCGGCTTTACAATGCGCAGTATCAACAAAACCCTGCGGTCGCAGAGGGTAGTTTGATCGACATGCAATGGTTCGGCCAATATGATGAAACGCCTAAACGCAGCTTCTTTCACAAAATCGTCCAAAGTTGGGATCCCGCTGCTACCGACCACATAACCTCGGATTACTCCGTCGGAATGACCTGGGGGTTCCGAGACGGTCAATGGTATTTGCTTGATCTCATTCGTATCAAAGCTGGCTTCAATGATGTTCTTGAGCGCACGATTGCGTGGCATCGGCGTTGGAAAGCCGACTCTCTCATCATTGAAGGGGCCTCGATCGGTTATGCACTTTACGAACAGGTCAAAAAGGCAAAGCTGCCAGGCATCATACGATGTCCAACGCCAAGGTTCTCCAAACAGGATCGCCTTGCTGGCCGTACTGCTCAGCTTGCTACCGGGGACTATCTTCTCCCTGCATCAGCTCCTTGGCTGCCCGCATTCCGACACGAGCTTCTCGCGTTTCCGGACGGAAGGAATGACGATCAAGTCGATGCGATGGTTCAGTTCCTTGAGTTCGTGTTCAGTAGTTCGCAGTGGGTTGAGAGGCAGTACGACAGCACAGGGCGGCCTATTCGCCCTTTGCGGCCCGAGCGCCGTCCTCGCTATTATGATGGCGAGGCTCCTTCTCGAGGGTCTTGGTGAAGCCATGGGCTGTCTACTTTGAGGCGATTACCCTTATCGACTTTAATAGCCTGCATGTTGTCGGCAGATCAGTTGACGCATTTATCTACATCGGGATTTTCACGTTCGCGTTGGATTAAGAAGTTGGGAATCCTGGCGAACAATCTCCATCAACCATGCCTTTCCGGCTTTTATGCGTTCGAGCGTTCGGTTATCTTTATGTGTCACCAGCCAAAAGTTTCGGCTGATCGTGTTTTCCGGAAATATGGTTACGAGTGATGGATCGATATTACCGATAAAGCAGGGAAGCACCCCAATGCCAGCCCCAACGGCGACTAGCCTGTGCTGAGCAATGATGCTTGACGACCGGATGTCGGGTTTTAAGCCGGCGACTAAATCATCTAGATAGTTAAGCTCCGGCGCATAAAGCAAATCTGGTATATAGCCGATTAGATGATGCTCTGCGCCCAATTCACTAAGTGCCGTGGGAACGCCTTGCTGATTTATGTATCCACGACTGGCATATAGGCCCAACTTATAGCTTGCCAGCTTCTGCGCGATTACATGGCCAGCCTTGGGCCTTGAAAGCACCACCGCAATATCAGCTTCGCGTTTGGAGGGGCTCAGGAAGCCGCTGCTCGCGACAATATCTAGACGGAGGTCGGGATGACGCTCTACGAACGCTGGGACATGTCGCGTAAGAAACCATGATCCAAATCCTTCGGACACGCTAATTCGAAGGGTTCCACGAAGACTTCGGCCTCCTTGAGATTGGGGTCGGGCGGACTCTGCAGCCGTTGCCATTACTTCAATCGAAGCGAACAGCTTTTCCCCTTCTTCTGTGAGCGCTTGGCCTTCCCGGGTTTGCTCGAACAAGGTAGAGCCGATTTGACTTTCCAGGCGGCGAATTCTGCGCCCCACGGTAGTAGCGTCCACCCGTAATTTTTTTGCAGCCCGAGCTATTTGCCCCGTCTGTGCAACGACAATAAATGCCTGATAATCGTTCCAGTCAGATACCTGCATAGTTGCAGGTGTTGCTAGCATTAATACATGTTGCCTGCAATAATTGATTGGCGCAGTTGAGCGCTATTCCTTTCAAGAAAGAGCACAAACATGCGTCAAATCGATCATTTCATCAGCGGCAGCGCTGGCGCCAGCTCGGCGCGTTTTGGCGATATCATGGATCCCAACAATGGTGTGGTGCAGGCGCGTGTGGCCCTGGGCGATGCAGCGGTACTTGAGCGGGCGGTTCAGGCTGCATTGGCAGCACAGCCAGCCTGGGCGATGACCAACCCGCAGCGCCGTGCGCGCGTGATGTTTGAATTCAAGCGCTTGGTTGAAGCCAATATGAACGAGCTGGCGCACATGCTGAGTAGCGAACATGGCAAGGTCATTGCAGACAGCAAGGGCGATATCCAGCGCGGGCTTGAGGTCATCGAATTCTGCTGCGGCATCCCACATGTTTTGAAGGGCGAATATACCCAAGGTGCGGGCCCTGGCATCGATGTATATTCGATGCGCCAGCCAATCGGTATTGGCGCTGGCATTACACCATTCAACTTCCCCGGCATGATCCCCTTGTGGATGTCGGGCCCCGCCATCGCGACCGGCAACGCGTTCATCATCAAACCAAGCGAACGCGACCCAAGCGTTCCGGTCCGGCTCGCCGAACTGTTTATCGAAGCAGGCTTGCCCGAGGGCATTTGCCAGGTCGTGCATGGCGACAAGGAAATGGTCGATGCAATCCTCGACCATCCGGCGATCGGCGCGGTCAGCTTTGTCGGCTCTTCCGACATCGCGCATTATGTCTACAATCGCGGCGTCGCCAATGGCAAACGCGTGCAGGCAATGGGCGGGGCGAAGAACCACGGTATTGTCATGCCCGACGCCGATCTCGACCAAGTCGTCAACGATCTGGCTGGCGCGGCCTTTGGTTCGGCTGGCGAACGCTGCATGGCGTTGCCAGTCGTCGTGCCGGTGGGCGATGAGACTGCAGAGCGTTTGAAGGCAAAGCTCATCCCGGCCATCGAGGCATTGCGCATTGGCATCTCCACCGATGCGGAAGCGCATTATGGTCCGGTCGTAACGGCACAACATAAGGCAAAGGTTGAAGGCTGGATCCAGACCTGCGCTGATGAGGGCGGCGAGCTGGTCATCGACGGACGCGGGTTTACCCTTCAGGGGCATGAAGAGGGCTTCTTCATTGGCCCAACCCTGTTCGACCATGTCACCACCGACATGGAAAGCTACAAGGAAGAAATCTTCGGCCCAGTCCTGCAAATGGTCCGCGCTGCCAATTTTGAAGAAGCCTTGTCGCTGGCGAGCAACCATCAATATGGCAATGGCGTCGCGATCTTCACGCGTAACGGCCATGCCGCGCGCGAATTTGCGGCGCGCGTGAATGTCGGCATGGTGGGCATCAACGTGCCAATCCCAGTGCCGGTCGCCTATCACAGCTTTGGCGGATGGAAGCGGTCTGCCTTTGGCGACACCAACCAGCACGGTATGGAAGGCGTCAAGTTCTGGACCAAGGTCAAGACCATCACGCAACGCTGGCCAGATGGCGGCGTCGGCGATGCCGCGAACGCCTTCGTCATTCCGACAATGGGATGAACTACAAAGTTGATGGCTGCTGCGAGTATTCACTCTCTCTCCTCTTTGCTCGCAACAAAGGCGTTGCCTTTCAGCCAATCAGCGAGGCGGAGCAATATGCTTATTGCTCCGCCTCTTGAAAGCACATCGAATTCCTAAGGGATGGGATGCCATGCAAAACCAGTTTGAACTCACCGACGATCAGGTCGCCATTCAGGATATGGCGCGTAAATTCACGGCGGATGCCATTACGCCCTTCGCTGCGGGATGGGACGAAAAGTCCCATTACCCAGTAGATGTGTGGAAGACGGCTGGACACGTTGGATTTGGGGGCATTTATGTCTCCGAGGAATCCGGTGGCACAGGACTGGGTCGATTGGAAGCCGCGTTGATCATGGAAGCCATGGCTTATGGCTGCCCCACAACAAGCGCCTTCATCTCTATTCACAATATGGCGGCGTGGATGATTGACTGCTTTGGCGGTGCAGATTTAAAGGCCCGCTTCTTGCCCGATCTGGTAAGCATGAACAAAATCGCAAGTTATTGCCTGACTGAACCAGGCAGCGGATCAGACGCTGCGGCGTTGAAAACCAGCGCGCGCCTTGATGGCGATCATTATGTGCTGAACGGTACCAAGCAATTCATATCAGGCGCTGGGTATAACGATGTCTACGTCGTCATGGTCCGTACCGGTGACCTTGGAGCAAAAGGCATTAGCTGCATTGTCGTTGAAAAAGACACCCCGGGACTGAACTTTGGAGCATCTGAGAAAAAACTGGGCTGGAACGCCTCACCCACTGCGCAAGTGATCTTTGAAGATTGCCGTGTGCCCGTCGTCAACCGTGTGGGTGCAGAGGGCGATGGCTTCCGCTTTGCCATGATGGGCCTGGACGGCGGACGGCTGAACATTGGGGCATGTTCGCTTGGCGGCGCGCAGCGTTGCCTCGATGAGGCGATAGCCTACACCAAGGAACGCCAGCAATTCGGCCAGCCAGTGTCGGAATTCCAGAACACGCAGTTCATGCTGGCGGACATGGCGACTGATTTGGAGGCAGCGCGCGCGTTGCTCTACATCGCTGCTGCCAAGGTCACAGCCAATGCGCCCGACAAGTCGCGTTTTTCGGCGATGGCCAAGCGTCTGTCGACCGACAGTGGCAGCGAAATTGTCAACCAAGCGCTGCAACTGTTCGGTGGCTATGGCTATTTGCGCGATTATCCCATTGAACGTTTCTGGCGCGACTTGCGCGTGCACTCCATTCTTGAAGGCACCAATCAGGTCATGCGTATGATTATCGGCCGGGATTTGTTGCGCCAATGACCGTTAGTCCTTCTCTATCTGGAGCTTCGGCGGGGGTACACGCAATACGTCGTGACGTGCTCGGTGCCGATTATTCGTTAGAAAATTCATGTTATTCGAATTCGTTGCGAATGAAGTTGTCCGAACGGATCGAAGACGAAGTGGGCAATGTCCCCCTGGTATTTGCAAAATTGGTGGAAAGTCATCGCTCATTTAAGAACCCAGAGAGTTGCCAGCGCCTACTTGCGGCGCAAATGGTGATGCGTTCATCTGTTCGTCCTCTTTATGATGATCCATTGATACGACGGCAATTTCCTCAGCTGACGCGATCAGTCAATCTCGATCAAAACATTCTTGATCTTGCGGGACTTGGGTTAGTCCGAGCTGATAAACTTGCTGTCTTAGATTGCTTGCCCAATGGTTTTATAAACCGTCTCGGCTGGCTCTATATTTCAGAGTCGTTAGCTCAGGTGGGCCCTATCTGGTGGAAAATGGCGAGAGAGTTGGAATTCACCGAAATCGTGTCAGACTTCCATATGCCACCGCGTGCAGATAATTCATATCGATGGCTACTGTTGACCAAAACATTGGATAATCTCTCTCTTTCTGAAGTTGAGGAAGATCGCGTCTTCGCCGGTGCTCGGTCCGCGATCAGTCTTTTTGCCAAATTGATCAGGAATTCCGATGAGCTGCGTCTCCAGCATCGGGTGGGACAGGGCCAATGACCGACGACATTCTGCTCAAAGTACACGGCCATGCCGGTTTCATCAGCCTGAACCGGCCATCGGCGCTTCACGCGCTGACCTTGCCCATGGTGCATGCAATGACCGAGGCGCTGCTGGCCTGGCGGGAATCCGACGCGGTCAAATGCGTCATCATCGACCATGCCGAAGGTCGGGGGTTCTGTGCGGGCGGCGACATCGCGTTTTTGCGGAACTCCGCGCTGAACGACAATGGCGAATCTGGTCGCAAATTCTTCCGTGACGAATATCAGCTGAACCATTTACTGTTCACCTATCCCAAGCCTGTCGTCGCCTTCATGGACGGCATTACAATGGGCGGCGGTGTTGGCATTAGCCAGCCAGCGCGCTTCCGTGTTGCGACCGAAAATACAAAGTTTGCGATGCCCGAAACCGGCATTGGCTTGTTCCCCGATGTCGGCGGCGGCTGGTATCTTTCCCGGCTTGAAGGACGCGTTGGCCAGTTTCTGGCCCTGACAGGTTCGCGTGTTGCGGGCGCAGGTTGTCTTTCGCTTGGCCTTGCCACGCATTATGTGTCTTCCGAGGCTTTGGCCGAGGCCAAGCAACGGATTACAACTGAAGACGTCGAGCGCATCGATGGCATATTGGGCACCTTATCCGTCACGCCGCCCGCCTCGAAAATCGTGGAGACCTTGTTCCAAATCAAACACCATTTCGCATCCGACTGGCTTGAGGATATTCTCCTGAGCCTCGAAGGCGATGAGAGCGATTGGGCGATGCTTGAATTGGCGACCTTGCGCACAAAAAGTCCGCAAACCTGCAAAGTTGCGTTGCGTCAATTGGCCGAGAGTGCCCGCCTGAATGATTTTGCCGACAATATGGCCATGGAATATCGCATCGCGAGCCGCGTGATCGTGCGCCCCGATTTTGCCGAAGGCGTTCGTGCGGTCATTGTTGACAAGGACAATGCACCCAAATGGAATCCGGCCATACCTGAAGAGGTGTCCGATGCACTGATTGATGCGATATTCGCACCATTGCCGGCAGAAGAAGAATGGAAACCCCTATGACGTTTGAAACGATATTGGTCGAACAACGCGGCGCGGTGACGCTGATGACGCTCAACCGGCCGCAAGCGCTGAACGCGCTGAACAGCCAAGTGTTGGCTGACCTCATAGCTGCGTTTTCGGCGTTTGATGCAGACGACAGCCAGCGTTGCGCCGTCGTCACCGGAAGCGAAAAGGCCTTCGCGGCGGGCGCGGACATTAAGGAAATGTCATCCCAGTCCTTTGCTGCAATGTACGGTTCCAACTTCTTCGCAGGCTATGATCGCGTGACTGCGACGCGCAAGCCTTGGATCGCTGCAGTGAACGGCTTCGCGCTTGGCGGTGGATGCGAATTGGCGATGATGGCAGACTTCATCATGGCTGGTGATAATGCGAAATTCGGTCAGCCCGAAATCAAGCTGGCGGTCACCCCCGGCATGGGCGGATCGCAGCGCCTTACGCGGGCAATTGGCAAAGCCAAAGCCATGGAAATGTGCCTTACAGGCCGGATGATGGACGCGGCAGAGGCCGAGCGTTCGGGCTTGGTAGCAAAGGTTGTTCCTGCGGCTGAGCTGGTGGACGAGGCGGTGAAGACTGCAACCGCCATTGCGGCAATGGCGCCATTGGCCGCGATTGCATGCAAGGAAATGGTCAACGCAGCCTTTGAAACAACATTGCAGCAAGGCGTCGTGTTTGAACGCCGTCTGTTCCATGGGCTGTTTGGCACCGAAGATCAGAAAGAGGGCATGGCTGCGTTTGTTGAAAAGCGTCCGGGGAATTGGATAGGAAAGTGATCATGAAAATTGCGTTTATCGGGCTTGGCAATATGGGCGGCGGCATGGCTGCCAATCTGGTTAAGGCGGGGCATGCGGTGAATGCCTTTGACCTGTCGGCCGAAGCTTTGGTGCGCGCGCAGGAAAACGGGTGCGCGACATTTACGTCGGTGCGTGAAGCTGTCGATGGCGTTGATGCGGTCGTATCGATGCTGCCCAACGGCAAAATTGTCGCAAGCGTGTTTGAAGCCGATGTGCTGGGCCACGCCCCGAAAGGTGCGATCTTGCTGGATTGCTCGACCATTGACGTTGACACAGCGCGCAGGGTCACGGCGGATGCCGTCGTTGCGGGCTTTGATATGGTCGATGCGCCGGTTTCAGGTGGGATTGCGGCGGCCAATGGGGGCACGCTGACCTTCATGGTCGGCGGCACGAACACCGCCTTTGCACGTGCGGAACCGATATTGGCGGCGATGGGCAAGGCCGTCATTCACGCAGGCGGTTCGGGCGCGGGGCAAGCAGCGAAAATCTGCAACAATATGCTGCTTGGTGCGTCGATGATCGCGACGTGCGAGACCTTTGCGATGGCAGAGAAGCTCGGCCTTGATCTCCAGACCTTTTACGATATTTCCTCCAAGGCGTCGGGCCAGAATTGGTCGATGACTAGCTATTGCCCGGTACCCGGCGTTGGACCGACTTCGCCTGCGGACAACGACTATCAAGGCGGCTTTGCAACCGCCCTGATGCTAAAAGATCTTAAGCTCGCCATGGAGGCTGCACAGTCGGTCAATGCCAATGTGCCAATGGGCGCGCGGGCGGCTGAGCTCTACGAAGCCTTCGACAAAGCAGGCGAAGGCGCAGTCGACTTCTCGGCCATTATAAAAAAATTGGTATGAATTTGGCGGGGCTAAAGCCACACTATCAGAAGCAATGTCTCGGCCGCATGGCCTCATCTAAGAGACGGATGAGAGCCTAAAGGGCGAAATGGAAAGCATTCAAAGGCATGCAGACGGCCATGCTGGGATCAAGCAAGGTTATGCTTAGAAAAACCGAAACCCGTTATATTCTTCATTGGCGACACGCTCTAAAATACGTCGGTAACCGCGAACGCCACCGGAATAAGGCATGAATACGCGGGGCTTTCCTTCAACTTCGGCACCGGTGTAGTAGGATGCTGCCTTCGGGTAGAGTGTTTCTTGGGCACGGGCGTTCACATGTTCAACCCATTCCATCTCTGCCTCTTGAGTGGTTTCAATAGCGGCACTGCCTTTTGTACTTGCAAATCCTATCAACTCGCTGAGCCAATCAACTTGCTGTTCGATTGACAAGATTACATTGCTGAGCAGCGATGGGCTACCGGGACCGACAAGAACGAACATATTCGGAAAACCGGACACCCCAAGCCCAAGATAGTTCACGGGACCAGACGCCCATTTCTCGCGGAGGGTCACACCGTTTCGCCCTTTTATTTCTGGGCGGAGTAATGAACCCGTAAACGCATCAAAGCCTGTTGCGTAGATGATGACGTCGAGCGGATATTCCCGCTCTGTGGTGCGTAATCCATCCGGACTAATGTCCTTTATAGGCGACGACTTAATATCCACTAGCGTGACATTTTCACGGTTGAACGTCTTAAAATAATTACTGTCAACCGACGGCCGCTTGGCACCGAACGGAAAACCTTCAGGTGTTAGCAACTTGCGCGTAACAGGATCATCAACCTGTTGAGCAATCTTTTGTCGGATGAAGTCGGCCGCGGTAGCGTTCGATGCATCGTCGAGCAGAATATCTTTGTAGGCAAGCGCAAAACCAAAGCCAAGGCGGTTCCAAGCCGCCTCGTAGACGGCCTCCCTTTCTTGCGGTGTTGCCTCTAAAGCTGAAACGCCATTGGGCACAAAACCAAGGCCGCTCGGCGAATTCAGGGCACGCTGCCGCCGCGCGGCATAGTCTGCCTTCACGGCGTTGTCTTCCTCGTCAGACACCGGCGCATTTGCTGCCGGGATACTGAAATTTGCCGATCGTTGAAAAACGGTTAAATGTTCGGCCTGAGCGGCGATAACGGGCGTCATTTGAACGCCTGATGAGCCAGTACCGATAATTCCAACTCGTTTTCCTGCAAAGCTAATCGGCTCGCGTGGCCACGCCGCGCTGTGATAGATATTTCCCTTAAATGTCTCTTGCCCGGGATAATTGGGTTGTTTGGTGGTCGACAATTGGCCC
Source organism: Sphingomonadales bacterium 28-55-16 (assembly GCA_002278855.1). GTDB lineage: Bacteria > Pseudomonadota > Alphaproteobacteria > Sphingomonadales > Sphingomonadaceae > Sphingorhabdus_B. The sequence goes on from NCGG01000002.1 coordinate 20,020, forward strand.
ACAGCCATGATGAGATATTGGGAATCCCATTCCTGTCCGTCTTGCGCGGTGACGCACCAGCGGTTGCCGGCTTCATCGAATTTGGCGCGTTCCATTCTTGTGTTAAATTCTATGTCGCGACGAAGGTTGAAGCGCTCGGCGACATGATGAATATAAGATAGCACCTCGGGTTGGGTTGCGTAACGTTCGCTCCATCGCCATTCCTGTTCAAGCTCGGGCGAAAACATGTAGGAGTAATCGTAGCTTTCAACATCGCATCGTGCACCTGGATAGCGGTTGTGGTGCCACACACCGCCGACATCGTCGCTCGCCTCGATAATTGTTGCGGATAAACCTATTTGTCGAAGTGCATAAAGCGCACGCAACCCGCCCAGGCCAGCACCTACGATTACGACATCACATTTCTTCATCTCTATCACCGGCTTGTTGGAGTGCGCCATACTTCTGGCCAAGTAACTTGTTATCGATGCCAATGTTGACCACGGGTTACCGATTGGTTGCCCAATAATTATCAGGCAATTCGATAAAATCAACAACATTGTTGACGACATCAGTTGGCGTCGGTATTTGGAATCAACGGATGGCGATTGAGAGGGAATGCGCATGATGGAGCCCAATGCCTTGATGGATGACAAGGCTGCGGGAGCAACCATTAGCGAACTCGTGACTCCTGAAACCCGCCAAGCGGCAATATCAGCTCGGTTACCCGAGTGGATCCCGCGAACGCTTGATGAGATGTTTGATGCCGCGGCTACCGAATTTCCCGATCGTCCCTACGTCATCACAGATGATCGGATATGGACTTACCGAGATATGCAGGAGTGGTCCCACCGTCTTGCAAGTGGATTAAGCGCAATAGGCGTAAAGCGCCGAGATCATGTCGCACTTGTACTTGCGAACTATCCTGAATTTGTCGCCCTAAAGCTTGCTATCGCGCGCGTGGGAGCCGTTGCTGTCCCGGTCAACATACTTAACCGTCGCGACGAGCTTGGGTATGTGCTGGCGCAGTCGGATGCCGTGATGCTGATTACGATGAATACATTTCGCGACCTTGATTATCTCTCGATGTTAGATGAGTTAATACCGGGATGGGAGAAAAATGGCAGCAGTACAAAGTTGCCTCGACTTCGCCATGTGATTATTTTCTCGACCGATGGTCAGCCTCAGCGGGCGTCTGCTGCATATTTTGACGTTCTTGAATCGGGTCCGGCAACTAAGTTTGAAGTCAGCGGCTCGAGGCCGGATGATGTCGCCGACATCATCTATACATCTGGCACTACAGGTGCGCCGAAGGGGGTTATGCTGACCCATGATCAGGTCCTTCGAACGTCTTATTGCAGCGCTTACGCCCGCGCATTTGAAGATGGCAGACGGATCGTCTTTTCGTTGCCGATGTACCATGTTTACGGTTACGGCGAAGGGATGCTTCCGGTGATGTTTGTCGGCGGCGCGATAATCCCGCAACTGAAATTTGACGCAGCGGCGATGCTCACCGCCATTGAGCAACACCGTGCGACCGATGCATTGCTTGTACCTATGATGACCTTAGCTTTGCTTGATGCTGCGAAAGCCGGGGATTATGATCTTTCGTCGTTTTTTGCGGTCATTTCATCGGGAGCCCGTGCACCGGAGCGCGTATGGAATGACATTTTGGCAGTTTTTGGCGTGTCCCAAATTTCGACCGGCTACGGCATGACCGAAGTTACGGCGTCTTCAACTGTCACGCAGCCAAATGATCCAATTGATCGGCTGCTAAACACAAATGGCCGGATGCGCGATGCGGGCGTTGCGGGCGATCCGGAGAACTACGGCCGCCTTGTTAATTACCGAGTGGTTGACCCCGAAAGTGGTCACGTTTTGTTGCCCGGTTGTGTCGGAGAATTGCGGGCAAAGGGACTTGGGGTCACACAGGGCTATTACAATAAGCCCGAAGAGACAGCAGCATTGTTCGATAGTGAAGGTTGGCTCCACACCGGGGATCTTGGGAAAATTGATGGCGATGGTTACATCTATCTCGTCGGTCGGTTGAAAGAATCTTATCGTTGTGGCGGTGAACAGGTATTGCCTACGGAGGTGGAGGACCTGCTAACGTCGCATCCGTCGGTTTTGCAAGCCCATGTTGTACCGGTGCCGGATGTTCGGATGGGCGAAATCGGTGTCGCTTTTGTTGTTCCCGCACAAGGCGCGGCGGTGACCGTAGAAGAGCTTCTCGCGCTGGTTCAGTCGCGCATGGCCCGGTTCAAGGTACCCAAATATCTGTTTCTTGTGGATGCGGCGGAGATTCCTACCACCGCGTCGGGACGAGCAAAGAAATTCCAATTATCCGCACAGGCGATCAGAATGTTGAATGCGATATGAAAGGTAGTTCAAACCAAACGGCGCGCGTTGCGGTCGTTACGGGCGGTGCGCGGGGCATCGGGGCTGGAATTGCGCTGCGTCTGGCACAGGATGGGCACGATATTGCGGTACTTGACCTAGATGCCACAGCTTGCGCCGAGACCGTCCGAGACATCGAGGGAATAGGTCGCCGCGCTTTCGCTGTCGGCGCGAATGTTGCAGATGAAGCTGCGGTGCAGGAGGCAATCTCCAATATCGTTTCGGCCCTAGGACCGCCCACAATTGTCGTTAACAATGCTGGCATTTTGCGTGATCGAACCATTGGTAAAATGAGTATCGATGACTGGGATAGCGTCATCAATGTCAATTTACGCGGCACATTCTTAGTAAGCCGCGAAACACAATTTCACATGCGTGCAGCCGGCTGGGGCCGGATCATCAACTTATCGAGCACGGCTGCCCTCGGCAATTTGGGCGAAAGCAATTATGCCGCGGCCAAGGCCGGCGTTCAGGGACTGACGAAAACGCTCGCAATCGAGTTGGGGCGATATGGTATCACTGCAAATGCCGTCGCGCCCGGTTTTGTGGAAACGGCGATGACTGCGGAAGTAGCGGAGCGAGTGGGCATATCATTCGATGAAATGAAGCAGCAAGCTGTCCGTGCAACGGTTGTTGGCCGCGTCGGGCAACCCGAAGACATTGCAAACGCGGTATCGTTTTTCGCAGATGAGCGTTCGGGCTTTGTCACTGGACAAATTCTATACGTAGCCGGAGCACCGCGCGGATGAGTATGGCGGCTGGATTACATACCGACGGCCAATTTACGAAAAACCGACGATGTGCTTCGCCGGTAACAAATGACGGATCTCATGAGAGAGTAATCGTCGTCCTTCCGGTTGAAGCGGTATATTGACGGTGGTCGGCAAGCTCAGCGGCAAGACGGCAATTGTAACCGGTGCTGCGCAGGGTATTGGCCGCGCGACCGCCACTTTGTTTGCACAAGAAGGTGCACGTGTGATTGCGGTAGATGTCAACAGCGCCGCTCTGGCTGAACTCCAGGCCGAGCATGGCTGCGAGGCCGTGGTGCTAAATCTCACTGACCGAAAAGCGATGGCTGAATTCGCCAATCGAACTGTCGCTGCCGATATCCTGTTTCTGTGCGCGGGCTATGTTGCCTATGGTACTATCGAGACGTGCACTGACGATGAGTGGGATTTCTCTTTTGACCTGAATGTCACTGCCATGTTCCAGATGATACGTGCATTCATCCCGGGAATGATTGCCCGCAAAAGTGGATCAATCATTACCATGTCGTCGGTTGCAAGTTCAGTGCGGGGCGTCCCGAACCGTCTTGCTTATGCGTCTACAAAAGCAGCAATTATCGGCATGACAAAAGCACTGGCAGCTGACCACAGTTCGCAAGGCGTTCGTTGTAACACGATATGCCCGGGAACCATTGACACTCCTTCGCTCGAGGCGCGGATGCGCGCTACGGGCGATTATGAAGCAACGCGCGCCGCATTTATCGCGCGCCAACCTGTCCAAAGGTTTGGGCTACCCAATGAAATTGCCGAACTTGCCCTTTATCTGGCGAGCGATTCATCATCATTCGTAACTGGCCAAAGTCATGTCATCGACGGTGGTTGGTCAAACTGATACCGAAAGGTATCTCTTGTTATCAACACGTATGTTGAATATACTGACCAGATTATAAGGCGAGGTGCTGATTCCGATGACGATCAATAATTCGAGGCAGCATCGTGGTTAGCGTTTCACATTATCTTTCGGGCGTTAAGATTCTCGACTTGTCGCATTATGTTTCAGGGCCGTTTGCTAGCCTTTTGCTCGCTGACATGGGTGCAGATGTCATCAAGATTGAGCCGCCAGCAGGTGACCCAATGCGGCATTTGGGGCCCGCCGATGCCAAGGGCGATCCGCTGTTTTACGGCGCTCTTAGTGCAGGCAAATCAGTGCTTCACCTTGATCTTAAATCTGATGAGGGCTCTGCCCGGATGCAAGAACTTTTGGTTGACACGGATATTTTGATCGAAGGCTTTCGTCCCGGCGTGATGACACGTCTTGGACTTGATTATGCACGGCTAAGCGTATTGCACCCGTCGCTTATATATTGTTCGATAAGTGGATATGGCGTGGACGCTCCACTTTCGGCTGCCGCCGGGCATGACGCTAATTACCTCGCCACAAGTGGTATTCTGCATAGGAACGGCACGACTTCGCCACATTTTTTCGATCCGCCGATAGCCGATATGTCGGGCGCTCTGTTCGCTGTGATTGCGATTTTAGGTGCGCTTAATGCACGAAGCCGGACGGGCAAAGGTGCGCATATCGAACTTGGCCTTGCCGATGCGTTGATGCCTCTTCAACTAATGCAGATCGCTGAATGGGGTGCGAATGCTACGGTGCCTACGCGGCAATCAACCTATTTGAATGGCGCTGCTGCATATTATCAGGTGTACGCAACCGCAGATGCAAAGCATGTTATGTTGGGGGCAGTTGAGCCTAAGTTCTGGCTAAATTTCTGTGAAGCGGCTGGTCGTCCGGATTGGGTTAAGCGGCATGATGACCCGCTACCGCAGCATAGGTTGATTTCTGAACTTTCAAACTTCTTTGAACAGCATGAAGCGGTGGCCATTTGTCGTCGTTTTGAGGGTATAGAATGCTGTCTTTCACCCGTTCTTGATTTGGGAGAGGCGCTTCAGTCGCCGCAAACATTGGCGCGCGGTTTGGTGAAATCGGACGGGGGGAGACTGCAGGCGCTCTTCCCAGCTTATTTCGATGGAAAGACGACCACGGCGCGTCCCCCACTGCATAGGCTTGATCCCGCATGATACCTAACGTGGATGTCTTGATTGTAGGCGCGGGGTTTGCCGGTCTTTATGCGCTCCACAAAATGCGGGAAATTGGCGTTAGTGCATCGGTTATCGAGATGGCCGACGATGTTGGCGGCGTCTGGTGCTGGAACAAATATCCGGGTGCGCGCTGCGATGTCGAAAGTATGCAATATAGCTATTCCTTCTCGGATGATTTGCAGCAGGAGTGGCAATGGACCGAACGTTATGCGCGCCAGCCGGAGATTTATGCGTACCTGCGTCATGTAGCGGACCGTTTTGACCTTCGGCGATCAATTTCGTTTGGAACGACGGTGGTCTCCGCGACATTCGACGATGCTGACCAATGCTGGCGGGTCGGTACCGATAAAGGTGACAATATCGCTGCACGCTATTGCATCATGGCAAGTGGCTCATTGTCGGTATCGCGTTTACCAGATTTACCGGGCATCGAAAATTTTGCAGGGCCAGTGTTGCATACCGGCAACTGGCCCGACAATGTGCCAGATTTCGAAGGACAACATGTCGCGGTCATTGGAACGGGATCGTCGGGGGTTCAGACCATTCCCCAGATTGCTCAGCGGGCCAAGCATCTGGTCGTATTTCAGCGTACACCGAATTTCGTCGTTCCCGCCCGCAATCACCCGCTCGCCGAAGAATGGCAAGCGCGATGGAAGTCTGAATATCCAGAAATGCGGGCCCAAGCCCGGCAGGTGGGTACCTTATATGACTTCAGTGATACGCCAGCGTTGTCGGTAAGCCCGGAGACGCGCGAAGCCGAATATCAGCGGCGATGGGAAAAAGGCGGCGTCAATTTCGTCCATGCCTTCAAGGATATCATGACCGATATCGCGGCGAACCAGACTGCTGCAGACTTTGTGCACGAGCGTATTCGTCAGGCGGTAAATGATCCTGTTATTGCAGAGCGGCTCTGCCCCAAAAATTATCCTTTGGGGGCTAAGCGAATTTGCGTTGGATCCGAATATTATGAAACCTATAATCGTGACAACGTGACTCTGGTGGATTTGCGCGAGACGCCGATTGTTAGCGTCAATGGGCAGTCAATTCGGACATCCGCCGCGAACCATGCAATTGACATTCTAATTTGTGCGACGGGTTATGATGCCCTGACTGGGGCATTGATGCGCATCGATATCCGGGGGCAGGGAGGAGTATCGTTGGCGGAAAAATGGTCTGAAGGGCCGCGCAACTATCTCGGGCTCATGAGTGCTGAATTCCCCAACATGTTCATCATTACAGGGCCCGGGAGCCCCTCAGTTCTGGTAAATATGGTTGTCGGGATCGAGCAGCATGTCGATTGGATCGCCGATTGCATCTTGCATCTTAAGGCGACCGGTTCGGCGGGCATTGTACCGCGGGTTGATGCTGAAGATAAATGGGTTCAGCGCGTAAATGACGAAGCTGCATCGACATTATTTACGCAAGCCGACTCTTGGTATTTAGGCGCGAACATTCCTGGAAAGCCGCGCGTGTTCATGCCTTTCGTGGGAGGCATCGGCCGATATCGCGCTATTTGTGATCAAGTTGCTGCCGACGCTTATCCCGGATTTGAAACTTTGAAGGAGCATTGAAATGCCACTACATCCCCAATTACAGGCGATTGTCGATGCAGCCGCAGCATTGCCGCCCATGGAAACTGTTCTACCCGCGACGCTGCGCGCTGGTTATGAGGCCCAGACCGCGCGGCTTGCCCGACCTGATGTTGGCCATGTCGAAGATCGGATGATTCCCGGCCCGCGCGGCGATGTTCGAATCCGCATCTATCGGCCCGATATGCAAGACGGGCACGCAGTCGTTACGTACTTCCATGGCAGCGCATTTGTCATTTGCAGCATCGACACGCATGATGTTATTTGTCGCCATCTTTGTTTGGTTTTGAACGCAGTTGTGGTTTCGGTCGATTATGGCCTAGCACCTGAAGCGCCGTTCCCGGCCGGACCAGACGACTGCGAAGCGGCGACAATATGGACGGCCGAAAACGCAACAAGCATAGGCGGTGATCCGGCGCGGCTTATTGTTGCTGGCGACAGCGCGGGCGCAACAATGGCGACGGTGGTTGCGCGTAGACTGCGTGATGCTAGCGGTCCAAATCTTGCCGCGCAATTTCTGATCTATCCCGTGACTGATTATCCTGACCCTGCGCCTGCATCTTACCAAGAACGCGGCCAAGGGTGCGGGCTTACCGCCAGCGCAATGTGCTGGGGCTGGGACCTTTATATCCGTAATCAGGAGGACCGCTTTCATCCCGATGCGTCTCCGCTTCGCGTAGCTGATTTAAGTGGTCTGCCGCCGGCTTATGTAATTACGGCAGAATATGATCTGTTGCGGGACGAAGGCAAAGCCTATGCTGCGCGCTTATTGCAAGCGGGCGTCGATACTGCGTTGGTTCATTATGATGACATGAATCACGGTTTCATGGGTATGGTTGGTGTCGTTGATCGCGCTGACCAAGCGATGATTGCCGCAAGCGGCTGGTTGGCAACCAAGATATGACTCTGCATTTTGCTATCATCGGTGCCGGGGCAGGTGGGCTTTGCGCCGCGAAGCATCTGACTGCACAAGGTATTGATGTGACTATCTTCGAGGCCGGATCAAGGGTCGGGGGGCTTTGGGTCTACAACAATGATAGCGGAATGAGCCCCGCATATAAATCTCTGCACATTAATTCGGAAGCAAAAGTCAGCAGCTTCGAGGATTTTCCGTTTCCGGATGACGCGCCGCTTTATCCCGACCATGCTGAAATGTGTCGTTATTTTGAGCGTTATGCTGCGCATTTTGATCTGACGCGAAGGATCAGATTCAGTAGCCGCATTTTGTCAGTGACGCCTATCAATGGAAAATTCGGTGTCGCGTTTGAAAACGGCGCAACCGAAATATTCGATGGGGTCGTTGTGGCTAGTGGTCACCAGAGTGTCCCGCGCCATCCTCCTCAAATTGAAGGTTATGGCGGCGACTATATCCATGCCCACACGTATCGTGTTCCGACACCCTATGCGGACAAGCGCGTGTTGGTAATTGGACCCGGCAACAGCGGCGTCGATATCGCTGCGGACATTTGCACTGTTACCGCACACACAGTCCTATCGGCGCGCTCGCCTGTACTGATAATGCCCCGAATGATGTTCGGTGTTCCGAATTCGCGGACATTGTCAAAACTCGAACGATCTTTTTTGCCCTGGAGAGTGCGTGTTTGGATCCGCACAACATTGACGCGATTTTTCCATGGCCGAATGGAGCAATGGGGCTTTCGGACCCCTAAAACGCGAACGCACCCAATAAGCCATCCGACTTTGATATCGCAAATTGCCTGGGGACGGGTGACAGTCAAGCCAGGTATCGCTGCCATTGAGGGTAAGGAGATCCGGTTTACCGATGGCAGCGCAGACACCTTTGATGCGGTAATTGCCGCGACGGGATATAATACCGCGATCCCATTCCTGCCGGATGAAATTTCTCCCGTTGAAAGTGAAACTACGCATGTCGCGCTTTATAATCGCGTCGCTCATCCACGCATCGACGGTCTTTACTTCATTGGCTTTTTCGATGTGACCGGAGGAAGCAACATCCGGATGATGGACGATCAAGCGGAATATATTGCAGCGCTTGTTACCGGTGCAGTGAAGCGTCGATCCGAAAACGAGATGCTGTCCGCAATCGAGGAGGAACGGGTGTGGGCGGCGCGGCAGTTTCCGGATTCACCGCGCTACGGGTTAGAACTCGACCCCCGCCGCTATCGAAAACGCCTTGCGCTGGACTATGCGCGTAATAACGCTAAACGGTCCGCCTGACATGAACAGCCAAATGACCATTAAAGACCAAGTGATTGCGCTTAAGCGCGAACGGATTGTGGAAGCGGCAGCGCAGCTCTTCTATGACCGCGGTTACGACAGGACAACGCTTGAGGCTGTTGCTGATTCACTGGGTGTGACCAAACCGTTTATATACGGCCACTTCAAGTCCAAGGCAGAACTTCTCGGCGTTATTTGCACATGCGGGGTTAGCGCATCCCTGTCAGCGATTGACAAGATAGCGGCAATGGATTTGTCACCGACCAACAAGCTGTCACTTTTGGGCCGGGATTTTTTGATCGCTGTGCTGAATAACCAGCGCAATATTGCTATACTTACCCGCGAAGAGAAGAATCTTGAGCCTGATGAATTCCTGCGGTTGAGCAACTTGCGGCGTGAATTTGATGCCAAACTGGTCGCATTATTGTGCGAGGGCGTGGCCACTGGGGAATTTAGATTGAAAGACCCCTATGTGGCGGCGCTATCCATTGGCGGATTGGTGAGCTGGGCCTACGTCTGGTACCGCCCGCATGGCAGGCTCTCGCTTGATGCGATTGCCGACGAGGTATCCGCGCTCATCCTGTCGATGGTGGGTGTTACGCGCTAACCTCGAACACGCTTTTTCGGAAACGCAGGCCGAAAACCGAGATGATTGCGAAAAGCAGGCAAATGATACTCCCACCCAAGGCATAATCATATGACCCAAACATATCTCGCGATCGACCGATCAGGAACGGGCTAAGCCCAAAACCCAGGGAATACATGCTGTAAAACCAGCCATAAATCGCCCCAAAGGCTTTCTGTCCGAACAACCGTGATGTCATGTAAGCCAGCAAATCAAGCTCTGCGCCTAGCAACAAACCGATCAACGCCACAGCGAAAATGCCATAACTCAAATCACCTAAACCTAAAATTGCGATACCCGCCATTCCCAAAGCCAGAACAGTTACGGACACAGCGGGTGCTGCAAAGCGATCAAGGCACAAGCCGATCGTTAGTCGGCCAATGGAACTGGCAACGCCAATGACCGATGCCAATTGAGCGGCGGCCTTGGCATCGGCGCCCAAATCCTGGAACATGGGTATAAGGTGAACAATCATTCCACCTACTCCGAGCGCCATCGAAACGGATAATATAGTTGCAAACCAAAATGCTTTGGTCTTGCGAGCTTCGGCCAATGAAAGCCCGGTTTTGGGTCCCGCCGTCGATGTAGCGGCTGTCGCGCGACGTTCTGCCGGACCAAAACCGAACCAGACAATCGGAGCAGCCAGCATGGCAAACGACCCGATCGTCCAATACCCCGCGCGCCAACCGAATGCGGCGCTGACTTCGGTTACAACGTTGGGAACCCAGAAGCCGGCAAGTCCAGCGCCAGTGAGAGCGATTCCTAGGGCGAGGCCGCGCCGCTTGTCAAATGCGGCGGTAATAGGCCTTACAAGTACTATCGGCGTCGACCCTACACCAAGCATGGCGATGAAAAAATAGGCCAGCCAAAAGCTATAAAGGTTAGTGACCAGCATCGTCATGGCAATCACTGCGAGGCCATAGCTTAGCAAGCTCAAAGCTCCGACCCTGGCGGCACCATATTTATCGCAGAGTTTTCCTACAATTGGCCCGAACAGAAAAACGCCGAACGTCAGGACCGAGACCGCAAGTGAGATGCTTCCCCGGTCCCAGCCAAATTCGACGTTCAATGGTCCGATAAACGATCCTAGACTGTAGATCATGACCGCATTCATACTGGTGGTTAGGCCAAGGACGGCGCTTAAAACGAGTAATTTGTGACCTGAGAATTCTTTCCACCCACTTGCGTAGATTGGTGCCGCTGTTGGACTCATTTAACGTCTCCAAATGGCATTCCTATTACGGGCATCATTCCAATTATGACCGTCGACTTCTCGTTGAAGCTCACATATCTCGACATCCGCAACGAACCTAAAATGCGCAAAAATTCTAACATTCGATTTGCATTCCCGACTAAGGACATTCCCTCGAATGCCAGCATAGAAGGAGCATTGACAGGCGCAAGATTGCTTACTTCGCTTCTATCGCATGGTTCCTTTTCGATCGTGACGTTACTCCAAATACACGACCCTAGAATTTGACTTGCAACTGAAGAGCAACCTCCCGGCCGCGCGAAACCACACCACGTTGCTCGCCAGTAGTAAGTGGTACGCCAGTTCCACCCGTTCGGTCGGCGGCGTAAATCAGATAGTATTTGTTGGTGAGATTGCGGCCAACTAACCTTATCGCATAGCGGTCGTCTGCTTCACTAAGGCTAAGGCTCGCATTGAAACGCCAGAAATCGTTTTGGAATGTCGACGGCGCCATGGTTTCCGCTGCGAAGTAACTGCCACTATAAAATGCGTCACCTGTCAGCTCCGCTATATGATTGCCGACAGGAGCGGAGAGGGTGAAGCCGGTATTGCCTGCCCAGTCGGGCGAACGAGCCGGTGCTCGACCAGTGAAATCCTGCTGTAACGTCAGCGCCGTAGCATTCACAAAGGTGCACGGTGTCGGCGGTGTCGCCGTTGCCCGAACTGTGCCAGCAGGGAAGGCATAACCAAAACATTGACCCAAAAACTTATTAAAGCGCGCATTTACATGAGCAATCGCAGCGCGAATGCTCAGGTTGTCGTTGACCTGAAAGTTGCCATCAATTTCGAAGCCGCGCTGCTTGACCGAACTTGCATTATTGATGGTGAACGCAAAACGGACGGGATCGAACGTATTTACCTGAAGGTTGCTGAACTTAAAGTTGAACAAAGCTGCGTTGAGGCGGAGCCTGTTGTTTAAGAACACTCCTTTCGCACCAACTTCAAAGCCACGTGCCTTTTCTGCCTCAAAGTCCGCGTCACCAATCCGCGTTGTTAGCAGTAATGGGCTGGTCAGGCCAAAGCCACCGGATTTGTAACCGGTTTTATAGGCCGCGAAGATCGTTTTGGTCGATGAAGGACGATAGGACAATGTCAATTCGGGTGAGAAATTATTGTCCTTGTACGTGCCGGTCAAAAAGCCGGGTATGGTTTCGCCGGGATATAATGTGGTCAAGGTATTAAAGGCACCTATCCCATAGGTGTTTTGTTTGCTGAATTTCTTTGTTTCGCGCGTGAAGCGAAGCCCGCCGGCCAATTCCAGCTCGTCAGTTATATCGAACAAGGCCTGACCGAAAACCGAAAGCGTGCTGCCTTTCTGAGAATTCTTGTCGGCATAGGAGACATAACGATTTGCCGATGCAACATAATTTGCGTCTGAGAGCTTTACATCGTTTGCATCGTTGAGCTCGCTCTTCTGGTAAAAGCCACCAAGCATGAAGTTAAAGGATCCGTCGAAGTCCGAGGTTAGACGCAATTCCTGGCTGAAGGCCTCATTTCGCTGAATATCGGAAAAAGCCACCTGCGACAGGCTTGTCTGGTCGAGACCGCTAAAGAACACATACTTCGTCGAATTGTAGCCGGAAATAGACGCCAGCGAAACGTTGCCAAGGTTCCAATCAAGGTCAAGCGAACCAGTATACACCGTAAAGTCGCCATAAGGGGTTCCATCGGCAGTCCCCAGCGCGAATGTTTGAGAAATGACCGGCGGGAGGTCGCCAACCGAGGTGCGGCGGTCAATGACGCAATCTGCAGCGGGATCGACCGCGCCGAATGTCCGAGGATTTGGACCAGTGCAAGGTCCGATATTCTGAGTTGCCACACCAGGCCCGTCATCGTGCGATTTAGCGTAGAATAGCTTTAAGCGCGCCGTTAGATTTGGAGAAAGATCGCCCTTAAGCGTTAAGCGGCCAAGAAGTTCCTTGTCGCCTGGGCGGGTGTCGCTTGTGCCCGGCAACTGGCTGGCGCCGATAGGGGCACCCGTTAATGGACGATAAAATGGATTTGCAAGTGGCTGTGCCGTATTCCGCAGCCAGCCGTCAAGATTACGATATTTGACGGCTAATCTGACGCCAAACGTATCACTTAGCGGCACTGAGGCAACACCCTCGAGCGAGTATTCATCGCCGACAAATTCATAGCCAGCGCGCAAAATATACTCCGCATCCTTGCCAGGGTCAGCTGTCTTGATGGATATGACGCCGGCCGGGCTATTTTTACCGAAAAAGAGCGCCTGAGGTCCTTTCAACACTTCAACTTGCTGAATATCGAAAAAACCGAGTTGGGCAATTCGTCCATCGCTGGTCTGGACGCCATCGATCGCAACCGATACTGCTTGTTCGAAGCCTGTCTGGTTGGCTGGGGAGCTAATACCGCGGATTGCCAACGATCCACCGCCATTTGATTTATAGGTTCCTATAACAACCGTCGGGGTCAATTCTCCGATGCGCGTCAGATCAGAGGCATTGTTGCGCTCAAGGTCCTTTTCACTCAAGACCGAAACAACAACCGGAACGCTGACGAGTGTCTCTTCGCGTCGGCGTGCAGTAACGACGATGTCATCGGTGGAAGGTGCGAGGGTAGTTGTTGTTTCAGGTGCATCCGACGTTTGGGCAAGCGCGGGGTTGGCAGATCCTAACACCGCACAAAGAATTGCGCCTGACAGAATTGCATTATCCTTTTGAACTTTTCTCACAACGCTCTCCCTTAAATTTATGCCAAAACACCGCCGTTATTCTTTTTGGAACTATTAATTATCCATCAGTATCGCGTGTCGCGCATATTTTGTCAACACTAGTATTGACAAAATATGCGCCAATCTAACTGTCAGTTGGATGGACCGCATTGATTTTCGATGGGGTTGAATGATCCTGAGATGTTGTATCAACAGGATATGCGTCGCTACGGCGACGTGACGCGCGTGACTAAGAATGCACGGATACGCCGTGTTCTAGCGCAATCCGTGACCCATTTGTGGATCGGCGATGTTTGCTATCAATTTCCTTCTTTGATCAAAATTGGTCGCACGGATGTCAGCGATGCCATGTTCGGTGATAATGATATCAACATCACTCTGTGCCGACGTTACATAACCACTGGTAAGGTACGGGACGATGCGGCTTATTGTTCCGCGTTCGTTGACAGAAGGTAGAGCCAGAATAGCAAGGCCATTTGCGGATGCATGGGCCGCACGGAAATAGTCTGTTTGTCCGCTTGAAGCCCCGACGTAGCGGTCACCAAGATATTCCGCATTTGCCTGACCACGCAGGTCCACCTCAATGGCCGAATTTATCGCCAGAAATGGGGACCCCGCAATGGGTTGAACAAGGCGCGCGGGAGGCGCAAACCCAAGCAAGCCCTTTGGCGATAGGCTGCTGTAAATGCTGCTGCCAACGGCCAGTGATGCGAGACATGAGTCGGGAGTGGCCTCATCGACAGCACCTGCGGCAACCAGTTCTAGAAACCAGTCCCCAACCATCCCGCACCGAATGCGCAAACCGCGGCGATCAATCAGAGCATGGGCAATAGCTGCGGAGAGTTTACCGATGCCCAGTTGCAGGGTGGCCCCATCAGGCACGAGTCTGGCGACCTCGCGGGCTACTCGTCTCTGCAATTCTCCTGCAGGCTCAGCCGGCAATTCAGGCAGCGGAGTCTGACTATTTAGCGCCATAACTACCTCGCTGCTATGCAGGCGACAGTCACTGCGCGTTGCTGGTATATTGTCATTGACCTCGACGATCACGACCCTGGCATTTTGAGCTGCTTCCCAAACATAATCTACCGCCGGTCCAAGACTGTGATAACCCTCCGCGTCCATTGGAGCGACTTGCAGTAGCACCACATCAATAGGCATTTTGCCCGACGTCAGCGCGGTGCTGAGTTGCGACATGGAGAAGGGAATGACTTGTGCTCGAGAACGTCCGACAAGAGACCCAACTGTACCCAAGCCGCAATAAGTGGAGATACGCAGTGAGGCAGGAATGTCGCCCTTCCATGCAGCGTTAAGCGAATAGCCGCAAAAAATCTCGATCTCGGTAAGCTGACGGGCTACGTCGAACATCTCTGCGACGAGCCCTTGTGGCTCGCCAGTCGCTTGGCCAATCATGATGCGATCGCCGGACCGCAGATGTTCGGAAAGAACGGAGGCGGTCATGTTCAGTTATTCCAAGTCAGATTTTACTTTTAGATGTTCAGGCAGCTGGCCAGCAATGGTCAGGGTCATGCTGGCGGAGCCGCTACTCCCTTTGCCTTCCACATCGGCAGTAATGGAAACGGGTTGGATGCGGTGCCAGTGCACTTTTTCAGTACCATCCGGCAAAATTACTTTAGCCGGGTGCGAGACATCCCAAACGTCCGATTCAAGGTGATTATCGCCGCGCCATGCCCCGAGACCGCGGCCATCATTATAGCCACCACTGTAGCCTAGGCCTTGCATTGCGATGGACGGACCTAGCGCTACCACATCCAAATTCAGTGTCTGACCATTTTGCAAAGTCGCCACCACCCCGGCTCGACGGAAACGTCTGGTGCCCTCGTGTAGCTCAACTTCAAGCGCAATATCGGTTACATGGTGGGATATATGGGTCTCACGCTCTGTTATGACGCCGGTTGTATAAGGCAAATCATCGCCCCGTCCGGAAAATAAGAGGCTTCCGCTCATCGTTGAAGTCGAAAAGAATAGGAACGCCATAACATGGCCCTTTTCCGACAAGGGCACCTTCGGACCCGTCACCGGCTCGGGCACGCCCATGCCACGCCTGACGCCCCAGCTATGGTCGCGGCAAGACCACCAATTGTCGATATCAATGCGCTTGCCATCAACTTCTAAAAAGCCTGATGCAGTGCCGATTTGGTCAAAACGGCGATAATCCTCCACTGTCCGGCCATGTAATCGCGTATAGTGTGGATCTTCCTCATGCGCCGGTTCCACGCACTCCCATTGAATATGGCCATGCAGCGCGCCGTCATTTGGTTCGACCATAATTTCAAAAGATTTGAGCGCTTCTATTGGTGTGATTCGCAATGGTCCGCAGACTGTTTCAACACTGCCGTTCAGTGAGCGTGAAACACGAAGATTATGCTGTTTGCCGTCAACGATCATGACCGCGCCGGCATCAAGAACATTCATATTGCGGTAGGCGCCCATGGTGATCTGGATCGCTACACGCCCATCGCCCGAATAGATGGCAAACCAATAACGGTCGAAAAATCGTGGATCGCTTGTCCAAACATGGTCAAACGTCGTCGGCAACTGATGCCATAATGTGTCGTCAAGAGCAGTTAGCATAAGGTCACGTTTCCGGAGTTGATGTGATGATGGCAGGTGCGTTAGGCACATAACGCATGGGCGCACGAGCAGCCCGGTTGATCATATGGATTTCGATAGAACGGCGAATTTCAGGCGTGAGATCCGGGCTGCAGACAGCCTCTGCGAGCAAGGCGCGGAGCAACCTGTTGCGTTCCTCGATGGCTGCGCCATCAGCAACGTCAGGATCACCTGCTTGTGCCGCTGTGTCAATACGCCCGACAAGATCCGTCTTAAGCGCCGGTTGCATCGCCAAGAGCAGACTTAACGTCGCCACATTGTCATCTCGCAGAAATCCGGCAACCTTGGGCAGGGCTACCTTTAACATACGGAGGTTTGCAATCAGATTGTCAAGGATGGTCCGAGCATAGGAGTCCGAAACGCAAGGAGCGACCACCGTCTCCAATATGCGACATGTTCCTTGCAATTGTTCTTCCACTGTTGGTCTCATCGCGCCCCCGACATCATATGAAACATGGGCCGGTATAACCATGATGGGGTTTGAAAAACACGGTTGTAACGTTCCGATACAAATTCATGAACGGCGGTCAGTTGAATTACCGACAGTTTCCAGCAGGAGAACACATTCCACCAAGTGAGAGCAGCGTCGCTGACTTTACGGCCGGTCAGCTTGCTATACGCCGCAACAATTTGCGCGCGCTCCCAATGCCCAGCAATCTGGTGTTCGCTTTTACGCACGGGGTTCGTAATCCACCCCAGATCTTCAAGTGGGTCCCCTAGATGCGCGGTTTCCCAATCGAGCTTTGCAGTGATAACGTTGCCCTCGATCAAAGCGTTGCCGGGCTTGAAATCACCGTGCACCAGCACAATTGCTTCAGCATCCGGCGCGTTATTATCCAACCAGCTCAACACATAATCCAACTCTGGATGCGGTTCGATCTGGACCCGCCGATATTCCGCCTCCCACTGGTGCAGTTCGGTTTTCGCTGGTGACTCTTGGGGCACACCCAGACATTCCCCCAGGCCATGAGTTTGCCAGTCAAATTTCTGCATATTCGCCATAAGTTCGAGGAAATCGTGGGCCAATTTTAACCGTTCGGGCAGTGGACGACTGCCATTTAGGACCATGTAATCGCAACTGCCAGAAACCCGTTCCATTACGACCGACGGCGCGCCCAGAAAGCGACCGTCGGGGTCCATCCAATGAACAACGGGGGCAGCAACCGCGCTGCCATTCAGTGCTTTGAGAACATGAAACTCGCGGGATCGCTCCGTAGTAAGTAAGGTCCCGGCCGCATCTCGCATGAGCATCAATGGGTATGCATGGGTACCGCGCACGTCTGTCCAAGAGGCATCAAACGACCAGTTCTCGCGCGAGAGGCCACCGGCTGCACGGGACAGGCCGGCAAAGGTGATCTCGCGTGCGGACGGAACCGCGTCACACATTAACGCCTTCAATCCTTCAACGACCTGCTGGGCGGGTGGGCTCATCACTGCCATCTTCAGAAAATAGCCATGGGGGTGATTGGACTGCCCGTGCCGCCGACAAGCGGGAGTGCAGCTGCTACGAACAGGAATTCAGTAACACCGCTTGCTGCCAGCTCAGCCAGGACGACGCCCTCAAGAAGGGAAATACCATAATCGCGGATGAGACGTTGATGGACAGGAAAGATCGTGGCTTCGGGAAATGGCATGGCCTCAATCGCGAAATTATCTGCTCCGACCAACGCGACCCCGGACGTTGCGAGCCAGAGAGCTGCTTCCACATCAATGCCCGGCTCATTATTGAAGTCAACGTTGCGCGGGAGCTTGCCTGCTTGATTTTCGAGCCAACCAGTGCGGATCAAAATCGCATCTCCCTTTTGCAAGGTCGTACCGGATGCTGCTGCCAGGGACGCGAGTTCGACGGCACCAATTGACTCTCCGTCGGCAAGAGGGCCGCCTCGTCCCTTTGCTACATCAAGAAGCACACCGCGCGTTACAATCGGCGGTAGCTTCTCTATTCCACATTTTTTCGCGCCATGAGTGCTGTTTATCTCTGTGCTTGCAAAGCCATTATATAGCTCATCATCACACCAAGCATGGCACAAAGCATCGATATGCGTGCCAATATGGACGGGCATCACCACGGTATCTTCTGCGAATTGAAACCCACCCTTGGCCTTTGCCCCTCCAGCATAATCACCGCCGTCGCGGTCCATGAAATGCTGCAAGCCACCCCGGTGTCCCGGCACCGGCGTTTTCTTGGATAACGGTTGCGCGAGTGACAACACGCGCCCCTGTTTAACCAGCACGGTCGCTTTCAAGACTTCGGTTGCAGTAATCAGGTTTGCTGCTCCGACCTCGTCAGCGTCACCCCAAAGTCCCCAAGCTTCATGCGCCATCGCTTGTCTCCATTGCGCCTACGAGTTTGGCAGCTTCCGACTTTAACGACTGGCGCATCAGCTTACCGGTCGTGGTGCAAGGCAGGCTTTCACGAATCTCGATCCGATCGGGTAGTTTATAGCTTGATACAATTTTTCGGCAGTGCGCGATCAGCGCATCTTCTGAGAGCGAAGAGCCCGTTGCCAGAACGATAAAGGCAATGATCGTCTCTCCCCGTTTACTGTCCGGCACACCAACGACCGCGGCTTCGGCAACGTCCGCATGCTGCATCAGAACATCTTCAACCTCGGCCGGTGAAACGTTAATACCAGCGCGCTTGATCATTTCCGAATTACGGCCAAGAAAGACGATCTCCCCTTCTGCGGTCAGCGTTCCGATATCGCCGGTGCGATACCAACCGTCTTTCGTGAAAATTTGCGCATTGTGGATGGCGCTTTGTCCACCATAGCCAAGCATTATATAACCCCTAACCTCTATGAGCCCGGCCGAGCCGCGCATCACGGGCTTTCCAGATTCGACATCAATAAAGCGGATATGCACCCCCGGCAAAGGTGGTCCCTGACTGGCAGACCGCCGTTCCAGTGGCCAGTCATGCGGCGTAACGCAGCAGTTGCCATATGTTTCACTTGATCCGTAAATGTTGCAAATTTGCGCTGCCCCAAGGATGCTCGCGGCGTTGATCACGTCTTGCGGATTGCCAATGGTTAACCCGGTACGCAGGCTACGGGTACGTTCCGAGTTAAAATCATCATGTCCAATCAGCGCGCTCGTCATGCCAGGCAGGGTATAAATCGCCGTGCATTGGTGCGTCTCAATGATCGAAAGTGCCGCACCTGGTTCGAACCGTTCCTGCAATACGAGCGTCGCGCCATGGGTAAAGGTCGCCGGCAGGGCATTCGCGGCCCCGTAGGCCCAGAACATTGGAACCGACGCTAAGACGCGGTCGCTCGGGACGAGGCCTTGCCGCTCCCCAATATTGAAACCGTTTTCAATTAGTCCATAATGCGCAAGCCGAACCGCCTTGGGTTTGCTGGTTGAACCGGAGGTATATAGAATAAGGCAATCGTCGGTAGCGCTTGGTCCATCGCCTGGCGGCAGATCAATCTGTGCACTTGCGAATATTGATTCATAGCACAGCCATTCTTCATCCGGAGCGGTGCCATTGACCATGACGAGCATCCGCAAGTTCGGAAGGCGAGGACGGAGTTCGCTCAGATTGGTAACGAAATTTTCCTTGCCCACTGATGCGACCGAAAAAAGTATCTCAACATCCGCATCGGCAAGGATGAACTCCAATTCGGCTTGGGTGGACCAAGTGCTGATAGGCACCAGCACCGCGCCCGCAGCCAGTGCGCCAAAGCAGATTTCGATCCATTCGGTTCGGTTGCTGGCGAGCAAGCCGACCCGGTCGCCGCGCTTCACACCTCGCGCGCGCAGGCCCGAAGCAAGCTCTGCGGCACGGCGTGCCAGTTCAGCGTAGCTTGTTACTCGGCCGTCCGAAATTACAGCTGCACAATCTCCATGTCGCAGCGCTTGCTCACAGAGGAGGTCTGGCAGAGTGCGGCTGAACGGCGCGCGCATGTCAGGCGGTTTTGCTTTGGATGAAGCCCCGATAGCCCTCTGCGGCAACCTCATCGCAAATTCGGGTATAGACCCCCAACCCACCAACATAAGGAAGCATTACACGCGGCTTTCCCGGGATGTTAGCACCCATATACCAACTGTCGGCGTGTACATGGAGTGTCCCGTTGGCGACTTCGCGGACATGTTCGACCCACTCATCTTCAGCCTGCTGGTCCGCTTCGATCAATTGCAATTCTTCGCGCGCCATGTGTATCAGGCAATTGCCCACCCATTCTACATGTTGTTCAATCGACATGACTACATTGGTCAAAATGGACGGACTGCCGGGACCGGTCAGCGTAAAAAGATTGGGAAAGCCAGCCACCATGATTCCCAGATATGTCTTTGGCCCGTCGCTCCACTTGTCCTTCAGCGACTTGCCAGCGCGTCCCCGGATGTCGATCCGAGTTAGCGCGCCGGTGACTGCGTCATAGCCGGTGGCGAAAACAATGCTATCAACCGGATAGAAGTCGTCGGTCGTTTCAATGCCTTCCTTGGTTATTCGCTGTATAGGCGTCGCGCGCGCATCGACTAGCGCAACATTAGCGCGGTTGAACGTCGCATAATAATCGGTGTCGACGCAAATGCGCTTGGTACCTATCGCGTGATCAGTTGGCGTCAGTTTTGCTGCGATGTCCTTATTTTGAACAATTTCGCTTATCTTCCGCCGCACATAATCGGCAGCTAGATCATTTGCTGCCTTGTTCTTGAACAGGTCGTTGAAGGCATGCGTGAAATTGGCGCCACCGTGCGACCAGCGAGCATCAAATTCGCCTTGCCGTTCTTCATCGCTCACTTCTAACGCGCTGCGCTGGCTGTACTGGTATAATGCCCCGGATTTTGATGCTTTGGCGGTTGCGCGATGATGCGCGGCCTGTCGTTTCCAGTTTTCCTGTTCTGCGTTTGATAGCGGATAGTTCCAAGCGGGTATGCTGAAATTGGGCGTCCGCTGAAAAACTGTAAGATTTGCAGCTTGTTGGGCAACCATAGGAGTAACCTGAATGCCTGACGACCCGGTACCGATCACTGCTACACGTTGTCCGGTAAAATCAACCGGATCGTGCGGCCATTGACCGGTGTGATACCAGGTGCCGCCAAAGTCGTCCAAGCCTTCGAAATCCGGCTTACGAGATGCGGACAGCGCGCCTGACGCCATGATGCAGTAACATGCAGTGACTGTAGTGCCGTCCTCGGTTTTAACCAGCCAGATACCTGTTTCTTCGTCAAAATGCGCTGCGGTCACGCGGGTATCGAATTGAATGTCGCGCCGCAAATCGAAACGGTCCGCAACATGTTCGATATATTTCAGTATCTCAGGCTGCGCAGGATAGCGTTCGGTCCAAACCCATTCCTGCTGAAGTTGCTCATCAAACGAGTAGGAATATTCCATGCTGTATACATCGCAGCGCGCGCCGGGATAGCGGTTCCAAAACCATGTTCCGCCAACATCGCTGCCTGTCTCGAAAACACGGGCTGACAAGCCAATCTCGCGCAGTTTGTGGAGCATATAGAGTCCGGCGAAACCAGCGCCGACGACAATTGCATCATAATCCGTTTGTGGCTTTGCAGGCGAATGAGGTGACATCATCGGCAGGCTCTCCAATCTTTTAGCATCGCACGTGGGCTATAAATTTACGCTCGACAGCACTCAAATCAACACTTATGTTGAAAGCATATAATACCGAAAAGATATTTGCAATACTAACGAGTATGATCGCGAAATATGGTCGAATTTGTAGGCAAGATTGCGTTAGTCACTGGTGCCGGAGCGGGAATTGGCCGTGCAATTGCGCTGCGGTTGGCAAGCGGTGGGGCCGATGTGGGTGTGTTTGATGTCGATGCTAACGCTGCGCAGGAGGTAGCTGAAGCTGTGCGCGACCTCGGGCGCAGGACATGTGTTGTTATCGGCGACGTCGCGCAGCGGGAGGCTGCAAGGGCCGCGGTTGCTGTGGTCGCCGCTGAACTTGGTGGGATCGATGTTATGGTGAATAACGCTGGAATATTGCGCACCGCATCGTTTCTGGACGTCAGCGAAAGTGACTGGCATTCGACTTTTGCAACAAATCTCGACGGAGTGTTTCATTTCAGTCAGGCTGTGTTGCCGGGAATGATAGAACGCAGGGCGGGTTGCATCATCAATATGTCCTCATGGACAGGCAAAAAAGGTGTGCCCAATCATGCTGCTTATGGTGCGACCAAGGCCGCGATCATTAATCTTACCCAAAGCCTTGCAAGTGAATTCGGTGTATCAGGTATCCGTGTTAACGCTGTCTGCCCTGGTATCATTGTTGATACCAACATGCGCGCTGAAGCGGAGGAAATGAATCGTGTGCAAAACTTGCCCGATGTAGCTGCGCGCGTGCAAAGCGTTCCGTTACGCCGTGCCGGCTACCCTTCTGAAATAGCGGAAGTTGTGGCCTTTCTGGCATCTGACAGCGCCGCATATATGACGGGCCAGGCGATAAACATCACGGGTGGCCACTGGATGAATTGAGGGTTACGCAAATGATATTGATCAGTGCAACGCCAAGTCCCTTTGCGCGCAAAGTACGCATGGCATTGATTGAAAAGGGCATAGCCTTCACTCTTCAGAACGAAGTGCCTTGGCATGCCGATACCCAGACTCCGCTCTATAATCCGCTGGAGCAGCTACCGATATTGATCCCCGATGACGGCGATCCCGTCTTTGAGTCGACCTTCTTGATGGACTGGCTTGAACATAAATATCCGGAGCCATCGATACTTCCAGCCGATCCAGAGCGCGTGCTGGAGGCCAAGCTGATCCACACGATTGCAGAAGGAGTCGCTGACGCCACGGTACTTCTGTTCTGGGAAATGCAACGCGAACACATCAGCACCGAATGGGCCCAGCGGCAACTTAGGAAGGTGAAAGGCGGTCTCACCGACCTCAACCGCCGCGTTGGCGGCCGCGAATTTTTTGTTGGTGATCGATTTGGTTTGGCCGACATCGCCGTGATTGCACTGCTCGGTATGCAAGACATAGTGATTAATACCGGCATGATTACCGCTTGGCAAAACTTCGCACCTGACATGGACGATTGGAATGTGCTGTATTCAAATTTAGAGCGGTTCGACGCACATCACCGCGACCGGCCATCTGTGAAGCAAACTGCCCCATTTATGTTTGATTTGGCCGAGAAGATTGTTTGAGGGGGTTAATCCTCAAATATTGCCACCGCTCGCGTCCAGCCCGCTGACGCAGCGCGTATCTTCATCGGGAAACAAGCAATGGTAAATCCTGTGGGCGGCAATACCTCTAGATTATGTAGCTTTTCGAGGTGACAATACCCGATATCGCGCCCGGCTTTATGACCTTCCCAAATCAATTCCGCATTGCCAGTTGATTCATACGCTTCGCGTGTATGGACGAACGGCGCGTCCCAGCTCCAGCCGTCAGTTCCCGTCAAGCGGACGCCGCGTTCAAGAAGGTACATAGTCGCTTCGTATCCCATGCCGCAGCCAGATGTGACATAATTATGCTGTCCGTAACGCTTACCCGCAGCCGTGTTGACGACAATGATTTCAAGTGGGGAAAGCGTATGACCGATACGCGTGAGTTCTGCCTCTACATCAGCGGCGGTCACGACATAGCCGTCTGCGAATGTCGTAAAATCAAGCTTTACCCCGGGCTGAAAGCACCAATCGAGTGGCACCTCGTCAATCGTTATCGCACGCTCGCCCTTGTTCATGGTTGAAGCGAAGTGATAGGGCGCATCAAGATGCGTGCCGTTATGCGTTATCAACTCAACCTTCTCGATCGCCCAAGCCTCACCGTCCGGCAAATCTTGAGCTGTTAGGCCGGGGAAAAAATTAATCAGGGAAGGGATCGACGTATTGTGGTCGATATATTCGATCTTCGGCTGATATGGTGGCGGGTCTGAAATTACGTCATTTTCGAGATAGATGGAAAGGTCGACGATTGTCCGTGCCATGCATTAAAACTCCACTCTGTCGCCGCCTTTGAGACCCAGCATAATGCGTGCCTCGCTTGGCGTCGCTGGTTCATGCCCCATTTCGCGAATTATGCGCACGATTTTTTCGACCTGCTGCGCGTTCGATACCGCAAGCTGGCCACGTTCGATGAATAGGCTATCCTCGAGCCCGACGCGGACGTGCCCTCCCATGAGTGCGGCTTGAGTGAGAAATGGCATCTGATACTTGCCAGCAGCGAGGACAGACCACTGGAAACTGTCCTTGCCGAACAACCGGTCGGCGGTAGATTTCATGAACATCAGATTTTCAAGGTCAGGACCGATGCCACCCATTATCCCAAAGATCATCTGGATGAAGAACGGCGGCTTTACAGCGCCGCTATCGACAAAGTAGGCAAGGTTATAAAGGTGACCGACGTCGTAGCATTCATGCTCGAAACGCGTGCCAGCTTCACCCATTGTCTCCAATATTGTCGCGATATCACGGAAGGTATTCCGAAAAATGAAATCGTCGGAACCGAGAATATAATCCTTTTCCCAATCATGCTTCCAACTGCTGACGCGCTTGGCAGCGGGAAACATTGCAAAGTTTATGGTACCCATGTTGAGCGAACACATTTCGGGCTTGAACCTAACGGCGGCACGTAAGCGCTCGGCCAATGGCATCGTCGCTGAACCGCCGGTAGTGATGT
Organism: Sphingomonadales bacterium 28-55-16; assembly: GCA_002278855.1. Lineage (GTDB taxonomy): Bacteria > Pseudomonadota > Alphaproteobacteria > Sphingomonadales > Sphingomonadaceae > Sphingorhabdus_B. The sequence goes on from NCGG01000002.1 coordinate 44,808, forward strand.
TGACCACAGCATCGGTCCGTTGTTTAATGACGGGGAGAAACTGGTTGTAGACATCAGGGTCACCCGTGGGGCAGCCGTCCTCCGGCATCCGTGCATGAAGGTGAAGTATCGCGGCGCCAGCTTCGGCGGCTGCTACGCTTTGTTCGGCAATCTCTGCGGGCGTGCAGGGCAGCGCGTCCGACATAGTCGGTGTGTGCGCGCCGCCGGTTACGGCACAGGTGATTATGATCTTGCTCATTTGGGATCCATTAACGAACGGCTTAGGCCGAGCCGGTCGGCGCAAACCTGAACGCGAGAGACTGCACCATCGGCCACGTCGAACAATCCGGCGAGCCTGAGGATCACGCTTTGGCCAACGAGCGCAGTATCGATATCGGGAAAGCCGCCTTTGTATTTCCCCGTACAGGAGAGGTGGAAAGCACCTCGATTGCCCGCCGAAAAAAGTTGATCGACCGTGATATCTGCAATGGCAACAAGATCAGCAAAACGCGGACCTTCTGCACTGATTTCGTCGATGCGTGAGGAGTCGGCCCAGCTGGCCGAGTCGTTAAGAAACGCACGCGCGATGGCCTCCACCTCGACATTAGGCACTTCGCAGGGGGCGTCCCACGGGGCAGGGTGAGGGGATTGCACCACATCGCATGTTGCTTGTGCCAACTGCCTTTTGCGGGCGAAATAATCTTCTTCGGCCCAACCCTGATGCAGTCGGCCATTTTTAATGCGGAATAACGTCACACCACCCCATGTCGAAAGCCGCCTGTGGTGTCGGTTAGAGACCCCATGTTCGGTAAAACGCATGGCGACCGCATCGGGGCCAATGACAGTGTCATGTACTGTCACACAAAGGCCGGGAAATTGGTCGAGCTGTGCTGCGGTTGCAGGCAGATAGGCGTCATCGCGTCCGGCAAGGAGAACACCGCTTATACTGAGCGCATAATCGGGTTCCATAATCGTCTCCACCGCTGCTGGATTATGGCAGGTGAGAAATTCGACCGCGAAACCTCGAAGTAACCGAGCGGATGGACTTATGGACATGCATTTTCCTTCAACCACTCAGGGTTTCGCATTTCTTTTTTGAGAATTTTGCCAGATGCATTCATCGGCAATTGCGTGACGAACGCCACTGCAGTCGGGCATTTATAATGAGCCAATTGCGCGCGTGTGAAAGCAATGAGTTCGGATTCTGACGGATGGCTTCCGTTACGCACGACCACAAAGGCTTTCGGTGTCTCGCCCCAGCGCTCGTGGGGGACACCAATAACGGCGACCTGCGTGACGTCGTGGTGTTGATAAAGCACATTTTCGATCTCAGTCGGGTAGATATTCTCCGCACCGGATACGATCATATCCTTGTAGCGATCATGCATGTAGATATAGCCGTCTTTGTCACGGTAAGCAGCATCGCCGGTGCACAGCCAACCGTCCGCTGTAATCGCTTTTGCGGTTTCCTCAGGTTTGTTCCAGTACCCGATCATGTTGGCTTTGGAACGGATACGAATCTCGCCAACTTCTCCTACCGCTACTGGATTTCCAGTTTCTGGATCGACCAGAAGCAGCTCGTTCCAAGGCATGGGCCGACCACATGACCGTAAGCGGTTGGCAAAGGGGCCTTCCGGCTCATGCTCTTCCGGCGCAAGCATCACGACGCTTCCGCCTGTTTCCGTCATGCCGTAGGTGTGCATAAACCCGCAGCCGAATATTTCGATCGCCCGTTTTAACACTGCTTCTCCAATGGGGGCCGCGCCATAGACAATGCGGTTAAGGCTAGTCAGATCCATGTCAGTGACACCGGGCAAGTCGAGCAGCATCTGGATTACGGTTGGCACGAAAAACCCGTGCGTGACTTTATGATCTCGAATGGCCGCGACGATGTCACGCGGCACAACTTGCTGCATTAGCACCGTATGGCCACCTTGGCTCATGCAGGTCATGGACTATGATCTGACATGTCCCACAATTCGTGGGCCATCCGGGCAAGATATGACAGGTTGCCGTGACTGAGGACCACCCCCTTGGGGGTCCCTGTTGTGCCGGACGTGTAGAGCAAAAGAAGCGGACAATTTGGCGATGGTGTATGGTCGGCGTCGTCGGGTTGCGTAGAGTCTCGCCACATCGGATAATGACTGAGCAGCGTCATGGCCTGATGCGGCATGTCGAGCGACAGTAAGGTCTGAAATTCGTCTTCTATGAAAAGGAGCGACGGGGAGGCGTCTGCGAGGATATCTGCGATTTCCCGTGCTGATAATCTCCAGTTAATAGGCACGAATATGGCACCCGATTTCGCACATCCGAAAAATAGCTCGAAATGAACCGATGTATTGCGGGCAACGATGGCCACTCGGTCGCCTGAATGGATGCCCGAAGCTTCCAGCGCGCGTGCAACACGGCTCGCACGCGCATCCACATCGGCAAAGCTCAGTGTTTCCGTGCCGAATGTAAGGCATGGTGATTGAGGCTTTTGCGCCGCGTGGGTTCGCAACAACGTGACTAAATTCGTTTCCATAGGTTAGTAACTCTTCGGCAACCCCAAGCTATGCGTTGATACGTAATTCAGGATCATTTCACGACTGACCGGGGCAGTGCGATGTAGGCGCGCAATAAACCACAAATCGGAAAGGCCATATTCGTTGGAAAGACCATTGCCGCCGTGGACCTGAATTGCCTGGTCGAGCGCTTTCAATGATGCTTCCGCTGAAGCAAATTTTGCTATATTTGCGGTCTCGGCCGCATCTTCTCCATTGTCGCATAATTGTGCTGCGCGTGCGTTAAGCAGGCGAGCTGCTTGCACATTGATATAGGCCTCTGCAAGTGGGTGAGCCACCCCTTGATGCGCGCCAATTGGCGTCTTCCAAACCGAGCGATCTTTGGCGTATTGCGCGCCCTTTTCAATGGCGAACCTCGAAATGCCGTTGTTGATAGCTGCGGCAGCGATTCGTTCCGGGTTCAGACCAGCGAATACCTGCTTTAACCCCGCGCCGGGTTCTCCGATCAACGCATCTTCGGGAACTTCAACATTGTCAAAGAATACGGTGAACTGCTTTTCCGAGGTGCGCAGCGCTGCATCGATGCGAGTCATCGAAATGCCCGGCGTATTGGTAGGTACAACAAATAGCGACAGCCCTTGACGCGACCCGTCAGTCACGGGCGCGCCATCGCGCGCAACGACCATAACGGCGGCGGATTGATCAATATCCGACGTCCAGTATTTAGCGCCATTAATGACCCAACGGTCGCCGCGCTTAACCGCGTGGGTGGAAACTTTATGCGTGTTTGATCCTGCATCTGGCTCGGTAATCGCGAAGCACATTTTGCGCTTTCCAGTCGCAATGTCGGGCAACCACTCGCGCTTCATCGCCTCTGAACCCACGCTCCCAATAATAGGTGCGGTGATCGAAGAAATCACCATGGCAAGGATCGGACAGCCTTGTGCTGCCGTTTCTTCAATACAGATATTCAATTCAGCAAGGCCGCCGCCGCCGCCGCCATATTCTTCGGATACGTGGACCCCCAGAAACCCTGCATCCCCCAATTCTCTCCACAGCGCATCAGGCTGCTCGCCTTTGTTTACGACATCCTGAAAATACTTACGCCCGAATTTGCCTACGAGTTTGCTGACGCTATCGCGCAGATCGCGGTGATGCTCCGCTGTATCGCATAACGAGGATTGAAATAAGTCAGATGCCATGTGGGTTGCTCCAAAACAAAGTTGAAATTATCGAGGCCAAGAGAAAAACCCCTCGCCGGATTTGACACCCAACTTACCCTCAGCGACCATATCGATCAGGATTTGGGGTGGTGAAAAACGGGACCCATGCGCAGCCTCCAATGTGCGGGCGATATCGAGCCGGACATCTAATCCGACGATATCACTGAGGCGCAGCGGCCCTACTGGATGCCGGTATGCAAGGACCGCTGCCTTGTCGATATCAGCGGCAGTTGTAACGCCGGACTCAACCATGCGCATCGCCTCAAGGCTGGATATAAGATCGAGCCGGCTGGTTGCGAACCCGGGTACGTCGCGCACCGTAAGGAATTGCTTGCCAAGCCATTCGACAAAATGCTGGGCATCGGTGAGCGACGCTTCAGAAGTATTTTGACCACGCACTAATTCGACCAGAGGGAGCGACCAGACTGGATTGAAAAAGTGCATTCCTAAAAATATCGTTGGATCGGGCAACGCCTGTGCAAGCCGGTCAATGGACATGGCACTCGTATTGCTGCCGATTAACTTTGGCGCACGTGCTGCGATACCAGCCAATATTTCGAGTTTGAGTTCCAGTTTTTCAGATACCGTTTCTATCGCGACATCAACGGCCATTGGTATTTGTTCAACGGTCGTCACTCGCTCAATTCGGGAACGAAGCGCATCGCCGCCGGCCTCGTCCATTTTGCCGCGCGCAATGGACGAGAGAATAGTCTCATCGACAATGCGGTCGAAGGCCAATGCGCGCGAATGATTCGGCTCCACAACCGTCACAGTCGCCCCCGCCATAGCGGATACATATGCAATACCGACACCCATGGTGCCGCCTCCAACTACTGCGACGTGTTTCATCAACGGCCTTTCCAATAAGGAGCGCGCTTTTCCGAGAATGCCCGCGCGCCCTCAAGGGCGTCTTCTGATCCGATAACTGAATCTACCAATGGTCGTTGCACTGCCCAAATGTCGGCCTCAGGCCAATGTGGCGCTTCACGAACAATCCGCTTTGTCATGGCAACACTGAGCGGCGCGTTGGCAGTGATCGCCCGAGCCAACGCGACTGCTCCGTCCAGTGCAGCCCCTTCTTTTGTTATCCGGTTCACCAACCCCCATTTGTGGGCCGTATTGGCATCCATTCGTTCTCCGGTGAGGGCATATTCAAGTGCGATGGCTTCCGGAATCCGGCGAGGTAAACGAACGAGGCCACCTGAACCGGCTACCAATCCGCGCTGAACCTCTGGCAAACCGAACCAAGATGTTTCTGCGGCTACAATGAGATCACATGCGAGAGCCAGTTCACAGCCCCCAGCTAAAGCGAAGCCTTCGACCGCAGCAATCAAAGGTTTTTGTGGTGGCGATTCGGTTAAGCCTGCAAATCCCCGACCGTCAATTTCTGGCCGCTCCCCATCAGCGAATGCTTTCAGGTCCATGCCTGCGCAAAAATAACCACCATAACCGGTTATAATGCCAACACGCAGTGCGGGGTCGGATTCTAGTCGGTCGACGGCGTTTGCGATGGCGAGCGATACTGCTCTATTAACCGCGTTGCGTTGAAGCGGCCTGTTTATGGCAACGATCAAAATTCCATCGATCTGTTGAATTTCAACGGGATCCGACACCGATTAAGTCCCCGCATTTTCGGAGGGATTGAGGACGTATCTCCCTACTTTAAACTCGTCGAGATCAGCCGTTTCGGTCATTTGCCAATATTCGAGGATCCGAAAAGGATTATTAACCACCACGCGGCCTTTTGAATTCTTATAGTAAGTTTCGACCCCCGGATACGTCCAGACCATGCCCGCGTGCGTGCTGTCCACCTTTTCATTATACACATCATGAACGTGCTGATCGACTTCGATTTGGGTGGCTCCCTTTTTAAGCATTTGTCGAACCAGAGACATGACATAATGCATCTGTCGCTCAAGGACGGTTATAAGGCTGCCGCCATGCCCAAATTGCGTATTCGGCCCATACAGGCAGAAGAAATTGGGATAACCGGGTATGACTGTTCCCAAATAGGCGCGCGCGTCATCCCCATTCCAGTCATCATGAAGCTCGCGTCCGCCGAGGCCGATTATTTTCATGGGAGCGAGAAGATTTACGACATCAAACCCGGTGGCCCATATTAGAACATCCGCTTCATGTTTCTGACCGTCATTTGTCGTAACGCCCGTTCCGTTCGCTTCTACAACAGAGCCGGTTACGAGTTTGACGTTTTTTTTCGCCAAAGTGCGGAACCAGCCATTATCCAAAAGCATGCGTTTTCCAAAAGGCGGATAATCGGGCAATACTTGGGGCAGTAGGTGTATAGCACTGCCCAGTTCTGACTTGATATACGCTTCTAAACCGACACGATGCGCGTCGTTAATGGCGTTGATTGATCGGCCGCCGCCGTCCCAAGAAGGGTCCTGTTGCAACGCTTCGTAGAGCTTGTCGTTAAAAGCCCAGCTTAGCCGCAGCCGGTACCACCGGCGATACAGCGGCACTTCCATTAACAAGCGTCGCAATGCCTCGGGGATGTCCTGACGGAATTTGGGAAAAGGTGCAGCCCATTGTGGCGTGCGTTGTACAATGGTGAGCGAACCGACTTTGTCCGCGATAGCGGGGGCAACTTGCATCGCGCTCGCGCCATTTCCAACTAAAATTACCTTGCGTCCCTCAAGCTCGATCCCTTCCTCGGGGTAGCAAGCGGTATGGACGCTTGGTCCCTTGAAGTCTGCAAGCCCTGGAATGTTCGGCAGCCTTGGTTTGTTAAATGCACCAACTCCGCTGATCAAAAGATTTGCGTTCATTTGTTGCGGTGTGCCGTTGGCATCGACCAGACTTGCTTCCCATTTGCCGGATGCTTCGCAAAAACGGGCTTCCACAACTTCGAGACCAAAACGGACATGGCGGCGAATGTCGAAACTGTCAGCTACGTTTTCTAGATAATTATGGATCTCGCGGCTGCCGGCAAAAAATCTCGACCAGTCGTATTCCGCGAATGAAAATGAGTATAAATAACTCGGGACATCACATGCCGCGCCGGGATATCGATTTTCAAACCATACTCCGCCTAGGTCATTGTGACGCTCAACTATAGTGTAAGGGATGCCTGCCGCTTCGAACTCTATGGCCGCGCAGAGACCGGAAATGCCAGCTCCGATAATTAATGCGCAGAAATCGGAATTCATCGGCGTGCTTATTGGGGCCGCGATGGGACTCGCACTCAGGGCTAGGTCGTTGCGGATCATTGGCGCATATGATTGCGGTACGACTTCGCCTAAAGATATGCTCATCATCTCAACAAGCAATTCATCCGTCGGATTTGGCAGCGCGGGGCTTTTTCCGGATAACGAGTCGGTCAATGCAACATAAGCAGCATCCCGTATCTTTTGCTTCACACTCTCGGAGAATCCGCCGCTGTCGTTGTCATCCATGCCACGGGTGCGCGAAGGAACAAATTCGCCCTCGATCCAGCTGCGATCACCCGTCAGGTGGACGAGCAAACAACACAACGTTGGCAAATTTGCCGCGGTGATCGCATCAACGAGCCATTCCCGATCGCTCGCACTTTTGGTCCGTCCGTCCATAATAGAGATGACATCTGCTTTCTGTCTGCGTCACCTCATGGCTCGCTTCAATCTCAAAAATTATCGGCAAATATGAATTTGTCAACATATCCGTTGATTATTTTATAAATTTGCTGCTGGGCGCTACGACCCATTGCAATTTTGAGATAGGATATGCACATATCAAAATATTGTTAAAAAAACAACATTTTAAATTGATAATTATCGACCTAAGACTTGAGATATTGGCTCGCACCTAGCCAAATTTTTTGCATTTTTCGCTCATGCAACAGATGTGTTGACGGCTCGGAATTTATCTGACAACACTATTGTTGATAAGAGTGGCGACTCGATTTGCCACCAAAAACAATATTAGCTGGAGAGGGAGTCGAAATGAGGAAAAGCAAAGCGTTATTTTACACAGCAGCTGTGGTCGGCCTGATGGCCATAACGACCGCAGCACAGGCTCAAAATGAACAAAGCACGCCTGACACTCAAGCTGGCCTTGGTGAAATTATTGTCACCGCAACCAAACGCAATGAAAACCTTCAAGAAGTGCCGGTCGCTATCACTGCTATTACCACCGAGCAGCTCACGAAGCAGGGAGTTTTTTCAACAACCGATTTGAACAACTCTATTCCGAATCTTCAAGTCAGTTCTGCCTATGGCGAAACGCAACCGAACTTCACGGTCCGTGGGATCGGTGTGGGTACAGAATATAACTCCAACGCGGCGTCGCCCGTTGGTGTGTATGTGGATGAAGTTTACCAGTCATTCCGCGCAAGCCATGGCCAGCAATTGTACGACTTGGAGCAAGTGGAAGTCGTTCGTGGCCCTCAGGGAACTTTGTTTGGACGAAACACCACCGGGGGTGCGATTAACTTTATAACCCGCAAGCCGCGTCTTACGGGTTCCAACGGGCACGCGACGATCGGGTATGGTTCGTTTAATCGCGTGAGCGCGTTAGGCGCGATTGAGGTGACGCCCGTCGAGGATAAGCTGGGGATTCGCATTGCGGGGAGTTATGTGAATTCCGATCCTTATGTAAAAAATATCCAGCCGGTAGGGTTGATAAAATCTAATCCCAATGTACCGAATAATGTTGCGTTCGGCGACCAGAATGCCGGAATTTCACCCGGCGGGCATGAAAGTTGGGGCCTTCGCGGCCAAATCAGGTTTGTCCCCACCGAAACGATTGACATCAATTTTAAAGCTTATGTTGCTCAGTCGGTCGGAGGGCAAGACTCGCCTCAAAATCATGGGCCGTCCTTGACTGATGACACCATAAGATTAGCAGACTCTGCTTTTGGATTTTTTTACACGCCACTTGCCAGCACTTTATTTGGCAATGGGCGCGATCTTACCCGTTTTCTGCCACCTGCATATAGCGCGAAGGGTCGGGGTCTCTCTGCCAGGGAAATCGAGGGTAACTCAATTGGTACCGCCGAAACAAAAACCTTTGGCGCAGTTCTGAATGCTAAATTTGAGTTGTCTGATAGCGTCAATCTGACTTCAATCACTGGGTTTGATAGAACACGAAACGGATTACTGCCGCGTATCGATTGTGATGGTACGCCGTACAATGTGTGCTCAATCGGTTACGCTTCATTGTCCAAGAGCTTTAACCAAGATATCCGCATCGATTTTTCAACCGACCGATTTAAAGCCATCGCGGGTGTATATTATGGTTGGGATAAAATCGTCACAAACAACACCCCAGATTTTTACGGCTTCCTAAGCGACGTTAACGCCGCCATTGGAAATCCGAAAAATTACTTCAATCCAGCGGGTCTGGGGCGTGAAGCTGGTATGGTAACTGCATTGAAGGCAAAGCAGGACTATACCCAAGAGCGTAAATCGATGGCCATCTATGGCGAAGCAAGTTACGAGCTTACAGACAGTGTAAAGTTCACCGCTGGGCTCCGCTACACGAAAGATAAATTTGCTTATCTTGACGCCCTCACCACATTCTTTGATGATACCGGTGCGCCACGACTTTACACCGTATCAAATTATGCTCCTGGCGGCGTTTTCCAAAAATACTTTATTGGTGACTCCGCAGCGCTGGATGCAAGCATTAAGTCTCTCAACCGTCGTGATGGTTCAAACGCGCTAACAGGCCGTGCAATCCTCGACTGGAAGGTCAACGACGACGTTCTTCTCTACGCAAGCTACAGTCGCGGCTACCGTGGGGGAACATATAATGGCCTTGCATTCCAGTCCGCAGCGCAGGTTTACTTTGTGGAACCGGAAAAAGTGGATGCATTTGAAGTCGGCATGAAGAGCCGGTTCTTTGATAACCGCCTCCAGTTTAATGCTTCCGTGTTCCACTATAAATATGCAGGTCAACAGCAACAATTGCTTGATCCAAGCTCAGTCACATTCCTGATTAACCTTGACGGCAAACTGACGGGTCTCGACGCTGAGCTCATTTTTGCAGTGACAGATGATATCCGCCTAAATGCCGGATTTGGATATCTGGACAGTAGCTTCAATAATGGCTCGTGTCCTACTGCGCCAATTAATGGTACGCCACCTCAAGTGGGCAATTGCATTTCTACCGGAGGCGGTAAAATTGACGTTGGCGGAAATCCGTTTCCTTATGCTAGCAAGGCATCAGGAAATATTGGTGTCGACTGGGATGTTGCCAAAACGGAATCTGGCACATTTACGGTCCATGCCGACACCAGTTACACAGGACGGTACTACTACGACGTTTTTGGATCCTATGACTATGTGGGACCTCAAGGTAGTTCTGTGCTTTCCGGTAGAGGCCCGCTCGGTGAAGGCCAAAACCCATATTGGCTGATAAATGGTCGAATTTCCTACACGACAGAAAGCTTTACGATTGCTGGCTTTGTCAAAAACTTGACGGATAAACTCTATTATCCAAACGCCATCAATGTTGAGGGAAGCTATGGTAGCGATTATCGCATTCGCGCCGCGCCGCGTACGTTCGGGGTCGAACTCTCCGCGAAATTCTAGAATGATTGAAGAGACACCCGCGCGGATAGTACTGCGCGGGTGTCTTCCCTTATTCCAAGGTAAATTGAGACAGGACGGATAGTTATGCGCAAGCTTTGTGTGGTCTTAGCCATGGCTTTTTTGGTTTCGTGCGGATCGTCGCATGAAGATGGTGTGATAGATACTTCCCGATTGGACGGTGCAGCTTCCGAAACCCAAAACTGGCTGACATACGGCGGTACCTACGAAGAACAGCGTTATAGTGGTCTGGAAGAAATAAACGCTGAGACGGCTAGTAGCCTCGGCCTTGAATGGTCCCATGAGTTTGACACAGCACGAGGGTTAGAAGCCACGCCGCTGGTGGCAGACGGAGTGATTTACACAACTACTGCATGGTCCAAGGTTCATGCGCTGGATGCGACCACGGGTAAGCTGCTGTGGAAATATGATCCGGAAGTACCAGGTGAAACAGGTTTTAAGGCTTGCTGCGATGTGGTCAATCGCGGCGCTGCAATCTACAATGGCAAAGTATATTCGGGCACATTAGATGGGCGACTGATTGCGCTCGATGCCAAGACCGGCAAGCTCGTTTGGTCCGTCGTCACCGTTGATCAAAGCAAGCCATATACTATTACGGGCGCACCCCGGATTGTTAAAGGCCGCGTGCTTATTGGCAACGGCGGCGGTGAATACGGTGTCCGTGGATATGTGTCCGCTTACGATGCAGAAACGGGTAAACAAGCGTGGCGCTTCTACACGGTTCCGCCGGCAAAGGGCGCAAAGCCGGATGGGGCGGCCTCTGACGATATTATCGCCAAAATGCAAGGCACTTGGGATGGCGATTACACCAAGTTTGGTGGCGGCGGCACCGTATGGGACGCAATTGTTTACGACAAGGATTTCAATCAAGTCCTTATCGGCGTGGGCAATGGATCACCATGGGATCACCGTGTCCGTTCGAACGGAAAGGGCGACAATCTGTTCCTGTCGTCTGTGGTTGCGCTTGATGCGGATACGGGCAAATATAAATGGCATTACCAAGGAACGCCCGCCGAAACTTGGGATTTCACACAGACACAGCCGATCATTCTCGCATCGTTGAAAATTGGTGGGGCTGATCGCAAGGTCATGATGCAAGCACCGAAAAATGGCTTTTTCTACGTTATAGACCGAAGTAACGGCAAACTTGTTTCGGCGAAGAATTTTGTACCGCAAAATTGGACTTCGGGCGTGGATATGAAAACCGGCAGACCTATAGAGATGCCAGGTGCACGATATGAAAATGGACCTTTCGTAGCTAATCCCTCAGGCCACGGCGCCCACAACTGGCAGCCTATGGCGTTCAGCCCTAAGACCAATCTGGTATATATTCCCGCACAGGAAGTGCCGATGGCTTACCAATCTGATGCGCCATTTGTCGGTCGAGAAGGGGGTTGGAACCTTGGCGTGAACCTAGCAATTAATACCCTACCTGACGACGAGGCTGGACTGAAAGCCATCCGTGCGATTCTGAAAGGCGTCTTGATCGCTTGGGATCCCATAAAGCAAAGGGAAATGTGGCGGGTCGACCATGGTGGTCCTTGGAACGGTGGCGTGCTGGCAACTGCTGGCGGCTTGGTTTTCCAAGGCAATGCCAAAGGCGAGTTTAATGCATTTAACGCAACCAGCGGCAAGAAACTGTGGTCATTTGACAGTAAGATTGGGATCGTAGCACCTCCGGTTAGCTACTCGGTTAACGGTAAGCAATATGTTGCGGTGATGGTCGGTTATGGTGGTGGCTATGGCGTCGCTAGCCCCTTCACAGAAAATATGGGACCACGGCCCAATGGTCGACTGCTGGTATTCGCGATCGGCGGGAAGGCACCATATAAGGTAGAACGTATGGATCCAGGTCCGGCGGTTGTCGTGAATGACAAATGGTCCCCTGCTACCGTCGCCAAGGGGGCACAAATTTTCGAGACCACCTGTTCTGTATGCCATGGCGGCACAGCACGATCTTCCGGCGTCTTGCCGGATCTGCGTCGCTCGTCGGTACTGGCTGACCAGAAATTATGGCAAGAAGTGGTCCATGATGGAATACTGAAGGACAATGGTATGGTTGGCTTCAGCAAATGGCTGTCGCGTGAAGATGTGGAGGCTACCCGCGCCTATGTTGCTGGTCGAGCGAAAGTCCTGGCGACCAAGGGCATCTGATAGATACCGGATTAGGAGAGTTTGTGATGGAAGTGCGCTACGACATGCTGGTGAACGGTAAAATGATCGGCGGTAGCCGAACGGTTGATGTTGTTGATCCGGCGACCGAAGAAGTGTTTGCGGCCTGTGCCTGTGCCTCGCGTGAAGAAATTGAAGATGCAGTAACCGCTGCCGCGGCCGCGTTCCCAGCCTGGTCCGCGACCTCGATCGATGAGCGCCGTGCTGTGCTCATTAAAATGGCTGAAGCCATTGAGGCGAATATCGAAGCCATTGCCCGTACGCTGACTCGTGAACAAGGAAAACCAACGGCCGATGCGCAAGGCGAGGTCGGCGGGGCCGCTTATTTCCTGCGTTATTATGCGGGGCTGGAAATTCCTGTCGAGTTGATTGAAGACAGCGAAACTCGGCGGATCGAACTACACCGCCGCCCGCTTGGTGTGGTTGCTGCGATCGTGCCGTGGAATTTTCCTGTGCTTACCGCAGTAAACAAGGTCGGCGCAGCGTTAATTACGGGCAACACCGTGGTAGTAAAGCCAGCTGCGACTACGCCGCTGGCGACATTGCAAGTCGCAGCACTTTGGAGGGATATCGTTCCAGCAGGCACAGTGAACATTGTGACCGACAAGAATGACCTTGGAGATGTGCTCACCAGTCATCCGATGGTACGTAAAGTTAGCTTCACGGGATCGACCAGTACAGGCATGAAGGTCATGTCGTCAGGCTCCGGTACGCTCAAGCGAATGACATTGGAACTTGGCGGGAATGATTCCGGCATCGTTCTCGACGACTGTGATCCAGATACAGTCTCACAGCAACTTTTCGATTCTGCCTTCATGAACAATGGTCAAGTCTGTATCGCGCTAAAGCGTTTGTATGTGCACGACAGCAAGTATGACGCCATCTGCGCGAAACTAGCTGAAATTGCAAAAGCAGCTATTGTCGGACCGGGATCGCAACAGGGCACACAGCTTGGTCCTGTGCAAAACCGTGTTCAATTCGACAAGCTGAAAGCCCTGATCGAGGAAACACGAGCTGAAGGAACAATAATCGCAGGGGGTGACAGCCCTGACGGTCAGGGGTACTTCATTAATCCCACAATCGTGCGTGATATTTCGGACAATGCGCGTCTGGTTACCGACGAACAATTTGGCCCGGTTCTGCCGGTTATGCGCTTTTCTGACGTGGATGACGTTGTCGCACGCGCGAACGATAGTAGTTTTGGCCTTGGCAATTCGGTTTGGTCGTCGGACAGCGAAAAAGCCGGCGCGGTTGCTGCGCGGCTCGATTCCGGCACCGTGTGGATCAACAATCATGGAGACATCGGTCCTGATACCCCCTTCGCCGGAGCGAAAATGTCAGGCGTCGGTATCGAAATGGGGATGCATGGCTTGCTCGAATTTACGCAGGCCAAAGTTATGAACTTTGCAAAAATGGCAAACGCTTAACTGGCTAAGGTCCGTAAGGACTTTCGAGCCCAGCCAGCAACAGTTCGGCATAGGTCTTGCCGATTTCTTCTGCACTCACATCGCTACGATCGGGCCGGAACCAGCGATGGGTCCACCCGACGATGCCTAATATACCATATGCAACGACACGAGATGATCCCACTTTACGTAGGCTGTTATCGGCATAGCCCTCTTCTATGATTGAAATGACCGCATCAACGGTCTCGGCATTGATTTTGCGCATAGACTTTGACCATTCAGTTCGTGCATCGCTGACATGGCTGAGGTTTTCGCGAATATATATGTAAAAAAGGGGGTAATTGTCTCCGTAGGAGGTCATCAATGTATTGACCAAGTCGCGCAATTTGCGGCGAGGGCTGACGCCGCTTGATTCTATTTGTTTGATGAGTTCGAGGTTGCGTTCGACCACGGTCCGCACAAGCTCATCAAACAGCTCCTCCTTTGATGAAAAATAGTAATAGAGTGACGCTCTATCGATATCGAGTTCCGCTGCTATCGCACTGATGCTGGCGCCCTTAAACCCCAACCGGTTGAAAACGCGTATAGAGGCTTCGGCTATTTCTTTTCGGCGCGCTTCATATGAAGCGCTAGAATCGTCTTTCGCAAGTTTGCGGCGTTTCCCGATGTTGCTCACTGGTTTCATAATCGTCTCTAGTTTCCATTCTATACTAGCATCTGCAAGCGCGGCCCCAACATCACGAATTTGTCAGGACGATCGCCGTACTGCCATTATTCCGGTGCCTTGTGCAATCAGCGATTCAGCCGATTCAATTGCCGCCGACAACTAGGTTACAGTGTTTGCAATACCATTACAGCATTTTCAACAATAGTGTTGACGAAAGTGATTGCTTGATACATCTTTAAGTCAGAAACGAATCTAATCTTCCTGCAGAATCGCAGAATAGGAGGCACCTGATGAGTCGCACCGACGTGCTGAATTCCTTACTGGTTACGCGCGACACGCCAGTCGGGTACAAGCTTCAAAGCATTAAGAAGAAGGCCGTAATTCAGTTGATGGGTTCGCGTCTTTGGGGTCGGTTTAATCCGAACCACTGGGATCCTGTTTACGCTGCCACAACGGGTCTTTCTGCACCGATCCAAACGGGAGAAATGTCCTCGGCCTATCTGGCCGAAATGTGTGTGAATCACTTCGGTGCTCAGATGTTCAGCAATGCCCGCATGGTTTGCAAATATGTGGCGTCTACGCTGGCTAACGAAGTAATAGTTACGCATGGCGTAGTCAGAGAAAAGACGCCCAAAGGAAATGGTTTCAGGTTCACGGTCGATATTTGGAGCGAGAACGAAGCGGGCGAAAAGAAAACAGTCGGCTGGGTGGAAGTCGATGTTGGTGTTTGAATTAAGCAAGGGAACGAACGATGCAAGCCGAGACAATCCTAACTGACGCCCTTCGTCCGTTGAGCGATATACAAATAGAGCAGACGCGTGAATTCATTGATAGTCTGGAGCAGGGGTCTCAAACCTACTGGGATATGGTTGAGATTGGCGACGAGCTATCTCGCGATCTCCATATTACGCCTGAATTGGTGATACTGTACGCTGACGCTGTAGAGGACTTCAATCCTTGGTATGAAGCATGGAAAATGAACACCTGGCATATCAAAGGTGAGTCCCCCTTCGGCGGAGCTATTGTGCCGCCGGTCCTAGTTTCGCATTTCGTTTTGTCTGTGCAATTTGACCATACCAAACCGTTTGCGATAGGATCCATCCACACTTTCCACGATTCCGAGATTCTAGCGCCCATTCCCGTGGGCGCGACTGTGAGAATCGCGACCCGGGCAACTGATAAATATGAAAAGCGCGGAAGGCGGTATGTGCGACACGAAGTGAACGTCACCGATGTTGAAAACGGAACGCATTATTTCCGTGAAACTCGGGATATTCTCTCTCTATGATGGCCCAGCAACACGCGAGCACGCCAGTCGTGGAAGGCTTGTTCGAAATTGTCGCGGGAACTCCAAAACTGATCGGCTCGCGGTGCCAAGCTTGTAACAATATCTATTTCCCGCAATCACTCAGTTGCCGAAACCCCGAATGCCGTGACAAATCGGTCGAGCAGACATTCTTGCCTCATTGCGGCACCCTTTATAGCTTCACCGTGCAGCGATATCAGCCGCCACCTTTGTTTCGCATGGATCATTGGTCGCCATATGCTTTGGGCCTTGTTGATCTGGGTGACGGGTTACAAGTTATGGGTATGCTAACTCGTATAGCATTAGATGAAATCATCATCGGGATGGCACTCAAACTCGTAGTCGAACCGCTGTATTCTGATGCCGGAATTGGTGAAAAACTGACATACAAATTTGCGTCGGCGGAAGGGGCATGGGCGGGATGACAAGGTCAGTTTATGTATTAGGCGCAGGCGCACATCCCTGGGGTAAATGGCCAGACAAGACGCAGCTTCAACTCGCACATGAAGCCATGAATCTGGCGCTCGGAGATGCGTCATTAGCTTGGCCTGACATTCAGGGACTCGTTGCCGCCAGCTCGCGGTTTGAGGGAGGCATGGGCTGGGGGCTTCATGCCAATGAAGTTGTTCAGTCGGTGGCTGAGCAAGGTATTCCATGCATTAATGTCGGCGGTGCGTGTGCTGCAGGAGCGGTGGCATTTCAAACAGCTTATGCGTTGATAGCCAGTGGGCAGCATGATGTTGTTGCGGTTTTGGGCGCTGAACGAATGCCCAAAGGCTTTATCCCGCGTCCACCAGGTAGCCCTGATGATATCAGCGATAGTGATTATCTGCGTTGGGTGGCGATGGGGGCAACAAACCCAGCCTACTGGGCTATTGAAGCCAACCGACGTAAATATGATTTTGGCACAAGCGACGAAACCTTAGCTCGGGCTACGGTCATGATGCGGAATAATGCGAGTGGCAACCGTCTCGCACGCTTTCGCGCAGCCACGAGTGTCGAACAAGTGCTTGCATCACCGATGGTTGCCGATCCGCTGCATCTTCTAGAAATTTGCCCAGTCAGTGACGGTGCCGCAGCGATCATTTTGGGTACAGAAAAATATACTAGGAAAACTGGGCACAAGCCAGTGGAGGTTGCGGGCTGCGCAATTGCTACCGGCGATTTTGGTGACCCAGCACGTCGTATTCCGACGGTATCGACTAACGTTTTACCCAATGTTTCTCACACGAGTGAGGTTGTAAATGCCGTCAATCGCGCATGTGAAATGGCAGGAATTGGACCAGAGGACGTTGATGTATTAGAAATGGCAGACAATACAGTCTGGCACTTGCTATCCTGGCCCGAGCTGTTTGGTTTTTATGAACCCGGACAAGGCGACTGGATGCTCGACAATGGCAAGCTTGAAATCGGTGGCCAGTTATCCGTGAACCCTAGTGGCGGCTTTTTGTCTTTTGGCGAAGCAACGACTGCGCAGGCGGTTCTTCAGATATGCGAACTTACGTGGCAACTTCGCGGAGATGCAGAAGGGCACCAAGTCCCTGATGCGACGATAGGTATGTCAGCAGTGTTAGGTTTGGGCGCGAATGGCGGGTCGGTTATTCTGAAAACCTGAGACACTGTATCGAAGAGAATGGTGCAGTTTCCGACATTTCTCCGTGCCGATTTAGCGCCAACGTAACATTGATCGATTGAGCGAGGCAACTGACCGGACGCCCATCAATTTCATATCGCGTTCGATTTCGTCACGCAGTTTGCCGACTATGCGTCGCACGCCAGGTTCACCAGCGGCGGCCAACGCATACAGATATAATCGACCACCAGAACAAGCAGAAGCCCCAGCGGCGAGCGCTTTCAGGACATGGCTTCCGCGCTGCACGCCGCCATCGCAGATGATGTCGATTTTGCCGCCAACGGCGTCGGCGATTTCGGCTATCTGGTCAAAAGGCGAACGCGAGCCATCCAATTGCCGACCGCCATGGTTGGATACCATGATCGCGGTCGCGCCAATATCAACGGCGCGTTTCGCATCGTCTACAGACATGATGCCTTTCAGGCAGAATTGACCGCCCCAGTCCGAGCGGACTTTTTCGGCCATTTTCCAGTCCATGGAGGTATCGAGCATCGTATTAAAATATTCTGCAACCGACACCGCGACATTGGTGCCGGCATCGACATGAGTCTGCAAATTGGGAAGCGCGAATTTCTCACGAAAGATATAATTCAGCGCCCACATTGGGTGGATAGCATAGCTCAATACGGAGGCGGGCGTAAAACGCGGCGGAGAGGTAAACCCGCTGCGCAGGCATCGTTCGCGGTTTCCCGATACTATGGTGTCAACGGTCAGCGCAATCGCATCGAACTTCGCCGCCTTGCAGCGTTCGATCATCGACGCATTCAGACCATTGTCTTTGTGGATGTAAAGTTGGAACAGCTTTGGCGTTGTGATACGCGCGCCGACCTCCTCAATACTGACTGTGGCCAACGACGAGATACCGAACCATGTGTTATGCTTCTGCGCAACTGCGGCAACGGCGCGTTCACCTTGCCAGTGAAACAAGCGTTGCAAAGCCGTAGGTGACAGCATCAGCGGCATATCAATACGCTGCCCCATCACAGTTACGCCCATGTCGATTTCCGACACGCCTGCCAAAACATTTGGTACAAGATCGCAATCGTCGAAGGACGCCGTGTTCCGCCGCTTTGTCCGTTCATCGTCGGCGGCGCCATCGATGTAATTGAAGATAGGCGAGGGCAGGCGCGATTTTGCTAACAGCCTGAAGTCATTGACGTTGTGGCAATCTGATAAAAGCATTTGGGAGCTATGGCAGCGCTTGTAGGCAATTGCACCCATTAAATTCCCGCGTTTATGGGGCCGTTGGAGCATTGCCGTGGTACGTTCGAATATCTCGGTTCTTTGGAAATTACGACTGCGCGAGATGACTTCATTTCGTTCAGAACCACTGACCAAAATAATTTGCGTCAGCTCCTTATAATCGCGATAGAACGTCAAAGATTTGGAGGGCAAATGTCGGAAAAATATCCTGTTTCAGATGACTGGAAGAAAAAGGCGTTTATCACGTCCGAGCGTTATGACGCAGCGTATGCTCAATCGGTCCGTGATCCGGATACCTTCTGGCGAGAAGAGGCCAAGCGGCTCGACTGGATGACCCCATTTACCAAAGTGAAGAATGCAAGTTTCAACGAGGCTGACTTCGGCATTAAATGGTTCGAAGGTGGTGCGTTGAATGTATCTGTAAACTGCATTGATCGCCATTTGCCAGACCGCAAAGACGATATTGCGATCATTTGGGAAGGTGATGATCCCTCGCAGCAGCGGCGGATTAGTTTCGGCGAATTGCATGCCGAAGTTTGCCTTATGGCCAACGCCCTCAAAGATTTGGGCGCGCACAAGGGTGATCGCATCACAATCTATATGCCGATGATCCCGGAAGCAGCGATGGCTATGCTTGCTTGTACCCGTATTGGCGCAATCCACTCAATCGTTTTTGGCGGATTTTCTCCCGATGCGCTTGCTGGGCGCATTCAAGATTGTGATTCTAACATTGTCATCACGGCTGACGCTGGCATGCGTGGCGGCAAGCTGGTTCCGCTTAAGCAGAATGTTGATGAGGCGCTGACAAATTGCACGTCGGTCAAGGCATGCCTTGTCGTCCGCCATGTCGGAAACGACATTGAAATGCAGGGCGACCGGGATGCTTGGTATCACGAGGCGCGCACAAAAGTCTCCAGCGATTGCGAACCAGAAGTGATGGGCGCAGAAGATCCGCTTTTTATTCTGTACACGTCGGGCTCAACGGGAAAGCCAAAGGGCGTGCTGCACACGACTGGCGGATATTTGGTGTGGGCAGCGATGACACACCATTATGTGTTCAACTACACGCCGGGCGAGGTCTATTGGTGTGCCGCCGACATTGGCTGGGTCACTGGCCATAGCTATGTTGTTTATGGGCCGCTTGCAAACGGCGCGACAACCGTCATGTTTGAAGGCGTCCCGAATTATCCCGACCATAGCCGCTTCTGGCAAATCGTTGACCGGCACCAAGTCAATATTTTCTACGGCGCGCCTACCGCGTTGCGTTCGCTGATGCGCGAAGGCGATGAGTGGGTGAAGAAAACGTCGCGCAGCTCGCTCCATCTGCTTGGGTCGGTCGGCGAGCCTATCAATCCCGAGGCATGGGAATGGTATTATCATGTGGTCGGTGAGGGACGCTGCCCCATTGTGGATACTTATTGGCAGACCGAGACAGGCGGGACGATGATGACGCCTTTGCCGGGTGCCCATGCGCTTAAGCCCGGTGCAGCGTCGAAGCCAATGTTCGGCGTGCAGCCAGCGATTGTCGACGCAGATGGCAAAGTGCTTGATGGCGCGACCGATGGCAATCTGTGCATGACCGATAGCTGGCCGGGCCAGATGCGCACCGTGTGGGGCGATCATGAGCGGTTTTTCCAAACCTATTTCACGACCTATCCCGGCAAATATTTCACGGGCGATGGCTGCCGACGTGACGAAGATGGCTATTATTGGATTACGGGCCGGGTCGACGACGTAATCAATGTTTCAGGTCACCGAATGGGTACGGCTGAGGTCGAAAGCGCGCTCGTTGCCCATGCAAAAGTTGCTGAGGCAGCAGTTGTCGGCTTCCCACACGATATCAAGGGGCAAGGCGTTTACGCTTATGTCACGTTAAACGCAAATGAAGCGGAGACACCCGAGGTTCGGGCAGAGCTTGTCAAATTGGTGCGCCACGAAATTGGTCCAATAGCGACGCCCGACATCATCCATTTTGCACCCGGACTTCCCAAGACGCGTTCCGGCAAAATCATGCGGCGCATATTGCGGAAAATTGCCGAGGGTGATGTTTTAAACTTGGGCGACATCTCAACTCTCGCCGATCCTTCCGTCGTCGACATGTTAGTGCAAACGCGCTCTGTTCCCACATGAGGGACACGATTGGGAAATGTGACCTACGCAGGACTTATGTAACGGTTGTTGAGGACTGTTTAACAGAAGCATAGAAACGGCGGATTTCGACGAAACCGCCGTTTCTCTGGTGCGAACCGTTTGTTGGGAATAACAACAGATAGCTTGAGAATCGCCTTTATGCATACCTCGTAATTGTGCGCTATCGGAGTTTATGTTAAGTGGGGGAGGTGCTCACGGTCGTGTGGCCACGCATTATCTGGACTGCCCAATCGTTCAAGGGATAGTTATACGCTGCAATAACATTGCTCGAAATAGCCAAAATTGCGACGGTGATGCCATTGCATTTACGACATTTTGTTTGCCTAAAACTTCAGATGAGTCATTTTAGATCAATAGGGCTTGACATGTTAAGTTTTATCTCCTCATATGAGGTTAAGAATATTAACATGGAGCTTATCGATGGCGGTGTTGGCAGAGGATTTTGAGGTCGTGCCGCGCTTGGCACAATTGGGTCTTCGCCGCGACCTTCTGCTCGACGTGATAAGGGCAGCAGTTGGCGGACGACGCAATGCGACCGCATTCCATCCATTAAGCGCGGGCGGACTACTTTCATGGATAGAGGGAACAGCTTATCTGCGGCGCGTTTTTGTTCCTCAAGGCTGGGAGATTTGCCGGAGAGACAATATCGAATCCATTTTTCACGCCGAGCATGGGATCAAAGTAATTTTACAAAATGCGGAGCGTGCTGGGGATCCAATATTTGATCCCCTCGCTGTATCGCGCAAGGGTGCTGGATCTGCGAGGGCAATCGAACTCGGGCAGTATGAATTTTGGCCCGACGTTAGAGCGAAAGAGATTGCAGAGGTGACTGCCCCGACCTGGGTACTTTTCGTTTTCGCCAACGGTGACGATGTACGCGCCGAGATATCTTGCCCAATTGCGATTACCGATGAGCAGTTTGATGGCTTTCACGAGCGCATATTGCTTGTTGAAAAAGGTGCCTGGGATAAGGCTGAACCCTTTATCGATGAGGACGAGCCCCCTGCCGAGTATAACGTGACGGTGTCCCGCAAGGTTTGATGGCATGTTTAATCCACAACGCTTAACCTTGGCGCGCAAGAGGCGGAAAATGACCGCGCGTAAACTTGCGGATATAATTGACGTATCTCCCATCACGATTTCACGTTTGGAAAACGGAGCTAATGAGCCTGAGGATGATACTTTAAGCGCTCTTGCATCAGCTTTGGATTTTCCTCGGGGGTTTTTCTTTGCGGAGGACGTAGACGAGTTGCCTGCCGAGGCAGCCAGTTTTCGAAGTCTTTCGTCAATGTCGGCCAAGGAACGCGACGCCGCGCTGTCTGCTGGAGTGATCGCTTACCTCTTTCATGATTGGGTGGCTGAGCGTTTCAACCTTCCTGAAGTTGATGTTCCTGATATGCGTGAAGATTCGGGTCCTGAAAGTGCAGCTCGCATTGTCCGGGCGCAATGGGGCCTTGGTGAACAGCCCATCTCCAACATGGTAAGATTATTAGAATCTAAGGGCGTTCGAGTGTTTTCACTTTGCGAAGACACCAAGAACGTCGATGCATTTTCTTGCTGGCGGGGTGATCAGCCATTCGTTTTTCTAAACACGTTTAAGTCGACTGAGCGGAGTCGATTTGATGCTGCCCACGAGCTGGGCCATTTAGTCATGCATCGGCATGGCGAACCTCAGGACAGCCGGCAGGCCGAAATCGAAGCTGACAAATTCGCTTCGGCACTCTTAATGCCGGCAGACGATGTTTTGAGCAGAATTCGTTATGTTCCAGATCTCGATAGTCTTGTGAGCTATAAGCGACGCTGGGGCGTCTCTGTCGCAGCGCTAAATTATCGGCTGCATAAACTTCGTGTCGTGAGCGAATGGCAGAACAGAAGTTTGAACGTCGAATTATCAAGCCGTGGATATCGGAGGTCGGAACCCGAA
This sequence comes from Sphingomonadales bacterium 28-55-16, assembly GCA_002278855.1. GTDB lineage: Bacteria > Pseudomonadota > Alphaproteobacteria > Sphingomonadales > Sphingomonadaceae > Sphingorhabdus_B. The sequence goes on from NCGG01000002.1 coordinate 67,524, forward strand.
GGTCTTGCTCCCGAGACTTCTGCGCTTTGGCCTCAGATTTTCGCTGCGTTGTGGCAGGATCGGATCACCCGGGAAGCTATCGCTGATCAACTCTTCATTTCATCGGCGGAGCTAGATATGATTTTGTGTCACCTCTCGGGCCCACCAATGAAAGAAGATAAGCCTTACGACGCGCTGCGCCTGGTTTAAAGGTGTTCAGATAGCATCGCGTGCTCGTTGGCTCGCAGAATGAGCCTTATAGTAATTGAACTTGATGCTCTGAGCCAATGTGGGCAGTAACGCAGCAACTTAATTTAGCTCAGGATCCCGCGTGCCAGACCCATATGACAGTCTTTCCAAAAACCAGCTCGCCAGCCTCTTGCGGAAGCGCGATGCTGAAAAGAAACTGGGTTTGGTGTGGGAGCGGGATGAGATTGAGGCGGATGCCGCAATCGATGCGAATTTCGTTGCTTGCACGATAGACCCTGCCCTGTCTGACGGAGCGGCGCCGTGGCGCAATCTGGTGGTCGAGGGCGATAACTTCGATGCGCTGCGCTGGTTGCGGATGACCCATGCCCACCGGGTGAAGTGCATTTATATCGATCCGCCCTACAACACCGGCAACAAGGATTGGGTGTATAACGACCACTACGTCGACCCCAATGATCGCTATCGCCATTCGACCTGGCTGGAATTTCTGTTCCGCCGCCTGAGCCTCGCGCGCGACTTGCTCGCCAATGATGGCGTGATCCTTGTTTCGATCAACGATGAAAACCGCGCCAAGCTCGAATTGATGATGGATGAGGCACTGCCGGGAATGCGCTTGGGCACATTCACATGGCGGACGCGCCAAGGTTCCAATGCCGATCAGGGATCGTTTCTTAGTCCCGATCATGAGCATGTCCTTGCTTATGGGCATAGCGGTTTCAAATTTTCAGGGAATGCCAAGTCCTATGAAATGTATTCAAACGCCGACAATGATCCAGATGGCGATTGGCGCAAAAGCGATTTGACGCTTGGCTTCAACTATCTTGAACGGCCAAATCTCTATTACCCGCTGCAAGACCCAAAGACGGGCATTTGGTATGCGCCGAACCCCAATCGTATCTGGGTTTATGCGTCACGCGACCGTTTGAAACCGGGACAGCGCGTATCGACACGCACGATGGAAGAATGGATTGAGTGCGGGCAGATTCTGTTCCCCGATCAGCAGCGCGTCGAAACTTGGAATACCAAAGAGGAATTGCTGGCCGCTATCCGGTCCGGCGACGTGCCGATGACCGGGCGTGCGCCGATGCTGCGCGAGGAATTGCCCGATCTTGATTTCTGGGTTGGCAAACCCGTTGGTTTTAATGTCCCCGCATTCAAGCGTTACAAGAAAGACCTACGCAATGCGACGCAGCCGCTTTCAAGCTGGATTACGCCCCGTTCGGAAGAAGACACGGTGGACGATGGCGCAAATGCCATTGTGTCCGGGACGAACGACGAAGGCGCGAAGGTCATCAAAGACGTGTTCGGGTCGAAGGCGTTCAACTATGCCAAGCCTGTTTCGCTGATTCGTGAACTTGTGCGCCAATCAACCAGCTTTGACGATCTTGTCGTCGATTTCTTTGCTGGTTCGGCGACCACAGCCCAAGCGGTGATGGAGGTGAATGCGGACGACCAAGGGTCGCGTCGCTTCATCATGGTGTCCTCCAGCGAAGCGACTGGTGACGAACCCGATAAGAATATCTGCCGCGATGTGACCGCTGAACGGGTTCGACGTTTGAATGCCGCGCGTGACGGTAAATATGCCGACCTTTCCGCCGAATTCGCTTATCTGCGCACCCGCGAGATTGATTTTGACGCGCTCAATTCGGAGCTTGCCCCCGCTGAGGCTTGGACCGCTTTAGAAGCCATGCACGGGTTGCCCCTCACTTTTTATGATGCGGCGAGTGGATGGAATGAGCATAGCACCGACGCTCAAACGCTGATCCTTGCCGACCGCACCGACGACGGCCTCATCGAACGCTTGCGCGCCCTCGCCAAGGCCCGTGCCAATGCGTTTGTCTATAGCTGGACGCCGGGGCAATTGACCGCTGCGCTTGGCCCGGTCGATTTTGAAATCCGCCCTGTGCGTGAAACACTTGTGAAGCGGTTTCAGCAGTGAGCGAAGCCGAAGTTCTGCACGGGCTGGCCGACTACCAGTTGGAGGCGGTGACCGCGCTGCAATCCACCATAGCGCGCGTTGCCGATCACATCAACAACCGGCCAGACCATCGCCGCGAAATCGCGCTGAAAAGCGGGGCCATGTTGCTGCAAGCGCCAACTGGCTCCGGCAAAACCCTGATCCTTGGCCGCTCCATCGAAGGCTTGATTGGCGCATTGCCAATGAAAACCGTGTGGTTTTGGTTTGCGCCTTATGCGGGGCTGGTCGTGCAGACCCGCGACGCGCTTTCGGATCAATGCCCCGGCGTTCGCTTGCGTGAATTGGCCGCCGACCGGGCAGTTAGCGGATTGCGAGATGGCGATGTGTTTGTGCAAACATGGGGGGCTGTCGCCGCCAACAACAAGGATGCTCGCAAAGTTCGGCGGGCGCGCGAGGACGGGCTTTCACTCGATGACATGCTCGTGCTGTTGCGCGAATCCGGCGTTGCCGTTGGCGTGGTGATTGACGAGGCGCATTTGAACTTTGGCGCGTCAGCAGGCGCGGCAGCGAAATTCTATCTGGAAGCTCTCCAGCCTGATTTTACGTTGTTGGCAACTGCCACCCCAAACGACGAAAAACTTGAAGCGTTTGAACGCGCCGCAGGCGTAGAGGTGGAAAGCCGCATTGTCGTGGCGCGCGACCGCGTTGTAGAAGCTGGGTTAAACAAGCGCGGCCTCATGCTAGGCTATTTGCGGATGAACCCCGGCGACGAGGCATTCATCGACTTTGAGCAGGCCACGTTGACTGCCGCATGGACCCAGCACCGCCAAATCTGCGAACGGCTTTCGGACAAGGCCATTGGCCTCACTCCATTGATGCTGGTTCAGGTTGAGGATCAGGCGAGCGGCGGCGAAGATCCGGTAAAACGCGTTCGTGAGAAGTTGCTCGAAATTACTGGCATTCGCGATGATATGATTGCGGTGCACACATCGGGTGAGCCGGACGCTGATTTTCACATGCTCGCCTATGACGATTCAAAGCAGTTACTGATTTTCAAGGTTGCTGTTGCAACCGGCTTTGACGCGCCGCGCGCATGGACTCTGGTATCGGTGCGCCCCAATCGCGGGGCAGCGTTCGGGTTACAAATCGTCGGGCGGATCATGCGCGTTCACCCGTTGTTGCGGAGCGGGCATGGCAGCGATGATTTGCTTGATCGCGGTTATGTGTTCCTTACCGACCCGGACATGCAAGCCGGATTGAGTGCGGCGGTTGATGAGTTAAAGGCCGTGCGGCAGAGCTTGACTGTGCTGTCTGATCAGCTCGACATTGTTGAATATGGGGCGTCGGCAGCGGCAAACTTGCTGTCAGACGTGCACCGGGCATCAGCCTATGCCCCGCAGCCGCCCACCAATGCCGAAGAGCGGCAGGAGCGGTTAGCATTGTTGATCGACGAAGGCATTATCGGTGCAGATGTTGCCGCGATGGACAGCGCCGCAATCGACCATGCCATTGTCGCCGGTGAAACAGCGCGGGTGGCGAGCCAAACGCCGCTTTTCGGTAACTTGCCCGAACAGGACGCGCCCACGATTCCGCTTACGACAAAAGTCAGCAAATTGACGCCCTATCCGCTGCGTCTTGAACTTGGGGTGCCAGAGGCGCTTTGGCAGGAACGCCCGCTCGGCTATGCGGAACTTAATGACCCCGCCTTCATCGACGAGATTGCCGCCGAGTTTTGCAATCGCTCGTCACTGCTTGCCCAGATTCACCAGACGCGGCGCGCGGCATCAATGAGTTTACGTGACTTGTTTCTGGCCGACGAGGAGCGCGAAATTTCTCTCAGTCTGCGCGTGTCCAACGCCCGCATTGCCGAGAAAGCGCAGCAAGCATTCCAATTGAATGACTCTGTTGATCCCCGGCTGTTGGAGCGTGCGCTGATCGAGGCATTGCGCGTGCGAGCTTTCGAGCAAGGCATCGAGTTCAGCGATCAGGATTTACGCCGCACCATTCAGATGGCGGCGATGCGCGAACCCGACGCGCTCTTGCTGGCGTTAAAGCAAGCACAGGGTAAGCGGGTGCATGTGGACGCCAATGAGCCAATTCCGAACCCATTGTTTGACATTGATGGCGCAGACCCGGCGGCAAAAGCGGCGCACGGCATTTTCCCCGGCGGTATGAACAAGCCCGAACGCGCCTTCGCCGAATTTCTCGACACAGATCAATCCGGCGCGGTATCGTGGTGGCTGCGCAATCCCGAAAACGTGACATGGGCGACGCGGATGATGTTGCCCACCGGTCAACGCTTCTTTCCGGACTTTGCCGTTGGCATCAAAGGCCGGTCAACGCGCGATAGTGTTGCATTGGTCGAGATTAAGGACGACGGCGTTGATGGCCGTTTGCACAGCGACAAGAACATCCTGAAAATCCAGTTGCAGCATCGCGAATATCGTAATGTGTTCTGGACCTATTCCGGCGAGCAGGGTTTTGAACGGTTAACCTATAACGAGAGCCTAAATCGAATTGGCCCCATCGAGCCGTTTATGATTTCAAAGATGGTTTTGCTTAGCGCGTAACGTTTGGAAATTGATAAAATGGAAATGAACTCTAGGATTTTAATTCTTACGCTGTTTGCCGCGTTCAGTTCGGCTGCGGGCTTCGCTGCTGAATACCTTATGGTAATTACGAGCGAGGTTTATCAAGCACCAGGGACGCCAAGAGCCCTTGCAACACGTGCAAATACTTGCATCGCGCAAAAATTGATAAAAGGGAGTAGCGACGACCCGCTCATTATTAGCACAGACCTCGAAAACGGGGTTATCGTTGCACGTAACTCGATTGAATACGGATCGCTTCCACGTTGGAAAATTCGAAGCCGGTTTACTTTCGAAGCTCGCGAGGGACGCTTTCGTGTAGAACAAACGAACTTAGAACGTTTCAATACCAGTGTACTCACTGGAGTAGAATCCTGGGGGCCAATTGGAAAATGGACAGGGTCACGCTGGCGAGAAGTCACAATCAAATTTGAAGAATCGGCCAGCACGGTTGCAAATTGCGTCATCAGCGGTTCAGGGCAGCAGAAAGATTGGTAGCTGCTTCGCAGTTCACTGCCAGTTACAATGGTCTTATGGGTTACTTAAAACATATTACCACTGCGATAGATCTGTTACCAACCCGGACGCGCCACAATGCTCTGCTACTTTGGCCAGCCGTCAATTTTGATGTCTGACCATTCTCCACTGTAAAAGCCGCGCCGATGTTTTTGCGCCATTGGAGACCCGAGCCATCGCCCCCGCTTTCAGCGCAAATCGGATATTCGGGGGGAGGAGAGTGATGCATTATTATCAGCTGAGGTTAGATGGCTCCTGCCGCTAACAAAGCCGCCATTCGCTTCCCGGTTCTCGTTATTCAAAAGTCGCCGTACATTCAGAGAGGGCAGAGAGCTGAAAGGTCACCACTGGTAGCCGCTGCTCACGAGCCGCCAGACCAACGTAAGGGCTGACGGCTCATTTCTGCAGAATTCTGAACCAAGCGGCTATTTAGGAAAGTGGATCCCGCACAGCTTGTTGCCATCGGGGTCACGAACATAGGCTAATTCTACCACGCCCAACGATTGGGTGTTGCGCGGCCCCGGCGCTATCTCAATCGAGGTGCCGCCGTTGGCGACCGCTACGTCGTGGAACTGTTTCACTTGCTCAGGCGAGTTGCACGAGAACGCAATTGTTGCTCCATTTGCTACTGTTGCCGACTCATCATTGATGGGCTGAGTAACGATGAAATTGGTGCCATTCTCGCCTTGATAAAAAAGGCGGGTATGGCCGCTGTCAGCTATGTTAAGCGATGCCTTGTTTATCCCGAGGACGCTGAGCACCGTGTCGTAAAAGTGCCTGGATCGCTCAATATCGTTAGACCCGACCATGGTGTGAAAAAGCACGCATTTATCTCCTTTTAAACTTAGTAACGACGTTATCATCTAACGGCACGCAGCCAATATCTGGAACTGGCCAGTACGCTAGTCTGGCTCGTCAGTCGAAACATTTCCGAATTGAGTATTTTGGTCGCAGTGAGCCGCCTAGCTTCGGCGAAACAACGCCAAACGCTAACATTGCTGTTGTTCGGCAACGAAATTGCGATCGTTGAAAGCTGCCATCCGTTAAGTCGCACCGAAAGCGGCTCCCCGCTGCCGCGAGGAGCTCCACATTCCAATTTCTGTTCGTTCCGTAAGGGCAGTTGCGTCGTCGACATCGACGCCCAGATACCGGACGGTATTCTCGATGTTCGAATGGCCCAGCAAGATCTGAATAGCGCGCAGATTGCCCGTCGCCTTATAGGTTGGCGCAAGAGCCAGAGACGGGTCCGATGCCATTCGTGCATCGAAACGATAACCCCCGCTTTCCATTTTTGCTTGTACAATTGCGCCATGTACAAATGTCTGATCATGGTTTGCTTCCTCTTGGGTTTTGAATTGGGGCTATACCGGGCCAACGCCCAACCCGTTGTCACTGAAAGCGGGCAAATAGAGAGCTCGCAAACCGCCGCGATTCAGTCCTACAAGGGCATCCCCTATGCAGCTCCGCCAGTCGGCCCGCTTCGCTGGCGCCCGCCGCAGCCGGCAGCGCAATGGCGCGGTGTACGCAAAGCTACCTCCTATTCGCCCGCCTGCCCGCAATTGGGCAGCTACCCTGCCGATGCCCCGCAGGAGCCAACCAGCGAAGATTGCCTGACGCTCAACATCTGGGCACCAGCGGCCAAGAAAATCGGCAAGCTACCGGTAATGGTATGGATCCATGGCGGCGGCCTGATGAACGGATCGGGTTCGGTGCCCCAATATGCCGGCGACCGCTTGGCCGCTCGGGGCGTGGTTGTTGTCACGATAAACTATCGCCTGGGTGCGCTCGGATTTCTAGCTCACCCGGGATTGAACAAAGAATCGCGGCATGGCGGTTCGGGCAATTACGGTTTGCTCGATCAGATTGCAGCTTTGAAGTGGGTCAACCGGAATGTCGCTGCATTTGGCGGCGATCCGGACCGGGTCACCATATTCGGCCAGTCATCGGGCAGCTTCTCGGCCAGCATGCTGGTTGCGTCGCCGCTGGCCAAGGGCCTGTTCCAACGGGTAATCGGGCAAAGCGGTGCCGTTTTTGAACCCGTTGAACTTGACCCCTATTTCACCCGGGAAGGCGCAGCAGAGGCGGGCGCGCATTTTGCGAAAAAGGCTGGTGCAAGGACCCTGGCCGATTTGCGCCGCATGCCGGTCGAATCACTGCTGAAAACCCGCTTTCATCCGCAATTCAACATTGACGGCCATGTTCTCCCGAAATCGCCGCATGACGCCTATGTTTCTGGCACGCATAATGAAGTCGATTTGCTTATCGGCACAAATGCTGACGAAGGAAGATATTTCTTCAATACCGCTACAGTGACTACCCAGAATTTTGGCGCCGTTTTGGGCCGTACCTATCCAAGTCTCCTGCTATGGGCGGTTGGCGCCACTCCGGGAAAAACCAACGCGGACGCGCGTCAGGCCGCAGTTGCGTTTGATACCGACATGCGGTTTCGCTGGAGCATGTGGGCATGGGCGAGGCATGCTTTGACCAGCGGCAATAGTCGAACATATTTCTACCGTTTCGCGCGTCAGCCCGCTTATCGGAAGGGCCATCCCTATTTTGGCCTGCGGGCAACGCACGGTGTGGAATTGCCCTATGTTTTTGGCAACCTGGACGCGAGTGCGGCCAACTGGTCGTCGGGAGACCAAGAGCTTGCCTCGACCATCCAGCAATATTGGACAAATTTCGCGAAAACCGGCGACCCTAACGGCGCGGGGCTGTCCCGCTGGCCAATGTTCGATTCCGAACAAGGGAAGGTCATGAATCTGGATCAACCAGCGCGCATCACGCCTCTTGCCGACTATGCCAGACTCAAACGCATCGGCCGCGTCTACGCCGCCGCCAAGTTCGTGAACAGGAACCTCTATGCCATGCTCGCTACAGCCTTCATCCTGCTTATTCTCCTGCTGACGATTCTGGTCCGGTTTCTTGTAAGGCTGAAGCGCCGTTCTTCGGCCAGCAAAGTTTCGGCCCGTTGATCTCAATGCGCTTTATTGCCGCGCACGACAGCGACGGCTATCAAACCATCATGTCGAGGAACCAAATCAGTTGAAACTTGCAATTGCCAGGCGGCGTCGATTCCCTTTGCGGTTGATGACGGCCTTGCCAAAGCCCATGCGCTTGCTCGCGAAGCAATCGCAGCGGGTGCCGAGATCGTTGTTTTTGGCGAAACCTTCATCGGTGGCTACCCGATCTGGCTCGACGAAGCCCCCGAAGCGGCGCTTTACCGCCATCGCTTCCCCAATAGCTGCCTGTCGGCAACGTCCAATGTAGCAGACATTGTGGAGAAGTGGAAAATCAGCCCGTTCTGTCAATACGTGCGAGTAGATCGCCAATTTCCGCGTGGGCATCCGACAGACTTTGTAATCGCGCCCGCGGGTTTAAGCCATCTCCATCTCTCCACATGAGGGCTACAAGGCTAGCGTCTTCCATGATGCAGCCGATCTCGGTGAACAGTTTGCGAACTTCGTCATTTGCAGATTTTGCCATGCGGTGACGAATGCTCGACTTGTCGTCAAAGTCGATATGCAGCTTTTGCGATGCTACTTCCGAGTGGATTAACATCGGTTTCACCGTTAGGCGCGAAGATATGTCAGTCATCGGAAGCAGAATCGAAGAAACAGGTACGTTGATTGCCGATGGCGGCGGCTTTGCGTTGCGCCGTGATCTCGGCGGCCGGTGGAAACTCGATCTGCACCGCGTACCTGTCGATCATGTCGAAAAACGCGTGCGCATTTCCGGGATCATGGTTGCCGCAGGCCTCGTTGACGTCGAGGCACTCGGTCCAGATATCCCGACGCCCTAATATTTTGCGTTAATCCCAACAATCCACTCGACTTCGTTGGACGTTCGAGCATTGGTCTGCGTGTGACGCACGGCTTTATGGCCGTGCGAACAAGCCTCGCATTCGCGGGGCTGTGGGTGGTGGGAGCAGCATGTTGCTGCTCCATCTAAGGAGAACCACCCATGACAAAAACGTCAGCCGCTAAACCACCTGCGCAATCGGCAACGCCGGAGCCAAAAACCAAGAATCAGAAGGTTATCGACCTGCTCTCCCGCGAGGGCGGCGCCACGCTCGAAGAACTGTCGACGCTCGCCTGCTGGCAGCCCCATTCAACCCGATCATTCATGACCGGCCTGAAGAAGAAGGAGCATGTCATTGAAAGCGATAAGATCGATGGCGTCCGCCGCTATCGAATTGTATCCAGCGGAAGCGCATGATGGCGCGAGCTGATAAACTTGAGGCTGAACTGAAATCAATAGAAACGTGGTCGCCAGTGCAACTAAGACAATCCTGGTCGGTGCTGTCGGGTGGCAATTTACCGCATGCTTCACCGAGCCTGTTGCGGCAGCTGATAGCTCACCAATTGCAGGAAAAGGCACTCGGTAAACTGCCTACCTATATCGAGCGTGAACTCGATAAATTTGGTGCAAACAGCGATGCAGCCCCGCCGACCTTGCCCCGACGCGGTCCAATCCTGCCCGGAACTAGGTTCGTTCGCGAATGGAACGGAAGTACTATCGCTGTTACGGCGACCGAAGGCGGGTTCGAATGGGACAGCGATACATACCGTTCGCTGTCGGAGATCGCCCGCAAGGTCACAGGCGCGCATTGGTCGGGTCCAAGGTTCTTCGGTTTGACAGCAAAGGTGGCCTGACATGGACCGGACAAAGAAGCTGGTCCGCTGCGCTATATACACCCGCAAATCGACCGAAGATGGTCTTGAGCAGGAATATAACAGTCTCGATGCCCAATATGATGCCTGCACAGCCTATGCATTAAGCCAAAGGCATGAAGGCTGGATGGTCACTAAAGACCGCTACGATGATGGCGGGTTCTCCGGCGGAACGCTGGAACGACCTGGTCTCAAAAGATTATTGACGGACATTGAAGCAGGGAAGGTCGATATCATCCTGCTTTACAAGATTGACCGGCTGACCCGCTCTTTGTCGGACTTTGCCAAAATTGTGGAAATCCTCGACCGCAAAGGCGCAAGCTTCGTGTCCATCACCCAATCGTTCAATACAACTACCAGCATGGGCAGACTAACACTCAATATGCTGCTGTCCTTTGCCCAATTTGAGCGCGAGGTTACTGGCGAGCGCATCCGAGACAAAATCTACGCATCCAAACGCAAAGGCATTTGGATGGGCGGACCAGTTCCGCTGGGCTACGATGTCGTGGAGCGTAGACTTGTCGTGAACGAGCCAGAAGCCGAACAGGTCCGCAACATCATGCAGCTGTATCTGAAAGCCAGCTCAGTTCCCGAGTTGGTCGAGATATTGGCGCGGAACGGCAGCTTCACCAAGGTTCAACGGCGGAAAGATGGCGAGACCAAAGGCGGCATCACCTTCAAGCGCGGCAATCTCTACCACCTTCTGTCCAACCGCATTTATCGCGGCATGACAGTCCATAAGGGCGAAGCCTTTGACGGCGAGCACGAAGCGATTGTCACCGAAGAGCTATGGAATAAGGTCCAGACAAAGCTAGCCACGCAAGGGCAGGGTGGAAGTTCGCGTGAGGTCAGTCCTAGAACCGGTGTGCTGGCAGGACTCATTTATGACGGCGAGGGCAGAGCGATGATCCTTACGCATACCCAGAAAGGCAATCGCAGGTTCCATTATTATGCGAACCGCTATGAAACCTTGGGCGACTCATCCGCCTCACGCGTTAGCGCACGCGACATCGAGAACATTATCATCGACCAGCTTTGCCAAACACTAGCTTCCGGCAACAAGGTGCAAAGTATGCTGTTGGACGGCTCATACACCAGTGAACAACTGCACAATCTGATCTCACGATGCAACAAACTGGCGACGGAAATTGGTGCTGCTAAGTATGCACGCAAACAGGAAATCCTTCGAAACGTGCTCGACCGTATCGATCTGCATGACGACCTTGTTGTTTTTAGGATCGACAACCGAGGTTTGCTCAACATTATTAGAGCCGACAGCTCCGTTCAGCCAGCACAGTTGAATCTGATAATCGAACGTCAGGCGATCAGGGTGCGACGGGGAAAAGCACTACGACTAGTCATCCCGGCACCAACTTCGGAAACCGATATCCAAATGCGCGACGAAAAACTCATCTCGCTGATTGCGGAATCACGAACAATCATGGCTCAGATCACCGACAATCCAGATAAATCAATTCCTACTCTCGCAGCGGAGCAAGGCAGGTGTCGTGTCAGAATGATGAAGGTTGCAAAGCTCACTTGCCTCGCCCCCGACATTGTCACCGCAATTGTTGAAGGTCGTCAGCCCCTTAAACTCACACCAAGCAAGCTCCTTGCCGCCGAGCTCCCACTCGATTGGGCCGACCAGAAGCGCACGCTCGGATTCGGCTGACTCCTCGCACATTCCAACAGAAGTCTGTTTTTTGGGCCCCTGAGACGGGCCCTATTTTTTTGCCAAATCATCTCACAACAGAGACCAATCTGGCTTCTACTCGAATTTTGCACCCGCCAAAGCGCTCGGAAGTCCGCCGCTTTCGGCGCGATGCATCAAAAGTCTCTGGATAACTGTGATTTTAAGGACTGCGTGGCGCGCCCTACAGGAGTCGAACCTGTGGCCTCAAGATTAGAAGTCTCGCGCTCTATCCAGCTGAGCTAAGGGCGCGCGCTGCAGCGTGCAATAACGGCTTTGCGCTCGAACGCAAAGCTGCTTATGTCGATTAATGCAAGAAGCCCCTATTCTGTCCGAAAGCGCAAGTGCGGTGACTGGCCGTCAGTTTCGCTATTATGATTTTGTCATGGCGGCTTTTGTCGCGATATTGTTGCTGTCTAACATCATCGGTGCGGCCAAACCCGCAGCGCTGACGATCAACGGCGAACAATGGATATTTGGCGCAGGCATTTTGTTTTTTCCCCTGGGCTATGTCATCGGTGACGTCTTAACTGAAGTGTATGGCTATGCGCGCGCGCGCCGCGTGATTTGGGTTGGTTTTGCTGCATTGCTGTTCATGGCCTTCATGAGCTGGGTTGTTGTTGCCCTCCCGCCGGCACCAGGCTGGCAGGGGCAGGCCGCTTATGAAAGCGTGTTTGGTCAAGTCTGGCGGATTGTATTTGCGTCGATCACCGCGTTTTGGGCCGGCGAATTCGTCAACAGTTACGTTATGGCGCGCATGAAAATCTGGACTGGCGGAAAACATTTGTGGTCGCGCACCATTGGGTCGACTGTCGTAGGGCAAGGCATCGATAGCATTATTTTTTATCCACTCGCCTTTTTGGGGATATGGAGCAACGCACAGGTCATCAGCGTTATGATCACGAACTGGCTGCTGAAAGTGGGCTGGGAAGTGGTGCTAACACCTGTCACTTATGGTGTCGTTGGTTGGCTTAAGCGCAAAGAGGGCGTCGACATATTTGACGAGGGAACCAATTTTTCGCCCTTTAAAACAAAAGTTTAGGATCGCATGCAAGACCAATTGCTGTATTTGGCCGAACGTTGGATCGGCTACAAAACATGGTTGATTGAGGCAATCGGCCTGTCAAATGACGCGATGCATGTGCATGGGGCGCTGCTCATATTATGCCTATCCGCAGTTGTACTTCGGCGGCGTCCGGACAGCGTCTGGTGTTGGTTGATTGTTCTTAGTGCCGAATTGTTCAACGAATATGCTGATTTGCGCGGCCAAGCACCGGGCGAGGCGACATTAAACGCATCCTTGCACGACCTGTACAACACGATGTTTTGGCCGACGGTTATTTTAATATTGGGTCGCTTTTCATTCCGGCGCAATACGCCCGAAAAGGCAGCGGTTACGCAACGATCAGGCGATCTGGCGGATTAGCCCCTCGAACAGGCGGCGACCGTCTGACCCTCCGTGCACAGGTTCGATCATGCGTTCCGGATGGGGCATCATGCCCAAGACATTGCCTGTTGCGTTCAGCACACCAGCGATGTTCCGCGCCGAACCATTCACGCTTTCAGCATAACGGAAGGCGACACGGCCGTCCCCTTCAAGCCGGTCGAGGGTATCACTGTCCGCAAAATAATTGCCGTCATGATGTGCAACGGGGATATGGACTTGTTCACCATCGGCATATCCGCGGGTAAATGCAGATTGGGTATTCTCGACTGTCAACGCGACGGTGCGGCAGACGAAACGTATGCCGGCATTGCGCATTAATGCGCCAGGCAGGAGGCCTGCTTCCGTCAATATTTGGAAACCATTACAAACGCCCAGAACAGGTACGCCCTGCGCTGCGGCTTTGACCACCGCTTGCATGACGGGCGATCTGGCCGCCATCGCACCGGAGCGGAGATAATCGCCATAAGAAAAACCGCCCGGAATGGCGATGAGGTCAAGCCCATCCGGCAGCTCGGCAGCTCGGTGCCAGACGATCGTTGTTTCCGCACCTGTGATACCACGGATCGCCACCGCCATGTCGCGGTCGCAATTGGAACCGGGAAATTGTATAACTGCAGCCCGCATCAAGCCTGCTCGATCTCAAAATTTTCGATTACCATATTGGCGAGCAACTTGGTGCACATTGCCTCAATATCGGATGTCGATAGATTCGGCTCATGCTCTATTTCGATAAGGCGCCCCGCGCGTACATCGTGCACGCCTGAGAAGCCTAAGCCTTCAATCGCGTGATGAATGGCCTTGCCTTGTGGATCGAGCACACCGTTTTTTAGCGTTACAAAAATACGCGTTTTCATTTTGGATCCGTCCGCCTTGACTGTTTCAACTGCCTATAGAAGCCACAACGGGCGATTCAAGCGTAAGCTAACGGCCGTGAAATTTTAACCCTGTTTGAAAAGCGCATTTTCAGTGTGCTGGGTCTACTCCCATTGTGCAGACTATTGATTTATTTGCCTTTACGAAGCCGGTGGCTGACCATGTCAAGCACTGCGCCTTCGCTTTCGTCTGGCATTAGGCCAAGGCGGCGGGCGACTTCTTGATAGGCTTCTGCTTCGCCGCCAAGGTCACGGCGGAACCGATCCTTGTCAAGCTTCTCACCTGTTTCAATGTCCCACAGGCGGCAGCCGTCAGGGCTGATTTCGTCTGCAAGAATGATCCGCGAAAAATCGCCATCGAACAAGCGCCCAAATTCAAGTTTAAAGTCGACGAGGCGAATGCCGATGGCGGCAAACATACCGCATAAGAAATCGTTGATGCGAATCGCCATCGATGAAATGTCCTGCATTTCCTCCTGCGTTGCCCAACCAAAGCACGCGATATGCTCTTCTGCTACCAGCGGGTCACCTAGGCTGTCGTCCTTGTAGCAATATTCAAGCAATGTGTGCGGAAGCGGCGTGCCCTCCTCAATGCCAAGGCGCTTGGACAAGGTGCCCGCGGCGACATTGCGGACAATGACTTCAATCGGTACAATTTCCACCTGACGGATCAACTGTTCGCGCATGTTGAGGCGGCGGATGAAGTGCGTGGGAATGCCGATATAGCTCAGCCGCGTAAAAACATGCTCGGACACCCGGTTGTTAATGACGCCCTTGCCAGCAATCGTGCCTTTTTTCTGCGCATTAAAGGCAGTGGCATCATCCTTGAAATATTGGATTAAGGTACCGGGTTCAGGACCTTCATAAAGAATTTTGGCCTTGCCCTCGTATATTTTGCGGCGGCGGGTCATATGCGGTCCCTGTCTTTGCTTAAAATGACGCGCCCCGGCGGGGCTGGTCCTCAACGGACCTAACTCTGCCGGGGCAATTGATGCGGCTATAATCCATTGCATGCGTCGGCGCAATTCGAGATAGGTAATTAGGTCTGCCACGGAAGGACGTGTTTTGCCCATCAATCTGGATTTGCTGCTTCAGGCTTACGCGAACGGCATTTTTCCAATGTCGGATGCCCGGGATGACCCCGAAACCTTCTGGATCGAACCCGAATTTCGCGCCGTGATGCCACTTGACGGTTTTCGCGTGTCAAAGTCTCTGGCCAAAACGATCCGGCAGGACCGGTTTGTCGTCACCGCGGATACCGCCTTTGCTCAGGTTATTGCGACATGTGCTGAGCCGCAAGACGACCGGCAGGACACGTGGATTAACCCTGATATCGAAGACGCCTTTTGCCGCCTACACAGCCAAGGCCGGGCGCATAGCGTTGAATGTTGGTTAGAGGGCCGTCTTGTGGGTGGGCTTTATGGACTTGCATTGGGACGCGCTTTTTTTGGCGAGAGCATGTTTTCGCGTGAGACCGATGCGTCCAAAGTTGCGTTGGCATGGCTTGTAGCGCGACTGAGGGTCGGCGGTTTTGCATTGCTGGATTGCCAGTTTATGACGGGCCATTTGAAGAGCTTAGGGGCAATCGAGATACCGCAGGGTGCTTATCGCACGTTGCTCGAAGCCGCGCTGACTAAGTCAGTTCAGGCAGGGTCAGGACTTGCCTCGTCGGGCGCCTGGACGGCAGGTTCAGATGGCGACTGGGGGGCAGTGGAGGGTGTTTTGGGCGTTGGAACCGTGACGTCCGGTGATTTGTCTTCAACCGGCGTTTCTTCGCCAGGGAAACGCATTTTGCACGCCTTGACCCAGACATCGTAAATCGGGTGTTCGACCACATTGGCTGCCGGGTTTTCTTTAAACAGCCAGCCTGAGAAGACACTGCGCCAACGCTCCGCCTCGGTCGTGCCCGGTGGGCGTTCGTTGACGAGCAGTTGAACAAATGCGCCTTCATCGGGATAGGTTTCCCATGGCGCTGTCTTTTCGCACGCGCGCAGTCTGACAACAACCTTACCAAATCGAATAGCTTCACCCGGCTTTAGCTCAATATCCCTGGTCTGGCCGTTCCGCTTGTTGAGCAGGCCAATAACGGCAACGCGTTCAGCCATCGGTGTTCCAATGGAATCCCCAGCCGTGGCCGCAATTTTATCGCTTGTCGCTTGTGCTTTTCCCGACTTTTCGGGCGCCTGCGGCGTATCCGAAGAAGATCCACATCCGGCGAGCGTCGCAAGCAACGGCAGAAACAACAGACCGCGCGTGCGGATCATAATGTGTCGGGACTCCACGCCTCATAATCGCCCGTCGCGCGCGCACGGTGTCCCCCGCGCTCAATCGATCCAGCGGGACGATACGCGTCTTGTGTTCCGGTCAAATTCGGAACAGCCGCCGTCTCATAACCGCGATGCGGGGGCAAGTAACTCTCCGGATCACCATCATGCGTGCCGTGCAACCAACCATGCCAATCAGGCGAAACGCGGCTGGCGTCATTCGGGCCATTATAAATTACCCAGCGGCGTTTGCCGTCGGATGATTGGTAATATGTGTTGCCTTCGGTGTCTGTGCCAACAGCCTTGCCTTTACGCCAGCTGTAGATTGCGGTGCCAATTGTTGCGCCGTCCCACCAGGTGAAGATTTTACCGAGTATGCCCATGGCTTCGCGATTAGGACCAAGCACGTTGTCGCGCAATCCTTATTTGGCCTATTTGGCGGCCCATTTGACGGTGTCGCCTGCCGCGATGCCCAATTCGGCTGCGAGACCGCCACGCAATTCGAGCACAGCAACCACCGGTTCACCGGACTCTACCGGAATAGTTGAATATGGGATTGTGTTGTCTGCGATACTCTCAATCGTACCATCGGCGCGGATGAAGATAATGTCCAAGGGGATGACAGTGTTTTTCATCCAGAAACTGGCAAAGCGCGGTTCGGGGAAAGGAAAGATCATCCCCGCATTGTCGGCCAGCGCGGTTCGGAACATCAATCCTCTGGCTTGCTGCGCCGATGTCGCAGCGACTTCAACATTGAAAGCACGCGTTTTTTTGGCACTGGAAACGCACAAGCTTACCTGTTGTATCCCGGCAGCGGACTGACCTGCATCTGCGCCTGGTGTGCAGCCGGCCGTCGGACTTCCGCCATTGGCTGGCATTGTGCAGGCGGTAAGTGAAATTGCAATTGCATAGACACTGTGGCGGCTGAAATGGCTAAACTTCATTTACGTGATCCTTTTTCGAATCGGGCGCAATTGATTGCGGCGCTTCCCGCCCGCTTGATAAAGCAGCTTCCGCTTCCGCCAACCGTGATGTTGCCCGACCCACCATTAAATATATCGGCCGCTTCCACGGCCTGGACATTAGATACGGCATTTCCGTTATGCTCAAGACGAATAGTGCGCATTTTGACGTTGGGTGCATCAAACTGTCCCGCGCCATCAAGTGACACTTGCCCATCCCGAACCTTGCCGCTTTTGATATCGATACGCCCATTGCCCTCAATATTCGCCGAAAATTTATCGGCGTCGAGTGTCTCAACCGCGATCGCGCCGTTTCCTGCAATACGCATGCGCACGGTATCTGGTTGCGCGACATGCGATATCTTCAATGTGCCATTGCCAGCAATAAACATGCTCTTGATGGCTTGGGTTGTCAGCCGCACGGTGACGGGACCAGTAATCGGGACACCCTTGGCGTCGTTTAAGGCGCCCTGAAGCCGCACGCGCAACGTCACGCCAACACGTTCGAGCTTCAACCCATCAAGCACGCTTTTGTCGCCTATCGCTTGTGCCGAGGGTGACTTTCCCGTTAAAATCTCGACGTTGATGTCGCCAAATAGTTGGATATTTTCAAAGCTGCCAACGAGCATTTTGCGCTCTTCGGCAGACGCGGGGCTTGCGGCAGCCAATGCCGCCGCCAGACATAAAGTACCGCTTAATCCGCCAATCTTGCTTCGCCCCATTCCACCCAGCCAAGCCATTTTGGTGTCCTTTTCATATAATGTCCTTGCGGTGCATTACACACAAAGCCAGCATCAGATATGGCCCGCGTTACGGGCCGGGTCAAATGACAACCGCCGGCAAGCCGCTTCCAAACCGGCTCAATCCGGCTTTGCCAGGCCACGGTAGCCATATCGGGTGCACGGCCATGTTCAACGAACAGCAACCGACCACCGGGCTTAAGCACGCGCTTTGCCTCTGATAAAGCGGCGCTGGGGTCCTGTACCGAACATAATGTGAAGGTTGTGACGACGCAGTCGAAACTGTTGCTGGCAAAGGGAAGCGCTTCGGCGATGCCGGGAATGAAGTTGGCTTTCATCCCTTTGCTTTCCGACGCGCGTTGTGCGCGGGCGAGCAATTCAGCAGACGGATCAACGCCGGACAGAGAACGCACGTTTTTCCTGTCATAGTAATCAAGGTTAGCCGCGCCGCAGCCCAATTCCAGAACGTCTCCGGCGGCAAAGGGTACCACTTTAGCGCGGTCGCGCATCACTGCAGGTTGCGTACATGCGCAACCGATTAAGCGCGGAACGACATTTCTGTCCCACCAATTGCTCATGCGTTAGCGTTTCTTCGGTTTAGAAGCATTGGACATCATCCGAACAATACGCCTGCGCGTTTATCGCGCAACAGATATCTGCAGTCTATCTGGAAAGGCCCATTTCCTGAAGGATTTTGGGAATTTTTTCCTTAAATGGAAAGAAGCCTTTTGTTGCAAGCGGCCAGAAGTTTTCGTCCCATGCGCGTCGGACTTGAATTAGGGGAACGCCCTCGGACGCCAATATTGGCGCAACGCGGGCAAGCGCATCGGCGACTGGGCCGACGGGGGCGTAAGATGTGACGATTTGTTCTGCCCCTGCCGCCCGGGCTTGCGTGATTAACGTTGCTGCATCCAAGGTATCGAGCACCGTTGTTGGGCATTTGAACACGTTACCAACGCGTTCGCTGGCGTCATTAATGGTGGTAGCGACAAAGGCTCTGGCATTGTCGCCCCACAAGGTTTCCGGGTCGAACAAGATGCTGGCGCCGCTGATTTTGGCCGGTGCGCCAAAGACAGACTCAGGGTTTAGATCGTCCGGCGTTACCAACAGATATGTAGGCTTATGAGCGTCGAACAACACAGCTTGCGGTAAAGGACACAGCTCCGGTGTGGCCACGTCCCTCGGCATTGTTGCTATGGTCGCCAAGCCCTTTGGGGCAAATCGGCCATTGGTAAAGCGCGCGATGTTATCGCCCGTCGCAAGATACGTCTTGCCAGCCGTTTGCAGGCCCGCCACCCAGCGCCATGACAAGGTGTTGCTAGCCGCGTCTGCATCGACCAAATGCCGTAGGAAAAAATCCGCGCCTAAGGCCCATGGCAGGCGCAGTGTGAAGATCCAGATCGACGCAAACCACATTCTTGCATGGTTATGCAAATAGCCGGTTTCGACCAATTCGCGCGCCCAGTCATCAAAGCCTTCGATACCCGTTTCGCCAGCTTCGGCGCTGCGGATGGCGCGGGCATTGGGGAAGCTGTCCCGTTGCCGGTCGCGCTCTTGCAGGAATTGCATCCACACCGACGGGCGCATTTCCAGCCAGCCCTTCCAATATGTACGCCACAACACTTCCTGCACATATTTTTCGGCAGCTGGAAGACTGTGTTGTCCCAAGGTCGCACCAATAACTTCTTGTTCAGTAATCAGCCTATACCGCACATAAGGCGACAGCTTCGATACTGCGCTCGGTTGGTCGGGACCGGGGTCAGTATTACGCCCGGACGCATAAGCTTGGCCAGCGCGCGGGGCAAATTGCGTGAGACGAGACAGCGCAGCAACGCGCGTCGCGGGGAAGCTTTCGGGGCTCATGTTCAATCCAGTAATTTTTGCAGGCGCGGCCTGATGATGAGGAAGTGGTTATAGAGCCGCTCAAGAAATCCAAGTACCGCAGAATTGCGGGCGATCAGCCCCAGCGGTTTGAGCAATGGTATGGCCCGCCACATCGCGGCAAAGGCGGCAGCGCCCGATAGCATGACTCCATCTTCGCTGGCGTGAAAGCGCGCGAGCATCAACTGACGGTCAAGCGGGCACACCGCATCGGCGGGGGCGATATCCAGAAAGTCGATAGCGCGTCGCCGATCAAGCCGACGCATCAATGCAATCTCGCGAATGCACAGGGGACATGCCCCGTCATACCAGATGATCACCTTGGCCATAGGCTATCTTAACACCGACGATGGCCGCATGTCAGGCTGGGCGTTTTGCGGTAGCCTAAAGCCAAAAAAGGGCGCCGTTTCCAGCGCCCTTTGAATTGTTCGGTACGGAGAGATTATTCTGCTTTTTCGTAATATTGCGGTGCCGCCTCATTCAGGATGACGAGAATTTTCTGGAGCGCCGCTTTTTCATCGGTCTTTTCCATCGCCGCAAGTTCGCGGGCCAAACGGCTTGATGCGGCTTCGAAAATCTGCCGCTCGGAATAGCTTTGCTCAGGCTGATCGTCCGGACGGAATAGATCGCGCGTCACTTCGGCAATCGATACCAGATCGCCAGAGTTGATCTTCGCTTCATATTCCTGCGCACGGCGTGACCACATGGTGCGTTTCACCTTGGGCTTGCCCGTCAAGGTGTGCATGGCTTCCTTAAGTGTTTTGTCGCTCGACAATTTGCGCATGCCAACGCCTTCGGCCTTGTTAAACGGCACGCGCAACGTCATTTTTTCTTTTTCGAAGCGCAGAACATAAAGCTGAAGCTGCATCCCTGCGATTTCAGAATCCTGAAGCTCGATAACGCGTCCAACCCCATGCTTGGGATAAACCACATAATCGCCTACATCAAACATCGCCGCGTTGGACGTCATATTACGACCTTTCTGAGTATTCGGGAGAATAGCTTTTTAGACAGCAAATCGCTGTCCCTAAGACTTTTATGTTCGTCCCTTGCTTCATGAACCTGCATCAACCCGGATTAGGCACACAGTCATCGACCATTCCTGGCCTGTCCGCACAGAGTGTAACAGATTCGCAACAAAAATTCAACGGCTGCTTTACTAACTGTTAATAGCGCATCTTAAATTGCGCTAAGTTTCCTCACCCGGTCGCCCATATCGTCATGTGTATCCGCTCTGATATGCGTGATGTCCGCTGAGTTCATCCAGCTCAGATCCATATGCCCAAGCACCCTTCCATCATGGCTGCGGATGGTGACGGGCAATATGGGTTGGCGGTCTCGGTCGTCGACCAAAACGGGATTGGACAAAACGCCCGTACCCCATTTTTCGCCCCATTGGCGTAAGGCGATCATCGTAGGCAGAAGATCCAGCCCCTTATCCGTGAGGCGATATTCAACCTTGCGTCGGTCATCGGGGCAGGGCGTACGGTGCAATATACCGCTTTCAGTCAGGCGCGTGAGACGATTGGCCAATATATTGCGCGCGATGCTAATTTCGGAGAGAAACTCCTCAAAATGGCGCACGCCGTTAAAGGCCGCGCGCAATATCATGAACGACCAACGTTCCCCCATTGCCTCTAGCGCAGTCGGAAGGCCGCATTCTGCCAGCTCTTGTAACGGTTCGCGTAATTCGCCCATCCCAAATCCCCTTGGCCGCAAATTGCGACCCTCGTAAAAAATAATCAACCCAATATGCATTTTAAGTTGCAAATAGAAACCTAAAATAATAAGTAGTGATTCGCAACTGATTTACCAGATGTGCAAAAAGTTGGCGAGGAATCAGAATGCCCGCCTGCCTTTTGAAAGTTTAGCAAAGCTAAAGGAAAACACGATGACTCTCTCCCATTTCTCCGCCCGTCTGGGCGCGATTGCTGCTGCTTCTGCCTTAAGTGCAACCCTTCTTTTTGTAGCGCCTCAGGCGCATGCAGCGACCAACGGCAGCTATTACAAAATTGAACTGGCCCAGCCAACCGCTGCAAAGCCTGAACTGCTGCGCAGCGTTTTCGTTTCATGCGAAGGCACTTCATGCCGTGCGCCAATCGCCTCAACTGCGCCCAAGAACATGTGCGTCAGCATTGCCCGCAAGTTCGGTACAGTTGCAGCATTCACCGCCGGCGAGCGCGTATTTACAGCCGATGAAGTTGCAGCATGCAACGGCGGCAACGCAAAGAACTAATGCAGTAACAAATTTTTTCGACCCCGCTCTCCACCCTTTGCCTTCGCTGCATCGTGGATGCAGCGTCACGGGTCGAAACCAGACTGCGCCGGAGGGATCGCCTTCCGGCGCATTTTTGTTGCGTCCCTTCTTCGCGTTGGTCGCTCGGGCTTTATTTCTGGGCCGAGCTGGGCACGAAAGCGCGTAAAACAATTTTACTGTTGCATCGCAGCGTAAAAGACCCAACTTGGGCGCATGATGCGGCAATATGAACTGGTGGAACGGGTGCGGGCATACACGCCTGATGTCGATGAAGATCGGCTGAACCGGGCGTATGTCTTTACCGTTCAGATGCACGGTGCGCAAAAACGTGCATCAGGTGACCCGTATTTCAGCCATCCTGTCGAAGTCGCTGGCCTGATGACGGACCTCAAAATGGATGAGGACACGATCATCACCGCGTTGCTCCATGACACCGTGGAAGACACGCTGACGTCCATTGAAGATGTCGAAAGCCGCTTTGGACCTGAAGTCGCGCGCTTGGTCGATGGCGTAACCAAGCTATCGAAAATCGAAGCCCAGACTGAGAATGAACGTGCAGCCGAAAATCTGCGCAAATTTTTGCTCGCGATTTCCGATGATATCCGTGTGCTTTTGGTTAAGCTTGCAGACCGCTTACATAACATGCGGACGCTGCATTTTATCAAAAGCCCCGAAAAGCGCCGCCGCATCGCTAGAGAAACGATGGATATCTACGCGCCGCTGGCCGAACGGATTGGCATGTATGAGTATATGCGTGAGATGCAGTTGCTCGCATTTGAGCAGTTGGAACCCGAAGCATATCAGACGATTACGGGGCGCCTGAAACAAATCCGCGATAAGGCGGATATCGAAATTGACCAAATCAACCAGACCATTGCTTGGGAAATGGAACAAGCGGGGCTAACAATCAAAATCTCCGGACGTGAGAAGCATCCCTATTCTATCTGGAAAAAGATGCAGGAACGCCATGTCGCGTTTGAACAACTGACCGATATCAACGCCTTTCGCGTGATTACAGAAACGACCGAAGATTGTTACCGCGCATTGGGCGTGCTGCATCGCCGGTGGCAGATGGTACCTGGGCGGTTCAAAGACTTCATCTCGACCCCCAAGCGCAATGGCTATAAATCGATCCATACGACCATCATGTTCGCAAAAAATATGCGGGTGGAGGTGCAGATCAGAAGCGCAGAGATGCACCGACGCTCAGAGCATGGCTTTGCCGCGCATTGGGCCTATAAACAGGCGGACAAGCCCGATGGACAGGCTGGATGGCTGCGGGATCTGATCGAGATTTTGGAGACCAGCCAGGACGCGGAAGACATACTCGAAAACACGCGTATGGCGATGTATCAGGACCGTATTTTTGCGTTTACGCCCAAAGGTGCGCTCCATCAGTTGCCCAAGGGATCAACCGTCGTTGATTTCGCTTATGCTGTACACACCGACCTTGGCGACAAGACCGTCGGCGCGAAGGTAAACGGACGCCATGTGCCGTTGCGGACTCAATTGCACAATGGCGACATGGTCGAAATCCTAAAGTCAAAGGCGCAGGAACCCCAGCAAACGTGGATGAATTTTGTGACCACGGGCAAAGCACGCGCCGCCATTCGCAGACATGTGCGGCACCGGGAGCGTGATGAGCTGGTTGCGATTGGCCGCAAATTATATGACGAAGTGACCGCGCGCATGCCGGGAAAAATCGGCAAAAAGGCGCTGACGGCGGCAGTCGCGCGGCTGAAATTGGACGACGAGGACGAGCTGATGCATCGCATTGGCTTGGGCAAAATCAACGACCATGCGCTAATGGAGGCGCTCGTACCGGGCTTTGACGCTGATAATGTCGACTTTGATTTTCCGGGGCAAGAACGCGCGATTTCGATTCGCGGGCTGACTCCCGGGGTTGGTTACCATTTGGGCGAATGCTGCCACCCTATTCCGGGCGACCGGATTGTCGGATTACGGTTGCCGGATCAGCCGGTTGAAGTCCACACGATAGAATGCGATCGACTGGCAAGTGGCATGGACGCGGACTGGGTCGATTTAAGTTGGGGGCAGGGCAGCGAAGGCGCGTCGGCACGGCTTCGTGTCATCATCCACAACAGGCCGGGTACATTGGGCGAAATTGCGGGGATATTTGGTTATCACAAGGCCAATATCATCAACTTGCGGATGACCGCGCGCGATGTGGAATTCCACACCTTTGAGGTGGATCTTGAGGTGCATGATCTTCAGCATCTCATGCGCATCATCTCCGCGCTTCGCGCATCAGACGCCGTTGCGACCGCAGACCGTGTTTATGACTGAATTTAACCGTCGCTGATCTCATCGTTCGGTTCTGCGTAGACAAATCGTTTCGCCACATCGAAATCATGCCCGGCGCGTAAGAAGGCGTTGAGTTGCTTTTGCCGCTTTTCGGGCGGCGCTCCCTCTTGCGCGAACGGTCCAATGCGCTTGCGTCGCGCGAAATTTTCAGCAGCGCGGAAAACGCTCTCCTCCATATGGACTTTGGCGAGAATGGCATCTGCATCGCCGATCCCGCTGGCACGCAGATCCTCGTTTAACCGGCGTTCCCCAAAACCTCTGCGGACGAAGGCGCGGCTGCGTGCCTCGGCAAATTGCGCGTCGTTGATATAGCCAAGTGTGGTGAATTGTTCGGTCAAGGCAGCGATGTCCGCGGGGCGTTCATCCTCCCATCCACGTTCACGGGTCTTGCGCGCCAGATAGGACGCTAATTTGGCCTGCGTGGTTGCATATTTGCCAACATAATGCAGCGCCAATTGGCGCATGCGCGCTTCATTTAAGGGTGGAGCTGGCTTTTTTGCGGGGCGCGGACTGTTCACGCCCTAATCTTGCCACAGTCGGGTCGAAATTTGAACCGCTATCCTCAGCTATTAATTCACGCTAATAAAGATAAAACGGGCGGTCGCCCTCACATGCTATAGGAAAATTTATGAGCGAACTCGCATCCACGCCAACGCAGGACAGCTTGCAACGCCGTTTTTCCGACTTTGCGACCTTAGGTGCAGCGCTCGATTACGCCGCTTTAGGCTCGCGCGGGCTGAACTTCCACGATATGCGTGGTCAGCTGGCACGCCCTTATCCTTATACCGAGATGCGTGAAGACGCCCTCAAAATGGCCTATCGCCTGATAAGCCACGGTATTCGCAAGGATGACCGCGTCGCGTTGGTTGCCGAAACTGGTCCAGATTTCGCAGCGCTGTTTTTTGGTTGCGTCTATGCTGGCGCATGGCCCGTGCCATTGCCGCTGCCGACCTCCTTCGGGGGCAAAGAAAGCTATGTCGACCAATTGTCGGTACAGTTGAAAAGCTGTGATCCCAAGATATTGTTCTTCCCTGCGGAGCTGGCCGACATGGCGAATGACGCAGCGCGTGCTTGCGGTGTAGAGGGTATCGACTGGGAGAGCTTCAGCGAGCTGATCGCTCTAAAAAGTGCCTTGCCGCAGGCGGGCACCGACGAAGTTTGCTATTTGCAATATTCCAGTGGTTCGACCCGTTTTCCGCATGGTGTTGCGGTAACGCACAAGGCTCTGCTGAACAATCTGTCCGCCCACTCGCACGGTATGGAAGTGACTGAGAATGATCGCTGCGTGTCGTGGTTGCCTTGGTATCATGACATGGGCCTTGTTGGTTGCTTCTTGTCACCCGTGGCAAATCAGGTTTCGACCGATTACATGAAGACTGAGGATTTTGCGCGGCGCCCACTTGCCTGGCTTGACGTGATTAGTGCCGCCGACGGTACCGTCATTAGCTACTCGCCGACATTCGGGTACGACATCTGTGCGCGGCGAATTTCCAGCCAGAGCCATGTGAACGAACGTTTTGACCTGTCAAAATGGCGGCTTGCGGGCAATGGTGCAGATATGATCCGGCCAGACGTGATGCAGGCATTTGTAGATGCCTTTGGCGATGCGGGCTTCAAGGCGTCGTCGTTCCTGCCAAGCTATGGCCTTGCCGAAACGACGCTTGCGGTATCGATCATGCCGCCTGGTGAAGGCATTCAGGTTGAGCTGGTCGAGGAGACAGAGCTCACGGGCCATCCTGGCGCGCCTGACCGTCCGGTCCGGTACCGCGCAATTGTCAATTGCGGCCGTGCCGTGAAAGACATGACCATCGAAATTCGCGACGAAAACCTCAAGCCACTTGCCGATAGGACCATTGGCAAAGTGTGGTGCACGGGGCCGTCGTTGATGAAAGAATATTTCCGCGACAAGGAATCGACCGACGCGTGTTTGATCGATGGCTGGCTGGACACGGGCGATATGGGGTATCTGTCGAACGGCTATATTTACATTGTAGGCCGGGCCAAGGACATGATCATCATCAACGGCAAAAACCATTGGCCGCAGGACATTGAATGGGCGGTAGAGCAATTGCCGGGCTTCAAGGCTGGCGACATCGCTGCGTTCTCTGTCACAACACCCGGTGGCGAAGAAACGCCCGCAGTGTTGGTGCAGTGCCGCACCACCGACGAAGCGGAGCGTGCAAAGCTGCGCGAACAAATCCGTGACAAGGTGCGATCTGTCACGGGCATGAACTGTGTCGTGGAGCTGGTGCCGCCGCGCACCCTGCCGCGCACAAGCTCGGGCAAGATGAGCCGGGCCAAGGCGCGCAACTTATATCTTTCAGGCGAAATTCAGCCCTACGCCATCGCGGCTTAAGGCGCTCAGCCGAATGCGTTTTCGCCTTAATCCTTACGTTTAGGTAATGTTTTTGCCGTAAACAGAGGGCGTGAGTAAAACAGACGCGTCCTTGGAATTACCCACCGAGCTTTCGTATAAGGCATTGCTTGGCCTTACAGAACCTGTTGGGCTCGACGGCGACGTCGTGCGCAAGATACAGGCCCGCGGTATTCGGCAGCGTACAACCCTTCGGATCGCTTTGAATTTGACCTTCGCGATCATGGTTCTTGTGCTGTACAAGGGCATTGCACCGGCGTGGGCATTAATTGGATGGGCTTCGCTGTTTTGCGGTTTCCACATCATTGCAATTTATCAATTCAATACAAGATGGGTGTGGGACAGGCCGCAGCTGCCCCGGGGCGACGTCCGGCGGTTAAACATATATTCAGCGATTACCGCGATTATGTGGGGATCGGCATTTGCCTTTCTGGGTACCAGCGGTACAATTATCGAAATTCTGGGCCTGTGGTCCATTATACTAGGCCTGATGGTATATGCATCATTGCTGCTGCCTACCGAGCCAATGGCCACAACAATATTTATTGGCGTTACGAGTGTTTGCGCCAGCCTTGGGTTTGTCTTCCATGGCAGTTATTATCTCGTAATTGCAGCAATGGGGATCGGGGCCATGCTTATCATGGCGTGCCTCCAATCCGCGCGTGCCCAGATTTTGTACGCGGTGGCAAACAGCATTGTCCAAGAGAAATCTGAGACGGTCAGCCTGCTTTTGCGTGAATTTGAGGATAGCGGCGCAGACTGGCTATGGCAAACGGATGTATCGCGTTGCGTGACGCATGTATCGCCGCGTTTTGCTTATGCCCTTGGTGCAGACGCAAAATCGGTGGAGGGGCAGCCGCTGCTAAAGTTGATTGCCGGTGACGCTTGGGAGCAGGGCCAATATCCACATGAATTGCACGAATTGGCCGATCGCCTGAAACGACGGGAATCTTTCAGTAACCTCATAATACCCGTTATGTTCAAAGGTGTTCAACATTGGTGGGAGCTGTCTGCGTCGCCGCGTCATTCGGAAGACGGCGGGTTCCTTGGGTTTCGGGGTGTTGGTTCGGACGTGACGGAGCAACGCGAGTCTGCGAACAAGATTTCCCATTTGGCCCGGTTTGACACTTTGACTGGTTTGCCCAACCGCTTGCAGTTGACTGAGGCGCTGGCAAATGCCTTGAATGACGCTGAAAAATGGCGCCGCCGTTGCGGTTTCCTGATGATTGACCTTGATCGGTTCAAGGCGGTGAACGACACATTAGGGCATCCCATGGGTGATCGATTACTGGCGCAAGTTGCGCGGCGCTTGCAACATATCATGACTGACAACGAGCTATGTGGTCGCTTAGGTGGGGATGAGTTTGCCGTGGTCATCAAGGACGCGTCAGATGTCGATTATATGCCTGCACTTTCCCGGCGTATCATTGAAAGCCTCTCGCGGCCCTATGATGTGGATCATAATACGTTGTTCATTGGCGCAAGTGTTGGCAGTGCGCTTGGCCCGGTCGACGGTCGGACTGTGGAATTGCTTATGCGCAGCGCAGATTTGGCGCTTTATCGTTCTAAGGATCAGGGCGGGAACACGCACCATAGTTACCAACATAAACTGCATGCCAACGCCGAAGAACGCCGGTTGATGGAATTCGAGTTGCGTGCGGCATTGGCACAGGAACAATTACATGTTGAGTATCAACCGGTCGTTAGTGCCATCGGTGACAACGCACTTTTGGGCTTTGAAGCCTTATTGCGTTGGACCAACCCCAAATTCGGCAATGTCTCGCCCACGAAATTCATCCCACTTGCCGAGGATGCCCGCCTCATCGTTGCTATTGGTGATTTCATTCTGCGCCAGGCATGCAAAGACGCCATGAGCTGGCCTGAGTTTACGCGAATTGCGGTCAATATCTCGGTGGATCAACTCACCAGCGCCAATTTTGTCGAAAGCGTTATTTCGGCGTTGCAGGACAGCGGGCTTCCTGCATGGCGACTTGAGCTGGAAGTAACGGAAAGTATTTTCCTGCGCGACGGCACACTTGCAGTGCGGGTTCTGGATCGTATCCGCGGCCTTGGCATCAAACTGTCGCTCGATGATTTCGGGACCGGTTATTCCTCGCTCGGCTATCTAAGAAATGTCCGGTTTGACACCATCAAGATCGACCGGAGCTTTGTGCAAGGTGCTGCGAAGAACACAGCCGAAAGCCTTGCGATCATCCGCGCAGTTGTCGCTCTGGCCGACAGCCTGAACATCGTAACGACGGCCGAGGGCGTGGAGACGGAAAGCGAGCTTGCGATGATCCAGCAATTGGGCTGCAAGAAAATCCAGGGCTATTATTTCGGACGGCCCATGGTGTTTGCCGATAGTCTTGAACTATTTAGAAGGCCGAAGCGCGCAGTTGCGTGACCGATTTACAATATCTCAAGCACTTTTTCTTGGGGGCGGCAGAGGCGAACACCTTTATCCGTGCGGACGAAGGGGCGCTCTAATAAAATCGGATGCGCAACCATCGCGTCGAGTATCCGGTCTGCCGAAGCGCCCTCAATAAGGCCTAATTCCTCGGCGGGTGAGCCGCGTGTACGCAGCGCCTCACGCGGCGTTAAGCCGGCATCTGCGCATAGTTGCACGAGTGTTGTGCGATCAAATGGCTGCTTGCGATACTCGATTATGTCAACGGTGATGCCCTCAGTCGCCTGAAGAATGGCCAGCGTCTTGCGCGACGTTGCGCAGTCGGGATTATGCCAGATGGTTGCGTGCATTTGTGGTGTTCTCCGTAAGGGGGCGCAATCATTACCGCTTCTAAGTTGGCCTGTGACAAAAGCAAATCAAGATATGCGTAATTTTCAGTTGCACATGATAACGATTCGCAATAGGTGCCGCAAATCGATTTTGCGAACTATTCTCAATAAAAAAGGTTTCTTATGTCCTGGCTGTCTTCTTCGCGCCTCGCTTTGATGTCAGCATCCTTATGCGTGCAACCAGCATTTGCCGAAGACGCAGCTTATGACGTCGATGCGAACGATGATAGCCGGACAATCATCGTTACCGGAATGAGCGATGGCTATCTTGCGTCCAACTCGGTCACTGCAACCAAGACCGATACGCCGTTGATGGACATTCCCCAGACAATCAATGTGGTTACCCGCGAACAATTGGATGATCAGGCGCACCATTCTTTGTCCGATATATTACGCTATATCCCTGGCACCACCGTCGGCCAAGGTGAGGGCAATCGGGACCAGATCACCTTGCGCGGTCAGAACACCACCGCAGATTTCTTCCTCGATGGCGTACGGGACGATGTGCAATATTATCGCGGTCTCTATAATGTAGAGCGCGTCGAGATACTCAAAGGGCCCTATGCGTTGATC
This sequence comes from Sphingomonadales bacterium 28-55-16, assembly GCA_002278855.1. GTDB lineage: Bacteria > Pseudomonadota > Alphaproteobacteria > Sphingomonadales > Sphingomonadaceae > Sphingorhabdus_B. Next base: position 97,589 of record NCGG01000002.1, read on the forward strand.
TTTGGCCGCGGCGGCGGCGGCGGCATCATCAACCGCGTTCAGAAATCTCCTGTGACCGATGATTTTATGTATGCCGGGCCAGCCAGCATCAACAGTTTTGGGGCATATGATGTGTCGGTTGATGTGAACACGCCTTTAAGTCGTGCCGCAGCGGTGCGGATCAATGCTGTCTACGAAAATTTTGCCAGCCACCGGGATTTTGTTGGCGGCGAACGCTATGCTTGGAATCCCTATATTGCTTTTAACTTCAGCGATGCTTGGAAGCTTGGGCTATCGTATGAATATGTGAATGATGACCGCACAACCGACCGAGGCATCCCGTCAATCGCTACTGGGGCAGGTCAACCGAACCGCCCGATTGCTGGCTATCGTGACCAGTTTTTTGGCACGCCGGACGTCAACCGCACCCGGTTAGAGGCCCAAATTGCGAAGCTGCGGCTCGACGGCCGATTGGCGGCTAACCTGAGCTTTAGCGGGACAATATTATATGGCGACTATGACAAGGTCTATCTAAACGTCTATGCAAATGGCGCCGCCAGTGCCCAGAATGGCACCGTCGCCTTGGCGGCCTACAGCGACCCGACACAGCGGAAAAATTTCATCGCGCAGACCAATCTGATCTGGGACGCCGAAACGGGTCCTTTGGCGCATAAAATTCTTATTGGCGCCGAATATGGTGACCAGCAATCGGCCAACCGCCGTTTCAACGGATCGCTTTCCAGCAGCACGCTGAACCTTACCAATCCAGTATTTCCAACGGTAGCCTTTAACACGCTGACGCGCGACAGTGTGTCAGATGTCGAATTTTTCTCAGCCTATTTTCAGGACCAGATCAGTCTTGGCGACCATATCGATGTTGTTGCCGGCCTGCGCTATGACAGTTTTGATATCAGTGGTTCGGATGTGCTTCCCGTGATCGACCGGCCCTTTGCGCGTAAGGATGAAAAGATAAGTCCCCGGCTTGGTGTTATCTTTAAGCCGCAGGAAAATGTTTCGCTGTACAGCAGCTACAGCCAGTCTTTCCTGCCGCGCTCGGGCGACCAGTTTTTGGCGCTGACGGTTTCGCAGCAGAATCTCGCGCCGGAAAAATTCAGCAATTATGAAGTGGGCGCAAAATGGGATGTTACGCCCAATTTGAACCTAACGCTCGCGGTTTTTCAGCTTGAGCGTAGCAACGCCACGACGCCTGACCCACTCAATCCGTTGGTGAGCGTCAATATCGGTAAAACCCGGACGCAAGGCGTTGAACTGGCGGTGACGGGTAAGATTACGTCCCATTGGCAAGTACATGGTGGCTACAGCTATCAAGATGCGAAATTGGCAGGCAATGATAGTGTGCGCTTAGGGCAAGTCCCCAAACATCAGGCGAGCCTGTGGAACCGCTATGACCTTCATTCCAACTTTGCGGTCGGTCTTGGGATCATCCATCAATCGGGCCAGTTTGCCGCCATAAGGACAACTGCGAACACGACAAAGCTACCTGCATTCACGCGTATTGATGCCGCATTATTTTATGACTTAAGTGATACGGTGCAGTTGCAGATGAACGTCGAAAACCTGTTTGACACCCATTATTATTCGGACGCGCACAACAATAATAATATCTCAACGGGCGCGCCGATCAACGGTCGGTTCACAATCCGCGCCAAATTTTAAGATTCAGAGACCGCAGCGGCATGTGCCTTGGCGTTGTTGACATAGTGGGCAACGCCGATCCGCATGCCCATGATAGCTGGATCATCTAGTTCACGAACAAAGCGCGCTGGCGAGCCTGCCCACAAACTGCGCGCCTCGATCCGCTTGCCTTGCGTGAGCATCGCGCCAGCCGCCAGCATCGCATCGCCCTCAATCACCGCGCCGTTCATCACGGTCGCGGATAGGCCGACAAAGGCACGGTCATGCAAAATACAACCGTGCAGCATAACATTATGCCCAACGAGCACATCATCGCCGATTATGGTTGGAAAGCCGTCCTCAACCCCCGGCATGGGGCCGTCGCAGTGGATGATACTGCCGTCCTGAATATTCGTCCGCGCGCCAATAACCACACGGTTTACTTCCGCGCGGATAACGCAGTTGTACCAAATGCTTGCGTCCGCCCCGATGGTGACATCACCGATAATCCGGCAACCCGGTGCGATGAATGCGCTTTCATGGATTTGCGGGCTCTTGCCATTCAGCGTGATGATGCTGACGTCTGCGCGGGGATTTGTCATTTGTTTTTCCATAATGAAAGATGAGGAAGTACGGAGGCATAATCGTCAGTCCACGCGCGGGTACTGTCGGCCGCGTCCAACTCGAGCCATTGCTCCGCGTTGTAATATGCACTTTTTGTCTTGTCGATCTTACCTGTAAGTTGTGCCAGCTTTTGTGGGTTGCGGCTCAGCGCGATCCAGAGTGACGGGCGGGCACCTGCATTAATCATGGCGTCCGTTGGGCCATCATGCCGCAGTGCTGCAGTCCAGCCATTGGCCTTTGCCTCGGCGGCTACCACCGGATTAAGGTCGATGTAGCGATTGGAAATATGGACGAGCAGCAAACCGTCTGGCTTCAGAGCGCGGCCATATGTTTCAAAAGCCTCTTGCGTCAGCAGATGCAATGGTATCGCATCGGACGAAAACGCATCCAGCGCCAAAACATCAAACTGACCTTTTGGTACCTCGGCTAAAGTCAGTCGCGCATCACCAAGCGTAATGACCGCATCCGGCGTACATTTTTCGAGGAACGAAAAAACCTTCCGGTCGCGTGCAATTGCAACCATTAACGGATCAATTTCGAAAAACTGCCACTGCTGTCCGGGCTGATGATAGCAGGCAAGGGTTCCGGTGCCGAGACCAACAACACCGATACTTGCGCCGGCACCGTAGAGTTCAGGTGCCTTAGCGAGCGCTTTGCCGACACCGGAATTTGCGGTGTAATAACTCGTAGGCCGCGTGGGATCATCCAACAACTGCAGGCCATGCATCGTTGTGCCATGCGTCAGCGTCCGGACGCGGCCATTGTCCATAGAATCTACTGTATAGGTCCCGAAATAGCTGCGCATACGCGCGCCATCGATGCTTAACTGCGCATTGTAATAGCCGCCGTTTAACGTCAGCAATCCGGCCATTGCCAACAAGAAAGGCACGCGAAATCCCGCTACCGCCGCGCCGAGCGTTATGACTGTTGCGGCAATAATGACTTTGGTTACAGATATGTAATCCGGTTCGACAGCCGCCCCAAACACACCCAGGATTAAGGCAAGCAAGCCGAACGCCGCCATGACATAGGTAATTCTGCCATCGGTCTTGTCCAATGGAACCAACGTGATTTTTGGCAACAGCACCGCTGCCGCAAGGATCAGCAATGGATGCTCCCAGGTCCAATTGAACAGCAACGGCGCGATGATGGCGCAGAAAAAGCCGCCCAATACGCCCCCGACCGACATCATTAGGTAAAATCCGGTCAGCTGGCTTGCGGCAGGACGCGTGCGGTACATTTCGTTGTGCAGGGCGACCGCAATCGTGAACAATAAGCCCAAGCTTGCGACGAGGCCGTTGACTGCGGCCTTGCTGCCTTGCAGAAAAATAAACGATCCCGCGACCAGCATAACCAATGGCGCAAAGCGACTGATCCAATAAGCGGGCCGTTGATTGTCGGCAAAGGCAATGCTGAAGCTCAAAAGATATATGGCCAGCGGAATGACCCATAACAGCGGCATCGCCATCAGATCGGTCGTAAGGTGCGATGTGGTCGACAGCATCAGGCCCGATGGAACCGCGGCAAGCGCAACCCAATATAATTTTCGCCTTACGCTAATATGGTCCGCTTTTTCCTCCGGTTCTGCGCAGGCAAACAGTTCGCCCGAAGCGCGCCAAACCGTCAGCGCGCACATGCCGACCAACGCCATCAGCAGCACGTAGATTCCGCTCCACAGCCATTTTTGACTGTAGAGCGCGGTAAAGGGTTCAACGAGCAAAGGATAAGTCAGCAAGCCCGTAAAGCTGCCGATATTCGACGCTGCGTACAGCGCATATGGCTCACCTTTATTGCCGGAAATTGCATACCATCTTTGCATCAGCGGTGCTTGTGCCGCCACGACGAAAAACAGCGGACCGATTGATGCGATCAATAGCCAAGGTACCCAGAAAATGGGAGAACCATCGGACGGCGGGTTCATATCCACAAGGCCAAGCGGAAGCCACAAGAGACCGACTGCGAACAGGGCAATGTGGATGATTGCTTGCCGGCGTGCCGGTTCACGTGCCAGACGATGGGCATAGGCATAGCCGCCAAGCAGCAATGCCTGATACACAAGCATTGCGCTGTTCCAGACTGCCGGTGCGCCGCCAAGGCGCGGCAGGGCCATGCGCGCAATCATGGGCTGAACTAGGAAGAGCAAGAAGCTACCAGTTAAAATGGTCAGCAGGAATAACCCGCGGCTGCTTCGTAGCTCAGTCCCCTTCATGCATTACCCCTTGAGCAAACGGGCCGCCAATGCCGCGTGATAGGTCAGTATGCCTGAACATCCAGCGCGCTTGAACGCCATCAGCGTTTCGAGCACGAGTGCATCGCGGTCGCCAGCGCCCACTGCGGCTGCAGCTTCGATCATCGCATATTCGCCAGACACTTGATACGCAAACACAGGCACATCGAAGCGGTCACGCACGCGGCGGACGATATCGAGATAGGGCAGGCCGGGTTTCACCATGACACTGTCCGCGCCCTCGGCAATGTCCATCGCCACTTCGCGGATAGCTTCATCGGTGTTTGCTGGGTCCATCTGGTAACATTTCTTGTCACCCTTCAGCAGGCCCCGTGACCCTACCGCATCACGGAATGGGCCGTAAAAGGCGCTGGCATATTTGGCGGCATAGGACATGATCTGAACATTGTGATGCCCGTTCATTTCAAGCGCCTTGCGAATGGCGCCAACACGTCCATCCATCATGTCGCTGGGCGCAATAATGTCGGCGCCCGCATTGGCTTGGTTGATGGCTTGGTCTACCAGCACCGCCACGGTGTCATCATTGACGACATAGCCGTCATCATCAATCAACCCATCTTGTCCATGGGTGGTATAGGGGTCGAGCGCGACATCCGTGAGGATGCCAATCTGGTCACCATGCGCTTGCTTGATCGCGCGAATGGCGCGGCACATGAGGTTATCGGGATTACACGCTTCGGCACCGTCTTCACTGCGCCGGTCTGCCTGGGTATTTGGGAACAATGCGATGCACGGTATGCCCAGCTCAATGGCTTCGGCGGCACGCATCACAATCTGGTCAACGGACCAGCGTGAAACGCCGGGAAGCGTCGCAATCGGTTCTTCAACCGACTGCCCCTCGGTCACAAACAACGGCCAGATGAGATCGGCAGGCGAAAGTATAGTCTCACGGACCATAGCGCGGCTCCAGCCCGTTTTACGGGTGCGGCGCGGACGGTTGTTTGGAAAAGAAGATATATCGGTCATCCACGTCACTTAGCGTTGATGGTGCATATCCTCAACGTCTTATCCGCTGGTTAACAAACTGCTGTCCCGAAGCGTCAGGCGGTCTATTTCCCGTTTGGGTGCTTCGTCTTTCTTTGGCGCAGTCCGCAACGGTGTAAGTGCTGCGCCTGCCTTCACTGATTTCAAACGCTGCAGGTTGCCCTTAAACCGTGTGAGGTCGCTGCCCGAAAGCTGCGCGCGTTGTGTAAATTTGATCGACATAGGGTTGACCGCACGCCCGTTGCGATAGAGCTCATAATGCAGATGCGGACCCGTCGACAGGCCCGTTGACCCGACATAGCCAATGATTTGCCCGCGACGCACTTTACTGCCCGGACGCGCGGCTATGCGGCTCATATGGCCATAGCCGCTGGCAAGACCGCCGCCATGATTCAGCTGCACAAAATTCCCATATCCACCTTTTCGCCCTGCATAGGCAACAACGCCATCGGTTACCGCAAAGATAGGCTGGCCATAGCTTGCCTTGAAATCCAGACCACTGTGCATGCGCATATAGCCCAAGATTGGATGCCGTCTGCCGCCAAATCCCGATGTCACCGCGCCGTTGACCGGGCGACTGAGCGCACCTTTGGATTCGCCAACGCCCGATGCCTCGAACCACTGGCTGCTGCTGCCCATGGTCCATTTCAACATCTGGATCGTGGACTTACCATCTCGGTCAATGCCGGCATATAACAGGCCGCCCACTTTGACCTCGCCCGTCTCGGCGCGTTTATAATCCAATATGATGTCGAACTCATCGGTAGGACGAATAGAGGATAATGATGTCCGACCGGCGATAATCTTCAGATAATCCTGAATGGCGCGCGCAGGTGCGCCTGCCGCGCGTGCTGAGCGGTAAATGCCTTGGCTACCCACCGTTCCGCGAATACGCAAAGGCGTGTTGTCGACGTTAATGGGCTTTCGGTTCAGCCTTAAGCTGCCGCCTTCGCGGCTTATTTCAAGATTGAGGTCAAACCGTGCGCGAAAGGCAATGGATTCAAGCGGGCGGGCCTGATCTTTAGACTGTCGCTGGCCAAGTATGATGTCAATGGGCGTACCCGGTTCAATGTCCGATAAAGCGGTGACGCCTGCTACCATATTGACGACATTCGCTGCCTCGCCGCCGCCAACGCCCGAGCGTTGCAGCACACGGGCAAAGCTGTCACCGCGGCCCAAGGATGCGGTGAGTTCAATACGCGGGCGCTCCGGGCTTCCCGCCAGTGCGATGACAGCATCGGTGGCGGCCATACGTTTACCGCTGTCGCTGCCATAAGCGATCGGCATGATCATTTGCGCGCGGGCTTCTTCAAACTCGGCCGCTGTCGGCATTGCTGGTTGTGCGCCATAGATTGGACCATAATCTGGAGCCAAAGCGAGCGCGGCAACGCTTAACAAGGTCAAGGTCGCCAGACCGCGAAACCATCGGACTGAGCCAATGTTCTCGCCAAGGTCTGGCACAAGATCGAGATCGGCCAAGCGCGCTCGCCAGCTTTCTCCAAATGCGCGGACTTCGGGATTATCTCGCATGGAACGGATGATGGCGTCGGGCAGCGGCACAGCAGCATTCCAACCGGGTGCTGATAGCCGTGTTTCTCTGCCTTCAAACATAAGGAGTGTAATCCACGACCCTGTCCCCATCCACCCGGGCGTCTTAACCCCGACACCCCTGTGATGCCTTATGGTTAAAGTCAAATTAAGACAGACTATGGTCATGCATAACTGCGGCAAATGGTGCAAATTCGCAGACAAAAGCAGGAGCCTTTTGGTAAAACATAGCAGCGTCGAATATTCGGCTTCAATTCGTGCACGGCAATGCTATGGCTGAACAAGGTAACGGAGAGTGACATGGGCGGCGACCGCATCGAGTTTTTCTATGATCTTTCAAGCCCGTGGACCTATATCGCCTTCCACAATCTCGAGGGGGTCATAGCACGTACGGGCGCGTCCGCGCGTTTGCGACCGATATTGGTTGGCGGTGTGTTTAACGCGGTCAATCCCTCAGTATATGCCGCACGTGAAGCGGCGGATAACCCAAAGTTCAAACATAGTTGGCACGTGATGAAGGATTGGGCGGCGCTCGCGGGCATCGAGATCAACTTTCCCAGCGCATTTCATCCGGCGAAAAGCATCAATGCCATGCGGATGGCGTGCACGTTGGAGGATGATCAGCACGCGCTGGTGCAATTCACGCGGGCCGCGTTTGAAAGCTATTTTGGTGCGCAGGAAAATCTTGACGATCCTGATGTGTTGGTCGCGGTGGCGAACAAGATGGGCCTCGACGGCGAAGCAATGCGCGCTGAATCGCAGACTGATGCGGTTAAGGCGCGTCTGCGCGCCAACACCGATGAAGTTATTGCGCGCGGCGGCTATGGATCGCCGACGATATTTGTCGACAGCACGAAAATGTATTTTGGCAATGACCAATTGCCGCTTGTGGAATTTGCACTGAATAGGAGTCCTGCATGAACGACCGCGTATCCATTGCTATCGACAATCATGTCGCTGACGTCCGACTGACCCGCGCGGACAAGATGAACGCGCTTGATCCAGCGATGTTTCAGGGGATAATCGCCGCCGGCGAAGAGCTTGCAGCCATGAAGGGTGTGCGCGCGGTGGTTCTATCGGGCGAGGGACGCAGCTTCTGTGCGGGGCTTGATATGGCCAGCATGGCAAGTGGCGGAGCGAGTGCGAACAGCGGTATGGGCAGCCTGACCGACCGGACGCATGGCAACGCCAACACATTCCAGCAAGTCGCGATGCTTTGGCGCAAGCTGCCGATGCCCGTTATCGCGGCCGTGCATGGTGTGTGCTTTGGCGGTGGGTTGCAAATTGCCAGTGGCGCCGACATCCGCGTGGTCGCGCCAGATGCGCGAATGGCCGTGATGGAAATGAAATGGGGCCTTATCCCCGATATGGGCGGTTATGCCCTGTGGCGCGGGATGGTACGCGAAGATATGCTCCGCGAGCTAACATACACCAACCGGGAGTTTTCGGGATCCGAGGCGTTCAGCTTGGGCTTTGCGACCTTCGTGGATGAAAACCCCCACAGCCGTGCCATGGCGATTGCGCGCGAGATCGCAGACCGCAATCCAGAGGCGATGAGCGAGGCAAAGGCGCTGTTCAACGAATATGCTGACATGGACGAAGACGCGATATTGATGGCCGAAAGTGTCCGCCAAGCCCGCGTAATCCGCCAACCCAACCAGATTGAAGCGGTTATGGCCGGCATGCAGAAACGGGCAGGGGTTTTTGTCGATTAAGCCGACTTCACGCGCAACCGTTCAAATTCGCCGCGTAGATCCTGTGGGATAGCGGTTGGGCCGTTGGCGTCGGTGAGGACGATCGTTGTGATGCACGTTGCCTTGCATTCCCCGCCTTGAAATGCGGCGGACGCAATGTCCCAACTGCTGTTGCCAATCCGCAATATACCGCTGGCAATCTCCACATGTTCGGGAAAATGGGCCTCAGCAATATATTCAAGCGCAACGCTGACGATCAACCAGCGTTGTCCCGGCGCGCGGCGTTCAACCTCAATAGCGTGATTGAACATGCCGCGGCCATGTTCAAACAATCCGGCCATTGAAACATTATTGATATGTCCCAACAAATCCAGATCCGCAAAGCGTGTTTCCGCACGGTGGTTGAAGGGATAGCTTGCAGGATCAAGCTGCCAGCTTTGTGGTTTGGGCATGTAACTGAGCCTTGTAAAATATAGTCACCCCGAACCTGTTTCTGGGCCTTAATCTTCAGCGCGAGAAGCAAGACCCTGAAACCAGTTCAGGGTGACGGTTTATGCGTCAATGGGAACGGTTTATGTGCCGATGGGGGGGTTAAAGACCCCGACCGATCAGTTCTTTCATAATCTCGTTCGTGCCACCAAAGATCCGCGTGACGCGTGCTGCGCGCCACATGCGGGCAATAGGATATTCGTTCATATATCCCGCGCCGCCATGGAGTTGCAGGCAGGCGTCTACGACTTCCCACTGCAGGTCGGTGTGCCACAATTTTGCAGCGGCGCCCTCTTCAGCAGTGAGCTCTTTCTTATAATGGCGGTTCAAGGCCCAATCGAGATGCGCCCAACCAATTTGAAGCTTCGCCTTTATGTCAGCCAGCACGAAGCGGGTGTTTTGGAAGTCGAGCAATGGCTTACCAAAGACGATCCGGTCGCGGCAAAAGGCAACGGTTTCGTCAAATGCTTTTTGCGTGCTCGCCATGGACGATACCGCGATGGAAAGGCGTTCCTGGGGCAATTCACTCATCAGATAGATGAAGCCCTTACCTTCTTCGCCCAAGCAATTGGTCATGGGGACGCGGACATCTTCGAAGAACAATTCCGATGTGTCGGCTTCGTCCATCCCGATTTTATCAAGGTTGCGGCCGCGCTTAAATCCTTCGCGATCGGCTTCAACCAAGACAATCGACATGCCCTTATAGGCAGGTTGAATTTCGGTGTCGGTCTTGACGCAGACGAGGATCAGGTCCGCATTCTGGCCATTGGTGATGTATGTTTTGCTGCCGTTGATGACATAATGATTGCCGTCTTTTTTAGCCGTCGTCTTCATACCCTGAAGATCGCTGCCGGTGCCGGGTTCCGTCATCGCGATGGCGGTGATGACCTCACCGGAGATCATCTTGGGCAGCCAATGCTTCTTTTGCTCTTCGCTGCCATAGCTGGTGATATAATTTACGACGATATCGGATTGCAGCGAGAAGCCAGTGGCTACGCCGCCATAATAAGCCGATTCCTCGTCAACGATGGCGTTGTAGCCAAAGTCGAGGCCAAGGCCGCCATATTCGACAGGTGCGGTGGGGCAGAGCATGCCGACTTCGCCAGCCTTGGGCCAGATGGACTTGGGCACGATGCCGTCTTCCTGCCACTGCTTTGCATGTGGGGCGACTTCCTTTTGCAGGAAAAGGCGGACGGACTGGCGAAACGCCTCATGATCTTCATTATAAGCGGTACGTGGAATGGTATCGAGTGACATGTGAAAATCCCCTGCAAAATGGGCCTGCGGTTGTGTCCCTATCAATGGCAGTAAGTTGACGTACGCGTCAAGCCGAATTTAATCGTGTGATTAAACAGGTTCACCCGCGTCGCGAGCCCGTTCAACGATCGTGCGTTCCGCCTTGGGCACGCTGCGATAGGCATAAATCAACAACGCCAAAGCGGCAGGTGCGATCGCTATCAGCGACAGGATACCGACGCGCAAGTCACCGACCAGCTTGCCATCGACCATCGTTCCAGCAAGATCGGAAATCTGCCCAACCATATACGGCCCAAAAGACAAGCCAACGAGCGTGGTGCCCAAGAAGAACGCGGCAGTTGCGGTGCCACGCATCCGGGGCAACACAAGGTCCTGCGTGGTGGCTGCCGCCGCGCCAAGTGCTGTTGCGCCGAGCATGACGGCCACGAAATTCATAACGTAAAACAAGATCGCGTTATCGGTGGTATACCCAATACCGATAGGAATAATGGGTCCCAGGACGCCCATGATAACGACAAGGATACGACCCGCAGGGTTTTTCTTACGCAAGCCATCAGCTACGGCGCCGCCGATGATAACGCCCAGAAATCCGCTAAGCGCTCCATTGGCACCAAGGATCAAGGCCAGTTCTTTCTTGGGTAGGCCAAGAACCGTTTCGGCATAAGGCGCTGACCAAAAGGCAAGCGCATAGGCGGCCAAAGCGACAAGACCATAGCCAATCGTGGTGCAGATAAACGCGGGCGTACCCCAAATCAAACGGAAGGTCGCAGGGTCCTTTGCACGCAGCGACGATGCCCATGAGAACACGGCATAATAGCCAAAGCCAACGGCCGACCATTGCGGGAAATTGCCCGTGAGTTGGATCATGAGATAAGCAAAGGCGGCCACCGCTGCACCCGTAGCAATGTTGATCGCAAGTGCCGCTGGTCCACGCTGCCAAGAACCCCACAAGGTGAATGGCGGGACAATCATAGAAAGATCGCTCGCAAATGCACGGAACGGCGAGGGATGCGCTGGTGTGACGAGACCATCCATCGCGCCACGGACAGGCTCACGCAATGAAGCAACCCACAAGCCGACCAGCACCCCTGGAATACCGACAGCAACGAAGGCTGCATGCCATCCAGATAGCCCAAGCGGGCCGCCGAGCGGGTAAGCTGCGTCCCAACTTTGGACAATCAGCGCACCAAGAAACAACGAAACACCGCCGCCAATGTAAAGACCGGACGAATAAATTGCGAGCGCGGTCGCGCGTTGCCTTTTGGGGAAATAATCGGAAATCAGCGAATAGGCCGTCGGGCTTGCGGTTGCTTCGCCAACGCCAACGCCCATACGCGTCATGGTCAATTCTGCCTGGTTACGCGCAAAGCCCGATAGGGCAGTCATGATTGACCATAAGGCAAGGCCGATCGAAAGCAGTTTTACGCGGCTCCAATTGTCCGCGAGCCGTCCAAGCGGAATGCCGAATAAGGCGTAGAAAACCGCAAAGGCGGCGCCCCCCAAAAAGCCCATATCTGCGTCTGTGAGACCAAGGTCAGCCTTGATATCAACGGCCAAAATGCTGAGGATTTGTCGGTCAATGAAGTTGAGGATGTAGACGACAACCAGCACCATCAAGACATACCAGCTATAGCTGCTGGCTTCTGGAGAAGGTGTTTCGCGCTCTAGCGTAACCGCCTTGTTCTGTTCGCCTTCGACCGTCACACCCACAACACTCTCCCTTATGCGCCGTTATCGACTTGTTAGCGTAGGGCTAGCACAACGGGCATGCGGCGCAACATGAATTGCAATTGGACTTGTGGCGACATAGCTGGCTTAAAAAACCGCACGTCTAATTGTCGTGTTTTACTTGAAATTAGACCGGTATCCTCCAATATACTTTCCATGCGGCTATATTGCCGTGTTTTGAGGAGAAATAAGTCATGGCACAGTGGTCCGATCCACGGGTAACCGGGACCCAGTCAAGTCTTGCAGGTGTCGGCTCACGCGCCGGTGACGTCGCTTACGACGCCGGCCTGCGTTCGCACATGCTCAAGGTTTATAATTACATGGCGTCGGGCGTGTTGCTGACCGGCGTCGTTGCGATGCTGTTTGCCCAGACCGAACTGGCGCAAAATTTGATGATCAACCCAAGCATGATGAGCTGGGTGATTATCTTGTCACCGATGGTGGTTGTGCTGGCCATGAGCTTTGGTCAGGGCAAGTTTTCTGCTGCCACGCTCCAAGCGATGTTCTGGGGCTTTGCGGTGTTGATGGGTCTGTCGATGGCGCGCATCTTTATGATGTTCACCGGTGAATCTATCGCACAAACATTCTTTGCAACGTCGGCAGCTTTTGCTGGTCTTAGCCTCTGGGCCTACACCACAAAGAAGGACATAAGCGGCTGGGGAAGCTTCTTGGTGATGGGCTTGGTTGGCCTGATCGTGGCATCGATCGTGAACATCTTCCTCGGTTCTGACACCCTTCACTGGGTAATTAGCGCCGCGGGCGTCCTCATCTTCGCAGGTCTGACGGCTTATGATACCCAGCGTATCAAGAGCGAATATTTCTACCTGCAAGGTCCTGAAATGATAGGCAAGGCAGCTGTCATGGCCGCGCTGACGCTGTATCTCGACTTCATCAACATGTTCCAGTTTTTGCTGAGCTTCCTCGGTAACCGCGATTAAGTCATCGGCGGTTCAGCTTGAACGTCTAAGGATGGCCCAGTGGGAAACCACTGGGCCATTTTCTTGGGGATTTTGTCGAACAGGGCTTTTTTTTCAAAGCAAAATCTTGTTGGAATCATTTTCAGCAAATCGGAGAAGATATCATGCGCCGGGGCGTTAAAAATGTAGCAGCCATATTGCTCGTCAGTGCGATCGCCGCATGTGCACCTGCGCCCGTGAAAGTCGTGCCTGTATCTGTTCCATTACCGCCGCTGCCGACGCCTGCCATGCCATTGCCGCCCGGCGGGGCAGCTTTAGCGATGACGATCCCGCCCGTCGGTTTGGATGGTATTCGCGTTACGCCCAATCGCGGCTTAAGCCGGGACGAACAGATCTGGCATTTCCGGTCGGCTTTGAATGTTGCAGCGCTTAATTGCCAAGGACCCGTTTGGGGGCAGATTGCGGCGGAATATAACAAGTTCATTGTTATACATAAGGTGCTGTTGTCCAAGACCAGCAAGGCAGTCGATAGCGAATATGTGAAGCGCTACCCCAAGCAAAACGGCTTACGCATTCGCGACACAAAGTTAACGGATTTATACAATTACTTCGCTCTGCCGCCCGTGCGCGCACAATATTGCGACATGTCACTGCGCAAGTTGATCGAAGCCAATCAAGTACCGAAAGAAGCCTTGCCCGAATATGCCATGGGCGGCTTAGCCGATATCGATAACCTTTTCGTGAATTTCTATGATGCCTATGTGAAGTATCAGGCCGATCTGGCTGACTGGAACATGAAATATGCGCCCAAGCCGGCTTATACGCCGTCTAACAATATCATGGCGCCGCCGGCAACGCCTTAACCGAACGACGCCATGCCTTTGCAACTCGGCTAGGTATCAAGGGTAGTGGCGTTCATCTCAGGCCATGTTAATATAATCGCGCATGGCCGCAGCCTCGTTTTCAATCTTTTCGATGCGGTGTTTGACTAAGTCGCCGATGGAGACAAAGCCAACAAGGATGTTGTCTTTGATAACCGGCAAGTGGCGAATGCGGCGTTTGGTCATCAGTGATAACGCCGACAATATCGCGGTTTCGGGCGTGACGGATATCGCCGGTGCAGTCATTGTGTCCGCCACTGTTTTGGTCAGGAACGTCGCGCCGTGTTTGGCGACGCCGTAAACAATGTCGCGCTCTGAGAATATCCCGATGACCGACGTACCGTCGACTACCGGAAGCGCACCTATCCGGTTTTGCGCCAATCGGACAACTACATCTTCTACGCTTTCATGCGGTAATGCCGTAAACACATCAGGCTTCTGATTGGCCAATATTGCAGAAATAGTCATCGACTCTCTCCCTATGTTCTTGCCCCTGATGGAACTTATAGCATAAGGCGGCCTTATCAAGCCATGACTCGCCCCTCCCGCCTCGATGATCCCCTATATGCTAGCTTTGCTTGGCAGCGATATTGGCGTCTCATGCGATGGATGTTCGGCGTGACATTAATTGTCACTGTCGCGGCTTTGGGCACTTTTTGGTGGCAGAACGGGATGGTTTCCATCCATTTTTTCATCGCGACGGCGGGTGCAATTTTTGGTGCCATCATGTTAACGGCAGCGCTTATGGGGCTCGTGTTTTTATCGAGCGGTTCTGGGCATGATGAGGCTATTGACGACCCATTTGAAGATGAAGTCGACCGGTGACCGAAAATATCCGGAATCTGCCAAAACGGAATGACCCAGTGTTGCGTGTGGTTCCGGGGCCAGCGGATATCAACGCGAATGGACATATATTCGGCGGCTGGGTGCTCGGCATGATGGATCAGGCTGGCGGCATATTGGCCGGTCGTATCGCGCAGGGCGCATGTGCTACGGTGGCGATTGAGAAAATGGAGTTTATCGCACCGATATTGTTGCGCGACATTATATCGGTTTACGCCTCGCTTGAACGGCGGGGGCGGACGTCCATGAGCGTTCGTATCGAAGTCATTGCAACGCGTGCGCGTGGCCATCAAGAGGTGAAGGTAACCGAAGGACTGTTTACGTTCGTCGCACTTGACGATGAGCATAAGCCAAGGCCATTGCCCGAGGCGTAACCGCACGCGCGTGCCAGTTCCCCAGATTTTAACAACAGACTAAAGTGGAAGCGTCCTCTCGGCAGCTTCCACAGAATCATTCTGCTGCGTCTGAAATCTCTTCGGCACCATCGGCTTTTGCGCGGCGCGCACGTGGCTTGCGGGCTGGCTTTTCGGCCATAGGGTCATCTTCGCGGGACGATATCGCAATTGAAGGAGGCAAGACTGCAAGGTCAAGGCCAGCAGGTGCATCATCATTGTCTTCGCTGTGATGACGGCGTGGTCCGCGATTTGCAGGGCGTTCGCTGCGCTCTGGACGCTCACTGCGTTCCGGACGACGTCCGCGGGTCTCGCGTTGTTGGCCACGCGGTTCGCGGTGACCACTGTCGTTTGAATCGTCGTCGGATGGAGTTTCTGCATCTACATTGCCTGACGATGGCTGATCGTCGTAATTCGGCGAGCGATCATAATTGGGGGAACGATCGTCATTCTGCCAATCGTCACGATCGTCGCGGTTTTCATCGCGCGCATCGTCGCGCGGGCGGCGTTCGCCCTGCTGCTCTTGGCGCGCTTCTTGGCGGCTGCGGAAATCAGCGAGAACGCGGAAATAATGGTCCGCAAACTGTAGATGATATTCGGCATTGACCCGGTCGCCATTAAACTGCGCATCTTGTGCCAGTTTTTTGTATTTTTCGAGCATCTGCGCTGCGTTGCCGCGCGCACGATTGTCAATCTGGTTCTGATAGTCAAAACCGCTGCGATTGTTGTTTTGTTGCCGATTATTGTTGTTATTGCGACCGCGGCGACGATTGTTATTCTGTTGCTGCCTGTTGTTGGTATTCATCAGGGCTGACCCGTCCTCTGTTTTAGCACTTAATGTTGCATGAAACCCCTGAACCCGATTTGGGTTGCGCTAGGGTCAGCATTGACCCTGCCAATTCGTCCATCTGCGCTGGGGGGCGGCTTCGCGCTAAAAGACCGTTAAATCGGAGTTTTTGCTGCGATGCCTCACTGTCCTAGTCTTACTATTCTTCGATTCCAAGCGAAAAGCGTATAACGCGTGGATTGCCCGCAAGATCATGGCGCAGTTCAGTTAAAAAGCCGTTGTCTGCGCCAAGTCGACGAACGGGTTCTGCCTGATTATAACCAATTTCAAAGAAGGCGACTCCGCGCGGATCAAGTAATTCGCCCAATCGCGGGATCAATATCCGGTAATCGTCTAGTCCATCTGCGCCTGCAAACAGCGCCTGATGCGGCTCGTGCGCAGCTACCATTGGAACAAGCTGTGCGCTGTCTTCAATATAAGGGGGGTTGCACAGGATCATGTCAAACGGCCCTAAGCCCATGTTCCACCCCGGGTTGGTCCAATCGCCGTATGCAAACTGCGCCCGATCGCCAAAGCCCAAGCGTTCGGCATTCTCGCGCGCAACGGCAAGTGCCGCCGGGCTCGCGTCAATGCCATAGCCTTGCGCATGTGGATATATCGACAATGCCGCCAACAACAACGCGCCGGAACCGGTGCCTAGGTCTGCGATGCGCGCAGGTGCTAGATGCGGGCCGAACCAGTCCATGGCCGCGTCAAGCAAGGTTTCGCTATCCGCCCGGGGAATGAGGACATCCGGCGTGACATGCAATTCAAGGTCCCAGAACGCTTGCGTACCCGTGATATAGGCGACGGGTTCATCGGCAACGCGCCGGGCGAGCAACGCGCGGAAGCTGTCCGGCGCGCGCAGATCATGTTGCCGCAGAAGCATCGCTGACCGCTCGATACCAAGCGCGTGCGCCAATAAAAGCTCTGCATCAAGGCGTGGCGTCGGGCTAATGCTGCCAAGGGCAGCGGTCGCATCACGCAGGACAGGGGCAAGGCCAGTCATCATGCGCCCGTATATCGGCCCGGACCGAAAGCCCAATTATATATTTTCAGGTCGTGCATCCATAATCCGTTGGCGCGCGTTCTTGTGTGTTGAGGGGATCATACAGAAGGACCTAGATGATGCAAAAATTAACACTTACTTGGGCAGTCGGTCTGTCCGCGCTTGCCTTAACGGCGTGCAGCGGCAGCGAAAAAGCGCCTACAGCAACCGACACCGAAGTTGTCCAGAACGACGCGATGGCATCGGATACTATTGCTGCCACCGAAGCTATGGGGGACAAGACTATCGTCGCATGGGCGCAAGGCAACCCGCAGGTATCGACACTCGTCACTGCAATAACCGCGGCTGGCCTTGGCGACACATTGTCGGGCGCTGGCCCATTCACCGTTTTTGCGCCGACAAATGACGCATTCGCAAAGGTGAACAAGGCAACGCTCGACGGCCTGTTGAAGCCGGAAAGCAAGGACAAGCTAGCGGCGCTGCTGAAATATCATGTTGTTGCGGGCAATGTGCAATCAGGTGATCTCGCCAAGATGATCGCAGACGGCAAGGGTACCGCAAACATTAAGACGCTGAATGGCGGCAGCCTGAAAGCCAGCATGTCGGGTAACAAGATTGTCCTGACCGATGCCAAGGGCGGTAAGTCGACCGTAACCGGCGCCGATATGGCTGCATCAAATGGCACGGTCCACGTCGTTGATACCGTCGTAATGCCATAAGCTATCGGGCCGCTTCGGCGGCCTGACCTTAGTCCTCACTATCCCCCTAGCAGGCGACTGAGGGCTAAACTGACCCCGTCCGGAACCCTCCCCGGACGGGGTTTTTATGTGCCCGCCTTATTGGAAACCTAATGCCGCGCGCATGATCTGGAAGATCGTGTTCTGTTCAATCGTCCCCTTGAACAAATGCGCCTTTGGCCCAGCAGCGCGCGCGACAACATCTTCGCCGCTATGCGTTTCGGCGCCAGTCGGGACCAACGCCTGCTGCCGATAATTCAGCGCCTGCGTATCTTCTTTCAAAGGATCGGGGCGTGGCATACTCGTGATCGCACCGGGGCCATTAGCATAGCCTAAGGTGGTGTATCCCTTGCCATCAAAGGCCAAGGTCGATTTGCCTTTTTGATCGACGACAGGGCCGAGGATTGGGTTCCCGCGTTCGGGATAGCCCGACATGCTGAAGGTATGGCTATGGTCGGATGTGACGACGATGAGGGTATCGCGCAGGTCGACATTGTCCATCGCCGCTTTCAACGCATCATTTAGCGCAACCGTATCCTGCAACGCGCGATAGGCGTTTCCGGCATGGTGGCCATGGTCAATTTTGCCTGCCTCGACCATCAGGACATAGCCCTTTTGGTTCTTGGACAGTATCGCGATCGCCTTGGTTGTCATTTCGGCGAGCGAGGGTTCTTTTGATCCGGTCGCGGTGCGGTCGGCGTCGAATTGCATATGCGATTGTTCAAACAGGCCAAGCAGCTTGCTCGTCTTCTTGGCGTCGACGGCGGCAAAGCCTTCGCTGTTCCAGACATAAGCGCTTTTGGGGTTGGCGGCCAACCAGCTTGCGGTCAGGTCCTTGCCATCGGCGCGCTTGCCCATCTTACCGGCATATTCGGGGTCAGCCGCAGTGTTGGGCATGAAATGCTGGCGTCCACCGCCCAACATGACCTCAAAGCCATCGCCATGCGGCCATTCGACCATTTGCCGCGCAATATCGATGCAGCCTTCGGCCTTGGCCGCGGCGGGCATATTTGCATCGACTTCCCAATCGCGTTGCGCGGTGTGGGCATAGGTTGATGCAGGCGTGGCGTGGGTGATCGTCGCTGTCGACACGATACCCGTGGCATATCCCTTATCCTCGGCCATTTCGAACAAGGATTTGACCTTGTACGGCTCGCTCGCCTTGCAATTGTCCTCAATCGCTTGCGGGCCAACGCCAATAACACCGTTCAGCGTCTTGACGCCGGACACGATGGCGGTTGCGGTCGGCGCGCTGTCGGGCACCTGACCATCATGCGAATAGGTTTTGACCAAGGCGGTGTGCGGCAAGCGGTCCATTTGCGCGACATAGGATTCGCCATCGATGCCCTTTTTCTGCCCTTCAAAAATGCGCGCGGCGGTGAGCGTGGTGACGCTCATGCCGTCACCGATGAAAATGATGACATTGCGCGCCTTGCGGTCATTGGGCTTGTCCGCCTCCAACCGTGCAAGCTCAGCCGCGCCCGCTTGTAAATAGCCTTCGCTGGTGGTGATTGGCGGTGTGCCAATGGGACGCGCGGGCGGGAGGACGGTCGTCGCCGATGCAGGTGCAGGCGCAGGGGGTGCCGCATATTGCGCCACAACCGGCGCGGTGATCAGGCAGGACGCCAAAAGGGCGGATGACAGTTTACGCATGCGATACTCCTCAAAAAGCTTGGTTCCCCATCGCAGACCAAGATGACCAGCGCGTGACAGGGGCGTTATGGAAAGTGTTTACCTGGCCAAGCTTGCGTTGGCGAGGGGGCGTGTGGGCGGCGGTTTTGTCCTTGCAGGCCTCTCACATCCCCTTGTAGTTCGATAGGGAGGATTTGGGTCATTTCCCCTTTTCCAGCATCGGCTTCAAATAATGCCCGGTGTACGACCTCGGCTCCTTGGCGACCTGTTCCGGCGTACCCTCCGCGACAATCTCGCCGCCCTTAACACCGCCCTCCGGCCCTAGATCTATGATCCAGTCGGCGGTTTTGATGACGTCGAGATTATGTTCGATCACCACCACGCTGTTGCCCTGTTCGACCAAACGGTGGAGCACTTCGAGGAGTTTGCGGACATCCTCGAAATGCAGGCCGGTGGTGGGCTCGTCGAGGATGTAGAGCGTCTGGCCCGTGGAACGGCGGCTGAGTTCCTTGGCGAGTTTGACGCGTTGCGCTTCGCCGCCTGATAGGGTCGTTGCCTGTTGCCCGACCTTGACATAGCCCAAGCCAACTTCGGCCAGCATCGCCATTTTGTCGCGGATCGGGGGAACGGCCTTAAACACCTCCACCGCGTCCTCCACCGTCATGTCGAGCACGTCGGCGATGGAGAGCCCCTTCCATTTGACCTCCAGCGTTTCGCGGTTGTAGCGTTTGCCGTTGCATTCCTCGCACGTCACATAGACGTCGGGCAGGAAGTGCATCTCGATCTTGATCAGGCCATCGCCGCTGCAGGTTTCGCAGCGTCCGCCCTTGACGTTGAAGCTGAAACGTCCCGGTTTATACCCGCGCGCGGCGCTTTCGGGCAATTGCGCGAACCAGTCGCGGATGTTGGTGAACGCGCCGGTATAGGTCGCGGGGTTTGACCTTGGCGTGCGGCCAATGGGGGATTGGTCGATGTCGATCACCTTGTCGCAATGCTCCAGACCCGTGACCTTGTCATGCGCGCCGGCGATGACGCGCGCGCCATTGAGGCTGCGTGCCGCCGATGCGTAGAGCGTGTCGATGGTGAAGCTCGACTTGCCCGAACCCGATACGCCGGTGATGCAACAGAAGGTGCCCAGCGGGATGCTCGCGGTGACATTCTTCAAATTGTTGGCGCGGGCGTTGTGGACGGTCAGCTTCTTCTTGTTGCCCTTGCGCCGTGTCTTGGGCACCGCGATTTCGCGCGTGCCATTGAGGTACGCGGCGGTCAGGCTGTCTTTCGATTTCAGGATTTGCTTCAACGTGCCTTCGGCCATGACGGTGCCGCCATGGACGCCAGCGCCGGGGCCCAAGTCCACGACCCAGTCGGCGGTGCGGATCGCGTCTTCGTCATGTTCGACCACGATGACGGTGTTGCCCAAGTCGCGCAGGCGGCGCAGCGTGGCGAGCAAGCGGTCATTGTCTTTCTGGTGCAAGCCGATGCTGGGTTCGTCGAGCACATAGAGCACGCCCGACAGGCCTGAGCCGATTTGGCTGGCCAAGCGGATACGCTGGCTTTCGCCGCCGGACAATGTGCCGCTGGTGCGGTCCAAGTTGAGATAATCGAGCCCGACATTGTTGAGGAAGCCAAGCCGTTCATTGATTTCCTTAAGGATCGCCTTGGCAATTTGCTGCTGCTGGTTGGTCAAGGTTTGGTCGACGCTGCCGAACCAGACCAGCGCGTCACCGACGCTCATTTTCGTGGGTGTGGCGATATCGACGCCGGCGATCTTGACCGAGAGCGCTTCGGGCTTGAGGCGCGCGCCGTGGCAGGTTTCGCAGGGCTGCGATGTTTGGTATTTCGAAAGCTCTTCGCGCATCCACGCGCTGTCGGTTTGTAGCAAGCGGCGGTTGAGGTTGCCGATGACGCCCTCAAACGCCTTGCGCACCGTATATTCCTTACGCCCGTCCTTGAAGGTCAACTCAACGGGCATGCCGCCGGTACCGTGCAGAATGATAAGCTTCTGGTCCGGCGCCAAATCTTCCCAAGTCGACTCAAGGCTGAACCCATAAGCTTTCGCAAGGCTGGACAGCACTTGCATATAATAAGGGCTTGGCGGGTTGGATTTCGCCCACGGCACAATCGCGCCCTTTTTTAGCGACAGATGTTCGTTGGGGACCACCAATTGTGGGTCAAATTCCTGCCGCTCACCAAGGCCATCGCAATCGGGACACGCGCCTTGCGGGGCGTTGAACGAGAACAGGCGCGGCGCGATTTCGGCAATGGTGAAGCCGGAGACGGGGCAGGCGAATTTTTCGGAAAACACGATGCGGTTGGCGGGCAGGCCAGTGCCTTTCATCGCACCCCCGGTGACGTTCGGCGCGGGAGCAAAAGTCGCGCGTGCTTCGCCAAATGCGGTTGGCACGCTGTCGGCTTTGGTGGTTTGCAACTCCGCCACCGTCGTATCTGCCAGGTCGACAAACGCCAACCCATCGGCGAGCTTCAACGCCGCCTCGAAGCTTTCCGCCAGCCGCTGCTGGATGCCGTCTTTGACTACGATGCGGTCGACGACAACTTCAATGTCATGCTTATATTTCTTGTCGAGCGCGGGCGCCTCTTCAATCGCGTAGAGTTCACCGTCGATGCGGACGCGGGTGTAGCCCGAGCGCTGCCATTCGGCGAGTTCTTTGCGATATTCGCCCTTGCGGCCCTGCACTACTGGCGCGAGCAAAAAGGCGCGGGTGCCTTCGGGCAAGGCCATGACGCGGTCGACCATTTGGCTGACGGTCTGCGCCGTGATCGGGAGACCCGTTGCGGGCGAATACGGCACGCCGACGCGCGCCCACAAAAGCCGCATATAATCGTAAATTTCGGTAACCGTCGCCACCGTCGAGCGCGGGTTGCGGCTGGTGGTTTTCTGCTCAATGGAGATCGCGGGCGACAGCCCTTCGATATGCTCGACGTCGGGCTTCTGCATCATTTCCAGAAACTGGCGGGCATAGGCCGACAGCGATTCGACATAGCGGCGCTGCCCCTCGGCATAGATGGTGTCGAACGCGAGGCTGGACTTGCCTGAACCCGACAACCCAGTGATGACGATGAGCTTGTCGCGCGGCAGGTCGATATCGACGCCTTTGAGATTATGCTCGCGCGCACCGCGCACCTTGATGTGGGTGAGTGACATAGTTCAGCTTGTTCCAGATTTGTTCTAAAAGCGCAAGTAGGTGCGCTGTGTCAGAAATGGGGCAAAAGTTAACGAATTTCAAGGCAGGCTTTTGCCGCATCTTGCGTCCATGCGCATTTGCCGCTTCTAACGCGTTCAAAAGCATGCTTGAGTGAAAAATATGGAACCTGAACTCACAAATCACCCGATCAGCGGCGAACCGCTTCCCATCGCGACGCCAGCGGCCACAATGGTCATTTTTCGCGCCAATCCGGATGGTAGCGCGCCCTTGTTGTTGATGGTCGAGCGAGTCAAGGCAATGGCCTTTGCGGGTGGTGCGGCGGTCTTTCCGGGGGGTAAGGTTGATCCTGCAGATTTTGATTATGCGCAGATGTTGGGCGGCCCCCTGCCGCTGGATGAGGCGGCTGCGCGGCTTGCTGCAATTCGTGAGACGATTGAGGAGGCGGGCTTAGCACTTGGGCTCTCGGGCGTTTCAGATGCAGCCAACTGCAGTGATGCGCGTGCGGCGCTGCATGCGGGCGAAAGCCTGCAAGCCGTCTGTAACCGTTTTGGCTGGGCGCCCGATTTTGACCAACTCGTACCATGGTCGCGCTGGCGGCCGCCGGCTTTTGAGCGGGCATCGCGGGTTTTTGATACGCGCTTTTATCTGGTGGATGCAGGCGACACGACGCCGTTGGCGACCGTTGACCAAACCGAAAACCGGATGCTGTTTTGGGCAACCGCGGGTGAGGTTCTCGAGAAAGCTGACCGGGGCGAGGTGAAGATTATTTTCCCTACGCGGCGCAATCTGGAACGGCTTGCAATGTTTGGTGATTTTGATGCCGCCGCAGCGCATGCGGCGGAACATCCAGTATCGACAGTGCTAACTTTTGTCGAGCAGCGCGCAGACGGAAGCTGGCTGTGCATCCCCGACGGTCATGGGTATCCAGTGCTTGAGGAGTCGTTCGACAGCGCCATGCGGGGTTAACCAGCCCTCCCGCCTGCGGGAGGATGATAGGTCAGCCTGAACACTCCGCCGAACTCAATCCTCAGGCGCGATGGTCACGATCAAGCCATCAAGCGCATCGCTGACGGGGATTTGGCACGACAGGCGCGAGGTTTCGTTACGGTGGTCGGTGCTGTCGAGCAGGTCGTTTTCATCCTCGCCCATCTTGGGCAGGCGGTCGGCAAAGGCAGGGTCGATGTGCACATGGCAGGTGGCGCATGAGCAGCAGCCGCCGCACAGAGCGAGCAATTCATCAAATCCATTGTCGCGGATCACTTCCATTAGCGACAGGCCGTTTTCAGCTTCGACTTCGCGGCCTTCGCCGTTACGTGAAATTACCGTGACTTTGGCCATGAAATGCTCCCTTAATCCTGAATAGTGTCGGACTGATAGGTTGCACTTGGCGACATGTGAAGCCCTAATTTGATGGGGATAAGTCGGGGCGTGCACTTGGCCAGTGCGCCATCAAGGCTTATGTCCTGAGCCAACAGAATCAGAAAGACCATCTATGACCGAAAATCGCCACGCACCTGTTGTCATCATTGGCTCGGGCCCTGCCGGCTATACCGCTGCAGTCTATGCCGCACGGGCCAATCTGGCGCCGATGATGATTACCGGCGTCGAAATAGGCGGGCAGTTGATGACCACGACCGAAGTCGACAATTGGCCTGGCGATGATGCAGGTGTCATGGGGCCTGAATTGATGGAGCGGATGCGCAAGCATGCCGAGCGTTTCGGAACGCGCATTGAGAATGACTATATCGAAAAGGTCGACTTTTCGAAGCGACCATTCGTGTTAACGGGTGGGGCAGGCGACTACACCGCTGATTCCGTGATCATTGCCACAGGCGCGAGCGCACAATATCTAGGCTTACCCAGTGAAACCGCCTTCATGGGTAAGGGCGTGTCGGCCTGCGCGACCTGTGACGGATTTTTCTACCGCAACAAACCAGTGGCCGTCATCGGCGGTGGCAACACCGCTGTGGAAGAGGCGCTGTATTTGGCGAACATCGCAAGCCATGTGACCCTCGTGCATCGACGCGACAAGTTAAAGGCGGAGAAAATCCTGCAAGACCGTCTGTTCGCGCGGGAGGCCGAGGGCAAAGTCACCATTAAGTGGAACCACAGGCTGGATGAAGTCTTAGGCGATGCGATGGGCGTTACCGGTATGCGTATCGCGGCAACCGATGGCGACAGCGCCGAAGATATAGAACTCCATGGCGTCTTCATCGCCATCGGGCACAAGCCGAACACCAGCATTTTTGAAGGCCATCTTGATATGGCGGGCGGCTATATCAAGGTGCGCGGAGGCTTCGAAGGACAAGCAACCGAAACCAGCGTCCCCGGTGTGTTTGCCTGCGGCGATGTGATGGACCATATCTACCGCCAGGCGTGCACCAGCGCGGGTACAGGCTGCATGGCCGCGCTTGATGCCGAGCGGTTTATCGACGCGGTGGCATAATCGGCAGCGCGCTTCGATGGCGCCCGCCCAAGCCCGTATATCCTATGCGAATAGGCTGTTGCATATAAAAACTGTATCATATAGCTAATACAGTGAGGCGGAGGGAAGTTCTATGGCATTTGATCCAGCGGCTGAAACCGCGCATTATATTG
The DNA here is from genome assembly GCA_002278855.1 of Sphingomonadales bacterium 28-55-16. Taxonomy (GTDB): domain Bacteria; phylum Pseudomonadota; class Alphaproteobacteria; order Sphingomonadales; family Sphingomonadaceae; genus Sphingorhabdus_B. The sequence continues at coordinate 122,774 of NCGG01000002.1, forward strand.
ATAGTCTGGGCCCGGAAGCGTTGCAAAAGGCAGCGTCTTATACGACTGCAAGCCATTGGCTGTTGCTTGGCGGACTGATCGTTGCAGCGATCGTAACTTGGATTATCGTGCGTTCAGGGTTGCTTGAACGGGTTTCTGCCAAGGTGCAAAATCGCGCATGGGCGCTTCGGACGGGGCTTACATGCCTGACATACTTCATCGTCTCCGCCGTGATAAGTCTTCCATGGAGCATCTATCAGGATTATTATTTTGAGAAATCCTACGGCCGCACAAGCCAACCCTTTGCGGATTTCCTGTTGCAAAATGTCATCGGAATTGCGCTGTCCAGCTTCCTCGGCGGGCTGTTTTTCCTTGGCGTCTACGCGCTGATCCGACGTGCAGGGAAAAGCTGGTGGTTGTGGTCGGGCGGTTTGGCGGCCTTTGCGGCTGCGGCAACGATATTGCTGTCGCCCATTCTCATTGAACCAATTTTCAACGCGTATAAGCCAGTTCCAGAAGGCCCTGTAAGGACCGCGCTGCTCATGATGGCGGACGAGGCTGGCATTCCGCATGACCGGGTGTTGATGTTTGATGGTTCACGTCAATCGAACAACTTCACCGCCAATGTGTCAGGGGTGTTTGGTTCGGCGCGTATTGCCATTTCGGACGTCGCGATGAAACAGGCCTCGCTGGACGAGGTTAAAGCGGTAACAGGGCATGAAATAGGACATTATGTGCTTGGTCATGTCTGGCGGTCAGTGTTGGTGATTATCTTCATTGCAATGCTTGGTTTTTTCTTGGCCGACCGTGTTTTCAATCGCGTGGCGGCTTTGTTTGGCAGCAAGGCAAAGGTGGGAGATCCGGAGGGGTTGCCCATATTGTTGTTGATCGTGTCCGTGCTCGGCATATTTGCGCAACCGGTCATCAACGGTGTCACGCGTATGGGCGAAAGCGAAGCTGACGCCTATTCGTTGCGCACCGTCAACCTGCCAGATGCGCTGGCGGCGGCTCTGGTGAAGACCGCCGAGTATCGCTATCCGCGGCCCTCTGCGTTGCAAGAGGCTATATTCTATTCGCATCCGTCCGTTGAAAAACGCGTCCGCCGCGCGATGGAATGGAAAGCGCAGCAGCTGCAAAAAGCTGGGACGCGTTAGCGCTCGGCTTTCTTCTCCTGACGGAATTTATGGAGAAGCGGTTCGGTGTAGCCATTTGGCTGCGTCAGGCCTTCGAAAATGAGAGCACGCGCAGCTTTTAACGCGAGGCTTTGGTCGACAAGCGTTTCATAGAGCGGATCGCCAGCATTTTGTGCGTCAACTTTCGCGGCCATCTTCGTCAGCGCAGCGTCCACTTGCGCCTCGGTGGCAATGCCGTGCAGCAACCAATTGGCAATATGCTGCGATGAAATGCGTAAGGTCGCCCGGTCTTCCATCAGGCCTATGTCGTGAATATCGGGCACTTTCGAACAGCCAACACCTTGGTCAATCCAGCGTACGACATAGCCCAATATGCCTTGGGCGTTGTTTTCCAATTCTTGGGCCACGTCTTCCTCCGACCAGTTGTGGCCAACGGGTGCGACGGGAATGGTGAGCAATGGATCAAGGCCCGGCGTTGGATCCGTCGCCAGCTCTGCCTGACGGGCGAACACGTCAAATGCGTGATAATGCATGGCGTGCAAAGTCGCTGCCGTCGGTGAAGGCACCCATGCGGTATTCGCGCCTGCCTTGGGGTGGGCGATTTTCTGGACCATCATGTCCGCCATCATGTCGGGTGCGGCCCACATGCCCTTGCCGATTTGCGCTTTGCCGCTGAGGCCGCAAGCCAAGCCGATTTGGACATTGCGCGCTTCATAAGCCTGAATCCAGGATGATGTTTTCATCTCCGCTTTGCGGATCATGGGGCCAGCGTGCATGGCGGTGTGCATTTCGTCGCCGGTGCGATCGAGAAAGCCAGTGTTGATGAACACGATCCGATCACGGACAGCGTGAATGCACGCCGCAAGGTTTGCGCTGGTGCGGCGTTCTTCGTCCATCACGCCGACCTTGATGGTGTGGCGTGCCAAGCCAAGCACATCCTCGACTGCGTTGAACAGGTCGTTGGTGAAGGCGGCTTCTTCTGGGCCGTGCATCTTTGGCTTTACGATATAGATACTGCCAGCGCGGCTGTTGCGGTGGGTCCCAAGCCCCTTGAGGTCATGCAACGCGCAGAGCGACGTAAACAGCGCATCCAATATGCCTTCGGGTGCTTCGCTGCCGTCCGGCAAGAGAACGGCCGGATTGGTCATCAGATGCCCGACATTGCGGACAAACATCAGGCTGCGTCCGGCCAGTGTCAGGCCGTCATAGGCGCGATCCGGCTCAAGCGCGCGGGTGACGGTCTTGCCGCCCTTGTCAAAGCTGGCGACAAGATCGCCACGCATGAGGCCAAGCCAGTTGGTATAGGCCGCGACCTTGTCATCGGCGTCGACTGCTGCAACTGAATCTTCCAAGTCGATAATCGTGGTCAGTGCGGCTTCGAGGATGACGTCGGCGATGTGCAATTCATCTGTCGCACCAACGGGATGCTGCGGATTGACCAGCACTTCGATATGCAGACCATGATGCTTGAACAGATAACGCGAAGTTTCACCTGCTTGTGTCTTGGCAACGAAATATGGACTTTCGCCGCCCGCTAAAGCCGCTTGCCAGCCTGGAATAGCTGCATCGAGGAAGCTGCGCGCATATGCCACAACCGCCGCGCCGCGGTCCGTGTCATAGCCGCCGGGCCGTGCAGCAGGCGCCGACAGGACATCCGTGCCATATAAAGCATCATATAAGCTGCCCCAGCGGGCATTTGCTGCGTTCAGGACGAAGCGGTCGTTGAGGCTTGGCACAACAAGTTGCGGCCCTGCCATAATCGCGATTTCGGCATCGACATTCTGCGTACCGATGCTGAATGGGGCTGGTTCTGGGACAAGATAGCCAATCTCGCGCAAAAACGCCTGATAGGCCGCCATATCTGATATCGGGCCGGGATGGGCGCGGTGCCAATCGTCCAACTTAGCTTGAATATCATCACGCGTGGCGAGCAGCATCCGGTTGTGCGGCACAAATCGGGAGAGTATGTCGGCAAGGCCCTGCCAAAGCTGGTCAGCTGCGATGCCCGTGCCGACCAGCGCGTGGCTTTCGATAAACTCTGCAAGCTGACCGGCGATTTGAAATCCGCTGCGCGTTACATATTTCGTCATACTTCGGCTCCAGTAAAAGATGGCGCCCTGGGGCTGATTTTTCTTGTTGCGCCTCCCCTAACGGCTGTTGCCCAACGACAAAAGAAAAAACGCCGCCGGCAGCCAATTCGTGGGCGCTGCGATGTACCTGCGGCCTTCCGGGCCGGCGCGGGACGCCATATTGGTGAAGTTTGGTGTGAAGCGCGAGGTAATGAAGCGCTTCCTATATTGGTGAGATGGCATTTCACCTCAGAAAATTGTCGGTTCAGGTGCATCCGAATGATGTGCAGGCGCAGCAACGCGGGCATGCAGCGGGCGGGCAACAACTCGTCAACGGTCCTTATTTCAACCTTTAGTATATAGATGACATGAAGCAGCTGGAATGGCTTAGCAAAACTGGGCCTTGGTTTGTCACGCCATTGGCAGGCGATGTGTTGTCAGGGAAGGAGCAGGCCAGCATCGGTGACTGCGTCTTGATAGACGACATACGCCAGCTTAAACTGTCGAGCGACGCGCAATGCGTGGTGCTATCATGGGGAATGTTTTAAAAAGTTACCTCGTGATATGTAACGTTACGGACGCTTGTCAGTAATCAGAAATTGCACTAGCCGAGCGCCTGATTCATATTAAAACGTCGGTTCGACGTGGTCGGCAGAGACAGGTATCTTGATGGAAACCAGAGTTATCATCGCTTATGTGCTGTGCGCTGTCATGGCACTGCTTTTGGCAGTTGCTGTAGGCCGGCATTTGCGTAACCGGCGGCAATTCAAAATCCGGCAATTGGGCCGCGGCAAAAATGGGACCGATTCCGTTCGGATCACCGAAGAATAGCTCCGCCGCCAAATAATGCGATCGCTTGCAATTCGACGTCCCGTCCCATAAAAGCAGCCGGGTCATCTGGGGAGTAGCCAGTCGTTCCAAGCGAACGAGACATGCGTCAACATATTTGGCCGAGAGGCCATGGTGCATGTGGGGCCACAAGATTGGGAACGATCCTGTGGTTCAAGGCGAGACCAATGGCATCGGCAATCCGCACCGGTCGGGCGGGGTTACCGGTGGCATTGCGTCGAAACTGCCTGGCCTGGATGTTTTTATGGAAATTTTCTTTACGTCTATTGTGCTCGTCGCGATTGCGGAAATCGGCGATAAAACCATGCTGCTGGCGATATTGCTCGCCACGCGCTTCAAAAAGCCGGTTCCGGTGATTGCCGGCATTTTTACCGCTACCCTCGCCAATCATGCTTTGGCCGCATGGGCGGGGAGCACGCTTGCCGCAATCTTTATGAGCGACGCATTTCGCTTTACGGTCGCCACTGGCTTCATCTTGATGGCGGCGTGGACGCTGGTGCCTGACAAGGTGGATGATGATATCAAGGTCGCGTCACAACGCGGCGCTTTTGTCGCGACCGTCATCGCCTTTTTCGTCGTCGAAATGGGTGACAAAACGCAAGTCGCAACGATTGCCTTGGGGGCGCAATATCATGCGGTCTGGGCAGTCGCTGCCGGGACAACCTTGGGTATGATGATCGCAAACGTCCCCGCTGTTTTTCTGGGTGAGCAACTGGTTGCGAAAATTTCGCTACGCACCGTGCACAAAATTGCCGCTGCGCTGTTTTTGCTTCTGGGTCTTTGGCAGTTCTGGGAGTTGTCGAACCCCGCCTAAACTGTTAGGCGCGCCGCAGATATTCAGCTTCGGAAAAAATGTGACATGACAGACAGCATTAAAAAAGTCGTTCTGGCCTATTCGGGCGGGCTCGATACCAGCGTCATCCTGAAATGGCTGCAGGTCGAATATGGTTGTGAAGTTGTCACCTTCACCGCTGATTTGGGTCAGGGCGAAGAGTTGGAACCAGCGCGGGCCAAGGCGGTGCTGATGGGCGTGCCCGACCACCATATCTACATTGACGATTTGCGCGAAGAATTTGTCCGCGACTTTGTTTTCCCAATGATGCGCGCCAATGCGCGTTATGAAGGCGATTATCTGTTGGGCACGTCGATTGCGCGCCCGCTGATTTCGAAGCGGCTGATCGAGATTGCGGCCGAAACCGGCGCCGACGCAATTGCACATGGTGCGACAGGCAAGGGCAATGACCAGGTTCGGTTCGAACTGTCGGCTTACGCGCTGAACCCAGATATCAAAGTCATTGCACCTTGGCGCGAATGGGACCTGACGAGCCGCACGCGGCTTATCGAATGGGCCGAGCAGCACCAAATCCCCGTGCCGAAGGACAAGCGCGGCGAAAGTCCGTTTTCGACGGATGCGAACCTCTTGCACACATCGTCCGAAGGCAAGGTGCTTGAAGATCCTTGGGATGAAACGCCGGATTATGTCTATTCGCGTACGGTTAATCCAGAGGATGCGCCGGACACGCCCGAATATATTACGATCGATTTTGAAAAGGGTGATGGCGTCGCGCTGAACGGCGAAGCCATGTCGCCAGCAACATTGCTGGCAGCGCTGAATGAGCTTGGCCGCGCGCATGGCATTGGCCGTCTTGATTTGGTCGAGAACCGTTTCGTTGGTATGAAATCGCGCGGCATGTATGAAACGCCCGGTGGCGAAATCTACGCGCGTGCCCATCGCGGCATTGAAAGTATCACGCTGGATCGCGGCGCGGCGCACCTGAAAGACGAGCTGATGCCGAAATATGCCGAGCTGATTTATAATGGTTTTTGGTTCTCGCCGGAGCGCGAGATGTTGCAGGCCGCAATAGACCATAGTCAGGAACATGTCTCAGGAACTGTGCGGCTGAAGCTCTACAAGGGCCTCGCGAGCGTGGTTGGCCGCAAGTCACCGAATAGCCTATATAGCGAAAAGGTCGTGACCTTTGAAGACGATGCCGGCGCATATGACCAGAAGGATGCCGCTGGCTTTATCAAGCTGAACGCTCTGCGCCTGCGGTTGTTGGCGCAACGCGGAAAATAATATGGCAGGCAAAACGCCAAGATGGACGTTCATGCCGTGGCGTTACGCTCTGTTTTTGTTTCTGTGTCTGACCGCGCTGGGGCTCGGCATTTGGTTGCCTTGGTATCAGGCGATTATGTTGGGATTTGATGTTGCGGCTTTGGGCTATGCGCTTACTCTTCCGCCCCTTTTTCGGCTTGATGCAGCGGGCATCCGCAAGCAAGCAAAACCCGAAGATGCCGACCGCGTTTTGCTACTCGCATTGACCACAATCACGATGATTACCATTTTGACGGCCGTGACGGCCGAGTTAACACAAGGCGATGCGTCCAAAGGATGGCCAGTGGCGTTGGTTATTTGCACGTTAGCCATCGCATGGTGTTTTTCGAATTTGATCTATGCGATCCATTATGCGCATCTATTTTATGATGACAGCGAAGGTGGCGGTGATCGCGGCGGGGTCGAATTTCCAAGCACACAATCCCCCGATTACTGGGATTTTGTCTATTTTGCCTACACGCTGGGCATGACATTCCAGACGTCAGATGTGGTAATAACCGATGGCCAGTGGCGCAAGGTCGTTATCTTTCACGGCATTGCTGCGTTCGTCTTCAACATTGGCGTCATCGCGTTTTCCATAAATATTCTCGCCAGCTAAAATTAGCTTTGGGACTAACGCGCGATGCGGACGTTTTTGATAGCAGACGCAGAGGTTTAATTGCTTAATTAAACCTGATAGGCTGACCGCGAGGACAGAGGAGAGTCGGCATGCATGATCTTGTTATTCGTGGTGGAACCGTGGTTGATGGCACAGGCGCGGCGCGCTGTGTTGCCGATGTCGCGGTGGACGGCGGTATAATCACGGCTGTAGGGCAAATTAGCGTGCAAGGCCGCGAAGAGATTGATGCAACAGGCAAGATCGTAGCGCCCGGCTTTGTCGACATTCACACCCATTATGACGGCCAAGCCACGTGGGACAGCGAGATGGCGCCATCTAGCTGGCATGGCGTTACCACGGTCGTCATGGGCAATTGCGGTGTTGGTTTTGCGCCCGCGAAGAAAGATAAGCATGACTGGCTCATTGGTCTGATGGAGGGTGTGGAGGATATTCCGGGCACTGCATTGGCCGAGGGGATGACATGGGATTGGGAAACCTTCCCCGAATATCTGGACGCGCTTGAGCGCCGCCCGCGCACCATCGATGTCGCAACGCATGTTCCACATGGTGCGGTGCGCGCTTATGTGCTGGGCGATCGTGAAATGCCAGGTGCCGTGCCAACCGACGCGGACATTGCCGAAATGTCCCGGATCGTGGAAGAAGGCATAAGAGCCGGCGCGCTTGGCTTTTCAACGTCGCGCACGGTCTTGCACAAATCAATAGACGGCGAACTGGTTCCGGGAACCACCGCCACGAAGGAAGAATTGATCGGCATCGGCCGCGCCATGGGCCGCGTTGGCTATGGCGTGTTCGAAATGGCAAGCGACATGAAACGCGATTGGGATGAGTTTGGCTGGATGGGCGCGCTGAGCCGCGAAACCGGATTGCCCGTTACCTTTGCCGCGTTGCAATCCATCGCGAAGGAAATGCCGTTGGAGGAACAGATTTCCTCGATGATCGCCGAAAATGACAATGGCGCCAATATCGTTGCGCAGATTGCCTTGCGCGGCAATGGCATCATCATGGCATGGCAAGGAACCGTGCATCCCTTCCGTTTTAAGCCGGCATGGGCGGAAATTGAGCCGCTGCCATGGGCAGAACAGCTCGCCCGGCTGAAAGACCCTGCGTTTAAGGCGCGGATGATATCCGAAGAATCGGTATTTCCTGAAAGCGATATCATCGACTTCCTCCGGATCGTCGCTGGCGGCTGGCCCGTGCATTTCGAAATGGGGCCCGCGTTTAATTACGAGCCACGGCAGGATGAAAGCGTCATGGCACGCGCCATTGCCGCCGGAGTCAGCCCAGCGGAATATGCTTATGACCTGTTGATGCAGGACGATGGCACTGGGTTCATTTATTTCCCGATCCTCAATTATCGCGACGGCAATTTGAACTTTCTTGAAGAATTGCAAACCCGCGATGACTGTGTGAACAGCCTGTCCGACGGCGGCGCGCATTGCGGCACGATCTGCGATGCAGCCAGCCCGACGTTCATGCTGCAACATTGGGTCCGCGACCGCGCAGGGCAACGTATCACGCTTGAAAATGCGATTAAGCGGCAGTGCCATGACACTGCGCGGCTCTATGGGCTGAATGATCGTGGTGTTTTGAAGCCCGGTTATCTGGCGGATATCAACATTATTGATTTGGAGCGGTTGAAGCTGAGCAAGCCATGGCTGGCGTTCGACCTACCCGCGGGTGGCCGACGTTTGCTGCAAAAAGCCGACGGCTATGTTGCGACGGTGAAGGCCGGAGTCGTCACCTTCCGTGAAGGCACGATGACGGGCGCCTTGCCCGGCGTCGTCGTACGCGGCCCGCAAAATGTGATGATGGCGGAAGCCGCGGAGTAGGGACACGCGCTGCGCGGAACCATTAGGCTGGTTTGCCATAAAGTATGAACCTGAAGCAAATTGAGGGCGACGCATATTGAGCGTCGTTACCGTCACCTAGCCGTCATGCTGCACTTGTTTCAGCATCTTAACTTTGGACCTAGGTTTTAGGTCAAACCCGCATTGGCATCAAAACATACAGCGCCGCTGACTTGTCATTCTCACGGATCAAGGTCGGCGCGCTGGCGTCGGCCAAGTGCAGTTCGACCACATCGCCTTCAATCTCGCTTAAGATATCCATCAAATAGCGGGCGTTAAAGCCGATTTCGAAGCCATCGCTGCTATATTGGCCGGACACTTCTTCTGCGGCAGTGCCGTTTTCCGGGCTCGTGACGGACAAGGTGATCTTGTCCTTGTCGAGCGCCATTTTGACTGCGCGGGTTTTTTCGGTAGCGATTGTCGCAACGCGGTCAACGCCTTGGCTGAATGCTTTGGGATCAATGCGGAGCAGCTTGTCATTCGCGGTTGGAATGACACGGCTGTAATCGGGGAAGGTACCGTCGATCAGCTTCGATGTCAGGATAACACTATCGAAGGTGAAGCGAATTTTGCTCGCCGACAAATCGATCTGAATAACATTGCCGCCGCTTTCATCCAGAAGCTTGCGGACTTCGGCTACGCATTTGCGCGGTACGATGATGTCAGGCATATTTTCCGCACCGGCAGGACGCGGCAATGTGACGCGCGCCAGACGGTGCCCGTCGGTTGCCGCAGCTTTCAGAACGGGCTCTGCATCGTCGGTGACGTGCAGGAAGATACCATTGAGATAATAACGCGTTTCTTCAGTCGAAATCGCAAAGCGCGTTTTGTCGATGATCTGGATCAGCGCGCTTGCGGGGATTTCGAACGATGTCGGTAACTCGCCTTCGGCAATCGTCGGGAAATCGTCGCGCGGCAAGGTCGAGAGCGAGAAGCGTGCGCGGCCAGCGTTCACCGCCATGCGGCCATCTGCGGCATGGAGTTGCACTTGCGAGCCATCGGGCAATTTGCGCGCGATTTCAAACAAGGTGTGCGCAGATACGGTTGTTGCGCCCGGCGTTTCGACATCGGCCGCGAATGTTTCAACGACCTGCAAATCAAGGTCAGTCGCGGTCACCTTGATCTTACCGCCTTCGCTGGCTTCAATCAAAATGTTGGAAAGTATGGGAATGGTGTTGCGCCGTTCCACAACAGATTGGACGTGGCTCAGGCATTTCAGCAGGGTCGCGCGTTCGATCGTGGCTCTCATTCAAATTCCCCTTGTCGGGCCAGGTGGTCCGCGAACCAGCCGAAAAACCCTATTACTATGCTGAATCTTACATAACCGCTTTGATCATTAGGGCAAGCCGATAGCTTTTGCCTCCGACAATATCCTGTGGAATAAGGGCAATATGGGTATTTCAACAAACAATAGACGGCTTTTCATCGCGCGGCATGGGGAGACAGTGTTTAACAAAGTTGCACGGATGCAGGGTCAGGCAGAATTGCATACCCCGCTGACGTGGGAGGGCTGCGTGCAAGCGCGCGACATGGGCCGCGCGCTTTGTGATTATCTTGGGCCCGATATAAGACCGCAACTTTGGTCCTCAACGGCGGGTCGTGCGCTGCAAACGCTTGCGCTCATTGCTGAAGAAATCGATGCCGATTGGCACGAGACCAATCGCGATGACCGCTTGCTGGAAATCGACGTCGGTCACTGGTCCGGGCGGACTTATGCCGATATTTCTGCCGAGATCGGTCCAATCGTTGACATCGAGCATAAGTTGTTTTCCGTTCGTCCCGATGGCGGCGAATTTTATGCAGATGTGGCGCAGCGGCTGTTGCATTGGCTAAGCGGGTTATCCTTTGACCAAGATATGCTCATCATCTGCCATGGTATGACGGCGCGCGTGTTGCGCGGGCTGTTGCTTGGCCTCGAACCGATGGAACGGTTTGGCGCGCCGATCGCCGACAGCCTTGCCCAAGGTAGCATGGTGATGATCCGCGATGGTGTGGAGACGCTCGTTATCGATGGCAGCGGCCAGGGGGAGCGCGCATGAGGCGTGCAGCGCGGCTGCTTTGTATATTTCTGTCCACGCTCGCGCTCGCTGCGCCATTGTCCGCCAAGGAACGATTGGGTGTATATCAAGGCTGGGCCGCTTTTCGTGATCCGGCGTCGTCACGTTGCTACGCTATTGCCGCACCTGAGGAGACGGTTAGCCGCGCAACCCGTCCCGCTTTTATTTCCATCGGTTTTTGGCCGAGGCGCGGCGTGACACATCAGCTTTATGTCCGGTTGTCGCGTGATCGTGCCGCGAATAGCGGGGTCACTTTAACCGCCGGTGGTCGGCGGTTCACGCTGAGGCCCGCGGGCGGTGCGGTTTGGGCTTTGGATAGGCGGATGGATTTGGCCATCGTGGTGGCGATGCGATCGGCAACGTCGCTGAGCATTGAAGCAATTGGTCGTGATGGCCAGTCGATTGTCGATGCCTATAGTTTGCGCGGCGCACCAAGCGCGATTGACGCGGCGGCTTTGGGATGTGCCGGGATGAAAACCAACCCGCTTTCGAATTGATTCGTCTCAACGCGGTCAATCTGTTACGCAGAGTTTACATTCTGATCGGCTAAATGCAGAAAATGCGCCTGGGTATGGCTCTCGCACCGAGAATCTCCAGTTTACAACGGCTATATGCCATGGAAAAACCACTGACCCGCCTACCTGAACACGCCGACAATATGTCGATTGCGTTGATATCCTCTTCTTTTTCGCCGCTGGTGCTGCTGAATGAGGATTTGACAATCATTGCAGCCAGTCAGTCCTTTTGCGTTGCATTCGACGTCGATTGCTCGGGTGTACAAGATAAAAAACTTGCCGATCTGGGCGATGGCGAATGGAATGTGCGGCAACTGGATTCGCTCTTGCGCGCCACGGTTGCCGGCACAGCAGCAATTGATGTTTACGAAATGGACCTTGTGCGGCCGGGGAAGGATACGCTTCGCCTGTTGATCAACGCACATACGCTGGATTATTTTGAAGCCGAAAGCCTCCGTGTCGTTGTGGCAATCACCGATGTTACGTCGCAGCGACTGGCTGATAAGGTGCGCGACGATCTTGTGCGCGAAAAGCAACTGTTGCTGCATGAAATACAGCATCGCATCGCCAACAGCCTTCAAATCATTGCCAGTGTGCTTTTGCAGAGCGCACGAAAAGTACAATCAACGGAAACCCGGGACCATTTGCGTGATGCGCACAACCGCGTGATGTCTATCGCCATGCTTCAAAAGCATCTTTCATCAACCGCGCTCGAAGATGTTGCGCTGAAAGGCTATTTTAAGGACCTGTGTGCAAGTATCGGAGCGTCAATGATCGGCAACCCGCAGCGTTTGGCCCTATCCACGGACGTGGATGACAGCGTCGTGGATTCGGACACTTCGGTCAGCCTTGGGCTGGTGGTCACAGAATTGGTGATCAACGCGCTTAAGCATGCGTTTCCAGCACGAATCCAAAAGGGTATGATTAAGGTAGGGTATAAATCGGATGGCGCGGCATGGACATTGGTCGTGGCCGATAACGGGGTAGGGATGCCGAAGGATCCAGAGGATCGTAAGCCCGGGCTTGGAACCGGTATTGTCGAGGCACTTGCCAGCCAATTGGGCGCCATTGTCACGGTGACCGATGCAGCGCCCGGAACGAAAGTATCCATCATCTGCAGCTAATCAGCGGCTTTGCTGGCTTTTCGCCAATAACCCGCTTATATGCGCGGCCATCATGCAGATTCCAGGCCATATTGACCCCATAGTCACCCCGCGCGCGATCACGCCGCGCGCCGATGGACGCATTGACCTAATGGGTCTGAGCCATCTCCAAATCCGTCAATTGTTCGAAGAATCGCAATTGGATGAAAAGGCTGCGAACCTGCGTTCGAAGCAGGTGTTCCATTGGATTTACCATCGCGGTGTCACCGATTTTGAGGCGATGACCGATATTTCCAAAACCATGCGGCCGTGGCTTGCCAATCGCTTTGTCATTGGCAGGCCAGAAATTGTCGAGGCGCAGGTGTCGTCCGATGGCACACGCAAATGGCTTTTGCGGACCGACGATGCGCAGGATTATGAAATGGTGTTCATTCCCGACGCTGATCGCGGGACGCTGTGTATTTCCAGTCAAGTGGGCTGCACGCTCAACTGCCGTTTCTGCCACACGGGCACAATGCGGCTAGTGCGTAACCTGACGCCGGGAGAAATTGTTGGCCAGGTCATGCTTGCGCGCGATGCGCTTGGCGAATGGCCGAAGGGCAATATGGCGTCTGCAGCGGCGGACGAAGACGAGGATGATGACGTCGGGCATTACACAGCCGACGGCAGAATGCTAACCAATATCGTGCTTATGGGTATGGGTGAGCCCTTGTATAATTTCGACAATGTGCGCGATGCGATTAAAATTGTCATGCATGGCGATGGCCTTGGTCTGTCGCGTCGGCGCATTACTTTATCGACGTCTGGCGTCGTGCCGATGATGGCGCGGGCAGGCGAGGAGATAAACGTTAATCTCGCTGTCTCGCTGCATGCGGTGACCAAAGATGTTCGTGATGAACTGGTGCCACTTAATCGCAAATATGGGATTGATGAACTGCTGCGCGCCTGTGCCGAATATCCCGGCATCAGCAACGCGCGGCGGATCACGTTTGAATATGTGATGTTGAAGGACAAGAATGATAGCGACGAAGACGCCCGCGAACTTGTCAGTCTTATTCGCCAATATAAGCTGCCTGCGAAGGTCAACCTGATCCCGTTCAACCCATGGCCCGGCGCGGTATATGAATGTTCAGACCCCGAACGCATCAAGCGTTTTTCAAGCATCATTTTTGAAGCCGGCATCAGCGCGCCCGTCCGCACACCCCGGGGCCGGGACATTATGGCCGCGTGCGGGCAGTTGAAATCCTCAAGCGAAAAGAAAAGCCGAGCTGAGCTTGATCGCTTGGCGGACGAAAAACAGGCCGCTTTAGGGTAAGCTTAAGCTTCCCGCGGGCTAAGCCAACTGTTTAAGCGAATATCGCAACCGATTGCATGCCCGTCAGGACCGCTTCACCGCGGCTGTTCCACACCGTCATATACTGGCTGCTTGCGCCATTGGCGGCATGGTGCGTCTCGCTTGACAGATACCACCACCCGTTTTCGGTGTTTGGGGCATCGGTCAGCATGTTGATCTGCCAGTTCATCGAACTCACCATGCCCTTTTCGGTCATCAAGCCCATCGCCGACGGCGGAAGTGCATCACCGATGCAAATAAGCTCGGCGATATGGTCTAGCCCTTCATGTTCGGTCAGGCGGTGCCAGCTTGCGAGCCGGTTTGTCGCCTGTCCCAACTCAAGCCGTTTGTCAGGATATTGCATATGGCCAGTGAAGAACTCGGGTGGGCCGCTCCGTGCATTATCGGCTGATGGTATGGGCGGAAATGCCGGCGCGGCGATGTTCGCATAATCGAGGTGGCTTTCGCGGCGGTTCATGAAGATGAAATTGCAGATCAGGCCAACGCTATCCGTGCCTTTAATCTCCACCTGAATGAAAGCCGTATTCTTGCCGCGCCGCAGGATATGCGCGCTGATCTCAACATCACCTGCCAGAGGCCCCACAAACGCAATTTGTGCGGATTGTAGAGGGGGAAGGTCGTCCGCCGCCAATATAGCCGCCTGATAGGCCAGAACCGAGCTTAGACCCCCATAAGAGGTGCGTCCCTGATGCCAGCTTGGCGGAATGGAAATCTTGTGGGTCGAGGCGCCGGGGGTAAATTGGGCAAGGAGCGATGCGAGTTTCATGTCGCCGACTTAGCGAGGGAAAATCAAAGCCGCAAGTCGCCGCCGAAATGTCGCTTGCGTTGCAATGCGTTGCGTGTTGAACCATGCGCACGCGCGTCATGGGAGGAACTCTCGATTTACAGCTGGATCGACAATTTGCTGCAGAACGGGAAGGTCATCGCGCCGGAGACCATGGCGGGGGGGCTTGCGGCGCGGATTGTGCGCGCCGCCGTTGCCGAGGGCGGGAATAGGCAGGAGATTATTGCCGCCACCGGGCTTGATGACACACGGTTGCGCAATCCGTTAAGTCGGATTTCGGCGAAAGTTGCCCTCCGTTTGTTCAAAGTTCTGCAAGCATATTTTAACGACCCGGCGATCCATTTGCGTTTGGGGCAGCAATCCGGGGCGCAGAGTTTCTCCGACTTTGGTTATGCCGCGCGGCTGCAGACGGATCTGGCCGCGGTGATACATGCGCGTATTCAGGTTCAGGCGCTTCGGCAGAATATCGTTCGCGCTGCCTTTCATTCGGATGGTAATCCGCCCTATTTCACATGCGAATATCCGGCTGATCGGCTTCAGGAATATGCCAACCTTGTTGAATTTTTGGCCATAAGCTTCGCGCATTTATCATGGCAGGTTCTGGATGAGGCGCCTTTGCTCGCTTCCGCGCATTTTCGGCATCAACCGCAATTTGACACGGCCATATATGAGACCATCTTTGGCTGCCCGGTTCGTTTTGGTGTGCGGCAAACGCGCATAGAGATTATCGGGCGTCAGGTGTTCCGTCCGTCGCCTTTTGCCAATCAGCCGCTGTCTTATGCGGCATCGCAACGTTATGAGGAGCCAGCCAAGTGGATGGTCGCGGGCAAACGACATTTGGCCTCAAGCTATTTCTATCTGGCGAGTGAATTGGACAAGTCACCCCCGACGCTGGACCGGATGGCGGCGTCCTTCGGGATGAGCGCGCGCACCTTGCGCCGCAAGCTCGTCGACGAGGGCATGTCCTTTCGCGACTTGCTGGACCGCGTACGCAGGGACATGTGCAAGCTATACTTCATGGAAGACACACGCGCCTTGGGCGAGATCGCGGTGCTGTTGGGCTATAGCGACCTCAGCGCCTTCACGCGCGCGCGCAAAAACTGGACCGGTTTACCGCCAAGCCGGCGTTAACGCGGGCGCGACATTGCTTCAGGTAAAACATGCCTGTGTTGCACAAAATCTGCTCTTCATCGTGAAAGACATCGCCAAGGGGAAAATGGTGGGCGTAGCAAGGATTGAACTTGCGACCCCTGCGATGTCAACACAGTGCTCTACCACTGAGCTATACGCCCACGCTGCGGCAGCCTCTAGCTGGGCTTGGTGTATCATTCAAGCCTATTTCAGTTCGCCGAAGCTTTCCTTAGAAAACAGCCGCTCGACCGCGTGGACGAGATCGTTGAGATGGAAGGGTTTTGATAGAATTTTGGCATTTGGCATCGACTCCCCTGCACGCAGCGCGACAGCAGAAAAGCCGGTAATGAAAATGACCTCAACTGTGGGAGACACGATGTTGCAATGGCGCGCCAGTTCGATCCCGTCCATTTCCGGCATGACGATATCGGTCAGCAATAAATCGAAATGCTCGGACACAAGCAAGGGCGCCGCTGCGGTGCCGCGATCAACAGCGACCACTTCATAGCCCGATCGTTCCAACGCGCGCGTAAGATATTCGCGCATGGCGTGGTCATCTTCAGCGAGCAAAATGCGGATCATCACCGGTCCTTAGAAGTTCCAAGACAGCGCAACCGTTGCACTAAACAAAGCGCTTAATTGTAGAGAATTAATTTTTTTGCACCATTTTGCCGAAAATCTGTCAATCATTCACATGAGCAGATTGAGGGTGCGCGTGAAGACAGGGGATATAGAGGGGTTTGCAAGCTGGGGCACAGATACACCGTCGGTTCCGGTGTTGCTGTCCGTGCCGCATGCTGGCCGCGATTATCCCAACGACATTTATGATGCACTGCGGCTTCCGCCTGCCGCTTTGGTTCGGCTTGAAGATAGATATGCAGACCTGCTGGCGCGCCGCTGCGTTCAACTGGGCCATCCCGTAATCATGGCGCATCGCGCGCGCGCGTGGATTGACCTGAACCGAGACGAGCAGGATATCGACACAGATATGGTGCAAGGGGCGCTAAGGTCGGACTATCCGACCCCAGGAGCAAAGCAGCGCGGTGGCCTTGGCCTAATCCCGCGGCGGCTGTCAGGCGATGGCGAAATTTGGAAGCGGCAGTTCACACTGGATGAGGTGCAGCACCGTATAAGGTCCTTTCACCAGCCTTATCATAGCGCGGTAGGTGCCATATTGGAACGCATGCGGCAGCGCTTCGGGGTCGCTATCCTGCTTGACCTGCACAGCATGCCGCCGATCCAAGCTGCCGTTGGCCGATCCGTCCCACAATTTGTGGTTGGCGACCGGTTCGGCAAGAGTGCGGCGTCCATATATGCTGAGCTGTTGTTATCGCGGCTGCATATGCAGGGTTATCGTGCGGCGCTGAATCATCCTTATGCCGGCGCGCATATCCTGCGCCGTCACGCGAAGCCGGGTGGTCACATCCATGCGCTCCAGCTTGAAGTGGATAGATCACTTTATCTGGATTCGGATTTGCGTCAGCCCGGAGCGGGCATTGATCGTATCAGCGCGCTTATCCCGGATCTTGTAGCTGCGCTTGCGGACGAAGCTTTGGGCTCTGCAACGCTGATTGCTGCCGAATGAAGGCGTAAAAAAACCACCCCGGAAAGCTCCGGGGTGGCCTAGGTTCAGGGAGTTGATGCCCTTGCAGGCACCGGCGGATGGAAACGGGAGGGGAAGCTTCCATCCGTAGTCAAGGATGGTGTCTTGCTGTTTCAGTTTCAAGACTCCGATGCTTATTTCATCTCCGTAACGGACCAGTCGCCCGAATATTGCGGGGAAGCGCGTGTGCGCTGTTTAGGGCCACATGCGTTGGATGAACGGCATTTTATCAATAAACTGATGCTTGAGCGCGCCCAAAACGTGCAGTCCGATCAGAACAAGAAAAGGTGTTGCCAAGAATTCATGGCTTTCATGCGCCAGGCCCGACAGCATATCATTGTTGCCGACGGCCATATCAAGCGTGAACAGGCCGAAGAAATCGACGGGCGCTGCTTTGCCATTTAAACCGATCATCAGCCAACCCGAAAGGGGCATGACGATCATGAGGACGTAGAATAAAATATGGACGGTGTGGCCCGCTTTGGCTTGTAAACCAGCCACCTTGTCAGGCAGCGCCGGCGGACGGTGGGTAAGGCGCCATAAAATACGGCCCACCGTCAGTAGCAAAATGGAAATACCAATGGCCTTATGCGGGTTCATATACGCCGCGCGCACCACCTTGGGCAAATCTTCTGAGAGATCGGCCAACAAAATATTGGCCCCAATCAGTATCGCAATCGTCCAATGAAAAAAGATTGCGACTTTACTATATTTGCGCATGCCGTCACTCCTAAAGTGGTGTGACGGCATGAAGCATCGATCGACATCAAGTCGATGGCAATTCCGTCACTTGCGGTACCTTACCTTGTGCGACCTGAACTGCAAAGATTTCACGCATCAATTGCAATGAGAACAAATGCGCGTGGATCAGGGCCAAGATACCATTTTGGTTCAACTTGCGAACAGCGTCACCGCGCAGCTCACGCAATTTGGCTTCGTCGATCATTTTGAAACCGCGGTAGATAAAGGGCTGTTCCTGACCTTCTTGTTGGATCGATACTTCGCCATCCATGAGAAGGTCGAGCTTCTTCAATTCTTCAACAAAGGCATGGGTTTGCGCGCCGGCATTTTCAAACTCTTCACAGAATTTCAAAATGGCTTGCGTGTTTTCGCTTGGCTTGCCGTCTTCAAACAAAGGCGTGCCTTCTTCGAACTCGCCCACTGCACCTGACGTCGGGTCAAAGCACAAGGACAGCTCATCGGTATCGGGGCGAAGCTTTGCGAGCAGGAAGGGATAGCGGCGGACATAAGCGGGAATATAGACAGGACGCTCAAAGTGGCCTTCGGCGTTCATGAAGGTGTTAACACCCTCGTTCATGCCCATCAATATCAACGGTACAGGGTTGTCTGTGGCGGAGAAAATGATCGGATATGAGCGTGAAGCAGCCACAAATTCCTCGATTGTCAAAGGAATTGCGTGCTGGCCTTCCATGAATTTCGCATTTTCGAGCAAGCGTGATTTCCAGGTCGCATGATCGCTGCTGTTCAGCGGGATCAGGTCTTTGTACAAAAGCGGCAGGTTGGCGGCTTGGGGCGCGGTGGCCATATGTAACTCCAGTGCTTGATTATGTGACGTAAATTCGATGCGGCGCTGTAGTCGGATGGCGGCCGTTAGGCAAGTGGAACAAGCTTCCCCGGGTTCATAATCCCAAGCGGATCAAATGCGGTCTTAATGGCGCGTAAAGCCGCCAGCCGGGCTGGTTCTGCCAATCTCTCAAACTCTGCGATTTTTGCCTGACCAATACCATGTTCAGCCGAGAGTGATCCGCCATAGGCACGAACCCGATCGTAGACGTGTGACGTGATCGCTTTACCATCATGCGCATACCAATTGACGACATCAGCGCCCTCGGGTGCCTTGACATGGAAATGGATGTTGCCGTCGCCCAAATGCCCAAAAGCTAATGTTTTTGTACCCGGATATGCAGCTTCAATCGGTGGGGATTCGGCCTCAATAAACCGCGCCATGGCCGCCACGGGCACGCTGATATCATGTTGCAGTGCGGGTCCCGCCGCGCGTTCGGCTTCGGCAATCGAGTCGCGAATTTTCCAAAATGCTTCGGCCTGCGCATCGCTGCTTGCGATGGTCGCGTTGCCGAGCAGATTGGCGCTAATTGCTTCTTCAAGCAGATGGACAGCCAATTCGCTCGGTGAAGACTGTGCGGCATCATCCTGCACAAACTCCATCAACGCATGCCAGCGGTGCTGCGTATCCAGCGGTACGCGGGTTCCTGCGATGTGCCTTGTGACCGTTTTTAATGCGCGGTCGGGTAGAATTTCGAACCCTTCAAGCCGCGCGCGGCCATGCCGCTGCATGAACAACAGCAGAGCGTAAGCTTGGGTTGGGCTATCGACACCTGCCCATATGACGCAGCGATCCAGCAAGGCAGGGACAGTGTGCAGAACGGCTTTCGTGACAACGCCAATCGTCCCTTCGCCTCCAATCAGCAATTGTTTTACATCATAACCGCGATTGTCTTTTTTCAGCGGTGCCATCGCATCATAGATGGATCCATCGGGCAGCACCGCCTCAAGCCCAGCAACCAACATACGCATTGTACCGTGTCGCAAAACTTGCGTGCCGCCAGCATTTGTTGAAATCAGGCCGCCTATTGTTGCGGATCCTTTTCCACCTAAGGTCAATGGGAATCGTCTGCCTACTTTTGCGGCCGCTTCATGCAGATTCTGTAGAATGACTCCAGCATCGCATATGACGAGGCCGTCATCCGCGTCGATAGCCGTGATGTTGTTCATCCGCCGTAAGGAGAGGATAAGCTGACGTCCGCTAGTATCTGGTGTTGCGCCGGCGACCATGCCGCTATTCCCGCCTTGGGGTACAAGTGCAATTCGGTGCTTTGCTGCAAGTTGCACGATTGCAGCCACTTCTTGCGTGTTGGCGGGAGAAAGCAGGGCGGGGGACGCTCCGGTAAAGCGCCCACGCCAGTCGGTTAGCCAGGGCGCAATGGCGTCACTGTCGTCTGAATAACCCTTTGGTCCCAATATGGCGCGAAATTCGGATAAGGCGTTTACATCTGGCACGGTATTTTCCATTGTCTGCGCGGAGCCTGGCATGCAATTCATAATAGGTTCAACCCTATCGGGTAAAGCCAATAGAACTTCAACTTCATACCGGATTGTTTTTTGCGCGCAGTATTGGCCTTCACACTTTTTGCGGTCGGACTGACAACATTGTCGCAGGGCGCCTTGGCGGACATTAATGTCACGACTGGTGCGAACCCCTTCACGCCGTTTTTGGGGTTGAAGACCACATTTGATCAGGTGCGCATTGATCAGCGGGTTATCATCAGATTGCCGCGTCCAGTGGCTGCCTCCTCAGCCGTCGGCGCGCAGCGACAGTCAGTTGCAAAAATAAAGTATAAAGAAAAAAAGGTCGGCAAATGCCTTTGGGTAGATAGGTTGGGCGGTTCGCGTCCCGGTCCTGACCGTTCACTGGACCTGCTAACGCGTGATGGTATTCTCATCCGTGCGTATTTGGGTGATGGCTGTCTTGCGCGTGAATTCTACGCTGGAGCCTATATGGAGCGATCTTATGATGGCAAATTATGCGTTCATCGCGACCTGTTGCATGCGCGTACGGGCGCCAAATGCGAGATTGAAAAATTCAGGCTATTGATACCGCGCTAAAGGCGGCGCCAATGGCATGTATCTTGACATTTATGCCCATAGCGACCAAGCGCAACCCTCGTCTCCGTGGATTGGTCACTGGTGGCGCTGCACCGTCTTTTTCCGGAACATCATATGCGTTTTGCCGACATCGGCTTGTCTGACGAGTTATTGAGAGCCTTAAGCGAGGCTGGCTATGATGAGCCGACTCCCATTCAGGCCGCCGCTATTCCGCAAGTTCAGATGATGCGTGACATTATCGCAATCGCGCAAACCGGGACTGGCAAGACCGCTAGCTTTGTTCTTCCCATGATTGATGTGCTGGCCAATGGCCGTGCGCGCGCGCGGATGCCACGTAGCCTCATTTTGGAGCCAACCCGCGAATTGGCTGCGCAAGTGGCAGAAAATTTCGAAAAATACGGCAAATATCATAAGCTGTCGATGGCGCTGCTGATTGGCGGCGTGCAAATGGGCGATCAAGTCAAAGCGCTTGAAAAGGGCGTTGATGTTCTCATCGCTACGCCAGGCCGATTGATGGATTTGTTTGAACGCGGTAAGATTTTGCTGACGGGTTGTGAAATGCTGGTCATCGACGAAGCTGACCGGATGCTCGACATGGGGTTCATTCCCGACATCGAACATATCTGTACAAAGTTGCCTGCCACCCGACAGACGCTTTTGTTCTCGGCCACTATGCCACCGCCAATTAAAAAACTGGCCGACAAGTTCTTGTCCAACCCAAAATATATTGAAGTTGCGCGGCCCGCGACCGCAAACGTCAATATCGAACAGTTTTTGGTCAATGTGTCGCCGATGAAAAAACGCGACGTGTTGCGCGATCTCCTGCGCACTGAAAATGTCTCAAACGCGATCATCTTCTGCAACCGTAAGACGACGGTACGCGAATTGAATACCAGCCTCCAACGCCACGGATTGCGTTCGGGCGAAATCCATGGCGACATCGACCAAGCTTCGCGCCAGAAGCAGCTGGAAGCATTTAAGAATGGCGATATCAATTTGCTCGTGGCGTCCGACGTGGCAGCCCGTGGCCTCGACGTGAAGGGCGTGAGCCATGTGTTCAACTTTGATGCACCATGGCATCCCGATGATTATATTCACCGCATAGGCCGGACGGGCCGTGCCGGCGCAAAGGGCAAGGCGTTTACCTTTGTTACCAAGGCGGATGAAGAAGCGATTGAAAGCATCGAAAAGCTTATCGGCAACAAAATCGAGCGCCTTGGCCAGATCGAAGCGCCCGCCGATGGCGAAGAGCGCACTCCTGTAAAGCGTGGCCGCAAGGCACCAGCCAGTAAGGCCAAGGAACCGCTACCTGCAGAGCGCTCGGCAGAGACAGAAGCGCCAGAGCCAAAAGCTGTGCGTGCGAAAGCGGCTGCCAAACCCGCGCGTGAGAAGTCCGCGCCCAAGACAGAGACAGTTAAGCCCGATCAGTCGAGTGGCGCTGTGGTTTCCGGCGATGATGGCTGGAATGGGCCAATGCCGGGTTTCCTGAGCGTTGGGTTCGACACTTAATCACTGTTTGTTACGTTCACCCTAAATTTGTTTCACGCCCTTAATTTTTCGACGACGCTGAGCTAAGCCCCTGCAACGCCGTTCGATGACGCGGCTTCGTGCTCCAAAGATTTTGCAATAAGCATAACAACAAAAAAGGGCCCGCATCGCTGCAGGCCCTTTTTGGTTTTAAGTTGCTAAGTTCTTAGAACTTGCCGCGCAATGTGATGCCGTAGGTCCGTGGCTCGGCTAGGAACTGTGACATAAGTTGGCGCCCACCAGGATATTGCGGATCGACAAACGGTGCCGACGTTGCGCCTGCTTGGAATGGCGCGTTGAACGCGACCTGCGCATAATCCTGGTTGAAGATGTTCTGGCCCCAAAGCTCTATACCCCACGCTTCGTCTGGTCCGCGAAGGCCGACCCGTGCATTGAACACCGCGAATCCATTCTGCTCCTTCTGCGGGAAGAGATCCGAACCCGTGTTGTAATCGCTGGTCATACGACCGTCGATGTAAACAAGGCCGCTCAACCCGTTACTGCCAATGTCCGGCGTCCATGTGACACTTGATGTCGCAACCAGTTCAGGTGCGTTAGACAGATTGTCACCCGGCAACTTACGCAGTGCTGGGTCGAGTGGTGCACCTGTTTTGCTTCCGACCAGATTGTCGCGGTAGCTGGTCTTTGCGTAAGTCAGGCCCGCAGCCATGCGAAAATTGCGTGCCGGTACCAATGATGCTTCCAATTCGACACCTTGTGCGCGAACGCCATAGCCCACATCACTGGCTGCACAAGCCCCGGTCGTGGCTGCTGCTGCGTTGTAATTAGCGCCTGCTGAGGACAAACTCTGGTCCCGATCAGCACCAGCTAAGCTTGCGCCGCAGCCGTTGATCGACTGAACCAGGAAGACCGTACCATTGAAAGTGTTCAGCTGGAAATTGCTGAAGTCCGAACGGAAAGCCGAAACGCTCAGACCGAATGGGCCGTTGGAGAATTTTGCGCCGAGTTCATAGCTGTCGACCAGTTCCGGATCGAACTGCAGATTGCGGACAAGCGCTTGCGTCCCGGCCTGTCCGCCGAATGGCAGAATAGGTGATTTCAAGGCGGAGCGGTCCAGGTTGAAGCCACCCGCTTTATATCCGCGCGCAAAGCTGCCGTAGACCAAAAGATCGTCGACTGGTTTCCACGACAGAATTGCAGTGCCGGTGAATTCATCCTCACTGCGTTTGTCGTTGATGGAAACGCCATTCAATTCCGCGGTTGAGTTGCCTTGGCAAGAGAGACCAATCAATGATCCTGCAAGCGCACGTGCCGTTGCGGTTGTAAGCGGATTGACCAAATCGTCGAGTACGAGGCCCTGCACAGCCGTACATACGGTGTTGTCATTGCCGAAAGTGGCATCAAACGTCTTTTTGTCGCTTGTATATCGAAGGCCAAGCGTCAGATCGAGCCTATCCGTGATGTGCAGTATGTTATGCGTAAACGCTGCAAAGTTAGTGCCGTTCTGGAAATAACGGTCGTTGGTGGTGCCCAAATTGTTGAGGCTATCAAGCCGCGTGAAAGCCGCGAGAATATCTGCGCCAGACAGCCCAGAAGCGCCGCCAATCGTTGCTGTACCTACACCGGGGAGCACGCAAGAGGGGTTGGTGGGCGAATACAGCCCGGCCAAACCGCCGCCCGAAATGATGCGGCATGTTGCAAAGCGGCCATATTGGTTACCGAAGCGCAGATTGTCGCGCACCGTCAGTTTTTCGTTGGAGAAAAACCCGCCAACAAGCCAATCAAGCTTTCCGCCAAATGCCTCACCTTGCAAACGCAATTCCTGCGTAAAGGTATGGAATTGACGATAAGCCTCATCGCTTGGCGCGCGATAAAGAATATCCACTTCGCCATAATCGGTATCAGATGCCTGACCCGAACGATATTGGCGATAAGCGGTGATTGACGTGAGCGTCGCGCCGCCAAAATCATAATCGATCTGGCCGGAGAAGCCGTAGTCTTTCGTTTCACCGGTAAATACGCGGTTGGCGCTAACGGAAATATTGCGGCCATAGCCCTGATTGAAAGCCGATAAGGGCTGACCAAGGTCACGCAATACGTTGATGATGTTGTTGGATGTGGCGGACGAAGCTACGCCAACGGTGCTTGGATTGTTCAGGTCGCCAATGAATGGATTGACGGTCCGATCGACATAGGTCGCCGCGCAGCATTCTTCTTTACGCGAGGTATAGTCGGCAATCAGGCGGACCGATAAAGCATCGGTGGGTTCGAACAACAATTGTCCACGCAAGAAATAACGGTCACGATTGTTGACGTCACGGCCATTTTGGTCGTCTCGATAAAAACCGTTCCGTTTGACGTACACGCCGTCCACTCGGAATGCCAATTTCTCGGAAATAGGTCCCGTGACGCTGGTTGCAGCGCGCATGAAGTCATAATTGCCGTAGGTCAGTTCGCCGCTGCCACCAAAAGTGAAGCTTGGTTTTTTTGAATAGATGCTGATGAGACCAGCCGATGAGTTCCGACCGCCCAATGTGCCCTGCGGACCACGCTGCACTTCGACGCGGTCAATCTCGCCAAGTTCGTTCAGGCCGATGCCTGAGCGCGAACGGTATACGCCGTCAATGAAAACAGGCACGGAACTCTCAAGGCCGGGGTTGTCACCGACCGTACCAATGCCTCGGATACGCGCAGAGCCGTTGGCCTCCGACCCCGTAGAGGAGACGAGCAACGATGGCGCAACTTGGTTCAGCTGACGAATGTCATTTGCGCCACTGTTCTGCAAAGTTTCCGCGTTCACGGCTGAAATCGCCACGGGCACATCGGAAAGCAACTGGCTCCGGCCTTGTGCGGTAACGACGATTTCTTCGTCAGACATATCTTCAGCCTGAGGCGCCTCTTGCGCGAAGGCAAGACTAGGCAATACGAGCGCGAGGCACGCCGTCGATAATTTTAATGCATGGCTGAAGGATGTGTCACGCCGCATCATATATTCTCTCCTATTTTCACATTTTGTTACAATTTAGCGACCGCGCACACGAATGTCATCGTCGTTAACTGCTAAATTCATTAAATTTTTATTGTGCGCCAAAATTGCAACATTAGTCGCTCTGACGTCCAGAAACCGGCATATTTTGGAATGCAAATTTCCGGCGCCATGTGCAATAATGCTGCGCAGCAATGCGCTCAGAGCTTAACGAGCATCTTGCCGGTGTTCTCGCCGCTGAACAGACCGATAAAGGCTTCGGGTGTCTTCTCAAGCCCGTCTTTAACGGTCTCACGGCCTTTGACCGCGCCCGATTGAATAAGTGCAGCCATGTCCGCGTTGAATTCGGGCACTTGCGCATAAAAATCGGGGTAGAGAAAGCCCTTGATCATAACCCTTTTGCCAATAATCATGGGCAAATATTGCATCGGCTGTGCTTTGAAGTCGTTGTACACGTCGATCATGCCGCAAATCGCAAAGCGCGCCCATTCCTTTGCAGTGGCGAGCGCGGCGTCGAAATGCTCGCCGCCGACATTGTCAAAATACACATCAATGCCGGTTTCACCGATCTCCTTAAGCGCCGCCATCAATTGCGGTAGGACCTTGCCCGACTTGTAATCGATGACGGCGTCCGCACCGAGTTCTTTCACCCACGCGCATTTGTCTGCGCCGCCCGCAGAACCAATGACTTTCATGCCCTTGGCTTTAGCAATCTGCGTCACGGTGGAACCAACAGCGCCGGCAGCAGCGGAAACAAAGATCACTTCGCCCGCCTTGGCTTCTGCAACCTTAAGCAAGCCGAACCATGCGGTGCCGCCGGGCATTCCGATGATGCTTAGCCAATGTTGGTCGGGCACGCCCAAGTCGGGAAGTTTTACAGGAGGCATGCCAGCAGGTGGCACTGTGTCGCCGCCAAAGACCACGGTGTCACGCCAGCCGGCCATGTGCAGCACCTTAGCGCCCACTGGGAATTCGGCATTGTTGCTTTCGGTCACGGTGCCCACTGCGCCGCCCGTCATGGGTTCGCCCAAGGTGAATGGGTCGGCATAGCTTTTCGCGTCATTCATGCGGCCGCGCATATATGGATCAACCGATAGCCAGCTGTTGGTCACGCGAAACTCGTTGGCGCCCAACGGTGCGTCTGGGTGTTCAACCATCGCAAAGTTGCTGTTGTTCGGAAGCCCTGCAGGGCGGCTAGCCAATGTCCATGCGCGCATTATCATCTCTCTCCATTACTGTTTTCATCCGCAGCATTTGCTGCAGCATTTTTATATACGGGGCGTCCGCCGACCCATGTTTCCTTGACCACAGCCTTACGCAATTCACGCGGACTTGCAAGCATCGGGTCAACATCAATCAATATGAAGTCTGCATAATGTCCCGGGGTCAACGAACCGAATTTGCCCTCGGCAAAAGCGGCATAAGCGGCGCCGGTTGTGAACCCAGCCAACGCCTGCTCGCGCGACACCCGTTCTTCTGTTCGCCAACCACCAAAGGGCTGACCGTCCGCATCTTCGCGTGTCATTGCGGCTGCAAGTCCGGCAAAGGGATCAGCCGATTCAACTGGCACATCGGAGCCAAAAGCTAATTTTCCGCCAGCGCGCAAAATCGACTGCCAGGCATAAGCACCCTTTAGGCGTTCTTGGCCAAGCCGCGCCTCGGCCATCACCCTATCGGACGTTTGGTGGGCGGGCTGCATTGACGCAATGATACCATGCTTGCCAAGCCTCGCCAGATCAGCCGGATCGACGATCTGGGTGTGCTCGATCCGCCACCGCATGTCGCCCTTGTAGGTTTCGGACAACTCCTCAATTGCGCCAATAACTTCTGCGTTCGCCGCGTCTCCGATGGCGTGCACGGCGGTTTGGAAGCCATCCATTGAAGCCCGCACCATGAGGTTGCGGATTTCCGCGCTAGCGAGAAATTGGAGCCCGGTCTGACCCGGCGCATCGGCATAGGGTTTTTTCAACCAAGCGCCGCGGCTGCCCAAGGCACCATCGAGATAGAGCTTTACGCCGCCTAGCCGAAGCTTGTCATTATACAGCCATGGGCTCGGCCGTGGCCCGGCGATTGCGACCATATTGTCGATGCCGCCCGCATAAGCAAAAATGCGCACGCTAAGCCAGCCAGCATCCCCCGCCCGGCGGTAGCTTTGCCAATCGTCCATCGACGTGCCCATGTCAGCAATGGCGGTGATGCCTAGGCTGTGCAGCTTCTTTTGCGCCTCGCCCAGAGCTATGTCGCGTTCCAATGGCTTTGGTGCAGGCACAAATTTGCCGACAAGATCTGCCGCAGAGTCGACAAATATGCCGCTTGGTTTTCCGCCAACCAGCTCAATGCGCCCTCCAGCTGGAGATTTTGTGGTGGCGGTGATGCTGGCGATTTCCATCGCACGGCTGTTGGCCCAACCCGCATGGCCGTCGACGCGCTCGAGCCAGACTGGGCGATCGCTTTCGGCTACATCAAGGTCAGCCGCGGTCGGAAAGCGGCCAAGCCCCCATTTTTCCTGGTTCCAGCCGCGGCCAATAATCCACCGGCGTTCGGGGTGTTTCGCGGCATAAGCCTTTATCGCAGCCTGCGCCTCGGCAAGGCTATTGGTCGCGGATAGATCAAGTGTGAGCAATTGAAAGCCAAGCCCCATGACGTGGCCGTGCGCATCGATCAGGCCCGGCAATAATGTCGCGCCGCGCCCGTCTAACCGGAAATCGAGCTGTTTGGGCAGATTATCCTTCTTGGTCAGCAGTTCAGTGACCTTCCCGTCGTTTCCCACCAGCATCGCATTAAAACGGATGGTCTTGCCGTCTTGGTCAAGCGTGATCCCGTTTACGTTTTCGACTAGCCCGTCTGCAAATGCAGGGCTTGCGGTCGCCAGCAAAAGGAAAGCGAATGCTTGCGTGCGCCTGCTTTTTCCCGTCGTGTCGCGCGTTTTGGATGTGAGGGGATGTTGCGCGGATCGGCTATGGAAAGAAAACGCAATCGGGTTTCCAATCATCCTTTTGGCAATCTTTTGACAATCGCACTCGTGTCCATGCGGCCGCCGCCCATCTGTTGCACATCGGCATAAAACTGGTCGATAATTGCTGTGATTGGTAAAGTCGCGCCGACTGCGCGCGCTTCTTCGAATGCCAATCCAAGGTCTTTGCGCATCCAATCCACCGCGAAACCAAAGTCAAATTTATCTTGCGCCATCGTGGCCCAGCGGTTGTCCATTTGCCAACTCTGTGCAGCGCCGCCCGAGATGGCCTCATATACCTTTTCGACATCGAGCTCAGCCGACTGCGCAAAACGTAATGCTTCGGACAGCGACTGGATGACGCCGGCAAAGGCAATTTGGTTGCACATTTTGGTTATTTGCCCCGTGCCGGGACCGCCGACATGCACAATCCGCTTGGAATATGCCGCGATGATTGGGCTAGCCGCATCGACCGATGTTTCGGTGCCGCCACACATGATCGACAACGTCCCGTTTTCGGCGCCGGCCTGTCCGCCAGTTACGGGCGCATCGACGATGAGGAGCCCACGTGACTTGGCCTCCACACCAAGTTGTCGTGCGATACGCGCGGAAACCGTGGTGTGATCGATATACAGGCTACCTTTGGCCATGGCTGCAAACGCACCATCACGGCCAAGCGTCACGCCAGCCAAGTCATCGTCTGTGCCCACGCAGCTAATGACAACCTCCGCGTCCTTGGCCGCGTCTGCGGGTGAGGCGGCCAAATTGCCGCCATGTTCAGTCACCCAGTTTTCAGCCTTGGCACGCGAACGGTTGTATACCGTCAGATCATGCCCCGCCTGTTTGAGATGCCGAGCCATAGGCGCGCCCATGACGCCCAATCCGATAAAAGCTATTCTAGTCATGCATCGGTCTTAATGTTTGTTTTCACTTAATGCCAGATGCGTTAGGGGTCTTTTATATGTCTGACCAACTGACCCTGAACGACGTTCGCGCCGCGCACGACCGTATCCGCGATTCCATCGTGGAGACGCCAACGCTGCACAGCCAGACTTTGTCGAAGCTGACCGGCGCCAATATTTATCTGAAGTTCGAAAATCTTCAGTTTACGGCGTCCTTTAAAGAACGCGGAGCATTGAACGCGATCCTTTTGCTGTCGGAAGAACAACGCAACAAGGGGGTTATCGCTGCGTCAGCCGGTAATCATGCACAGGGGCTTAGCTATCACGGCACGCGCCTTGGTATTCCAGTGACTATCGTGATGCCTGTGCCAACGCCAACGGTGAAGGTAATGCAGACCGAAAGCGTTGGCGGTAAGGTCGTGCTGTTTGGTGAGACTTTCGATGACGCGTACAAGCACGCGCGGCAGCTTGAGGTCGCGCAGGGGCTTACCTTTGTGCATCCTTTTGACGACCCGAATGTCGCTGCCGGGCAAGGTACGATCGCGATTGAAATGCTGAAAAGCGTCCCGGCGCTGGACATGCTCGTCGTGCCCATTGGCGGCGGTGGTATGCTGTCCGGCATGGGTACTGCCGCGCGCGCATTAAAGCCGGACATAGGCCTGATCGGCGTCCAAGCCGAATTATACCCTTCGATGTATGCTTTGGTCAACGACCTCCAAATGCCGTGCGAGGGCGACACTTTGGCCGAGGGGATTGCGGTCCAAGTTCCAGGCGCTTTCACCAGCGAAGTCATCCGCGAGCTTGTCGACGAGATTGTTCTGGTCAGCGAAGCGGAACTGGAAACCGCCGTTAGTCTTTTGTTGCAAATCGAAAAAACGGTAGTCGAAGGCGCAGGTGCAGCTGGCCTAGCAGCGGTGATGGCCAATCCGGAGATATTTGCCGGTAAGAATGTCGGTATCGTTTTGTGCGGCGGCAATATTGATACGCGGCTGCTCGCCAATGTTCTTTTGCGGGATCTGGCGCGGTCTGGCCGCCTAGCGCGTTTGCGTGTGACTTTGCAGGATCGGCCCGGTGCCTTGTATAAGGTCATGCGCTTGTTCAACGAGCATAATGTCAACATCATCGAAATCTATCATCAGCGTATTTTTACAACCTTGCCGGCCAAGGGACTGATTACCGATATCGAATGCGAAGCCCGCGATGCGCAGCAGTTGCAGGGATTGGTAGATGGGTTGAATGCCGCTGGTTACAAAGTCGAGCGCGTCGAACTTAACAAATAAACCGGCGCCGCAAGAAAGATGGTTAATTCGCTTTTCAGCTCGCGAAGAGCTGTGCATAAAAGGTTAATAATATCTTAACGGCATCGGTAACCAAGCGGAGAAAATATGAGCGCACCAGTCCGTTTTCCGCGATTTTTTGTTACCAGCCCTGGCCCGTGCCCTTATTTGCCGGGCAAAACCGAACGCAAAGTTTTTACCGAGCTTAATGGCGATCATGCCGATGAACTGAACGAGGCGCTTGGCCGCATCGGCTTTCGTCGGAGCCAAAATGTTGCCTATCGTCCAAGTTGCCTTGACTGCAAGGCATGCGTGTCGGTGCGTGTTCGAACGGACGCGTTTCAACCCAACGCAACACAACGCCGGATATTGCGCCGCAATGCGGATCTGGTGGTCAGCGCGTGCCGTCCTTGGTCAACAACCGAGCAATATGACCTTCTCAGCCGCTACCTTTCGTCGCGCCACCCCGACGGCGGCATGTCGAATATGGATGACATGGATTATGCCGACATGGTCGAACAATCGCCTGTTCGCAGCCAAGTAATCGAATATCGAACGCCACCGCGTTTTGGCAGGCTTGGTGAGTTGGTCGGCGCGTGCCTGACAGATCAACAAAGCGATGGCATGTCGATGATTTACAGTTTCTATAATCCGGACATCGAGGGCCGCAACGGGCTTGGTAACTTCATTATCATGGACCATATCACGCGTGCAAAGACCGCGGGGCTTCCATATGTCTATTTGGGCTATTGGGTGAACGGCGCAGCACGGATGCAGTATAAGACGCGCTATAGGCCCTTGGAGCGCCTTGGCCCCGATGGATGGGAGTATTTTGATCCCGACGCTGAGGCGCAGCTTGGGTAAAGTATAACTAGGCACGTGTGCTAAATTTGACGCAAGCGATCAAATCCGGTCGGCGATGACCAATGCCAGCAACTCAATGCCCTTGGCGTCTTCGGCGTCGAAACGATTTAGTGAGGGGCTGTCGAGGTCGATCACCGCAATAATCCTTCCATCATGCTTGACTGCGACCACCAGTTCCGATGCGCTGTTGGCATCACAGGCGATATGACCGGGGAAGGCATGGACGTCTTCCACCAACTGAGTCTCGCCTGTTTGTGCGGCGGTCCCGCACACGCCCTTGCCAAAAGGGATGCGGATGCAAGCTGCTTTGCCCTGAAATGGCCCTAGAACCAGTGCACCGTCAACAACACGGTAGAAACCTGTCCAGTTTACGTCTGGCAGATACTCCCAAAGCAACGCGGCGACGTTTGCCATATTGGCGACTGCGTCAGGCTCTCCGTCGGTCAACGCGTCCGCAGCGCGCGCCAATTCAGCATAAAGTTCGGATTTCGGCGCGGTGGCATCAATGGTAAAATTATACATGGGGTTGCCTTATCAATCGAAGCTGACCTTGCCACGGTTTTTCTTGATCGTAGACCGATCCTTTTTGGCATCCACGCGCCGGGCCTTGACCGCTTTGCTTGGCTTAGTCGCGACGCGGCGCGGTTGGCGGACATGCGCGCGGTCAATCAACGCAATCACGCGCGCTCGCGCGTCTCGCCGATTGGCCTCCCGTGTGCGGTGGCTGCGCGCGGTGACGATCAGTTCGCCCGAAATCGTCATCTTGCTGCCGGCCAGGATTTTTAACTGACGAAACGCATAAGGTTGCAACCCGAGCGCATAGACATCCACGCGCAACTGGCACGCCGTGGCAACTTTGTTGACATTTTGCCCGCCCGGCCCCGTTGAGGCCAAAAAGGTTTCTTCAAGCAAGTCTTCGGGAAGGTCAAAGGACATGGCGATAGCTGTAACAGCCATCGCCACATTTTGCCAATATCACGCGGCGCGCTTTATACTCTCAACTTGGTCCCAAAAATGATACATGACCGGCGTTTGGCTACTGAGAGTCTACCAGTACAATTTCGGCGTCTTCGATTGCGGTAATGAGGATAACGCCTGCGCCGATAGCGACGCCGTCACGCGCATTTGCCCGCTGGCCTTCTATTTCCACGGCTCCGGTTGCTGGCACCATATAGGCATGGCGGTTTGCGCCGACGGCATATTCTAAGCTTTCGCCAGCTTTGATCGTTGCCCCCAGCACGCGGGCGTCGGTGCGGATGGGAAGGGCATCATTGTCCTCGTCAAGCCCGCTGGCAAGGATTTGCCATGCACCCGAACGATCACCCTTGGGAAAGGGCTTTGCACCCCAGCTTGGAGCGCCGCCTGTGCTGTTTGGCACAATCCAGATTTGGAAAAGCGTGGTGGGTTCATTCTCCAGATTATATTCTGCATGGCGAATGCCGCTGCCTGCGCTCATCACCTGAACGTCACCGGCAGCAGTTCGGCCTTCATTACCTAAGCTGTCTTTATGCGTAATCGCGCCGGTACGGACATAGGTTATGATCTCCATGTCGGCATGCGGATGTGGGGGGAAGCCCGACTGCGGCGCTATAACGTCGTCATTCCACACGCGGATCGCGCCCCAGCTCATCCGCGACGGGTCGCTGTAGCTGCCAAAGGAAAAATGATGGTGTGCATCCAGCCAACCATGGTTTGCTGCGCCTAGCGTCTCAAACGGACGGATCTCAAACTGCGTTTTGGTGTCGGTCATCTCTCGCACTCCTACGTCAGGATGTTTTGGGTAGACCCAAGATAGTCAATGACATTGGTATTTAAATAGCAACGCTGGAAACATATTATTTCCAAAAATGAAGCCATCCTATGTTGAAGCTTGATCCATCTCGCCAAAGAGGTCGTTCGTCAATATCTCTTTCAGAAACCTGATCTAACCCACCAGAATGTCACAAGAATCGCAAAAAATTTACATTTTTCAAATCGCCTAAAGATCGAAAAAAGAGTCATTTTTTGTGAACTTAAATGTCACAGTGCTCAGAAAACCTAGCATTAACATCAAATTAACCTTTCCAGTTCATTCCCCTTATGGTTAATAAAATTCGAAGCGGCGCTGGGTAGGGCCGCGTTGCTTCGGGGGTGCAGAGTTTCAAAAAGGGGTTTGCCCAATGCGTGTGCTTTTGATCGAAGACGAACCAACGACGGCGAAGGCCATCGAAATGATGCTCGCGACCGAAGGGTTCAATGTTTACACGACTGACCTTGGCGAAGAGGGCCTCGATCTGGGCAAGCTCTACGATTATGACATCATTTTGCTCGACCTGAACTTACCCGACATGCACGGCTATGATGTTCTGAAAAAATTGCGTGTCGCAAAGGTGCAGACGCCAGTGCTTATTCTTTCGGGAATTAGCGAAATGGATTCTAAGGTTCGATCCTTTGGCTTTGGCGCCGATGATTATGTGACCAAGCCATTTCATCGTGAAGAACTAGTTGCGCGTATCCATGCCGTTGTTCGCCGTTCAAAGGGCCATTCGCAGTCCGTCATTCGGACCGGAAAATTGTCGGTGAACCTGGATGCAAAGACCGTCGAAGTCGATGGCAGTCGGGTGCACCTAACCGGTAAAGAATATGCGATGTTGGAGTTGCTGAGCCTACGTAAGGGCACGACGCTGACCAAGGAAATGTTCCTTAACCATTTATATGGCGGTATGGACGAGCCTGAGTTGAAGATTATCGACGTCTTTATCTGCAAACTGCGTAAGAAATTGTCGCTGGCCTGTATGGGCGAAAACTACATCGAAACCGTCTGGGGGCGGGGCTATGTGCTGCGTGATCTCGAGGACATGGAAGAGCCGCTCGTCGCCTGACGCTCTGGAGCTTAGATTTCCGAACCCATTGTGATTTTCACTTACCTGCGCGGGGGCAGGCCAGCGAAGGTGATGGTGCTTTCCCGACCTTTTGCACTGACCGAGCTCACGCCAACGAAATGATCGTCAACGATCAAGCCTTCAAGTGTCGTTTCGGTCGCTTCGACGTCGCGGACAAAGGCCCAATCCTGTGCATCGGCGCGGCGTTGATATATCCGATAGTGTTGCGCACCGGGTGCCGCATCCCACTTTACGGTTGTATGTGAGGTGACTGCACCGCCCAATGTTGCCGAAGCAGGTGCGGGTGGCGCATCGGCCAATGCGCTGGCGGTCAACACGTTCAACGCCGTCACCTTCGCCAAATAGTCGAAATCCATCTTGTCGATGGTGTCGCCATATTCGATACCATTTTCGATGCGCAAATCCTGATGCTGGTGATGATAATTTTCAACACCAACTGTGTAGCGAATTGCAGGGAAACCAAGCTCAAGCGAAGGCAGATGGTCACCGCCGCGTGCAAAGCGGTCAGGGCGACGGACCCCAAAAACGTCGAGTTTTACATCTGGAAAGGCCAATATTGCGACTTTGTCGGCATAGCGCATCAGCGAACGGCTTGGGCCATCATCTTCGCCGCCGCTGTTGCGGCGCGCCATTTGGCCCGGCAAATCTTCCGACGCGCGGATGCCTTCGCTGAACACGCGCACGACATTGTCGACCTTGCGACCATCTGTGCCGAGCGTGCCGCCGACAATGTCATTGTTCAACATGGCGCTGACTTTCCAACCGCGCTCTTTGGCGGTTTCGGCCAGCAATCTTCCGCCCATCAGGCCCTGTTCTTCGCCAGAGAGTAAAGCAAACACAATGGTCGCTTCTGTCTGTGGTTGCTGTGCCATGATCCGGGCCGCCTCGATAACCAATGCGCTGCCGGACCCGTCGTCATTGGCTCCGGGCGCGTCCTTCGTAAAGTCCATCACGTCGGAAACGCGGCTGTCGATATGCCCGGCAATGATGATGACATGGTCCCAGCCCATTTTGCCGGGCTTGATAGCGAGAACATCGACGATGTTGACGCCATCGGGAACGCGTGGGCCGGACATGTTGCGTTGAAGCAACTCCGTTTTTACGCAGCCTTTGCAGGCTTTGGCGATTTTTTCGAATTCACCTTGGGCCCAACCACGCGCCGCGCCAATCCCGCGTTTTGGGTCTGTCGCCGACGAAAGCGTATGGCGCGTGCCAAAGCTTACGAGCTTTTCGACGTCCGCCTTCAGGCGCTCTGGCTTAGGGCTTGTTTGGAGGTTCGCTTGAGCAACGACAGGCGCGGCGAGGCCAATGGCGATGATGCTGGCGAATAAGGGTAGTTTCTTCATTAGTGTCGCTGTCCCGTCATGTCTGTAAATACCAGCGTTCGCCGCCCTCAAGCGCGAGTGCTGTTAATTTCCCTGAGTTATACGCGCCGGTATCAATGCCAATGCGCGATCCGCGTTCCTCAACGTCTGCATAAATCGTATGGCCATAAACGACGACTTTTTCCAAATCGCCGCGTTGGTCGATAAATTCCTCCCGAATCCAGCGCATGTCGCTGGGCTTTTGCTCTGCCAAGGCAACGCCGGGGCGAATGCCTGCATGGACAAAGGCATAATCGCCAATGATGATCTGGTCTTCGAAGCTTTCGACAAATGCGATATGCGACATGGGCACTAATGTCGCCAGTCGCTCGGTCAATTGCTCCATATCCAGGGTCATATATTCGGCCCGCGTGATCGGATACGACAAAACGGTCTCTTCGCCGCCGATGCGCAAGAAAAAGCGGGTAACCTTCGGGTCGCCTTTGCGACAGGCGCTGACAAATATTTCCTCATGATTGCCCATGAGAAAGCGAACATTTTTGCCTGAGGCCTTCAACGCCATGGCGGTTTCAATAACCGCAGCGCTTCCAGGACCTCTATCGACAAGATCGCCCAAGAAGATGATCTGCATATCGGCGGGCCCACGCTCTGCATTATCCGCTTCAATCTTGGCGAGCAACGCTGTCAGCAAGTCATCACGGCCATGAATATCGCCAATAGCATAGACGCGCATGCCATCAGGCACCCGCGCAGTATCGAGCGGGCGTGACGCAACAGCTTTTTTGAAAAGGCGACCTAACATGGCTTGCGCGATATAGGACCGCGCGGCGCTATAGGGAAGTGGTCAGCCTTCAACAGTGAAGCTCAATCCAGCATTTTTTTGCAAACGGTCAACGAGACGCGCCCCCAAGGCAGCGCCAGGCGTTGTCACGCCACCGGGACCATCATGTTCGCACAGGGCGATCGCCGTTTCGCTGATCATCTTGCTTGTCGAACCATAGCCGGGATCACGATCGCCCTTCACGCTCAACCGTGCGGTGCGTCCATCGGGATATTCCGCGACGAACAGCACATCATAATAGCCGGTGTCGCGTTCTTCTTTGGTGGGGCCTTCGCCGGGTTTCGGGTCATCGGCGCCACCCATCATCGGGGTGGAAGCGACATGCTTGGCAATTGCTTCGCCCTGTTCGCCCGGGCCCGTCAGCATCATTTCGTCATAGACGAAGTCTGCGCCATAGGCCTGGCCAAGCAAATGGTTGGTCCGGTGCACATTCTTAGTGTTGATTGGTGCCATAACAAAATTGGTCGCCCAGCTACCCAAGCTTTCGTCATATTCCGGCTTGTTGCCAGCGGGCTGCGGCGGGCCGTCAAAATCACCCGAAAGGCTGAACGGGTTGGTTAGATAGCCGATGATGGCTCGGTCTTTGGCGGCGGCTGCCATCGTCGCTTTCAGGCTTGCTGCTGTGCCACCGGAAAAGGTCCCCTTCATGGCACGTACGCGACCTTTTACGCGCGGTGCAGGCGCACCGAAGCTATCTACACAATGCTTTTCGAGCATCAGGACGCCCAAATCAAATGGGATGGAATCGAAACCGGCCGAAAATACAATCCGTGCTCCCGACGCTTTGGCTGCGGCGTCATGCTGGTCGATTTTCTGGCGCATCCAACCGGGTTCGCCGCATAGATCGGTATAATCTGTGCCATTGGCAACGCAGGCGGCAACAAGTTCATTGCCGTACAGTTGATAGGGTCCAACCGTTGTCAGAACGACTTTCGTGCGCTTGACCATTGCCTCCAGCGAAGCGGGGTCCGCGGCATCGGCCACAATGAGTGGGGTATCCGTCGCCGCACCGATCAGGTCGCGCACTTCCGCTAACTTGTTCGCGCTACGACCGGCCATGGCCCATTTTAGTCCAACCTTGTCCTTCAGATATTCCGCGACCAAACGCCCAGTATAGCCCGTGGCACCATAGACGATGATATCGAATTCGCGGTTTTCCCTTGGCATGTCTCTCTCCCGAAAAAATGATACTGCAATCGATGCGCAAAAACGCGCAATGAGTCGACCAAAATCGCGTTGGCCTCCGGCTAAGGACAATTATCGCGACCACAAGCGGTGATCATAGCCTCGCCGATGCTGTCAGAAAAACAGCTTAGTTGATCTTAAATGCCACAAAGTGCAGGGTTTAAGGCCGAAAAAGCTGAAAATATCGCTAGTTTTGACCGGGTCCAACCGAGGGGCAGCGGAACCCGGCCGTAGAGGTAACGCGCAACAAGGGCATTCGAGCCATCCTGATGTGTGTTACAGCTTGGGCAGGGTGACGCCGCGCTGGCCCATATATTTGCCTGCACGGTCGGCATAGCTTGTCTCACAGGGCTGTTCGCCTTTCAGGAACAGAAATTGGCATGCACCTTCGTTGGCGTAAATCTTCGCGGGCAGTGGCGTGGTGTTGCTGAACTCGAGCGTCACATGACCTTCCCAACCTGGCTCCAGCGGTGTCACGTTGACGATGATACCACAACGGGCATAAGTTGATTTGCCCAAGCAGATGACGAGCACATCGCGTGGCACGCGGAAATATTCGACCGTGCGCGCAAGCGCGAAGCTGTTGGGCGGAATGATACATACATCAGTTTTTCGGTCGACGAAGCTTTTGGGATCAAAATCCTTGGGGTCGACGATAGAACTGTCGACATTGGTGAAAATCTTGAACTCATCGGCGACACGGGCATCATAACCGTAAGAAGATAGTCCATAGCTTATGCAGCCATCGCGGCGCTGAGCCTCGACAAATGGTTCAATCATGCCGGATGCTTGCGCTTGTTCGCGGATCCAGATGTCAGACAAGATGGACATAATAACTCCCTGTTATGCGTAACGCTTTTGCCATGTTGCGGTGCGAGCGCAAGTGGCTGAGCTGAAAAATTTGTGCGTATCTGGCACGCCAAGCCTGCGCGCTATTTTAGGCTTGCTGGACCAAAGCCATGCGGCAGTAGTTCGAAGAGGGTGAAAGTCTCATAGCCTGTTGCATGCGCGCAATGCACGGGAATATCGGCCTCGGTGAGGTCAGCCACTTCCTTGATGATCTGGCGACAGCGGCCGCATGGCGTAATTGGTTCCGCTCCCGTGCCCACATGTCCAGCCAAGCCGCCAGCAACTGCAATCTCCCGTATGGCGCGCAATTGGCCGTCGCTGTTCGCTTTGGCGATGGCGACCGTTTCGGCGCACAAAGTCATGCCATAGCTGGCATTCTCAAAATTACTGCCGGTGACAATCTGGCCATTCTCCAGCAACAGTGCGGCGCCAACATGGAAGTTGGAGTAAGGCGCATATGCCGTTTTAGCTGCTTCAATGGCCGCTTGCACAAGCCGTTGTGCGGTTTTGCTCATTTGCGGACCACGACCCAGCGAACCGCCCCGTCAATCCCGCTCAGCCGGCGTTGTGTATTGGCGGTC
Organism: Sphingomonadales bacterium 28-55-16; assembly: GCA_002278855.1. Classification (GTDB taxonomy): domain Bacteria; phylum Pseudomonadota; class Alphaproteobacteria; order Sphingomonadales; family Sphingomonadaceae; genus Sphingorhabdus_B. The sequence goes on from NCGG01000002.1 coordinate 161,711, forward strand.
CACATAACCCACGGTCGGGCCGAATAATCGGGAGACAATCCATTGCCTTCAAGCCAGATGTTGCGGTCAATCGACTTGCTCACGCGATACTCCTTTTCAAACGCGGGCGTTAACAACAGGATGGCCGGTGTGCCGCTATGCGCCTCAATCTGGTTCAGAAAGGTCGCCAATTCCGATAATATCAACGCCCGGTTCGGGCGGCTTTTGCAACCTTCCGAAAAATCCAATTGGACCGCTGGCGGCAATGCGCTGTCGTTGCGCGGCACGCTTGTGATAAACATTGTTGCCTGTTCCGACGCCGAACGGCACAGGTCAAAATGGTGCAGCGCACCGAACCGGATACCGGCTTCCTGCACCGCAGCTAAATTGGCTTGAAATTGCAGATCACGGCCCCGCGCGCCTTCTGTTGCAGTGATGTACGCAAAATCGACGCCTGTCGCGCCGAGCTCGGCCCATATGGGCTGTCCATTGCTTTCGTTCACCACAATCCCTTGGACAGGATAGGCGTCGCGCGAAGGTGCCCATCCGGCCACATAATTCCACAGGGCAAAGCTCGCGAGAGCCAAGCCCAGCAGGAGTAGGCCCCAGCGGATCAGTTTGCGATTTCCCCTCGACATGCGACCCCAATGTTGCGCGTTTGATTCTGCCACTCTCTAGGCGCTCCGACTGGGCGAAGTCGAGAGAAGTTGCGTGCTGCGTGTTCAAGCCTTGATATGTAGAACGCAAATCAGCGTGAAAAGACGGCGTGCGGTTGCAAAATCAACCTCCACTTTGCCTTCAAGCCGCTCGATCAACAATTCGGCCGCTTCATTGTGCACGCCGCGCCGTGCCATATCTATGGTTTCGATTTCTGCGGCGCTGGCCTTTCGGATGGCCTGATAATAGCTATCGCAAATGGCGAAATAATCCTTCACCGGGCGGCGGAACCTACCAAGCCCAAGGATCAGAGTTTCATGGGGAGCCCCATCCTGCCTGCGGATATCGAAGATCAGGCGGCCCTCGGCGACGCTAATACTCAGATGATACGGCCCCGCATAGCCGTCGCCCATATCGCGCAGCGGTTTGAAGAAATTATCTTCAATCAAATCGAAAATGGCAACGCGCCGTTCCTGCTCAATGTCGGCATTGCGCCGCAAGATCGTTGCTTCGTCCAGTTCAACCTTAATGATGCGTGGGTCGCTCATTCTGCTGTGTTAGCTTGAGATAATTTTGGAGCAAGGGGTATCGCGTGCCAAGCGATTGGTCGCGTGCAGAATGTTGTCCACAGCCATATCCCCGCACTTCTTTTTCTGCCCCCCTTGCGGAGCGGAACATGCTAAAGGATAGGAAGACATGGCCGAACTGATTAGACTTGCTGCAGCGAATGAAGCTGAACCCCAACGATTGCCCCGCAACATCGAAGCGGAGGCCGCGTTTCTTGGTGCGATTTTAATCGACAATCGTGTCATCGAAGATGTTTCGATCAAGCTTCAGCCTGACCATTTTTTCGAACCGCTGCATGGGCGCATTTTTGAACAGATTCTGCGCTTGATTGACCGGAACATGTTGGTCACACCCGTCACGCTGAAGCCGTTTTTCGAAGCGGATGAATCGATGCGTGAACTGGGCGGACCTGGCTATCTGATTAAGCTTACCGCAGATGGTGCGGGATTGATTGGCGCACGCGACTTTGCCCAACAGATTTACGATCTGGCATTGTTGCGCGAGTTGGTGACTGTTGGCCGTACGCTGGTCGATAACGCACTCGACACCAGCGAGAGCGTTGACCCCAAGGGGCAGATCGAAGCTGCCGAAAGCGCTTTGTACAAAGTTGCAGAGGGCGAAGGCGAAACAGGCTCGATGAAGAGCTTTTTGCAAGCGTCGACTGAGGCGATCAAAAATGTCGAGAAGGCGCTCAACTCGGGTGGTAGCCTCTCAGGCATCACGACTGGCCTGAGCAGCATCAACGCCAAATGCGGCGGTTTGCACAATTCCGACCTTGTGATTCTGGCCGGACGCCCCGGCATGGGTAAGACTTCGCTGGCCACCAATATCGCGTTTAACGCGGCACGGCGCTGGGTACGCGAACGCGAAGACGGTATTGAAGAGTCCAAGGGCTCCGGCGCAAAGGTTGCGTTTTTCAGCCTCGAAATGTCCGCCGACCAGCTCGCGACACGCATCTTGGCCGAACAATCGGGGATTAGTTCCGAACTGCTGCGTATGGGTAAAATTTCCCGTGACGACTTCCGGGAACTGTCGCGCGCGTCTCGCGAATTGCAGGAATTGCCGCTTTTCATTGATGATACGCCGGCGCTGACGATCGCCGCGTTGCGCACCCGTGCCCGGCGGCTACAACGTCGGCATGGGATTGGCCTGATCGTGGTTGACTATTTGCAGCTCCTCCAAGGCTCAAGCCGTGCAAACGACAACCGCGTCAACGAAATTTCGGAGATCAGCCGTGGCCTAAAAACACTGGCGAAGGAACTCAGCATTCCTGTTGTAGCGCTGTCGCAGCTTAGCCGTGCGGTTGAACAGCGCGAAGACAAGACGCCGATGCTGTCCGATCTGCGTGAATCAGGTTCAATCGAGCAGGACGCCGATATGGTGTGGTTCGTTTACCGCGAAGATTATTATGAGCTGATGAAAAAACCCGACGAGGGTACGCCCGCATTTGACGCCTGGAACGAAAAAATGGAGCGGATCCACGGCGTGGCAGAGCTGATCATTTCCAAACAGAGGCACGGTTCGACAGGGCGCGTGCGCATGAAGTTCGAAGCCAAGATCACGCGCTTTAGCGATCTTGCCGATGACCAATATGCCGATACGGGGTATGATTGAGGCGTGTCTGTTCACGTTACTTAGAAAAGTAAGACCCTAAAAAGGGGTTCAGCGTAACCAAATCACTAAACATCGGTCGTGCTGAACATGTTTCAGCACTTTATTTTTCCAGGTCGAAAGCGGATATCACCCCCGCAACCGCGCGCTCAAAATATAATTCAACGCCATATTGTCGCTCAAATGCAGCCCCGACATTGGCGAAAAGGCGATGCCCTTCATGGCTACGACCTCAACCCCGGCATCTTCCAGCAATCCAGTCAATTCCTCCGGCGTCAGGAATTTGTCCCAATCATGCGTGCCGCGCGGGACTTGACCCAAACGTTCCGCGGCCTCGACCAAGAACATGCGCGATGCAGCCGTGCGATTTGGTGTGGAGAGCAATAACAGACCATCCGCCTTTAAATGGCGGACCAGTTCGGCAACAAACGCGGCGGGGTCCATTACATGTTCGATAACTTCCATGCAGGTCACGACATCGAACGGACCAAGGCCCTGCGCGGCGATTTCGCCAGCGCGATAGTCGATGGCCAAACCTGACAACGCAGCGTGCGCCTTGGCCGCTTCGATATTCTCAGGGGCGGCGTCCACACCGGTGACTGCGCCACCAAGCCGCGCCAGGGGTTCACACAGCAATCCGGCACCACAACCCACATCCAGCGCCGATTTGCCCGCCAGCGGATGGCGCGCCTTTCCGTCGCCGCCAAAATGCATATCCATCGCGGTCCGGATGAAACCCAAGCGCACTGGGTTAAGCTTGTGCAGCATAGCGGAGCTGCCTTTTGGATCCCACCATTCAGCGGCTAGGGCTCCAAAATGCGCGGCTTCTGCGGCGTTAATTGTCTTGGGCAAGCTTGCGTTTGTCATATCCTGTCCCTATCAGTACCCGCGATTGTAATATAGCGAATATTGAAGGTTTTCATGGCGCGCATTGTAATGAAATTTGGCGGCACGTCGATGGCCGGCACCGAACGCATCCGCCGCGTCGCTCAGCTGGTCAAGCGTCAGGCCGAACGCGGCGACGAAGTGGCCGTTGTCGTTTCCGCTATGGCTGGCGACACCGATCGCCTCGTCAATTTCTGTCGTGAGGCAAATGCGCTGTATGACCCTGCCGAATATGATGTCGTTGTTGCAGCTGGCGAGCAAATCACGGCTGGTCTTTTAGCGATCACGCTTCAGGCGCTTGGCTGTGAGGCCCGCAGCTGGCTGGGTTGGCAGATGCCCATTCATACCGACAACGCACACGCCAAGGCACGGATCGGTTCGATTGATACGCAGGAATTGCTGGCATCGATGAAAGCCGGAAATATTGCGGTCATTCCAGGGTTTCAAGGCCTGACCGATGACAATCGCATTACCACGCTTGGACGTGGTGGGTCGGATACCTCTGCCGTCGCCGTGGCCGCCGCGGTGAAAGCCGACCGCTGTGATATCTACACTGATGTGGACGGTGTATACACGACGGACCCGCGCATTGTGGCCCGCGCGCGTAAGTTGAAGGCCGTGACATACGAAGAAATGCTTGAACTGGCTTCGGTCGGATCGAAGGTATTGCAAACCCGCTCGGTTGGGCTGGCGATGAAAGAAGGCGTGCGCATTCAGGTGCTGTCCTCATTCGTCGACGACAGCGCACCCGACGCCGACAGCATCCCCGGCACGATGATCGTGACCGACGCAGAATTGGAGAATAGCCAAGTGGAACGTCAATTGATCACCGGCATCGCCCATGACAAAAATGAAGCGAAGATAACGCTGACTCGCGTCCCCGACCGTCCCGGCGCGGTTGCGAGTATCTTCACGCCCTTGGCCGATGCGAATATCAACGTCGATATGATCATTCAGAATGTCGGCCGCGACAAGGGTGAGACCGACGTGACCTTTACTTGCCCGCAAGCCGACTTGGCGCGGTGCACGGATATTATAGAGAACCGGCGCGATGCCATCGGCTACAACCGGCTCATCCCCGATACCAAGGTCGCGAAAATCTCAGTTGTTGGCGTGGGTATGAAAAGCCATGCGGGTGTTGCCTCAACAATGTTCAGTGCGTTGGCGGACCGTAAAATCAACATTCAGGCGATTTCGACGTCCGAAATCAAGGTCAGCGTGCTGATTGATGAAGACGAGACGGAACTTGCGGTACGCGTACTGCACACGGCCTATGGGCTGGATGCGGAGTGAAGAAATTTTCACGCAGAGGCGCCGAGGCCGCAGAGATCATGGCGTGAGGGCTATCGATGAAATCAGCGGCGACGTCATTGGCGCCTCTATGGCGATCCATCGTGAATTGGGCCCCGGTTTGCTTGAGTCTGTATATGAGGCCATACTCGCCAGTAAGTTGGCACGTCTCGGTTATGAAATCGAACAGCAAAAGGCTCTGAGCTTCAGTTACGAGGACATGGAGTTTCCGGCAGCATTCAAAATTGATTTGCTTGTTGATCGTCGCTTGATCGTTGAGTTGAAATCAGTTGAGCGATTTCAGCCAGTCCATTCCAAGCAATTGTTAACATATCTTCGATTGATGAAATTGCCTGTCGGTCCGTTGATAAATTTCGGATGCGACACTCTGAAAGAAGGTGTTAAACGCGTTGTGAATAATCATCAGGACTGAAAATCTTTTACGCTTTATCTCTCCGCGATCTCTGCGCCTCTGCGTGAACAAAAAATTGGCACTAATATATGACTAAACTCCAACATCTCATGCAACGCGGCACGGACTTTCTGGGTTGCGAGGTTGCGATTATGTGTGGTGCGATGTCGTGGGTATCGGAGCGCAATCTGGTCTCGGCGATTTCGAACGCGGGCGGCTTTGGCGTGATTGCCTGTGGGGCGATGTCGCCTGAATTGCTCGATGCCGAGATTGCAGCGACGAAGGCGCTTACGACCAAGCCTTTCGGTGTGAACCTGATTACCATGCATCCACAGATCATGGAATTGATCGGCGTCTGCGCGAAATATGCCGTCAGCCATGTCGTGCTCGCGGGTGGACTGCCGCCCAAGGGCAGTATTGAGGCGATCAAGGATTTTGGCGCAAAGGTCATTTGCTTTGCCCCCGCATTGACACTGGCGAAGAAATTCGCGCGCTCCGGCGTTGATGCGCTGGTGATTGAGGGCAGCGAAGCAGGCGGGCATATTGGCCCTGTATCGACATCTGTGTTGGCGCAGGAAATCTTGCCCGAGCTTGGGGAGCAACTGCCGATTTTCGTTGCGGGCGGCATCGCCCGTGGCGGCGCGGTCGCAAGCTATCTGGAAATGGGCGCGGCAGGGGTTCAGTTGGGCACGCGTTTTGTCTGCGCGCATGAAAGCATCGCCCACCCCAATTTTAAGGCCGCGTTCCTGCGCGCCAATGCCCGCGATGCGGTCGCAAGCGTGCAGATTGATCCGCGTTTGCCCGTTATCCCGGTGCGGGCGTTGAAGAACAAGGGCACTGAAGAATTTACCAAAAAACAGGTCGAAGTCGCAGCGATGCTTGATCGTAGCGAAATCGACATGGACACTGCACAACTTGAGATTGAGAAATATTGGGCAGGGGCATTACGCCGTGCGGTGATTGATGGGGATGTCGAGTATGGCTCCGTGATGGCCGGACAATCGGTCGGCATGGTGCATGTCGAGCGGCCTGTCGTGGATATCATTGCGAAATTGGTGGACGAAGCCAACACGGCACTGGCGCGCTGAATTCCAGCCACCGCAGGCGGCACGCTCGACAGAGGGGCGCCTAACAGCCCTTGGTTATTGAGGCATCAATCGATCGGGTGAGCGACCTGTGTTTCAATCACGCTGCCATCGTCCTTGCGCAGTGTCATCGTTACTTTCTTCGCTGCCCAGTCAATATCGATCTGACCAAAATTTGCTATGCCCCAGAAACCGCCTGTGCGGCTGGGGTCGGGTTCCCGATCGCCGCCGTCCCCTTTGCCAAAAGCAAGGTTGAGTGAGCTGGATGTAAAATCCCATAATGGCTTGGATAGGCCAGGCGCATTGGTTTTATAAATCCCGCCGCTATGCCGGTCCCCTGTTAGGAAAATGGTGTTGTTGGCGCCCTTTTGGGCAAGCAACGCATATAGCCGCGCGCGCTCCTTGGGGAAATTGGTCCAGCCTTCAAAATTATGCGCGTCAGTAATCACCTGCGTCGATGAAATGATGAAGCGCACATCGGCTGGCTTTTCCAGCTCCTGCGCGAGCCAGTCCCATTGGGCGGCGCCAAGCACAGTCGCGTTCGGGTCCATATTGGGGATGTACCAGCCAAGTGCAGGGGCTGGATCACGATAGGGCATCGTTGCAAGGTCTGAACGGAAAAAGCGCGCATCAAGTATGATGAATTGCACGCGCTTGCCGGCTGGACCAAATATACGGCTCTCATACACGCCTGGGCGGGATTTTACGGCGTCAGGCGCGCCCCAAAAGGTTTCATAGGCTTTTTCCGACCATTCCTTGAACGCGAATGAGCCACCTGAGTCATTGGCGCCATAATCATGGTCGTCCCATGTTGTCATCATAGGCGTGCTGCGGCGAAAGCGGTCAAATTCGGCACGGCTGTTGAGCATTTTGTAGCTCGCGGCCAGCGTCGGGATATCCGCGCTATTGGTTGATCGCGTGTCGCCATAGACATTGTCGCCAATCAACAAAAACGCCTGCGGTTTTTGCGCGGCGATAACATCCCAGAATTTCATGTCACGGTTTTCGTTGACGCAACTGCCAAAGGCAAATCGTGTGATCACCGTATTGGCCGGCAAAGGGGGGCTAGGGGGTGCCTTTGGTAATTTGGCATCAAGTGTCGCGTAATAAGGGCGAAGTGCCTCCTGCGCGCTCTGAGGCGCTTCTAGAGGGATAACATTGCTCGCGCATCCGGATAGCAAAAGAGCGGCAACAGGAAGAAGATATTTCATGCTTTAATCTTGCCTTTGATGAACAGCTGGATTGCCCCTTCCTCGTCTTTGAACAGATTCGCGTCAATCCCGTAAACGCGGGCGAGGTTGGCGGCAGTGAGAACGTCCTTGACGCTGCCTTGCGCAAACAACTTGCCCTCATGCAGCAGCAATAGATGGTCGGCAAAGCGCACGGCATGGTGCAAGTCGTGCAGCACAGCTACAACGCCTTTTCCATCATTGGCCTGTCGCCGCAACAAACCCAAAATATCGAGTTGAAAGCCAGGATCGAGATTGGCCAGCGGTTCATCCGCCAATATCCATTGTGGTTCGCCAGCCAGCACCCGTGCCATGAGCACGCGCGCCCGCTCACCGCCGGACAGGGCTGTGACCACACGGTGGGCAAAGCCTTTGGTGGCGGTGGCCGACATCGCTGCAGATATCGCCCTGCGGTCGTCTATGGACGGCCCAGCGCCGCGCATATGCGGAATACGGCCAAGCGCAACCAGCGCCTCTGCCGTAATCGCCCAGTGCGTTTCTGCGCCTTGTGGTAAAAGGCCGATACGCTGGGCGCGGGCCGTTGCGGGCATGCTGCTGATGTCGGTGCCATCAAGGCTGGCGGTACCCGCATCGGGTTTCAACACGCCCGCAATGCACGAAAGCAAAGTTGATTTGCCCGCGCCATTGGGGCCAAGGATGACGCTGAGTTTTCCCGCCTCAAACGCTGCATCGATCCCATCCAAGCTCGGTTGGCGCGCATGGGCGAAGCTGAGATTTCGGACGGTCAGGGTCATATGCTGCCCTTGCGATAACGCAGCAACAGCAGAAGAAAGAACGGTGCGCCCAGGACGGCCATGGCTATGCCAAGTCGCACTTCACCGGGGCCAGGGACCAAGCGGACCAGACTGTCGGCGGTGAGCGTTAACACCGCCCCGCCAAGCGCGGATGGCAGCAATATCCGTGATGGCTGTTCACCATAAATGGCGCGAATGAGGTGCGGGACGATCAACCCGACAAAGCCGACCACGCCCGACACTGCGACTGATGCACCCACGGCAAGGCCAACACCAAATACGATGATCCATTGCAGCCGCATCAGGTCGATACCAAGGCTTTTTGCGCCATTTTCGCCCAATGTCAGCGCATCAAGCGCGCGGCCCGTGGAAAGCAAAAGGGCCGCGCCCAATGCCATGAAGGGCAGCGCCGTCCAAACGTCGGTCATCAACCGGTCGGTCAACGCCCCCATCAGCCAGTTGATGATCTCGCTCGCGGCAAACGGGTTCGGCGCAATGCTGATGACAAAGGCGGTCAGCGCACCCGCCAGCGTCGAAAGCACCATACCGCCAAGGATGAAGCCAATCGGTCCGCCGCCCCGCGATATTGCGAGGAGCAATGCTATGCTGGCGCCTGCACCAAGCATCGCAGAACCAAATAGCCCGAATGGCAGCATGTTGATGCCCAAATAAATCGCGAGGACCCCACCCAGCGCCGCGCTCGCCGACACGCCGAGCACCGTCGGGTCAGCAAGCGGATTGCGCAAATAGCCCTGCATCACTGCACCCGATAGCCCAAGAACCGCGCCGATACACAGCCCGAGGACCGCGCGGGGTAAGCGCAGTTCAAGGAAAATCCAGCCATCGGCATTGTCCGCGGCCCAAGCAGTCGGCCAAATCCACACCTTGCCTGCCATCAGCGACACTAAGAACGCCGCGCATAAGAGCAGCGGCAGAAGGGGTGTCAGCGCACGCGCCTTCATGGCGTTGCCCTTGGAAAAGAGGCGCGTGTCTGCGACAATATTGCGGACACTTTCATGATCGTTGGTCCGCCGCAGAATAACAGCCGATCCGGAAAGTCCACAATTTGCGTGCGGTCGCCCACATGGCGGAGCAGTTTCTGCCGCGCGTCCAATGCATGGGCATCGGCGCCGCGTGCGCCGGTTGGCATGAATATAACCTGTGGCGGGTTGCGCACTAAAGTCTCCAACGGCAGCACAGCCCAGGCGGATAGGCCATATTGCGCGCTGGCATTGCGAAACCCGTGGCGCGCCAATAATTCGTCCTGCAACGTGCCCTTACCCGCCACAAATCCGCCATTTTGCCAGATGATGGCCGATACGGGCGGACCCGGCCTTTGGGTGTCGGGTAGAGAATCCGCAATGTCGGAAATCAGCGCTTCTCCAGCATCTACCCTGCCGAGTGCGGCAGCGATCGTCCGGATCTGCTGCATGTCTTCGGCGATCGTTGGCGCGACCCCTAATGCGACTGTTCTGACGCCAGCGCGGGCCAAGGCGGCGTTGGCACCTGAAGACGCTAGATTTCCGGTGAGCACCAACTTGGGCCGCGCCAGCAGCAGTTCTTCGGCGCCTGAACCCATGGCGGGCAATTGCGCAGACCATGCCAGAGGCGCAGATGCGCTTTCGGGATCATGCGAATAGCTGCTGACGGCGGTGACCTGTCCGGGCAAGGCGATTTCGGCCAACACGGCATCAATGCAGGGATTGTTCGACACGACCCCATTGGGCGCAACAACGGGTTGGCTGGCGCATCCGGCCAAGACAAAAGCAGACAGGAGGCACCAGCCCAAACGCATCAGAATTTGGTCCTGACGCCGATGGTGGCATGGCGACCAAAGCTGTTATAGCCTGACACCACGGTGTAATCTGCATTGAACAGATTATCGACGCGGCCATAGACCTCCAGCTGGTCATTCAACGGCATCGACCCCCGAAGCCCGACCAAAGCATAGCCATTCAACCGGACATTGTTGGCCTTATCATCAAAGCTGTGGCCGATGATCAGCAGGCTGCTGCCGAGCGATAGGCCGAAGGGCGCCTGCCAGTCTGCGGACAGGCTTAAGCTGTTTTGTGGACGTAATGTCTGCCGCTTGCCCGCATCGGCCCCCGCGCTGCGGTTGATTGCGTCCACCCGCGTGTAGCTTGCGCGGATGTCGAGCGTGTTGGTGGGCGTTAGATTTATCCCTGCCTCAAGTCCGGTCGAGGCGACCTTGTCGATATTTTCGGACTGGGCCGTGACCGACGAATATGCGATCAGATCATTGCTGCGGCGGTTGAAATAGGTCGCGAACAGTTGCGCCTCATTCTCCAGAAATTGATGTTCGACGCCCAAATCGAAATTGCGTGCGGTTTCGGGCTTGAGTTGCGGATTGCCATAAGGCGGTTGCCCCTCGGTCAGCGTCGGTGCGCGAAAGCCTTCGCCATATGTCGCGCGGAACATGGTCCGCCCGTCATTGGGCGTAAAGGCTGCATTGCCGCCCAAGGTCGTCTGCCCGCCATAATCGCTATAGGCATCATGGCGGAGGCCAGCGGTGAGCGTGAGACCCATGACCGGACGCACAAGGATTTGGCCAAAGCCGCTGACAACATCGTTGCGGGCAATATCGGGGGCTGCGCCTTCGAACGAGATGCTGGCAAATGTCCGTTCATATGCACCGCCAGCGACAAATGTCAGGGCTGCGTCCACATCAAATGCCGCATGATACTCTGCCCGGTCAATGGCGCCGCGAACGTTGAAATTATAGAAACTGAACGCGATGGGGTCAGTGCCAATGCGCTTTAAGTCGGTGCGGGTATAGGCAATCCGGTTGTGCAGACGGCCATCGAGCAATGCAAACTGCGCGCCGATATAGCCGACAAATTGACGGTTGCGCGAAACGGGCAAGCCATTGGCACCAACGCCAAACTCGGAGTCAGCTTCAACCCGCGCGCGGTTATAATAGGACCGGAAATCCAAAATGAAGCTGTCGCTGACATGCACCTTCAACCGGGCATTGGCGGTCGCATTGGCATAGCCATCGCGTTCGGTGCCACCTGCGAGCGCCGAAATGCCGTCACTTTTGACAAATGCGCCGCCCACACTGCCTTCTAAAGCACCGCTGGTCCCCGCGATATTGGCGTTCAGCCTTTTGGTATCATAGCTTCCATATTCGGACGCCATCCGGCCTTCGAAGCCGTTCGTCGGCGCAATGGATTGAACATTTACGACACCGCCAATCGCTTGACTGCCCCAGATCACCGAATTTGGCCCACGCAGAATTTCAACGCGCCCGATATTGCCTGTCATCAATGCGCCAAAGTCAAACGCGCCATTTGGGCTGGTTAGGTCGTTGATCCGCACGCCGTCGATGAGGACGAGGGTTTGTGCGCTGCTCCCCCCGCGGATGAAGGCGCTGGTCTGGCCGCCGAGCCCGCCGCGTGTGGCAATGCTGACGCCCGGAACGGTCTGCAGGGCATCTGCGATAGTCGGGCTCTGCAACTGGTCTAGCCGGTCGCGACTTACGATCTCAATCGCTTGGCCTGTTTCCGATCGCGGCTGTTCAAAGCCGCTCGCCGTCACAACAATTTCGTCCTCTTGCGGTTGCGCAAAGGCGGTCATCGGCAGCATCGCAAGCGCGGCTGCCGTATATTTTAACATGGTCACGGATATATCTCCTTCGCATGACGTCCAAACACATGTCGTCACGCGGAGGAAAACCCCGATTGCGCCAGTGTCCCGCAAGCACAAAGGACAAACCGCAATCAGGCAGGTCTCCTGGCTCCCGGGTCAGTGCCTTTGCCCCGCCTTCCCAGTTTCACGGTTTCCCGTTTCGCCAGTGGCATTTGGAGCAAAAGCTCGCCGGTTACAGTTGCGGGAACAGCGCCGGATTTTCATCGGCTTCCCTATTATCCACGCTCTCGCGTAGACCTGGTGCGTATACAGAGGCTAGTCGGCTTTTCGGGGGAGAGCAAGGGGGCAACGCGGCGCGCGTTTAGTGCCGCGTTTTGCCAGGACGCTGCATACCCCAAAATTGGGGACCTTCGGGTACTTGCCAGCTGTGTTTGATCGCAAAGCCAAAGCTTTGGTACAGTGGAATATTATGCTCATCCGCGGTTTCCAAATAAGCGGGCAGGCCATCCTGATCGGCGCGTTCCAGTCCGGCGCGGATTGCAGCTCCGCCATAACCCTTGCCCTGAAAGGCGGGGTCGCACCCAGCATAATGCAGATACCAAACAGGCTCTTTTGGCAGATGTTTTTCGATCAAGTCCGCAACTTCAAGCCCGCGCAAAATCGAGAAACGCAATTGTTGGACAAAGGGAATGAGGTTCCGTGCCGTATCGAACAGGCTGTCGCGTGCTTGGCCAGGGCCGCGCCACAAGGTCACCGCCTCAATACCCTCAGTACCAAACACGGCGCCTTTGCGATGTTCGTCGCGCAGGAACAAATGAAATGCACCGGCCAGCCGCCGTGCCCGCAATTGGGGGTCGGGTATAACATAGCTCCAACCCGATTCATTCTGGAACGCACGCGCCAATGTCTCGGCGATGTCCAGATTATCGGTTGGCTGCAATAACCGTGCGTGCGGCAAAATTACCCTTTCGCCTGCGTCATAATTGGCAGGTTGCGCACACGTTTGCCGGTTGCCGCGAACAGCGCATTGGCCAAGGCCGGCGCCGCTGGTGGCACGCCGGGTTCACCAATGCCGCCCATATCTGCGCCGCTGTTCAGGAAATATATGTCCTGCACCAACGGCGATTGCGCCATTTTCAACAACAGATAATCCGACAAATTGCTTTGCTGCACCGCGCCTTTGTCGAGCGTGATGGCTTCACCAATGGCAGAAGACAGGCCCATGATCGTGCCGCCTTCAATCTGTGCCTGCGCTGCATCGGGGTTCACGATACTGCCCGCGTCGACGACCGTGGTCACTTTGTGGACCATTGGCATGCCGTCTTCGCCGACCGAAGCTTCGATCACATGCGCGACGATGGTTTTGAAACTTTCGACCAAAGCAACGCCGCGTCCGCGTCCGGCTGGCAAGGGCGTGCCCCATCCGCTGCGCGTGGCGACTTCGTCCAACACACGCATATGCCGCGATCCCGCTTTCAAATGGTTGCGACGGAAGGCAACGGGGTCTTCGCCAGCGGCGTGCGCAAGTTCATCCATGAAGCTTTCATTATAAAAGCCTTGCTGCGTCGAGTTTACCGAACGCCATGCGCCCGTATTCTGGTTTGAGACATGTGCAAAATGCCGGCGTGACACGGCAGGCAAGACGTATGGGAATACGGTCTCGTCTTCGGCGCTTTCGGGTTGTACATAATTATTTTGATAGGCGGCAATCCGCTTTTTATCGGTCAGCGATGCCGTCAGCACCGCAGAGCTTTGTGGGCGATAGGCGCCTTGGGCGACTTCTTCCTCACGGCTCCAGATCAGCTTGACCGGATAGGGCAACTGCATCGCAAGCTTCGTCACTTGGCCTACAATTTCCATATACATCGGCAAACGCCGACCAAAGCTGCCGCCGATGATCATGGGGTGGAAGGTGACATTGTCGGCATCCAAACCGGACACTTCGACCGCCGCCATTTTGGTCGCTAACGGGTCTTGCATCCCGCCCCAAATGTTGAGCTTGCCATCCTTGAAATGCGCGGTAAGCGCAAAGGGCTCCATCATCGCATGGTGGAGAAACGGCACCTGATATTTCGCTTCGATCGGCTTGGCACCGAGCCCGGCTTTGACATCGCCTGCGCCGGCTTCATTATCGGCCGCACCTTTGGCAATTAGAGCGTCATGCGCTGTAAAAATGGATGCGGTCGAAACGCCCGCATTGCCGCCATCGCTGAAGCTGGGCGACAACGCGCGCAGGCCCGAAATGGCGGGCCAATAGCCCTTACCGATCACGGCCACCGCATCATCCAGCTTGATGACTTTTTCCACGCCTTTGATGGCCAATGCCGGCGCGGTGTCGACCGACGTCAGCTTGCCACCGCGCACGGGCGCAGCCATGATGGTTGCAACGCGCATGTCGGGCAGGGCGAAATCCATGCCATATTGGGCGGTGCCATCCACCTTCGCCGGGATATCCAAACGCGCGATAGATTGGCGCATCAGGCGATATTGCTCAGGATCCTTAAGCTTTGGCGCATTGTCGAGTGACAAGGTCGCGGCTTCCGCCGCCAACTCGCCATAACGTAGCGTGCGGCTTGATTTGGCGTGGATGACCTTGCTGTCTTGCGTGGTCAGTTCAGCCGCAGGGACATTCAAACGCTTGGCAGCGGTTTCAATCAATGCGAGCCGCGTTGCCGCGCCGACCTTTTGAAATGTTTGCTGCCCCGTGAAGCGCAACGCGCTTGAACCGCCCGTGATTTGCAGGTTCATTTGCCGCGCGATGAATGACAAAAAGGATGCTGGAACACCATTGATGATCGCAGGCTGCCCTGTCATTTCACTCAGAAAACCGCGACCCAGGCCAACATTAGCAAAAGAGGGTTCCGCAGGTGCAGACACCAAGCGCACCTGATCCCATGCGGCGTCGAGTTCCTCGGCAAGCATCTGTGCCAGGCCGGTGTTTGACCCCTGACCAATGTCGGTATGCGGCGAATAAATGGTGATGCTGTCATCCTCACCGATTTTCAGCCATGTTGCAAAAACATGTTCGCCTTTGCCAGCGATGCGTGCCTTTGCATCTTTTGCAGCGTTGCTGTCCGCAATAGCTATACCGAACAAGCCAGCGCCCACAATTGCGACGCCGCCGATCAGGAAGGCGCGGCGCTTCACGCCCTTGCGTTTTACAGGTGACGCTGCTGGTGTGATATCAGGTGTAGGGTTATCGGCCATCAGACGGCTCCTTCCGCAGCTTTGGCCGCTTGCCCTGTTGCCGCATGGATCGCCTTGCGAATGCGGGGATAGGTACCACAGCGGCAGATGTTGGTCATCGCCGCATCAATTTGTGCGTCGCTTGGGCGGCCTGTTTTTTCGATGAGCGCGACTGCGGCCATGATTTGTCCGGACTGGCAATAGCCGCACTGCGGCACTTGCGCGGCAATCCAAGCCTGTTGAACCGCATGCAGCGTTCCGTCGGCGGACTTCAGGCCTTCAATCGTGGTAATCGATTTGCCTGCGACGTCGCTAATGGGGACGCTGCACGAACGGGTGGGTTCGCCGTTGACATGGACGGTGCACGCGCCACATGCCGCAACGCCGCAACCGAATTTTGTGCCCGTCAGGCCAAGCTCTTCGCGAATGACCCAAAGCAATGGTGTATCAGGTTCGGCGGACAGTGCGACCGTCTTTCCGTTAATTGACGTCTGAATTGCCATGTGCACAAGCTCCCACCTTACATTGCGTTTCATATAGCAACGCTTCGACCTCTTTGCTAGCGGTTAGCCATGCAGACGGGCAGTGCCAATCATGATCGTATCCTCGCCGCCGCAATCGATTGGGCTGGCGCGCCTATGGCGATTGCGACGGTGGTCGAAACATGGAAGTCGGCGCCGTGCCCAGTGGGCACGCATATGCTGGTTCATGCCGATGGACGTTTTGTGGGATCCGTATCGGGCGGCTGTGTTGAGGCCGATGTGCTGGAACGCGCGCAGATGGTCCTATCTGGCGCGCCGGCAATCGTGCGCCGCTATGGCGTGGCCGACGATGCGGCGTGGGACGTTGGATTGCCCTGTGGCGGGGACATTCAGGTGCTGGTGCAGCCTGTGTCGGCGGACGGATTTCCAGAAGGCCTGTTTAACGCCATCGTCAACGCACGCGGCAATGGAGCAAAATTGACCGTCGTCACCGATCTGGCCACTGGCCGCAGCAGGATAACGCAGGATGCCGCGGCAGACGGCTTTGTGAATGTCTATTATCCCGCGCGCCGGTTGTTGATTATCGGCGCGGTGGAGATCGCGGCGGCTTTATCGGCGATTGCTGTCTCGCAAGGCATTGATGTCACCTTATGCGACCCGCGCGGAAGGTTTTTAACGGCGGACCGTTTCCCCGACGTGCGGCTTGATGACCGCTGGCCCGACGAAGCCGTTAACGCCTTCGCGCCCGATAGCCGAAGCGCGATTGTAACGTTAAGCCATGACCCCAAAATTGACGACCCTGCATTGATGTCGGCATTGGCGAGCCCTGCGGCTTATGTCGCTGCGCTTGGCTCTGTACGGTCGCATCAGGCGCGGCTATCCAGGCTGACTGCGGCGGGGGTCAGTACGGACCTATGCGCGCGGATTGAGGGGCCCGCAGGCGTTGCAATTAACGCGATCAGCGCGCCGGAAATCGCACTGTCGATTGCGGGTGGAATGATCCGCGCGTTCAATATGGGCCTGCGTTGATGGACATAAAGGACGTCGCAATCGTCGTCCTCGCCGCGGGCAATGCGCGCCGTTTTGGTGCGGATAAGTTGATGGCCGATCTCGACGGCATGCCGCTTGGCCTCCACGCCGCGGCGCAGTTGGCGCAGCTGGGTGCCGCCGCGCATTTCGCGCTGTGCCAACCGAGCGCAGCGATTGCACCACATTTTCTGCAGCTGGGTTTCACGATCGTTGAAAACCGGCACGTCGAAAAGGGCCTATCGGGTTCGCTGCATCTGGCGGTTGCGGCCGCGGCACAGACCAAAGCGCAGGCGTTGCTGATTACGCTTGCCGATATGCCATGCGTTGCGCTGGCCCATGTCGCGGCGCTGATTGCGGCCTGTGACGGCGAGATACTTGCGTCCTCTGACGGAATCCAATCGATGCCGCCCGCTATTTTCCCGCGCGACAGCTGGCCACACTTGCTGGAAACCGAGGGTGATGCTGGCGCACGGCCTATTCTTTCGAATGTCAGCACGCTAACCGCGCCCTTGGGCAGCCTGCGGGACATTGACACGCCAGATGATTTGACGGCTTCAAAAGCACGTCCGCTTGGCATAGACCCAGCGTCATGAACCAAATGTCCGCTCGTCCCGCGATTGAAGCCGCCTTGCGCAATCCCAAGCTGATGGCGGCCGCCGTGGCGCTATCGGAAAACAGGTTGGAGGATGCAGAGCCCCTATTGCGGGGCCATTTGCGCCAGGCACCCACCGATGTGGCGGCCATTCGCATGATGGCCGAGCTGGCCGCGCGCGTTGGCCGGCTGAAGGATAGCGAAGCTTTGCTGCGTCGGGCGCTCGAACTGACGCCCGATTTTGGTGCCGCGCGGGCCAATTTGGCGACGATATTGTATAAACAAAATCGCTTTCCCGAAGCGCTTGAGCATCTCAACGCCGTGTTGGCCGAGGGCGGTGACAACCCCGTCCAGCAAAATTTGAAGGCCGCAGCACTTGGCCGTATTGGCGGCTATGAAGAGGCGATTGCGCTCTATCAGGAATTGACCACACGGTTTCCCGAACACGCCAAATTATGGATGAGCTATGGCCATATGCTCAAAACCGTTGGCCATCAGGACGAGAGCGTTGCAGCCTATCGCCGCGCGCTTGCAGTTGAGCCGACCTTGGGCGAAGTTTGGTGGAGCCTTGCCAATCTGAAAACAACCAGCTTCTCGGATGAAGATGTTGCCGCGATGGAGGCGGCTTTGACATCTCCCAGCCTTGGTGCAGAAGATGCATATCATCTGCATTTTGCGCTGGGCAAGGCGATGGAAGAACGCAGCAATCATGACGCGGCGTTCACCCATTATGAACGCGCAAACGCCTTGCGAAGCGCCGAATTGCAATATGATCCGCACACGGTCCGGACACAGGTTGATAAGATCATCGCTGCGTGCACGCCCGAATTTCTGGGGGCACGCGTGGGGCAGGGGCATGCCGCCCACGACCCCATTTTCATCATCGGCATGCCGCGCGCCGGTTCTACATTGATTGAGCAAATCCTCGCCAGCCATTCCATGGTGGAAGGTACGATGGAATTGCCCGACATTCCGGCGATGGCGCTGCGTGAAGGCCGCGGCACCGACTGGATTGATGCGCTCGCCGGTTTCAGCACGGCGGATGTTGAAAGGCTTGGCGCGGAGTTTATCGAACGCACGCGTATTCAGCGCAAAACCGACACGCCCTTTTTTATCGATAAGCTGCCCAACAACTGGAATTATCTCGCCTTCATCCGCCTGATCCTGCCCAATGCCAAGATTATCGACGCGCGGCGGCATCCATTGGATTGCTGTTTTTCCAATTACCGGCAGCATTTCGCCAAGGGGCAAGCGTTTAGCTATGATCTTGCGCATATGGGGCAATATTATGCGGATTATGTGCGCTTGATGGACCATTTCGACGCGGTCGCGCCGGGTTATGTCTATCGCGTTATCCACGAACAATTGCTGGAAAATCCGGAAGGTGAAATTCGCACTTTGTTGGCATTTTTGGGTCTTCCGTTCGAAGAGTCCTGCCTGAATTTCCATCAGAATAAACGCGCTGTGCGCACGGCATCCAGCGAGCAAGTCCGTCGCCCCATCAACCGCGATGGCGTTGATCAATGGAAACCTTATGCGGCCCATCTTGAGCCGCTTAAGCAGGCGCTTGGTCCTTATTGGCACGCTTATCCAGCCTAATTATAGTTGCTGTCTTGCAACACAGGGGGCTAAAATAGCGACCCAAGCGCTGTTGAAGCGAAAATATATTGCGTGAGAATGCAAATCGGGGCCTATTTATTACAGAATAACCAGGGAGGGTAGCCGCGTGCACCTAAAAAATAAGAAAAACAAAATCCGCTCGGCGTTGACCGTGCTTTTGACATCAACGGCTTTTGCGGTTCCCGCAATGGCGCAGGAAGCAGCAGGCGCTGATAGCGACGTGATTGTTGTCACGGCGCAAAAGCGCGAACAGAATTTGCAGGATGTGCCGATCGCGATCAGTGCCATTGGCAATGAAAAGCTCAACCAATTGCAGGTTAGCGAATTACAGGATGTTGTGAAATTCTTGCCTTCGGTCACGATTCAACAGGGCGGCCCTGGCTTCGCGCAGGTCTATTTCCGCGGCGTGGCATCAGGCGAAAATGCGAACCACTCGGCGTCGCTGCCGACTGTAGGCACCTATTTGGACGAAATGCCGATTACGACCATTCAAGGCGCGCTTGATTTGCACGCTTATGATCTTGCGCGCGTTGAGGCGCTCGCCGGACCGCAGGGCACCTTATATGGTGCAAGCTCGATGGCTGGTACGTTGAAGCTGGTGACGAATGCGCCGGATCCATCTGCCCTCTATGGAAGCGTTGGCGTTGAATTCAACAATGTTGCGCATGGCGATTTTGGCGCGATCTACGAAGGCTTCCTAAACGTCCCAATCGCTGAAGGCGCGGCAGCGCGTCTTGTGGGTTGGTATCGCGACGATGCGGGGTATATCGACAATGTGTTGGGCGCACGCACTTATGCAAGCTCAGGCATTACGCAAAGCAACAGGTTGTTGGTGGAAGATAACTTCAACAATGCCGAAACCTATGGCGCGCGTTTGGCACTCGGCATTGATCTGGATGACAATTGGACCATCAAGCCAACCTTGATGGGGCAAGTCCAAAATACGAATGGCAGCTACGCGCAGGAACGCTCTGGACAGACCACTGGCGACCTTCAAGTTGTCCAGTACAATCCTGAAGGTACCCGCGATAAGTGGATTCAGGGCGCTCTGACAATTGAGGGCAAAATCGGTAACTGGGATGTCACCGCAACCGGTGGCCATTTGCGCCGTAAAACCGAAACACAATCGGATTACTCCGATTATGCGTATTTTTATGATGCATTGTCTGGATACGGCAACTATTTTTATGACAATGCCGGGGATCTGGTAAACCCGAACCAATATATCCAAGGCATTGACCGGTATAAGAAAAGTTTTGGCGAATTGCGTTTCACTAGCCCCGCAGATGCGCCGTTGCGCTTCATTGGTGGTTTGTTTGCACAACGTCAGTCTCATAATATTGAACAGAATTATATTATCGACAATATTGCTGACTCGATCACGGTGACGGGCACCAACAGCAATATCTGGCTGACCAAGCAAAAGCGCGTCGACCGCGATTACGCGGCCTTTGGTGAATTGACCTATGATCTAACAGAGAAGCTGTCACTCACCGGCGGTTTACGTTATTATAAGTTTGATAACTCGCTGCAGGGCTTCTTCGGATTTTCTTCCGGCTATTCGAGCAAGACTGGCGAAGCGGCCTGCCTCAACACCGATGGCACAACGCGGCGCGCCAATCCGGCCGGCACGCCGGTTCCGATCATTGTCGATGGCAGCCCTTGCACCAATGTGGACAAATCAACGTCGGACACTGGTTTCATCCATAAGCTGAACGCGACCTACAAGGTCACTGACGATGTGCTGCTATATGCCACATGGTCGCGTGGTTTCCGTCCGGGGGGTATCAACCGTCGCGGCACATTGCCGCCTTATGGTTCGGACGAGCTCGACAATTATGAACTGGGTTGGAAAACGACATTCGGTGCATTCCGTTGGAACGGCGCCATATTCCAGGAAGATTGGAATAATATCCAACTGTCGTTCTTGGGTGCGAACGGCCTCACCGAAATCCGCAACGCGGGTGTTGCGCGTATTCGCGGCCTTGAAATGGACGCTGGTTTCCGCACGGGCGGGTTCAGCTTGAACGCTGGGTTCAGCTATAATGATGCGAAAAGCCAACGTGATTTCTGTAAGATAGCCAACGCAACTTTTGATTGCACCACGGCGGGCAATGAATTGCTTGCACCATCCGGATCGCGTCTTCCTGTGACCGCTAAGGTTAAGGGCAATGCCATAGCACGTTACGAATTCCCGATCGCAGATTGGGATGGTCATGTGCAACTTGCGGTCAACCACATAGGTGGCCGTAGAAGCGATTTGCGGCCAGCGCAGAACGCGATCAAGGGCAATCTGGACGCTTACACCACGGCTGACTTCTCCATCGGTGTGAAGAAAGATGCGTGGGACATTGAAGCCTTTGCGACCAACCTGTTCGACACACGCGGCGTGGTGAACACTGGGGTGCAGTGTCTTGAAACGGTCTGCGGCACGGGTGTCACGGCATCAACGCCAACCGGCGGTGCGTTTTACGATGTCCTGATCAAGCCACGCGTGATCGGATTGAAGTTCTCGCGCGATTTTTAAAGTTTCAGTTTAAGTTTGTTGCCAAAGGCAACAGGGGGGAGAAGCCGGATCTGAAAAGGTCCGGCTTTTTCATTGTTCCCCACTGAAGTCCTCAGGCAGTGCCCTCAGGCAAATATCCGTTTGAACACACTTCGGTCCGCTAGCACTTCGGCGGCGCAATTGTGCCCCGGTGCGCCGGTGACGCCGCCACCGGGGTGGCTACCTGCACCGCACATATATAGGCCCTTGAGCGGCCCACGATAGGCGCCATGGCCCAATATCGGACGCGCAGACCATAATTGGTCAAGGCTCATATTGCCGTGCATGATGTCGCCGCCAACCAAACCAAATTTGCGCTCAAGTCCCTTGGGGCTGAGGATTTGGCGGCCCAAAACGGATGCGCGGAAGCCGGGTGCATAGGCCTCGACCGTGCTGATGATATCGTCTGCGGCCTTGCCCTCTTCGGCGTCCCAGTCGCGCGGCGTGCCATCGGCATTGTTCGGCAATTCTGGTGCAAATTGCTGACAGAATAAGCTCGCGACATGTTGTCCCGCAGGCGCAAGGCTGTCGTCGACGGTGGACGGGATCAGGATTTCAACGATTGGTTTTTGCGACCAACCATCGCGCTTTGCATCCAGAAACGCGCGGTCCATATAATCGAGCGTTGGCGCAATGATAATGCCCGATTGGTGATGTTCGCCAGCTTCAGGCAAGCAGGTGAATTTGGGCAATTCCGACAAGGCGACATTCATGCGGAATGTTCCGCTGCCTGCCTTGAAACCTTTGACGCGGCGCTTGAATTCAGGCTTCAGGTCGGCATCGTCGAACATGCGTTCGTACAATAGTTTTGGCCCGACGTTGGAAATGACGCGGTCGGCGACGATTTCTTCGCCGCTTTCCAGGCGCACGCCTGCAACCTTTTCGCCATCAACCAATACGCGTGAGACAGGCGCCTCGAGGCTGATTTCGACGCCAAGATCGCGGCATATCTTGGCCATGATCTGCGTGATCGTGCCCATGCCGCCAATGCTGTGGCCCCATGCGCCCTTGTTGCCATTCACTTCACCAAACACATGGTGCAGTAATACATAAGCGCTGCCCGGCGTATCGGGGCTGGCATAATTGCCGACAACAGCGTCAAAACCGAATGCGGCCTTAACTGCTTCGCTTTCGAACCAACTGTCCAAGAAGCTGCGCGCGGATTTTGTGAACAGTTCAAGCACGTCGCGTTGCTGCGACAGGTTCAGCTTCATCAGCCCGCGTCCCTGTACGGCTGCGTCGATCAACGTCTTGAGGCCATCGCCCACATTGGGCGGCGAGCGCAACGCAAGGTCGCGCAGGACGTCGGCGACGCCTTCCAACATGTCATAATATTGCGGCAGCACCGCTGCATCATGTTTGGAGAAGCGCGCAAACTCAGCTTGCGTCCGCTCCAACCCGCCGCCCAATTTCAGATATCCGCCATCTTCTTGCGGTAGGAAATTGGAAATGGGGCGTTCAATGACGCGATAGCCATGGTCGACCAGTTTCATGTCCGAAATGACCTTCGGCTGAAGCAGGCTAACGGTGTAGCTTGCGACCGAGTTGCGGAAACCGGGATGGAATTCTTCGGTGACCGCAGCGCCGCCGACAACATCGCGGCGCTCGACAATCCGGACCTTGAGGCCAGCACGCGCGAGATAAAAGGCGCAAACAAGGCCGTTATGGCCAGCGCCAATGATGAGGGCGTCATATTTCTTGGTCATTTTTTGCTCCAGCCCACTGCGGGGCGCTGTTCGAGGCGGGCCTCGGGAATGATGTTGCGGATTTGGGCACAGAAGCTTTTCAGGCACACTTCCTTGTCGGACAGTGGGCCCATCGAGAAACTGCGGCTTGCCATGCCTTGCTGGACGCGCGTGATCAGGACCGTGTCCTCTGCATTGACCTGCCGGTTGATCCGCCAGTTGAGGTAACGTGCGGCGCGCATTTCGCGGCGGTCATCTTCAAGCACATAACTGATCTCGCGAATGACGCAGCTGTTGGGGCCCGTGGGCAACCATTGCATGAAATCCACTTGGTCAGGATAAATGTCGAACGCGACCGACGGCCACAGCTTGAAATACAGCCAGCGTTTCTGGTTTGCTTCCGGTAGATGGGGCACGGATGGCAGGATATTCTGGTATCCGCGCTCGGACCAATTGGCCGATGGCCGGTCGACAAGGTCACCCCACATGCGGTCAACATGCGGCTCTGCTTCTATGCCATAGCTTTTGCCGAACAAGCGGGTGAGGCCGGGATGCGCAACGGGAATATGCAGGCCGTCTGAATAATTGTCGCCGACATTTTTCCAGTTCACATCGCGCGGCCGCATCGTGACGCGACCAAGCGCTTTGAGTTCTTCAAAACGATACGGCGCGACTTGGGCCTCATAAGGGGCCATCATCGTCGCGACGGAGGGGCCATCCCCCTCAAGACGGACAAATATGAACCCGCGCCAGATTTCCAAGTCAACGGGCACAAGGCCCGCCTTGCTCTTGTCGAGCGTTGGGTAGGACGCACTGTCCGGCACACCCGTCAGGCGGCCATCAAGGTCATAGGTCCATGCATGATAAGGGCAGACGAGCTTTTTTGCACATCCGTCAGAGCCGTCAACCAAACGGCTTCCGCGGTGGCGGCAGACATTGGTGAAGGCGCGCAGCACGTCGTCATTGCCGCGCACGACGATGACGCTCTCGCCGATATAATCAAGGCTATGCCAGTCGCCCGCATGCGCAACGTCGCTGACATGGCAAACGACCTGCCATGACGGGCGGAAGATGCGATCCACCTCAACCGCTGCGAATTCAGGATCATCATAGGTCCAAGCCGGCAGGCTCCAGCCGTCGAGTTGATCATGCATTGTCTGTAAGCCCGATTCGGACATCTTGCCCCCCTTGTTATACGAGTGTATAACAGCGCCATGACCGCGCGACAAGTCTTCACCCGCAAGAGCGCTGACACGCGCCGCGACGCGTTAATCGCGGCAACGGCGCGCTGCCTTGCGACGCGCGGCGCAAACGGCACATCGGTACGCGCCATTTGCTTAGAAGCTGGCGTGTCGGCCGGTCTGCTGCGGCATTATTTCGATGGCATTGATGCGCTGGTGGCTGCGACCTACCGGGCCACCGGCGCACGTGTTGCCGCCGCGATGCAGGCCGCGGTTGAAGGCGTGCCTATGGACAATCCGCGTGGCAGGTTGCTGGCCTTTGTCACCGCCAGCTTTCGCGCGCCAATTGCGGATCCGGAGTTATTGGCAACATGGTTGGCGTTTTGGAGCCTGTCGCGCACGGTTCCCGCCATCGGCGCCATTCATGACGAAATCTACGCCGAGAACAGACATGATATGGAGCAGCTGATCTTCGCCTGTCCGAACGCGCCTGCGGATGCCCGACTGGCGGCAGTCGCGCTGACCGCTTTAGTCGACGGCCTTTGGTTAGAATTAAGTCTGGGCAATGCCCCCTTCAGCGTCGACGAAGCCGAGGCCTTGGCCGAAAAATGGTTGGATAGTTTTATCTAAATCGGCGGCCGCGTGCGCGGCAGGCGGGCTTGTCATATGGTTGAAACAGCATATCACTAGCGGTTGGTACATAGGGTCGAGACACTGCGCCGCAGTGGCTGTAGAAAATGTAAAAGGGGAAGCCGGAAATGTCCTTTGTAATCAATCGCCGTAATTTGCTGATGACGGCTGGATTCGGTCTTGGCGGGCTGATGCTGCCCGGCGGCGTCGCCATGGCGCAGACGCTTCTTGGTCTCACGGGTTTTACCCATAATGTTGCCAGCGGTGAGCCTGGACCTGACTCAGTTTTATTGTGGACGCGCTATGTGAGCCCGACCGGCGGACCATCCAAAGTCCGTGTCGAAATTTCCGAAAGCCGCGATTTTGTAAAAATTGCAGGCGGCGGACAAATGGTGACTGGCCCGTGGCGCGACCATACGGTCAAGATTACCGTCGACAAGCTTGCACCCGGCAAATGGCATTGGTTCCGTTTCATTGCGCCCGATGGCAGTATTTCACCCGTTGGCCGCACGAAGACTTTGCCTGTTGGCAAGACGGCCAAGTTTAACATTGCGGTCTTCTCATGCTCGAATGTGGGCTTCGGCGAATTCAATGCTTACGGCCATGCTGCGGCGCGTGATGACATTGATCTGGTGCTCCACATGGGCGACTATATTTATGAATATGGCCGTGGCGGATATGACGGCGGCGCAAAATTTGCAGCGCGCCTTTTCCCAGCCGATGAAATCCTGACGCTGGCGGATTACCGGCTGCGGTACGCAAGCTATCGCGTAGATCCACAGCTGCAAGCGTTGCATGCCAACTTCCCGATGATCGTCAACACGGACGACCATGAAACAGCGAATGACAGTTGGGAAGGCGGCGCGCAGAACCATGGCGTTGATGAAGGCGACTGGAGCGCACGGCGCAATGCAGCGATGCAAGTCTGGCGCGAATGGCTGCCCGTCGGTGAACAGCCGTGGAAAGAATATGCCATCGGCGATCTTGCGACCTATTACCGCACGGACACCCGCGAGATTGCTCGTTCTAAGCCAACTGAATATGGGGATCTGGCCCGCGGCGGAGACGCTGCAAAGGCATTTGCCGCGTTCCGCGATGGCGCATGGCGCGATCCATCCATGACAATGTTTGGAACCGAGCAGGAAGCATGGCTTTCGCGGTCAATGATGCGCGACACGTCGACTTGGGCCTTGCTGGGAACCGGAACGAATATGGGGTATAGCTACACCCCGGAAAGCGCCATGGATTGGGTTCCCCGAAATGCGCCTGAACGCGCAACAAGCTATGTACGGCAGGGCATTGCCGCGACAAAGGCAGGCTTGCCTTACAATCTCGATAATTGGGGCGGTTACCCCGCCGCGCGTTCACGCATTTTATCAGCAGCCCAGCGCGCCGACGCAAATTTGGTCGTGATCACGGGTGACAGCCACAATGGCTGGGCCTTTGACTTGCCCGAAGGTGGAAAGCCAGCCGGCGTTGAATTTGGCGGCCACAGCGTCTCGTCGCCAGGCTTTGAAAGCGCGGTTCCGTTCACGGACCCGGCTGTCGTCGCGCGCAGCTTGCTTGACGCCAGCAAACAGGAATTGCGCTGGGTCGATACATCCAACCGTGGCTACATGCATTTGTCGCTCACCCCGCAGGCAGCAACGAACGAATGGGTGTTCATGCAGACGATCCGGGATGTATCGCTCGCCACCAAGGCAGGCCATAAAATGAAAGTACGGCCGGGCCGGAAGGTATTGGAGCAGGCGTAAGTCGCGCATTTAACCGGCCGGTTAAATCGCCTTGATTTCTTATCGTGCCTCGCGCCATAGAGGATATAGAGGCGCGAGGAGAGAATGACATGCAGATGGCCGGCTTAGGGTATAGCGAAGAACAGATTGAGCTGCTTGACGTAGCCACCAGCTTTTGCCGCGACAAGTCGCCGATTGACCGTGTCCGCAAGCTGATGGACAGCGATTTGGGCTATGATGCCGATATCTGGGCGGAAATGGCAGCCTTGGGTTGGACCGCTATCGCGATACCAGAGGCGCATCAAGGCGTTGGCCTGACGCTTGCCGAAGTCGTTCCTGTTGTTGAGCAAATGGGTCGCCATCTTATGGCATCTCCATTGGTGTCATCGACCTTGGCTGCACAGGCGCTGATCATGGGTGGCAGCGCGCAGCAAGCGGCGCATTGGCTGCCCAAGCTTGCCGAAGGTGCAATTGGCACTTTGGCCCTTTCCGAAGCGCATGGCGACTGGGATCTTCAAAACATTACCGCCACAGCGAAGCTGGACGGAGATGCAGTGCATTTGTCTGGTGAGAAGCTGTTTGTCGCATGGGCGCAGACGGCCGATATCGTCATTGCGTCGATCATGCTCGATGGCAAGCCTGCCTTGGTTGCGCTGACGGCAGACGACGTCGCCGGGCGCCTGCGCCGCGAAGCGATTATCGACGAGACGAAGCGCAGCTTCGCGCTGTCGTTAAACGGTCTGGTCGTGCCGCGCACGGCTTTGCTGGAAATTGCGCGTACGTCGTCGACGCTGTCACATATAGAGCAAGCTGCAAATCTCCTGCAAAGCGCAGAAATGTGCGGCGGTGCGCAAAGTGTGATCGACTATACGGTCAGTTATCTGCAAACCCGCAAGCAGTTTGGAAAGCTCATCGGTGAATATCAGGCGCTGAAACACCCGACTGTTGACGCCTATGTCGAATATGAAAAAGCGCGCTCGCATTTGTACAGCGCAGCAAACAGCTTCAGTGATCAAGGTGTCGGCGAAATCGCGGTGCGCATGGCCAAGGCTGCGGCCGATGCCACCTATAGCTTTGCCGCTGACCGTGCGATTCAGTTTCATGGTGGCTTTGGCTTTACGCATGATTGCGACGCAGGCCTGCACCGCCGCGCTGCGATTTTTCAGGCATCGCAATTTGGTGATGCCGCATGGCAACGGGCCAAGCTGGCGCCGCTGCTGCTGGGATAAGGGCGGCATCAGCTGTTTCTCTCGCAGGCTGCATGCCGGCGGCTGACCTCATCGTTCAGCGTTGGGATGCCGAAAGCGCGCGACAGTAAATTGGGCCTTAAACTTTCAAAATGGCTGTATTTGCTTTCGCTTTGGCGGCGATAGCGCGTGCATTTATTCATAGGCCAAATAATAATAAAAATCAGAATTAGAGAGCCTTGGGTCGCATCGACGCTTATCTAAATCAAGTTGGCACATGCCAGAAACTTCGGCGCATATTGTAAAAATAATCGTCAATGCTTTCTATATTGTGCCGGTGGGGCAATATGTTCGAATTCCAAATCGATTCCAATGCGACAGACCAAATCCATACTTTCGATATACCGATAAAGCTGACACGCGCGCAGTTGGAAAACATGTTGCGCGCTGTGGGTGCAGAGGGGGATGCGCTTGTGTCATCGGCCAGCGCGTCGGGTGCTACCAACGCATTAACCAGCCTGGCGGTCAAAAAAGCATCCGATCTCATTGAGATCACGAAACGCCGGTCAAGATTGGTTTCAGCCGCCAGTTTATTTGCCGATCCGGCTTGGTTTATTCTCCTAGATTTGTTCGTGCGGCAGAATTCCGGCTTGCAAACAAGTGTTTCAAGCGCCTGTCACGCCTCTTTTTCGCCGGTAACAACCGCACTGCGGCATATAACTATGTTAACGGAACGCAATATCATTCAGCGACATTATGACCGCGTCGACCAGCGGCGGGTTTTTCTTACGCTGACCGATGAAACCAGCGCGGAAATTCAGCAGATCCTGCTGACTGATGATTATAGGGAAATGGCCATCGCGTCTTGAGTAAGGACCCATTTTTTGGCATTCTCAGGCCTTGTTTCGCGGCTTGGTTGCAATCAATGAAAGCGTCTTTGGAGCCGTCATGTGCATCTGCAAACGGTAATGGTAATTTTTCATTTCACAATTTTTGACAATCGGTTAGGACCACTTATATGCAAAGATCAACAGACGTGGTCGCAAGAAAGCTGCAAGAAATTATGCAGCCTTTAAACGTTATTCGGCTGTCATGCGGTAATATCCGCGTCAGAATGGCGGGCTATTCGAACGAGGACGCTCAGTATCTGCTCGGGAAAATGAGCCGCATTGAAGAACAAGTGATCCGCGCAACGCACCTTTTGCAGGAACTGAACAAAACTAATGAGGACCTTAAGGCGACCAACGACTATTAACCGGAATTCTGCATGTATGGCATGATACATCGTGCCATGCGGCAAATGGTTTTTGAACAATTGGGCGAAGAAGCCTGGCTCGCACTTGAACATCGTTTAAAAATCGGTCCGACAGAATTGCTGACGGGCATGGTGTATGAAGATACGCTTACCTTTGAAATAGTTGCTGAAGCTGCCGCGCGTTTCAACCTTACCGTTGACGAATGCCTCTTCGAATTCGGCCGATATTGGATCAGATATGCCGAGCAGGGCTCGCTGTCGTCCATCATGACATTCACCGGTCAAGATTTGGCGAGCTTCATCGCCAATCTGGACCGCTTGCACCTTGCCGTAGGGGCTGCGATGCCCGGGACGCGATTGCCGTCCTTTACCACGCTGGAGCGCAACAGCGGGCATCTTGTCGTTGAATATCGGTCCGATCGCATGGGCTTGGAAAATTTTGTCTGCGGGCTTTTCCATGGCCTGATGGATCGGTTTGATACGCATGGGGATGTTGCGATCACAAGCCGCGGTGAAAAGTCAGTCGTCTTCGAAATTCGTTACCATGACGGGCAATAAGGCGTGTTGTTGAATTTATCAGAAGACCAGATTGGCGCCCTTCTGCCTGCGTTTATGCATGTTGACCACGCATTGAAAATATCGGCGATGGGGCCTGCCATTGCGCGGCATTTGCCCCATGTTCGGGTCGGCATGCTCTGCGCCGAGGCATTTACCATTGTGAATTTTGGGATCGCGCAGTTTTTTGAGCGGAAAACTGGGGTTGAAGCCATTCGGATCATTTCGCTCGCGGGCAATGTGTCCCTAAGCGGCGCCGCAATATTTCACGAAAATGGGTGTCTGCTTGCGGTGCGCTTTGTTCTGTCTGAGGAGACATTCGCCAGCGGCACACTAGATCTCAGCGATTTTGGCCATTCGGACCCGGTTGTTCTCAGCTCAATGTTAATCGCTCTCCAGCGCGCTATGCTGGAGGAGTCGCAGGCCACTGCGATTGAGTTGGCGCACGAACGGCAACGCAGCGCGGACTTGCTGGAGCGCACAAGCCGCGTTGCTGGATATATGGCGCATGATTTTAACAATCTGCTCTCGATCATCCAATTGAATACAAAACGGCTTTCCAGTCGGTTCGGCCATGACGCGAAAGTTGAAAAGCTTGCCAATATCATCCACGAGACGGCGTCACGTGGGTCCGACGTGACGCAGTCGCTGATGACGCTGTCGCAACAGCAAATCGATACGCTTCAGCCCATATCTGTTGACGATGTCATCACGGACAATGCCGCAATCTTGCGCAGCCTTGTTGGCTCGACCATTTCGCTCAATATCAATTTACAGGCCGCGCAGCGTAAAAGCATCGTCAGCTATAATGGCTTGCTCAACGGCCTTATCAACCTGCTTATAAACGCGCGTGAAGCTATGCCGCAGGGTGGGCGGATTGACCTTTCGACCTCGGTCAGCAGCGGACTGATCCCCAGCGAAAGCGGTCCTCAAATACCAAAGCCTTGCGATTATATCGCCATTCGGGTCGCCGATAACGGTCATGGCATGAGTGACGCGTTGCTCTCAAGGGCGTTCGAACCCTTATTCTCCTCCAAGCCCAATGGAACGGGGCTTGGCCTTGCATCGGTGCGCAACTTTGTTGGCGAGATGGGGGGCGATGTATGGCTGGAATCGGCAACGGGGCAAGGGACCACGGTGCATCTGCGTCTGCCGGTTGCCGGGTCTTCGGTGGCCCCCTTCACCGGCGTTGTTGATACCATGTCATCGACATCCTTGGATGCAAAAGGTCAGCAACGTATTTTGTTGGTGGAGGATGAGCCTTATGCGCTCGAGGCGTTGTTCGAGATGTTGGAGAGTGAAGGACACGCGGTTACGGCTTGCAAATCAGGCGAGGAGGCTCTGATCGCTGTAGGGCAGGAGACTTATGATGTCTTATTGTCCGACATTGTTATGCCGGGTCAAAATGGAACTGAAGTTGCTCGGCAGGCCTCGGCTGCGCAGCCCTCGATCAAGGTTATCCTGATGAGCGGCTATGTTCCCGACTCCGCGTCGCTTGAGCCGGGGTGGATGTTTTTGCACAAACCGATGGACAGCGCAGAATTGTTGCGCGTTATTTCTGCGTAAAATGAAATAGCTGAAGCGGCCTAAGCCCTGCTTAGCCGGCTTGACGTTGCATCTTCCAAGCCGATTCAAGATAACGCTGCATCGCTGCAAGGGCGTGTGGTTCGAGTTCCAATAACGTCCGGCGTTTGTCGGTTGGGTCCGTCCAGCGCCGGACCAGACCTGCATCGACCAAATTGTTGACATGGCGCAGCGCAGTGCTCAACGGAACCAGCGTCGTTGCGGATGCGGCAGAGGCTGGAACAGCCTCACCGCGCAAGCTGGCTTCGGTAATATCGAGCAAGATTTCCCAAGACGGCCCAGATAATACGGCCGGGTCAAAAAATTTGGATTTGTTATGCTGAAATTTCAACAGCAGCTGAATGAATGCCTGCAATTCCACACCGGTTGGCGCGGTATCTGGCTTTGGCGGCCGGCTTCGCCCTGCCTGCGGATCCAAGCGTTTCGTGATTGCCGTAATCTGGAATTTGTTGGACATCGTTAAATAATGTGCCGACGCCCGTCGCAGCGCAGCCGCAAGTTCTTCCATAGAAACAGGCTTGCTCAGCAAATCTGTCGCTTGATAATGCATGGCCTTTGTGGCGACTTGCAAGCTGGAATGGGCTGTAAGCAGCAACGTGACGATCGGTTGGTTTGCAGAGAAGCGATTGGCGATTTCAGACAAAAGCGAAATGCCATCCATTGCGGGCATTTCCAAATCGGTAATCACAACGCCAATATCGGGCGATTCTGCAATCGTCTTGAGCGCCTGTGGCGCGTTGGCGGCGCAAACGACATTGTAACCGAGGTTGGAAATCGTATCGCGATATTCTTCTAGGCAGGTCAAATCATCGTCGACGACGAGTATCGTGCAACCGTTCTGAACCCTAGACATTTCCGATCCATTGTCAGCATCACCGGCGAGCATTACATTTTTCCCGCGTATATCTTGGACTTTTCCCGCTGCCTCTCTTTGCGATTCTGCAAAGCTGCACTCTTATCTTCGTAGCGGGAAGAAATTGGCAATCAATCCTGTTTTTTAACTGTCACAATGTATTCCTTAACCAAATATGTTAAGCAAGCGACTTGATTATCACGGAAATGACGCATCTTGCACGGCAGTTGCCCGACGTTTCCCAAAAAAGGTCCGCGGGTGCGAAAACCGGACTGTCGGCTCCCGGCCCAACGCCCAAAATTCGCTCCCGTTGATCAGGTGTAACAAAACTAAGCTATCGATGATTCGGTTGCAGTTGTGCGTCGCGGAAAATGGTCCTTTTCACGGGAGAGTTCAAGTGAGCTTTGATCAACAAGATCCGCTTGAGGGCGAGATGCAATGGATCGGCGCTAGGCTGAAAAAAGCCCGTGAGGGCGCTAATTTTTCCCTCCAAGACATTTCAGATCGCACGCGAATCTCGCTGCGCTTTTTGACAGCGATAGAGAATGACGACTTTGCGGCATTGCCCGGGCGGGTCTATATTTTCGGTTTTACCAAAGCCTATGCCCGTGCAGTAGGGCTCGACGAGGCAATCCCGTTAGCGGCACTTCGAGAAAAGATGCAAAATGCTGGGATCGATTAACCAGCGGATATCTTATCCCAACGGATAGACCTCTCTGTTCCCGTCGTATTTTCAATGATATATTTGGTATATTTGGCGCACCCAAGAGGATTCGAACCTCTGGCCTCTGCCTTCGGAGGGCAGCGCTCTATCCAGCTGAGCTATGGGTGCGGGCCGGCTCCGGTTAGCAGGCAGATGCGCTTTGCGCCAAGTTTTTTTTGGGTCCGGTTTGCATTTGCGCGCTTGGTTGGTGAGGTGGCATGGAAATAGCGCAGTTTTGTGCGCGTGCACCTGTTGGATGCATGGGGCATGCGATAACTGCGATGCCCAAGCTAATGTCTGGATAACTCAAAACCGCAATGCTACGGCGACTGCATGCAAAATCAGTTTGAACTCACAGACGATCAAGTCGCCATTCAAGATATGGCACGCAAATTCACGGCGGATGCGATCACGCCATTTGCCGCTGAATGGGACGAAAAATCGCATTATCCGATAGACGTGTGGAAAGCAGCGGGCGCGCTTGGCTTTGGCGCGATTTATGTGTCCGAAGAATCGGGTGGCACTGGCCTTGGCCGGCTAGAAGCCGCCTTGATTATGGAGGCGATGGCGTATGGCTGCCCCACCACCAGCGCTTTTATTTCTATCCACAATATGGCGGCATGGATGATCGATTGCTTTGGCAATGCAGAGCTTAAGGCGCGCTATTTGCCTGATCTTGTGTCGATGGAGAAAATCGCCAGCTATTGCCTCACCGAGCCCGGCAGCGGGTCAGATGCAGCGGCGCTGAAGACCAGCGCGCGGCGCGATGGCGATCATTATGTTTTAAATGGCACGAAGCAGTTTATCTCGGGCGCCGGATATAATGACGTATACGTCGTCATGGTCCGCACCGGCGATGAAAAAACCAAGGGCGTGAGTTGCCTTGTCGTTG
This sequence comes from Sphingomonadales bacterium 28-55-16, assembly GCA_002278855.1. Taxonomy (GTDB): domain Bacteria; phylum Pseudomonadota; class Alphaproteobacteria; order Sphingomonadales; family Sphingomonadaceae; genus Sphingorhabdus_B. The sequence continues at coordinate 195,502 of NCGG01000002.1, forward strand.
ACAAGGATACGCCGGGGCTCAGTTTCGGCGCGCCGGAAAAAAAACTGGGGTGGAACGCTTCGCCAACCGCGCAAGTCATATTCGAAGATTGCCGTGTGCCTGTCGCCAACCGCGTGGGCGCAGAAGGGGATGGTTTCCGCTTTGCGATGATGGGCCTCGATGGTGGGCGTTTGAACATTGGCGCGTGTTCACTGGGTGGCGCGCAGCGTTGTCTGGATGAATCGATTGCCTACACCAAAGAGCGTCAGCAATTTGGCCAACCCGTTTCCGAATTTCAGAACACGCAGTTCATGCTCGCGGATATGGCCACCGACTTGGAGGCTGCGCGTGCGCTGTTGTACATTGCCGCAGCAAAAGTGACCGCGAACGCCCCCGACAAGTCGCGCTTTTCTGCGATGGCGAAGCGGCTTTCAACCGATAGCGGCAGCGACATTGTCAATCAGGCGCTTCAGTTGTTTGGCGGCTATGGCTATCTGCGCGATTATCCAATCGAACGCTTCTGGCGCGATTTGCGGGTACACTCCATCCTTGAAGGGACAAATCAGGTTATGCGTATGATAATCGGCCGGGACCTGTTGCGCCAATGACCGATGATATGTTGATCCGGGTACAAGGGCATGCAGGGTTCATAAGCCTGAACCGGCCATCGGCGCTGCACGCGCTGACATTGCCGATGGTGCATGCGATGACGCAGGCGTTGCTGGCATGGCGCGACGATGATGCAGTGCAGTGCGTGGTTATTGATCATGCAGACGGGCGCGGCTTTTGCGCAGGCGGCGATATCGCTTTCTTACGCAATTCAGCGATCAATGATGGCGGAATATCGGGCCGAAAATTCTTCCACGACGAATATCAGTTGAACCATTTATTGTTCACTTATCCGAAGCCTGTGGTCGCTTTCATGGACGGCATCTGTATGGCCGGCGCGTTTCCGCGTGGCGACCGAGAATACGAAATTCGCAATGCCGGAAACAGGCATTGGCCTTTTTCCGGATGTGGGCGGTGGCTGGTATCTGTCGCGGCTTGAAGGCCGTGTGGGGCAGTTTCTGGCGCTCACCGGATCACGCGTAGCCGGCGCAGGTTGCCTCGCGCTTGGGCTTGCCACCCATTATCTGCCGAGCAGCGCGCTTGCCGACGCCAAAATGCGGATTGCGAGCGAAGACGTGGACCGGATCGACGGGATATTGGGTACATTATCGGAAACGCCTCCTGCGTCGAAGATCGTCGAGACGCTTGTTCAGATCAATCGCCATTTCGCCTCCAACGCATTTGAGGACATCCTCGCCAGCCTTGAAGGCGATGCGAGCGCATGGGCGATGAAAGAGTTGGCGACATTGCGGACCAAAAGTCCGCAAACCTGTAAAGTCGCTTTGCGCCAATTGTCGGAGAGCCT
>NCGG01000020.1 GCA_002278855.1 Sphingomonadales bacterium 28-55-16
CGCAGAAGCAGCCCAAATGATCGGTGCCGGTCTGGCAGCAATTGGTGCCGGTATCGCCGCTGGCGGTGTTGGTAACGTTTTTAGCTCGTTCCTTCAGGGTGCATTGCGCAACCCAGCAGCAGCGGACAGCCAGCAGGGCCGTCTGTTCATCGGCTTCGCCGCCGTCGAACTTCTCGGTCTGCTCGCGTTCGTTATCGCGATGATCCTGATCTTCGTTGCCTAACTGACGGTTCGCCCCGGCACACTGCCGGGGCATTCTTTCATAAGGACAAACGCGTAATATGCCCCAGATTAGTCAGATCCTTGAAACCTATGCATCGCAGTTCTTTTGGCTGTTGATTGTCTTTGGCTTGGTCTATTTTACGATCGGCCGGGGCATGTTGCCAAAAGTGGAAGCAACGATGGACGCCCGTGATCGCAAGATTGCGGACGACCTTGCTGCGGCCGAGCATGCGCGGGCCGAGGCCGATACTCTGGGCGACAGCGGTGCTGCCGACCTGACAGCGGCACGGAATGCGGCGCAAGCCAAATCCACCGCTGCCAAGGCGAAGGCTGCAAAGGACGCGGATACGCGTCTTGCAAAGGCCGACGCGGAAATCAGCGCAAAGATTGCAGCATCTGAAGCCGAACTGGCTAAGGCCACGGCGAAAGCATTGGCAGGCATTGAGGCGGTTGCAGCGGACGCTGCGGCGGACATCGTGGCCAAGGTCTCGGGTGCGAAGGTTACAGCTACGCAAGCAGCAACAGCAGTGAAGGCGGTAATGTCGCATGGCTAATCCCACTATTGCAACCGAAACGCCTGCCATGGCGGCGCCAGCGACCCCTGTTGCAGCGCCTGTAGGCAAGTTGCAGGAAGCTGAAAAAACACTCGATATGCTGGAGGATGACGCCGTCCCTGTGACCCATGCGGGCACGGAAACGGCGCATGCCGGCGAACATATTGCCCCATCGGCGCTTGGCTTTGATGCAACGATGCTCGTCGCTTTGGCGATGATTGCCGTGATCGTGCTGGCGATTTGGAAAAAGGTGCCTGCTATGATTGCCGGCGCCCTGGACAAACAGATTGCAGGGATCAAGCAGCAGCTCGATCAAGCGACGACGCTGCGTGCCGAAGCGGAAGCCATTAAGGCTGAATATGAAGCCAAGGCCAAGCAGGCGGCAATTGACGCCGAGGCGATGAAAGCCGCAGCTGAAGAAGAAGCCAAATCGATTGTCGCGCGCGCCAAGTCTGATGCAACCGCATTGATTGGCCGTCGTGCGCAGGCTGCAGAAGAAAAAATCGCGGCTGCCGAACGCGCTGCGATTGCCGATGTGCGCAAGAAAGCGGCTTCGGCTGCAGCCGCAGCAGCGGCGCAACTCATCGCAGTACATCATGATGCCAAGGCAGATGCCGCGCTTATCGACCAGTCGATTGCCCAACTGAACTAAGCCTGTGTCCCGCATATGTGCGGGAATGAGATTGAGTATGCGGGTGGCTCCCCCTACATGGCAGGAATATGTCCAAAGCCGACCGTCCTGACCAGCCCAATGCCGCCTCGCGCTTTAACGAGGAAAAGGCGACCTATGCGGTACGCGGCGCCGACACGCCGGATCTCGACACGGGCATTTCCGCGATCCGCAATGTCTTGAGCACGCTGCCGCTAAAGCCCGGCGTATATCGCATGCATGATGCGCGCGGCGACGTGCTCTACGTGGGCAAGGCCAGAGCGCTAAAGAACCGTGTCAGCAATTATGTGCAGATCGACCGTATGCCGAACCGTCTGCGCAGGATGGTGGCGCTGACGCGTTCGATGACGATCGTCACCACCAACAGCGAGGCAGAAGCCCTGTTGCTTGAGGCGCAATTGATCAAGCGTTACCGCCCGGCGTATAATGTGCTGTTGCGCGACGATAAAAGCTTCCCCTTCATCCTATTGCGTTCCGACCATAAATTTCCACGCATTCAAAAACATCGCGGTGCACGGCGACATAAGGGCCAATATTATGGGCCATTTGCGAGCGCAGGTTCGGTTAACCAGACGCTGAACGCGCTCGAGAAGCTGTTCCTGTTGCGCAGCTGCTCCGACAGCTTCTTCAACAACCGCGACCGGCCGTGTTTGCTGTATCAAATCAAGCGCTGTTCGGCGCCGTGCGTCGGGCGGATCGACGACAGTGCGTATGAAAGTCTTGTCGCTGACGCCAAATCCTTTCTCGACGGCAAATCCTCTGTTGTGCAGGCAAAGCTGGCGCAGGAAATGGAAACCGCCGCCGAGGCCCTCGATTTTGAACGCGCTGCGATGGTCCGTGATCGGTTAAAGGCATTGACCTTCATCCAAGGGTCGCAGGCGATCAACGCCCAAGGCGTGGGCGATGCCGACATATTCGCGCTGGCGCATCGCAATGGCGTCATGGGCATACAAGCGTTTTTTATCCGTGGTGGGCAGAATTGGGGGCATCGGTCCTTCTTCCCCGCACATGTTGCGGAAATGGGCGAGGACGAAGTTTTTACCAGCTTCCTTGCGCAATTTTACGAAGATGTCCCACCGGCAAAAAGCATCTTTCTCGACCGGCAACTGGCCGAGGCGGATCTGTTGGCGCAGGCTTTGTCCGAACGCGCCGAGCGTAAGATCGAGATCAGCGTGCCACAACGCGGCGACCGTGTGCGCCTTGTAAAACAAGCGACGCGCAACGCCGAAGAGGCGCTGGATCGCAAGCTGGCCGAGAGCACGACGCAAAGCAAGTTGCTGCAAGAGGTTGCGGATCTGTTCGCGCTGGCTGAACCGCCACGCAGAATCGAAGTCTATGACAATAGCCATATTCAGGGGACCAACGCACTTGGGGCGATGATCGTTGCTGGACCGGAAGGCTTTATCAAGGGCCAATATCGCAAGTTCAACATCAAAAACCCCGAAACGGCGCCGGGCGATGACTTCGCGATGATGCGCGAAGTGATGGCGCGGCGTTTTGGCCGGTTGATGGCCGATGATGCTGAGCAGGAACGCGATGAAAACTGGCCGGACCTTGTCCTCATTGACGGCGGCAAAGGGCAAATGAGCTCCGTGATGCAGATCGTGCGCGAATTGGGCGTCGAGGATGTTGCTTTTATCGGCGTGTCCAAAGGCCCCGACCGCAATGCCGGTCGCGAGACATTTCACTGCCCCGATGGCCGCGAATTCACCTTGCCCGTCAACGCGCCTGTCATGTTCTATTTGCAGCGATTGCGCGATGAGGCGCACCGCTTTGCTATTGGCGCGCACCGTGCAAAGCGCAGCAAGGCCATTACCGTGAGCCCGTTGGACGAAGTGCCGGGTATCGGCCCCTCGCGCAAAAAGGCCTTACTGATGCACTTCGGCACCGCCCGCGCGGTGCGCAACGCCAGCCTTGAAGATTTGCAAAAGGCGCCAGGCGTATCTGCCGCCGTCGCGCAGATAGTATATGACTACTTCCATGCCAGCGGGTGACTTCTGCTTGCAGTTGTTAACCGGCTGATTACAAAAGCGCGCAAGGGAGAGATTTATGCCAACCGTTCGCGCGAACAATATCGAAATCTATTATGAAGAAAGCGGACCGGCTGACGCGCCTGTGATCCTGCTCGTCATGGGGCTTGGGACGCAGATGATTGCATGGCCCGAGGATATGATTCAGGGGCTGGTGGCGCAGGGCTTTCGCGTCATTCATTATGACAATCGCGATGTCGGCCTATCGCAACGCATGGATGGCGCGCCCGTGCCCAATATGATCTGGACTATGGTCAAGGCACGCATTGGCTTGCCAACGCGGGCGGCGTACACGTTGACCGACATGATGCAGGACGGCATTGCCTTGCTGGATGCGCTTGGCATCGCAAAGGCGCATATTGCTGGCGCATCAATGGGTGGCATGATTGTGCAATTGATGGCCGCGCATCATCCCGACCGGATATTGACGATGACGTCAATCATGTCCACCAGCGGGCGGGCGGGCCTTCCCGGACCGCGCCCCGATATACGCAAGCGGTTGATGGCGCCGCGCCCGTCCAATCCAACGCGCGAACAGGCCGTGCGCTCGGGCGCTGAGTCTCTCGAAATAATTTCCTACGCCGATAAGAAACGGCCCCATAATGCGTTTGCGGACATGGCTGCGCGCGCGTTTGACCGGAGCTATTATCCCATCGGCATGAAGCGGCAGTTGCTGGCCATCATGGCCGACGGTAGCCGCGTGGGCCGTCTGAAAACCATTAAAGTGCCGACATTAGTCGTGCATGGCGGGGCTGACCCGCTTGTTCCGAAAGAGGGAAGCGAAGACATTGCGCGGCTCGTGCCCAATGCGCGTTTGGAGATTATCCCCGAAATGGCCCATGATTTGCCGCCGTCCCAAGTCGGACGCATGGTGGATCTGATCGCGGGGCATGCCAAAGCACAATAAATATATGGTGCGCCGCACAGTATATGGATTGCGCGGCACGGCGGGTTCGATACAGACACCGGATGACAAACAATCAGCTATTGCTTGAAGCTATCGCGCTTAAAAAATGCGTCACTGCGGCGTACAATAATGTGGCGATGAAGTTGGCGCCGCACGTGCTTTATTCCAAGCACAGTGCGTTGTTCGTCGATGCCGTAATACTGGAAAAAAGCGGCGAGCTGCGCCGTGACAAGAAGCTTGGCGCATTCCATCTGGCAGGCCTCAATGACCTTCAGCTGTCCGATCAGTCGTTTGACATCGCACCCCAGTTCGACCCCGCCGCCGAAAAATATCAAGACGCGACTCTATTCGTGGTCGACGCGGACGCAGGATAGCACTTCCCCTCACGCCGCAGTCTTGGCATGAGGGCGCATGGATATTTCGGCATCAGCCATCATTTGCGCTGTCCGCAACCATGGTGAAACGGGTGCCGTTGTGCGGGCGTTTACGGCGGAGTTCGGCATGCTTGCTGGCTATGTGCAAGGCGCGCGTGGGCGACAGCTGCGGCCTGTCTTAATCCCCGGCAATGTCATCAAGGGCGAATGGCGCACCCGCATAGCGGGTCAATTGGCGCGTCTTACGCCCGAACCGCTCCACAGCCGTGCGCATTTATTGGGCGAGCCGCTGGCGATTGCGGCGATCGACTGGGTCACCGCGCTGACGGCGGCTACATTGGCAGAAGGCGCGCCCTATCCGCGGGTACACAGCGCTGTCGATGGATTGCTTTCGGCCATTGAGCTTGCCCCTGCTGCACGGGTGTGGGCGGGGGCTGTCGCGCAATATGAGACGCTGTTGCTCGCCGAGCTTGGCTATGCCGAGGAACATGACACCGACAGTGCGCCCGTGGCGATGATGGCGCAGACGCGCAAACGTCTCGTGGCGCATGTCCTGGGCGACCGCCGCGCCGACGTGATGGCCGCGCGCGAACGCTTGATCGAGCGGTTGAAAAGGGCAGTTGCATAAGCCCGCTGCTGTTGGCAGGGGAAACCGAGACATTTCAGTAGCGCCATGCTGAACGCGTTTCAGCATGACGTGCCATTTCTAGGTTTGATATTCTATGCTTATTGCCTTGTTACCCGGGGACGGAATTGGTCCCGAAGTCATCACACAAGCGCGGCGTGTGTTGGATGCGTTACGCGTAGACGGGCTGATGTTTGAAGAGGCACTCGTCGGCGGTGCGGCCTATAAGGCGACGGGCCATCCTTTGCCTGCCGATACGCTGGCCCTCGCCAAACGCGCCGACGCGATTTTGTTTGGCGCCGTGGGCGACCCTGATTGCGACGCACTGGAACGGCATCTGCGCCCTGAACAGGCGATATTGGGCTTGCGTAAGGAACTGTCCTTGTTCGCCAACCTGCGCCCAGCCACTTTGTTTCCCGAGCTTGCCGATGCAAGTGCGCTTCGGCCCGAGGTCGCGACGCAGATTGACATGATCATTATCCGCGAATTGAACGGCGACGTTTATTTTGGTGAAAAAGGCATGCGCAAGACCGCCGATGGCAGGCGGGAAGGCTATGACATCATGTCTTATAATGAGGATGAGGTCCGCCGCATCGCCCGCGTTGGTTTTGAAACCGCCATGGCGCGCGGCAAGAAACTCTGCTCAGTGGACAAGGCCAATGTGCTGGAGACGTCGCAATTGTGGCGTGATGTCGTGATCGAAACCCATGCCGAATATCCCGAAGTCGAATTGAGCCATATGTATGTCGACAATTGCGCGATGCAGCTGGTGCGCAACCCGGGTCAGTTCGATGTCATCGTCACCGGCAATTTGTTCGGCGATATTTTGTCCGATCAGGCGAGCATGTGCGCTGGCTCGATTGGTATGTTGCCCAGCGCGTCCTTGGATGCCGCGCAAAAGGGCCTGTATGAACCCATCCATGGCAGCGCCCCCGATATCGCGGGGCAGGGCAAGGCGAACCCGCTCGCGACGATATTGTCCGCCGCGATGATGCTGCGTTACTCGCTTGGCTTGGCAGAGCATGCCGACCGCATCGAAACCGCTGTGGCAAAGGCACTTGCCGCTGGCGCACGTTCGCCTGACCTTGGCGGATCGCATTCGACCCGCGAAATGGGTGATGCGGTTCTTGCTGCCTTGACCTGAGCCCCCCACTCCACGAAAAGCGAGAATATGAAGAAAACTACAGGCCAGAATCGCGAAATTACGAAGCATTGGCGACCCGCCACCCAAGCGGTGCGTGGGGGCACATGGCGCAGCGAGCATGGCGAGACGTCTGAGGCATTGTTTCTGTCGTCCGGCTTCACCTATGACGACGCCGAAACCGTTGCGGCGCGTTTTGCGGGTGAACAAGACGGCATGACCTATTCACGGCTGCAAAACCCGACTGTCCAGATGCTCGAAGAACGCATTGCGTTGATGGAAGGGGCCGAAGCCTGCCGCGCACAAGCCACGGGCATGGCCGCCATGACAACGGCGTTATTGTGCCAGTTGCAAATGGGCGACCATGTTGTCGCTGCGCGGGCTGCCTTTGGCTCATGCCGTTGGCTGACCGACAATTTGCTCCCCAAATGGGGCATCAGCACGACCACGATAGACAGCCGCGACAATGATGCATGGAAGGCAGCGATTCAGCCGAATACGAAAGTGTTCTTCTTTGAAACGCCGGCCAACCCGACGATGGACATTGTCGACATGGCCTATGTCTGCGGGCTGGCAAAGGAGCATGGGATCACCACGGTGGTCGATAACGCCTTTGCCACCAGCGTGCTGCAGCGCCCGATGGACTTTGGCGCCGACGTGGTTGCCTATAGCGCGACGAAGTTGATGGACGGGCAGGGCCGCGTTCTGGCTGGCGCAGTGTGCAGCTCGCAGAAATGGATGGATGAGGTGCTGTTGCCATTTCAGCGCAACACGGGCCCCAATCTGTCACCCTTTAACGCATGGGTGGTGCACAAGGGGCTTGAGACGTTGGAACTGCGCGCCATGCGGCAGTCGGAGAATGCGCTTAAGGTCGGCAAATTCCTTGAAGCGCGTGTGCCGCACATCATGCACCCCGGGCTTGAAAGCCATCCGCAACATACACTCGCGATGCAGCAGATGAAGGCATGCGGCCCGATCTTTGCGTTTTCCGTCGATGGTGGTCGCAAACAAGCGCATGCTTTGCTCAATGGGCTGCAATTGATCGACATCTCGAACAACATTGGCGACGCACGCAGCCTGATGTGCCACCCCGCGTCGTCGACGCACCATGGCATGGGCCCCGAAGCCCGCGAAGCGATGGGTGTGGGCGAAGGCTTGATCCGCATCAATGTCGGGTTGGAAGACCCCGCAGATTTGATCGAAGACCTTGATCAGGCGTTAAGGGCTGCTGGTTTGTGAGCAGCATCCTCGATTCCTTTTTCGCGGTCAGTGCCACCACCGATGGCATTACGGTGCGGGTATCGCCGAATTTTTTGGCAGAACAATCTGCGCCAGCGCAGGGGCGCTGGTTCTGGTCTTACCATATCCGCATCGAAAATGTCGGTGATGAGCCAGTGCAGCTGATTACGCGGCACTGGCGGATTACCGATGGAAACGGCACGATAAACCATGTTGATGGCGATGGCGTGGTGGGCGAACAACCACTGCTTCGGCCCGGCGAAAGCCATGATTATGTCTCTGGCTGCCCGTTGCCAACACCCAGCGGGATGATGGAAGGGCAATATCGCTTCGTGCGCGAAGATGACACGACGTTCCTCGCGGAGATTCCGCGCTTTACGCTGGTGGCACCGGCCACGGCACGATGAGCATGCAGCGATGAAGCGCACGCATCTTCCCTTGAACGGTCTGCGCGTGCTGGATGCTGCGGCGCGTCATTTAAGCTTTACCAAAGCGGCCGATGAGCTTGCCGTCACACCAGCGGCTGTGGGGCAACAGATCCGCGCGTTGGAGGATATGTTGGGCGTGGTGCTGTTTCGCCGTACCCCAAAAGGGCTTGAGCTCACAGACGAGGCCGCAAATGGCCTTGATGCCTTGCGCGCGGGGTTCCTGCAATTTGAAGAATCGGTGCGCGCGATGCAGGCGGGGCAGTCATCCAATTCATTGACTATCGCCGCGCCCCGTGACTTCACCGCCAAATGGCTGGCGGCGCGGCTCGCGATCTTTAGCAAGGCGAACCCCGACACGCGATTTACATTGGTCGCTGCGGACGGGGATGTGGATTTTACGGAGGCCAATCTCGACATCGCCATCCGTTTGACAACCGGTCCCGGCGAGCATGAGGGCGTCCGGCTTGCGGCAGGCGCTTATGTCACTGTTGCTGCGCCAGAGGGCGGGGCAGAGACACCCATTAGTTGGCCGAATTGCCCCGTCGTCGATGGCGTTGCTGCCTTGCGCTTGGCTGATGCGGGCCTTGCCATTGACGCTGCTGCCATCGGTTTGGGCAAGGCGACTGTTCCACTGTTGCTTGCCGAGGCCGATCTGGCGAGCGAAAAAGTCCGCGCTACGGACAATGCGCGGGAAAGCGATGAAGCTTACTGGTTACTCGCCCCCTTGCCGCAATGGCGGCAGAAAAAGGTGAAGGCCTTGGTTGAGGCGTTGACGGCGTAAGAAACTACCTCCGTCTTAAGCGTCAATCGTGTCCTCATCCAATTGCGCGGCGTTTTCTTGGATGAAGTTGAACCGGTGCTCCGGATTCTTGCCCATCAAACGGTCGACCAGATCATTCACCATCGCGCGGCGTTCATATTCATGCGGCAAGGTGATGCGGATCAGCGAGCGGGTCGCCGGATCCATCGTGGTTTCCTTAAGCTGGTTGGGGTTCATTTCGCCCAAGCCCTTAAAGCGGCCCACATCGACCTTCTTGCCCTTGAACACCGTTGCTTCGAGTTCAGCGCGGTGGGCGTCGTCGGCGGCATAGACGCTTTGGCTGCCATGCGTCAGGCGGTATAAAGGTGGCCGCGCGAGGAACAAATGCCCGGCTTTCACGATCTCCGCCATTTCTTGGAAGAAAAATGTCATCAGCAAGGTCGCGATATGCGCGCCGTCGACATCGGCGTCGGTCATGATGATGATGCGTTCATAGCGCAAATTGTCGGGGTTGCAGTCCTTACGCGTGCCACAGCCCAGCGCCAGTTGCAGGTCGGCGATTTCATTGTTCGCGCGGATCTTGTCGGCGGTGGCCGAGGCGACGTTGAGGATTTTACCCCGGATTGGCAAAATCGCCTGCGTCTTGCGGTTACGCGCTTGCTTGGCGCTGCCGCCTGCGCTGTCACCTTCGACGATGAACAATTCGGTGCCTGTGGGGTCATCCGACGCGCAATCGGTAAGCTTGCCGGGCAAACGCACTTTGCGGCCTGATGTTGCGGTTTTGCGCTTCACTTCGCGCTCTGCCTTGCGGCGCAAGCGGTCGTCGACTTTCTCAACGATGAAGCCGATCAATGCCTTGCCACGCTCCATATTGCCGGCAAGATAATGGTCGAAATGGTCACGCACGGCGTTTTCGACAAGCCGCGTGGCTTCAGGCGAGGTCAGGCGGTCCTTGGTCTGGCTTTGGAATTGCGGGTTGCGGATGAATACCGACAGCATCAATTCGGCTTCGTTGAAGATATCCTCCGCCGAAATCTGCGCCGCTTTTTTCTGGCCAATCAATTCGCCAAATGCGCGCAACCCCTTCGTAAGCGCAGCGCGCACACCTGCTTCATGCGTGCCGCCATCGGGCGTGGGGATGGTGTTACAATACCAGCTATAGGCACCGTCCGAATATAAGGGCCATGAAATTGCCCATTCAACACGCCCTTGCGCATCCGGAAAATCCTGCGTTCCGGCGAAAAATTCGGTTGTTGCGCAGGCGCGTGTACCCAGCTGCTCGCGCAAATGGTCGGACAGGCCGCCGGGGAATTGAAACACCGCTTCGGCAGGCACATCTGCGCTGGCCAGCTCCGCATCGCAGCGCCACCGGATTTCTACGCCCGCAAATAAATAGGCTTTTGACCGCGCAAGGCGGAACAGGCGCGCAGGCTTAAACTTTGCATCCGCACCAAAAATTTCGGGATCGGGGGTAAATGCAATCGTCGTGCCGCGCCGGTTGGGGGTCGGGCCGAGCTCCTCCAGCTTGCCGACAGGATGCCCTTGGGCAAAGCGCTGGCGATATAATTGCTTGTTGCGCGCCACTTCGACCAACGTATCAATCGACAAGGCATTGACGACTGACACACCCACACCGTGCAAACCACCTGAGGTTGCATAGGCCTTGTCCGTGAACTTGCCGCCCGAGTGCAATGTGGTCAATATGACCTCAAGCGCGGATTTATCGGGGAATTTGGGATGCGGGTCGACGGGAATGCCGCGCCCATTGTCCGTGATGGTCAGGCGGTTGCCAACGCCCAAATGCACTTCGATACGGCTGGCATGGCCGGCGACGGCCTCATCCATCGAGTTGTCGAGTACTTCGGAGGCAAGATGATGCAACGCCCTTTCGTCGATGCCGCCAATATACATTCCGGGACGACGCCGAACCGGCTCAAGCCCCTCCAGCACTTCAATCGCTGAAGCCGTGTAATCATTGGATGCGGCGGTTGCGGCTGCGCTCCCGCCAAACAGGTCATCGGTCATGGAAATGCTATAGGCGCGGGAGAGTCACTGGCGCAAGCACCAGCGCGACGCTTTGAGAATAGCCTGTGGATATTTATGGGGCCGCGGCTTAGCGGACGCGTGGACCGCCAAATGGCATGGGGGGTGGCGGACGGCGCACGCCGCGCGGAAGCTGCGCCTGATAGGCACGGCCGCAATGTTCGACGCAATACGGGAAGCCGGGGTTCACGGGCACGCCGCAGAAATGGAAGTCTGCTTCACCGGGGTGGCCAAGCGGCCAACGGCAAATGCGCTCGTTCAAATCCAGCAATGACGTTTTGTCGGCCATTTCTGGGCTTGGCTTTGCAGGCACAAGGCGGCGTGGCGGGGCGGGTGGGATAGGCGCTTGCTGATCGCCGGGGCCCTGACGCATGAAACCGCCGGGTCCGATGGACACGATGCGTGGCATTGACGACGCGCGTGGAGCGGGTGCTTCGGCGGCGTCATCATCGGCGCGCGCAGGCGCAGCAGCTTCTGCAACGGGCGCAGCTGCGCGAGGACGGGCAGGGGCCGCAGCGGCGGGTGCTTTGGCTGGAGCCGCAGCAGGCGCCGCTTTTTTAGGCGCCGCTTTCTTGTCGGTGTCATTGGCCTTCACGGGCGAAGGGCGCGATTTCAAGCCCAAGCGATGCGCTTTCCCGATCACCGCATTACGGCTCACGCCGCCGAGTTCGTCTGCAATCTGGCTCGCGGTTAGGCCTTTGTCCCAAAGCGCCTTCAATTGATCAATCCGCTGGTCAGTCCAGGACATAAATTCGATTCCAATATCTAGTTCTATATGCCGCGCATGCAGCGCATTTGCGCCTTGCGGTTATCGCTGCAAGCCGATAGTCGATTGTGCCATGACTATCCACCATAAAAGCGCTCTCGGCCAAGATAGGGACGCAAACCCCGTTGTGCAACTGCCCGATGGGGCGCGCCATATCCGCAATGTAAACTGGATCGGGTTGCAAACCTTATATATGAAAGAGGTGCGCCGCTTTTTTAAGGTGCAACTTCAAACGGTGTGGGCACCGGCGATCACGACGCTGCTTTACCTGATCATTTTTACCGTTGCGCTGGGCAAGGTTAAGCCAACTGTATTAGGCGTTTCCTTCGCAGATTTCATTGCGCCGGGCCTGATCATCATGGGGATGATGCAAAACGCCTTTGCCAATTCCAGCTTTTCGCTGCTGGTGGGGAAAATTCAGGGGACGATTGTCGATTATTTGATGCCGCCTTTGTCCAATGCCGAAGTGTTGGCTGCGCTGACGGCCGCTTCGGTGACGCGGGCGTTTCTGGTCGGGGCGACTATCTGGCTTGCCATGGCGATCTGGCCAGACGTTAATGTGACACCTGCCCATTTCTGGGCCGTGTTATGGTTCGGTTTGATGGGGTCGATGATGCTGGCGCTGATTGGCGTCCTGACGTCCATCTGGGCGGAGAAGTTTGATCATGCTGCCGCGGTAAGCAATTTTGTCGTAGCCCCGGCAGCGCTTTTGTCGGGTACATTCTACTCCGTCGATAAGCTTGCGCCGACCTTTCAAGCCATCAGCCACGCCAATCCGTTTTTCTACGCCATATCGGGTTTTCGTTATGGCTTCATTGGCAGCGCCGACAGCCCTGTTGTTTTTGGCGCTTTATTGCTCTTGGCGCTGAATACAATGCTGGGGCTCATTTGTTATTTCCTACTCCGTTCTGGATGGAAATTACGCGCGTAACTGCGGTTCAGAAGCTAAAATCTGCGGGCTAATGGTCGTAGTCTCCTGAAAGGGGAAAACGATGACAGCCATCGCGCGCGCCGAGCTGCAGCGCCGCAGCGCGGAGCTTCAAACGCTATTGATGAAGGGCAGTAGTGCTCAAATCATAGCGGCGCGTGAGAAGCTTCGCCTGTCATTGGTGGAATTGCAGGAATTGGGATATTGGCAGGATAATCCGGACGAGTTCCAAATCCACATGCGCCTTTATCGTGTCGCGGCCAAATTGATGTTCAACCCGCCGGCGTCCATGTCTGGGCTTGGCAAAAAGGTCCAATACATCCCTTAACGACGAGATTGCCGGATTTGCCCTTATAGACAATCGAGCGATAGGTTTTGCCTGTCTTCGGATCGTAAATCTGACCCTTATATTGGTCCCCATCCGCTTTAAAGCCGGTGAGTACGTTCAGCCCCAAAATGGTCCTGCTGCGCAATGCCTTATCGGGATTGTTCACGTCCTTCGCGCCGGCGCCAGCAGGCGGATTTACCAGAAATTTCGCAAGTTTGCCGCATAAAGCCGCGCCGCATTGGTAGATTTCAATTACGCCGTCCTTGCTTTGCGTGATCCAGCGGCCGGATATCGGCGCCGCTGCCTGCGCAGGCACGGCTGTGACAATGAGTGCGGCAATCAAATATTTTTTCGCGAAATGCATGGGTCTTCCTCTTATCTGTTGATCGACATAACCGGCTGCGCTTCAAGCTGCAATGCTTTTGCCTTTTGCGTGCGCCATGCTAATCGCTTCGCATATGAAAGAGATAATCCTGTTCGACTATTGGCGTTCCTCCGCCAGCTACCGCGTGCGGATCGTGCTCAACCTCAAAAATGTGCCCTATACGCGCGTGCCGACTAGCCTTTTGGACAATGAACAAAAGGCGCCTGATTATGTTGCCCGCAACCCCCAAGCTTTTGTGCCGATGCTGTCAATTGATGGTCATGATCTGACGCAGAGCCTTGCCATCATTGATTATCTCGACGCGCATTATCCCGATCCCGCAATGGTTTCATCAAACCCAGCGGATCGCGCAAAGACTTTGGCGCAGGCGCTGATTATTGCCGCTGACACCCATCCCATAGATAATCTGCGCATCCTGCGCTATTTGAAGGCGCAGATGGGGCAATCGCAAGCGGCGGTGGACGCATGGTATCGGCACTGGATCGTCGAAGGCTTTAATGCTTTGGAGGCAATGGCCCCCGAAGACGGCCTGTTCGGCGGTGATGTGCCCAATCTGGCCGATGTGTGTCTTGTACCGCAAATGGCCAATGCGCGTCGGGTCGATACGCCCTTCGCGCAATTTCCCAAATTGATGCGGATTGATGCCGCGCTGACCGCATTGCCGGCCTTTATCGCGGCGCATCCTGATCAAGTGAAACCCGACTGATGGCTGCAAAGACACTCACGCTCAGCGCGTTTTTACCGTACCAATTGTCGATTACGTCGAACGCCGTAAGCGATCTGATCGCGCGCGCCTATCGGGGCAAGTTTGCGCTGAAGGTGCCCGAATGGCGCGTTATGGCGCTGTTGGGTGAAGGCGATGTCGCAACGCAGCGGCAACTGGTTGCTGCGACGGCTATGGACAAAGTTACGGTAAACCGCGCGTGTAAAGCGCTGGAGGAAAGAAACCTAATCAGCCGCGTGCCAAATACCGCGGACGGGCGTTCGCACCATCTGGCGCTTACGCCGGCGGGCCGCGATCTGTATGAACAAATTGTGCCTGAGGCGCTGAGCTTAGAAGCTGAGCTAGAGCAGATATTGGGCAGCGGCGAAGCAAAGATGCTTGAGGCGATGCTCGCGCAGTTGCGCGCAAGGGTAACCGAACTGGGCTAGCCCGAGGTAATCGCCGGACGGCCCACTTTGGCGGTTTGGGTCTTGGGCATCCTGGCTTCCAATGCGTCAAGCCAGACACGCGCATTGTCGCCCACAAAAACCTGCGGACGGGATGGCAGAAGTTTCAATTGGCTTTCCCAGTTCGATATCAACTGGGTTGCTTCGCCCATAGCGGCATCAAATTTCTGTGGCTTACGCAACGCGTTGTTTACCACGGCGTCGCCGAAAAAGGTCCAGTCATTGCCGGGCGCGCATCCAAAAGATGTGCGTTGCGATGATGCTGCGGTCACGATGACGGTTTGGTCATTGGTCAGCAGCGGAAGAAAAATCCCTGAAAAGCATGCCGACAGCAGCAACATGCGGCGTTTAATGCCGACGCCATCAATCAAATTGGCCAGACGCTGTGGCCCAATCATGCCCGCGGCATATTCGCCGTCGCGATAGGCAAGGCCCGAAACCGGATCGCCATGGGCCGTGGCAAACAGGATGAGCACATCCTCTTTGGCGTCCATCTTCGCGGCAATGGCGGCCAAGCCAATGGCCAGGTTGGTTGGGGATCCTTGCGCCGCGCCTATAGCCTTGTCATCTGCGCCCGCCGCCAGATGAAGTGTGCGTCCCACCGCGCCATAACGGCGTGCCAATACATTGGCAGCCTCGGCCGACTCGCGGGTGAATACAGGATCGGAATCGAGGCCAATGGACAGAATATAGGCATCCACAAGACCGGGCCGTTGCGGTTGCAATGCAGATATGGCGGTGCTGAGCCGCTTATGTTGGGACAAATACCATGTCGCCGATCGGCTCTGTTCCGCAAACCACCCATTTTTCGAGGCTTCGACGGTGCTGAATTTCGGCTGCTGGCTGAAGGCAGAACCGCTTATAAGCAGCGAAAGCGCCAATACGCCACATTGCGCGAACCGCATTTTGCCATTCCCCCATCCCATAGCCACAATTCTAGACACACAGTCGCGGTTGCCGCAACTGCATTATGGTTGCATGATGTCGGAAATCTGGAGAATGATCATGAAACTTGCATCATTGAAGTCGGGCCGTGACGGACATCTGGTTGTCGTGTCGGACAATCTCGCTTGGTATGCCGATGCTGCGCATATCGTCCCGACGATGCAGGCCGCGCTTGATGATTGGGACAATGTAGCGCCCCGATTAGAAGCGCTCGCGACTGATCTTGAACATGACGTTATTCCGCGCGAACGCTTCCACGAACATGACGCCGCAGCGCCCCTGCCACGCGCCTATCAGTGGGCGGACGGATCAGCTTATGTCAATCATGTGGCGTTGGTGCGCGCGGCACGCGGCGCCGTTCTGCCCGAAAGCTTCTGGCATGATCCGTTGATCTATCAGGGTGGCTCCGACGCATTCATGGGCGCGCGCGATGATATCCTATTGGCGGACGAAGCCTGGGGCTGCGATCTTGAGGCAGAGATTGTCGTGGTGACCGACGATGTGCCGCTCGGAACATCGGCGGCCGATGCGTTGTCCTATGTCCGGCTGGTGGGCCTTGTGAACGATGTGTCCTTGCGCAATCTTATCCCGGGCGAGTTGGAAAAGGGCTTTGGCTTTGTCCAGTCAAAGCCTGCCAGCGCTCTGTCTCCGGTATTCGTCACACCTGATAGCCTTGGGAGCCATTGGAGCAATGGCAAATTGCACAGGATATTGAGTGTCGACCTGAACGGCGCGCCTTTTGGGCGGGCTCTTGCATCGGATGATTGCACCTTTGATTTCGGCACATTGATCGCGCATCTCGCCAAGACCCGCAACATCGGGGCAGGGTCCATCATTGGCTCGGGGACGGTATCCAATCGCGATGCCGACGGAGGTCCTGGCAAACCGATTGCCGATGGTGGCCGTGGCTATAGCTGCTTGGCGGAAGTGCGTATGGTCGAAAAAATACGTACCGGCGCGATGACCACGCCATTTCTAAAAGATGGCGACATATTGCGGATTGAAGTGCGCGACGACGCTGGACACAGCATATTTGGTGCAATCGAGCAGACCGTTCGCGTAACCCGCTAGGGCGGTTCTATTTGTTACCGGAAAAGGCGTCGCTGATCGAGCAGGCAGCTGGGCCAAGAATAACGATAAACAACGTCGGCAGAATGAACAGGATCAGCGGGACCGTCATGATGGCAGGCAAGCGCGCCGCTTTTTCTTCGGCGCGCATCATCCGCTCGTTGCGAAATTCGGCCGACAGCACACGTAAAGCCGAGGCGAGCGGCGTACCGTATTTTTCGGTCTGGATCATGGTGGTGACCACGCCGCGGATCGAGTCCAAATTCACGCGATAAGCGAGATTTTCAAAAGCGGCGCGGCGCTCGGTTAGAAAGCCAAGCTCAATTGCGGTAAGCGTGAACTCGTCGCCCAATTCGGGATAACCACGACCCAATTCCTTTGCCACGCGGTTGAATGCGGTATCAACCGTCAGGCCGGCCTCTGCGCAAATCACCAGCAAGTCGAGCGCATCGGGAAGCCCCTTGCGAATGGCTTCTGTACGTTTGGAAACTAAGTTGGAAACATAGATATCCGCGGCTTTGTAGCTTAAAATGGCTGCTGTCGCAAAGGCGGCAAATTTTTTGAATGCGCCCCAGTCCGGAACCCCGTTCATCGCATATATATAGATGCCCGCGCCGCCGCCAAGGATGATGGGAAGCACCATGCGGCAGAAGATAACAGTAACGGCCAATTCCTTGCGGCGGATACCCGCTTGCGCCAATCGCTGCTGGACGGCTTTGACCTGATCATCTTGAAGCACTTGAAGCTTCGACAATAACTGTCGCATTCTGTCTGTGGTCGCGGTCGTGCGGACCAATTTCGCGCGCTTTTTCGATGTGTTTGCGGTGATACCAGCCTTGAGCTGTTCACGCCGGTCGTTCAGCGCCTTTACCCGCTTCATCATGGGGTTGCGCACAGTCACGGCGGAATAGATCGCAATGAAAACCGCCATACAGGCAACCGCCGAGAGTATTGTGGCGACCCACAATATATCGATGCCCATCAATTGAGGTCCGCCCGCATTGGTCATATTGCTTGCTCCGCCCCCAACTTAAATTTCAAAACTGACCATTTTGGCCATGATGAACACGCCCATCGACATCCATAAGGCGCCACCCAGACCCGCAATCATCAATCGAGGTTCGTAGAAAAATCCTGCGAGATATTCTTGGTTCACCATCCAGACCATGCCGAAAACGAAAAATGGCAATGATCCCACAATATAGGCCGATGCCTTCGACTCCGACGACATCGCACGAATTTTGAGTTTCATCTGCGCGCGCTTGCGCAAAACGTCGGCCAAATTGGCGAGCGTTTCGGCCAGATTGCCGCCGGTTTCGCGCTGAATGGCAAGGGTGATTACAAAAAATTGGAATTCGGCTGTGCCTAACCGGTCCGCCGTTTCCTGAAGCGATTCTTCCATGCTCTTACCGATTTTTATCTTTTCGGTGACCATTTTGAACTCTTCACCGACGGGACCGGGCACTTCTGTTGCAACAACGCTTAACGTCTCGGCCACAGGCAGACCGGATTTCAACCCCCGCACCAAAAGCTCGATGGCGTCGGGAAAGTTGGCGGTGAAATTTTTAATCCGTCGCGCGATAAAGAAATTGATCAGCACATGGGGAAGTCCCGCCCCGACCACGACCCCGCCGAACAGCGCCAAAAGCAAAGGCGCATCCCGCAGCCACAACAATGTCATGACAAGAAATGTCAGTCCCCCTGATACATTCAGATATTGTTTCAGCGTCCATTTTTTGCCCGTCTGGGCGAGCCGCAAGCGTAGCTTATCGAGCCTGCTAACATCCCGGCCATCGGTAAAAATCATCGGGCGGCGTGACGCGACCGCTTTGCGCATCTGTTGTTCAACGCGCGAGTCTGCACTGTCGGAGTGGCGCATTTTGACTGCGCTAAGACGCCGTGTGCTCGCCTTGGCGAGGTTCGGCCCCATGAAGGCGATAGCCAGCAGAACAAAAATGAGAATTATTCCGGCGCCGATGATCAAAATTTGCATATCCATGTGCTTTGCTATTGTGCCCTGCGGCGCCCGCCTCTTTATTTCTTCTTCAACATGGTTTTGAACCCAGCGAAGATCGTGTTTTTGGATTTGGATTTGGTAGCGGCCAATTCCGCCACGGCTGTTTCGGTGAAGCTTCCGGAAATCATGTCTGCCAGCGCGATAAGGCCCAATGATAGCTTGCTGCTCCGCGCCGCTTCGACAATGGGTTGCCCCAGTTTTGCCGCCAGTGCCATTGCTTTGGGGTCGGCTGGAAACAACAGGTCAATCTTGCGTTCAATTGTGTTTTCGAAATCCTTACGGCTGATTTCGACAATCGTGCTGTGCACATTATTGGCGACGACCAATATCTTGCAATGCGGGGCGTTTTGTTTCAGCCAGGCAAGCACACGAATGCTGTCGCGCGCCGCTGCCAGTGTCAGCTCGGTGGTAATGACCACGATATTCACGTCATGCATCAGGTGCGGGTACGCAATCAACATGCTGCGTGGCAGATCGATAACGGTGTTTTGGAATGCTGCGCGGAATTCATCCTGCAATTGGAAAAATGCGGCGCCATCGGTCAGCACGGGGCTGTTCATCGGGGCTTCTGCCGACAAAATCGAAAGCCGCGCATTGGCTTTAATCATCGCCCGTTCGATGAAGAGGCCGTCAATGCGGCTTGGATTGTCGATGGCATCGGTTAGGCCGCGGCCCGGTTCCAAATCCATAGCGAGCGCGCCGGTG
Source organism: Sphingomonadales bacterium 28-55-16 (assembly GCA_002278855.1). GTDB lineage: Bacteria > Pseudomonadota > Alphaproteobacteria > Sphingomonadales > Sphingomonadaceae > Sphingorhabdus_B. Next base: position 19,306 of record NCGG01000020.1, read on the forward strand.
CCGAAATGGACATCCAAATCCAGAAGCCCTGTTTGAAGTTGTTGCGTTTGCGAAAATGTCCATGCCAACGACGCGGCAATCGTCGATGCGCCTGATCCCCCCCTTGTGCCGATGACTGCGGTGGAAATATGGGGCCGGTCGGCATCGCCGTCGTCGAACTTTGGTGCATTCAGCATCGCTTGCGCATTGGCAAAAGCATCGCGCAGCGCATCCGGGCCAAGCGGCTTCAACAAATAATCCTGAAGCCCCGACATCAACAAATCGCGATACAGACGCACGTCATTGACTTGGCCGACCGCGATGACGATCGTTCCAGGTTCGCACACCTCGGCCAGACTGTTGATGTCGCTGATAGGGTCACCGGATTCCGACAGGTCAACAAGCAAGATTTGTGGACTGGCAGAAACCGACAGCGATTGAATAGCATTACGCAGTCCACCCTTATAGGCTTTTTCTTGGTTCCAGCCCATTTCTTCAGAGACGCTGCGAATGACTTCAAGCGTCGCATCGTCGCAGACATAAGCGTGAATGGGGTCTCGTGCTCCGGCCACAGCGGATTTCCAAGGCGCGTTCATCAATTTCCTCCGGTCTTGGTTTTATAAGCATTGACCGCTGCTTTTCCGCTGTTGCGGTCCAGTCGGCTGCTTTCGCGGCCACGGACAAGATCCTCGGGATCTGCGACCATCGCCGCGAGGTTCGTATTGCTTGCACAGCCGTGGTTGCTGTGGTTGCCGGCATTGAAATTGGTTTCCGTTGTTGTGCTCCAATCGGGGCACGACGGGACCGACGCTTGCGCGCGCGTGACAACAACCCTGATATTGCCCGGAGCAATTTCACCGGGTGTCTTGGGGGCTGTCTCGGTAATCAGCATGCCCCGTTTTTGGGCCGCCGCAGCCACGTCGCGATACGCTTCGTTGGGCACATAGCCATCAACATTGTCGATCGAAATCCGGTCGCCATAGCCCAGACCTAGCACGTCAAACCAGGCGTTCAGACGATTTTGGTCTGATGATGCGATGCCATTACCGTCCGACGCCAAGTCAATGACGAAGTTTGTGCGCTGCACCACTGGCTGATGCACGGAATACATTGATGTGTTGGTCGACAACGGGCTACAGCCAGCCAAGGTCAGGCTGCTCGTGATCAGGAATAGGCGTATATACATGAACAATCTCCTGGATCGGGCGGTCAGTTATCGAAGCTGAATCCGGGGCCGGTTGTCGCGGTCGCGGATGCTTGCAATTGCGGTGCGGCGGTAAGTTTTGGTGCGACGTCGCCGACGGCGCTGAACCCGGGGCCGTTTGACACGGTTGACACGATGCTTGGCATCGGGCGGGATTTGTCGCCCTGACTGCTGGATAACTTGCCCAGCAAGACACGCTCAAGGTCATTGGGCGTATGCAGTCCATCGGTTGGCAGGACAATCTGGTTGTCGGATACCGGTTTGACCAAATAGGGTGTGACCACGATCATGAGTTCGGTCTCGTTACGCCGCCAACCATTGGATTTGAAAAGCGCACCCAAAACTGGAATGTCGCCGGCCCCGGGCATCTTGTTCACGGAACTGCCCATTTGGTTGCTGAGCAAGCCGGCAATCATCATGCTTTGACCCGAACCGAGTTCGACCGTCGTTTCGGCCATTCGTGTCGTCGTGGCCGGCACTTCAAGGCCGTTGATACGCACAGCGCCTTGTGATGAAATGTCCGAAACTTCCGAACGCACCCGCAAAGAGATACGGCCATCCGACAATACTGTGGGTGTATAGGTCAGATTGACGCCGTAATTTTTATACTCAACGCTTGTGCCGTTGTTGGACGACGTCACCACAGGGAACGAGCCGCCTGCGAGAAACTCTGCGGTTTCGCCGGAAACTGTGGTCAGGTTCGGATTAGCCAGTGTAGACACCAATCCGGCTTTTTCCGACATGTCGAAAGCTGCTTCGATATCAATGCCAAACAAACGGCCAATCGCAGCAACCGTGCTTCCGCCCTGCTGATAATCTATGATATTGCTATCATTTACAATGTCGCGTCCTTGGGCTCCGCCGACGAAAAACGGAATGCCATTACTGTCAAATCCGCGTTTCACGGACTTTAAATTGCCGCTGATTTCTTTCGACAGCGATCGGCTCACTTCGGCAATCCGCACATGCAAATTGATCTGCAATGGGGTTGCGGTTTTCAAACGGCTGACCACTTGCGTTGCCGTGCCGGTAAAGGCTTTGACCAGATTTTCAGCTTCAACGGCTTCTTCAGGTTGGTCTACGGTGCCCGTGAGTAAAACAACGCCGTTCATTGTGGTGACGAAGATCTGCGAGTCCGGCATGGCAACGGTAAGCATTTGGGCGACCGAATCCATGTTACTGCCGACGCGGACGGTCGCTTGATATATATTGCGGCCCGCAGCGTCGGTTGCGTACACGGTTGTTTCGCCAGGGCCTTTACCCAAAATATATATTTGGCGGCCCGATTTGACTTCCACATCGGCAATAGTTGGGTCTGCTACGACAACGTCTGTGATGTTCGCGCCCAGATTAACCTGTTGGCCGCGCCCAATCGCCAGAACAAGCACTTTGCTATCCTTGTTTACCGACTGCGCTGCAGCCGGCGAAGGCAATGCTATCAGAGCCGATGTGCACATCGCTGCGGTCATGGCGACCGCGGCAAAGCCCGTTTGTATTTTGGTGTAACGCGCCATCTGCTTATCTCCGGCTAATGTCGATTTCGGTCACAGTGCCGCCACGCGACACGCGGACCACGGGACCCTTTATGATTTTCTCGACTTGCTTTTGGGTGCGCGCTTGTTCTGCGGCGACCGCGAGCGGCATTTGTGGGGGCACGCTGCTGCGTTGAAAGCGGGACACATCGCCGCCGGTGGCATAGCTGCTGCGGCTTGCGCTTGGGCGTTGCGCGACTTGGCGCATAATGGCTTCTTCCTGCTCGGCGGTTGCGCCTTCCGGAATGTTGACATCGCCAGAGACCATGGCCTGCTCGAGCTCCGCTGCGGTGTCGGTCAAAGCGCGCAGCGAAAGGCTGATGGTGCCGATCGATTGGGCGACGGTAATTTTTTCCGCGATGCGCGGCGTGGCTTCGATCGTGACCAGTTTATATTCTGTGACAACGGTGTTGCCCTTGTCATCCAAAGTTGGGGTGGCGCGTTGGTCGGTTGCCAGCACGCGCAGATTGCGCACGATTGTTTCCGACACCTTCAACGGCGGGCCGCTGCTGGCGTTGACATTCTGCGTGAGGACAAGATCGACGCGGTCACCGGGAAACACAAATCCGGCAACGCCGGTCAATGCCGACACCGGCACAGTGACGGCGCGCATGCCAGGACCAAGTGCCGCCGCGAGAAAGCCGCGATCACCGGGCTTTACAAGCGATCCTTGAGTCAGTGGCTGACCAGCGGTCACCGCGTTGCGGACAACCGTGCCGACCAAGCTTTCGATCGATGCGCCTGCATTGCCTTCGCTGAAATAGGCGGATTGGACAAGCTCTTTGGGCCATGGTTGGTAGCGGACACTATCGGCGGTAATCAGCGTACCGACCGGTAAAGCCCGCGTTGCGACCAGAACCTTGGGTCCAGTCGGCACAGGCGCCACGGGCGCTGCTGTAGCCTGTGGGGACGAAGCGCCCGTAAACATGCTGCGGGCCATAAAGGCGGTGATTGTTGCGATTAAAAGTGCAGCCACCAGCAATGCGACTTTTTTCCTATCCATGACACATGGTCCCCTTATTGAACTGCACTATCTCACGCAAAATGGTTAAAAATCCGTTCACCTATTATCCACAGACCCGACAGGGAAATGGCGACGCCATATGGAATGCGTGCCCGTCCATCCTGCTGTTTCAATGTGTGCATGATGAGGAAAATGAGGGTCACCAATCCCCCGATAAGCGACGCATACAGAACCAGTCGAATGACCTCGATCCAGTGAAACCAAAGAGCTAGCGCGGTAAAAAGCTTCACATCTCCGCCACCCATCGCGCCAAAATGGAAGGCGATGGTGAAGCAGGCAAAAATGATAATGGCGGTAAAAAGGTGGAGGCCGATTTGGGGCAGGCTAAACCCGTCTGTGGCAAACCAAAATAACGGCGCGGCAATGGCAATGCTCAGCGTTATTTTATTGTAAATCAGCCGATAGCGAATGTCGGTGTAAATCGACACCAACAGCGCAATTGCCAAGCCGCCAAGGGTCAAGTAAGCGAGGGTTTCACTGGTCATATGCGCAGCATTAACAAAGAAAGATTGCCAAACCGTAACCATGCACGCACCGAACACCCCGATGAACCGACGCATGATCCCCGCAGAGGCGGTGGAAAGCATGTGGCATGCTGCCGATAACTGGGCGATCCGCCGGATTGATTGGCAAGGGGCGAACCCGCCGCGCGGATCCTTGTTGTTCCTGCCGGGGCGCGGCGACCATTATGAAAAATATTTGGAAACGCTCGCATATTATGCCGATGCCGGCTGGCGCGTTACCGCGATTGATTGGCGCGGGCAGGGTGAATCGGGGCGCTTATTGGATGACCGCGAAGTCGGGCATATCGATGATTTTGCGACGTGGATCGGCGATCTGCACCTGTTTTGGAGCCGCTGGAAACAGGAAAATCCCGGGCCGCATGTTGTCATGGCGCATAGCATGGGCGGGCATCTGGCCATGCGGGCGTTGGTGGAAAAGGCGATTGACCCCGATGCGGTGGTCTTGAGCGCACCGATGTTGAGTATTCAAACGGGCGGTCTGCCGCTGAGCTGGAACCATAGCTTTGCAAAGTTGATGGTCAAAATGGGCAAGGGCGATGTCGCCGCATGGAAAACCAGCGAGAAGCCCATGTCGCCGATGCGCATGCGCGGCAAAATGCTGACGCATGACGATGACCGCTATGAAGATGAACTGGCATGGTGGGCATTGCGTCCGAACGTCAAATTGGGACCGCCCAGTTGGCACTGGATCGAACGTGCAATTGCGTCCATTCGCATGCTGGAGGCGCCGGGCCTGTTAGAGGCAGTGCAAGCGCCTGTCCTGTTGCTTGCGACCACCGCTGACCAATTGGTTAGCACCCCGCGCGTCATTGCCGACAGCAAACGCCTGCCGCATGCTGAAACGCTGATTTTTGGCAAAGAAGCCGCGCATGAATTGCTGCGAGAGGCCGATCCCGTGCGTGACCAGTGCATTGCCCGCATCAACCGTTTTCTGGATGCACACGCGCCAAAAGCATGAGCGACTTTGACTTTGCCATCATCGGTGCCGGCATTGCGGGTGCCAGTCTTGCCGCCCAATTGTCTGCGCGCCATACAGTGGTGCTGGTTGAGGCCGAAGCGCATCCCGGCTATCATTCGACAGGGCGATCCGCGGCCTTTTGGGTCGAATGCTATGGCGGGTCGGGGGTGCAGCCGCTCACCACGGCGTCAGGCCCCTTTTTGGCGGCGCCACCGGCTGATTTCCATGACGGTCCATTGATGCACACGCGCGGCGCGCTGCATATTGGCACATCGGCGCATATGTCTTTGGCCGATGATATGCTCGCCGAATTTGCGGCAAGCGGGGTGCAGATCGACGTCAGCGACCGCGCTGCAGTGGCAGCTTATGTCCCCGGATTGCGCAGTGAATGGACACATGGGCTTTGGGAGCCGGCCTGTTGCGACATTGACGTCGCCGCGCTCCACGCGGGCTATTTGCGCCAAGCAAAAAGGCAGGGCGCTGCCTTGCATTGCAATAGTCGGCTCAGCACTGCTGCATGGCAAAATGGCGCATGGCAGATCGACGCGGGTAGTTTAAACTGTTCCGCCAATATCATCATCAATGCGGCAGGCGCGTGGGCCGACGCCGTGGCCCAGATGGCGCAGGTCCGCCCCTTGGACATTCAACCCTATCGCCGCACCATTTCGCAATTGTTAGTGTCGCCTGCGGTTCCCGCAGAATTGCCTTTGGTCATCGGGCTGGATGGCAGCTTCTATTTCAAACCCGACGCAGGCGGACGTCTGTGGCTCAGCCCGCATGATGAGACCGCAACCCCCGCCTGCGATGCGGCACCGGACGAAATCGACATCGCCATGGCCATTGATCGTCTGCAGACGGTTGTCGACTGGGATATTCAGCGCGTGGAGCACAAATGGGCAGGGTTGCGCAGTTTTGCGCCTGACCGGCTTCCCGTGATTGGGCGTGACAGCGCACATGACGCCTTTTTCTGGTTCGCAGGGCAGGGCGGCTTTGGCATTCAAACGGCGCCCGCTGCGGCGCAGCTTGCGGCGTCTTTGCTCGATGCAGATATTGCCGCGCCGCAACGCGTGGATGCTGCGGTCTACACACCCGCGCGCTTTCGTTAAACGCTTAAGACTTGGCTATCGCCTCTGCGGCATCGCTTGCCAACCGGTCCGCGCGTTCATTTTCGGGATGGCCATTATGCCCTTTGACCCAAATCCATTCCACTTGATGGCGGGCCGCGGCTTCGATCAGGTCATGCCATAAATCGATATTGCTTACCGGCTGTTTTGACGCGTTTTTCCATCCATTGCGCTGCCAACCGTGGATCCATTTGGTGATCCCGTCGATCACATATCGGCTGTCGGTATGCAATTTGACCTGGCACGGCTCGATCAGGATTTTAAGCGCCTGTATCGTCGCGGAAAGCTCCATTCGGTTGTTTGTCGTATCGACATCGCCGCCCGAAATTTCCTTTTCATGCTTGCCGTAACGGATCACAGCGCCCCAACCGCCGGGGCCAGGGTTGCCTTTGCAGGCGCCGTCAGTGAAAATTTCAAGCTGCTTCACGTAGAATGCCTTATGATGTCTTCGACCAAAACAGGGTCGCTGTAGAAATCCAACCGGCGCAGAAATGCCAGCGGGTCTTTGCGGGTGACAAGCGCCGTGGCGGGCGTGTTAATCCAGTCATAACAACGGGTCAGCAGGAATCTGAGGCACGCCCCGCGCAACAATATGGGCAAGGCGTCACGCGTCGCGGCGTCCAATGGCACCATATCGGCATAGCCCGCGAGCAAGCCTGCGCTTACATCCGCGTCAAATGCCGCGCCATCATTGGAAAAGCACCACGCGCTGTGGGTCACCGCCAAATCATAAGCGCGGATTTCCGTGCAGGCGAAGTAAAAGTCGATCAGGCCGCCGACATGGTCACCCAGCATCAGCACATTGTCGGGAAACAAATCCGCATGAATGGCGGCGACGGGCAGGTCATTTGGCCAATGCGCCTCCAGATAATCGCATTCTGCAAACACCCGCGCAGAAAGCCCGGTTGCGATAGACTCCAGCCCATCGACTGTGCAGCGCGTTGCCAATGGCCGCCATGCGGAAACGCCAAGGCTATTGGGCCGCGAAAGTGTGAAGTCCGCCAGAGCCTTGTGCATCTGCCCCAATGCCGCGCCCGTCGCATGCGCTTGCGCTGCCGTCGGCTCCGTCACCGATACGCCGTCGAGAAATTCGATAAGGCAAGCAGGCCGGCCAGCAACATTCTGAAGCCATGCGCCCTTGCGGTCGGACATGAATTGCGGAACCTTGCAGCCCGCGTCATGCAAATGCTTCAGCAAGGCATAGAAAAACGGCAGATCATCGGGATTCACGCGGTTTTCATATAGCGTCAATATGTATCGGCTTTGTGTCGTCTGCACGAAAAAATTGCTGTTTTCGACGCCCTCGGCAATGCCCTTCAGTGCGACCAGTTCACCCACATCATAATGCGCCAACAATGCGCTAACCTGTTCAGGCCCCAACTGCGTGTAAACCGCCAATTCAGTTCGCCGCGCCAGCCAGTTCGCGTGGCAGTTTGAACGTTACGGTCTCTTCGGCGGTTGTGACCTGCTGTTCATCGAGGTCAAAATGCAGCGCAAGCGCGTCAATAATCTCACGCACCAACACTTCAGGGGCGGAGGCCCCTGCCGTCAGACCGAGCGTGCGGACATCGTCGAACCAATTGAGGCTGATGTCTTCAGCGCGCTGCACCAGATAAGCCGTCGCGCCGGAGCGGGCCGCAACCTCAACCAAGCGCAGCGAATTTGAGCTATTGGGTGCGCCAATGACCAAAACAAGATCGCATGCATGCGCAATTGCTTTCACCGCTTCTTGGCGGTTGGACGTTGCGTAACAAATATCTTCACCCTTTGGCCCGACGATATTCGGAAAGCGCTGTTGAAGGATCGTCACGATCTCAGATGTATCATCAACCGACAAAGTCGTTTGCGTCAAAAATGCAAGATTATTGGCATCGGCAGGCGCAAGCAGGCGCGCGTCATCGGCCGTTTCAACCAACGTCATCGCGCCGGGTGGCACTTGGCCAAAGGTACCGATGACTTCGGGATGTCCTAAATGGCCCACAAAGATGATATGACGGCCGGCCTCAACTTGCCGTTCGGCTTGCTTATGGACCTTCGAAACCAAGGGGCAGGTGGCGTCAAAATAGGCAAGCCCGCGTTGTTCCGCATTGGCCGGAACAGATTTGGGCACGCCATGCGCCGAAAATACAACATGACCGCCATCGGGCACTTCATCGAGTTCTTCGACAAAAATCGCGCCCTTGGCTTTCAAGCTGTCGACCACATAGCGGTTGTGGACGATTTCATGGCGGACATAAACAGGCGCGCCATGCTGTTCGAGCGCGAGCTCGACAATCTTAATTGCGCGGTCAACGCCCGCGCAAAATCCGCGTGGCGCGGCCAGAAGCAGCCGAAGCGATTTCTTAGGGAGTGATTGTTCAGTCATGTGCAATGTTCTTTAGATAAAGTCGCTGCATCCGCCAAGACCTTTCCCCTGTTGCGTGGTAGGCCATCGGCGGATAAGGACGAAGTCACGTTTCGCACCCGCGACCCAAGCTTAAGAAAACCGAGGATTATCCCGTATGCATTTTGCCGCCAAAGCCCTGACCATCGGTATCGTTGCAGCTGCTTTGGCTGGATGTTCTCGCGAAGGCGAATTGGATGTCGGTGCTGGCGTCGGCGTAAACGTCACGCGCTCGGGCTGCCCGACGGTTGCTGTGCCAGATGGCACCGGTGACGTCACAATTTTTAATCCAGCACCCAGCCAGGACGCAAACGACATCGATCTCGTTGCAACGATCACCAACGTCCGCGCTACGTGCAACGAAAGTGGCGATAAGATCTATGCGCAGGCCGCTTTTGACGTTCAGGCGCGCCGCAGCAACACACAAGGTAGCCGGACAGTCACCTTGCCATATTTCAACACTGTCGTGCAGGGCAGCAGTGCGGTTGTTGCCAAGCGGGTCGGTCAAGTCACGCTGCAATTTGCCGATGGCCAGCAGCGGGCATCGGTGCCAGCGCAAGCCGCGACGTATATAGACAAGGCCGCGGCCAGCCTGCCCGCTGAAATCGTTCAAAAAATTACCAAAAAGCGCAAGCCCGGTGATCCAGATGCCGCGCTCGACCCAATGGCCGATCCAGAAGTACGCGCAGCGGTTGTCCGATCAAGCTTTGAAATGCTCCTCGGCTTTCAGCTGACCGAAGATCAGCTGCGTTACAATGTCACGCGTTGATCCGCGTTAACTTCAAGGCACAGTGATGACCCTTTTTGAACAATATGCAGCGCATGTCGACCGTGCGCTGGACGCACTTGTGGCGCTGGGAACGCTGCCGGCGGACATCGACCGGAGCAATGTGACGGTCGAGCCGCCACGTGACGTCACGCATGGCGATATCTCTACAAACGCCGCTATGGTCTTGGCCAAGCCCGCCGGAACCAACCCGCGCGCCTTGGCCGAGGCCTTATCGGTGGAGCTAGCCAAGGTTACTGGCGTCATCGCCGTTGAAATCGCTGGGCCTGGGTTCCTAAACCTGCGGCTGGCGGCGTCAGCATGGCTCGATGAATTGCGTGCAATTGCGGCATCGGGTGACGATTATGGCCGCTCGCATCTGGGTGATGGCAAGTCTGTGAACATCGAATATGTCTCGGCCAATCCGACGGGGCCCATGCATATGGGCCATTGCCGCGGTGCCGTGGTCGGTGATGCGCTAGCCAAATTGTTGGAATTTTCCGGTTACCGCGTTATCCGCGAATATTATATCAACGACGCGGGCGGACAGGTCGATGTACTCGCACGTTCGGTGCATATGCGCTATCGTGAGGCACTGGGCGAAAGCATCGAAATCGCGGAAGGGCTGTATCCCGGCGATTATCTTATCCCTGTAGGCCAAAGCCTCGCCAAACGCTTCGGGGACCAATATGTTGCCGCGCCCGAAGGCGCATGGCTTGTTCTGTTCCGCAAGGCGGCGGTTGCCGAAATGATGGAGATGATCAAAGCCGATTTGGCTTTGCTTGGTATTCACCATGACCTGTTCTCGTCCGAAGCCGAATTGCATGCAGCGGGCAAGGCCGATGTTGCGGAAAAGGAACTGCGCGCGCGCGGTCTTGTTTATGACGGCGAACTGGAAAAGCCCAAGGGCAAGGAAATCGAAGATTGGGAGCCCGTCACGCTTCCTTTGTTCCGCTCAACGCAATTTGGCGACGACCAAGACCGGCCGATCAAGAAATCGAACGGCAGTTGGACCTATTTCGGCGCTGATCTCGCTTATCATTTCCAGAAGAGCCAAGGCGTCGATGCGATGATCGACATTTGGGGTGCGGACCATGCGGGTACGGTCAAGCGCATCAAGGCGGCGGTCAACGCATTGACCGGAGGCTCGGTCGAATTTGATATCAAGCTGGTGCAGATGGTGCGCTTGCTGCGTGGCGGTGAACCTGTCAAAATGTCCAAACGTTCGGGCAGCTTTGTGACGCTGGCCGAAGTGATTGAAGAAGTCGGCAAGGATGTCGTCCGCTTCACGATGCTGACGCGCAAATCCGACGCGCAAATGGATTTTGACTTTGCCAAGGTGGTTGAGGCGTCAAAGGACAATCCGGTATTCTATGTGCAATATGCCCATGCGCGGATTGCATCGACTTTGCGTAAGGCGGAGGCCGAAGGTCTTGGCCCTGATATCGCGCATATTGCGTTGCTGGGTGATGCAGAAATCGGCCTCATTCGCGAAGCCGCGAACTTCCCCCGCATCGTCGAGGCTTCGGCAAAGTCGGGCGAGCCGCACAGAATTGCATTCTATCTCAATGATCTATCGGCTGGGTTCCACGCATATTGGAACTTGGGCAATGATCAACCCGACAAGCGTTTCATATTGGCACAAAATCCGGAACTGACGGGTGCGCGGCTTTTCATGGCGCACAATATCGGGCAAGTCTTGCGCAACGGGTTGCGGCTGATGGGGGTCGAAGCCGCTTACAATATGTAATGAATGGGAATTGGGCATGATGGATAGCAAGGACGATGGACTGAATCTTGACGATAATGATCGTCTGCCTTGGCTTGAAACTGCGGACGGTTATGAGGTCGTAGACAGCGGATCGCCGTTCAAGATCGTGGTCATGGTCGTGTTCGGCCTTGCTTTGCTTGCGGCGGTTGCCGGCGGCTTTTATTGGTTCCAGAGCGGACGATCCGGCGGCGCTAATGGCAATGGCGCATTGATCGCTGCGCCCAAGGGCGATTATAAAGAAAAGCCTGCGGATGCCGGCGGTAAAAGCTTTGAAGGCGAAGGTGATTCTGCATTTGCCGCGAGCGAAGGGCAGAAAACCGGCGCCGTGCTCGTGCCGCCATCGGCGGCGCCCGATACCGCACCTAAGGCAGTTGCTGCTGCACCTAAGGCGCCGGTCGCTGCGCCGAAGGCCGCCGCTATTGCGCCCGCCGCGCCAACCAAAACGTACGTTGCGCCAGCCAATGCCGTGATGGTTCAGCTGGGCGCCTTTGGTGATTCCGCCAAGGCGGAAAACGCGTGGACGGCGCTCAACAAACGCTTTGGCTTTCTTTCGGGCGTAAATCGCAAAATCGCCCAAGCCAATGTCGAAGGGGGGCGGACGGTGTTTCGGTTGCAGGCGATCACTGCCAATTCATCCGCAGCGCAGCAACTCTGCGCAAAGCTGAAGGTTGCCGGTGAAAACTGCCTGATCGTGCGCTAAGCGCAGCGGCATAAAGGTTGAATAGGTGCAGATTGCACCTTATGCCGCGGGCTAACGCGAGAGGAACACAATATGCCTGCATTATATGACGCCGCCATGCCGACCTTTATCCGGGGTCTCAAAAACCTGTCCAAAATGCTCGAAAAGAGCCAGGCCTTTGCCGCTGCGCAGGGCATCGCGTTATCCGAATTGCTCGATGCGCGTCTGATCGACGACATGGCGTCGCTCACAAAGCAGGTGCAGATGACCACCGATACCGCAAAGTTTGTTGCGGTGCGTGTTGGCCAGATCGCAAACGACCCATGGGCCGATGATGAAACCAGCTTTGCCGATGTCCAGGCCCGCGTGGCCAAAGCGATTGCGTTTCTGCAGGCCGCAGCGCCCGAGGGCTTTGAAGGCCGCGAAGATGCAAAGGTCCTGCTGACAACGCCAAGCGGCGATATTCCGTTTACCGGCAGCAGCTATGTCCATGGCTTTGCCATTCCCAATTTCTTTTTCCATCTGAGCATGGCTTATGCCTTGCTGCGGATGAAGGGCGTGCCCTTGGGTAAGCTCGATTTCCTTGGGCCAATTGCGTAATTATACACAGGTTAAAGCCCGCTGCGCACTGCTCCATGCTTGCCTTGGGGCCGCAGCGGCCTTAGCGTTCCGTCCATGAAGCCGGTAATTTTTGGCCTATCGGGCCTGACCCTGACGGATGACGAAAAACGCCTGTTTCGCGAAGTCGAGCCAGCAGGCTACATCCTGTTCAAACGCAATATCGAAGATCGGGCACAAGTCCGCGCGCTGACCGACAGCCTGCGGACTTTGCATGGCCGCGACAATGTGCCCATCCTCATCGACCAAGAGGGCGGCCGCGTTGCGCGCATGCGTCCGCCGGTCTGGCCGGACTTTCCCGCAGGCGGCGCATTTGACGCTTTGTACGATATTGCGCCGATCACCGCGATTGAGGCGGCGCGGTGCAATGCAGAGGCGATTGCGCTGTCGCTCAACGAAGTCGGGATTAACGTCGATTGCTTGCCCGTCCTCGACGTCCGCGTGCCCGAGACGCACTCCGCCATTGGTGACCGCGCTTTGGGCAGCGATCCGATGCGCGTGGCGGCACTTGGCCGTGCGATTCTTGATGGCCTTGCGTTGGGCGGTGTCATTGGCGTGGTAAAACATATGCCGGGGCAGGGGCGCGCCAATGTCGATACCCATCATGACTTGCCGCATGTCACCGCGACCGAGGCTGAACTTGCACAGGATCTTGCACCCTTTCGCGCATTGAATCAGGCGGCAATGGGTATGACAGGGCATGTCGTCTATGACATTTGGGACAATCAGCACACGGCCACCATGTCATCTTTTGTCATCGACCAGATCTCTGTTGATGAGCGATGATCTCGATATGAACGCCTTGCAGGGCGATGTCGCGACCCGCGCGCTGCGATGTGTCGAGGCGGGCTGTGACCTTGCGCTCAATTGCTGGGGCCGCTTTGACGAGATGGTTGCGATTGCCAACATGCTGCCAGACATTAGCGCTGCTGCCCGCACGCGGCTTGATCGCGCAATGACCTTGGCGCCGGTGGCATTTAACGCCGACCGATTGGCCCATCTGCTCGATAAGCGCGACCAGTTGCTGGCGCTGGCCGATGCAAGTGCCAAGCTCACCGATGGAGCCACTGGCGCGGCATGAACGGGCCAATGCTTTTTGACGAGGAGGATGCCCTCCGCGAAGAGAGCGCGCGTAACGTTGGGCCTGGCCCGAATGTCCTGACGATCGATATTGACGGCTGGGAAGGGCCATTGGACCTGTTGCTGGCGCTTGCCCGCAATCAAAAGGTGGATTTGCGGCAATTGTCCATTCTCGCTTTGGTTGAACAATATCTGCTGTTCATTGATGAGGCGCGCGCGCTGAAGCTTGAGCTTGCCGCCGATTATTTGGTGATGGCGGCGTGGCTCGCGTATCTCAAATCGGCGTTGCTGCTGCCCAAGGACCCGACAATTGACCCGTCGCCTGAGGAACTCGCACTGCGGCTGCAATTGCGGCTGGAGCGGTTGAACGCGATGCGTGAAAGCGGCGCGCGGTTGATGGCGCGCGACCGAATAGGGCGCGATGTTTTCCTGCGCGGCGCGCCTGAAAAACTGCGCGTGGTTAAAGCGCGGGCATGGGAATGCGATTATTTCGACCTCATCACCGCTTATGGCCAAATCAATGCGCGGACGCGGCCAATGATGCATATCGTGAAGAAACGCCAAGTCATGACGCTGGAGCAAGCTCTGGAGCGCGTCTCGACGATGATTGGCCGTGCGATCGACTGGACCGCGATACATGCGTTTCTGCCGCCGATGGCGGATCCAGCCTTGCGCAAATCGGCCTTGGCATCGAGCTTTGTTGCCGCGCTTGAACTTGCCAAACGCGGTGTGGTTGATTTGCAGCAGGAAGCGACCTTTGCGCCATTGATGGTGCGGAAAAAGGCAATATGAGTGAAACCAATCCCGACATGCGCGCAGTTGAAGCGACCTTGTTTGCCAGCGATCAGCCCATGACCGTTGAACAGATTCGCGGCTATGTTGGGGACAGCGTTGATGTATCTGCCGCGCTCACGCAACTTGCGACGCATTATGAAGGCCGCGGCATAGAATTGGTGCGGCGCGGTAAGACATGGCATTTTCAAACCGCGCCGGACCTTGCCCATTTGTTGCGGCGTGAACGTGAGGAAAGCCGGAAGCTTAGCCGCGCTGCGGTAGAAACATTGTCCATCATCGCCTATCATGAACCCGTGAGCCGGGCCGAGATTGAAGCCATTCGTGGTGTGCAGATTTCCAAAGGCACGCTGGATGTTTTGATGGAGGCAGGATGGGTCCGGCCGGCCGGCCGTCGCGAAGTGCCGGGGCGCCCTTTGATTTATGCCACCACGCCCGCTTTTCTGACCCATTTTGGGCTAATGAGTCGGAAAGATTTGCCCGGCATCGCGGACCTGAAAGCCGCCGGTTTGCTGGATCCAATCGATATCGCGATGGGTGATATGCTGTTTACGGGCGAAGAAAGTGACAGCGAACTGGAAATTAACGAAAACAACGCCTAAATAGGTTATAGACAGGCGCGAATAGTGTTCGCAACATCCGGGGGACACCCCGTTAGGAGTTTGAAATGGGTGGTTTTAGCATCTGGCATTGGCTGATTGTGGGCATTCTGGTGTTGCTGTTGTTCGGTAAGGGCCGTTTTTCCGACATGATGGGCGACGTCGCCAAGGGCATCAAAAGCTTTAAAAAAGGCATGAGTGAAGACGAGGAAGCGCCTAAAGCGCCGCCGCAAATTGGTGCGACAACCGTCATCGATGCCGAAAAGCAGACCGACAAGACTCAAGGCTAATCCATTGATAGCGAAGCCAAATATGCCCTCTATATCGGGGGTCGGACGTGTTTGACATCGCTTCGTCGGAACTGATGCTCGTCGTGCTTGTGGCGCTGTTGGTGATCGGGCCAAAGGATTTGCCGCGGGTCTTGCGTGTCGTCGGTAAATGGGTCGGCAAGGCGCGCGGCGTTGCGGCGCATTTTCGTTCCGGTTTTGACGAGATGATCCGCCAATCCGAACTCGAAGAGCTTGAAAAAAAGTGGAAGTCCGAAAACGAACGCATCATGCGTGAACATCCCGCTGATCCGCGTGCCGACATTGTGGGCGATGATCGCGTTGGAGGCGAAGACGCGCCGCCGGTGGAACAACCCGCACCCGATTCTCCGTCTGCCGAAATGGCCCCCAAAATATGACCGAGATCGACGACAGCAAAATGCCCTTGCTCGATCATTTGATTGAGCTGCGGACGCGTCTTTTATGGAGTTTTCTCGCGCTTGCCGTGACTTTTGCCGCAAGCCTCTATTTCGCGCGGCCTATTTTCGGATTTTTGGTGCAGCCTTTGCTTGCGTCGGGGCAAACCAAGCTGATTTACACCGCGATATTCGAGGCATTTTTTGTTGAGATCAAGGTCGCGTTTTTTGCGGCGACCTTCTTTTCTTTTCCGGTGTTTGCGACCCAATTGTGGCGCTTTGTGGCGCCCGGCCTCTACAAAAAGGAAAAGAACGCGTTTCTGCCCTTCTTGCTCGCTACGCCAGTGCTCTTTCTCCTCGGTGCGGCGATGGCTTATTATATGGCGATACCCGTTGCGCTAAAATATCTGCTTGGTTTTGGCGGCACGGTCGGCGGCGTTGAGCAAGAGGCGCTGCCCGGCGTCGACAATTATCTCAGCTTCGTCATGAAGTTCATTTTCGGCTTTGGCATTTCTTTCTTGTTGCCCGTCTTGCTCATGCTGTTGGAGCGCGCTGGCTTGGTCACGCTCGAGCAACTGCGCGGCGCGCGCCGTTATGCGATTGTCGGTGTATTTGCTATCGCGGCGGTCCTCACGCCGCCCGACATTGTGTCGCAGTTGCTGCTCGCTATTCCCTTGTGCCTGCTGTTCGAACTGGCGCTGATCGCCATATGGTTCACCCGCCGCCGCCGCAACAAGGGCGAAGCCGCCGAAGAACAAGAATCCGCGACATAGGCTTTACGCCGCTGTTGCCACACAGCGTTATCGTTATCGTCGTTGCCCTTCGGCTCCAGGATGACGATGAGATTTACCTCAATTCTCTGCGCCCTTTGCGCCTCTGCGTGAGTCCATTTTGCACGCAGAGGCGCAAAGGGCGCAGAGGTTCAGCACGATCCTGAAAGGCGTGCGTGTCGAGCGAAGACGAGACACAGTGACACCACAGAAAAGCCCCACCGTACAAAACCACTTTCCTACAAATAACCATATCGGTTATCTGATTCGCGTCAGTCAGGCTGCGGTCTAGAACGTGGGTCGGGATGATGGGAACGCTGGCGGGG
>NCGG01000029.1 GCA_002278855.1 Sphingomonadales bacterium 28-55-16
GCGCGTTGGATACAACCGGTATTGCGGCGGTTGGCCATCTTCGAAAATAGTGACTTCAATCGCGAAATCGCCGTCGCGCAACATCCGACCGTTGTGCGGTCCTTTTTCATATTCGGACGCGGACTTGCCTTCACCTTCAGCCGGTTTTTCAGCCTCGCCGCCGCAGGCAGCAAGCGGGACGATGAACAACAAGGCCGCGGCCATGCGAATGTGCAGATACTGTTTCATGGATTGATCCCCTTGTCCGCTGCGGCGTCGAAGCGCCCGGTCAGCCGGTCGATTTCGGTTTGAAGGTCACGGTAGCGCGTCACGGCATTAAGCCATTCGGCCTGCGCTTGGATGATCGCATCGGCGGCACCTTGCATGTCGCGGAAGGTGAAACCGCCGCGCGCATAGCCTTCGCGCACCTGCCGGAGTGCCTTGGTGGTCTGCGGATAGACCTCGAGGACAATGGCGTCGGCACGCGCACGGGCGGCGTCGGCCTCCGCGCCAAGGCTGGCAAGGCGGCGAAGCCGCTCGAGTCTTTGTGCCTCGGCGGTCAGCTCGATCCGCAATTTTTCGGCCTGTGCCCTCGCGATATTTCCTTGATTGCGGTCAAAGCGTCCCAATGGGATTGTGACGCCAGCTACCAGCGCAACGTCGTTGGTGCCGCGCAAAAAACGTGCGCCGCCACTCAGGGTATAATCCTGGCGCACGCGCGTCTGTTCGAGTGTTACCGCCGCCGAAGCGCGTTCAGCCTCGGCCTGCGCAAGCGCGACATCGGCCTCTGCCAGTTGCCGCGCCGCCGGGATTCCCGACAGCACTTCGCCCTCGGTTTCGATGTCCATGCCGCTTCCACCCCAATAGGCAGCAAGGCCGTTACGCGCCGCAACATGCCGCGCCCGCGCTTCGGTAAGATTAAGCTGCGCCTGCGTAACCCGCGCCGACGCGCTGGTTTCAACAAATAGCGGATCTTTATATCCACGCACACGGCGCAGCGCCTCGCGCTGCATCTCGATTTCGACACCCAATCGTGTTTCCGCGACCTCGACGACATAGCCAGCGATTACGACATCGAGAAACGCACGCTGGACGGCGCTAACAAGCTCGAGCCGGGTTACCCGCGACGATGCCTCGGCAACACCGATGCCACGGTCAGCAAACGCCACTCGTGCATCGCGCTTGCCACCGCGTTCGATGGTTTGGCTATAGGTGCCCGTTATCTCGGCTTGGCCGAAGACATTATAGGGTCCACTGCCGACGAAGTTCTCGCCTTCAACGGTTACTGTAGGATTGGGCCGAACGCCCGCTTGGACACGGCCAGCACGTGCAGCGGCGATCGCCGCCTCGTTGGCGCGAATAGAGGGAGCCGCTTCTACGGCTTTGGCAATGGCCTGTTCCAGGGTAATCGGCTCTGCAAAAGCAGTCGAGGCCGGAAAGGCCAGCGCCGCCGCCAGCAAGGCGGTGCGCAATTTGGTAAACATGGGATCCTCCTGAACCGGAAAGTCGCGTTAAATCGGCGAGCGCAAGTGCTCGACAAAGCGGCTAGGTTCAGGCGGCAGGCGGTTCGGTTGGTGGAGCCTGACTGAACGACGACAACGCCGCTGTCCGGTAGGCAGGACGTAGCGAACTTCCGGCCAATAACGCGTTTGCCATACTCGCGGTCTTCGCAGCCACTGCAGCAGGACAATGATGGTGATGTACACTATCACCGGTATCGGGCGAGGATTCCAAGCCGCGGCTGTCGTCTACAAGAACATCCGGCACGCTTGTTTCGCCGTGTTCTACATGGTGATGTTCAGGTTCACTGTGCGCAATTGCAGGCGCGTGAAGTGTACCCACAACCAGCGCGAGAACGAGAATCAACCGGGCGAACACATGCTTCACACGCCGTCCGTAGCTGCGTCCGCAATTTTCGGCAAACATTTAATCATTCAGCGACATTTTCTATGATATTACGCAAATCTTCGGGAACAGGCATTGGCCGGAAAGCGCTGACATTTGACCGTCCGGTATTGCCTATCGGGATGCGCCCGGTCAGCGAACCAAGCGGTGCAAGCGCGAGGCGCACGATTTGTCCGATGATCTCTCGGGTGTCGCGCTCGAAGATCGCAAATGTCAGCATCTCCCAATGATTAGCGAGGTGCAGCACCAGATAAGGCTGCGAAAGGATGTGTGCGCGCTCAAGGGCGCGCCACGCTTCATCGGTATTGCGGACGTTTCGGGCATCCCGGAAAGCGACCATTTCGCGGGCAACAAGCGCAGTGGCGGCATTGCGCGTCATGTTGCGATCGCCCTCAACTCACCCAGCGCGTGACGCAGCACCTGAACGCCGCCAGTCAGCGCCAGCGCCGCCATAATCGAAGCGACAATCAGGTCGGGCCATGCGCTGCCGGTGCCGAACACGCCCAGCGCCGCAACCAATACCGCCACATTGCCGATCGCGTCGTTGCGCGAGCAAATCCAGACCGAACGCATATTGGCGTCGCCAAATCGGTAGCGGTAAAGCAGCAGTGCAACGCCTATGTTGGCGACAAGCGCGAGTGTGCCGATCACTCCCATAGTGGCCGGATCAGGCGCGGTGCCGTTCACGAATGCGAAGACTGCGCTTCCCATGACCCATGCGGCAAAGCCCAGCATGAACAGTGATTTCAGCAAGGCCGCCCGTGCACGCCACGCCAGCGCCATGCCGACAACCGCAAGGCTAACCGCGTAGTTCGCAGCGTCCCCCAAAAAATCCAGAGCGTCCGCCTGCAATGCGCGGCTGTCCGCCGTCGCACCTGCAACCATCTCCACCAGAAACATGCCAGCATTGACGATCAGCGCTGCCCAAAGCACCCGACGCCAGCGAGGGTCGGCCTTAGCCGTCTCGCTTCCGCAGGCACTCTCGCAGCAATTATCAGCCATTTCATATCCTTCTCGACAAATTCCGAGTCGGACGGCTATCTACACCCTATAGCAACTACAGGGTCAAGCCCGAGGATTCGGAAAGTGAAAATTGGCGAACTGGCAGCCGCAACCTCGACGAAGGTCGAGACAGTAAGATACTATGAAAAGATCGGGCTTCTAGCGCCGCCCGCCCGCACGTCGGCCAACTACCGCGCCTATTGCAGCGAGCATCTCGCGCGCCTCTCTTTCATCCGTCGTGCGCGTGATCTTGGTTTCACGCTCGAAGCCGTCCGCGAATTGCTCACGCTCTCGGATGACCGGTCTAAATCATGCGAAGCGGTGGATACGATTGCCCGTACGCATTTGATAGAAATTGACCGCAAGATTGGCGACCTGAAGGCATTGCGCTCCGAGTTGAGCCGTGTTCTTAGTTCATGCAGCCATGGCACGGTAGACGACTGCAAGATCATAGGAACGCTTGCGCCCCGTCCAAAGGCGTTGAGCTGATGTTTTATCTCGTCATCAAGACGGTCTTGTTCGCCATCTTAATCGCGACCGTTTCAGAAACCGCGCGGCGAAACCCGGCCACAGGGACGATAATCGCATCATTGCCAATTATTTCGGTGTTTGGCATGATCTGGCTGCAGCGCGACACGCAGGATGTTGCGCGCATGGCGGACCATGCATTCGCAACATCCTGGTATGTCTTGCTCAGTCTGGCGATGTTCCTATTCATCCCGGTGCCGCTCAGATGTGGCATCGGGTTCTGGGCTGCGCTGACTTGCGGATGTGTTTTGACGACGGCGCTTCACTCCGCAATGATGTGGGCGCGGCCGAGATTTGGATTGAAGCTTTGACCTCGCCCATCCTCTGGAATGCACTCATTTATTTCGCTGCGGCGCTTGCCGAAATTGCAGGCTGTTTTGCCTTTTGGGCGTGGTTGCGGCTCGGCAAATCGGCGTGGTTGGCGCTTCCGGGACTTATCTCGCTGGCAATCTTCGCACTGCTGCTTACGCGCATTGACAGCGAGGCCGCCGGGCGTGCTTATGCTGCTTATGGCGGGGTTTATATTGCTGCATCCCTCATTTGGCTGTGGAGCGTCGAGAGTGTTCGGCCTGATCGCTGGGATGCCATTGGCGCGGCGGCTTGCTTGGCTGGCGCTGGACTTATCCTGTTTGGCCCGGGCCGGGCGACGTAATGAAGGACAAGCAATGACCGAGGGGCAAAGCTCGCACTGGCAGAATGTCTATGCCACCAAGGCTTCCAATGAAGTCAGCTGGTTCGAAGAAACCCCAGAGCTGTCGCTCGAGCTAATTGCTTCTGCGTATGCCGGGCGTGGCGGTGTGATCGACATTGGCGGTGGCGCATCACGGCTCGCTGGCGCGCTCGTCGAGGCAGGTTGTGCGCCGGTGGCGGTTCTCGATCTCTCTGCTAATGCGCTTGGTGTTGCGAAAGCAAGGTTGGGAAAAGTTGCAGAATCCATCGAGTGGATCGTGGCCGATGTCACGCATTGGCACCCCGCCCAACAATATGATGTCTGGCATGATCGCGCGGCATTCCATTTTCTGACCGCTCCAGACCAGCAGAACACATATGCAGCCACACTACGCAAAGCGATCAAGCCCGGCGGGATTGCGATCATTGCTACGTTCGCTCCCGATGGCCCCGAACGATGCAGCGGACTTCCGGTTGCGAGACATGATGCAGCTAGTATTGCAGCTATTCTTGGCAAGGGCTTCGACTTCGTGAACGAACGACGCCATGGCCATGCAACGCCAAGCGGGTCGGTCCAGATGTTTCAGTACAGCACTTTTCGTCGAACGACCTAGCGAATCTCAGTCAAAATATCGTGAATTCACAGTGCAAATGTCTGCGAGACAGCAGTCTATCCACATTTTGGCTGCAAATTTCAGTAGCGCTCGAACGCCTCTATAATCGGGCAGCGCCCTTCACCGCCCTCGCCACACTCGTCCGCCAGCTTTTGCAGCGAGCGCCGCGCTGTCCTGAGCGCGGCAATTTTCTCGTCGATTTCACCAATGCGCGTGAGAGCAAGCGAACGCGCTCGATCACGTTCGTCGGTTGCGTTAAGTGCAAGCAATTCAGCGATCTCGTTAAGGGTGAACCCACCGGCCTGCGCGGAGCGAATGAAGCGCAAGCGAGCGAGCGCAGTCTCATCGTAGCGCCGTATCCCCTCATCGCGTCCGGGCGTGTCGATCAGACCCCGGCGCTGATAAAAGCGGATCGTCTCGACACCGACCCCGCCTGCCTTTGCTAGCTTTCCAATTGTCATCGCATTCATCGCTTGACTCCGTACTATAGTCCGGAGGCTATATAGGCTGGGTGACGTTAAATGCCAACAAGGACCACCCATGACTCAAACCACCATTTCAACCCAAACCTACCCCGAAGCGAAATCGAAAACAGCCACGATTTACCGGATGGTAATGCCAAACCATATCTGTCCATACGGGCTGAAGGCGCTCGATCTCCTCAAGCGCAAAGGCTTTGCGGTAGAAGACCATTGGCTCACGACGCGCGAGGATACTGACGCGTTCAAGACCAAACACAATGTCCAGACGACGCCGCAAATCTTTATCTGCGGCGAACGCATCGGCGGGCATGACAATCTGCGCCGCTATCTTGGCTTCAAGGTCGCCGATCCCAAGGCAACGACGTATCAGCCAGTGATCGCGCTGTTCGCACTGACCGCGCTGATGGCGCTGGCGGTAAGTTTTGCGGTGTATGAAACGCCCTTCACCATACGCGCAGGCGAATGGTTCATCGCCTTCAGCATGTGTATCCTCGCCATGCTCAAGCTCCAAAATGTCGATAAATTCGCAACCATGTTCCTGAACTACGACCTGCTGGCGAAACGATGGGTGCCATATTCGCGCATCTACCCGTTTGCCGAAGGGCTTGCAGGTGTGCTAATGGCCGCAGGCGCACTCAACTGGCTGTCGATCCCGGTCGCTTTGTTTATCGGCGCAATCGGTGCGGTGTCTGTGTTTAAGGCGGTCTATATCGACAAGCGCGAACTCAAATGCGCCTGCGTCGGCGGCGACAGCAATGTGCCGCTGGGCTTTGTCTCACTGACCGAAAATGTGATGATGGTCGCAATGGCAATGTGGATGATTTTCGCACACTAATATCGCGGCCTGCCAACGGTTTCGCAAAAGTCGCCCGGCCATTTGGCCGGGCGCTTCATCACCGCAGTTATTCAGTCTTCGCAGCATTCCATCGCCTGCTTGTTGATTGTCGTTGAGAAGTGACCCGTTATTTTCACTGAGAAGTGACCCGGGTGGTTGTCATATCCCGCGTTGCGGGTTTTGGGTCAAGAGGTTGGT